>CAWGHA010000020.1:317500-318979 GCA_963822265.1 uncultured Acidimicrobiaceae bacterium
GAAGTCACTGATTCTATGCTGCCAAGAAAAGCTTCTAGCGAGCTGGCACGGTACCCGTACCCCAAACCAACACAGGTGGGCGGGTAGAGAATACCAAGGCGATCGGGAGAACTGTGGTTAAGGAACTCGGCAAAATTCCTCCGTAACTTCGGGAGAAGGAGGGCCTCGATAGGGTGACGGACTTCGCGTCCCGATGCCCAAGGGGGCCGCAGAGAATTGGGGAAAGCGACTGTTTACTAAAAACACAGGAGCGTGCTAAGTCGTAAGACGATGTATACGCTCTGACGCCTGCCCGGTGCCGGAAGGTTACGGGGAAGGGTTAGTCTTCGGACGAAGCTCTGAACCTAAGCCCCGGTAAACGGCGGCCGTAACTATAACGGTTAGTTTGATACCTGGCTGTTGTAAAACCCCGCTATATGCTGGAACATCCGAGAATCCGGCGGTACTCGTTCGTGTCACAGCTCTTTGATTGAGTGGTGATGTGGACAGTAAAAATCCGTCCGGTGCGGACAATCAGCAGGAAACTGTGAGTTCTTGCATTGTGCTCGATCCCAACTGGATCGTTGGGTCTGTGGATGGCGAAGGTTGTTTCTCCGTGTCCGTTCATCGTTCCAAAGCGATGCACCGGCACAGAGGATGGCAACTCCAACCGGCTTTCCACATCTACCAACATCACGATCATCTAGATGTCCTCGAGGCGATGATTCCAGTCTTCGGTTGCGGGCGAATACGCCCGAAAGGCCCCAACAGCAGCGTCTGGACTTTCGCTGTCGACGGGCTCCGAAGCCTGGAGGAATCCGTTTTACCGTTCTTCGAGCGGCATCCGCCGGTGGTCAAGCGTGGCGACTTTGAAGCGTTCGCCGTCATCGTTCGGTCGATGCGGCGGAAGGAGCATCTGTCGCATGTGGGTTTCGAGCAGCTGGTGCGCATCGCCTACGGCATGAATGCCAACGGCAAGCAGCGCGCCAGAACGTTGGAGCAAGTTCTGACAGGCTCCTCAGAGACTGCACGCGGGGCTCACGCGTCGGCGTCCGCCGGCGAGTGACGAAGATACAGTCCGACCCTCATGGCGATATGAGGAGCTAGGCAGAAATGACCTGGCCGCTCGAGCAAGAAAGGTGAGAGGTCTTCATCGGTTCGAGTAGTAACAAATGTGCCTAAGGTAGCGAAATTCCTTGTCGGGTAAGTTCCGACCTGCACGAATGGCGTAACGACTTTCCTACTGTCTCAACCACAGACCCGGCGAAATTGAAGTACGAGTAAAGATGCTCGTTAGCTGCATCAGGACGGAAAGACCCCGTGGACCTTTACTACAGCTTGGTGTTGAGTTTTGGTACTGTTTGTGTAGGATAGGTGGGAGACTTTGAAGCATTGGCGCTAGCCAGTGTGGAGTCAACCTTGAAATACCACCCTTTTAGTGCCGGGGCTCTAACCTCGGTCCGTAAACCGGATCAGGAACAGCGCCAGGTGGGTAGTTTG
>CAWGHA010000021.1:0-54433 GCA_963822265.1 uncultured Acidimicrobiaceae bacterium
CCGCTCGTCTCACGACCCGCCTGTCGGGACGTCGTCTCACGACCCGCCTGTCGGGACGTCGTCCCGATTCAGACCGGTCAGTCTTGCGCCTCCGCGAACAGGGATGCCAGGCGGGACACGCCTTCGACCAGGTCGTCGTCGCCCAGCGCGTAGGACATGCGGAAGTAGCCCGGCGCGCCGAACGCCTCCCCGGGGACGACCGCCACCTTGGCCTCGTTGATGCAGATCTCGGCCAGCTCCGCGCTCGTCGCCGGACGGCTTCCCCGGAGGGACCGCCCGAGCAGCCCCTTGACCGAGGGATAGGCGTAGAAGGCGCCCTCGGGCTCGACGCAGACGACGCCTTCGATCTCGTTGAGCATCCGCACGATCGTCCGGCGCCTCCGGTCGAACGCGGCCCGCATCATGGCGACGTCCTCCAGACCGCCCGAGACCGCGGCGAGCGCGGCCCGCTGCGCCACGTTCGAGACGTTGGACGTCTCGTGGCTCTGGATGTTCGTCGCCGCCGCAATGGCGTCGCCGGGGCCGATCAGCCATCCGACCCGCCACCCGGTCATGGCGTAGGTCTTGGCCACCCCGTTGGCGACCAGGCAGCGCTCGGCCAGCTCGGGCACGAGCACCGGCATGGAATGGTGCTCCGCGTCGCCGTAGACGAGGTGCTCGTAGATCTCGTCGGTCAGGACCCAGATGCCCTTCTCCAACGCCCACCGGCCGATGGCCTCGATCTCGTCGCGGGGGTAGACCGCGCCGGTGGGGTTCGAGGGGGAGACGAAGAGGAGCGCCTTGGTGTTGGGCGTCCACGCCGCATCCAAGTCCTCGACCGACGAGCGGAACCCCGTCGTCTCGTCGGACGAGACCACCACCGGCGTCCCGCCGGCCAGGGCGATCGACTCGGGGTAGGTCGTCCAGTAGGGGGCGAGAACGAGCACCTCGTCCCCGGGGTCGCACAGCACCGAGAAGGCGTTGGCCACCGCCTGCTTGCCGCCGTTGGTCACCAGTACCTGCGAGGCCGTGACCTCGAAGCCCGAGTCGCGCTCGGTCTTGGCCGCGATGGCCTCGCGCAGGGCGGGGATACCGCCGGTCGGGGTGTAGTGGTGGTTGGCCGGGTCACGGCACGCCACCACCGCAGCTTCCACGATGTGCGCCGGCGTGGGGAAGTCCGGCTCCCCCGCACCGAAGCCCACGACGTGTTCCCCCGCCGCCTGGAGCGCCTTCGCCTTGGCGTCGACGGCCAGCGTGGCGGAGGGTGCCACCGCGGCGGCGCGGCGCGAGATGCGGCGGAGCTCGGTCGAGGAGGAATGCGTCGTCACGGGTGCCATGATCTCATACGTGCCAGACATCAAGATCCCCGCCGAACTCCTCCCATCCGACGGCCGTTTCGGGTCTGGGCCCTCCAAGGTGCGCCCCGCTCAGGTCGACGCGCTCGCCGCCGTCGCCCGTGACTATCTCGGAACGAGCCACCGCCAGAAGACGGTCAAGTCGCAGGTGGGCCGGGTGCGCTCGGGGATGCGCCAGCTCTTCTCGCTGCCCGACGGCTACGAGGTCGTCCTGGGCAACGGCGGGACGACGTGCTTCTGGGACGCGGCCGCCTTCGGCCTCGTCGAGGAGCAGAGCCAGCACCTGAGCTTCGGCGAGTTCTCCTCCAAGTTCGCCGCGTGCGTGAAGGCGGCGCCGCACCTCAAGGATCCCCAGATCATTGAGTCCGAGGTGGGGACGCACCCGCTGCCGCTGGCCGACGGAGCGGTCGACCTGTACGCGCTGACGCACAACGAGACCTCGACCGGGGTCGCCATGACGATCGGCCGACCGGCCGGCGCACCTCTCCCGTCGGACGGCGGCGGCCTGGTCGCGGTCGACGGGACCTCGGGCGCGGGCGGGCTTCGGGTCGACCCGTCGCAGTTCGACGCCTACTACCTCGCTCCGCAGAAGTGCTTCGCGTCGGACGGCGGCCTGTGGATCGCCCTCATGTCCCCGGCCGCGCTCGAACGCGTGGAGCGAATCGCGGCGTCGGGCCGCTACATCCCGACGTTCCTCGACCTCAAGACGGCGGTGGACAACTCCGTGCTGGACCAGACGTACAACACGCCCGCGCTGGCCACCATCTTCCTGCTGGCCGAGCAGCTCGACTGGATGAACACCAACGGCGGGCTGGAGTGGACCGCCTCGCGCTGCGACCGCTCGGCCGAGATCCTCTACACCTGGGCCGAGCAGTCCGGCTTCGCCCGCCCCTTCGTCGAGAAGGAGGCTGACCGCAGCCACGTCGTCGGCACCATCGACTTCGTCGACGCCATCGACGCCTCCAATGTGGCGAAGGTGCTGCGGGCCAACGGGATCGTCGACACAGAGCCGTATCGCAAGCTGGGCCGCAACCAGCTCCGCATCGCCATGTTCCCCGCCATTGAGCCCGACGACGTGGCCTCGCTGTGCGGGTGCATCAACTACGTGGTCGGAGCTTTGGCCGACTGACGCCCCGGGCCGTTGATGGCGACCGGTGGCGCGACCGGGTGCGTTCGGCCCGAAGCCCCTTCGTTCAGGCCAGCGCGAACCCGGCCGAAGTGCAGAGCTTCTCGCTTTCGTCCCAGAGCCTGGCCGCCGCCGCGTCGTCGCGGGCCTGCCGGCTCATGTGCCCCGGCTTCGAGCGCACCCAGTACATGCCTGTCTTGGCTGCGACCTCGGGCGAGCTCGCCAGGAAGATCGATGTCCTGGCGCCGCGGCTCGGGCTGATCTCGAAGGGTCGAACGAGGCGAATGCCCCACGCGCTCAGACCGGTCAGGTCGCCGTCCATGCCGAAGCTGCTTCGTACGCCACCGGGGTGGACGGCGTTCGCCGTCACCACGCTGCCCTGCGTGCGCCGGGCCAGCTCTCGCGTGAACAGCAGGTTGGCCAGCTTGGAGCGGCAGTAGGCCTCGAACCCTTCGTACCCTTGCTCGCTCTGGAGGTCGTCGAAGCGCATACCCCGGCGGGCCGCGTGGTGGCCGACCGAGGTCAGGCTGACGATCCGGGAGGGCTCGCCGGCGAGCATTCGGGCCAGCAGGAGGTTCGTCAGGTAGAAGTGGCCCAGGTGGTTGACGCCGAACGTCTGCTCAAATCCCTGGGCGGTCACAAGCCGGTACGACCACGTCCCGCCGGCGTTGTTCACCAGTACGTCGAGCCGGTCCCAGCGCGTCAGGATCTCGTCGGCGGCGGCACGCACGGATTCGAGGTCGGCCAGGTCCAATCGCACGACGTGGACGTCGTCGTTCCACGTCCTCCTGGTTACCTCGGCGGCAGCGGCGGCCGCCTTCGCCTCGTTCCGGCAGGCGAGCACGGTCGTGGCCTCGAGGGCGGCCACCCCAACCGCCGTCTCGAGCCCGACGCCGACGTTGGACCCGGTGACGACGACGACCTTTCCCTTCATGCTCATAGCTGCTCCACTTGAGCACACGAGCGAGCCCGTGCCCCAACCGACCCGGCACATTCCTTGCTAGCTTCACCGCCGATGACTGCGCGGCAGGTCAGGTACGCCGGCGTGGCCCTGCGGCGCCCCTTCGGACTCGCGCTCGCCGCCGTCGCCTCCCTGGCCCTCGGGTTCACGTCCTCCGCGCCGGCCTCAGCCCGGGAGGCACCCGTCCGGACGACGGCGGCCCAGTACCTCGAGGAGATACACAAGGACGCCGACCAGATCGCTTCCCATCTCGGACATGGCCTCAAGTTCCCCGAGAAGGTGATAGTCAACCCTCACCAAGAGTACGACGACGCCGCTGCGTACACCTTCGTCTACAACAGCAGCGGCGGGACGACCGGGAGCCCCAGCTCCTGTGTCACGCATATCAATCCGAGCTTCACCCACCAGGACGCCGAGTACCAGACGCTGGCCCTCCTCCACGAGGTGTTCCACTGCTTCCAGGCCATGGACTTCTCGTCCCTCTCGGCCTACTACGCCGCGCCGAAGTGGCTGATAGAAGGTGAGGCGGAGTGGGTGGGTGCCACGCTCGCCCCCACCGAGCTCGAGGAGTGGAACCCATACCTGACCGAGATCGGCACCAGCCTGTTCGCCCGCAGCTACGACGCCATCGGCTTCTATGCCCACATGACGAACAGCGGCGAGAACACCTGGCACCTCCTCGACCCGATGCTCAAGGCCGGCTCCAGTGCCGCCGCCTACAACGTCGCGGCCGACAAAGAGGTCCGCCTCACCTGGGCCTCGTCCCTCGCCCGCGACCCGGGTCTCGGCAAGGGGTGGCAGACGACGGGGCCGGGCATCACCTCGGCCACCTACCACCCGCCGACGTATGCGGTGGCCCAGGGCTCGAAGTTCACCGCCGCCGTCCCGCCCTACACCAACGCTGTCATCCGCTTCGGCGTCTCCTCCGCCGACGTGATCGACCTCACGGTGAACTCGCCGTACAGCCGGCTGCACACCGCGGGCGGGACCGAGTACGACGACCTGGCCAAGGGCCCTGCCGCCTTCTGCATCCGAGACTGCGACATGTGCCCGCAGGTCCAGGCCCTGCCGAAGCTGGAGTCGGGCGGCACGAACTGGCTGGCCGTGGGCGGGGACTCGTCCGGAGCGGCGTGGACGGTCGCCGGCGCCAAGGCGGTGTGCCAGCCCTGCCTCGTCGGGAGCTGGACGGCGACAAGCGTCTCGCTCACCACCAGCCCGGGGGGCACCCATTCCGGCGGTGCGGGCACCACCGTCGACATTGCGGACGACGGCGACGCGGTCGGCGACTTCACGCCGGGAGCGCCGCTCGAGGGAGAGGGTGGTGCGGTGAAGTTCAGCGGCGTCCAGACCGATCACTACAGCTTCTCGCCGACCACCACCGCACGGTCGGGACCCTTGACGGCGACGCCCGTCTCCTCCAGCGCCACAATCTCGGTCGGCGGCGTCACCAGGCCGGTCACGCCCGAGGCGGAGTCCGGGTCCTACCAGTGCAGCGGGAACGACCTCACCCTGACGTTCACTGCCGGTGCGGGCACCCTGGCTTACGACCTCGTGCCAGCTTCCTAGGATTCGTCCGATGGCACTCGTCTCGAGCCCGACGCTCGACGCACTGCTGCTGGAGGTGTTGGCCACACCCGAGGGACAGGCCGATCCGTACCCGCGCTACGCGCTGATGAGGGAAGAAGCGCGGGTGAGCCGGACGTCGTTCGGCCCCTATGTCGTCAACGGCTACGACGAGTGCCAGGCCGTCCTGCGCGACCCGCGCCTCGGCCGTGGCATCGGGGTCGAGGACGCCTCGGCCGACATCTTCGGCGGCACCGGGACCCGACGTGGCGAATTCCTCGAGATGTCCCAGCACAACATGTTGATGGCGGACCCGCCCGACCACACCCGCCTGCGCCGCCTCGTCTCGCGCTCGTTCACCCAGCGACAGGTCGAGCGCCTCCGCCCGGCCGTGCACGACCTCGTCGCCGAGCTCGTCGACACCCTGACCGAGGACGGCGACGTGGACTTCATGTCCGCCTTTGCGCTTCCGCTGCCGATGGCGGTCATCGGCGAGCTCGTCGGTGTGCCCGGAGGCGACCGGGCGGGCCTGCAGCCTCACGTCCGCGCGGCGGCCAAGGGGATAGAGCCGATGCTCAGTAGCGACGAGACCGATGCGGCGATCGAGGCCCTCGCCACTCTCGGCGAGTACTTCTTGGCGCTGCTCGACGAGCGCCGGCGACGGCCGAGCGACGACCTGCTGACCTCGCTCGTCGAGACGCGGGACAGCGACGACCGGCTGACCGACGAGGAGATCGCGTCGACCGCCATCCTCCTCTTCGCCGCCGGCTTCGAGACGACGACGAACCTTCTCGGCAACGGGCTGCTGGCGCTGCTCACCCACCCCGACCAGATGCAGGACTGGCGCACACATCCCGAAATCGCGGCGACCGCCGTGGAGGAGTTGCTGCGTTTCGACAGCCCGGTGCAGTTCAACCTGCGAACCGCGCTCGAGCCGGCGGACCTGGTGGGCGAGCCCCTCGCTCGGGGTGACCGAGTCGTCGTGCTCCAGGGGGCCGCGAACCGTGACCCGAGGCGCTACGAGGACCCCGACACGCTCGACCTGCGTCGCGTGGACAACGTGCCGCTGAGCTTCGGGTGGGGCGTCCACCATTGCATCGGGGCGCCGCTGGCCCGTATGGAGGGTGAGATCGCGTTCAACGCCCTCTTGGCCCGGTTTCCCATCTTGGAGCTCCTGGACGCCGAGCCGCACTGGCGGCCGAGCTTCACCCTGCGCGGCCTGGTGGATCTGCCGTTACGGGTTTCAGGTCACTGAGGGAGGCCGCCGGAGCCGGAGCCGCCTTCGGGGCCGCCGGCATCGCCGTGCACCCGTTCCCACTCCGCGGGTGGACCGATCGCCGACGCCTCCGGCCCGAGCTGCTCGACGTAGCGGGGATGGACCTCTCGCCAACGGTCCGCCGGATCCCATGGTGGTTCGGTCCCGTCGCACACGTAGGCGAGTTGTTCGAGGCACACGTGCCACCCAGTGCCGTCACGCGCTGCCTTGCCGTGCTCGGGGAAGGTCACCGTCAAGGTCAGGACGCATCCCTCGCCGCCTCGCGCCGGCTCCAGGTCGAATCGGAGTAGGTCGTCGCCCCAGCGCAGCTCCAAGACGGTCGGCGGGTCGTAGCGGATCATCTCACCGCCGAAGGGTGCGCCCTCGGACTCCCGGAACGTGAAGCGAAGCGGCGCGCCGGAGAGGCGGGCACCCTCCACCGTCGTGGGAAACCATCCCGCCAGGTGCCGGTCCTCGGTCAGCGCGGCCCACACCCTGGGCGGAGGGTGGTCCAGGTCGCGCCGGAAGCGCAGGACGGAGACGGTGTCGGTGCGCTCGAAGCTTTCGTCGCCGCTCACGAGAGGGGCTCGCGGTCGAACTCTGGCTCCTCCACTTCCATGGCGGCGAGATGCCGTTCGAGGGCGTCGAGGTGTCGCTCCCAGGCCCGCCGGTAGGGGGCCAGCCACTCGTCCAGATCGCGCAGCGGCTCGAGCCGGACGCGGTAGATGCGACGCTGCGCGTCGGGGCGAGAGTCCACGAGGCCTGCGTCTCGCAGAACCTTCAGGTGTTTGGAGACCGCCGGCTGGCTGAGCGACAGCGACCCGACGAGGTCGCCCACCGACCGCTCGTGCTCGACGAGCAGGTCGAGGATGAGCCGTCGGCTCTCCTCGGCCAGGACCTCGAACGTGCTCGTCACCCCATAAGTATGCCTCTACGGTAATATAACTGTCAAGGCATGTTCAGCCCGTTGCGGCGGCCTGTGCGGCGCGCCGCCGGAGCGGCGGAAGAGTCGGTGGCGGTTGCTTCCGCGGCGGGAGGGCGTCGAGCAACTCCGCGGTCGCCGCGGCGATCACGTCGACCGCGAGCTCAAACGCCTCCTCGGTCTGCGCCGACGTGGATTGCACGCCGCTGACCTTTCGCACGTACTGGCGGGCCGCCGCCTGAATCTCCTCCGGTGTCGCCGTCGGGGTCAGGCCGCGGAGCGTGGTGATGTTCCGGCACATGATGCCACCCTACCGAGACCGATTCGCCCAGGGTGACTCGGTGGCTCATATCCCGATAGCCGTGGCCCAGGTCGCCAGCCACCTTGCCTCATGCTTCGAATCGCGGCGGGCGCGGGTCGAACACGGTGCCGATCGGATCAACGCCGTCACGTGGTGGAGACAGAGTTGGTTGCGTCAGTAGTCGAGTCGTCGGCACCCGTCGACGTCGTGGAGGAGTCAGAACTCTGCTGGGAGTCGGAGGCGTCGGCGACAGTCGAATCCGTCGAATCAGACGAATCGGTCGAGGTCGAGGTCGAGGTCGAGGAGGAGTCGGAACTCTGCTGGGAGTCGGAGGCGTCGGCGACCGTGGAATCCGTCGAAGACGGGGTAGCCGTGGAATCCGTCGACGACGTGGAGGAGTCGGTGTTTTGCTGGGAGTTGGAGGCGTCGGCGACCGCGGTATCCGTCGAAGGTGTGGGGAAGTCGCCCACCGGTGGGTGGATCTTGTCCAGAGCGGCTTTCGCATCTACGAGGCCATGGCCGTACGCGGAGTTCGGCACGGGATCGGTCGCGTTGTCCTGCAAGGCGCTGCAGGACGACGTGATTGCGTCCGTGGCGGATATGCCGGACGCGGTGGGAGGGCTCGACAGCAACAGCGCCAACACCCCCGCCACGTGCGGGGACGCCTGGGACGTGCCACTCATGGTCGTGACGCCACCGGTCAGGCGAAGGCTGACTATGTTCGTTCCGGGTGCCGCGACATCGATCCAACTCCCCTGGTTCGAAGACTGAGTTGCGCTCCAGACCGAGCGGTGGTGGTTGGAATCGATGGCTCCTACCGCGAAGACACCCGGATACGCGGCGGGATAGCTGGGGGTGGTCTCGGTCCAGCCGGCGTTCCCCATGGCCGCCACCACGAGGGTGCCCCGGACCACGGCGACGCCCACAGCGATGCGGGTGGCGAAGTCGTCCACGCGACCCTGAATGGAGCAGTTCATGACCTGGCACCGGGACGCCGCGTAGAAGATGCCGGCGGCGATGCTGGCACCCGAGGCGAAGCCCCCGGACGCGAGCACCTTGACCGGCAGGATCCGACATCCCCACGCGATGCCCGCGATGTCCTGGGTGTTGTTGCCTGTCGCAGCAACGATGCCGGCGACGTGTGTTCCGTGGCCATGGTCGTCTTGGGCGGTGGCGACCCCCGGAATGAAGCTCGCGCCGGTCAAGAGCTGTGGTTTGAGGTCGGTGTGGTTGTAGTCGCAGCCGGTGTCCACGACGGCGACGGTCACCGACGACGAGCCCGTGGTCGTGTCCCACACGTCGGGGACATGCAGGTCGGGAAGGCCCCATTGGGCGGGGAAGGACGGATCATCAACCGTCATTGCGATTGTGAACCACCCGACCGGGTGTGCCTCGGCCACGCTCGACACACCTGACAACGTCTGGAGAGCCTGGTCCAAATTGTTGGCCTGGTTGAACTCGACGAGAAGCACGCCAGCGAGGCTGGTGCTCGTCGCCCCGGCCGCGTCGGCACCCGTGCCCGAGTCGCCGGTCGTGTCGGCAGCGGCAACGGCGGGAGCAGTGTCGTCATCGGCCGCGAGGCGCCATACGGCTTGCGTACCGATCGACTGCAGGGCAGCGTCAAGGTCGGAGATCCCGGTCGTCGTGATCACCGAGGCTGCTCCTGCTTGAGCCGCGGACTGGCCGTAGACCGGGATGTTGCTCAAGGTGGACGCGACGCCGGCCGCCGCAGAGGTGTCGACACGGACGTAGGCCTGCCCTGGCACGCGCCCGTCGCCGGCGTCGAAGTCGGGGATCTGGGGTTCGGTGATCTGGTCGGAACCCGAGGCGGAAGGGGTCTGGTCGTCAGCCATTCGGTCGACCTCCTGAGACGAACCTGTGCCGGCGTTGCCACCCGCACATGACAATTTTTCACCCTAGCTATTTTTGACGCATCGCGCTCAGACGGCGCTGTCCGGCGATCACGACGCCCTCTTCCGCCCGTCCTTCGTTCGCGCATCCTTTGCCGATCCCGGACCAGCGATCGGACTCGGTGTGAGGCGTTGCGTCAGCGATGTGTGACACATCTGTCCTTGCCGTTGCGTCAGCGAAAGACGGTGACTGTCGAACCCATTCGTTGAAGCAGAGGTTCTTCTGGACGCCGGCCGTGTCCATGTGGCCGATCAGGCCATGTGCAGGATCGGGTTGAGCAACGGATCCGGCATGGGAAAGGCGGCGTCCCTCGCTTTCCCGCGGCGATGTCGGTCTCGTCCGAATCAGTACTCGAGGCTCGCGTACCAGTCGCCCCGTCCCTGGGGAGTCAGGTCGAGCAGGTTCCACACCGGCGACAGGAGGTCGACTCCCCGTTCGTAGACGTCGTCCGCCATCTGGGGGTGGCTCGAGTACGAGTGGCGGGGGCTGCCGTCGGCGTCGAGCGTGAAAACCGAAAGCGTCGAGTTCTGGTTGCCCTCCTCGTCCTCCGCACAGAAGTCGTACTGAAAGGTGGAACGACCGCAACTGAGCAGACGCACGTTGCGCCAACCCCGGTCACGTGCGTGCGCCCGCAGCGACGCCGGATCGGCGGCCGACGCGACGACGTAGTCGGCCCGTTGCCGAACGTGCGGGAGCACCGCGTCGAGGCCGTCGACCCACATGGTGCACATCGGGCACGGCGACGTCTGACGCTTCCCGTACATCACGTGCTGGACGACGAGTGCCCGGTCAGGAGCGCTGAAGAGCCGGCTCAAGCGCACCGTCGTCACCGGTTCGTCTCCGTCGTCCAGGCTCCTCGGTCCCTCGAGGAACTCGTAGTCCTGCACGCGTGGTCCGGGAGGGAGCCGGCGCCGCTGCGCAGCCACCTCTTCGCGCTGGCGCATGAGTGCGACCTCGGCCCGGCGGAGCTGCTCTCGTCGTTGCGCATACTCGGGCGGCTCGTTCAGCCTGGTCTGTTTCACCGGCACCTCCTTCGCTCGACCGAATGTAGCGGCACGGCCTTTCCGGCTGGACGGCCTGATCAGGCCACCGGCACGAGTGCCCGCTCCACGGCAACGTCGCCGGAGACGGTGCGCACGGTGACCTCGGCCTTCTTCCCGGTGTTTCCTCCGGCCGGCACGTCGTCGAGCGGAATCTCGGAGTGGACACGACCCGACATGGTCTGGACGTCGACGCGCAGCTCCACCCCTTCGCTCACGCCGACGGCGACGTTCCCCGAGACGGATCGCAGGTGCAGGCTTCCCGCGGAGAGGGAGAGCACTCGCACGTCGCCCGACACGTTCACGACGTCGGCGCCGACGTGGAGCTCACCCAAGCGCACTTTGCCTGAGGTCGCCTTCACCTCCACCCGGTCTTCCGCCAAGCCGATCTCGACGTCGCCCGACGCCGTGGTGAAGGTGGCGCGGCCGCGGACGCGCGAGCAGCGCAGATTCCCCGATGCCGTGGCCACCCTGAGCTCTCCACCCACACTGCCCACGGTGACGTCGCCGCTGGCGGTCTTGGCCCGGACATCCGACGAGACGTCGTCCGTGGTGACGTCGCCGCTGGCCGTCGTGAAGTCGGCCGACCCGATGAGCCCGGTCACGTCGACGTCCGCCGCAGCCGTGACGACGGTGACATCGCTGTGCTCGGGCAAGCTGACGGCGACGGTGACGCCGGCGCGACGGAAGAATCCCTTTCCCTGGCGGGGGACCTTGACCACGACGTGGTCGTGACGGCACTCGACGACGGTCCGCTCGACGAGATCGTCGGCGGCGGGCGAGTCGGCGCTGACCACCACCTCGGTCGTGTCCCGGGCGCTGGCCACAACGGTGACGAGTCCGGACTCGTTCTGGACGTCGAGCCGCACCGGGTGCGGCGTATCGAATGTGCGTTCCATGCTCTCTTCTCCTCTCAGGTAACGGCGTACCCACGCAGGCGAGTCCCACCGGGGCTGGTGCGGGCTCCCTGGGTCGTCCCGCGATCGAGCGTCCGCACGATGAAGCTGTTGACGGAGAGACTCTCGGCGGCCGCCTTCTGCTCGACCCGGAGCTTCAGCCCTTCGCTCAGGCGCAGGGTGATTCGCGCCGAGAGGTCGCCGTCCGCATCGCCGGCCGGAGCCACGACGGGCTCGGGTTCCTCGGCCACGGCCACGTAGGAAAGGTCCACGTCGTCGCCCGAGACACGGATCTCCACCTTGCCGTCGGGCAACTGCGACGACAGCTCGGCGACGGCCTGGGAGAGCAGGTCAAGGACGACACCCGGAACCGACCGGGCGAGCAGGCTCGCGATCCGCTCGGCCACCTCGGCGACCGTCTCGTCGCCGAGCTCCCCAACGGCCTGGACGTCGCCCCGCAGACTGTCCACGACCGATGACATCTTCACGATGTCAATATGACATCACTGCAGTGTCATGTCAACCCCGGATCGATGTCGGCACGACATCGCAGCTCAGCCGCCTGAGGCATCCTGGACCCTCGTCTTGCCGGCCGAGATGAAGGGCATCATCGCCCGGAGCTCCTGTCCCACGGTTTCGATCTGGTGGGCCTGGCCGGCGGCGCGCAGCGCCTGGAACCGGGGCCGACCCGCCTTGTTCTCGGCGATCCACTCCTCGGCGAATGCTCCGCTTCGGATGTCGTCGAGGATGGTCTGCATCTCGGCGCGCACGGTGTCGTCGATGACGCGGGGGCCCCGGGTCAGGTCGCCGTACTCGGCGGTGTCCGAGATGGAGTAGCGCATACCCGCGATCCCCTGCTCGTACATGAGGTCCACGATCAGCTTCAGCTCGTGCAGGCACTCGAAGTAGGCCGACTCGGGCTGGTAGCCCGCGTTCACCAAGGTCTCGAACCCGGCGGTGACGAGCGCGGTAAGACCGCCGCACAGCACCACCTGCTCGCCGAAGAGGTCGGTCTCGGTCTCCTCGTCGAAGGTGGTGTCGAGGACACCCGCCCGCGTCGCGCCGATCGCGTTGGCGTAGGACAGAGCGACGTCGCGAGCCTTGCCGGTCGCGTCCTGGTGCACCGCGACCAAGGACGGGACCCCACCGCCCTCGGTGTACGTCCGGCGCACGAGGTGACCGGGGCCCTTCGGCGCCACCATCGTCACGTCGACCCCGGGCGGAGGCACGATCTGCTTGAAACGGATGTTGAAGCCGTGGGCGAACATGAGCATGTCACCGTCGCTGAGGTTCGGCGCCACGAACTCGTCGTACGCGGCCTTCTGCTCGGTGTCGGGCAGCAGGATCATGATGACGTCCGCCTCGGCGGCGGCCTCGGCCAGCGACGTGACGCGCAGCCCGGCGTCCTCCGCCTTGCGCCGGCTGGTGCTGCCCTCGCGTAGCGCCACCCGGACGTCGACTCCCGACTCCAACAGGTTCAGCGCGTGCGCGTGCCCCTGGGAGCCGTAGCCGAGGATGGCGACCTTGCGTCCCGCGATCAGTGTGGGATCGGCGTCGGATTCGTAGTACAGCGTGGCCATGGCGTCAGTTCTTCCTTCTTTGTCGTGCTCGGTCGGTCTTGCCCAGTCCTCGAATTCAACGGCGTCCCAGCTTAGGCAGGGCCACCCGGCCCGTCCGCTGGAGCTCAACCACGGTGTACTGCTCGAGAAGTCCCTCGAAGTCGTCGATCTTCTCCGGCCGGCCGGCCAGCATCACGGTCAGCCGATCGGCACCCACGCTGACCACCTCGCCGCCGAACACCCCGACCAGCTCAATCACCTGCGAGCGCTCGGCCGGCCCAGCCGCCACCGTCACCAGCAGCAGCTCCCGCTCGACGGCCTGGGCGGGGGACAGCTCTCCGATGGAGACGACGTTGACCAATTTGTCGAGCTGCATCATCACCTGCTCCAGCGGAGCCGACTCGACGTCAACCACGATGGTGATCCGGCTGAAGTGCTCGTCCTCGTCCGTCGGCGCCACTGCGAGCGAGTAGATGTTGAAGCCCCGGCGGCTGAACAGGCCCGCCACCCGGGCGAGCACGCCGGCCTTGTTCTCCACCAGCACCGAGAGGATGTGGTGGCGCGGGGAGGCCGCCTTGCCGCCCCGCACTGATGTCAGGTGCGCCGTCATCGCGCCGCGAGTTGGTCGGGGTGCACGACGATGTCGTCGTTGGAAGCACCGGCTGCCACCATCGGGAAGACCTTCTCGAAGGCATCGATGCGAAAATCGACCACCACCGGCCGGTCGTCGATGGCGTTGGCCTTGTCAATGGCCGGGCCGACGTCCTCGGGCGACTCGGCCCGGATACCGACGCACCCCATCGCCTCGGCCCACTTGACGTAGTCGGGCAGGTCGGGCGACAGGTAAACCTCGGAGTACCGCTCCCCGTAGAACATCTCCTGCCACTGGCGCACCATGCCCAGGTAGGCGTTGTTCAGGATGGCGATCTTGACCGGGATCTGCTCCGAGCTCGCCGTGACGAGCTCCTGGGCCGTCATCTGGAAGCACCCGTCTCCGTCGATGGCCCACACGGTGCGGTCGGGCCGCCCGACCTTGGCGCCGATGGCGGCCGGCACGGCGAACCCCATCGTGCCCGCACCGCCGGAGTTGACCCACGTATAGGGATGCTCGAACGTCCAGTACTGGGAGGCCCACATCTGATGCTGCCCGACGCCCGCCACCACGATGGTGTCTTCCGAGGCAGCGCCGCGCAGCTGCTCGACGACGTTCTGCGGCTTGATGGTCCTGCCGTCCGCATCCGAGTAGTACAGGGGGAAATTCGCCTGCCACTCGTGGATCTGGCGCCACCACGGATCGAGGTCCTGCACCACCGGACGGTCGGCCCGGGCGTCCATGGCGAGGAGCAGCTCTTCGACCACCAACCGGCAGTCGCCCGCGATGCCGACGTCAGGAACGCGGACCTTGCCGAGCTCGGCCGGGTCGATGTCGACGTGGATCACCTTGGCCTCGGGGGCGAAGGCGCTGATCCTGCCCGTGACCCGATCGTCGAAGCGAGCGCCGAGGTTGATCAGCAGGTCGCTACGCTGCATCGCCGTCACGGCGGTGTAGTGACCGTGCATTCCGGGCATGCCCAGAGCCAGCCGGTGGGAGTCAGGGAAGGCGCCGCGTGCCATCAGCGTGGTCACCACGGGAATCCCGGTCCGTTCGGCGAGGACCCGGAGCGCTTCGGACGCCCTCGCCTTGAGCACACCCCCGCCGACGTAGAGCACCGGGCGCCGGGCCTCGGCGATCAACTCGGCGGCCTCGCCAACCAGAACGGGGTCGCCGAAGGTCACCGGGTGGTATCCCGGCAGGTCCAGCTGGTCGACCGACTGCGGCCAGTACCACTCCATCGTCGCGTTGGAGATGTCCTTCGGCAGGTCGATGAGCACCGGCCCGGGGCGGCCCGTCGTCGCGACGTGGAAGGCGGCGGCGACCACCCGTGGGATTTCCCGCACGTCCTTGATCAACCAGTTGTGCTTGGTGATACCCATGGTGACGCCGGTGATGTCGCACTCCTGGAAAGCGTCCGTCCCGATGGCGGGTGTCGCCACCTGGCCCGAGACCACGATGAGCGGCGTCGAGTCCATGTAGGCGTTCGCCAGCGGCGTGACGATGTTGGTCGCTCCCGGACCGCTCGTCACCATGGCGACACCGGGTCGGCCCGTGACCATGGCGTATCCCTCCGCCATGTGACCCGCCCCCTGCTCGTGGCGTACCAGGATGTGGCGGATGGAGGAGTCGATGATCGGGTCGTAGACCGGGAGGATGGCGCCGCCCGGGAGGCCGAACATCACGTCGACCCCTTGCATCTCGAGGCTCTTGATGAGGGCCTGCGCCCCTGTCAGCTGCATCTCGTGCTCCCTGTTGCGCTGTCGTGTCTGTCGAACGGGTCTTGAATGTTGAGAAGGGGTCCGGAATTGAAAAGACCCCCCGGTGCGGGAGGTCGGTAGGCGCGCTGCGGTGCGGGCGCGCGCCTACGTTACGAGTACCAGAATCGTCGGGCGGGTGGTACGTGCCTGCATAAGACGACCATTGTGGCACGGCAGACGGCCGTCGACAACCTCGCCTCGTGCCGGCGGCCCGCCGGAGGCCTCCCGCCGTCCGGCCAGACCTGTCGAGCCTCGATCGCTTCGGCACCTCACCGGCCTGGATACAGCACGGACACGGGAGCGCCCGGCCGCACCGTCAGGTCGCCGATGGCGTCGCCATGCCCGCACCGAGGAGAGCGGGCAGTGCGGTCGCCCGCATCCGGGCCAGGACCCGGTCGGTCACCCGCGCCGCGTCCGGGTGGACGCCGCCGTTTCCCTCCGACCGGGCTCGCCATTCGGCCGCCCGTCGCTCCGACACACCGGGCTCGTCGAGTTGCGTGCAGTCGATCCGGTCGTTGTTCAGGTCGACCACGATGGAGTCGCCGTCCTCGACCAGCGCGATCGGTCCTCCGAGGATCGCCTCGGGCGCGACGTGGCCGATGACCAGACCGACCGATCCGCCGGAGAACCGAGCATCCGTCATCAATGCGATCGTGATGTGCCGCTCCCGGCAGAGTGAGGTGATCCGCGAGGTCGGATCGAGCAGTTCGGGCATGCCCGGCGCGCCCCGAGGGCCCTCGTAGCGGATGACCACCATGTCGAGGTCGTTGAACCTGTCGGGGTGCTGGTCGAGAGCCTCGATCAGAGAGCGTTCGCCGTTGAACACCTTGGCGCGTCCGGCGAAGACACCGTCGTGCACTCCACCCTCGAGGCCGGCGACCTTGAGGATCGCACCGCCGTCGGGTGCGAGGTTCCCGCGCAGCAGACGGAGTCCGCCGGTGTCCTTGAAAGGCTTGTCGAACGGGAAGATCACGTCCTGGTCCGGGTGCGGTGGGTCCAGCCGCGCCAGCTGCGCGGCCAAAGTCTCGCCCGTGCAGGTCAGGGCGTCGCCGTCGAGGAAGCCAGCCTCGAGGAGCTCCTTCACGATGACCTGGAGGCCGCCCTTCGCATCGACGTCGACCATGGAGTAGTCGCCGAAGGGACGCATGTTGACCAGCACCGGCAGGCGGCGCGCCAGCCGGTTGAAGTCCTCCTGACTGAGCACGTCGGCCCACAGGTCGATGCCGGCGGCGCGGGCGATCTCGACGCTGTGGAGCACCACGTTTGTGGAACCACCCATGGCGATGGTGACCGTGAGGGCGTTCTTGAGCGATGAGGGCGTCACGATGTCGTGCGGCCTGATACCCCGGCTCGTCATGGCGAACAGGCAGTCGACCAGTTCGTCGGGGAACCGCGTCAACCGGCGCGGGTCGTCCGACGGCGGGGACACCATGTGCAAGGGCTCGAGGCCGAGCACGGCGATGAAAGTCTGCATCGTGTTGTAGGTGAACATGCCCCCACAGCTGCCCTGGCCGGGGCAGGCGCTGAGCGCGAGCCGGGCGCGCACCTCGGCCTCCTGATCGACCGCCTGAAATGCGGTCACCAGGTCGATCCGCTCACCGGTCTCGGGATCGATCCCGGGCTTGATCGGCCCGTCGGAGACGATCACTGCTGGCGTGTCGTTCTCGAGCACTGCGGCGAGTGTGCCGACCGGGGGCTTGTCGCAGGCCACCACGGCGATAAGACCGGCGACGCCGTTCGCCGCGAGATGCACGTCGGCGGTGTCGTGGACGAGCTCTCGGCCCACCAAAGAGAAACGCATCTGCGGCGTGCCGTTCAGCTGGCCGTCGGACACCCCCAGGGTGAACGCAGGCGGAATCAACCGAACCGCTAGGTCGTCGGCGGCAATGCGGCGAGACATGGCGGCTTGGATGACCTGCACTTTCTCCGGGACGCCGAGGTAGCACTGGCTGTCTCCGAGATTGCCGATCACCGCCCACACCGGATCGTGGATCTTGCTGACGGCCTCGCCGAGGAATGCGGCGGTGCCCACCCTCTGCACGTCGCGTCCGGGGTTGAGGGACACGAACGCGGACTCCGGCGACGCGTCGTTCGCCGCGGCCGCACGCGCGTCGTGATCCTTGTTCATGGCCGCCAGCATACGGGTCGTCCCACGACGGCCCCGGCCGAAACCGTCAGGCCGGAGCGGGGACCACCGGTCGAGGCGGTTCGGGCGTCACCTCCACGCCGATCTTCGGCACGCTCCGATCCAAGAAGCGCGGCATCCACCAGTTGACGGGACCGAGCAGCTCCATGATGGAGGGTACGAGGACCATGCGCACCAACGTCGCGTCGATCAGGACCGCCACGGCGAGGCCGAGCCCGAACACCTTGAGGATGTGCAAGGGGTCGTTGATCACGAACGACCCGAAGACACAGAACATGATCGCCGCAGCGGCGGTGATGATGCGGCCCGTCACGGCCAGCCCGTCGGCGACGGCCGTCGCGTTCTCCTGCGTGCGCAGCCACTCCTCCCGGATGCGCGACAGGAGGAAGACCTCGTAGTCCATCGACAACCCGAAGAGGATGGTGAACATCGTCACCGGGATCCAGGGGTCGATCGGACCGGTCTCTCCGATGCCGATCACGCTGCCCCCCCAGCCCCACTGGAACACGGCGACCATCACGCCGTAGGCGGCCCCGACGCTCAGCAGGTTCATGATCACCGCCTTGAGCGGCAGCACGACGCTGCGGAAGAGAGTCATGAGCAACAGGAACGACAGGATGAGCACGGCGCCGATGACCAGGAACAGGCGGCTGCCCAAGAAGTTGGCCGCGTCGATGCCGCCGGCCGTCTGGCCGCCGACCAGGGCCTGCACGTCCGTCCCGCGCACCACCGGGGGGATCACGTCCGAACGGAGGGTCTGGACCAGCGTTGTGGTCTGGGCCGACTGCGGTGACGTCTTCGGGACGACCGTGATGACCGCTCCCGTCTTGGCCGCGTTGAACTGCGGCGGTGCCACGAACGCCACGTCGGGCACGCCCGAGCGCATGGCCGCGTCCAGCCGGGCCACGGTCTGCTCGTCGGCGGGACCGTGCATGTCGACGGCGACGATGAGGGGGCCGTTGAAGCCGACGCCGAAACCCTCCGCCAGCAGGTCGTAGGCCTGCTTCGTCGTCGCGCTCGCCGGATCGTTGCTGGCGTCGGTAAAGGCCAAGCGCATACTGAAGACCGGGATGGCGAGCACCAGCAGGATCACCAAGGCCAGGGTCCCTGTGACCCAGGCTCGCCGTTGGACCAGCCGGCTCCACCGGTACCAGAAGCTGTGCTCCGGAGGTGGTCCGCCGCTCTGGAGCAGCCCGGGGATGTGGAGCTTGTCGATGGCCCCGCCGGCGAAGCCCAGCATGGCGGGCAGCAGCGTCACAGCGGCGATGAGGACCATGAACACGGCGGCGATGCACGCCGACGCCAGCCCGATCATGTACGGCTGCCCGATGAGGAAGAGGCCGAACAGCGAGATCACGACGGTGCCACCGGCGAACATGACGGACCGGCCCGCAGTCATGAGCGAGGTGACGACCGCATCGCGAGGATCACGTCCCTCGAAGATTCCCTGCCGGTAGCGGGTCACGATGAACAGGGCGTAATCGATGCCGACCCCGATTCCGATCATCGCCGCCATCTCGGGGGAGAAGTTCGGTACGACGAGGAGGTGAGTGATCAGTTCGAGCAGCGCGACGCCGATGCCCAGACCGAAGAGCGCCGTGAGAATGGGGAGTCCCATGGCGACGACAGAGCCGAAGGCCAGCAGCATGATGATCATGGCGGCGGTGATGCCGATGCCCTCACTCGCCCCAGGAGAGATCTTCTGGACCGACGAGATCGGCTGGCCACCGAGCTCGACCTGGAACCCGGGACGTGCGGCGGCTCTCGCGGTGTCGATGACTGCGTTGATGGCGCCCGGTGGCAAGTCCGACGTCTGTTGATCGAACTGGACGACGGCGTAGGCGACGTTGGCGTGGGTCGAGACCTGATGGGCGCCTTCGGGTGAGAAGGGGCTGACCACCCCGGCCACGTGCGCCAGAGGTCGCAGGGAATCCACCACGCCGGAGATCGCGGCGCGGTTGTCCGCTATGGGCGTGGACGTGTGGAAGACGACGTCGGCGAAGTCGCCCGCCTGGGAGGGGAACTTGGCGCTGAGCAGATTGGCGGCCTGCTGCGACTCGGTGTTGCCCGAGGTGAACTTGTTCTCGAAATGCGTGCCCACGAGCTGAGCGACGACCGTGAACCCCACGATGGCCACCAGCCAGAGCACGAGCACCCGCCGCCTCCGGTCGTAGCAGTGCCCGGCGAGCCGGCCCAGTGCGGTCACCTTCCCTTCCGGCGCAACGGAGCTGCCGTCTCTGTCACCCACCCCGGTTGACCCTCGTGTCGTAGGATTCATCACTGATGAGTTGTAACACAGAATTCCCCGCCGGTGAATACCCCTGTGTGCCTCGGCCCGGAACCGCCCCGTGATGAGCGCTGTCGGCCGTCGCCCCGGAAAGCTCGACACCAAGGGCGACATCGTCGAGGCGGCTCGCCGAGTGTTCGCGGCCAAGGGTTACGACGGCGCCAGCCTGCGGGCCATCGCCCGCGAGGCCGGCGTGGACCCTGCCCTGGTCCACCACTACTTCGACGGCAAGGCCAGCCTCTTCGTCGCCGCCATGGCGCTGCCCTTCGACCCCCGGATGGTCAAGGACGGCGCAGGGACAGGCCCCAAGGTACGCGGGTCCGACGTCGCGAGCTTTCTCGCCATGTGGGATCAGGCCGAGGGCACCGGGTCCGACTTCGCTTCGTGCGCCGCCGCGATGGCCGCTTCGCCGGCCGTGGCCGACGCGATGCGCGAGTTCGTGGCCGAACGGGTCTGGAGCGTCCTGATCCCCAACCCCGGCGAGAGCGAAGCCGTGACGGCCCAGCGCCGCGCCCTGGTTTCCGCTCAGCTGATGGGATTGGCGTTCACCCGCTACATCCTGCGCGTGCCGCCCATCTCGACCGCCTCCCCGCGCCAGATCGCTCGGTGGGTCGGACCGACCCTCCGGCGCTACACCGAGGAGCCGCTCGGTTCCTGACCGGCGTCGCGTCGGCGGACCAGCTCCGCCGCGACGTCCTTGCCGTTCGCTTTGCCCTTCGTCGCCTTCATCACCTCGCCCGTGAAGAAGCCCTGCAGCTTCTTGGCCTCGGCTGGGTCTCCGCCGACGAACCGGGCCCACTCGCCGGGATGGGCCGCGACGACGTCGTCGAGGACGGCCGCGAGCGAGTCTGAGCCGAGGGCCTCGAAGCCCATCTCCGTCGCCAGTACCGCCGGGTCGCCGCCCCGCTCGAGTAGCACGCCGAGGACGGCCTTCGACTGGGTCGCCGAGAGCTTCCCGCCCGACTCCATGGCGAGCAGGGACGCGAAGGCGGACAGGTCCAGTCCCTCCGCTCGGTCGCTCTGCGCCGCCACCTCGTTGGCCGCCCGGGCGAGTGCCAGTGCGGCCGGTGCGCCGGCCTCGGTCGCGGCCGTGACCAGCCCGTCCAGTCCGAGGTCGACCACGGCGCGGATCTGGTCGGTTTCCGCCGCGGTCGGGTCGCCCCCGAGGGCCACCGCCAATCCGGCCCGTCGATCGGCCGGCATGGGCCCGAGCGAGGCCTGCACCCGCGAGCGCCACGCGTCGTCGGGCGCAAGCGGCACGAGGTCCGGCTCCGGGAAGTAGCGGTAGTCGTTGGCTTCCTCCTTGGAGCGCAGCGGCTCGGTGCGCCCGGCCGACTCGTCCCAGTGCCGAGTCTCCTGCTTGACGGTGCCCCCCGACTCGAGGACCGCGACCTGCCGGGCGGCCTCGTATTCGATCGCTCGACCCAGCGAGCGCAGCGAATTGAGGTTCTTGACCTCGCATCGGGTACCGAATGCGGTGGACCCCGTGGGCCGGACCGAGACGTTGGCGTCGACTCGCATGGAGCCCTCCTCCATGCGGCCGTCGGACGTGCCCGTCGCCACCAGGATGCCCCGGAGCTCGGCGGCGTAGGCGCGGGCCTGGGCGGCAGAGCGGATGTCGGGCTCGCTCACGATCTCGACCAGTGGGATCCCCGATCGGTTGTAGTCCACCAGCGCATGGTCCGCTGCGTTGATCCGGCCGCTCGCGCCCACATGCGTGAGCTTGCCCGTGTCTTCCTCCATGTGGGCCCGCGTCACCCCGACCCGGGATCCGTCGGGTAGCTCGAGCCACCCTCCCGTGTTCAGCGGGAGGTCGTACTGGCTGATCTGGTAATCCTTGGCCTGGTCCGGGTAGAAGTAGTTCTTCCGGGCGAACTCCGAGGGCCGGACATCGCAGTGCAGAGCCGTCCCGATCCGCATGGCGAGCTCCACCGCGCGCTCGTTGAGCACCGGCAAGGACCCGGGAAGTCCGAGACAGGTCGGGCAGACGTTCGTGTTCGGTTCGTCGCCGAACGCGTTCGGGCACCCGCAGAACAGCTTGGTCGTCGTGGCCAGCTCGCTGTGCACCTCGAGCCCGATCACCGTCTCCCAGTTGGCGTCGTCGGTCACGGCGCCCCGTCCTCCATCACGCGGGCCACCCGGAACAGCAACGCCTCTCCGAGCGCCGGCGCCAGCACTTGCACCCCGACGGGCAGCCCGCCGTCACCCCGCCCGAAGGGCACCGAGAGGGCCGGATGACCCGAAAGATTGGAGGGAATGGTGCAGACGTCGTTCATGTACATCGCCATCGGGTCGTCGACCTTCTCCCCGAGGGCGAAGGCGGTGGTCGGCGCCGTTGCCCCGAGCAGGACGTCGAACGACTCGTAGGCCCGGTCGAAGGCCTGCATCACCAGCGTGCGGACCCGCTGCGCCTGGGCGTAGTAGGCGTCGTAGTAGCCGGCGGACAGGGCGTAGGTGCCGAGCATGATGCGGCGTTTGACCTCGGGGCCGAAGCCGGCCGTGCGCGTCGCCGTGTTCATCGCGGCCGTGTCCTCACCGTCGACCCTGAGGCCGTAGCGCACGCCGTCGTAGCGGGCGAGGTTGGACGACGCCTCCGCCGGGGCGATGAGGTAGTAGGCGGACAGCCCGTAGGAGAACTCGGGCACCGACACGTCTTCCACCTTGGCGCCGGCGGCGGACAGCACGTCGGCGGCCTCATGGACACGGGCGACCACATCGGGTGCGCATCCCTCCACGAGATCGCGACAGACCCCGACCCGAACGCCCTCAGCCCCTTCGTGTAGTCGCACCAGCGCCGGCTCCACCGGCGACGGGAGCGACGTGCTGTCGAGCGGGTCGTGCCCGGCGATCACGTCGTAGAGGAGCGCCGCGTCCTCGACCGTGGCCGCGAAGGGTCCGATCTGGTCGAGGGAACTGGCGAAGGCGATGAGCCCGTACCTCGAGACGCGCCCGTAGGTCGGCTTCATGCCCACGACGCCGCACAACGCGGCCGGCTGGCGGATGGAGCCCCCCGTGTCCGAACCCAGGCTCAGCGGGACGAACCCGGCTGCCACCGCGGCAGCCGAACCGCCGCTACTGCCGCCCGGCACTTTGCCCGGATCGTGCGGGTTGCGCGTCGGACCGAAGGCGGAGTTCTCGGTCGAGCTCCCCATGGCGAACTCGTCGAGGTTCGTCTTGCCCAGCGTGACCGCGCCCGCGCCGGCCAGGGACGTCACGACGGTGGCGTCGAAAGGTGGCCGCCAACCCTCGAGGATGCGCGACCCGCAGGTCGTCGTGACGCCTCGCGTGCACAGGTTGTCCTTGAGGGCGACCGGCACTCCAGCGAGCGGCCCCGGGTCGAGCCCCTCGGCCACCACTGCGTCGACGGCCTCGGCCTGCGCCCGGGCTTCGTCGTGAAGGACGGACAAGAAGCAGTGCAACGCCCCGTCGCCGGCCGCGGCCGCGGCCAGCGCCTCCTCGGTGACCTCGCGGGCCGTCCGCTCACCTGACCGCACCGTCGCGGCCAGGGCCAGGGCGCTCGTCACGGGGCGTCTCCGCCGATTCGGGGCACGCGGAACCGGTGGTCCTCCACCGCGGGTGCCTCCGCAAGGACCTCGTCGCGGTCGAGACAAAGGCGAGGCTCGTCGGGCCGGAGGACGTTCTCGAGCGCGATGGGGTGGGACGACGGCGGCAGGTGCGACAGGTCGAGCGAGGCAACGTCAGCCGCGTGCTCGAGCACAGTCCGCAGCTGTCCGGTGAAACGCTCGACCTCCTCGTCGCTCAGATCCAGTCGAGCCAGCCGCGCCACGTGGACGACGTCGTCACGGGTGAGCCCGTCCCCGGCGCTCACGGACCGGGGGAAAGGGCCAGGACGGAGGTCACGAACTCCACCGTGCGCGCCTCGATCTCGTCCTTGTCGTAGTCCATTGTCGCCACGTGGTAGCTCTGCTCCAGCACGACCTGCTCGACCGGCCCCTTGGCCCGCGCCACCAGCAGCTCGCTCGACTTCGGGTCCACCACGTGGTCCTGGCGGCTCGTGAACACGAGGACGGGGCAGGTGACCGACTCGAGCGCGGCCTCCACTTCGCCCGCCCCGGCGAAGAGGGACAGCGCGGCGCGCAGGGGTAGCCCGTCGTACGCGGACTCGTCGACGCCCTCCATGGCGATGTCCGAGCCGATGCCGGGCGCCACCTCGTCGCCGCCGTCCACCATCGACTGCACGAACGACACCGTCGCTTCGTCGGGCGGCATCAGGAGCGGGTTGACCAGGGCCAGACCGGCGATCTCCGGGTGACGCTCGGCCAACCAGACGCTCAGGGTGCCGCCCATGGAGAGCCCGATGACGGCCACCGAGTCGCTGCGCGCCGCCAGGTCCGTGTAGGCCGCCTCGGCCGCTCCCGACCAGTCCTCCCAGCGCGTCGGGAGCATGTCGGCCATCTCGGTCCCGTGCCCCGGCAGCAGCGGCATCTCGACGGTGAGGCCGGCGTCGGCCAGCGCCAGGGCGAGGCCGCGCATCGACTGCGGATTCCCGGTGAACCCGTGCAGCACGAGCGCGCCGCGGCCGTCGCCGGTGGCGGAGTAGGGCTCTGCGCCGGGAATCACGGAAGGGCAGCCTACCGGCGGGCCGGGTAGGGTTCCGGCGGCCGATACCCAACACGGAGCAGAGGAGTACGCATGCCCTACCCGTTCTTGAGCGACGAGTGGTTCGATGAGGCGCGCAAGATACGGGCCGAGTACGACGGCAAGGTCCCTCCGATCGCGCACTCCGTCCGCATGAACCTGGTCGTAACGGGGGCCCCCTTCGGGGACGTGGATGTCGACGCCCACATGGACACCTCGACCGGCGACCTGGTGATGGACACCGGCCACCTCGAGAACCCCGATCTCAAGGTGACCGTCGACTACGACACCGCCAAGGCCATCCTCGTCGAGGGGAACCCCCAGGCCGGCATGCAGGCCTTCATGCAGGGCAAGGTGCGTGTCGAGGGTGATATGGCCAAGCTGATGGCGCTCCAGGCCCAGCCCGCGGCGAGCGACCCGAACGCGGCCGAGATGGCGGCCCGCCTGCGCGACATCACCGAGTAGTCGAGGAGTCGAGGAGTCAGGCGGGTTCGGCCGCCAGCTCCCGGGACCGGGCACCACGGGGCAAAGGGCGCATGAAGAAGGCGCACACGACCGAGAGCCCCGCCGCCCCCGCACCGACCCAGAACGGGACGCTGAAGCTGTGCAAGAGGCCGGACGGGTGCAGAGCCCGTCGTCCAAGCGACTCCTGAATCGTGAGAACGGCCTGGATGCCGGCCACCTCGCCGACCTGAGCCGCCAGCAGCGAGGCTGCGCTCATCACGCCGTACTCGGATTCGGACAACTCGTTCGACATGGCGGCTGACGTCGCGGGCATCGACACACCCATCCCGAGTCCCGACAAGGCAAGCGCCAACAGAACCACGACAAGCCCCGACGAGAGCGTGAGCGTGGCGAAGAGGACCATCGATGCAAAGAGGACGCACGTTCCGAAGAGCGTGGTTGCGCGCTCGCCCGTGCGCACCGTCATGTACCCCGCGATGGGCGCGCTCACTGCGAACACGAGCGGGCGCGCCACGGACAGGAACCCCACCTGCGAGACGCTGTAGCCGAAGACCTGCTCCATGAGAAGGGGGAACAAGAAGAACCCCCCGAAATAGGCGAAGCTCGAGAACCCCTTCGTGGCCATCGGGAAGACGAAGTTGCGCCGGGAGAAGTACTTCGTCGGCACGAGCGGTGTGGCGAACGTCAGCTCGCGCCACACGAAGGTGGCGCCGAGCACGACGGCGAGCACTCCGGCCACCACGACCGCGGTCGAGCTCCACCCGACGATCGGCCCGATGCTGAGCACCAGCATCCCCGAGGTGACCGCTCCCGCCAGGGTCCAGCTCCCGATCCAGTCCATGCCGTCCCACGTCGGCCGCCGGCCGCGGTCGCGGTCGCGCGCCCGGCGCCGTGAAGGCAGCAGGACCGCGACGACGGCCGACGCGAGGACCAGGAGCACGAGCTGGCCCCAGAACAAGGTCCTCCAGCCGAAGTACTGGATCACCGGAGAGCCCAACGTCACGCCGAGCACCGGTCCGCCCGCGCCGACCAGCGACCACCAGCCGAGCGCTTTGACGCGGTCCGCCGGAGCGAACAGTTCGAGAATGAGCGCCATCGACGCCGTCCCGGTCGCGGCGCCCTGCACGCCGTCCAGGCACCGGGCGAACAAGAGCATCCCGACGTCGGGCGCGGTCGCCGTGAGGACCGCGCTGACCATGGCGCCCACGAGTCCGAACTGGTACAGGCGGCGGTGCCCGAAGAGGTCGCCCACCTTCCCGAAGAAGGGCGCCGCCACGCCGAAGGCGAGCAGCGGCCCGGTCGAGGCCCAGGCCAGCACGGAGAGATTGGTGTGGAAGTCGGCCTTTACCGTGGGCAGGGCGACCACGAAGACGGTGAACGTGATGTTGAGCGACAGCAGGCCGGCCAGCAGCGCCACCAGGGCCCACCACTGGTAGCGCGGGCTCCGCTCTGCCCGAGCCGCGACGCGCCGGTGCAGCAGGGAGAACCAGTTGAGCTCGACGGACCCGTCCGCCCCCATGGTCCCCATGGCGCCCCCGCCGGGGTCGTAGCGCGGGTCGAGGAGCGCCTCAGCGCGCTCGCTGTTCTGGCCCTCCACCCGGGACACCCTACCGGTGCCCAATTCGGGGTCCCGGGTCGTGACGGACGTGCGCGCGCCGTGAACCGAAGTGGCCGCGGGTTACGGTGTCGCTCGTGGCGGATCAGTCAGGCGGATGGAGCTGGGCGCACGCGACGTACGACTTGCAGACCGCGTTTCGCTCCTGGAAACCGTTCCGCCGAATGCACCCGTGGAAGGCCTTCCTCCTCTTCATGCCGGTGGTCGTCGTCGTCATTCTCGTGACGACCGTCGTGACCGACGCCGTGATGGGATGGCCCGAACCGACGTCGGGGATCGTCGTGGCCATGCTGATCGGAGCCCTGGGCGGAGGCGGCATCGCCATCCTCGCCCCGTACTACCGGAGCCAGCGGCCTGCACGTCGGCACTTCCCTTCGGCCGGGTCCTAACACCCGCCGGCGCGCTCAGGTCCCGCCCTCACCGCCGTCAGCGGAAGCGGCGGAACCACCAATTCGGGTCGCGTCCGTGGGCGTGGAAGTGGTCGGGGATCTGACGCATGACCCGGTCGACCGACCACTCGCCTGCGCCGAAGCGGGCGTCGGAGACGCGGGTCAGCTGGGCCAGCATGTGCTCGACCTCGGGGTCGGGCGGATCGGCACCGTGCTCCTTCCACACCACCATGGGCACGCCGCACACCTCGCAGTCGGCGACCCAGCAGACGTCGTCTTCGTGGTGCCACTCCGAGAGATGCGCCGCCTCGCAGAGGTCGCAGCCGGGACGGGCCATCAATGCGTGAACAGCACGACCGCAGACCCCGTCGGGACCGAGGTGTTGAAGGAGGGTTGCGTGCCCACCACCTTGTTGTTCGGGCTGCCCGACACACCCGAGACGGTGAGGCCAGCCTGCTCCATCGCGGCCGTCGCCTGCGCCACGGTGTCCTGCAGGACGTTGGGCACCGTCGTCATCGGCGGGCCGCTGGACACGTTGACCGTCACCGTCGACCCGTAGGGGGCGGGTGCCCCTCCCGCCGGTGACGTCCCGATGACGTCGCCGGCGGTCACGCTCGAACTCGCCTGCGGGTTCTGGGCTGCCACCAGCCCGACCGCCTGCAGCGCAGCCTGCGCCTGGGCATAGGTGTAGTTCGAGGGGATTGAGGGAACCGGCACCGGCGGGTGGCCCTGGGAGGGCACCAGGGTGATGGTGGATCCATACGGTGCCTTCGTCGGGTTGGCCGTGGCGCCGATCGACCACAGCACGAGCTGCCCAGCCGGCGTCGTGTTGTCGTAGCGGGGCGGCGCGCACACGGCCTTGAAGTGCGAGGCCTCCAACGTCGTAGTGGCGACGGCGCAGGTCATGCCGGTGAGCGAGGGGACGGTGACGTTGGGTGGGCCGTCGGAGAGCACGACGGTGACCGTGGTCCCCTGCTTCTGAGAGGACCCGGCGGCGGGGCTCTGCGCCACGATGTCGCCGGTCGGGATGCTGATGGACTGCACCTTGGTGTCGGAGGCGCGCACGTTCATGTGGACCTTGGACGCTGCCGACTCGGCTGCGGTGAGGGTGAGGCCGCTCATCGCCGGCACCGGGTGCGACGGGGTGAAGACCTTGGCCTCGAACGCCGCCGCCAGCCCGCCCGCGATGACCAGCACCACCGCGGCGACGGCGGCCACGATCCAGGCCGTGCGGTGCGAACGCTTCGGCGCCTGCGGCGCGCGCGGTGCCCGCGGCGCCTTGGCACCGCCCCCACCCGCATGGGGCTCGGCGTCGAAGATCTCGCCCGGGCCCGCCTTGGTCCCGACGGGCGCCGCCGGCGCGACGGTCGTCGCCCCGACGGTCCCAGCCGCCGCCGTCGCAGTCGCAGTGGCCGTCGCCGCGGTCGCCGTCGCGGCCGCCACCTCGGTCAGCTCGGCCACGCCGGGGGCGCGGAACCCGTTGATCGGCGCCGTGCTCCCGCCGTGCTCAATCACGAGCGGCAAGGGTGCCGCCGTGGGCAGGGCGCTGGACAACGCGCCCAGCCTCGCCGCCAACCCGGCGGCGTCGAGCCGGGCCGACACATCCGGAGCGGCGGCCCGGGCCAGCACGTCGTCGAGAGGGCCGAGGTCGGGATGGTGCGGCAGCGGCTGGCCGATCCGGGCGGCCAGCGTCCCCATCGTGGTGTCCGTGACGAAGGGGACGGTGCCGGTCACCGCCTCGTAGAGCACGATGGCCAGGGAGTACACGTCGGCCCGGCCGTCCACGGCACGGCCCTCGGCTGCCTCGGGCGACATGTAGCGCGCCGTACCGACCATGGCGCCGGCCGGCTCCGTCCACGCCGCCTCGGCCAGCGCGCGGGCGACGCCGAAGTCGGCCACCCGCACCCGTCCCTCCTCGTCGAAGAGCAGGTTCGCCGGCTTGATGTCCCGGTGCACCAGTCCCCGGGCGTGCGCATATGCCAGCCCCTGGGCCACCTCGGTCCCGATCACGGCCGCCTGCGAGTGGGAGAGCCGTACGCCGCGGTCGAGCAGATCGCGCAGCGAGCCCCCGCCGAGATACTCGAGCACCAGATACGGGCCGTCCGTGTCCTCGCCCCAGTCGAACACGCGCAGCACGTGCGGGTGGTTGAGCGAGGCCACCGAGCGCGCCTCGGCCCGGAAGCGCTTGAGGAACGAGTCGTCGGCGGCCAGTCCCGGTTGGAGGACCTTGACCGCGACGTGGCGCTGCAGCGACACGTCCTCCGCGAGGAACACGTGAGCAGAAGCGCCGGTGCCCAGTGCGGAGACCAGCCGGTACCGCTTCCCAAGGACCCGGCCAATGGAATCGGAGATCAGGGGCATCGGGCGACCCCTACGCTACCGACCCCGCCACGGCCACCGGTGGACGCCTCGCGACCAGCATTCCGTGCTCCCGAACGGCCGTGTGTCCCTGCCGACCCTCGACCTGCCGTCCCTCGACCCGCGGTCCAACGCATCGCCGTCCCGCCCTCCCGCGCCACGCGTCATCCCGGCCGCTCCCCCGTCTCGAGCAGGGACTGAAACGACTCGGCGCCGATCGTCGGGACCTGGAGCTCATCCGCCTTCTTCAGCTTGCTGGCGCCGGGCGCGTCACCCACCACGAGCACGAAGGTCTTCTTCGACACGCTGCCCGGCGACTTCCCGCCCCGTGCCATGATCGCCTCTTCGGCCCCTTCCCGCGTGTAGCCCGGGACCGCGCCGGTGACCACGACCGTCTTGCCCGCCAGCGTCTGGGGCAGGCCGCCCGCGCCAGCACCGCCCACCGCCGTTCCGCCAGGGCCCGCTCCGGTTCCCGCCGCCCCGGCTCCCCCACCGGTCTGCGCCGCGGCCCCCGGCTCCTCCGTGTTGACTCCGGCTGCTTTGAGGCGCTCGACCACCGCCACGTTTGTCTCCGCGGCCAGGAACTCGGCCAGGCTGGCGGCGATGACGGCACCCACGCCCTCGACGGCGGCCAGCTCGTCGGCACCGGCCCCGGCGATCGCGTCGAGGCTGCCGAAGGCGCGGGCCACGGCACGGGCGCCGGTCGGACCGACGTGGCGGATTCCCAGCGCGACGAGCAGGCGGCTCAGCGGCCGCGCTCGAGAGGCGTCGATGGCGGCCACCAGGTTCGCCGCGGACACCTCGCCGAAGCGTTCGAGCGCGACGAGCGGCGGCGCGGTGAGCAGATAGAGGTCGGCCGGGTCCGCGATGAGGCCCGCGCTCACGAGCTGGACGACGCGCTCCTCGCCCAACCCCTCAATGTCCATGGCCGAGCGCGAGGCGTAGTGGGCGATGCGCTGCACGCGTTGAGCCGGGCAGTCGATGTTGGTGCAGTACGTGTCGCTCTCGCCCGGCAGCCTGACCAGCGGCTCCCCGCACGACGGGCACGAGGTCGGGAACTTCCACTTGGGCTTGCGCCTCGCCCGGACCCCGGGTCCGTCACGCACCGGGCCGACCACCTCGGGGATCACGTCGCCGGCCTTGCGTACGACGACCAGGTCGCCGGGCCGCACATCTTTCGCGGCGACCTGGTCCTCGTTGTGAAGGGTGGCCACGCCGACCGTCGAGCCGCCGACGAAGACCGGCTCGAGCCGGGCGAACGGCGTGGCCCGGCCGGTGCGCCCGATCGACACCATGATGTCGAGCAGCCTGGTCGTGCGTTCCTCCGGCGGGAACTTGAAGGCGATCGCCCACCGGGGCGCGCGGGAGGTGGCGCCGAGCACGGCGTGAAGCGAGAGGTCGTCCACCTTCGTGACGACGCCGTCGATTTCGTAGGCCATCGCGTGGCGCGCTTCTTCGAGCTGTCGGCAGCGCTCGACGACCGCCGCGATGCCTTTGACCAGCTTTGCGTCGGGGCTCACCGGGAACCCCGCCTTCTTCAATTGAGCCAGCGTCGCAGCCTGCGTCGCAGCCGGCCACGAGCTCTTGGGCGGCGCGCCTTCGACGACGCCGACCTGGTAGGCCCAGAAGTGCAGCGGCCGCTGAGCGGTGATGCCCGGATCCTTTTGGCGCAGCGCGCCGGCCGCCGAATTGCGAGGGTTGACGAACAGCCGCTCCCCCGCGTCGGCCTGACGCTTGTTCATCGCGTCGAACTCGGCGACCGGCATGTAGATCTCGCCGCGAACCTCGAGCACGTCGGGGTACGGCCCGCCCGCTCGGGCCAGCTCGTGCGGCACGTCCTTCACGGTGGCGACGTTCGCCGTCACGTCCTCACCCACGACGCCGTCGCCGCGCGTGGCAGCCTGAACCAAGCGGCCGCGCTCGAACGTGAGAGACATGGCCACGCCGTCGACCTTGGGCTCGCAGGTGAACTCGAGGGACTCGAGTTCGAGCGAGGGGTCCTGCCGTCGGAGGCGGTCGCCCCAGGCGCGCACCTCGTCGTCGCTGAAGGCGTTGTCGAGGCTCATCATCGGTGCCCGGTGGCGGACTTCCCGGAAGAGACCCGACGGGGCGGCCCCGACGGTGTTCGTCGGCGAGTCCGGCGTGGCCAAGACCGGGTATTCAGACTCGAGGCGCCGCAGCTCCAGGACCAGGAGGTCGTATTCGGCGTCGGGGATCTCGGGTGCGTCGAGGGTGTGGTACAGCGTGTTGTGGTGCTGGATCAGCGCGCGGAGCTCCTCCGCCCGCTCCGCCGCGTCGGCCGGTGCGCTGCCGCCGCCGGCGGCGGCAGCGCTCGCGTCCTCAGAAGCGGCCACGCTCAGGCGGCGATCCCGGCGCCGACGAGGGCGTCCGGATGCAGGGCGTCGTAGAGCGCGACGGTCTGTCCGGGCGCCACCAGCCGCTGCCGGACGTCGAAGTGCACCGCGAGCCCGACGTCGTGGTGCCCGATCGTGCACCCCACGGGCCGACCGTGCGCGCTGACCTGGGCTATGGCGCGGTCACCTACTCCGAGTGGCCGGTCGACCCACGTGAGCGTCGGCGCGGCCAGCAGGACCGCCGTGCACATCACCTCCTCCGCCGCGCCCACGATGACGCGGCGCGCCGCGATGTCGACCGAGGTCACGTAGCGGCGGCGGCCGTCCGTCCCGTGACCCATGCCGCGGCGCTGACCGACGGTGACCAACTCGACGGCGTCGACCTCTCCGGCGTGGAGGCCCGTCCCGTCGACCACGGCACCGGGGTGCAGGTCCATCCGCCGGGCGAGGAACTCGTGCCGACCTTCGGCTCGACCGATGAAGCACACGTCCTGGCTGTCAGGCTTGGCCGCGGTGCGAAGTCCGAGCCGGCGGGCATGGGCTCGGACGTCGTCCTTCGTCATTTCGCCGACCGGCAGCACCACGCGGGCCAATTCCTCCTGGCCCAGCATCGACAAGACGTAGGACTGGTCCTTCGCCGGATCGGCGCCCCGACGCAGCCGCAGCACACGGTCCTCCGAACGACTCCCGCCGGCCTGACTTCCGGTCCCACATGCCGACTCTTCAACGGTGACGCGGGCGTGATGCCCGGTGGCGAGCCGGTCGAAACCGAGGCGATCAGCCCGGCGCAGGAGCCGGTCGAACTTCATGGAACGGTTGCACTCGATGCACGGGTTCGGCGTCCGGCCTCGGGCGTGCTCCTCGACGTAGGGCGTCACCACGTGGCGCTCGAAATCCTCGGTCAGATTGAAGACGTGGTGCTCGATACCCAGCTGCTGGGCGACCCGGCGCGCGTCCTCAACGTCGGCCACCGAACAGCAGCCGGAGTCCGAGGCTCCCCCCCAGAGCTTGAGCGTGGCGCCGACGACGTCGTGGCCCTGTTCGACCAGGAGCGCGGCCGCGACGGAGGAGTCGACCCCGCCGGACATGGCCACAAGAACACGCATCGTCACAAGTGTGCCACCGGTTTTCAGGAGCAGCCGCGCAACGACACCGCGACGTCGGGCACCACGGCGAGCGCGTGGTCGACGTCGGCGTCGGTCGTGGTCGAGCCAAGCGTGAACCGAACCGCGCCCTGGGCCAGGCGCCGGGACACTCCCATGGCGGCCAGCACGTGGCTCGGCTCCAGCGCGCCGCTGGCACAGGACGAACCACCGGAGGCGCAGACTCCCACTGCGCCCAGGGCGACGAGCAGCTCCTCGCGTTCGATCCCGGGCAGGCACAGATGGAGGTGGCCCGGGAGGACGGGCACCCCGGGCGAGACCGTCTGCTGCGCCCAAGGTATCGCCGCGAGCAGGCCGGCCGCGAGGCGGTCCCGCAGCGCCGAGACTCTGGCCGAGCTCGCGACGCGCTCGCTCGCTGCCGCCCGCAGCGCCGTGGCCAAGCCCACGGCGCCGACCACGTCCTGCGTGCCGCTCCGCCGGTCACGTTCTTGTCCCCCACCGTGCTGCCGCGGCGAGAGCGCGACCGCCGGGCCGACGACGAGTACGCCCACGCCCACCGGACCACCCACCTTGTGCGCGCTGAGCGAGATCAGGTCAGCGCCGGCACACGACTCTGCGATCTCGAGGTGGGGTGCTGCCTGCACGGCGTCGGTAAAGACGACGGCGTTGGGCGCTCGCCTCCGAACGGCGTCCACGACCGATCCCACGGGCTGCACAACGCCTGTCTCGTTGTTCGCCGTCATGACCGCGACCAACACGACGCGCGAAAAGAGCGAGCGCGCCAGCGCGTCGAGGTCCACCACCCCGGCCCGATCGACCGGAAGCTCCCGTGCGTCGGCTCCGAGCTGCCCAGCGGCGCGGCAGGATTCCCGGACTGCCGGGTGCTCCACAGCGGACGCCAGGACCACCGCGTCACCGTGCTGGGCCAGGGCGGCCTCGACCGTTCCGAGCACCGCCAGGTCGGCTGACTCGGTGCCACCAGAGGTGAAGACGACTTCGCCCGGGTCGCGACCCACGAAGGCCGCGACCTCGTCCCGTGCCTCCTCGAGCAGCCGCTTCGCCCGCTGCGCCGGCGGATGGCTCCCGCTCGGATTGCCGAGAGGCCCGGCGAGAACCTCCGCCATCGCCGCAGCGACCTCGGGACGCAGCGGCGCCGTTGCCGCGTGGTCCAGATAGGCGACGGTCACCCGGGGCGTCGCGCCGCCGGGCCGTCCGTGGGGCGCCACCTCACCGGCGCTCGAGGCACCACGTCATCGCCGCCTGGGGCGCCACGTCATCGCCGCCTGGGGCGCCACGTCATCGCCGCCTGGGTCGCGACCAGGGGGATCATGCGATGTACACCGTCTTGGCGTTGGCGAACTCCTTGAGGCCGAGCTCGGCCAGCTCGCGCCCGAAACCCGACCGCTTGATCCCGCCGAACGGCATCTCGGGCATGGACGCCACCATGGCGTTGACGAAGACGGCGCCGGCCTCGATGCCCTCGACGCAACGCTGCACCTCCTCGTCGTCCGTCGTCCACACGCTCGACCCGAGACCGAACGAGGTTGCGTTCGCCGCGGCGAGCGCGGCGTCGAGGTCGGGCACCCTGATGACCATCGCGACGGGTCCGAAGATCTCGTCCTGTGTGAAGGGCATGTCCGTCGTCACGTCCGAAAGCACCGTCGGGGGGAAGTACCAACCGGGGCCTTCGGGAACGCGCGCTCCCGCGTGCACCGTCGCCCCCTGGGCTCGGGCGGCCTCCACCTGGCCGATGAGCTCGTCGCGCTGGGCCTCGGTCACGATCGGCCCGACGTTGGTGGCGGGGTCGAAGGGGTCGCCGACCACGAGGGCGTCCATGGCCGCGGTGAAGCGCGCCAGGAACTCGTCTGCAACCGCGTCGGCCACGATGAACCGCTTGGCCGCGATGCACGACTGCCCGTTGTTCTGCACGCGCGCCGTGACGGCGGTGCGCACGCACGCGTCCAGGTCGGCAGAAGGCAACACGATGAAAGGATCGGATCCTCCGAGCTCGAGCACGCTCTTCTTCAGCGCGTGGCCCGCAACCGCGGCCACCGACATGCCGGCCTGTTCCGACCCCGTGAGCGTGACCGCGACTATCCGCGGGTCCTCTATGAGCGCCGCTACGTCCTTCGATTGAACATAGAGGTTGGTGAACACGCCCTCGGGCAGTCCGGCGCGTCGGAAGAGGTCCTCAATTGCCGCGCCGGTCTGCGGAACGTTCGAGGCATGCTTGAGGAGCCCACAGTTGCCGAGCATCAGGGCGGGCGCGGCGAAGCGGATGACCTGCCACAGCGGGAAGTTCCACGGCATGACGGCCAGCACGACGCCCAGCGGCTCATAACGCACGTAGGACCTCGCCGCCGACGTGGTCACGGGCTGGTCGGCCAGAAGCTGCTCAGCGTTACCGGCGAACCAGCGCAGCCCGGCCGCGCATTTGGAGACCTCGGCCTTGGCGGCGGCGAACGTCTTGCCCATCTCGGTGGTCAGGATTCGGGCCACGTCCGGCACCTCGGCCTCGAGCAGCTCGGCTGCGGTGATCAGGTGCCGGGCTCGCTCGGCGTACGTGGTCGTCCGGTAGACCGAGAAGGCCTCGGCCGCTCGCTGGACGAGCGCTTCGACCTCCTCGGGCGTGTGGGCGGGGAACTCCTTCTCGGTCTCGCCGGTGGCGGGGTTGACAGTCGCGAAAGGCATGAGTCGATTCTTACCCGCCGGGGATCCCGCCCGTGCCGGGTCGATGTGGGCCGCATGAACGAGGCGACGCGGACCGGGGCGGCTGGCCTCCGCGGTGGTCATGGTGCGGCGGCCGTCCGAGGTGGTCACGGGGCGGCGGTCGGTGCCACCATGGCCGTGCGATGCCTACGGACCCGATGGAGAACGCCGCCCGCCTCCTGGGACGGGCACGGCGCGTCGTCGTGCTGACGGGCGCCGGCATTTCGACGGACTCGGGAATCCAGGACTTCCGGGGTCCCAAGGGGCTCTGGACGAAGAATCCCGCGGCGGAGAAGGCCGCCACCATCGAGGCCTACGTCGGGGACCCGGAGGTCCGGCGCCGCTCCTGGCAGAACCGTCTGACCTCACCGATGTGGGACTCCGAACCCAACGCCGGCCATCGGGCGCTGGTCGACCTGGAGCGGAGCGGCCGGCTCGACACGCTGGTGACCCAGAACATCGACGGTCTGCACCAGAAGGCCGGGAACGACCCGTCGCTCGTCATCGAGATCCACGGGACCTCCCTCGAGGTCGTGTGCCTACGTTGCGGCGACCGCCAGCCGTGCGAGCCCGTCCACGAGCGAGTGCCGCGCCGGGGAGGACGACCCGACGTGCCTCCGCCCTATGCCGCTGGGGGGGGTCGGAGAGCCTCCCGTCTGCGGCGGGATCCTCAAGTCGGCCACGATCAGCTTCGGTCAGTCCCTGATCCCCGAGGACCTCTCGCGAGCGGACGACGCGGCATCACGGTGCGACCTCCTCCTCGCTGTGGGCTCGACGCTCGGCGTCTTCCCCGCCGCCGGTCTGGTTCCGGTCGCCGTGCGGCACGGCGCAGTCGTGGTGATCGTGAACGGAGGGCCGACCGAGATGGACGATCTCGCGGACGTGGTCGTGCACGGCTCAATCAGTGAGGTGCTGCCGACGCTGGTGCGCGGACTCGACGCGGGCTGACCTCGTCCCGTTTGGGACTGCTCGGGACTGCGCTCGGCGTCGGGACTTTGCTCGGTGCGGGGAGTCCGCTCGGTGTCGGGAGAGTGCTAAGTCGTGGTCGTCGGCCCGGCGGGCTTGTCCTTCGGCTTGCGCCGGGGCTTGAGCGCGAACCACCAGATGCTGGCGATGGTCCCCAGCGTGACCGCGGCCGCGGCCACCGGCTTGACCACTTTGCGTGCGCCGCTTTTCGCCATGCGGGGAGACTACCGGGCGGCGGGAGCGGTGGCCTGATCCGGGAGACGCACGATCGGCTCATGCCCCTCTCGTCCCGGACCGAACGCGAGTTGGAGGATCTGCTCCGCCACCCACGCCGGCGCATTGAACCGGTTCTCCTCGGCCGCGAGGCGGAAGCGGGCGCCTTCGGGGAAGTCGGACTCGCTGGTGGCCCGGATGGCGGCCTGCATGTCGGTGTCGACGAGGCCGGGAGCCACGGAGAAGGCCACCAGCCCGTTCCCCGCCTCCTCGAGCGCGATGACGCGGGTGAGCTGGTCGACGGCCGCCTTGGACGCGCAGTACGTGGCCCACCCCCGATACGGCGTGGTGGCGGCTCCCGACGACAGGTTCACCAGCACGCCCGTTCCGCTCCGGCGCCGGACGTGGTCGGCGAAGGCGGCGGAGCCGTTGATCACGCCGATGACGTTGACCTCGACGACCCGTGCGAGCTCGGCGGGATCCGTGTCGGCGAGCGGACCGATAGGTCCAAGTAACCCGGCGTTGTTGACCCACAGGTCGATGCGGCCGAAACGGGCGATCACAGCGTCGGCGAATGCGGCAACCGCGTCCCCGTCGGCGACGTCGACGGCCGCGCAGACGGGCGCCTCAGCGGACTCGACCAGTCCGTCGTGCGCGGTCGGCCGGGTTCGGGCCACCAACCTTGGCCGGTGCAGCGCGCACAAGCCGAGATGCATGCCCGAAGCGGCGAAATGAGCAGCCAGCCCCGCACCGAGGCCCCGGCTGGCGCCGGTGACGACGGCCACCATGCCGGCCACGGGCATGGGCTCGAGCATGGGCATGTGCCCCGGCCCCGGCCCCGGCGCCGGCGCCGGCCCTGGCCCCGGCCCCGGCACGGTTACGGACTCCTTGCCGGCGCGGGAGACGGACGCACCGGACTCCGGGTCATGCGCTTCGGCGCACGGAGCGGTCGACGGCGTATTCCCGGGCCGCCTCGACCAGCGCGTCGAAAGGTCGACGGTCCCAGCTCTGCTCCGGATGCCACTGCACGGCCAAGACGAAGCGAGACCCGGGCAGCTCGACCGCCTCAATGACCCCGTCGGGCGTCGTGGCGGTGACCTCGAGGCCACGGCCGGGCTCCTTGATCGACTGGTGGTGCGAGCAGCGGACGGTGGCGACCCGACCGAAGACGTCGGCGGTGCGCGTGCCGGCGACCGCCTCGACGTCGACGTCGCCGAACACGTAGGGCGCGGAGCGGTGGGCGGTGTGCCCCACCTCGTCTGGCAGGTGCTGGTGCAGGGTCCCGCCCAGGTGGACGTTCAGGACCTGGCAGCCGCGGCAGATGGCGAGGACCGGGAGGTCCACGCGGAGGGCGGCGGCGAGCAGGGCGCGCTCGCTCTCATCTCGCACCGGGTCGACCCCGGCGACCTCGGGCGCCGCCTCCTCCCCGTACGCGTCGGGCGACACGTCGCCCCCGCCGGTCAGCACGAGGCCGTGGAGGACGGCGACGACCTCCTCGGCTCCCGCACCCGGTCCCCCGGGTGCCTCCTTCGGCGGGGGCAGCAACAGCGGGCGTCCCCCGGCCGCCGCCACGAGCTCGTAGTAATTGTCCGGGAGGACGGCCGCCCGCCGCTCCCAGCCACCCCAACGGGCGTCGGCCACGTAGGTGGTGACGCCGACGAGCGGGGTCACGGGCGTGCCGTCCGCCGAGTGCGAGTGCCGTGCGGGAGCCACCGGCCCAGAGTACCGACCGTGCCCCGATGCTGGACGCTCGCCCCAGCGAGGGGCAAACATGGCGCATGCCAGGTCGCGAAATGATCGATCAAGGGATCGCCGACGGCAGCATCGACACGGTGGTCCTGGCCTTCCCGGACATGCACGGACGGCCGGTCGGAAAGCGAGTCACGGCCGACTTCTGGAGGGCACACGTCGCGGACCACGGCATTGAGGCGTGCGAGTACCTGTTGGCGGTCGACATCGACATGAACCCGCTCCCCGGCTACAAGTTCGCCAACTGGGATACGGGTTACGGGGACGTGGTGTGCCGCCCGGACTTCGACACGGTTCGGCTGGTGCCGTGGCTGCCGGGCACAGCCCTCGTGCTGGCGGACCTCACCGACGAAGAGGGCGGGACGATCGAGGTGTCGCCCCGCCAGGTCCTCCGCGACCAGCTGGCGCGGGCCGCCGAACGGGGCCTTCGGGTCTGCAGCGCGACCGAGCTGGAGTTCTTCTTGTTCCGTGACTCCTACGAGGATGCGGCGGAGCTCGGCTGGCGAGGGTTGACGCCGCACACGTCGACGATCGAGGACTACCAGCTGTTGCAGACGGCGCGTGAGGAGTACATCTTGCGGCGGATCCGCAACGAGATGATCGGGGCTGACATCCCGGTCGAGTTCTCCAAGGGGGAGGCCGGCCGGGGCCAGCACGAGGTCAACGTCACCTATGCCGGCTCACTCGAGACGGCCGATCGGCACCTGGTGTTCAAGAACGGGATCAAGGAGATCGCGGCGCAGGAGGGGCGGGCGGCGACCTTCATGGCCAAGTGGACGATGGACGACGTGGGTTCCTCGTGCCACGTGCACACGAGTCTGTGGGACCTCTCGACCGGCGAGCCCGTCATGGCCGACACGACGCACCCGACCGGCCTGTCGACCCTCGGTCGCCGCTTCCTGGCCGGCCAGCTCCACGCAGCCCGCGAGCTGGCCTGGCTGTTCGCGCCGACCGTCAACTCGTACCGGCGCTACGTGCCCGGGAGCTGGGCCCCCACCGCGGTGGTGTGGGGCGAGGACAACCGGACGTGCGGGTTCAGGGTCGTCGGGCGGGACGCCGGGCGCCGGGTGGAGTCACGGGTGCCCGGGGCGGATGTGAACCCGTACCTCGCCCTGGCGGGCTCCATCGCCGCCGGGCTCTACGGCATCGACCACGAGCTCGAGCCGGGGGACGCCTACCCGCGGAACGCGTACGAGGCCACGGACGTGCCCCGCATCCCCTCGACGTTGGTCGAGGCGATCTCGGAGCTGCGCGCCTCGACCGTCGCGGCCGAGGCCTTCGGCCCCGAGGTGCACCACCATCTGCTCAACACGGCCGAACAGGAATGGGAGGCCAGCAACCGCCACGTGTCGGACTGGGAGCTGGCGAGGAACTTCGAGCGGATCTGACCACGGTGTGACCGCGTCTGACCACGTCTGACGACGTTGTTGCGTCGGCCGGCACCCCGGGACCGCTACGCGCCGTGGAGGCGACGCCCGTTGAGGCGCTTGTGGATTCCCTTCGTCTTCTCGTAGAGGTTGACGAATTCCTTGAGTCGCTCCGCGTACACCTTGGCCGCAGCCGGGTCGGGCGTGTAGGTCGCCTTGATCTCGACCGTGGCCGGGATGGCACCCACCTCGAGGTACCCGAGGGCGAGAAGGGTGAGCAGACCGGCACCGCGGACGTTCGCCAGCACGGGTTCGTCGACCTGTCGGATGGTTCGTCCCATGGCGTCGGCGTGCATCTGCGACCACAGGTCCGAGTTGGCACCGCCCCCCACGAAGGCCAACGATTCGAAGCGCCGTTTGCAGAATTTCTCGACTGCGTTGTTGAGCCAGGCCGAGTTGAGGGCCACACCCTCGAGGACGGCGCGCACCATGTCCGCCCTCGTCGAGGACAGTGACAAGTTGTGGAAACCCCCCCGGATGGTGTGGTCGTCCACCGGCGAGCGCTCGCCGTTCAGCCACGGGGTGAACAGGACGCCGTGGCACCCGACCGGGACCGATGCGGCCACCTCGTTGAGGACGGCGAAGAAGTCCGGGGGCGCCGAGGGACGATGACCGGTCCCACCGTCCCCGCCCCCGCCCCCGCCCCCGTCCCCGCCCCCGTCGGGAGACCGGCTGAGCCCGTCGTCGGGGAACAGGAGGTTGTCCCGGAGCCAAGTGAGGCAGGCGCCGCCCGTCTCGTGCTCGTCGGCGACGAGGTAGCGGCCCGGCAGCCCCGAGGGGATGGAGGCGATGTTGGTGAGTGCGTCGGTCTTCTTGAACGGCACGTGGCAGCTCACCCAGCTCGACGTCCCGATGTAGAGGTGGCCGGCGAAATCCCCCACGGCCCCGGATCCGACGGCAGCGGAATGCAGGTCGCCGGTGCCGGCGACGACAGGGGTCCCGGCCAGCAGTCCGAGCTCGCCCGCGGCGACCGGTGTCAGCCCACCGAGCACGCTTCCCGTCGGCACGAGGTCGGGCAGCTTCGCCCGTTCGAGGCCGGCCCACTCCACGAGCCCGTCGTCGTAGGCGACCGCCCGGATGTCACGGTTGTCCGTGACCCAGTGGACGGTGATGGAGTCGTGCGAGGCACGGGCGAGACCGGTCAGGCGGAGGTCGAGGTAGTCCACCGGTTCGAGGAAGACTCCCGCGGCTCGATACACGTCAGGGCGCTCCTCGCGCAGGAAATGGATGTGACCGACCGGGTCCTTCCCCGAGAGGCTGGGGATCCCGCCGGTGCGCCGTACCCAGCGCGCCAGCTTGGGCGCTGAATAACCCTGGACGTTGAGGGCACCACGGACGGTCTCGCGGACGGCGCGGGCACCCCGGGAGTCCATCCAGATGATGGCGTTGCCGATCGGCTCTCCACCGTCGTCCACGGCGACGGTCCCCGACCACTGCGAGGTGCAGCCGACGCCCACGACTGCCTCGGGACTCGTCCCGCTGTCCGCCAGCGCCCGGCGCGAGGCGGCGACGATGGCGTCCCACCACTCACCCGGCGATTGCTCGGCGCCGCCGTCTTCGGTGAGCTGCACCGAGACGGGCTCGAACGCATGTGAGACCACCCTGCCGCCGAGCGTCAGCAACGCCGCCTTGGGCCCGCCGGTCCCGAGGTCGATCGCGAGCACGAACGTGCTCTCACGATCGTCGGCCGAGGCCTCGGGGACCCGAAGTGGAACGGCCGCTGCGGCACGGAGGCCGTGGTCTGACATGGCGAGAAAGCGTACGCGTGCACGGCCAGACCGTTCTTACGTGTGCACGGCCCGACCGTTATGGGGTCCGGGCCGTGCACACGTCCGAGGGGGTCAGTCGGCCTGGCTGGCCTCGACCTCCAGCTCGATCACGACCTTGTTGCCGACCACCACGCTGCCGTCGAGGAGCGAGTGGTTGAAGCTGACGCCGAAGTCGCGGCGGTCGATCTCACCGCTGGCCGAGAAGGCCACGACCGTCTTGCCCTCCTGCATGGAGGGGCCCTCACCGAGGAACTCCAGCTCGAGGTCGACGTTCTTGGTGACGCCCCGGATGGTCAGGTCACCGGACAAGGTCCACTTGGACCCTCCCAGGTGCTTGAGCCCGGTGCTCCGGAAGGTCAGGGTCGGGTGGTTCGGTACGTCGAGGAAGTCGTTGGTCCGCAGGTGGTCGTCCCGCTGGGCCTGGTTGGTGTGGATGCTCGCCGCTTGCACGACGGCTTCCAGGCTGGAGTCCTCGATGTTCTCGGCCACGGTGAAGGTGCCCGAGACCTCGGTGAAGCGACCCCGCACCTTGGTTCCGATGAGGTGGCGGGCGATGAACCCGACTTCCGTGTGCGCCGGGTCGATGACGTAGTTCCCCGCCTTGGGCACGGTGACGGAAGCAGTCTCGTTGGTTGTACTGGTCATTTCTGTTCCTCCTCGTTGTAGAGATTTATCTGATGTGATAATATCTGATTATACAGATACTTGTCAATCAGTAAGTCTGCGCAACCCCGGAGGACGGGGGAGACTTGACCAGCGGACCTCCGGACGACGGGGGAGACTTTGGACAGAGATATGGGAACGGCGATACTCCCGAGACAAGGCGGCGACGACGAAGAACGGTCCCTCGATCCTTCCGATGTTGCGGCAGGATCCGAGAGCGGCACGGGCAGTTGCGGAGTCCTCGACCAGAGCGACGACGAGCGGATACGCCTCATGGGGCTGATCGTCCGCTCGCACCGACGGCTGACGGATTGCCTCGGGCGGGAGCTCGAGCAGGCGGTGGGCATCCCGCTCGTCTTCTTCGACGTGTTGATCCACGTGGGCGCGGCGCCCGAGGGCTGGCTGACCATGAGCAGGCTCAGCAACGACGTCGCCTTGACGACCGGCGGCGTGACCCGCCTCGTCGACCGGATGGTCGAGGCCGGGCTGGTGGCGCGCCAGCACTGCCCCAACGACCGCCGCAGCGTCCGTGTCGTCCTCACGCCCGAAGGTCGCGGCACGCTCGAACGTGCGGTCGCCGCACACGTCGAGGGCATCGACCGACATCTGATGGCGCCTCTCGACACTGCAGACCGCACGGCGCTCGCGGTCGCACTCGGCAAGATCATCGACGCCGGCTGCTGACCGCAGATCCCGGATTACTGACCGCCCGATCCCGATCGCCTCTTCACGGCGGCACCCATCCGTCTTCCCCGACGGAACCCGTCCGTTCCGATTCGTCGCCGCGCTTCCTGAGGACCTGACATACGGGCGCGCTACAGGTCCTACTCTCGACCGTTCGTACTGCGATGGCCACGAACACCGCGACCGCGACACCGACCGCTGCGACCGCTGCGACCGCTGCGACCGCTACCGTGCGACTCGGCGCATGGTCCAACGCCGAGCTCGCAGCGCTCTCGAACGACGAGGCTCTGACCGAGCTCGGTGAGGCCACCCGGTTGCGCGCCGCGCTCGACGGCCATGTGGCTCAGCTGGGCGCTGAGGTGGGACGCCGTCAGGCCTTTCGAAACGTGGGCGCGACCTCACTCGAAGCGCTCATGATCGGGCATCACGGGCTCGGCGCCGCAGCCGCTCGGACGCTGGCTCGGGTGGGCGAGCGGCTCTTCGATCTGCCCCATCTCCAACAGGCCCTCTCCACGGGAGAGCTCAGCTTGGACCAGGTTCGAGTCATTGTGGAGGTGGCTGATCCCGAGACGGATCGGGAGTGGGTCGAAGCGGCCCGGGGTCTCCCGGTGCGCGACCTGGCGGCTCTGGCCGAACGACACCATGACGTGCCACCACGCGGGGGGACCAACAAGGGTGGAGGTCCCGCCCATGGCTCAGTGCGGTTCAATGACCAGGCCTGCACCATGACGGCCCGCCTGCGGCGAAACGACTATGCCGCCGTTCGCCGCGCCGTCGAAGCCCGGGTCGCCGCCATGGGTTCAGACGGAACGACCCCCCTCGACGTGCGGTCAGCCGAGGCCTTGGTCGCGATGCTGGCCGGGTCCGGGTCCGGGGCGGCGGACGCCTCGGCACACGCCGCTGCGCCGACCCTCGTGGCCCACGTGGCCTTGAAAGACCTCGTTGCCCTCCCTGGGCGCCCCCCGTCCTCGCTCGTGGCCGAACTCGAACGGGCCGGCCTCATCAGCGCAGAGATCCTCGAGCGCTTGGCCTGTGACGCGAACTTCATCGTGGGCCTCGACGACGAGGCCGGCCACACGATGTTCGAGGGCCGGGCCCAGCGCTTCCCGAGCGAGACCCAGCGCCGCGAGCTCTGGCGCCGCGACCGCCACTGCCGTTTTCCCGGTTGCACCAACGCCTGGTTCACCCACGTCCACCACCTCGTGCCCTGGAGCATGAAGGGGCGGACGGACATGGACAACCTCGTGACCCTGTGCGCCCATCACCACCACGAGCTCCACTCGAAACGCTGGAGCGTCAGCGGCGACGCCAACGTCGAGCTCTCCTTCGTCGGCCCCGGCGGTCGGGTGATGACCTCTCGCCCTTCGCCGTTGTGGGACACGATCGGCGGGGTACCGACCGCAGGACCGGGAGCAAGAACGGGCGGGGCGAAGACCGCCGACGAGGTGACCAAAGCGAACGGAAAAGCGGAATCGGGAGCGGGTCAGGGAACGTGCTCTGACGAGGTGACGAAAGCGAACGGGAGAGCGAGAGCGGGACCGGGTTCCGCTCAGCCCTGACCGCGGTCCTTTTCGAGCCAGACCCGGGGCTGAGGCCCGTCACCGAACTCCTCGAGCTCAATCACGGTGCCCGCACCAGTGCCGGCCTCCTTCAGGATGGCTGTCGCCAGAACCTCCCGCGCGATCCAGTCGAAGTGGTCGGCGACGGCGTCGAGTCCGACGACGCGCAGGATTATGCGATCCGAAACGTCGAGACCACTCGTCTTGCGGAGATCCTGGATCTGGCGCACGACGTCGCGCGCCCACCCGCGCTTGCGGAGGTCGTCGTCGAGCGAGAGATCGAGCGCCACCACCTCTCCGCCCTCGCGTGAGACGGCGAATCCCTGCTGTGGCCGCACACGAAGGGTGACGTCCTCGGGGCCCAACTCGACGGATTCGCCGTCGAGCACCACGGAGATGGCTCGACCCAGCTCGAGGACTTCGGCCGCCTCGGTGCCGTCGAGCGCAGCCAGCGCTGACTTCAGGCCTTTGCCCCGTTCGCCCAGTCGCGGGCCCAGCGTGCGGAAGTTCGCGAACAGCTCGAACTGGATCACCTCGCTCAACTCGTCGGCGGTGTCCACTTCGTCGACGTTGAGCTCATCGGCAACGATGTCGCGCAGGATCTCGGGAGAACCCGTCGGCAGGAACACGAGCGCGCGGTGGAGAGGCTGGCGCACCTTCATGCCGGCTTCGCTGCGAGCGGCCCGGCCGAGGGACGTGAGGCGCCGCGCCAGTGCCATCTCCGCCTCGAGCGTGCCATCGATGTGGTCGGTGTCGGCGACCGGCCAGTCCGCAAGGTGGACCGACTGGTCCGGACCCGCCGCGGTCAGGTGGCGCCACATCGTGTCGGAGACGAACGGACAGAAAGGAGCGAGCATCGTCGACAGCGCGGTCAAGACCGTGTGCAGCGTCGCCTGCGCCGCCAAGGTGTCGCCTGGTGGTGCGTCCGGGTCGGTGCGCCAGAAGCGCCTCCGGCTCCGACGCACGTACCAGTTGGAAACGTCGTCGACCAGGTTGGCCAAGGCCGTCGCCGCGTTCAGGGGTTCGTAATCCGTCAACGCGGATGTCACCTCGGCGACCGAGCTCGCCAGTCGCGACAAGATCCATCGGTCGAGAGGGCTGCGATCGGCCGCCGCCGGGATGGAAGAGTCCGCCGGGTCGAAATCGTTCAGCGACGCGTACGTGGTGAAGAAGCTGAACGTGTTCCACAGGGTCAGCAACGTGTCCCGCATGGCGGTGTCGATCGCCGCCAGCGTCGCCCGCGTGGGCGTCCAGGGCGATCCTTGGCTGAACATCCACCACCGCATGGCATCGGCGCCTCGCGTGTCGAGAATGCTCCAGGGGTCGATGATGTTCCCGAGCGACTTGGACATTTTGCGCCCTTCGGCGTCGATGATGTGTCCGAGGCAGACGACATGCCGGTACGGGCTCTCTCCGAACACGAGCACGTTGACGGCCAGCAAGGAGTAGAACCACCCGCGCGTCTGGTCGATGGCCTCGGAGATGAAATCCGCCGGGAAGGTGAAAGCCTCAGCCGAGCCGGCCGCATGCGGATACCCGACCTGGGCCGCGGGCATCGATCCCGAATCGAACCAGGCGTCGATCACCGGCTCCACCCGACGGCATATCGAGAGCTCGTCCTGGAAGCCGTCGGCGCCGCAGCTCGAGCACGGGAACGTCACCTCGTCGATCGTCGGTCGGTGCGGGTCGATGTCCGACACGTCGCGACCGCAGAGGTCGGAGAGCTCGGCGAGCGACCCGACACAGCGCAGATGCCCACGACCGCAACGCCAGACGGGCAGCGGCGTGCCCCAGTAGCGATCGCGCGAGAGCGCCCAGTCGACGTTGTTGGCGAGCCACTCGCCGAAGCGGCCGTCACGGATGTAGGCGGGGTGCCAGTCGACGAGGGCATTGGCCGCGAGGAGGTCGTCCTTGCGGGTCGAGGTGGCGATGTACCAACTCGGCTTGCCCCAGTAGATGAGCGGGGTGCGGCAACGCCAGCAGTGCGGGTAGGAGTGGACGTACGGTTCGCGCCGGATCAGCGCGCCCTTGCTCTGGAGGCGATCGTTGATGTCGTGGTTTGCTTCTCGTACATCTCGGTCCGCCAACCATGGGACGGCATCGGTGAACCGGCCGTCGGGTCCGACGGGATTGAGCGACGGCAAGCCGTTCTCACGTCCGATCTGGCGGTCGACCTCGCCGAAGGCCGGGGCCAGGTGGACCAAGCCGGTGCCCTCGTCGGTGGTCACGTATCCAGCCGCCACGACGCGCCAACCGTCGGCGCCCGGAGGGGGGTCGATGTCGTCGAAGGGCCGGACGTAGCGGAGGCCGACGAGTGCCGTACCGGGCAGGCGACGTGTGATGCGCTCCGAGGCTCCCTGGCCCAGGACGGCGTCGACCAGCTCCTCGGCGATAACGAGCCCGTCGACGACGGCGTAGGTGAGGTCGGGGTTTACGGCGACGCCCGTATTCGACAACAAAGTCCACGGCGTCGTCGTCCACACGGCGAGCGACGTGGCCGGCCCGACCTGCGCCGGGTCCGGGTCGACCAAGGGCAGTCGCACGTACGCGGACTCGTCCTCCTCGTCCCGGTACACGTCGGGCTGGCCGAGCTCGTGGCTCGACAGCGCCGTCCCGCAACGCGGGCAGTACGGCACCACCTTGAGGTCCTCGTAGAGGAGCCCCTGGTCGAACATCTGCTGGAGGTGCCACCACACCGACTCGATGTAGTCCGGGCTGAGGGTCCAGTACGCGCTGTCCATGTCGACCCAGTAGCCGATACGGGTCGTGAGCCGGGCGAACTCGTCGACGTACGAGTAGACGGACTCACGGCACAGCCGGACGAACTCGGCGATGCCGACCTGATCTTCGATCTGCTGCTTCCCGGTGATCCCGAGCTTCTTCTCCACCTCGACCTCGACCGGGAGGCCGTGCGTGTCCCAGCCGGCTCGGCGAGCGACGAACGACCCGCTCATCGTTCGGAAGCGGCAGAAGAGGTCCTTGTAGACCCGGGCCCAGACGTGGTGCAGGCCCGGTTTGCCGTTCGCCGTGGGCGGGCCTTCGTAGAAGACCCACGGCGGCGCGCCCCGACGTTGCTCCACGGAGCGCTCGAAGACGCGGTGCTCCGACCAGTGGGCGAGTTGGGACTCCTCCAGGGCGACGAAGTCGATGTCGGGGGGGACGGGCGAGAACACGGGAGTCAGGGGGTCTGGTCGGGTGGGACCCGGACCGTATCTCGCAGAGGATAGAGGCTGTGGATGCACCCACCCCGCGTGCGCCTGACGGCATCTCCCTACGGTGCGAGCCTTCGGCCGGTGCCGGCCCGCGCCCGATGATCGCCCAGGCGGTGGCGGAACTGGTCGCTCGATATACGGGAGTTTGAGCCCATATGAGCTCGAGCTCGACGCCACGACGTTCGAACCCCCTCGGGGGGTCTTTCTCGTCGCCCGGGCGGCGAGCGCCACCGATCCGTTCGGGGGGCGTCGGGGACGGGGACGGGGACGGGGACGGGGACAAAGGCGGCGATCGGGACGGCGACCGCCGAGGTCCGGCGTCGGGACCGGCGGCCGGCGGCCGGCAGCCGGCAGCCGGCAGCCTGAGGCAGTGGCGCTGTACGAGGCGACCGATCAGGAGCGCCATCAGGTGGATGCCGACGAAGCGCCGCTCCCGCCGGGCGTCATCCGCTTCACCGAGCTCGTATCCTGAGCGGACCATGACGACCAGCGGCTTCGAACTGATCTGTGAGATCGAGCCCGCGACCACGCCGGACTTGAAGCGAGTGCGTCACCAGATCGGGGTGCTCAGCTCCGTCGCCTCGAGCTTCCTCATCCCCGACAATCACATCGGCCGCGCCACCGTGTCCAGCGTGGCCGTGGCACGCGAGGTGGAGGCCATGGGCGGGCGGTCGATCGCCTGCCTCAACGCGCGCGACCGCAACCTCCTCGGATACCGACGCGACCTCCTCACCGCGGCCGCATACGGGGTCGACCAGTTCCTCTGCATCTATGGCGACGAGCCCCTCGTAGGCAAGCGGACCAGCGAGCTCACGGTGAGAACGATGCTCTCCGAGGGACGCCAGTACGCAGCGGCCGTGGGCGGGACTACGCCGATGCGCTTCGGCGCCGCGACACGTCTCGGTGCCGGCCTGCCCGGGTGGAAGCGGAATGCGGACTTTCTCTTCGTACAAGTCGGCTTCGACATCGATGCGCTTCTGGCCTGGCGCTCGACGGTCGAGGTGACCTGTCCCGTCTACGCGGGCGTCATCGTCATCGCCAGCCCGGCGATGGCCCGAAAAGTCACGATCCCGGGGCTCAGCGTCCCCGAGGACCTGGTCGAGAGGCTCGAGCGTGATCGCAACGCAGGCGTCGACGCCGCGTGCGAACTCGTCGCCGCCTTACGTGACTCCGCCGCCTATGACGGGGTCCACCTCGTCCCGGTCGCCCGATACCGCGAAGTGGCGGCACGGCTCGAGAAAGTCCTCTGACATCGCTTCTCGTCCCGCCGACCGCCGTCGAGACCGGGATCCGGATCTACGTCCGGCCCGGCTACGCAGCCGGAGCGCCGCCGAACCGTCGTCGTGCGATCGAATCGAGCGTGTCCCCGTGCACGTCGGCCAACGAGTCGACGACAAGGTCGGCGAGCGCGAACGCCGGGTCGTGCCCCTCGCCGTGTTCGGGGACGGCGATGCACGCCATCGACGCCGCTTTCGCCGCCAGGACCCCGGCCGGCGCGTCCTCCCAGACCAGGCAGTGCCGGGGCGCCACCGCGAGCTTGGAGGCAGCAGTGATGAAGACAGCGGGATGCGGCTTCCCGTAGTCCTCGTCCTCGGCCGAATGAACGAGGGCAAACCGGTCCCGCAGCCCGAAGTGGTCGAGGGCCGCGTCGATGAGCCGGTACTGCGACGACGAAGCCACCGCGAGCAGGAGTCCCCGTCGGGCGCACAAGTCTATGGCCTCGAAGGCGCCCGGCTTGAGGCGCCCAACGGAGCGCACCAGGGCGATCACGCGGTCGACGATGGTCACGGCGACCTCGGCAGGGTCCGGGCCTTCCCAGGGGTACTGCGCGTACCAATGCCGGGTGACCTCGCCGACGAACATGCCCTTGGTCGTCCGGCAACCGTCCGCAGACAAAGGCACACCGAGCCCGCCCAGGATCTCGAGCTCGGCTTCGTGCCAAAGCACCTCGGAGTCGATGAGCAGCCCGTCCATGTCGAAGATGGACGCGCCGAACCGCGCCGGCGCCGGAGGGTCGGGGCTCAAGCGGCGAGCTGCGCCTCGATATCGCCCACGATCGTCGGGTCCTCCGGCTCCACCTGCGGCCGGTAGCGGGCGACCACATCGCCCTTCGGCGACACGAGGAACTTCTCGAAGTTCCAGGTGATGTCCCCGGCGTTCCCTTCCGCGTCGGCCTTCTCGGTCAGCTCGACGAAGATCGGATGCCGGTCCTCCCCGTTGACGTCGATCTTCTCCATGAGCGGGAAAGTGACCCCGTACGTGGCCGAGCAGAACTGTGCGATCTCCTCCGCCGTGCCCGGCTCCTGGCCGAGGAACTGGTTGCAGGGGAAGCCGATCACCGAGAAGCCCCGGTCGCCGTACGTCTTCTGCAGGCGCTCGAGGCCCTCGTACTGCGGGGTCAGCCCGCACTTCGAGGCGACGTTGACGAGGAGCAGAGTCTTGCCGGCGTAGTCGCCGAGCGAGCTGTCGCTCCCTTGGAGGGTGTGGATGGGGATGTCGTAGAGAGCCATGCCACGGACCCTACCGGGCTCCGGCCGGAGGCGTAGCCTGACCCAGCGTGCACGCAGTCGTCATACGCGAGAGCCGGCTTCACTGGGAGGAACGTGAGGATCCGGTTCCCGGCGACACCGAGCTCCTCGTGGCGGTGCAGGCGGCCGGGCTCAACAGCGCCGACCTCATGCAGCGAGCCGGCTTCTACCCGGCGCCCGCCGGCTGGCCCCCCGACATACCGGGCATGGAGCTGGCCGGAGAGGTGGTGGCGATCGGACGGCAGGTCACTCTGTTCGGTCCCGGCGACCGCGTCATGGCTGTGGTGGGAGGGGGCGCACAGGCCACACTTGCCCGCGTCGACGAGCAGCACGCCATGGGCGTCCCCGCCTCTCAGCCCTGGCCGGAGGCCGGGGGGTTCCCCGAGGTGTTCTCGACCGCGTACGACGCGCTCTTCACCCAGGCCGATCTCCGCATGGGCGAGCGTGTCCTGGTCAGCGGCGCCGCCGGTGGGGTCGGCACGGCAGGGGTCCAACTCGCCGCCGAGGCCGGGGCGACGGTCGTCGCCACCGTGCGCGACCCGGCGCGCCGAGACGACGTCGCGGCGCTCGGCGCCCACATCGTGATCGGCCCGGGCGAGGAGGGCACCGCCGGCCCCTACGACGTCGTGCTGGAACTCATCGGTCAAGCCAGCCTGACCGATGTCCTGCCGCATCTTGCGACCTGGTCCCGAGTCGTGGTGATCGGTGTCGGGTCCGGCGGCCGGATGGAGATCGACCTGATGCAGCTCATGACCAAACGCGCTCGCATCGGAGGGTCGACCCTGCGGGCCAGGAGCTTCCGGGAGAAGGCGGACGTCACGTCGAGTGTGGCGCGGCACGTGGTGCCGGCATTCGCTGCGGGGCGTCTCCGCGTCCCGGTGTGCGCCACCCACCCCATGGCCGACGCGGAGCTCGCCTACGACCGCTTCGCCGCCGGAGCCAAGTTCGGCAAGGTGGTACTGGTCGCCGGATGATCAGCCGGACGCGAGAAGTTTCGTCGTCCCGGTCGCTACGACGTGAGGATCACCACGCTCGCGTTGGCTCCGCGGCCGACCGTATGCGAAAGGGCGGTCCGTGCACCCTCGACCTGTCGCGGCCCGCACGCCGACCTGAGCTGGCGCACCAGTTCGACGACTTGGCCGAGCGCCGAAGCCCCGAGTGGCTCCCCCTTCGAAAGCAGTCCCCCGCTGGGATTGACCGGGAGGCGTCCACCGAGCTCGGTCGCGCCCGAGTCGAGTAGCTCGGACGACCCCCGGGCTCGCAGAGACCGAGCTCCTCGTACGACAGCAGCTCCCGTGCTGCGTCCGTGTCCTGGCACTCCACGACGTCGAGGTCACCGGGTCCGAGTCCCGCTTCCTCGAAGGCGTCGTGCGCCGCGAGCGCCGTCGGAGCGGGAATGGTGTCGTCGACCAACCCCGACAGCGGCGTGGACTCGCTCAACACCGCTCCCGGCACGTGCGAGCGCAACACCGCCGCCGCGAGGGTCACGCTGCCGCTGCCGGTGTCGGTGCCGCTACCCGCCGGTGAGGGAAGATCGCTTCGGCGGAGGACGATGGCTGCCGCTCCCTCGTTGGGTGAGCAGAGCATGTGAAGGTGGAGGGGCTCGCACACGACCCGCGAGGCGAGTACGTCTTCGACGGTCGTCTCCTTCCTGAACATCGCGTCGGGATTGTCCGCTCCGTGCCGGCGGTTTTTCACCACGACGCGGGCGAGATGATCCTTGGTCACCCCGGAGTTGGCGCAGAGTCGTTGTGCGCGAAGTCCGAAGAAGGCCGGCGTGGCGGCCAGACCCGCCTCTTCCTGCCACGGCTCGAAGAACGACGAACGGATGATGCCCTTGGGCATCTTCTCGGTGCCGAAGACGAGCACCGTGTCGTATTGGCCCGCCCGGATGGCGGCCGCTGCCAGCATCAAGGCCGCTCCGCCGCTGGCACAACCGGCTTCGACGTCGACGATTGGCATCCCGGTCATGCCCAACCGGCTCAGGATCCTGTGCCCCGTCGCCACCCCGCCGTAGGCCGTGCCGCAGAAAGCGGCTTCGAACCCGCCCTTGCCGACACCGGCTTCGGCCAGCGCCGCCCGGACGGCTATGACACCCATGTCGGTCGTCGAGACCCCATCGAATCGCCCGAAGGGATGCATACCCACCCCGGTGACCGCGACCTGCGTCATGCGGCGCCCACCGGTGCGAAGGCGTAGGTCACGACCTCCTCGTCGTCCTGGGTGCCGCTGCCACTGAGCCGGACCGTGCGGAGCTCCATCTGCTGGCCGGTGACGAGTGCCGAGGGATCGGGTTCGGTGAGACGCCCGATGACGCGCACGCCTTCCGGTAGCTCCACCACGCCCATCCCGTAGGGCACGTCACCGTGATAACCGGGAGGCGAAGCCGTGACGGCGGTCCATGCCCAGAGCGTGCCCCGGCGTGAGAGCTCTATCGGCTCCGGATCTACGCTCGCGCAGTACGGGCAGGTGTCGGCACGCGGGAAGAGCACCGATCCACAGTGGGTGCACCTGCTACCGAGCAACGCCGGGGGGTCGGCGTCGGTGAAGAGCCCCTCTCGGACCAGCACGCGTCAGGCTCCGAGTTCGATCATCTCGAGGGCGTCGAACTCCCAAAAGGCTCGGAGAGCCGCCAGCTGTCCCGCGCCGTTGCTGCGGTAGGTGTAGACGCCACGGACCACGGCCTGGTGCGTGCCTCCGGCGAGGGTCGTTCGGATCACGCCGACGTCCGCGACCTCGTCCCCGCAGAGAAACGAAGCGGTGATCTCGAACGTGATCTTCTCGCTCGGAGCGATGACGGTGTCGTAGAAGGCAGCGATGGCCTCGCGCCCCCGGTGTCCTGCGCCTTCGGGGTCGAAGGGTGACGGGCCGATGGGGTCCTGCACCACCGCGTCGGGGTCGAACAGATTCAGCCAGGCGTCCCGATCGCCGGCAGTCACTGCAGCTCGGGAGCGAATTCCGAGTTCGCGTGCGTTCAAGACAGTTTCACTCATGTCTTCTCCTCCTACCGTCCCATCGTCGTCAACGCAGCTTGGCGATCACGTCGTCGGCGAACCGGCTCAAATTGTCCACCTTGGTCTGCAGGGGCTCCGTATCGTGCTCAGTGGTGTAGGGCCACCGGAACCCGACAATGACGTCAGTGACCCCCAGCTCCTCCAGACGCCGCACGCCGTCAGGCGTGTACGCGTCCGCAGAGATCACGTGTACCTCGAACGGTCGATTCTCCGTTCCGTGTTCCCGTCGGAGCACGGCCAGTCGGTCGAGCAACCCGGGCAACAGCTCGGGATCCCCTCCACCGTGCAACCATCCGTCACCGTCACTTGCGGCACGTCGAAGGGCAGCTTCGTGATGCCCTCCGATGAGCACCGGAACGGGTACCTCGGGCGTGGGCGAGATCTTGATCGACGGGATGTCGAACACCTTCCCGTGAAACTCGTAGAACCCGCCCGCCATCAATCCACGCATGATGGCGATTTCCTCGTCCATGCGGGTGCCTCGCCGCTCCCAGGGCACCCCGCAGATCTCGTAGTCCTCCGGCCACGGGCTCGTCCCGACCCCCAGCACCAGCCGGTTCCGGGTCAGCACCGCAGTCGAACTGACCTGCTTCGCCACGAGGACAGGATGGCGGATCGGCAGCTTTATCACGAAGGTGACGAAGCGCAGCCGCTCCGTCACGGCCCCCATGGCCGGTATCAGTGAGAACGGCTCCAAGAACGGTTTGTCCTCGAGGAACTCCCGGGAGCCATCCGGGTTGAACGGGTACGTGGTGTCGGATACCTCCGGGTAGCAGATGCTGTCGGGCACCACCATGGAGTCGTAGCCCGCCTCCTCGGCCGCCCGGGCCAGCGGGAGATAGAAGGTCGGGTCGGTCATCGACTCGGCATACGAGAAACGCACTCCACCTCCAGCGTGTTCGGGCGCCTACCATGCGCCACGTGACAGCTCATCCTGCCAGCACTCGGGCCGAAGAGCACAACTCCGAGGCGCCGCTGGTGACCGACCTGTCGCTCAATGAGCTCGAACGAAACGCCCGGCACGCCATCGGAGGGATGGCCTGCGCCTATTACGCCGGCGGCTCGGACGACGAGCGGCTTCTCCGGGACAACGCTCCCCCGACGGCGGACATCCTGCCTGAGATCGCGGCGGCCGTGGATGGACGGGTGGAGGTCCACGTGGACGGTGGAATACGACGGTCGCCTGATGTCGTCAAGGCGCTGGCACTCGGGGCACGGGCCGTCCTCGTCGGCCGACCTTCGCTGTGGGCGGTGGCCACCGGAGGAGACTCCGGTGTGTCGGCGCTCATCCGCTGGTTCGAAACAGAGCTCAAGCGGGCGATGGCCCTCTGCGGCGCGGGCTCCGTCCAGGCCTTCGACCAGAGTCTTGTGCGTCCGACGCCCAGCGGGGCGCTCGGCCCCATT
>CAWGHA010000022.1:0-89293 GCA_963822265.1 uncultured Acidimicrobiaceae bacterium
AGGTCGCCCTGCTCGCCGCGGCGGACCGTCCCGGTGAAGATGTCCTCCCGGTCCGTCGAGATCGACCGTTGAACCTCGGTGCACAGCTCGTCGCCGACCGCAGCCGGCTGGAGGTACTCGACCAGTACCGACGAGATGATGCCGGAGTTCACTCGTCGTTGGCCGCGGCGGCGATGGCGGCGCCGGCCACGGCGTAGAAGACCGCGCCGCGGCACGGTCCCGTGCGGGTTCGCGTGCCGGCCGTCGGTGGTCAGACGGGCCACGGTGTGGCCCGGTCCGGCGGCGTGCCACCTCGATTCCCAGCGACTCGGCGAACTCGTCACGTCCGGGTCCGCTCACCCTGCTGGGCCTCAAGAAGTCGGCGCCGGAGAGGGCAGCCGCCGCGGCATCGGCACCGCAGTCTCCGGCCAGCGCCGGCGGCTCACGCGGCCAGCTTGCCCAGAAATTCCATTGCTGCCGGGTCGTCTTCCCGGCCGCGTCTCGATCACGCCCGCAGCCGTCTATGGCGTCCATGAGCTCCGGCCCTTCTCGGTTCGCACGACGGTCATCGTCCAGTCGCCGAACGCGCCGATGCCGCCTGTCGAGATGTCGGCGTGCTCGGCGGCGAAGTCGGGGCACCCTTACAGCCCTCTCGTGTCCAGGCGTGCGCCTCTTTCAGCGGGACCTCGTGGTAGCTGCCGTCGCGCATCCAGATCTGAAAGACGCCCTTGATGTTCATCTTCACGATGTCCTCGCGCGCAGGCCGTAGCGCTCCTCGAAGAGCTCGGGGAAGATGGCGTCGTCGAAGGTCTTCGAGCACAGAAGGCCGATCGAGAGGAGAACCGCCGGGCGACCTTCCCGGCCTTGCGGGCCGCCATGACCGGCGGGGCGGAGGCCTGACAGCTCATGCCGACGAGGGCGACCCGCTCGGCGCCGCCGGCGATCGCCTCGGCATAGGCCAGCGGGTTCGCCGAATAGGTGTAGCGGATCCGGCAGTGGCCAGCACGTCGTCGCGGGTGCGCGGCCACCGGGGCACCGCTTTCCAGCTCGTGCCGTCGCCTTCGAGGTAGGACACGAGCGCGGCGTCGATGACGTCGTTCTCGAGCGCCCAGATGAGGAGGGCAGACACGAGTCCGCCGTCCTGGCCGGCGGCGAGCAGGTCGGGGTCGGTGGCCCGGGCGAGGACGGTCCGTCGCGAGATGCCCGAGACCTCGTCCTCCGTGCGCGGCCGCCCGAACAGGTACTTGTCGATCTCGGTCTCCCAGGTCCGAAAGCGCGGGCAGGCCCGGGTGCACAGCGTGCAGCCCTTCTCGCCGTGGGTGCAGTTGTCGGGCCGCCCTCGGCGTCGACGTGGAAGGGCCGGTACACGCCCTCGTGTCGTCGTAGCCGAGCACGTCGTAGGGGCAGGCGACGACACAGGCGGCGCAGCCGGTGCACAGGCCCGACGTGACGACTTCGGTGAACAGCTCGGCCCAGTGCGGCTTCTCCGGTGGCACGGGCCCACCATATTCGGCTTGGCCGGAAGGGTCCGATTACCGTCTCGGCGTGCCCGAGATCCTGGAGGTCGAGCGCTACCGAACGTTGGCCGAGCGCGCCCTGGGGCGGGGACGTGGCCCGGGTGTGGATGGTCGACGCCCGCTACGGCCGTGGCGGCACCACGCCGCGACGCCTGCGCGACGCCCTCATCGGCCGCCGCTTCACCGCGCGCCCGGCGGGCAAGCTGTTGGTCCTCGACACCGACACGGGTCCGTCCCTCGGCGTCCGCTTCGGCATGACCGGAGGGCTCGTGGTCGACGTGGCCAGGCTCTCGACCGCCTCCGCTACGGCCCGGGCGTTTTCGGCGAGAAGTGGGTACGGGCCCGCATCACCTTCGCCGACGGGGGCGACATGCTCATCCACGACCCGCGTTGCTTCGGCTCCTTGGACAGGTGCCCGACGAGAGCCGACTCGGGCCCGACGCTCTCTCGGTCACCAAGAAAAAATTGGACGCCGCCCTGTCGGTGCCCCCGGGCCGCCCGCGGGCGCAGCTCCCCTCAAGGCCGCCCGATGGACCAGCACCGCCTCGCCGGCGTGGGCAACCTGCTGGCCGACGAAATCCTGTGGCGGGCCGGGATGGACCCGGCCGCCGCTCCGCCGCTCACGTCAGACGAGGTGCGGGCGTTGCACTCCGTGCTGCGCTCGACCCTGCGCCAGCTCGACCGGCGCGGCGGCGTGCACACCGGCGACGTGAGGAGGAGCGCCACGCCGGAGGTCTGCCCGCGGAGGCGCCGAGCTGCTCCATGGTGTCGTCGGCGGCCGCAGTACCTGGTGGTGCCCGGCGCCCAGCGTTGACCCAAGGCGTTGACCCGACGGCGTTGACCGAGGGGCTGGTCGCTCCGGCTCAGTTTGCGCCTGCGGCGGGTGCCCGGTTCTGCTCGTTCGGTGACGCTCTCGCGGCCTCCTCAGGCGGCGTGCCACACCGTGTGCAGCGGCGCCGGGTCACCGTGCCCGGTCGTCCTCGTCAGCAGGCTGGACTCGACGAGGAGGTCGAAGAGAGTGTCTCCTCGATGGCGCCGCGACGCCAATGGAGGAGCGTTCGCTCACGAAGAGCGCGGTCAGGTCCGCTCGCACCGCAGGGTCGTCGACGAGCCGTGCCGTACCGGTAGCGCAAAAGGCGTCCTCGTTGTCGTCGCACGGGAAGGAATGGAGGGCTAGCGCCCGTCGCGCCGTAGGTCGCGCTGCTTGGGCGAAGGCACGATGAAGGCGTACATCCCGATGCCGTCGAGCAGCGGGCGCATCGGGTGCAGCCTCGGGCCGCCATCGGGGCGGGTGGTGGCCAGGAATCCCAGGCCGACCCCGACCTGGTAGAGCAGTTCGCGGCCTGACTCCGCGAGGTCGGGCCCATGGACGCAAACTCGGCCCAGGTCGGCATCGCCCTGTCAGCTCGCAGACACTTCTTCGAGCACTTTGGCCGTGTGGCCGTCGGCCCGGACGTTGGACCAGGCCCGTTCGACCTTGCCGTTGGGCGACGAGGAAGGTCGATCGGATGGTGCCGACCGTCTTCTTGCCGTACATGGTCTTCTTGCCCCACGCCCCGTACTTCTCCATGACCTTCTTGTCGGCATCGGTCAGGAGCGGGAACTTGAGCTTGTACTTGGTGCGGAACTTCACGTGCTTTTCCGCCATGTCGGGCGAGATCCCGAGCACGACGACCCCCGCCTTCTCGAAGGTCTTGAGGTTGTCGTTGAACTGGCACGCCTCTTTCGTGCACCCAGGCGTGTCGTCCGCCGGGTAGAAGTAGACGATCACCCGCTGGCCCTTGTAGTCGGAGAGTTTGACCGGCTTCCCGTCCTGGTCAGGAAGGGTGAATGCGGGGGCGGTGGCACCCGTCTCGAGTTTGGCCATCTGTTCGGCTCCTTGGTCGTCGTCCAGTGGGCGCACCGTTCGTGCCTGGTGCCGCGGGATTCCCCACCTGCGCTGGTAGAATAGGTGGTGCGACCACCGGCATGGGCCGGTGCGTCGGGGCTGACCCTCGTTTCTCGTGGTGGCGCACGGCCCCGCCCGATGACAAACCCGATGAGACGGAGAAAGCGGTTCGCATGACCCTCAATGACCTGGCCGAGGCCTTCCCCGGCCCGGTCTCCGCCGAGGCCGACGCGCCCGGCGGCGACACCTACGAGACGTCGAGGACCTTCGAGTCGCTCGGCGTCTCCCTCGAGCTGATCAAGGCGCTCGCCGATGAAGGCATCGTCAGCGCCTTTCCCATTCAGGCCCTCACGGTGGCCGACGCCCTGGCGGGGCGCGACGTCTGCGGCAAGGCCAAGACAGGGTCGGGCAAGACCCTCGCCTTCGGGGTGCCGCTCCTCCAGCGCACCAAAGCGAGGGCGCGAGTCGGACGGCGAAGGCCCTTCGGGCCGGCCGGCTCGGCCGCTGGCGCTCGTGCTCCTGCCGACCCGCGAGCTCGCCGTCCAGGTGCACGGGGTGTTGGCGCCCCTGGCCGGCAAGCTCGGCCTGCACGCGGTGGCGCTACGGAGGCGCCGACCTCGACCGCCAGGTGGCCAAGCTGCGCAAGGGTGTCGACGTCGTCATCGCCACCCCCGGCCGCCTCATCGACCTCGGGGACCGAGGCGAGGTGACCGTCGAGGGGTTGGAGACCCTGGTACTCGACGAAGCCGACCGCATGGCGGACATGGGTTTCATGCCGCAGGTGGAGTGGGTACTGCGGCGGCCGAACCAGCCCCACCAGACGCTCCTGTTCTCGGCCACGCTCGACGGCGCCGTGGACATGCTCGTCAAGCGCTACCTGAACGAGCCGGTTTTCCACGAGGTGGCGTCGTCGTCCCAGACGGTCACGGCCATGGAGCACCGGTTCCTCCAGGTCCACCAGATGGACAAGGTCAAGGTGGTGGCCGCCATCTGCCGGGCCGAGGACAAGTCGCTCCTCTTCGTGCGCACCAAGCGCGGGGCGGACCGCCTGGTGGAAAACCTCGGCAAGGAGGGGGTCAAGGCGGCCGCGATCCACGGCGACCTGCGCCAGGCCAACCGCGAGCGCGCCCTGGCCGACTTCTCCAACGGCAAGCTCCACGTCCTGGTGGCCACCGATGTGGCGGCGCGCGGCCTGCACATCGAGGGCGTCGACGCCGTCGTCCACTACGACCCGCCCGAGGACCAAAAGGCCTACCTCACCGCTCCGGGCGCACGGCGCGGGCCGGCAAGGCCGGGGTCGTGGTCAGCCTCGCTCTGTGGAACCAACTGGTGGAGATGGAGGTGATCCAGCGCCGCCTCGGCTTGCGCATCCCCATCGTCGAGATGTTCTCCAACGACCCGCGCCTGGCCGACCTGGCCGCCTGGACGCCCGACCCCGGGGAGGGTGTGCTCTGACCGATCCCGTGATCGCGCACTGGTCGCCCGAAGACGGTGTCGGCCGTGTGCTCGTGGTCACCGCGCACCCCGACGACGTCGATTTCGGCGCGGCGGGCTCAGTGGCCGCCTTCACCTCGGCGGCCGTGGCGGTGACCTACTGCATCGTGACCGACGGCGACGCCGGCGGCTCGGACCGCGACATGTCGCGGGCGGACATGGCGGCGCTGCGGCGCGACCAGCAACGCGCCGCTGCAGCGGCGGTCGGCGTCGACGACGTCCGCTTCCTCGGTCACCCCGACGGCATGGTGGTGGCCAACATCGAGCTGCGGCGCGACATCAGCAGGGTCATCCGCCAGGTGCGGCCCCAGCGCGTAATCACGCAATCGCCGGAGCGCAATTGGGAAAACATGTACGCCAGCCATCCCGACCATCTGGCCGCGGGCGAGGCCGCCGTGTGCGCCGTCTACCCCGACGCGCGCAACCCCTTCGCCCACCCGGAGCTGCTCGAAGAGGAGGGTCTCGAGCCGTGGACAGCGGGCGAGATCTGGATCATGGGCCCCGGGACCAAGGGCGCATCGATCGCAGTGGAGACCACTGCCACCGTCGAGCGCAAGGTGAACGCGCTCCTGTGCCACAAGAGCCAGATCGGTGATCCGGACGGGGTGGCCGACCGGATCCGCACCTGGGCCCGGGCGAGCGGCGAGGCCGCGGGGTTGCCCGAGGGCTCGTCCGCCGAGGTGTTCCGGGTGGTTCTCATCCCCGAAATTGGATCGACCGCGCGGGTGCGCAAGAGCAGGTGCTCACGAGTCGATTGGTCAGGGGCGCGCTCGTCACGGTGGAGCCACCCAGGCGACCTGACCGCACGCCGTTCGCGGCCGCTCGTCACACCAAAGAGGAATCCGATGCCCGCCTCCGTGACCAGGGATAGCGTCTGGGTTCCCGTTCCAAGAATTCTCGCAGCGAGGGCGGAGGGCCGATCATGGAATCAAGGAATCTTGCGGACCTGTACGGACTACCGCTGATCGACTGGGACCACGTCGAAGCTCGACTCGAAAGGGGGTGAGCCAAGCCCCGAGCGCTGGCGGGCCGGATCGACACACTTGCTGGCTCGCCACGATCAACCGTGACGGCAGCCCGCACGTGACCGGCGTCGGTGGACTGTGGTTCGACAGGACTTTCTGGTTCGACCGGTGAGGCCACGCGGAAGGGCAGGAATCTCGCTCGGGACCCCCGATGCACCTTGAGCCTGGCGACCAGGAATTCGACATCGTCGTCAATGGTGATGCCGCCAAGGTGTCGGATCCGGCATTGGTTGCCACGATGGCAGGCCAGTGGAATGCGGCGGGCTGGCCCGTCCGAGTGGACGATTCCGGCACTGCCCTGACGGCGGATTACAGCGCTCCGTCAGCCGGGCCGCCGCCCTGGACGATCTACCGGATCACCGCACGTGATGCGACTGCGCTGGCGACAGTCGACCCCGGAGGCGCAACACGCTGGCGGTTCGGCTCGGAACGATGACGACGACTCAGGTCCAGGCTACGGTAACAATGCGCGGGTAGTGGAACACAAGTATTCCCGATTGAGGCTGGTCCGGTCATGGTGGGCACCGACATGTTGGTTCCTGGGTCATCCGGCCGTTCGCGGGGCTCGCCAGGTACCCGGAGCATGAACTCAGCGAGAACTACGGTTGAGGCGGGGCTGAGCGGAATCCGCGAATTTCGATGAGCGTTGGCGTCGGATGCTGCCACCTTTGCCCCACCTCGTCGTCAGCCCGAACACGGAGTTGTCGTGATCGAAGCAAACATCCACGCCTTCTTGCGCGCTGGTGGAGCGCCCGATGAACGCATCAAGATTGGTCCGTTCCTGATCCGTTTGGAACCCCATACCAAGCACCCGATGTTGAACTATGCGGTCCCTGACGACGATGTCCGTCCGTCAGGGACCGAGGTCGAAGCCCTTGTAGAGACATTTCGCCGAAGGGATCTGCTTCCCCGCTTGGAGTACGTGAGTGGTGAATGTCCAGCCCTCGAGGGCACACTCCTCGCCGAGGGCTTCTCCACGGAGGCGCACCTGCCGATAATGACCTGCCGTCCTGGTGAGGAACATTCGATGGAGCCGCCGCCAGATATTGAGGTCGTTCTCGCGTCGTCGACAGGGGATCATGCCGATGCCATCGTGGTCGCCGACGAGGCCTACGGCGAGCCCGCGGGCCCGCCCGACAGCAGAATGATCGATGGCCGAAAGCGTGTGGTCCAGGAAGGGGGAGCCGTCGTGCTCGCCCGCCACCTCCCGTCGCTGGCGCCGGCGGGCTCTGGGCTCTTTCCGTACGACGCGAGGGGGTGACGGAACTTGCCGCGGTCGGCACAGCGAGCGAGTTTCGCAAGAAGGGAGTGGCTACCGCAGTCACTTCGCGACTTGTCAAGCGGGCATTCGAACCGGAGTGCGCCTCATTTGGCTTCTCCTGAGCACCCAGAAGGTGAGCGCATTTACGCTCGGATAGGGTTCGGTCGCTCCGACGATTACATGGTCCACATTTCAAAGAGTTCGCCCTGAAGCGTCATCCGGAGCAACCACATCGCCGCGAGGCGGACTCGCGTCTGCCTTGTGGGCACCGCTCAAGCTGGTCGCCGCCCGCTTCCTGACGCGTGCTGCTCTTCACTCGTCAGAGGCCGAGCGTTGAACAAACCCCGTCGGCGAACCGAGGCAGTTTGGTGTACCGACACCGGGTCTCAGCGAGGTTGGCGGGCTCAACCTCGCCGGGTGTTCGCGATACCGCCTGTCCACGGCAATTCGGTGAAGCCGTTGAGCACGGACGCCGGTTGGGGACAGTGCCAGACATCGGTCGGGTGGTGCCTATGTCATTACCGCACCTCGCCCGGCCACGAAGCACGTCATACCTCACGAGTTCACGACGCCCCTCACACCATCCACGATCAGGTACAGACCCACCATCAGGTACACGACGACAGCAATCGCCGGACCCGCACGCACCACTCGATCCCTGAGAGCTTCCAGGTGCTCTTGAGCATCACCGGGGCGCCTGGTGAAGTAGAGGAACGTCAAGCCGACTGTGGCTGTCGAGACGACTGTGAACACGAGGAACGCGATCACCGCAATCTCCCACACGGCGTGATGACGAATCACGACGACGGCGGCCGCTGCAGTGAGCGCCCACGGTTGCTTGAGGACCCCACGATTGCCGCTTGCCACGGGTTTAGCCTCTGCAAGCGGGCGGTGAGATTGCGGGTCACACCTGAGGGGTTCTTGGGCTGGTTTCGGTGTGCCACTGTCGCCAAGCAACAAGAATGAGCCCTAGACCGAGGAGGATCTCGATGACCTCCACGGCAGTTCGGCCGCCACCATGTTGGGCGCACGGGTTCCACCGACTGCATAGCTGACGCTGAACACGATGACGAGCGAGAAGCTCCAGCCGATCAGAAAGGCGGCCGCGTTGACTTTCGCCCGGGTCGTCGCCAAGAGCAGGATGAACACGACAATCGTGGCAGGAGACAGGCTCGCCAGGAGGCCGAAAAGCAAAATCGTGATCACCAAGCTCATGCGGTCCCCAGTGTCCCCCGCTCGGCTGCGCCCACCCAGTGGTTGGGAAGAGTCAAGTGTGGCAACCACGTCACGTAGCCGGAATCGAAGGGGGACGCGCCAGCACTTGCTGGTTCGGCGGCGGGAGGATCCTCGGCCGAACCCAACAGCACAATGCCGACGATAGCGACCGCCGGGCCCACGGCCGAGGCGACGTGGCCCCCGCCGCTCGCCGAGAGCTCTTCTGCGTAGACGGCGATCCCCAAGACCACACTGGAGAAGAGCGTCACCGCATTGCTCGACGCCATCGCCGGTGCGAGCACGCCGGTCTTGAGCGACCCTGCTCGAGCACGAACCCGACGACGGCCGAGATGACGAGGACATAGACCGACCAGTCCGCAAGCAGCGACAGGGCGCCAGGGCCGATTTACCCGAAGCTTGCTCCTGACTGCTTTCGGCCGGGCATGATGCTCAGGACTTACCGGCCTGGTAGGGCTCGGTGAAGATGTCGCCTTGAGCGGCCCCCGAACCGGACCGGCCGCCACCCCGACCCCGCAGGATGAAGGCGATGACGACGGCAAGCACCGCACCGGCTATGGGGCCGGCGATATAGACCCAGTACCCGGTGAAGGTGGTACTCACCAGATCGGGACCGAAGGTGCGGGCCGGGTTCATCGAGGCACCCGAGATGGGGCTCGCCCACAACCCGGCCAGAGCGATGTAGCCCCCGACGCCGAAGGCACCGATGATGCCCACGTTCTGGGCGCCCGAGGCCGTGCCCAGAATCACGCTGACCAGACCCATGGTCAAGATCAGTTCCATCCAGAAGGCCGCCATGTTGGAATAGCCGTGCGCGGGGTAGTTTGACCCGTACACAGCCGACACGTTGACCACAGCGTGCAGGAACAGGGCGGCCAGCGTGGCGCCGATGAGTTGCACGACGATGTAGCCGGGCACCCGTTGCCAGGGGAAGTCCCGACGGAGAGCAAAGGCGATGCTGACCGCCGGATTCAGGTGCGCACCGGACACTTTGCCCATGAACAAGATGATCGCCATGACCGTCAAGGCGGGAGCCACGACGGCAGCGGTGCGGCTGATCACGCCAGGGAAGGCGTGACCCATCATCCCCCCACCAGCGGCGGCCAGTACCAAAAAGAACGTACCCAGCAGTTCGGAGAACAGACGGCGCCACTCTTGGCGGGGATCGTTGAAGTCGCTGATCCGCTCGACGATGTTCTGCTCGTAGCGAGCGATGGGGCCGATCGTGGGCAGTTCCTGGCCGGCGGTCATGGCACCTCGATCCTCCTTTCGGAGCGTCACATCGGCTCGAACCTTAACGTCCATTGGCTTGGGCGACGGGGATGTGACAGGCATAACGTGAGCGCATGAGCGACGCCGTGCTGGCCAGTTGGAACGACGGAAAGGCCAAGGCGGCGATCCTGGATTTCGTCAAACGGGGGACGACCAAAGGCTCGGAAATTCGTTCCTCCAGCGGACCGCATTCGTCATCGCGAAGAGGAATCGTTGCCCGTTCTCTGTGGTGTCGATGCTCAGGCGGTAGGAGGCGCCGAGATTCGCCGGCTGGTCCGGGTTCGGGTCGCGAGAACGAGCTCTCTACCTTGCCGGCGCGCCCTGGCACGCATCTGAACCGAAGGATTTCGCCAGAGCTGAGCTGCTCCGACGTCGGCGGTTACTACCCGAGCGAAAGGAGAGGGCTGAAGCTCGGCGTCGTCAAGGTCATCGTCTTCAGCCCACCGGCCGCGTTGCACTCTGCGGCAGCCTCGGAGAGCGTGGGCCCATCAGCCCAGAAGCTGTCGTCGGCGCCGTGGTTCGTTCCTTGGAAGGAACCGCCCGGTGACCCGAACGTCCAACCGATCTCGAACTTGTTTCCGTCCGACGGGACATGAAGCGGGGCGATGGTGTAAGTGGTGTCGCCCGAGCTCAGCGAAGGTGACGACGTCCAAGCGATCGTGCCGGAGCCGGCGTTGGTCGGGAACACGGAGAAATCAGTGAGGTTGTTGCACAGGTCCGGACCTTCAGAGGTCAGATCGAAGATCCCCGACGCTTTGACCTCGCCCGAGGACACCGTCGCCGCGACTCCGCTTGTCGTGCAGTCGGACACCGTGCCCGACACCTTCACCTTCTGGCTGGCGTCAGGAGTGGGCACGAGGGGCGGTGTGAATTTCACCTTCCCGGAGAACACCGAGCACGTAATGGATCCCTGCGTGGCGTTGACCCCCCTCGGGGCCGCAGCATGGGCCGCGGAGATACCGAGGACACCGACCATCAGGACACATGCGACGGCTCCGAAGGCCAGACTGGCACCAAGTCCATTCTTGCATAGCTTGATCAATTTCCCGCCTCCGACTCCTGAGGGCCCCTGCGGTCACCCGCGCTGCAGGGTAGATCAGAACGTGGGCCGGCGGGCAATCGGACCTGTCACCCCGGGTGATCGATCAGACCAGCGCGGTGACGGAATCACGATCGGAGTCCCACCTCGCCGAGGCGTTTTGTATCGCTAAAAGACACTTGGATTCTTGCGACGGTCGGACCCGCAACGTCGTGAGAAAGGACGTGGACCTGGTCACAACGAGCCGGCGGTGGTCGTCGGGGCTACGAAATGGCCTGGAGCGCGTCATATCCGTTCTCGTGAAGGCTACGAGCTTGCTCCCGCCATCTGGCGCAGTACGTAATGGAGGATCCCGCCGTGGCGGTAGTACGCGGCCTCCATCGGGGTGTCGATGCGCACGACCACGCGGAACTCGGTCACCGAGTCGTCGTCCGACTTGGCGGTGACGCTCAGCTCCTTGGGCAGCTCGCCCCGGTTCAGCGCGTCGAGGCCCACGATGGTGAAGCGCTCGTGGCCCGAGAGCCCCAGCCCCTCGACCGAGTCGCCCTTGTAGAACTGCAGCGGCAGGACGCCCATGCCGATGAGATTGGAGCGGTGGATGCGCTCGAAGCTCTGGGCGATGGCGGCGCGCACGCCGAGGAGCGCCGTCCCCTTGGCCGCCCAGTCACGGCTCGACCCCGTCCCGTACTCGCGGCCCGCCAGCACGATCAGCGGCACCCCTTCGTCGGCGTAGCGCATGGCCGCCTCGTAGACGGAGGTCTCGGTCCCCTCGGGCAGGTGCAGGGTCACACCGCCCTCGGTGCCCGGGGCCAGCCGGTTGCGCAGCCGAACGTTGGCGAAGGTACCCCGCATCATCACCTCGTGATTGCCGCGTCGCGCCCCGTAGGAGTTGAAGTCCTCCCTCGTCACTCCGTGGTCGCTCAGGTAGCGCCCCGCCGGTGTCGCGGGGCCGATGGAGCCAGCCGGCGAGATGTGGTCGGTGGTGAGGCTGTCGCCCACCATCACCAACACCCGCGCGTCGACCACGTCGGTCACCGGTTCGGGCGTCATCGTCATTCCTTCGAAGAACGGCGGGTTCTTCACGTAGGTGGAGGCGTCCTGCCAGGCGTAGGTCTCCCCGCCCTCGGTCGGCACGCTCTGCCAGTACTCGTCGCCGTCGAACACCGAGGAGTAGCGCGAGCGGAACATGTCGGAGGTGAGCGATTCGCGGATGGTCGCGCTCACCTCCTCCATGGAGGGCCAGATCTCGGAGAGGAGGATCGGGTTCCCGTCGGCGTCGTGGCCGATGGGCTCGGTCGTGAGGTCGGCGTCCATCGTCCCGGCCAGGGCGTAGGCGACGACGAGCGGTGGAGAGGCCAGGTAGTTCATGCGCACGTCCGGGTGGATGCGGCCTTCGAAGTTGCGGTTGCCCGAGAGCACGGCGGCAACGGCCAGGTCGCCCTCGCGCACGGCCTCGGTCACTCCATTCAGCAGGGGGCCAGAGTTGCCGATGCACGTGGTGCAGCCGTACCCGACCAGGTAGAAGCCGAGCTGCTCGAGCGGCTCCATGAGGCCGGCGCGGTGCAGGTAGTCGATCACGACGCGCGATCCGGGGGCGAGCGAGGTCTTGACCCAGGGCTTGGACCGCAGCCCCCGCTCGACCGCCTTCTTGGCCAGCAGGCCCGCGCCAACCATGACCTGCGGGTTCGAGGTGTTCGTGCACGAGGTGATGGCGGAGATGACGACGTCCCCGTCCTGCATCTGGTGGTGCGGCGCAGCTGCCGGCTCGGACGGTGCCGTGCGCGGCGTGTGGTCGAGGGCGGCGCGGAACGACTCGCGCGACGTGGCGAGCGGGACGCGGTCCTGGGGTCGCGACGGGCCGGCGAGCGACGGCTCGACGTCGCCGAGGTCCAAGGTGGCGTACTCGGAGTACACGGGCTCGGGCGCGGCGGGGTCGTGCCAGAGGCCCTGGGCGCGGGCGTAGGCCTCCACGAGTTCGAGGTGCTGCGCGTCGCGGCCGGTGAAGCGCAGGTAGTCGAGCGTCACCTGGTCGATCGGGAACATGGTGCAGGTGGCGCCGTACTCGGGGCTCATGTTGCCGATGGTCGCCCTCGTCTCCAGCGGGAGGGCGGCGACGCCGGGGCCGTAGCACTCGACGAAGGCGCCGACCACGCCGTGGTCGCGCAACAGCTCGGTCACGGTCAGCACGACGTCGGTGGCGGTGATCCCGGGCTTGGTCTCGCCCGAGATGCGCAGGCCGACCACGGGCGGGAGGAGCATCGACAGGGGTTGTCCGAGCATCGCGGCCTCGGCCTCGATCCCGCCCACGCCCCAGCCGAGCACGCCCAGGCCGTTGACCATGACGGTGTGCGAGTCGGTGCCGACGAGGGTGTCGCAGAAAGCCCGCCCGTCCTCGGTGGCGAACACGAGGCGCGAGAGGTACTCGAGGTTGACCTGGTGGCAGATGCCCGTCCCGGGCGGCACGAGCCGGAAGCCGTCGAACGCGCCCTGGGACCAGCGCAGCAGGGTGTAGCGCTCGAGGTTGCGGGCGTACTCGACCGAGACGTTCTGGTCGTAGGCGGCGGCGTCCCCCGAGCGCTCGATGATGACCGAGTGGTCGATGACGAGCTCCACCGGGACGAGGGGGTTGACCTGCGACGGGTTGCCGCCCAGGCGCGCCAGCGCGTCGCGCATGGCGGCGAGGTCGACGACGGCGGGCACGCCGGTGAAGTCCTGCATGAGCACCCGCTCGGGCGTGAACGCGATCTCGTGCGCGGCGTCGCCCGCGGCCTGCCCGTGCCCCTCGGGGTTGTCGCCCCACGACGCGACGGCGACGATGTCGTCCGCGGTGACGTGCGGTCCGTCCTCGTGGCGCAGCAGGTTCTCGAGCAGCACCTTGATGGAGTAGGGCAGCCGCCCCACGTCGTGGCGCTCGGTGAGCGCGGGGGCGTTCAGGCTGAAGATTTCGTAGGTGCGGCCACCGACGGCGAGGTCGGTCCGGGCGTTGAAGGTGTCCGGGTGCGCGGCGAACGGGGAGTCGGGGCTCATCGACCCATTCTGCCGTGGGTCCGGGCAGGGTGGCGAACGGCGCCGGTCGCGGAGCAGGTGGTCACGGGTGCAACAGGCGGGGAGGCGGGCTCGGCTCCCGGGGGTGAATGATGGAGCCGTGGCCGGACGTCTTGAGGTGAGGGGAGCGGGCACCGTGCGCGCGGTGGTGGCGGCCGCGCTGACGATGCTGCTGCTCGTGCTCGCGGCGGGACCGGGAGGCTCGGCGGCCGCTGCGGTTCGATCCCGTGCCCACCGCGGTGCCCACGACCACGCCCACGACCACGCGCGGAGCTACACGTACACCGACGGGGGCATGATCGGCTTCGGCAACGTCGACGTCCCACGCCCCGACATGCCGGACCCGCTGAACTCACCGGTGTTCGCCGGCGCCGCGACGCCGGACGGAGGCGGCTACCTGCTGGCCAGCGCGGACGGTGGCGTGTTCGCCTTCGGCGACGCCCGTTTTGCCGGCTCGGTGGGCAACCTGGCCCTGAACGGGCCGATCGTGGCGATGGCGACGACCAAGGACGGCGGCGGGTACTGGCTCGGCGCCCTCGACGGGGGTGTGTTCTGCTTCGGGGACGCCGGGTTCTACGGATCGGTGCCCGGCATCCTCAAGCCCGGGCAGTCGCTCAACCAGCCCGTCGTCGGGATGGCCGCCACCCCCGACGGCCGGGGCTACTGGCTGGTCGCGGCTGACGGTGGCATCTTCTCCTTCGGCGACGCCGGCTTCTACGGGAGCACCGGTGGCATGTCGCTCAACGCGCCCATCGTCGCCATGGCGGCCACCCCCGACGGCCGGGGCTACTGGCTGGTCGCCGCCGACGGTGGCATCTTCTCGTTCGGCGACGCAGGCTTCTGGGGCTCGGCCGGGAGCGACAACCTGCCCGATCCCGTGGTCGGCATGGTGGCCTCTCCCGACGGCCGCGGCTACCTGATGGCGACTTCGAACGGCGTCGTGCTCGCCTTCGGCGACGCCCAGTCGTACGGGGGGCTGTCCCTCGACCCGACGGCGACGCAGATCTCGGCCATCGTCGGGAACAACCACGGGACCGGCTACTGGCTGTTGGATCCCCAAGCCTGGAACTACAGCTTCACCACCAACTCCCCGGAGCAGATGCTGCCCCAGTCCGGATCGATCGTCGCCGCGGTCTCCTCGCAGATTCAGCCGGACCCCGACGCCGGAGAAGGGCCGTGGTGCAACCCGTACGGACCCTGCGAGGAGTGGTGCGCGCTCTTCGCCACCTGGGCGTGGGAGGCGGCGGGCATCCCCATCCCGCGTTACGCCTTCACGGGGGACATCTTCGGCTGGGCCGCCACCTACGGTGCGGTGCTGCCGCCGTGGGCCACCCCGGCCGTCGGCGACGCCGTCCTCTACGGGAGCGGGCCCCAGAGCACGGCCACCTCGGTGCATGTCGGGATCGTCACCGAGATCTGGCCCGACGGCGCCATCATGACCGTGGCGGGCGACTCCGGGCCGGGGCGGGACGGCTACCTTTCCGTGGCGCTCGACGGTCCGTTCTTGCCGCTCGACTCGGCCACGTACAACGGCGTCGGCATCTACGCCTTCGCCCAGCCGTGACGAGAAGCGGGACGGCCGGACCCTCGGGTCGTTAGGCTTCGCTCCCGATGCCGTACTACGAGTTCCGCTGCTCCACCTGCCAGATCGTCTTCGACCACCGCCGCCCCATGGCGGAGGCCGACGCCCCGGCGGTCTGCCCCGCGGGGCACGTCGGGGCGCAGCGGCTGCTCCCGGTGTTCGCCACGACGGGCTCGGCCGCCGAGCCGGCCGGCGGCGCGTGCGGTGCCCCGGTGGCCGGCGGGTGCGGCGCCGGCTGCGCCTGCTGCTGATCATGGGCCTCTCCTCCTGGGACGACTACCCCGTCCACCAAGCGTCCGAGCTCATCGCCCATCCGGCCACCAGCGACCGCAACTTCTACGACCGCTACTACTTCAACATGCACCCGTGCGACGACGACTGGTTCGCCATCTTCGGGTTCGGCCAGTACCCGAACCTCGGCGTGGTCGACGCCTTCATCGACGTCCGCCGGGGCGGATCGCAGCACGTCGTGCGCTCGTCGGCCCCCCTCGTCGACCGGGCCGACACCTCGGTCGGCCCCTTCCGGGTCGAGGTGCTCGAGCCGCTGCGCCGGCTGCGCTTCGTGGTCGAGCCGACCGAGGATTCGGTGGCCATGGACGTGACGTGGGAGGGGCACATCCCCGCGGTCGAAGAACCGCGCCAGTCCCTGCGCTCAAAGGGCCGGCTCGTCTTCGACACCCAGCGGCTGGCCCAGACGGGACGCTGGACCGGGACCCTCTCGGTCGGTGGGGCGGACCTCGCCGTCACGCCCGACCGGTGCTGGGGGACGCGTGACCGCTCCTGGGGGGTGCGCCCGGTCGGCGAGCCCGAGGCTGACGGCATCCGCCAGGGAGAGCTCGTCCTCGGCGGCATGTGGAACTACTTCCCCATGCAGTTCGACGACCACGCCCTCATGTACATCTGCCACGAGCGCGACGACGGCGAGCGTCCGCTCGTACAGTCCGAGCGGGTTTGGTCCGACCCGGCCCGCGGCGTGGACGACCTCGGGCGCGCCGAGCACGAGCATCACATCGTCCCGGGCACGCGGATCATCGACCGCTCCGTGCTCCGCTTCCCAGAGGCCGGCCTGGAGGTGACCTGCCGCCCGGTCCTGGCCAACTTCGTCTCGGTCGGCACGGGCTACGGCATGGACGCCGACTGGCGGCACGGCATGTACCACGGTCCCGAGACCGTGACGCAGGGCCTGGTGCTCGACGTCGACGAGATCAAGCCGATGGCGCAGTACGGCATCGTCGACCACCTGGCCGAGTTCTCCTACGACGGCAACGTCGGCTACGGGCTGCTCGAACACGGGTTCTTCGGGCCTTTCCGCCGCTACGGGTTGATGGACGGCGTCATGGGGGCGCCCCCCGACTGAGCCGTACCCGGTGGGGGAGGGGCGCGGGCGCGGGCATGCGAGAATGACCCATGCCCGACGCCTCCAGCGTGCTGCTCGAGCGCCTGCAGAGCGCCTTCGACACGGTGCGGCCCGGCGCCGATCCCGTGCTGAGGGTCTCCGACCGAGCCGACTTCCAGGCCAACGGGGCGCTGGCCCTGGCCAAGGAGGTCGGCCGCCCGCCGCGTGAGGTGGCCGAGGAAGTCGTCGCGGCGGCCTCGCTCGGCGACGTGTGCTCGGTGGTCGAGGTGAGCGGACCCGGCTTCGTCAACCTCACGCTCTCCGACGGTTTCGTGGCCGATCTGGTGGCGGCCCAATCGGCGGATTCGAGGCTCGGCGTCGCACCGGCGCCACGTCCCGAGACGGTGGTCGTCGACTACTCGGCGCCCAACGTGGCCAAGGAGATGCACGTCGGGCACCTGCGCTCCACGCTCATCGGCGACGCGCTCGCCCGCGTCCTCGGCTTCCTCGGGCACACCGTGATCCGCGAGAACCACGTCGGCGACTGGGGGACGCCCTTCGGCATGCTGATTGAGCACCTGCTCGACACGGGCGGGGCCGTGGACGCCGAGTCGTTCAGCGTGCGCGACCTGAACCACTTCTACGCAGCGGCGCGGCGGCAGTTCGACAGCGATCCCGACTTTGCCGAGCGCAGCCGGCGCCGCGTCGTCCTGCTCCAGTCCGGCGACCCCGAGACCATGCGACTGTGGCGGATCTTCGTGGCCGAGAGCATGCGCCACGCCCGCGAGGTCTACGACCTGCTCGGGGTGCTCCTCACCGAGGAGGACACCGTCGGCGAGAGCTTCTACAACTCGCTGCTGCCGGTGGTGGTCGACGAGCTACGCGAGAAGGGCCTGCTGGTCGAGGACGAGGGTGCGCTGTGCGTGTTCCCACCCGGCTTCGAGAACCGCCACGGCGAACCGTTGCCGCTCATCGTGCGCAAGTCCGACGGGGGTTACGGCTACCCGGCGACCGACCTGGCCAGCGTGCGGGACCGGACGGGGCGTCTCGGGGCGACCCGCCTCGTGTACGTCGTCGGGGCCGAGCAGTCGCTCCACCTGCGCCTCGTGTTCGCCGTCTCGGCGCTGGCCGGGTACCTGCCCGCCGGCACCGCGGCCGAGCACGTCGCCTTCGGCCTCGTGCTCGGCCCGGACGGGAAGAAGCTGGCCAGCCGGAGCGGCGACGGCTCCGAGCGCCTTGTCGACCTGCTCTCCGAGGGCGTGGACCGTGCGGCCGAAGCGCTGAACGAGCGCGAGAGCGAGCTGCCCCCCGTGAGGCAGGCGGCGGTGGCGCGGGCACTCGGCGTCGGCGCGGTCAAGTACGCGGACCTCTCCACGGAGCGCAACCGCGACTACGTCTTCGACTGGGATCGCATGCTCGCCTTCGAGGGCGACACGGGGCCGTACCTCCAGTACGCGCACGCGCGCATCCGCTCCATCTTCCGCCGGGCCGAGACCGACCCTCCTCCCCCCGGCGGGACGCCCCTGCTGGGCGAGCCCCAGGAGCGGGCGCTGGCGCTGGCGCTGCTCCAGTTCGGCGAGGCGGTCGAGTCGATGGCGCAGACCTCGAGCCCCTCGAAGCTCTGCACCTACCTCTTCGATCTGGCCGCGGCGTTCACGGCCTTCTACGAGGCGTGCCGGGTGCTGGTCGAGGACCCCGCCGTGCGCACCTCGAGGCTCGGGCTGTGTGACCTCACGGCGCGGGTGCTCGAACAGGGCCTGTCGCTGCTCGGGATGGAGGCGCCCGAGCAGATGTGACCCGTTCCGGGACAGCCCCTATCCTCTGCTCGGCACCGAGGCACGAGGAGTCTGAGAGGTCATGGATCTGAAGGGGACGTCGGCGATCGTCACGGGGGGCGCCTCGGGGCTCGGGGAGGCCACCGCGCGGTTGTTGGCCGAGCGGGGCGTCCACGTCGTGGTGGCCGACCTGCAAGAGGACAAGGGCGCCGTTTTGGCCAAGGAGATCGGCGGGCTCTTCGCCCGCACGGACGTCACCGACACAGAGCAGGTGATCGCAGCGGTCGACGCCGCCGTGGAGATGGCACCGCTCAGGTCGCTGGTCAACTGCGCCGGCATCGGATGGGCCACGAGGACGATCGGCAGGGACGGCGACTACGCATCGGCGCACAACCTCGACCAGTACCGTCGGGTGATTGAGATCAACCTGATCGGGACGTTCAACTGCATCCGCCTGGCCGCGACCAAAATGAGCCTCAACGAGCCCGACGCGGACGGCGCCCGCGGCGCCATCGTCAACACGTCGTCGGTGGCGGCCGAGGACGGGCAGATCGGGCAGGCCGCGTACTCGTCGTCCAAGGGTGGAGTGGTGGGGTTGACCCTGCCCGTCGCCCGCGACCTGGCCGTGGTGGGGATCAGGGTCAACACCATCCTGCCCGGCCTGATCGACACCCCGATTTACGGCGCGGGCGAGGGTTCGGAGGCGTTCAAGTCGAAGCTGGGGCAGGACGTGCTGTTCCCCCATCGGCTGGGGCGGGGCGACGAATTCGCGACGCTGGCGGTGGAGCTGCTGACCAACTCGTACATCAACGCCGAGTCGATCCGCATCGACGCCGGCATCCGCATGCAGCCGAAGTAAGGGAGGCGGCGCCGTGTACGACCCGGAACTGATCGCGGTCGTCGACCTCATGCCGGTACTCGACCTCGACGACCCGGTGCAGGCCCGCGCCTCCTTCGAGGCGATCATCGCGGACCTCAGCCGTGACGTGCCCGGAGCCGAAGCGCTCCATGTGGAGGATCGCACCGTGCCCGGGTTCGAAGGCGACCCCGACGTCGGCGTGCGCGTCTACCGGCCGCGCGTCGCCCCCGGTACGGTCGCGCCGGCGGTGCTCACCATCCACGGGGGCGGGTTCATCATCGGGAGCGTGGAGGCCGAGCATGCCGGCTCGGCCCTCATGGCCCTCGGCGCGGGGGCGGTCGTGGTCTCGGTCGAATACCGCCTGGCGCCGGAGCACCCGTACCCGGCCGCCCTCCACGACTGTTACGCCGCGTTGACGTGGCTGCACGCCGAGGCGGGTGCTCTGGGCGTCGATCCGTCGCGCGTCGCGGTGGCAGGCGCCAGCGCGGGCGGCGGGCTGGCCGCGGCGACCGCGCTGTTGGCGCGCGACCGGGGCGGACCGGCCCTCTGCTTCCAGATGCTCCAGATCCCCGAGCTCGACGACCGCCTCGACACGCCGTCCATGCGGGCCTTCACCGACACCCCGCTGTGGAGCCGGCCGCTGGCGGTCAAGAGCTGGGCGGCCTACCTCGGCGAGCTGGCCGGGTCGCCCGACGTTCCGGCGCACGCCGCGCCCGCCCGCGCCGAGGACCTGTCGGGGCTGCCGCCGGCGTACGTGTCCACGGCCGAGAACGACCCGTTGCGCGACGAGGGGATCACCTATGCGCTCCGGATGCTCCAAGCGGGCGTGTCGGTCGAGCTGCACCAATTCCCCGGGACCTTCCACGGCTCGGCGCTGGTGACGACGGCGGCGGTGTCGCGCCGCGCCCAGGAGGAGACCGGGGTGGTGCTGCGGCGGGCGCTCGGGGTCCACCCCTGAGACGGCGCTGATGCCGATGCGCTCGTTCGACGGCGCGGTGGCGGTGATCACCGGGGCGGGCAGCGGCATCGGCCGCGCGACGGCACTCGCGCTCGCCGAGCGGGGCTGCGCGGTCGCCGTCGGCGACAAGGATCCCGACCGGGCGGCTGCGGTCGCGAGCGAAGTCACCGGGCGCGGCGTGGGCGCGGTCGGGGTCGAGTGCGACGTGACGCGCGACGAGCACGTGGCCGGCCTGCTCGGGGAGACCCTGTCCCGATTCGGCCGGGTCGACATCGTCATGAGCAATGTCGGCGTGATCGCCAAGGGCCTCCCGCTGGAGGTCCCGCTGGAGGCCTGGGCGTCCGTCATCGACGTCAACCTGCTGGGCACGGTGCGCGTCCTGGGCGCGTTCCTCCCGGCGCTGCTGAAGCAGGGATCGGGACACGTGGTCACCACCGGATCGACGGCGGGACTCTTCCCCTACGCCTACGACCGCCTCCCGTACGCCGCCACCAAGGCGGGTGTCGTCGCTCTCACCGAGGCGCTCGCGCTCTACCTGCGCCCGCGCGGCATCGGCGTCAGCTGTTTCTGCCCGGCCGGGGTCATGACCAACATCGTCGAACAGATCAGCCAGTACGGGCCTGCGACGCCGGTCCAGGCGCCGCAGATCCCTTTGATCACGGCCGAGGAGGCGGGCGAGCTCGTGGTGCAGGGCATCGTCGAGGACCGTCTGCTCATCCTTTCCCATCCCGACGCGGCCGCCATGGTCGAGCGGCACGCGCGCGATCCGGAGGGCTTCGTACAGTCCCAGATCGAATACAGAGAAGGTGCACCGTGACCGACGACGAGCGATGGACGCGCGGGGCCGCCGAGTTCTCCGCCGTGACCGGGATGCCGGCTCCCGCCCGCGGGGACGACTACGTCGCCGACGTCGTCATCGACCAGGTCTTCGCCGAGATCTGGACCCGTCCGGGCCTGACCCGCAAGGAGCGCCGGTGGATCGCCATCACGTGTGCGTCCATGAGCGGCGCCGGCTTCGCCATGGAGACGCACATGGGCGGGGCGCTGCGCTCGGGCGACATCAGCATTCAGGAGATGCGTGAGTTCGTCGTGCACTTCGCCGTCTACGCCGGCCATCCCAAGGCGACCGCCGCCCGGACCGCGCTCGACGCGGCGTGGTCGTCGCTGCGACACGGGGGCGAGAGCCGGCCGGATAGCGACGGCTCAGCGGGACCCGGTCACGACGAGCAGGCCCACCGCCGCGGCGGCGGCCAGGGGCGCGCTCGGCCAGGCCGAGCAGGGCGGCGCGCCGGACCGAGGGGCGTCCGCCCGCGGCGCGGGCCGACTTGAGCCACAGCACCCACGCCAGCGAACCCGTGACGAACAGGTTGGGGCCGACGTTCAGGCCGACCAGGAGGGAGAACGGGTGCGGTGGCGTGCGGGCGGCGAGGAGCGACGCGGCGGGAAGGTTGTTGACGAGCAGGCTGGCCAGCCCACCGAGGGCTGCCGCGCCCCACGGACCCAGGTGCGACTGCAGGGTCAGCGGCCCCGACCAGGTCCGCCCGAGCGTACCCAGGGCGACGGCGATCCCGAAGAGGCCGGCCAGAAGCGGGGCGCTCAGCACGCCTACGGCCGCTCCGGCTCGCCGCCGGAACGCGACCACCGTGACGCCGGTGCAGGCGGCTGCCACCGCGGCGGGACCCGGCCGGAGAACGAGCACGAACACGGTCACCGCCGCCACCGCCGCCAGCCCCGCTCCGAGCACGGGTGGACCAGCTGCCGGCCCGGGTTCGGGGACCGCTCGCAGGTGCCGACGGTGGAGCACGCCCACGACGAGCGCGGTGACCGCCGCGGCCGCGACGGCGGCCGGGGCCATATGGGCGAGGAACTGGGCTCCCGAGAGATGGAGATGGCCGAGGACGATCAGGTTGGTGAGGTTCGAACCTGGCAAAAGCAGCGAGCCTGCATTGGCGAGGAGCAGGCACGCGTACACGAGCGGGGCCTCGAGGTCGTCGCTGCCGCGGGCGGCGTAGATCACGACCGGGGTGAGGAAGGTCACCGCGGTGTCGAGGTTGAGCACTGTCGTCACGGCCACGACGAGCACGGCGGCACCGCAGTAGAGCACCCAACCGTTCCGGGCCAGCCGGCCGAGTGCCGTTCCCGCCCAGGCGAACAGGCCGTCCTCGTGGGCCACCAGCCCCACCAGGAGCAAACCGGCAACGAGCACGAAGGGGGGCCAGACCTGGGCCGCTGCCGCGAGCCGTGTGGTGCGGGTCGATCAGCGCCGCGGCCAGAGCGGCGGCGCACCCGAGGGCAGCCAGGCTCCACTCGAGGGAGGTCCCGATGGGGGAGGGGACCGCGGGCACGTGCGCCGACGCCCCGTGATCAGGCATGCTGCGGCGTTCTCCCACGGGTCCGAGCGTGCCCAGGTTTGCCTCCCCGAAACCCGCGTTCGCCCCGTGCCCCCCGGGCTGTCGAGGACCGCCGCGCCGGTGTCACCGGCGGGGCCGTACCCTCCTGGGTGTACAGCCAAGGCGCACGAAGGGAGAAAGCACTCATGGCGGACATACTCTCGGGGAAGGCCCGCACCCTGATCAGCCGGCCTGTGCTGGCCTCGCTGGCCACCGTGAATCCCGACGGATCGCCGCAGGCGACGCCGCTCTGGATCGACCTCGACGGAGACGACGTGCTCTTCAACACGACCCGGCACCGCAAGAAGGCCCGCAACCTCACCCGGGACGGCCGCGTCGCCGTGACCGTCATCGACCCCGACGACCCCTACGACGTGGTCGCGTTCGAGGGCACGGTCGTCGATGTCACGACGGACGGGGCCGACGCCCACATCGACGCGCTGGCACGCAAGTACCTCGACGTCGACTCCTTCCCGAACCGGAGGGACGGTGACGTACGGGTCACGCGTGCGCGTCCGCACCGACCGCATCCTCCTTCAGGGGTGATCGCCCGCAATCGGGCATGATGGCGCCGTGGCCGAGTGGGTCTATTTCCTGCATCCACCCCGCGACGACTTCGCCGCAACCATGACGGACGAGGAGCGCGACGTGTGGCGGGAGCATGCCACTCGCCTGGCGCAGCTCCTCGAGCAAGGGACATTGGTTCTCGCCGGGCCGACGCTCGGGCGGGTCAACACCGGGATCACGGTGATTCGAGGCGCCCGACGAGCAGTCGGCGAGGGAGCTGATGGAGGCCGATCCCGCCATCGCGGGAGGGTTCTGCCGCGGTGAGCTCCGGCCCTTCCGCGTCTCGTTCCTGCGCGGCCGGCACGACGAGGGCGGAGTGTAGGTCGGCAAAACCGGTCTTGCTTCCGTCAGAAGCCGGCGTCGGTTCCCACGACCGGGGCGTTGAGGACCGTCCCGCCCATGGAGCCGAAGAACAAGGCGTCGCCGTGGGTGAACACCCCGCCGTCGGCCGCCACCAGCCAGTAGCCCTTGCCGTCGGGGGTGCCCGCCATGCCGACAACCGGAGCGTTGAGATCGGTGCCGCCCTCGGAGCCGAAGAACGAGGCGTCGCCGTGGGTGAACACCCCGCCGTCGGCGGCCACCAGCCAGTAGCCCTTGCCGTCGGGCGTGGCCGCCATGCCCACGATCGGGGCGTTGAGACCGGTGGTGGCCTTGAGCCGAAGAACCCGGCGTCGCCGTGGGTGAACACCCCGCCGTCGGCGGCCACCAGCCAGTAGCCCTTGCCGTCGGGGGTGGCCGCCATGCCCACCACCGGGGCGTCGAGACGGGTGCTGGCCTGCGAGCCGAAGAAGCCGGCGTCGCCGTGGGTGAACACCCCGCCGTCGGCGGCCACCAGCCAGTAGCCCTTCCCGTCGGGGGTGGCCGCCATACCGACCACCGGGGCGTTGAGACGGGTGCCGGCCTGGGAGCCGAAGAAGCCGGTGTTGAAGGTGAAGACGCCGCCGTCGGCGGCCACCTCGTCGTAGCCCTGGGAGGGGGACCGGAGATTGTGAGCGTGTGGGTGCTGGTCGCCGCGGGTCCCCCGTTTCTGCTCATGGTCTGACCGGTGAAGACCTGGGTGGTCGAGGTGCCCGACGAGTCGGTCACCGTGAGGGTGACGGCGATAAGAGCCGGGGGCGGCGTAGGTGTGGTTGATAGTCGCCGAGGTCGTCGTGGCGTTGGTGCCGTCACCGAAGCTCCAGGCGTAGCTGGCGATGGTGCCGAAGTGGGCGCTCGAGGCCGAGGCGTCAAAGGAGGTCGCGGAGCCAGCGGGTGCTGGGGTCGCGGTGAACGAGGCGGCGGGCGCCTGGTCGGGGGTGATCGAGATGGCGAGCGGTGAGTTCCCCACGGGAATCGGGGTGCCGGCGGTGTTGGTGGCGGTGTCGATCGGGCTCACCGTGTTCGGCGCCGGCGTTGGACACGTAGGCGGTCGTGCCGTGCGGGTGCGATGGCGATCGCCCGTGGGGGAGAGTGTCCCCACCGCGATCGGTGTTCCGGGGGTGTTGGTGGCGGTGTCGATCGGGGTCACAGCGTTGGAGTCGTTGTCGACCACGTAGGCGGTCGTGCCGTCGGGGGAGATGCGCGATGCCGTCCGGGGTATGTTCCCCACCGGGATCGGGGTGCCGGGGGTGTTGGTGGCGGTGTCGATGGGGGTCACCGAGTTGGAGCCGTTGTTCACCACATAGGCGGTCGTGCCGTCGGGCGTGATGGCGATGAGTTCGGGATGGGTCCCGACGCGGGATGGGGGTGCCGGGGGTATTGGTGGCGGTGTCGATCGGGTCGACGGTGTTCGAGTCGAAGTCGGCCACGTAGGCGAGTCGTGCCGTCCGGGGTGATGGCGATCCCCGTGGGACGCGTCTCCACCGGGATGGGGGTGCCGGGGGTGTTGGTGGCGGTGTCGATCGGGGTCACCGTGTTGGAGAGGTTGTTGGCGACGTAGGCCGTGGGTGCGGCCGTGACCGCTCCCGCTGGCGGCACGTGCGGAGACCAGGCCCGACCAAGCCGAGCACGATCATGCCGGTCGCGGCCAGGGCAACACTCCTCGTTCCTCTCCGGCGTGCACGATTGGGCGGCATGAATCCCCCGGATCGTGTGCGGTTTCGGACGACAGTACTGCGGGGACGTTCGCCGAAGCGACGGGTACACCCTGGCTCTCGCATACACACGTCAGGGCACCCCGAAACCTGGTCTGATGAGTTCGGAGAGACGGATGAGCCACAGCCGCCGCGTGCGAAACCGCGCATTTATTGACAGGCCAAGCTGGCCCTATTGTGCGGCTCGTGCCGCCTGTTGCGCGGCACGACTACGTCGCTGAGATTTGGACGCGTCCGGGTCTCACGCTCAAGGAGCGCCGGTGGATCGCCATGACGTGAGTGCATGAGTGGCGCCCGAATTCGCGATGGAGACCCACATCGGGATCGGCGCAGTGTCGGGGTGCCCGATCGCTACCAGCTGGCAGGACTGTGGGGAGGGTCACCAGCTCACTCCGACAACGTTGTGGACATCGTCCTAGCCGTGCGCAGGGAAAGGAAGACTACGGTGAGGGGTCCTGGCTTTCGTCGAGCACGGCAGCGTAGGAGCCGATGCTGAGCAAGGATCCGGCCGGGACGCGACGGTCGCCGATCACCAGATCTTCGAGCGCCCCGGTGTCGGCATCGAAGATCACGTCGTCAATCTCGCCGAGCTCGTTACCCCGTTCACTCAGGGCCCGTTTGCCGACGAGATCGAGTTTGCCCTCGGCTGCGGCCCGTTCCCGGTCGTCCGCCGGCGGGCGCAGCGCGCCTTCGTCTACGACCATGATCGCATCGGGCCCGAACCCGCTCAGCTGTGGCCATTCGACGAGCTGGGCCTTCTTACCTCGCCCGATGAGGACGGCGGCGATCTGCCGTTGCCGGGCATTCACGAGCAGATGGCTGACTGCGCCCAACTCCTGCGCGCTCGCTCGGCTCAATACCTTGCGGCCGCTAGAACGCCGAAACGATTCGCTCACTTCAGCCCCAGTCGGCTCCGGAACTCGTCGACCGAGGCGCCCAGGCCGACGAGGTCGTCTTGAACGAATTCCTCGGTGATGTTTGGGACCACCAGCGCAACGCCGGAGACGGAAACTTGCGCCGGCAGTGGGATGTAGCCACGCCCGCCGGCCGCCCTGTCGATCTGATAGCCGACCACCTCACCCTTACTGCCTACCAGAAGGACGAGATCTACGACCTTACCCAGGCTGGCCCCTCCCTCGGTGAGGACGTCGTCGCCAAGCACGTCGCGATCGGTGTCAGGATTCCCGACGTCGTCGGGGGCGTCCTGAGGTGCGACCAGACTGGACTCGTCGAGCACCATCACGGCATGTTGGCCGACCGAATGGATCGCCTCGGCTGGGAGGACCTCGCGATGTCGTCCAGACAGGAAGCCTCGCTTGTTGAGGGTCAGCCCGACCAGGGAACCCGCTTCAGGGTTGTAGATCACGTCGCGTACCTCGGCTACGTCCTCCCCACCGTTGACGGTGACGACGGGAAGCCCGCGGATCTGCGAGGCGGTCATGAGAATTCTCATTGCTTGCGCTTGGTGGCGATGACGCCTCCCGCCCGCCGACGCCGACGCACGATTACGAACACCACTACGGCAGCCACAACGAGAATGATTGCCAGTATCAGCCAACCGATCGGGTCCATCTCCTCTCATCCTATCCCGTTGCGTCGCCGGTGCTGCCGTGGCAAGACCCGGCGAACATCGTCCACTCGGCTGACACAGGCTTCGGGTCAAGCCACATGAACCTTTGCCTCATGCTCTTCGTCGGATTTGGACCGACCAGATCTGCTGCCGCGCCGGACGGCACCGCACGTAGGCAGAAATGACCGGCGCAGCAACGACTACTTCTTAAAGGCGTCCTTCACCTTTTCTCCGGCCTGCTTCAGGTTGCCGGCAACCTTGTCGCTCTTGCCCTCTGCTTCAAGGGACTGGTCGTCTGTGGCCTTGCCTGCGGCTTCCTTGACATGACCCTTCGCTTCTTGAGCTTTGTTCTTCGCCTTATCGACCGTTGACATCGCGCATCCTCTCGTTGGGGAATTTCCTCTATACCCGTAGTCGACCATGTTCAATCCCGGCGGCATGGCTCGAGGCCGCCGCAATCGGCCGCCGTTTTCGCGCAAGTGACGGCGTCATTCCTTGCGTCACAGCTCTTGATCCCGATCCATGGTCCATGCGCACGGTTGAATGTCAAGGTCAGGGGACTGAATCAGGCGAGACGCACGATGGATGATGATGGCCGTAGCCGTTCAGATCGGATACGGCGGTGGCATGGAGCGCCTCGCCCGATTGCCCCTCGGCGCGCTGCTTCTCGGCCATCGTCCTGGCGAAGAGCTCTCTCGGTTGCGATCGTCTTCCGAGTCGTGCCTGATCGCCTTTCGATTCGTTCGCGGAGTCTGAGCTACCGACTGCGACGGCTGTTTCACTTAGGCCTGTTGCGTTCTATTCCCCGCCCGTGCCCCTCGTGACACCGTCGCCGTTGCGACGGTGTCACTGCGTCTCCGCCGATCCGACGGCGTGATGGAGTTTGACGGGCATGTAGCCAGGACGACCCTTCTCGGATCGCTCCACCGCCTTATCCGCTGCGAGCAACAATGCGGCATGGAAGTTCGATCTTCTCGTTCAAGTAGTAACTCGCACAGACGCGGTGGTAACCATCCGCCACCCACAACGGCGAACCTTGGACGAGTAGGACCGGTGAAAGCTTCTGACCAAGCTTGACTTTCTCGAGATCGGCGGCGACCTCCGAGTCGTCGCGGCCGAGCAGCGGCAACCCGGAAGCTCGCAAGATGTCTTTGGCGGCAAAGTGATTCAGACCTTCTTGTTTCCGTAGGGCTTTCACCAGTTTCGCCGCCGAATCCGCTCCAATCAACAGCGATAGGTAGGACTTTGCCGCCGGATAGTCCTGTGCATCAGGTTCGTCTTTCCAATTTTCAGTTGCCATGCCGGTCGAGCGTAGCGATTCGAAGCACGCCGACGTTCCGTCCCTGCCGCGTCTCGTTTCCGGCGTGGCCGGGACGACCACGGCGAATCGACACTTCGCGTCATCGTCTCGGACGGAGCCGGGCCGCCTCGAGCAGGCGGGCGGCCGTACCTCGATGTTGGCCGCTCCGGTGCCGGTAGCGTTCGGCCGGTGAGATTCAAGGGCTGGCCGCGGACCGCGAGCCAATTCTTCGAGGGGCTCGAGGCCGACAACTCGAAAGCGTACTGGCTCGACCACAAAGAGGTGTACGAACGCGACGTGAAGGTGCCGATGGAGGCGCTGCTGGCCGAGCTGCGCGAGGAGTTCGGCGAGTCCCGCTTGTTCCGCCCCTACCGCGACACGCGGTTCAGCGCCGACGAGACGTCATTCCGTAATGAGACAGTGGGAATGAGTCGCACCGTAGGGCGAGAATAGGTCCGGCTCGGCCTGCGTCGGTGCCAGACGACTGTTACCTATCGGCATGCCATCACTTCCGGGCCAGGCACGCCTTTTACCAACTAAATGTCACCGAGCCATTACCGCCGTTCATGCCCGCCGTACCCCCTGACGAACCACCTGCGCCGCCATTGTTGGCGGGCGAGGTCGTGGCGTCCCTCACAGTGCAGACACTCGATGCCGGCGAGTCGAAGCCCGACCCACCGCCGCCTCCGGCGCCGTTCCCTTCCGTTTTTGGTGAGGTTCCGCCACCGCCGCCACCGAAGTAGCCGCCTCCGCCACCTCCGCCGTATCCGTTGTCAGCACCCGCAGGAGGAGCGCCTGCACCGCCGTTCGAACCGCTTCCATCCTGGCCCGGTGCTTGAGTCCCCTTCCCACCTTTTCCGGGAGCATTCTGGGTTCCCCCACCCCCACCGCCACCGCCCTTGTCGGCTGTGGTTTGACCCTTCTTGCCATCTGGCAGGTTGCCGGCTCCTCCTTTGCCTTTGCCCCCGAAGGCCGGTCCACCCCCACCGCCACCGCCGCCGGCGACCAAGCACGACGAGCCATTCACACTGATGCTGGCGCCGCCTCCGCCACCACCGCCGTATGAGTAGAAGCCCCCACCTGGGTAGGAAAGCGGTCCGCCTTGACCACCGTTTCCAGCCCCAGCACCCCCCGTGCCGCCGGCGGCCCCTTCGACGACGGGTTCTCCTGGGCCGCCCATGCCACCGGCACCGGTGACAACGCTGATGCTCTGTGTTCCAGCACGAACCGTCACCGTTGCACTGACCTTCTCGCCAGAACCACCTGGTGTTCCAGCCGTCGGCGTGTTTGTGAACCCGCCATTACCCCCGCCCCCGCCAGCAACCATCGTCACCTTGACGGTGGTTACCCCGGACGGAACGGAAAAGGTTTGCACGACGCCATAGGGTGACGAGAACACGACCTTGTGGGCCTTCGAAGATGGTGATGCAGCCGAGGCCAAGGAGTTGGTGACAACTCCAACTCCAAAAGTTGTGGCTGAGATGCACGCTACGCAAGCACCTACAGTCGTGATACGAGTCCGCCGTTTCATGTCCGCCTCACTGTCCTGACGAGGAAAGGCCAATCGCCTCACTGCTCGACCAACTGGACCGAAGTTAGCCGCATGTTTCCGTTGGCGTCCACTGTCCTTGACCCATAGATGGATCCACGACCGCCGCTTGAAGTGCATCTGGCTGACGCCGGTGGGGTTCATGCGTCACCGTTCTCGCTGGTCGGCGCCGGCTCGCGCAGCTCCGAGGAACGACCACCTCGTCGAACCGAATCCTCGTCCCATCGTCTCGGACCGAGCCGGGCCGCCTCGACCAGGCGGGCGGCCGTACCTCAATGTTGGCCGCTCCGGTGCCGGTAGCGTTCGGCCGGTGAGATTCAAGGGCTGGCCGCCGACCGTGAGCCAATTCTTCGAGGGGCTCGAGGCCGACAACTCGAAAGCGTACTGGCTCGACCACAAAGAGGTGTACGAACGCGACGTGAAGGTGCCGATGGAGGCGCTGCTGGCCGAGCTGCGCGAGGAGTTCGGCGAGTCCCGCTTGTTCCGCCCCTACCGCGACACGCGGTTCAGCGCCGACAAGTCTCCCTACAAGACGACGGTCGCGGCCATGATCGGCGACGGGTACGTGCAGTTCTCGGCCGACGGCTTGCTGGCGGGCGCCGGCACCTACCACATGGCTCCCGACCAGCTGGTGCGGTTCCGCGACGCCGTGGTCGCCGACCGCTCCGGCCGCAAGCTCCAGTCGGCCGTCGACGCGGCCCGTCGGGCCGGGCTGAATGTCCATGCCATGGAGTCGCTGAAGACCGCGCCCCGCGGCTACCCAAAGGACCACCCGAGGATGGAGCTGCTGCGCCTGAAGGGCCTCGTGGCCTCGCGGTCGTGGCCACCGGCGGCGTGGCAGTCCACCGCCGCGGCGAAGAAGCGGGTCGTCGACGCCTTCCAGTCGGCGGCGCCGCTCGTCGCGTGGCTGCACACCAACGTCGGTTCCTCCGACCAGCCCGAGGGCGGGCGGGCACGGCGATGAGCGGACCCGTTCAGGCGGCTCGCGCGGACTTGACTTGGTCCGGGACACGTACCTGCACCGTGGCGGGCGGGAGCAGTACGACGAGACTCGCAGCTCACTGCGCACTTGGCTCTACCGGATCGCGACCAACGCCTGCCTGAGCGCCTTGGCGGTCCGCAACCACCGGCCGCTGCCGTCGGGTTCGGTGGCCGCGTCGGACCCGCTCGAGCCGCTCGTCCGGGGAGAGAACGTCTCCTGGCTCCAGCTCTTACCGGACTCGTTGCTGGACGCACGTGATCCGGCGTGAGCCGTGATCGACCGCAGCAGCCTGCGCTTGGCGTTCGCCGCCGCGCCGCAGCATCTGTCGGCGCGTCAGCGTGGTGCGCTGATCATGCGTGACACGCTCAGCTTCGCCTCTGAGGCGGCTGAAATTCTCGGCACCACCGTCGTATCGGTGAACAGTTCCCTGCAACGGGCGCATACCCGTGTGAAGGAAGTCGGAGTCCGGCAGGAACGTCTCAGCGAGCCGACTGCAGCCGAGCAGCGCACCTGGGTCGATCGCTACATGAAGGCGTTCGAGCTCGCCGACGTCGAGGCTCTCAAGCGGCTGCTCACCGACGACGTGATCATGGAGATGCCGCCGATGCTCAACTGGTTCGCCGGCCCCGGCGACTACGGCCAGTTCATGGAGTGGGTCTTCGGGCAGGCTGGAACGGACTGGTGTCTGAAGGCGGTCGCGGCCAACGGCCAGGTCTTTGCATCCTTCGGTCTGGCGGCCGGACTCGACGTCCACGGACTTGCAACGCAGGGACCCGGTGTAGTGGCGCAGGGGTCTGACGTCGCTGGCCCGATGTTCGAGCCATGCCGTCGAACGGCGTGAAGCTCCTGTAGAACCACTAATCTCGGCGACCCTATTTGTAGCGGGCCACGCTCCATGGCTTTCGTTACGCCCTCACCGCGACCGGGTCGAGGTGGTCACGGCCAGTACTCGTTGGCGCAACCGGCGAGGCCTGCGGCTTGGGCCTCTGTGATTTCACCGAGATCCAATGGGCGGTGCCTTGGGGTCAAGAGGTCGCCAGCTCACCGACCAGAGCCGCCACCACATAGTTGGTGGCGGAAATGACGCTCACCGCGCCTGGACCAGGAATCGCAACCTCGGTAGGTGATTCCCCGTTGCCGCAGGCATAGACCGTGCCGGTCTCACTCAACAGGTAGCCGGTTTCGCTGTTGCCGCCGGCCGCGACCTGCGTCGGCGTAACGGTACCTGACATTGCCTGGGGTGTGATTTCCACCGGTGCGTCGTCGTTGTGGCCACTCGTACCGTCACAGAGCTGCCCTTTGTCGTCGTCACCCCAGCCGTAGTAGGTGTTGTTCGACAGCAGCGCCATGGTCCATGCGGCCGAACCGCCGCCACCACCTTCACTGACCGTCGTCACCGTGACGCCCGATGGAAGCTGAAGTTTCGCCTCCGTCGGCGTGTCGCTGTCGTTGAATGAGCCGTCACCAAGCTGGCCGTACTTGTTGTAGCCCCAGTTCCAGTAGGAACCGTCCGACATGATGGCACCCTCGTCTTTCCATGATGCGACCAAGGCCGTGACATGTACGCCCGGGGTCGAGTCCAGGATCGGCGCAACCTGCTGTGGACTAGAGAACTTTGTCTTGGTCGGCGACGTCGATCCGTCGCCCAGTTCACCGTTCGTGTTTGCTCCGCACGACACCAACGTGCCGTTCTCATACTCGTAGGTGGCATGGTCACCAGCACCGGCTGCCAGCGACACGGGTTGGGTCAGGTTCGTCAGCTCCGTAGGGATCAGCTGCGGCGTCGTCGTTTCGCACAGCTGGTCGAAGGAGTTCCAGCCCCATCCGAAGACGTTGCCGTACTTGTCGATTGCCATCATGGTGAAATCCGGGCCGACCGACGCCAACGTCACGATGCTGTCATTGGGATCCGTTGGCGGGAACGTGATATCGACCACTTTGAACTTGTGGGTGTAGCCGGTCGGCGTTTGGTGGCCGTCGCCGAGCTGTCCTTCGGTGTTGCTACCGGCAGCCCATACCTGGCCGAGGGTGTTCAGCACATAAATGTTCGAGTTGGTCGTGACCATGGTGGTGATGGCGCCCACCCCGTTTGGATTGATCTCTTTCGGCACAGATCCAAATTGCTTACCCAACCCGTACACCGTCTGCGTTGTCTGAGCGCCGGCAGTGGCAGGGAAGCACCACAGGACTGCGAAGCAGGCAGCGAGGAAAATAGCGAACGTGCGCATTCACTCCTCGATTCAGACGTCGCCTGAGACGTCAGGCGGAAGACCAGTCGATACCCGAACACGAACCATGCGAGAGGTGACGCCCCTCCGTTGCATCTGTGCCCCCTTTGCCGTCGCAGCGATGCGCACTGTACTCGTTCACGCGTCCGAAAATCCCCTGTGGTTCGAACAGTGTCCTGAGCAAGGTGAAGGCTGCATGACAAGTGTCACCATGAAGGTGTTGGGCCCGGTGGACGCGTATCTTCCCACTCTCGAAGGGTTCCCGAATGTTCCCCTCAACCGAAGCCGTCCCACGCCGGCTCGTGGACTCACGCCCCGACCACGCTCACTCCCCGCCTCGAGGACTACCTCGGGCCGCCCCGAGCGGTACCGGCGGCCGGCATGTCGGGGGATGGGCCGGCGTCCTACGGCGACGCCCGACGAGCCACGTGTGGGCCGCCCGGCGCGGCTCGAGTGCCTCGAGCACGCCATGGCGAACCACGCCGTCGGTCTCTGGGGCGGGCTGGACGACGCCGGGCGTATGCAGCGATGGCGGGAGCGGGAGGCGTGACGCAGAACGCGTCACTTCTGCGCCATTCGTGGTTCGAAGGGCCGTAGAAGACCTGGTCAGAGACCTACGGGTAGGTCCGGCCAAGCCCGTATGGCCGTTCGATTCCGGCCGCCGCCTCTTCGTGTTTGGGCTGGTGTGGACACATGTCCGTCTGACTCGACGATCCGGAAGCCGGCCCTCGAGGCACCTATTGCGTCGGAGAGCGTTGCTCCCGGGATCCCGTCGAACGAGGAGCGATGACTCCAGAGGACAAAGCCGAGACCTCGGTCGTCTCGTCGGCGCTCGACAGCGCCCGCCACAGCTCGCGGTAGCTGCCGTAGGTGATGGTGTCGGTCACGTAGCCCGCCCGCTCCAGCTCGGCGTGGAACGCAGGAAGGTTCCGCCAGGGCACACCCATGTCAACGTGATGCGCCAGGTGCCAGCCGGTGTTGTAGGGCACGATCCAAAAGCGCGCCAGCAGGGACTGGCGCACGTGGTGCGTCGTGGCCCGGCGGTCGGGGCTCCGCTCCATGCCGCCGTGCTCGGCGATGGATCGCAGGCGGTTGATGACCGCGCCACTCAGTCATCCACGGCAGCCACCACAAGAGGGGGTAGATCCACCAGCGCCCGGTGGCGGCCCACATGAGCGCCCACAGCACCGCCTGGACGGCGAAGATCGACAGGCCGATGGGCCGGAACGGCTTGTGCAGCGTGTTCTTCACCAACGGCACGAAGTTCTTCCACCCGCTGATTCCCACCGCGTCACGCCGGAGCCGGCGACGCAGCGCTCGTCGCGTGCAGGGGTAGGGCGCGTAGTAGGCCAGATCGGGTTCGTTGGGGCCGAACTCGTCCTTGTGGTGGGCGAAATGCACGCGGCGGTAGAGCTGCACCGGCGTGAAGGCCGGGTAGGCGACGATCCACGTGCCGACGAAGTCGTTCCAACGCTTGTTGGTGAACAGGAGCTTGTGCGCGGCCTCGTGCATCAGAATGGCGAAACGCGCGGTACATGGGACCCATGAGCACGAACGCGATCAGGTAGCTCCACCACTGGTCGAACCACACCGCGCCGCCGATGATCACGGCGACCCAGAACCACACCGCGCCGACCGTGACGGCGTTGCGCAGGTTGTCGATGCGGCGCAGCTCGGCCCGCAACGGCGGGATGGCCATCCCGTTGGCCTGGAGCCTCTCGCCCGGCAGGACGTCGGGCCGGTCCGCGGCGGCGGGAACCATGGTGGTGGTGCCGGACATGCGTCCTATATTACGCTTGATCGTCAAGTGACGCAACCACGTAATACCCGCGACGGCAGGGCGCTCGCTCGTCCGGAGGCGGCCACGCCGCCCCTCACCGCCCGGTCGGTGCTGGCCAGTGCGCTGCTCGGCACCGACCCGCCCGAGCTACCGGTGGCCCAGCTGGTGCGGCTGACCGGGCTGTTCGGCGTCAGCGCGAACCGGGCGCGGGTGGCGCTCAGCCGCATGGTCTCCGCGGGCGAGGCGACGACGGACGGATCCGGGCGCTACCGCCTGGCCGGGCACCTGGCGGCGCGCCAGACGCGCCAGTCGACGAGCCGCGCCGGCGCGACCGGGCCCTACGACGGCTCGTGGTGGCTGGCGGTGGTGACGACGGCCGGCAGCACGCCCGACGTGCGTGGCACCCGCCGCCGCGCCCTCTCCTACGCCCGGCTCGCGGAGCTGCGGGAGGGCGTGTGGATGCGCCCGGCCAACGTGACCCTGCGCCTCCCTGACCACCTCGAGTCCGACGTCGAGACGATGACGGCCCGGCCCGACCGGCCCGAAGAGCTGGCGGCGCGCCTGTGGGACCTGACCGCGTGGTCGGCTCGGGCGAGCGACCTGTTGGAGCGGCTCGACCGGCTGACTCCGGACCGGCCGGAGGCCCTGGCTCCGGGATTCGAGCTCTCGGCGTCGGTGCTGCGCCACCTCCAGTCCGACCCGCTGCTGCCCGCCGACTTGCTCCCGCCGCGCTGGCCGGGCGCCACGCTGCGGTCGGCCTACGACGCATGGGACGCCCGCTACCGAAGCACATTGCAGGAGTGGAGCCGGGCTGGCTGAGCGGACGGTGGGGAATCGCGCCGTGCCCGATATCTCCCCGCGCTCTCATGGAGTCGTCCCCGGGCGCGGAAGGCGGCCGAAGGGCGCCGCGGGGACCGCTCATCGGAGGAGCGCCGCGATCGGCCGCCCAGGAAACCCCGGGAAAGCCTTGCCAATGATTGCAGTGCGACGTAAATTTTCGTCCTGCGAACCAGTCGGCGCCGCCTCCCTCCTCCTTGGGGGCGGCGCCGGCGCTTCTGGCGGGTCGGACCAGGTCGCAGTCTCAGGCGGGCTTCTCCCAGACCGAGACGTGGCTCTCGCTCTCGCTCGTGAACGCGGAGCGGTCCCAGTCGCCCCAGCGCTCGCGCCGAGCCAGGCCGGCCAGCCGCGCCGATGAGGTCGAGCTCGGAGGCCCAGACGTAGCGGAAGGGGGCCGAGAACGTCTCGAGGCACCCGTCCATCACCCAGTAGTGGTGCGACCACGACCTCTGGCTCGCCACGTCGTACTCGTCGAAGCCCAGGTGGGTGGGCGTGACCGTGCACGCCCGCATGGTCTCGCCGGGCGGGAGCCGCCTGAGGTGCGGGACCAGCACCTCCATGACGAAGCGGCCTCCGGGCTCCAGGTGCCGGGCGACGTTGCGGAAGCAGGCCACCTGCTCGTCCTGGGTGGTCAGGTTCATGATGGTGTTGCGCACGAGGTAGGCGAGGCGGAACGTGCCGTCGACCCGCACGGTGGCGAAGTCGCCCATCGTGACCGCGACCGCCTGGGAGCCGCTCTGGGCCCGCAGCTGCGCCACCATGTCCTCGGAGATCTCAATGCCGTGGACGCGCACGCCGCGCCGGCTGAGCGGGAGCGCCAAGCGGCCCGTCCCCACCCCAGCTCGAGCGCGGCGCCGCCACGGGCCTCCTCGGCCAGGAACGCCACGGCCGGCGCGACGACCGCCGGGTCGAAGATCTCCGGCCACTTCTCCTGGTAGCGCGACGCGATGTTCCCGACGAAGTAGCTCTCCGGTCCCACACCATCCTGTCCGCTCATTCGGCTCGGGCGGCCTCCTTGACGTGCAGCGTCCAGTTCCGCAACCTTCTTTCCATCTCCTCGAGGTCCCAAGTGGCGTCGAGGTCGAACTGCACCACGTCCTCTCCGTCGTCGACTATGTCGAAGACACCGCCGACGGTGCCTTGCCGTACGACGAAGAGCGGCTGGTTCCGCATGGCGCTCATCCCGGCCTCAATTTGGTTCCACGCCGCCGGGAGCAGGACGTCGTTCACGGGCTGCGCGTCCGGACACCGGGGTTGGCCAGTCCTTGGTGGACCTCCATCTGCGGCGTGCCGATGATGACCGCCCCGTGGCACCGGCCGACGGCGCTACCGACGTGGTGGAGCGGTGACGACGAGCTGTACGAGGTGCTCGCTGCCGTTTCGACCTCGACGTCGCAGTCGTCGAGGATCTTGTGCACCAGAGCGATGAGGACGTGGTCCGGTGCCGGCACGCTCCGGGGTTGGCTCACGAAGATCGCGGCCGGGCCGGGCCCGGTGCCGGCGGCGGTTCCGTGACCCGATCGTCGTCGTCGGGGCACCGATAGAAGCCCTCGCCGTCCACTTTGGCCGCGATCGAGCGGGGGACGTTCCGCGCCGACACGAACCGGGCCCCCTGGAGCTTGGCGAGGGCGAAGCGGGCCCGGGCGAGGTCGGCTTCGAAGAAGTCGGCGCCGCGCAGGTCGGCCCTCTCGAACACGGTGCCAAACAGCAGGGCCTGATAGAAGACGGCCTGGCGCAGGTCCGCCCCCTTGACTGAGGCATAGGAGAGGTCCGCCCGGTAGAAGTCTGCACGGCGGGCGGTGACCCCAGCCAGGTAGGCCCCGCGCAAGTTGGTGTTCTGCAGGTCCGCCTCCTCCAGCGTCGGGGCGCTTCGCAGGCCGTCGGCAAGCGCCTTTTGCAGGTTGCCCGTCGTCTCCTTGCGCAGCACGGCGGCGATCACGTCGACCGCGTCCGTCTCGAAGCGGCGACTCCGCCCGTACTCGGACTTCGGATCGAAGAAGCGCCGGATCAGGATGGCGTTCGCCACCCGCTCAACGATGTTGGCGCTCCCCAATCCCGTGACGGTGGCTTTGAAGGCCTCCGCCACCGCCAGCTCTCTGATGCCAGCGTTGCGGATGCGGGAGCCGCCCAGCCGACCCCCGAGGCGACCAGCGTGACGATGGCGGCCCGGCCGCGATCTCGCCTATGACGGCGCCGAAGTCGGTGGTCACCAGCGGATGCACGCCGGCGAGATCCTAGGCGGCTTCTTCAGGCGTGCGACTGGGAGACCCAGGTCTCGTACATCTCGGCGTAGTGGCCGCCCGAGCGCGACCAGCTCGTCGTGCGAACCGACCTCGAGCAGCCTGCCGTCGCCGACCACGACGATGCGGTCGGCCCGCATGGCCGTCGAGAGCCGGTGGGCGATGAGCACGGCGGTCCGGCCCTGGAGCAGGACGTCGAGGGCCGCCTCGACCAGGGTCTCGGACTTGAGGTCGAGGTCGACGTCGCCTCGTCGAGGACGAGCACCCGCGGCCCGGCCATGAACGCCCGGCCCAGCGCGATCAGCTGACGCTCGCCCGAGGAGAGCGACTGGCCCCGCTCAGTGGACCCGGGTGTCGAGGCCGTCGGGCAGACGCTCGCGGGACTTCGTCCAGCCCGACCTGGTGCACGGCGTTCCAGTACTCAGTCGTCCGGCGCGCCCGGCCGGGCGAAGGACGGGTCTGAGCCGGATGGTCCCGGCGAAGAGGAACGGCTCCTGGGGCACGACGCCGAGCTGGCTACGCAGCACGTCGAGCGTGACGGCCTTGAGGTCGTAGCCGTCGATGAGCACACGGCCGGCCACCGGGTCGTAGAAGCGGGTGACCAGCTTGGCAGTGGTCGACTTGCCCGCCCCGGTGGCGCCGACGAAGGCCACGGTCTCCCCGGGGTCGATGGTCAGGTCGACGTCGTGGAGGACAGGGACGGCACAGTAGTAGCCGAACGACACGTGATCGAAGCGGATCTCGCCCGCGGATCGGGTCGCGGCCTTCCACCACGTCCGGCGGCCTTCGCTCACGCTGGGCTCGGTCTCGAGCAGGGTGCGGAGCTTGAACACGACGCCTGGCCCTGCTGGAACGTGTTGTACTGCTGCACCAGCAGCTTGGATAGGCGAGAAGAACCAGTCACGTACCAGGAAGAACGCCGTCAGCTGGCCCAGGTTGATCTCCTGGGGATGGTGGAGGTACATGGCGCCACCGACGGCCAGGATGACCAATTGGCAGAGGACACTGATCAGCTGCGAGCCCGGGCCGTAGACGGCGTTGATGCGGCCCGTGTAGTTGTTGGCGTAGGGGATCACCACGACGTAGCGGTGCGTCTCGACGTTGTAGCGCTGCCGGTTGTGCGCCGTGACGATGCGCACGCCCTGGAGGCTCTCGGAGGAGCTGGAGAGGAGGACCACGCCGAGTGCGATGTACGTCGCGCACCTGGTGTAGCCGCGCTCGGAGGCCCGCCTGAACCAGATCGACATGATGAGCAGCGGCGGCAACACGGCGAACACGGTGATGGCGGCGAGCTTCGCGTTCGTGAAGAAGAGGATCACCGTGATCACCACCATGGTGAGCCCCTGGTCGCGAACTCGGCCAGCCCGTCCTGGGGCAGCTGCTGGAGGTTCTCGATGTCGCTCGTCATCCTGCTCATGACGACGCCCGCCTTCTCCTCGGTGAAGAAGTGGAGCGGGAGCCGCTGCAGGTGCCGAAGGTCGCTGATGCGCAGGTCGTTCATGACGCGCGAGGCCGGCGGCCGGTCACGCGGCCCTGTCCACTGTGCGCTGGCCGGGATGACCACGGCGACCAGGTCGCCGGCAGGGCGGATGCGGCCACGACCACGGCGAAGTCGTTGTAGTGGGGCGGAGTGAAGCCGTGGTTGATGGCGTGGGAGAAGAGGTTCGGGCCGAGCTGGGTGGCCAGGCTGATGATCGCGACGAGCAATGCGGCCAGGGCGCGCATGCCCGGGTATTCCATGAGCAGGCCGCCGAGAGAGAGCCGCTTCTTCTCGTGTTCGGTCGTCAGCTGGGTGAAGACGACATCGGTCGCCGCGCTCGGGCTCTTCGACCAGCAGGAGGTCGACCGCTGTGGAGCTCCTGGGGGATGCCGCCGAAGGGCAGCCCCGCCTGGGTGAGCCCGGGGACCCGCCGCCGCCGATGGGCGGCCCGCCTCCTGCGCCACCCCACATCAGGCCGCACCGCCTTCGGGCACGAGGACCTCGTCGTCCAGTCCCAGGCCCTCGGCCCCAGCCGCCGCCTCGACGGCCGTCTGCGCTTCGCTGGCCACCTGGGCCAGCACCTCGGCGTAGAGGGGCGTCGTCGTCAGCAGCTCGGCGTGCGTGCCGTCGGCCACGATCCGGCCGTCGTCGGGCAGAACGACGGGGTCGGCCAGACTGATGTGGAGAGCCGGTGGGCGATGATGAGCGTCGTGCGACCCTCCATCGAGGACGCGTAGCGCCGAGTGGATCCGCTGCTCGACCTTCACGTCGATGGCGCTCGTGGCGTCGTCGAGGATCAGGATGGGGGGGTTCACGAGCAGCGCCCGGGCGATGGCGATGCGCTGGCGCTGGCCGCCTGAGAGCGTGTAGCCCCGTTCCCCGACCACGGTGTCGTAGCCGTCGGAGAGCCGGTTGATGAACCCGGCTGCGCCGGCAGCCTCGGCGGCGGCCCGCACCTCCTCCATGGGGGCGTCCGGGCGGCCGTGCGCGATGTTCTCGCGGATCGAAATCGAGAACAAGAAGGGTTCGTCGAGGACCACGCCGATGTTCGCCCGCAGGCTGGTCAAGGTGAGGTCCCGCACGTCGTGCCCGTCCACGCGCACCGTGCCACCGGTCGCGTCGTAGAAGCGCGCCAGCACACGGGCCACGGTGGACTTGCCGCTCCCGGTGCGCCCGACCAGGGCGACCGTCTCTCCGGGGCCGCAGGTGCAGGTTGAGGTGGTCGAGGCAGCGCGGCCGCTGGTGCCGTCTGCACGCTCGCTTCGCCGGTGTCCGAAGCGTCTTCTTCGCCCGCGGCATCTTCTCCCGCGGGATCCGGGCCCGCGGGTTTCGATATCAGGCTGTCGGCGGCGTAGGCGAAGGAGACGTCGTCGAACTCGACGTCGCCCTGGCGGTCGAGCAGGTCGATCGCATCCGGGCGGTCCACGATCGACGGCTTCTCGTCGAGGATCTCGTAGATGCGCTCGGCCGAGGCCGAGCGCGCGCTGGCCCATCATGATGAGCATCCCGAGCATCATGAAGGGCGCCTGCATCATGACGAGATAGAGGTTGAACGAGATGATGGAGGCGACGGGCAGGTTGTCGTGGATGACCATCCAGCCGCCGACGAGCAGGACGAACACCAGGCCGACCTGCGACAGGTTCTGGATAAGCGGCACGAACCGCGAGCGCAGGTCCGCATCCTTGATGTAAGCCCACTGCACCCTGTCCGCCGCCGTCGCCAGCTGCCGCAGCTGCTGCTGCTCGGCCGCGAAGCCGCGGACGACGCGCACGCCGTTGACGTTCTCGTCCACCACGGTCGCCACCTCGGCCAGCCGCGACTGGATCAGCCAGGAGACCGGGAAGAGCCAGTGTCGCATCCTGATGCCCGTCAGGTAGATGAAGGGCATCGGCTGCCATGGCCACGAAGGCGAGCGGCACGCTGATGGAGAGCATGAAGCCGAAGGCGACGACGGCGATGGAGCACTGCACGAGGATGGAGGGCACGAAGGTCGGTGCATCTGCACCGAACGGATGTCCGAGTTCGCCCCGAAATCAGCTGCCCCGACTGCACACGGTCGTAGAAGGGGAACGACATCCGCGTGAAGTGCTCGTAGAGGATGTTGCGCAGGTCGAATTCGAGCGAGTAGGCGACCTTGAACAGGTTCCCGCGGGCGATGTAGCCGAACACTCCGGTCAGCAGAGCGAGCGCGGCGATGAGCTCGATGTGGTTGTCCAGCGGACGGGTGCGCAGGATCAGCGAGTTCGTGATCGCCTCCTGCAGGATCTTCGGGAGCCACACCTGGATGATCAGGCCCAGGAACGAGAAGATCAGTGCGCTGAAGAACTGCACCTTGTGCGCCATCAGGATGGGCATGGCCCGCTTGACCCACGTCTTGGTCCGGTCCGGGTCGACGGTCGCCTTGGGCTCTGGTACTGGCTGACCGCGCCCATGGGCACGTACGCGGCGAACGGCAACCCGAGCGCCGGCTTCTCGGAGGTCTCCGCGCCGGCTCCCCCGTGACCGTTCCCGGCGGCACCGGTCGAGGCGCGCCGGGTTCGAGCCTGTCCTCGGTCTTGCTCACCGGAGGCCCCCCCGTGGGACCCGGGCCTTCCCGGTGCGCGCCATGGCGCGGCCCCACAGCTCGAGCGAGCGCAGCGCCGTGGCTTCGTCCTTGCCCGGCAGGTAACCGGCGATGGACTCGAGGTAGGCGTCCACGGCCCGGTCGGCCTCGGCGAGGACGTGTACGCCCTCGCCCGTCAGGCGCACCGCCACCCGCCGGCGGTCGCTGTCCTCCTGCCGGCGGTCGACCAGCCCACGCGCGACCAGGCCGTCGACGATCGCGGTGATCGACGGCCGTCGCACGGCGAGGCGGTCGGCCAGGCCCGAGGCGGCCGGGAGCCCTCGGCCAGGATCCCGAGGACCCGGAACTGGGGGAGGGTGAGGTCGACGCCGGCCAGCGCCACCTCGACCCGCTTGGCCAGCCAGGCCACGACGCGGCCGTAGGTCCCGAGCACCGGTTTGGCCGCAACGGCCTTCGGCCCGTGGTCGCGCTCTTGACGGGGGGGTGGTCACGGACACTTCGACCATCATACAGTTAGATACCCTAACTACGGATCGGGCGGCTCGGGTGGGCCCGGCAACGGGCTGAACGGTCGAGCGAACTCGTACCTGAGCCGCACCGGCTCACGGGCGAACCATGGGAGGCACCACCATGACGACCGTCGACTTCCGAACCCGCCTCGACGGTGACGTCGACCTCGTGGACCCGACCGAGTTCTTCGAGAACGGGTCCCGTCCCTGCTCGAGGAACACGGTCCAGAGGCCGGCGTCGCCGCGGCCCGGCTCGGCTCGCGCCGCTCACCCTCGACGTCGACGGGCAGCAGATGACACTGGCCCCGAACGACGGCGGCCTCGAAGTGCGGCGCAGCGGCGACGACACGCTGGTCGTCGCCCTGGACCGTCAGGGTTTCTCCGAGCTGGTCCAGGACGTGTCGTCGACCTTCGGCCTGCAACTGACCGGGCGCTCCGAGGTCCGCCGCGGCACGGTCGAGGCCTTCATCGCTTGGGAGCCACTTCTGCGCTTCCTGTTCGACGGGCGTGAGGTCTACGAGCCCGGCCTCGTCGACTTCCGTGATCGTGAGGGTGCACCGCTCGACTTGGGCCGGGCGTTCGCGCTCGACGACACGCCCGAGGAGATCGGCCACTTCCTGGCCGAGGCGGGGTTCCTCCACATTGAGAGTGTGTTCACCGAGGCCGAGATGTCGGCGGTGTCGGCGGAGCTGAATGACGCCATGGCGTCGGCGCAGCGGGACAACGGGGCGTCGTGGTGGGCGCAGACGGAGGGGGGAGAGTGGTACCCCTCGCGGATCCTCGGCTTCAACCAGAAGTCCGAAGCACTGAGGGCGCTCCTGCACTCGGAGCGCTTCACCACGATCGGGACCTTCACCGACGATCGCTACGTGCAGCGGAACCCCGACGTCGGCGACTCCGCCGAAGGCCTCATGAAGAAGGTGGGCGTGGTGGAGGGCATCTCCGACGTGAGCTGGCACAAGGACTGCGCCATGGGCGGGCACAGCCGGCACTGCTGCGGCCTCACCGTCGGGATCTCGGTCACCGGCGCCGGACGCGAGAACGGCGAGCTGGGCGTGGTCGCCGGCTCCCATCGCGCCAACGTCGTCCCGGTGGGCGTGGACACCGTCGACCTGCCGCGGGTTCCGCTGCCGACACACGCCGGTGACGTGACGGTCCACTGCTCGTGCACGTTGCACATGAGCCGTCCGCCGGTCTCGGCGGAGCGACGCGTCGTGTACACCGGCTTCGGCCTGGCGCCCGGACCGGCGAACAGCGTCCGCAACGTTCACCGGCGGAGATGAGGCGTGCACACGCCACGCTCAACGACCGGGTGCGGCAACAACAGCAGAATCAGGTGCTCAGCTCGCGCACGGCGAGCTACGAGTTGTAGAGAGCTACGAGAGCAATAGAGCCCCGAGGTCCATCTTCCCCGGCCGGCGAAGCAGAGATTGGGCCGAGACCGTCGGCCTCAACTCAGCTTCTGGTCCATCACGCCCGCGCCCGCGTCCAGCATCACGCGGGCGGCGTCGCTCCGAGCCATGCCCCCCAGCACCTTCGAGCCTTCACGGAGCGTCTCTCCGACGAAGTGCGTCGGACCGTTCGCCAGGTTGGCCAGCGCTTCGTCGACGACCTCCTCGGGGGTGGCCGCGCCCGGAATCGGCGTCCCGTCGTCGGCGCTGGCCAGGTTGCCGCGGTCGGCCAGGAGGCGGCGCAACGCGGGCGTGTCGGTGACGCCGAGCACCAGTGACAAGACGTCCACGCCGAACCTCGTGGAGCTCGGCCCACAAGGCCTCCCCCATGACCAGGTCGAAGGCCTTCGAGGCGCCGTAGGCCACCATCCGGCGCGCCCCGACCAGAGCCGCTCCGGAGGAGACCAGGACGATCCCCCCGTGCCCGCGCTCGACCATGGACGGGGCGAAGTAATGGCACAGCCGCATCGGAACGAGGCAGTTTCGTTGCACCAGGGCCTCGGCCGCCTCGACCGGGACGTCCAGGAAGGGCACGAAGTTGGGATCACCGCCGGCGCAATAGAAGAGCATGCCGACGTCGAGATCCGCCGTGCCTGCGACCACGGCGTCGGCACCGCCCTTCTCGGCGAGGTCCACCCCCAGGGTGCGGGTGTTGACCGACCATCGACGACGTATCTCCGCCGCGGCCTGGTCGAGCAGGGTGGCGCGGCGTGAGATGAGCACGACGTTCACCCCGCGTTCGGCCGCAGCCCGAGCGAACGCCAGGCCTACTCCCTCCGAGGCGCCGGCGACGACCGCCCACGCTCCGTAGCGCTCGCGGAATCCGGTCATGCGGGGAACGACCTCATCCGGGGCCGGATCCCCATTCCGGGTCGAGCTGGCGCAGGAAAAGCTCGCATCGCTTCTGCTCGTCGGCCTCCCCCAGTGCGGCCGCGGCCAGGCGCAGCGCGTCCAGCGAGCGCAGAAAGCCCCGGTTCGACTCGTGGCGCCAGCGCACATAGCCCGAGCCCCGCCAGCCGGCGGCACGCAGCGCGTCGAGGCCGCGGTGGTAGCCCACCCTGGCGTAGGCGTAGCGCTCCACCTGGTCGGTCGTGAGCTCGGCCAGCTCCGCCCAGGCTTGAAGGCAGCGAGGGTCGCTCGCCGCCACCGCGGCGACCGCGTCCCGGCGAAGGTCGGGCGGCAGCGAGAGCGCGGACGCCAGCGCGTCCGCCTCCGCGGGTGGCAGCGGACTGAGCACGGTCTCTGGACTTCCCGACGTGAACTGAACCTGGTGCTCGGCCATGGCGACATCGTACGGCTGGTGATCCCGTCCCGCCGGAATGTCCCGTCTCGGGAACGGGCGGTACTCTCGGCCGCCATGACCCCACCGGACACGCCGATCCCCGCGCCAGCGACCGGCTTCGGCCATCACCCCGGATTGCGGGGCCGCGAGCGCGAGGCGCGGGAGCTGGCCGACGTCCTGCGCCGGCTGGTGCGGTTGTCGGTGAGCACGGCGCCGTCCGCCGCGGAGACCGCTCGGCTGACGGCGCGGCTGGAAGCAGTGGCCGACGAGCTCGAAGCGCACGAGCCCGACGTACCGCTCCCGCGCTTCGTCGGTCCCGAGGAGGACGGTCCGGCGAAGGAGATGCCCCTGGGCGGTGCCATGCCCTACGACGTGGTCGTCGGTCCCTTCAACCCGCTCGCCTTGCCGGTGGTGCTCGAATTCGAACCGCCCAAGGCGCTCGGCCACGCCTCGTTCGACGTCGCCTACGAGGGCGCACCGGGCTGCGTGCACGGTGCCGTGCTCGCGGCCACCTTCGACATCATCCTCACGGCAGCGAACGCGATCGCGGGCGCGACCGGACCGACGGTGCGCCTGGCGCTGCGCTACCTTCGCCCGACGCTGACGGGGGAGGAGGCAGTGTTCGAGGGCTGGGTCACCGAGGTGACCGAGCGGCGGGTCCACTCCGAGGGCCGCATCGTGCAGGGTGGGATCGTCACGGTCGAGGCCGAGGGAGAGTTCGCGGTGTTCCAGCGGGACGGAGTCGACCGGATGGCTACGGCGCGCCGGCGTTCCTTCGACGCGTCGCAACGGACGCGCCGTCCGGCTCAGTAGCCCGAGGTTCGGCTGTGGTGCGCCAGACCCTGAAGCCATCTCGCCACCGGGCGGACTACGCCTTCGCGCACCGTCTGCGCACCCGCTTCGCCGAGACCGACGCCATGGGGATCGTCCATCACGCGGCGTACCTGCCCTACCTCGAAGAGGCTCGGGTCGAGTTTCTGAAGTCGATCGGCCATCCCTACGAGGAGGTGCGAGCCGGCGGGGTGGACTTCGCCACGCTCGAGGTGTGCGTGCAGTATCGCAAGGCGCTGCACTTCGACGACGAGGTCGAGGTGGCGCTGGCCGTCGGCGCGGTCAGGCGCACCACCTTCCAGGTGGCGTACTTGCTTTCGGTGGCTGGTGACGTGCGCGCGACCGCGGTGACGGTGCACGGCGCGGTCGACTGCAGCGGGCGTCCGGCGCGGCTGCCACTCTGGGTGCAGGAGGAGCTGGGCCTCGACGGTTGACGTTGGCGCGTGTCAGATCGTCTCTGTCAGATTGTCTTGTCAGGCCGTCTGTGTCAGGCCGTCCCCTGCGCCGAGCCGACCGTACGACGCTCGAGCCCTCTGGTCGAGGGCCACACGAAGACCCCGTCGACGGTCACGCCGATGGTCGACGGGTCGGTCTCCGGGAGCGAGGCCGAGGGGGAGCCGTCGGCCGTGCAGGGAGAGAACTTGGACCCACCGGCGCGCTGCCCCGACGGGTTGAGGTCACGGTTCTCGTCGACCTTGAAGAGCCCCTGGTGCGCGCACCACAGCGGCTCGCGACGGCCGACGCCCGAGGTGGTCCCGGTCGCCACGTTCAACAGGGCCGGGGCCCCCGAGCTCAGGTGCACCTCCAGATGGGTCGCGTCCAAGAACGCGGTGTCGCCGTTGACGAGCGCGGCGACGTCGCCCACTGGTCGGGTCCACGAGACCGCTCCCGTGCCGGCGTCAATGCCCTGCAGCCTGAGACGGAGCCCGGCATATCCCTCCGAGGACGTCCCTCCGTGGGTCCGGGCCAGCGTGCCGGCGAAGAGGCAGTCGAACGCCGGGCTGAGGAACCCGAGGGAGCCTCCGCACTGGAACTGGCCGGGCAGGGTCCACTCGGTCCCGCCCGAGGCCAGGGAGATGCCGACGGTCCGGGCGTCGTCGAGGCCGTCGGAACGGTCGGCGTCCGTCGCGCCCGCCGTGCCCACCTCGGTGGACCCGAAGGCGAGGAAGTCCCACCCGTACGCGGGGTCGTAGCCACTGCTCCCGAACAGCTGCTCAAAGGTCTTCGTCCACGCGGCCGACCCCGAGGGGGAGAGCGCCACCAGCGTCGGCGTCTTGGCGTCGGTCTGGTACACGTCCTGGTCGACCGCTTCGAGCGGGCCGGCGAGGGTGCCGACGGTCTGCCCCGTGGCCGGATCGAGGGCCACCATGGAGGTCGAGGCGTTGCTCTCGTAGCGGGTCAGGCAGAAGTCGTGCGCCGCGGCGCAGGGCGAGGGGACGTCGGAGACGAGCAGGTTCTCGGGACCACGCCAGGCAAGCGCTCCGGTGGTGGCGTTGATGCCGTCGACGTCGACGAGAGCGCCGGCGGGGCCGTCGACCGGCTCCAGGTCCACGACCACGTTGTCGATGACGTAGAGGGCCGGAGCCAGGCCGGGATCGACGGCGGACATGGAGTACGGGTGGGACCACTCGACCCGGCCGGTGTTCGGTGCGACGCCCTCGAGGCGGAGGTCGTGCGCAGCGTCGACGGTGATGACCACCGCCGATCCTTCGCCCGCCACCGGCCCGCCGACCACGTCCATGGGCGTGGTCGAGCGTCCGCCCGTCGTTGCGGCTCGAGCGGGACCCGGCGCGCACGCGAGCACGACGGCGAGCCCGGCCAGCAACGCGCTCGACGCGCCGCCCGCCACCCGCCCGCGCCCGGGCCGGGCCCGGGGCGGTCGTGCTCATGGGCGCCATTCAACCACGGTCGTTCCTGAGGTCCGCATCGCCCGTTCGGCGTGGCGCGCCGGCGGACCGAGGCGGGAGGGTGTGATGGCCTGGCCCGGCCAGACCCACCCGTCGGGGCCGGGCCGAGGAGGAGGGTACGGTGCCGCGCCGTGAGCCGCACCGGAGAGGTGTGCTCGTGGTCGGATGCGGCAGCCTCGGCTCCTGCAGCGCCCGTTTCGCGGAGCTCGTTGGATGTCCCCACGCGAGAGCAACGCCGCCAAGCGTCTCGACCGGCTGGCGGCCGAAGCGGGGTCGCTTCGTCATGGAAGGGGCAGGCCGCGGCCCGACGCCGGGCCGGTTCGGACGAAAGAGCGCAAGCCAGGAGAATCGGGGGCGCAGCACCGGGCCGTACCCTGCACCAACGAGGAGCCGACAAGGGAGCGACCATGATCAGTCACCTGTCCCATGCCAACGTGTTCGTCCTGGACCAGGACTCCGCGAAGGCCTTCTACACCGAGAAGCTCGGTTTCGAGGTCCGATTCGACATCTCCATGGGCGAGGAGTTCGAAGGTGCGGGCGCGGCTCTGGTTGGCTCACGGTCGGGACGAAGGAACAGCCCGACCTCCAGCTCATCCTGGCGTCGTGCGACATGGGCCGCTCGCCGGACGCGGCGGGCAACTGCGCGCGCTGGTGGCGTCGGGAGGGATGGCGGTCGGGGTCATGCGGACGGCCGATTGCCGCGCCGCTTACGAAGAGCTGTCGGAAAAGGGGTTACCTTTCTCTCCGAGCCGGCAGAGCGGCCCTATGGGACGGAGGCCATGCGCGACGACTCGGGCAACCTGATCAGCCTCAAGCCCTCGAGTTCGGCCACAGAACCGACTGACCGGCGGGGGCTTGACAGGGCGCTGATATATAACATTTGGTTATGGCATCTGCCACGCTGGAGGACGACCTCGAGGGCGTTCGGCGCGCTGGCCGACCACGAGACGGGCCATCCTGGCCCGCCTGACGCAGGGCGACGCCGGCGTGCTCCAGGTGGCCGAGCCGTTCCGATGAGCAGCGGCGGTGACAAGCATCTGCGCGTGCCGAGGACGCCGGTCTCATCTCTCGGCACCGTTCGGCCGCCAGCGCCTGTGTCGCCTGGAGCGTCGCGGCTCAGGCAGCTGTCGGAGTGGGTCGGCTCTACCGCGAGTTCTGGGAGGAGAGCTTCGAGCGACTCGACGACCTGCTCGACGAGCTCGGCCCGACTGAGGCGGCGCGGACCGATGACGCCGACCGACGACGAAAGGGTGAGAACCATGACCGTGACGGACGAAGGAACCCAGATCACCACCACGGCGGGAGCCGGTCATCGTGGTGCGCCGCTTCCTGGCCGCAACGCCCGAGCTCGTGTTCCGCACCTGGAGCGAGCCGGCGTTGTTACGGCGTTGGTGGGGCCGCGCCGGCTCGAGGTGACCGAGTGCGAGCTCGATTCGCGCCTGGGCGGGGCGTGGCGGATCGTGCACCGCGTGCCCGACGGCCAGGAATTCGGTTTCCACGGCCGGATCCTCGAGCTCGACCTGCCTCGACGGCGTGTGCACACCTGGGTGTACGAGGGTGCGCCGGACGACGAGGCGGTGGAGACGCTGGAGCTCTCGACGGTCGAAGGCGGGACGATGCTGGCGATGACCACTCGCCACCCCTCGGTCGTCGCCCGGGACCAGCATGTCGACGCCGGTATGGAGACGGGGATCGTGGAGTCTTCGAGCGCCTCGACGAGGTGCTGGGCGCGCAGCCCTGATTCAGGAGCCCGACAGCTCGTCGGAGCCCTCGGTGGCGTCGCCTTCCGAGTACGAGTGGGCGCCGCTGCCGGCCAGGCGCCCACCGTCGACGATCAGGTACTCGTCCCGGATCGGCCGGCCCTCGAAGAAGCACTCGAGTATCTCGCGCGTCCCGGCGGCGTAGCGCGACTGCGCGGAGAGAGACGAACCGGAGATGTGCGGCGTCATGCCTTCGTGCGGCATGGTGCGCCACGGGTGCTCGGCCGGAGCCGGCTGGGGGAACCACACGTCGCCGGCGTAGCCGGCGAGCTGGCCGCTCTCGAGTGCGCGGACGACGGCGTCGCGGTCGCAGATCTTGCCGCGGGCAGTGTTCACGAGGTACGAGCCGCGGCGCATGAGGCCGATGAGCCGGTCGTCGAAGAGGTGCTCGGTCTCGGGGTGGAGCGGCGCGTTGATGGTCACGACGTCGCACACTTTGACCAAGGACTCGGCGTCGGGGTGGTACGTCAGGACCGAGCTCCTGCTCGACGTCGTGGCTGAGGCGGTGACGGTCGGTGTAGTGGAGCTCCACGTCGAAGGGCCGCAGACGGCGCAGGACGGCCAAGCCGATCCGGCCGGCCGCCACGGAGCCGACGGCCATTGCCTCCAGATCGTACGAGCGCTCGACGCAGTCGGCGATGTTCCAGCCGCCCCGGACGACCCAGTCGTGCGAGGGGAGGTAGTTGCGGACGAGGGAGAGGATCATCATGACGACGTGTTCGGAGACGCTGATGCTGTTCGAGTAGGTGACCTCGGCCACGGTGAGGCCTGCCTCCATGGCGGCCGCCAGGTCGACGTGGTCCGACCCGATGCCGGCGGTGACGGCCAAGCGGAGCCGGGGCGCCTTGGCGATGCGCTCTGCCGTGAGGTAGGCCGGCCAGAAGGGTTGCGAGATCACGACGTCCGCGTCGACGAGCTCCTGCTCGAAGACGGAGCCCGGCCCGTCCTTGTCCGCCGTCACGATGAACGTGTGGCCTGCCTCCTCCAGAAACCTGCGCAGTCCGAGCTCCCCGCTCACGCTCCCGAGGAGCTGTCCCGGGGTGAAGTCGACGGCGCGCGGCGTTGGTGCCGTCTGGCCGTTCGGGTAGCGCTCGATCCTCGGCACCGACGCCCGCGGGTACGACGACGGATAGCCGTCGACCGGGTCCGGGTACAGCACGCAGACGATCTTTGCCATGGTCGGTCAACCTCCTCGTGTCGGTGGTGCTGGTGTATTAAAAAAAAAAAAAAAAAAAAAAAAAAAAAAAAAAAAAAAAAAAAAAAAAAAAAAAAACGCGTCGCCTTCCGAGTACGAGTGGGCCCCGCTGCCGGCCAGGCGACCACCGTCGACGATCAGGTACTCGTCCCGGATCGGCCGGCCCTCGAAGAAGCACTCGAGTATCTCGCGCGTCCCGGCGGCATAGCGCGACTGCGCGGAAAGAGACGAACCTGAGATGTGCGGCGTCATTCCTTCGTGCGGCATGGTTCGCCACGGGTGCTCCGCCGGAGCCGGCTGGGGGAACCACACGTCGCCGGCGTAGCCGGCGAGCTGGCCGCTCTCGAGTGCCCGGACGACCGCGTCGCGATCGCAGATCTTGCCGCGAGCGGTGTTCACGAGATACGAGCCGCGGCGCATGAGGCCGATGAGCCGGTCGTCGAAGAGGTGCTCGGTCTCGGGGTGGAGCGGTGCGTTTATGGTGACGACGTCGCACACCTTGACCAAGGACTCGGCGTCGGGGTGGTACGTCAGCCCGAGCTCCTGTTCCACCTCATGGCCGAGGCGGTGACGGTCGGTGTAGTGGAGCTCCAGGTCGAAGGGCCGCAGACGGCGCAGGACGGCCAGGCCGATCCGGCCGGCCGCTACGGAGCCCACCGCCATTCCCTCCAGATCGTACGAGCGCTCGACGCAGTCGGCGATGTTCCAGCCGCCCCGGACGACCCAGTCGTGCGAGGGCAGGTAGTTGCGCACGAGGGAGAGGATCATCATGACGACGTGCTCGGAGACGCTGATGCTGTTCGAGTAGGTGACCTCGGCCACCGTCAGGCCTGCCTCCATGGCGGACGCCAGGTCGACGTGGTCCGAGCCGATGCCGGCGGTGACGGCCAAGCGGAGCCGGGGCGCCTTGGCGATGCGTTCGGCCGTGAGGTAGGCCGGCCAGAACGGCTGGGAGATCACGACGTCCGCGTCCACGAGCTCCCGCTCGAAGACGGAGCCCGGCCCGTCCTTGTCCGACGTCACGACGAACGTGTGGCCCGCCTCCTCCAGAAACCTGCGGAGTCCGAGTTCCCCGCTCACGCTCCCGAGGAGCTGTCCCGGGGTGAAGTCGACGGCGCGCGGCGTCGGTGCCGTCTGGCCGTTCGGGTAGCGCTCGATCCTCGGCACCGACGCCCTCGGGTACGACGACGGATAGCCGTCGACCGGGTCCGGGTACAGCACGCAGACGATCTTTGCCATGTTCGGTCAACCTCCTCGTGTCGGTGGTGCAGGTGCGATGTCGCTCCGCGCCGAGGTCCAGGTTCCCGGCCGCACGTCGGGCCTACGACCGGTCCAACGGGTCGGTGGACGCGCTCGCGCCGTCCTCGACGCCGTTTCCGAGCGGCCTGGCTCCTCCATATTCCTCCTCCTCGGTGTCGGCGGACCGGTCGGCCTGACCGGCCCGAAGCCTCCCGGGACGATGTCGTCAGTCTGCTCCAGGGCCGAGGCCGGCGCAGCGTCTGGCGCACCCATGAGTGCATCGGCCCCGACGCGGGTAGGCAAGACTCGTGACGGTGGACGCAGTGGAGCCAGCCGGCACGGCCGCGGCCGTCGTGTCCGGTACGGACGGGGCTGCGCCGGGGTTGGAGGTCAGACAGGGAGGACTCGGGTCTCCCGCGCAGGCCCTCGCACTCGCGACCCTGTGCGGCGTCCTGTTCCTGACCTTCCTCGACAACACGATCGTCAGCGTCGGTCTCGCCAACATCCAGTCCGATCTCCACGCCGGGGTCACCTCCTTGCAGTGGGTCGTCAACGGCTACGCGCCGACTTTCGCCGCGTTCATGTTGGCCGCGGGCATGCTCGGCGACATCCTGGGCCGGAAGAAGGTCATGCTCGCCGGCGTCGGCATCTTCTGCGCGGGATCCGTGTTCGCGGCGATGGCACCCAACGTCGGGTGGCTCGTCGCCGGCCGGGTGATCATGGGAGTCGGCGCGGCTGCGAGCGAACCGGGCACGCTCTCCATCATCCGGCACGTCTATCCCGACCGCGAGACGCGGGCGGACGCCCTTGGCGTCTGGGCTGCGGTGTCGGGGCTGGCTCTTGCGCTGGGACCGGTCATCGCCGGCGCACTGGTCGGGTTCTCCAGCTGGCGTGCCATCTTCTGGTTCAACCTGGGCTTCGGCGTCGTGGCCTTCACGCTGGCGGGGTTGTTCGTGCCGGAATCGTCGGACCGGCAGGGCAGGACGGTGGACGTGGCGGGCTTCGTCCTGGGGGCAGCCTTCCTCGCCTGCCTGTCGCTCGCCGTGATCCAAGGCGAGCAGTCGGGATACGAAGCGCCCTGGATCGTGGCCCTCTTCGTGATCAGCGGCCTGTCAGGAGCGGCGTTCGTCATGGTCGAGCAGCGGGTCAAGAGCCCGATGCTCGACCTGGTCATGTTCAGGCGTCCTCCCTTCGCCGGATCGACGTTCGTCGCGTTCGTCGCCTACTTCGGAACGTTCTCGATCTTCTTCTTCACGGCTCTCTACCTTCAGGTCGTCGTGAACGCCTCGGCGTATCAGACCGCCATCGACTTCCTGCCCATGGCGGCCGGGCTGATCCTGTCCTCCGCGCTGACCGGGCCCTTGGTCGCCCGTGTCGGTGCCCGGTGGCCGATGGTCGCCGGGTGCCTGCTGGCCGGCGGCGGGATCCTGCTCGCGAGCGCGGTGCTCGGGCCCCACGTCGGGTTCGACACGTTGGGCTGGGTGCTGCCGGTCGCGGGCATCGGCATCGGGATGCTCCTGGTGCCGGTGACGTCGGTGCCGCTCACCGTCGTGCCTCCGGAGCGTTCGGGCATGGCGGCGTCGGCAACGAACACCAGCCGGGAGATGGGCGCGGTCTTCGGGGTCGCCATCCTCGGGGCCATCGTCAACGCCCAGCTGACCGGCGATCTCGCGGCCCGTCTGAAGGCCATCGGGGTGCCACCCAACTTCCAGAGCCTCGTGATCCACGCGGTGCAGACCGGTGGCACGGGCGGCGGCGCGGCGAGTGGCGCGGAGCACTCCCAGAACGCCGCTGTCGCCCGGATCGCCACGAAGGTGATCGACGCCGCCTACGACGCCTTCGGTACCGGACTCCACGAGGCCCTCGTGCTGTCTGGTTGTCTGATCCTGGTCGGCGCCGTCGTGGCGGCTCTCACCATCCACCGCGTGGCCGGGCAGACCTACGATCCCTGAGCCCGCCGGGCTACGGCTTTCCGTCACCTTCGCGTCGGGGCCGATGGACAGGGCGTCGCGGTGCGAAAGTCCTCGTCAGGCCCGCTCGCGTCGCCGACCAGGGAGAATTATCACGAAATTATAGGCAACGGATGTGACGCGTATAGTAAGGATTGCGGCCACGCCTCGAAGGGCCACGCCTCGAAAGGCCACGCATGGTAACGGAGGGGGATTCCATGGTGAAAGGGTGTCGCGGTCGAACGCCGCTCGTCGTAGCCATCGGGTTCCTGTGCCTTCTGGCCGGATTCGCGCTCCCGGGACCGTCGCCCGCCGCCGCAGCAACCTTGTCCCCGCAACTCGGCGTGACGATCGCCGCCTACCCCGGTGACTCCGTCGGCTCGGCGAGCACCGGGACAATCGACGCCGGGAGCGACGTCACGTACCAGTTGACCGTCTCGAATACGATGCCCAGGCGCCAGACCAACGTCGCGCTCGTCGTGAGCCTGCCGCTCAACTTCACCTTCGACGTGTTGTCCACGCCCAGTGCCGGAACCGTGACGTCCGGCGCGGGCACCCTCTCGTGGTCCATGCCGAAGCTCGCCAAGGAGGCCTCGGCCACGCTCGACTACACCGAGACGTCGGACACGCCCGACGGATCGATGGAGTTGGACGGCACCACGGTCGTGGCCGGCAGCGACCAGACCTCCCCCGCTGCCACCTACGCCGCGCTCGAGGTGATCCCCGAGGCCGACCTCAGCATCGGGGTGAGCGACGGCCAGCAGGCCGTGTCGCCCGGTCAGGCAGACACGTACACCATCACGGTGGCCAACGCCGGGCCGTCGGAAGTGCCCGACGCCACCGTCACCTCCTCCCTGAACGGCGGCTTCGCGCTCTCTTACGGCACCAGCTCGGTGAGCGGTACGACCTTCACCAACCTGGGCGGCGACCAGTTCCAATGGAGCGGAGTCGACCTCCCGGCCGGTGTGTCGGCCACCTTCACCTTGGTCGGCCAGATCTCGTCCGGTCTCCAAGCCGGCTCGGCGTTGGTCAACATGGCCGCCGTGACGCTGCCACCGCCAGAACTCGACACCAGCGCCGTCTCCGAAGCGGTCGACGCCGAGCCTGTGATCGGAGCGGGATCGGGATCGGGATTCGCCGTCTCGGTCGCCGCTCATGCCGGGGGCTCGGTCCAGACCGTGCCGACCGCGGAGGTCGAGTCGGGCAGTGAGCTGACGTACGAGGTGGAGCTGGCCAACGTGCTCCCCGGACCCCAGACCGACGTCAACGTGCCGGTTCAGCTCCCGCCCGCCTTCACCTTGAGCCCGGGAAGCGTGACGCCGAGCATGGGGTCGACCAGCGTGTCCGGCACCGTCATCGACTGGTCGATCCCGGCGCTGGCCATGGGGGCCTCGGCCACCCTCATCTACTCCGCCACCGCCGACGCCCCCCCGGCGATGGAGGCGGACTGGACGTCGGTCGCAGCGACCAGTGACCAGAGCCCGACCGCGAGCACGGCTGCGGCGACGGTGGAAGTGATCCCGGCCGCGGACCTCGCCATCACCGTGACGGACGGTGCCACCGCGATCGATGCGGGCCAAGGCAACGTCTACACCATCACGCTCACCAACAACGGTCCCTCCGATGCGGACAATGCCACCGTGACGGACACGCTCAGTGGCGGCTTCGCGATCCAGGCGGCGACGAGCTCGCTCGGCGGTACCTCCATCACGAAGCTCGCGCCAGAAGAAGTGGAGTGGTCGGGCATCGACCTCCCGGCGGGTGCCACCGCGACGCTCACGCTGTCGGGAACGGTGTCGACGTCCCTCGCCGTGGGCTCCGTGCTCGTCGACATCGCGGCGGCGACGCCGAACCCGACCGAGATCGACACGGACGCGGGTTCGGTGTCCCTCGACTGCGACACCGTGGTGTCGTGGGTCGGGCTTTGACGGACCTCAGGCTCGGACGAGAGCCCTGAGGCGACGCGAGGGTCAGGGCGTGGTCTCGACGTAGGGTCTTTCGTTCCCACCGTTGTCGAACATGCCGGCCGCCCACACGTCGCCGCCGGTCGCAGCGACGCCCTGCAGGCTGGTCCACACCGACGCCCCGTACCGCGCGCGGACCCACTCGGGAGGATGCGCCCGGCGCGTGCGAGGGGTCAAACAAATTCTTTGCGAACCGTATGTGACTGGTCGCGGACACGGCCTTTCGCCCGCCGGCGCGGTCTCGTTCGGGCCGGATCGGGGTCCCGGTAAACGTGTCGCCCTCGACGGTGTGGTCGAGGACGTCGATGTCGCGGCGCGCGCCGTGCCGGACCAGGACGGTTCGAATCGACGTCAGCCGCCTGTAGGTCCCTGGGTGGAGGGTGGCGGTCTGGCCGAATTCCGGGTGACCGACGCCCCACATGGCCACCCGAGAAATGTGCAACTTTTGGTTGCGTATCCCTCCCTGACGTGCTACCTTTGGTTGCACAAAGAGGTATCGACATGCACAAAGAAGGATCGACAAGGGAAAAGGGAGGTACAGCAATGCCGGACATCCGACATCGAGTGGGGATAGACGCGACGGTCGAGGCGGTCTACGAGAAGATCGCCACCCGAGAGGGGATCGCGAGCTGGTGGTCGCGCGACGTCGAGGGCGAGTCACGGCCGGGAGGACATCTCACCTTCTGGTTCGGCCGGCCCGAGCCGGCCGCGGTGATGGAGGTGGTCGACCTCACCGCTCCCCGCCATGTCGGCTGGCGCTGCGTCGAGGGTCCGGACGAGTGGGTGGGCACGACGGTCGACTTCGAGGTCAAGCGGAACGGTGAGGAGACGGCGCTGGTCTTCACCCATGCCGACTGGCCCGAACCGGTCGAGTTCATGCACCACTGCAGCACGAAGTGGGCCTATTTCCTGCTCGGCCTGAAGGCGGGACTCGAGGGCGGCAAGGCGACGCCGTCGCCCGAAGACATGAAGATCAGCAGCTGGGGCTGAGCGGATGGGCGACGAGCGGATCGAACGAGAGATCGTCATTGAGGCCCCTCCGTCGGTCGTCTGGCGTGTCGTGACCGAACCGGACCAGATCACCCGGTGGTTCGCCGACCACGTGACGCTCGAGGCCGTCCCAGGCTCACGGGGGAGCCTGGTCTTCGACCACCCCGACCGAGCGAGCACGACCGCCGAGGTGGTGGTCGAACGCGTCGAGCCGCCGCGGCTCTTCTCTTTCCGGTGGGTGCATCCCGAGGGGGAAACGCCGGCGCCGGGGAACTCGTTGCTGGTCGAATTCACGCTGACGCCGATCGGAGACGAGCGAACCCTCCTCCGCGTGGTCGAGAGCGGGTTGGGCCTCCTCGGGTGGTCCGCGGTCGAAAAGGAGCGCTGCCGCGAGGACCACCTCTCGGGGTGGGACACCCACCTCGGGCGGCTGGCGCAGTTGGCGTGGGAAGGACCCGAATCCCGACCGACGGCGTGAGCCCGGGAACCGGCGACGAGGTGTGGTCCGCGATCGCGGACCCCTCGCGTCGCCGCGTCCTGGACCTGCTGGTCCACAACAGCGACGTGACGGCGAGCTGGCTGGCCGGCCGGGTCCCCTTCTCACGCCAGGCGGTCACGAAGCATCTCGCCGTCCTGGAGCGGGCCGGACTGGTCAGCCGGCACCAGCACGGGCGCGAGGTGCAGTACCGCGTCGAGCCGGCCCGCCTCGACGAGGCAACCCGCGCCATGGTGCAGGTGGCGCGGGACTGGGACGGCCGGCTGGCGGCCATCAAACGCCTGGCCGAGTCGGCACGCGCGGGCGACGCCGAGCGCCTCTGAGGGGAGTCGGCCCTGCCCCGGCCCGGTGCGCAGCCGAGCGCGCCTGCTGCCCGATCAGGTAGAAATCCACCAGCGCCGAGCCCGAACGAGGAGACCGCCCTTGACCACGACCATCGAGAGCACGATCACCTTCCCCTACAAACGGTCGCTCGGACCCGTCCTCGGTGCGTTCATGACCGCCCTCAGGGAGCGCCGGATCATCGGCATCCGCAACGGCTCGAGCGTGCTCTGCCCTCCCTTGGAATGGGACCCCCGGACCGGAGCCGGTCTCGCCCACGAATTCGTGGAGGTGGGCCCGGCGGGGACGGTCGAGAGTTGGTGCTGGGTTCCCACGCCCAGCGCACAGCATCCGCTGAGGCAGCCCTTCGCGTTCGCCACCATCCGCCTCGACGGTGCCGATTCCGCCCTGGTGCACGCGGTGGACGCGGGTGATCCGGGCACCATGGCGATCGGCATGCGCGTCGCCCCTCGATGGCGGGCCGAGCGCCGGGGGCACATCACCGACATCGAGGCGTTCGTGCCGGGCGAAGCACCTGCGGGCGGAGCCGCGGGCGCTGAAGGGCAGTCCGACGAGCCCGTGACGATGATGGACTACGTGGGGTCGGTCACCTACACGACGCCGGTCTCGGACAACGTGGTGCGAACCGAGGCGGCGGCGCGGCAGGGACGGTTCCTCGGACTGCGATGCCCCCAATGTGGTCGCACCTACACGGGCGGCAGGGGCTACTGCCCGATCGACTCCCTCGCTCTGACGTCCGAGCACGAGGTCGACCTGCCGCAGCGCGGGACCGTCACCAACTACACCATCATCATGCCGGTGCAATACCCGGGACAGACCGAGACCGAGCCCTTCGCCCGGTTCCACGTCCTCCTCGACGGCACCGACGTCGTGCTCGGCCTTCCAAGAGCCCGTCGACATCCCGAACGACGAGATCCGGATCGGCCTGCGGGTGGGCGCCATCTGGGCCTCGGAGGCGGAGCGGTCGGACCCTGGGAGCATCACACCCGGCCTGATCGGATGGATGCCGACGGGCGAGCCCGACGTGGACGACCCCACGCTCGTCGAGAGGATCTGCTGATGGCGGTGCGCCGCCGATCCGACGACGACATCGCCATCATCGGCTGGAACATCTCGCCCATGGTCCGGCGGACCGGCAAGTCCGAGGCGCAGATGCTCCTCGAGGTGGTCTCCGGCGCCTGCGCCGACGCGGGGATCACCCGGAGCGACGTGGACTTCACCTGCGCCGGCAGCTGCGACTACGTGGCCGGGCAGGCCTTCTCGTTCGTGCAGAACATCGACGCCGTCGGCGCCTGGCCGCCCAAGCGCGACTCCCACGTGGAGATGGACGGGGCCTGGGCCCTCTACGAAGCGTGGGTGCGCCTGCTGGAAGGCGACATCGGGATCGCCGTGGCGATGGGTTCGGGCCGCTCGTCGACGGCCGACCCGGCGCTGCTGTACCCGATGGAGATGGACCCCTACTACCTGGCGCCGCTCGGTGCCGACGCACTCAGCTTCGCCGCGCTGCAGGCCCAGGCGCTCCTCGCGGCGGGGAAGGTGACCGAACGCCAGATGGCCGAGGTCGCGGTGCGTTCCCGGCGTGACGCCAAGGGCAGTGCGCACGCACAGGTCACGGGCGACGGCGATGTCGACGCCCTCCTGTCCGAAGAGCCGCTCCGCCACCCCTTGCGGCGTCACGACCTCCCGCCGATCACCGACGGGGCCTGCGCCGTCGTGATCGCACGGGCCGACGTCGCGGAGCGGCTGTGCCGGCGCCCGGTATGGATTCGCGGGTTCGCCCACTGCGCCGAGCTCCACTATCCGGGCATGCGCGATTTGTGCGTCTCGGAGTCGGCGCAGCGGGCGGCCGAAGCGGCGGGGGTCGGAGATGCCCCGATTGAGGTGGCCGAGATTCAGGCGGCCTTCACCCACGAGGAACCGCTCCTCGTCGAGGCCCTCGGGCTCGCTCCCGACGTGGCGATCAACCCCTCGGGTGGCGCGCTGGCGGCGAACCCGGTGATGGCGACCGGCCTGGTCCGGATCGCGGAGGCGGCCGGACAGATCAGAGACAACCACCGCAACCGCACCTTGGGCCACTCGACTTCGGGCCCGTGCCTGCAACAGAACCTCGTCTGCGTCTTGGAGGGTGACTGATGGCTCATCAGCCGTGCGCGATCGTCGGCATCGGCCAGACCGAGCACAAGACCCGCCGTTGGGACGTCTCCCTCGGCGGACTGGTGCGCGAGGCGGCGACGCGGGCCCTCGACGATGCCCACATGGACTGGGCCGACATCGATGCTGTCGTCCTGGGCAAGGCGCCCGACCTCTTCGAGGGCGTCATGAAGCCCGAGCTCTACCTGACCGATGCGCTCGGCGCCCACGGCAAACCCATGTTCCGGGTCCACACCGCGGGATCGGTGGGCGGCACCACGGGCATCGTGGCCAGCCATCTGGTGGAGACGGGTCGCCACCGGCGGGTGCTGGCCGTCGGGTACCAGAAGCAGTCCGAGGGCAACGCGCAGTTCGCCCTCGGCTCGGGCCGGGGCGCCGCGCTCGGGGCCGGCGGCGCCTTCGCGCCCTACATGCGGGCCTACATCCACCGCAGCGGGGCGCCGCTCGACGTGGGACCGATGGTGGCGGTGAAGGACCGCCGCAACGCGCTCGAAGAACCCGTACGCCCACCTGCGACTCACCGACATCAGTGTCGAGAGCGTGAAGGCGTCTCCCATGATGTGGGACCCCGTGCACTACCTCGAGTCGTGCCCGTCCTCGGACGGCGCCTGTGCCGTGGTGTTCACCGACCGGCAGGGCGGAGAGGACGCAGCCAAGGCCGGCCGCCCGCCCGCCTGGGTGCTCGGCTCAGCGGTGCGCTCGGAGCCCGGCCAGTTCCCCGGGCGTGACCCGGTCGCCCCACAAGGCGCCACGGACTGCGCCGTGGACGTGTACCGGCAGGTCGGGATCACCCGACCCCGGGAGCAGATCGACTGCGCCGAGATCTACGTGCCTTTCTCGTGGTACGAGCCCATGTGGCTGGAAGCGCACCACTTCGCCGAGCCCGGCGAGGGGTGGAAGTTGGTCGAGGACGGGACGACGGCGCTGGACGGGTCGTTCCCGGTCAACATGTCGGGGGGAGTTCTCTCGTCGAACCCGATCGGTGCCTCGGGGCTGCTTGCGCTTCGCCGAGGCCGCGCTCCAGGTGCGGGGCATGGCCGGAGAGCACCAGGTGGACGGTGCCCGTGTCGCGTTCGCGCAGGCCTATGGTGCCGCGAACCAGTACTTCAGCATCTGGGTCGTCAGTCGCGACCTGAATCCGTTCGGATAACAGCCGGTGGAATTCGGCCTCTTCATTCAGGGGTACGTCCCGGCGCACCGCCGACAGGGGGATCCCAGTCCCGAGCACACTGCGTTCACGCGGGAGATTCAGCTGGTCGAAGCGGCGGACCGGGCCGGCTTCAAGTACGCGTGGGTCACCGAGCACCATTTCCTCGACGAGTACTCGCACCTGTCCGCCAACGACGTCGTGCTGGGTTACCTGGCCCGGGCGACGGAGCGGATCCACCTCGGCGCGGGGATCTTCAACCCGCTCCCACAGGTGAACCATCCGGCGAAGGTGGCCGAGCGTGTGGCGATGCTGGACCACCTCTCCGAAGGCCGCTTCGAGTTCGGCACCGGCCGGGGCGCCGGGAGCCACGAGATCCTCGCCTTCCTGCCGGACATGGAGGACCTGTCGAAGACCCGCGAGATCTGGGAGGACGTCATCGCGGAGTTCCCCAAGATGTGGATGCAGGACGTCTACGAGGGGTACCAAGGACGGTACTGGTCGATGCCACCGCGCCGGGTGCTGCCCAAGCCGTACGTCAAGCCGCACCCGGCCATGTGGTACGCGGCGGGCAACACGACCAGCTACGAGATGGCGGCGCGGAAGGGTCTCGGCATCCTCGGCTTCTCGGTGCAATCCCTGGAGGAGCTCGCACCGGTCCTCAAGGCGTACAAGGACACCATCGGCGACGCGGAACCGATCGGGGCGTTCGTCAACGACAACCTCATGGTGACGTCCGCGGCGTGGGTGGCCGAGGAGGAGGACTCCGCCCTCCGATCGGCGGTGGAGTCGAAGATCAGCTACCTGAACAGCAACATGTTCCGGTACCACGACACGTTCCCCCACCCCGAATGGGTCCCGAAGTGGCCGGAGCTGCTCCCGGAACCGACGGAGGATCTCCTGCGAGCGTCGCTCGGCACGGGTGGTCGCGTCCTGGGCAATCCCGATCACGCCTTGGCGGCCTGCCGGCGCTGGGAGGAGGCCGGTGCCGACCAACTGGTGTTCGCGCTGTTCACTTCACCGCACGACGACGCCCTGGAGACCATCCGGCTCATCGGCGAGCACGTGATCCCCAAGATGGACCGGGACCCCGAGCACCGCACGAGCCGATTTCGCCGTGAGGCCGCCGAGCACCTCGCCGAGGGATGACGCACGTGCGCGTGGCGCGGACGTGCGTGCGGAATTCCACGCTCGAGGCGTGAAGGACCCGGTCGACCTCGGCCCGAGGCTGCCGGTAAGGTCGCTGCATGGTCGATGCAGAAAAGTTGGAGCAGGCACAAGTCCGGGTTGCGCAAGCACAAGACGTCCTCGACGACGTCGGGAAGGTGCTTGCGGCCGCCGAGCGGGCCCAATTGGCAGCCGACCGCGCCCGTGAAGCGGCGGACCACGCTCGTGACGCGATTCGCAAGCTCAACATGATCCTGCCCGTGGTCGCGGTCGTGCTCGGCATCGTGGTGCTGCTCTCTCGCAGGCACCGCAGACACCCGAGCGCGAACTAACGGCCGCGGCACAATCGGGCCCCGATCCGGGACCCGGGTCAGTGGCCCGGATTTAGTCCGGTCCCACCGCATCGTTCGCCGGCACCGCGTGCCGTCGTTCGGTCGCCGTGCCGCGTGCCGGTGCCGTACCAGTCGACGCGCTTCGGACGCACCATCGACGGGTGGGGCCGCAGAGGCGGCCGCGGATCCGCACGTCGCACTTCTTCGTGCCCGTGCTCATCCCCGCCCTCTTGGACGCCACCACGACGGCGAAGCCTTCCTCATCCCCGGGTGCGTGAGCATCGTGGCGATGGTGTACTTCGGTATGACGATGAGCCGGCGCCCCGGGTCGCAGCGATCGGGACGGCGCGGATCTCGCGCTGTCAGCTGATCGGTTCGGCCTGCAGCCGCGGAGCCCGCTGAAGCTCGGCTCAAGAAAGGAGCGGAGAGATGATCACATTCCTCACGGAGGTCCGGCAGACATTGGTGCCAGATCGTTCGGACCGCTTCGGTCCCTTGCCGCCACTCTTCATCGTAATGACGCTCGTCACCGGCCTCGTCGATTCGTTCAGCTATCTGGTGCTCGGCCACGTGTTCGTCGCGAACATGACGGGCAACGTCGTGTTCTTGGGGTTTGCGGTCGCAGGTGCTCACGGCTTCTCCATTGCCGCGTCACTCATCGCGCTCGGTGTCCTTCGGGGCGGGTTCGGTGATCGGCGGCAGGGTCGTTGCGAGACATGGCCATCACCGTGGACATCACCTCGCAGTGGCGACGGCAGTGCAGTCGGTCTTCTTGTTGACCGCAGTCGCGCTCGCCATTGCGAGCTCCAATCCACCCCAGAGCGGTTTCAGGTATTCGCTCATCGTCGTCCTCAGTCTGGCAACTGGTGGCCAGAACGCCAGCGCGCGGAAGCTGGCGGTACCAGACTTGACGACAACTGTTCTCACCATGACGGTGACGGGAATCGGCGCCGACAGTGTTCTCGGCGGTGGAAAGGGTTCCAAATCGGGAAGACGCTCGATCGCCATCGCGGCGATGTTCTTGGGCGCGCTGGTGGGAACCCTGCTCGTCCTCCATGTAGGAATCGTTCTTCCGCTCACGATCGCCCTCGTTCTCACGATGCTCGTCGGCCTCGTGAGCTACCTGGCCGGCAGATCGGACCCGGATTGGACTCGCGCCGAAGGTTAGGCCCCGCCTTCAGCTCCAGGCACTCCGCGTGGCCGGCATACCGCTCCGGCCGTCCGGTGCGGGGACGATGCCGAGCACCTGGTGAACGGAGATCCCACCGTCCCCGAACCCGTTGGCCGAAGCAGCCATGTAGAGCAGCCAGATGCGGGCTCGTCGTACCCCGACCTCAGCAATGGCGGCCTCCCAGTGCTGCTGAAGGTTGCCGACCCAAGCCCGAAGGGTCTTGGCGTAGTGCTCGCGGAGTGACTCGACGTCGCGCACCTCGAAGCCCGCTTGCTCCATCGCCAGCACGACCCGGCCCACGTCGATGAGCTCGCCATCGGGGAAGACGTACCGCCCCATGAAGGATCTCGGACCGATACGCGATCCGCCCACGCTGGAGATGGCGTGGTTGAGCAACCTGCCCTGGGGTCCGAGCAGCCCGTGCAGGGCTTCGAAGTACTCGGCGCTCTTGGAGGATCCGACGTGTTCGAACATGCCCACGGACGCAATGCCGTCAAATGTGCCGTCGTGCACGTCGCGGTAGTCCTGGAGCCGTATCTCGACCTGTCGCTCCAGCCCGCACGCTGCCACCCGGTCGCGGGCCGCCTGCGCTTGGGCAGGGCTGAGCGTCACGCCGACCACCTCAGCGCCGTAGTGCCGCGCGGCATGGATGGCCAAACTGCCCCAACCGCAGCCGACATCGAGCATCCGCTGCCCGGTCCGCTCTGGGAGTCCGAGCTTGCGACAGATCAGTTCGTGCTTCGAGTCCTGCGCCGATTCCAGCGTGTCTGCGTCCTTGGTGAAGCGCGCACAGGAATAGGTCATGGAGCGTCCGAGGACCATGGCGTAAAATTCGTTGCTCACGTCGTAGTGGTGTCGCACCGCCTGCGCATCACGGGTTCGTGAATGCCGCCGTCCCCGTGGAGCCGCCTCCTCGGGCGGGGGAGGGATCGGTGGGCCGAGAGCCCCGAGCCGGTGCGCGGCCTGCAGTGCCAGCGACGGCAACCGCGGGCCGACGCGGAGCCGGGTCGGCGACGCCTCGTGCATCACGGCCAGCACCTCGAAGATGTCGCCCTCGAAGGCGAGGTCCCCCGCGACGAAGGCCCGAGCAAGGCCGAGCTCGCCCGGTGACCACAGCAGGCGCCGCACGGCATCGGGTGAGCGCACCTCCAGCGTGTTCCCTTCGGCCGGCCCGAGTGAGGTCCCGTCCCAGAAGCGCACGCGCACCGGCGGCGGACCGCCGAAGAGGTGGGACAGCAGCGGCGCCACCGCTTCCGCCGCCCCGCCTGCGGGTTGGGGCTGCACCGGCCGAGGTTGCTCTTGGCGGTGCCGCGACGGGCGGGGTCTGGAAAGAAGGTCCGATCGCATAGCTCTCTCCTGGTGAACTGCCGCAATTCTACGAGGGAACGGTGTCGACCGCCTCGATCCCCCGACCCGGCGAAGACCCCACAAGCCCTTGTGACCGTCTCGGCAGAGGCCGTCCGGACGACGCGCGTCGGCGTCCGCGGTTCGTTGGTGTCCGAAGTTGTATCCCGGGCGGACAGAGCACAGGGACGTCGGGCGTCACCAGGCCGCGGCGACGTGTTTCACCCGGGTGTAGTCCTCGAAGCCGTACGACGAAAGGTCCTTGCCGTACCCTGAGCCGCCGAAGCCGCCGTGGGGCATCTCCGCCGTCATCGGTGCGTGGACATTCACCGATACGGCCCCGAAGTCGAGCTCCCGGGTGAAGCGCCCCGCCCGCCCGAGGTCGTTCGTCCAGACGCTGGCGGTCAGGCCCTGGACGACCCCGTTGGCCAAGGCCACGGCTTCGGCTTCCGTGTCGAACTCTTGCATCGTCACCACCGGACCGAAGATCTCCTCCTGGACGATCTCATCCCCCTGTCGCACGCCGTCCACGACCGTGGCCTGGTGGAAGTAGCCCGGTCGATCGAGACGGTGTCCGCCGGCAGCGATGCGGGCGTCACTGGGAATCCGAGAGAGAAGCCCCTCCACCTTGTCTCGATGCTGGCTGCTGATGAGCGGTCCGTAGGAGACGTCTGCGTCGTAGGGGTCGCCGCTGCGTGTCCGATCGGCCTCTTCGCAGAGCGCGGCCATCAAGGACTTGTATCCGTCGCGCTCCACCAGCACCCGGGTGGCTGCGGTGCAGTCCTGCCCTGCGTTGAAGAACGCGGCGGCGGCGATCGCCGCGGCGGTCGCCGCGGGGTCGGCGTCGGCGCAGACGATGACCGGCGCGTTGCCCCCTAGTTCCAGGTGGACCCGGATCAACCGTTCGGCGGCGGCCACCGCCACCAGCCGGCCGGCCCGAGGGCTGCCGGTGAGCGAGACCATGGAGACCGTGGGATGGCGGACCAGGGTCTGACCAACTTCGGGACCGCCGCAGACGACGTTGAGCACGCCGGCCGGGAAGATGTCGGCAAGGAGTTCAGCCATGCGCACGGTTGAGGCCGGCGTCAACTCCGAGGGCTTCAGCACCACCGTGTTTCCGGCCGCGACAGCCGGGGCCCATTTCCAGACCGCCATCATGAGCGGATAGTTCCACGGGGTGATCTGGCCGCACACCCCGATCGGTTCACGCCGGATACCCGAACTCACCCCCTCCATGTACTCACCCGATCCCAGACCGTTCAGCACGCGGCAAGCCCCGGCGAAGAAGCGGACCTGGTCGACGATCGGTGGCAGTTCGTCCTGGATCGTGGCGGCATACGGCTTGCCGGTGTCGGTCACCTCGATCCGTGCCAGCTCCTCCGCGTTTGCCTCGAGCACGTCGGCCGCACGGAGCATCGCTGCGCTGCGCTCCGCCGGCGTCGTCGTGCTCCAATGAAGGAACGCTGATGCAGCCGCTGCACATGCCTGGTCGACGTCGGCTGCGTCGGAGTCGGTGGCGGAGGCGTAGAACGCGCCGGTGGCAGGGTTCTCGATGGCCCGTCGACCGCCGGCCCTGGCCGCCACCGCCCGCCCCGCGATGACATTGGCGAACTCCACTGGCGTCTGCCGGGTCACCGCCTCGTCCCCCCGGCGCACGAACCGGTGACTGGATTCCCATCGATTGCCGGCGAGGCACCCGGCATCCCTGCCACGGGTCGAAGCCTTGCCATGGATCGAAGCGTTTCATAGACTGAACATTCAGTCAATAGTCGAGAGCAAGAGTAACAGTAGGGAGAACGTCGTGGCCCCCGAGACGTCCACTGCCCGGCAAGTCGGATCCACGTTGGACGACCTCATCGCCTCCGAGGAGCGGGTCTTCGTCGACCGCCAGCCAAACTCCCGGGCGCTGCTCGAGCGGGCGCGTCACTCGCTCGCTGGTGGGGTCACCTCGAGCTGGCAGATCACGACCCCTCAGGCGGTGTGGATCAGCCATGGCGCCGGATCCAAGATTTTCGACGTCGACGGCAACGAGTACGTCGACTTGCACGGGGGCTACGGCGCCGGCTTGGCCGGACATGCGCACCCAGCCATCGTGGAGGCGGTCCAGGCGCAGGTGGGGCGTGGCACTCATTTCGCGCAGCCGACCGAAACGGCGATTGAGGTGTCCGAGGAGCTGGCTCGTCGGTTCCACCTCCCCCTGTGGCGCTTCAACAACTCAGGGACCGAGGCGACAATGGACGCGGTTCACCTGATGCGCTCGATTACCGGCCGCGATCTCATCATCAAGGTCGAGGGCGGGTACCACGGCCATCACGACTCGGTCCAGGTCTCGGTGGCTCCCGAGCCCGAGGAGATGGGACCACGCTCCCTCCCTTCCGGCGTCCCGGGAAGCTCGGGAATCCCGCGGGCAATGATCGATCTGACCTTGGTTGCCGGGTTCAACGATCTGGCTTCGGTCGAGCGCCTCCTCCACGCCCACCCGGGCCAAGTGGCTGGGATGATCGTCGAGCCGATCATGATGAACGCCGGCATCATCCTTCCCGCCCCGGGCTACCTGGCCGCGCTGAAGGAACTCCTGCACTCCGACGGCGCACTGCTCACCTTCGACGAGGTGAAGACGGGGCTCACCGCGGGGCCGTCCGGTGCCGTCGGGGTGGTGGGCGTGACCCCCGACATCGTGTGCCTGGCCAAGGCCATCGGCGGCGGCATCGTGTCCGCCGCCGTCGGTGGGACCGCCGATGTGATGGCACACGTGGCCGACGGTGGGTACGAAATGGTCGGTACCTTCAACGGCAATCCGATGGCCATGGCGGCGACCAAGGCCATGCTCCAGGACGTGGCCACACCCGAGGCCTACGGCGGACTCGAGCGCTTGCGGGCCAGAGCCGTCGTCGGGCTGGAGGCCACCATCGCCGAGCATGGGCTCGAGGCCCACGTGGTTTCGGTCGGGGCGAAGGGCTGCGTCGTCTTCCGCTCCGAGCCCGTGACCGATTACCGGGGTTTCGTGTCCCTCGACGACCGGTACAACCACGCCCACTGGCTGATGCAGCACAACGGCGGAGTGTTCCTGCCGCCCTGGGGGAAGATGGAGCAGTGGCTGCTGTCGACCCAGCACGGCGACGCCGACGTCGATCGTTTCCTGGGCAACTTCGCCCGCCTGGCCGCGGCGATCACCGCCTGACGTGCCCCTGACCGGGACGAGCGGTCGTTTTGTAGCAAATTGTCGATGTCTGAACGCTGGCGGTGTGCCTTGCGGGGGTATCGGGCCGGTGGTTGAATGACCGTTCATACAGACTCATCAGGATTGTCGCCCTCGGGCGCCAGAAGACTGGGGAAGCGTCGACCATGGTGTTTCATCCACGCGAAGGCAGGTCGGGCGACGGCAGCACGAGGGCGCCTGGGCTGAGCCGGCGGTCGTTCCTGGCCGGTGCCGCCACCACAGGATTGGCCGCCCTGGCCGCGAGTGGTAGCGGCTCGGGCATAGCAGGGGCGGCGACCCCGAGCTCCCAGGCGCTGCCGTTGCCTCGCCCCGACGCTCCGGTCACCTGGCCGATCTACCGCTCCAACCCGGCCATCGCCTCCGGACTGCCGAGCGAGAAGAACGCCACGCTCAGGATCTTCAATTGGGTGGCCTACATCAATCAGCAGGACCTCAACAACTTCGCCAAGAAGTACCGATGCAAGGTGGAGCTGACCACGTTCAACACCATGGACGAAGCGCTGGCCAAGCTCCACAGCGGCCAATTCGACTTCGACGTGTTCCTTCCGACCGTCGACGTGATCGGCGAGCTGGTGGCGGCCAAGTTGGTCCGTCCCCTCAACCATTCGTACATCCCCAACATCACCCAGGCCTGGCCGGAGTACCAGAACCCCTTCTACGACCAGAAGTGGCGGTACTCGGTCCCGTACACGATCTACACCACCGGCATCTCGTGGCGGAAGGACCACGTGCCGGAGAACCCCTACGCCATGGCCAATCCGTGGGCGATGCCGTGGAACTCGAAGTACAAGGGAAAGGTGGCGATCCTCGACGACACCCGTGAGGGCCTCGCCCTGGGCATGCTGAAGAACGGCATCACCGACCTCAACACCACCGACCCGGCCAACCTCCAGACAGCCACCAACTCGCTGCAGCAACTGGACAGATTGGTCAACCTCCACATCGACAACAACGACTACACCTCTATCCCGACCGGGCAAACCTGGATCCACCAGGCCTGGTCGGGGGACATGGCGGCGGCCCAGAACTACATGCCCAAAGGCACGAAGGTCGAGGTGGTGGGGTACTGGTTCCCGACCAACGGCCAGGGTCCCGTGGCCAACGACACCATGACGGTGCTCGCCGGAGGCAAGAACCCGGTGCTGGCCCACCAATTCCTCAACTACATGCTGGATCTGCACAACGTGCTCGAGAACATCAGCTTCAACGGGTACATGCAGCCGATCAACGGCGTCACCCCACAGGTCCTGGTTCACGAGGGCATCCTCCCGCCGAGCCTGACCTCGACGGTGGTCCTGCCCTCGACCCTCGACAACGGGTTGCACGAGTTGGAGCTGTCCCCCGCCGTCACCGCGCGGTACCAGCAGGCCTGGCTGCAGGTCAGCGGCGGCGTGTGAGCGTTATTGCCTGATGGCGTCGGGGAGGGTCCGGGGGGAGTGGGCCGAACGGGCGCAGAACCGCTGGGTCTGGGCCGGGTTCGCCATGCCCGGCATCATCTGGCTGATCCTGCTCTTCATCATCCCCTTCTACGTCGTCCTTGCCATCGCGGGTGGCGAGCTGAACGCCATCTTCGAGTCGCCGGTGCCGGTGTGGAACCCCCTCAACTGGACCGGAGCGAACTTCGCCGCGACGTTCCACGACCTGGTCGGGCAGAGCGCGTTCGTCGGGCCGATCTTCCTGCGCACGGTGGTCTACGTCGGGATCGCTTCGGTGATGTCGCTCGTCATTGCCTACCCGGCCGCGTACTTCGTCGCCCGCTACGCCGGCCGCCGCAAGGTGCTCTTCCTGGCCCTGCTCATCGCTCCGTTCTGGGTCAGTTACATGATGCGAATGCTCGCCTGGATCGACCTGCTCCAGACGGACGGTTATGTCAACCGTGCCCTTTTGAACCTCCACCTGATCAGCCAGCCGGTGAACTGGCTGGGGGGGCAGTCGTTCACTGTCGTCCTGGGCCTCGTCTACGGCTACATCCCCTACATGATCCTGGTGCTCTACGCCGGACTGGACCGGATCGACCAGCAGCTACTCGAGGCCGGACGCGACCTCGGTCTCAACCGGGTTCGGACCTTCGTCCGGGTCACGCTCCCGCTCAGTCGCCAGGCGATCCTCACCGCGATGCTGATCACGGTGCTCCCGATGGTGGGCGACTACTTCACCAACCAGATGCTGTCCGGGGCCCCGTCGACCTCCATGATCGGCAACGTCATCGACAGTCAGCTGAACACCTCCAGCCAACAGGCCCAGGGGGCCGCGCTCTCCGTTCTCCTCCTGGCTGTCCTGTTGGTCCCGATGCTCTACTACGTGTTCCGGACCCGTCGTGCGGCGGAGGAAGCGTTCTGATGGTCGTCGACACTCTCGTCGACGCGCCGACAGAACCGGTGGGACACGACGACGTCCCGCCGCCGACGGGGCCGCCCGAGCCACGGCGCGCCCGACGCCTCCCTCCGTGGCGGAACCCGTGGCGGCGTCCGTGGATCCTCGAAGGGGTCACGTGGGTCTATCTCGTGTGGTCGATCGTGCCCATCGGCATTGCCGTGCTGTTCTCGTTCAATGACGGCAAGTCGCAGAGCGTGTGGCAGGGATTCTCTACCCGGTGGTACTGCTGCAACCCGATCAATTCGGTCTTTCGCAACCCCCAACTCCAAGAGGCGGTGTTCCAGACGATCCGGTTGTCGGTATGGACCACGCTCATCGCCGTGCCGCTCGGCGTGGCGTTCGCCATCGGCATCAACCGCTGGCGCACCCGGACGTCGACCACCTTCAACTTCGTGATGGTGTTCTCCTACGTGATCCCCGAGCTCATCTTCGCCGTGGCCCTGTTCTTCCTCTTCACCCAGCTGTTCACTTCCGTCCACCTCGGCACACTGGCCGAGGTCCTGGGGTTGGTCACCTGGAACTTCAGCTGGCCGGCGATCATCGTCCTCGCCCGGCTGGTGTCCATCGGCGGCTCCTACGAGGAGGCCGCGGCCGACCTCGGTGCGTCCCGATTGCAGGGGATCTACCGCGTGCTCCTCCCCCTGCTCATGCCGGCCGTGTTCGCCAGCGCCGTCCTGGTGTTCGCCAGCGTCGTGGACGACTTCGTGGTGGTCGACCTCCTGTCGTCGACGGCGAACACCCAGCCGATGTCGGTCTTCATCTACTCGACCACCCACGGTGGGAACGGCGGCCCCGCGCTCAACGCGCTGGCCACGATCATGCTGGTCCTGTCCTTCGTCGTTGCCGGCATCGGACTGGTTGCCTACCGTTGGATGACACGGGGTGAACGCGGGGCGAGCCGCCAGGAGGCGATGACCTCCGTGGCCGGGATGTGACGCCCAGAAGGCGTCAGTCCGTCCGGTCGTGGGCCGCGGAGCCCACCGGCTGAATCGGAGGCACCTCGTGCACGGGGAGAGGCGGATCTTCCGCCACGGGCAGTACCCCCAACGGGAGGACCCGGAGTGCCTCGGCCGGCAGGAACACCTGGACCGCCGTCCCCTGTTGATAGGCCGGCACCTCACCGAGGTTCTGGAACAGCGCCTGGACTTCGGCGCCGTGAGCCAACCGCAGGATCACCTGGGTCGAGGAGCCGAGGAAGACCAGCCGCTCGACCATGGCCGGGATGTGGTTCGCGCCCACGGCCTCGTAGGGCTCGATCCGCACCCTTTCGGGACGGATGGCCAGCCTGACCGGTCCGGTGCACTCTGTGGCCCCCTGTTCGGCGGCGAACTCGAAGTCACCCAGCCGCACCCGGCACGGCCCACCACCGGAGGCGGCCGTCGCCGTCCCGTCCATCAGGTTGGAGACGCCGAGGAAGTCGGCGACGTAGGCGTCGACGGGCTGCTCGTACACCTCGACCGGAGTCCCGATCTGTGCCACCTTGCCGGCCTCCATGACGGCCAGGCGATCGGACATCGTGAGTGCCTCCTCCTGGTCGTGGGTCACATAGAGGAAGGTGATCCCCACGGACTCCTGCAGCGCCTTGAGCTCCACCTGCAGCGTCCGTCGGAGCTTGGCGTCGAGGGCGCCCAGCGGCTCGTCGAGGAGCAGCACGGCGGGACGGAGAACCAGGGCCCGGGCGAGAGCCACTCGCTGCTGCTGGCCACCGGACAGCTGGCCCGGACGACGGCGCTCGTAGCCGGAGAGCCGCACCAGCTCCAGAGCCTCTCCGACCCGATGAGCGCGTTCCGCCTTGCCGAGCTTCTGATAGCGCAGGCCGAAAGCCACGTTGTCGGCCACGTTCAGAAAGGGGAACAGGGCGTAGCTCTGGAAGACGGTGTTGACGTTGCGCTTGTGCGGGGGGCGACCGGTCATGTCGACGCCGTCGAGGAAGATGGCACCGCTCGTCGGTTGCTCGAACCCGGCCACCAGCCGCAGCGTGGTGGTCTTGCCGCAGCCGGACGGCCCCAGGATGGAGAAGAACTCGCCGCTTGGGATCTCGAGGTCGATTCCGGCGACGGCCAGGACGTCGTCGAACCGCTTGGTGAGTGCGATCAGGCGAACCTCACCCTTTTCCATGGGCTATTCCTCCTGTCGCCCGGTCCTTTTCGGACTGTGCCGTCTTTTGGACACCGACAGGCCCGGCCACGGCCGTGTCCCGTCCCGACCGTCGGTCACCGCACTGACTGTCGCCCGCGACCAGGGGGCCGGGGTGCCTTCTTCAGCTTCCACGGGAAGCCGAGGGTCTGGGAGGCATATCGCATGGACGCCTCGAACGCCCGTCGGGGATTGACGACCGGGTCGTCGAGAGCGATCTGCACGGCCAGGCCGTCGAGCAGCGCAGACAGCGTGATGGCGAACTCGGCGGCGTCCAACTCGACGAATTCGCCCGACGACTGGCCGCCGCGCACGATGTCAGTGATCGTCTCGCGCCAGCGGGCGTCGAACTCCTCGCGCACACGGGCCACTTCGGGGTGGCGGACGGACTGGGCCCACAGGTCCAGCCACAGGGCCCACGAGTCGGGGAGCTCGGCATCCGCCTCCGGCAGGCACGTCATGGCCACGATCTCCTCGAGCCGACCGGCAGCGCTGTCGATCACCTCCATCCGACGGGCCCCGAGGTCGTACCAGAGGTCCTCGGCGAGACGCATCGCCTCGGTCAGCAGGTTGTCCTTGGTGGTGAAGTAGTAGATGACCAGGGCCGGACTCGTCCCGGCTTGTTCGGCCACGTCGGCGATCCGGGTCTCGGGAAAGCCCCGCTCGGCGATGACCTCGAGCGCGGCCCGCAGCATCGCGTCGCGCCGCAGGTCGGCGGCGCTGCCATTTGCCCCGGGGGTTTCGTGTTCCTCGCTCATGGTCACCTTTCCGGGCGGCCGTACGTCTTGTCCGCAACGGTAGCAGCGGATTAGACTGAACAATCAGTCAAACATGCTCCGCGGGCCCGACCCTCGAGATCGAGAAGGGGATCCAATGACCTCGACATACGACGCCATTGTTGTCGGTGGTGGGCACAACGGGCTTGTCTCGGGCGCGTACCTCGCCCGATCCGGAGCCCGGACAGTGGTCCTTGAGGGTCGTTACAAGACCGGAGGTGCCGCAACCACCGAGTCGCCGTGGCCCGATGCCCCGGAGTTCAGCGTGACCCGGCTTTCGTATGTGATGAGCCTGCTCCCGCCAACCATCATGCGGGACCTCGACCTGGAGCGGCACGGCTACAAGGTCTCCCCGATGGGGCCGTACTACCAGGCGTTCCCCGAGGGCGGGTCGATCAAGATCTTCGCCGACGACGCCAAGCGGAACTACGCGGAGATCGCCAAGTGGTCGAAGAAGGACGCCGAGGCGATGCCCAAGTGGGACGCCTGGATCGCCGGCCTGGCCGACGTGCTCGGGCCGCTGCTGCTCACCGTGCCCCCGAAGATCGGATCCCGCAAGCCGGCCGACCTGCTGGAGACCCTGCGCCTGGCCTGGCGTCAACGGGGCCTCAATGTGCGGACGATCGCCGACGTGACCCGGCTGATGACGATGAGCATCGCCGACCTCCTGGACGACTGGTTCGAGTCGTGGCAAGTGAAGGCTCCGATCGCCGTCAACGGGGTGATCGGGACCTGGGCCGGCCCGGCGGAGGCCGGGACCGCCTACGTCATGGCCCACCACTCCATCGGTGACATCGGCGACGGTCATCTGGGCAACTGGGGCTTCCCCGAGGGGGGGATGGGTGCGGTGGCCGACGCCATTGAGCGTTCGGCGCGCGGCTTCGGCGCCGAGATCCGCACCGACGCCCGGGTAGCCCGCACCTTGGTGACGGGCGGACGCGTCCGCGGCGTGGTGCTCGAGAGTGGCGAGGAGATCCTCGCTCCGCTGGTGGTGACCACCCTGCATCCCCGCACCGCCTTTCTGGACCACATCGGTGCAAGTGAGCTGCCGAGCGATTTCGTCCGCGACATCGAGCGCTGGAAGACGCGGAGTGGCGTCGTCAAGATCAACCTGGCGCTCTCGGAGCTCCCGGACTTCACTGCCGACCCGGGGATCGAGCTGGCCGAGCACCACACCGGTTCGGTGGAGATGGCCCCGTCGATCGAGTACATGGAGCGGGCGTTCCAGGACGCGCGCGAGGGCCGCGCCGCGGAGCGCCCGTTCAGCGACGGGGTGATCCCGACCACCTTCGACACGACGTTGTGCCCGCCGGGAACCCACATCATGTCGCTCTTCACCCAGTGGGTGCCCCAGGAGTGGAGCGAGAGGCCGCATACCGAGGAGCTCGAGGCCTATGCCGACCGCATGATCGACTGCTACGACGAGGTGGCCCCCAACTTCAAGGCGTCCATTCTCCACCGCGACGTGGTCGGCCCGTACGAGATGGAGCACGAGTACGGCCTGATCGGCGGCAACATCTTCCACGGGGAGCTCTCGGTGGATCAGCTGTTCCACATGCGGCCCGCACCCGGCTACGCCGATTACCGCACGCCGATCCGGGGCCTTTACAACGGGAGCTCGGCCACCCACGCCGGTGGCGGCGTCTGCGGTATCCCCGGGTGGCAGGCGGCGAAGGCTGCCATGGCCGACCAGAAAGCTGGGGGCGGCTTTGTCGGCCGCCTGAGCCGGCGTTCCTCGTCGGGAGGGTGATCGCACCACTCACGGCGAAACCATCCCGCGGCCGTGCGGGCCATGCTCGAGCCGCGCCGTGTGGCCGTGGTCGGCGCCAGCGCGCGACCCGGCAGTTTCGGGGACCGACTGGTAACCCAACTGGCCCGCAGCACGGCGCCGGTCGACGTCCACTTGGTCAACCCGCGCTATGAAACGGTGCACGGCTTGCCGTGCGTGCCCACCCTCGAGGAGATCGACGGACCCGTCGACCTGGTGCTGATGGGCGTTCCCGATGCCGTGGTCGAAACCCAGCTGGTCGCGGCCGCAGTGCGTGGGGACCGTTCGGCGGTGCTCTACGGGAGTCTGTTCGACGGAGAAGGTCCCACCGACGGTGCGCTCCGCTCTCGGTTGGCTTCTATCGCCCGGTCCGCCGGGATGGCCCTGTGCGGCGGCGGGTGCATGGGATTCGTCAACGTGACCGCCGGTGTGCGCGCCGTCGGCTACGTCGAGCGGGACACGCTGCCCCGTGGACCGGTCGCGTTCATCAGCCACTCGGGCTCGGTGTTCTCTGCGGTCCTGCGGACCCGACGCCACCTCGGGTTCACCCTGGTCGTGTCGGCGGGCCAGGAGCTGGTCACGACCGCGGCCTCATATCTCGAGTACGTCCTGGAGGCCGGGGAGACAAGGGTGGTCGGCCTGCTGCTCGAGACGCTGCGGGATCCCGATCTGATGCGTGCCGGCCTCGCCCGTGCCGCGGAAGAGGGTGTGGCCGTCGTAGCCCTGACCGTCGGCGGGTCAGAGGCCGGCCGGGCGATGGTCGCGGCCCACTCGGGCACGCTGGGAGGTGCAGACGGCGCGTGGGAAGCGCTGTTCGATGCCTACGGGGTCGTCCGGGTCGGTGACCTCGACGAGCTGACCGACACGCTCGAGCTGTTCGCGGCCGGCCGGAGGGCGCCAGTCGGCGGCCAGGGGATCGCCACTGTGCACGACTCGGGCGCCGAGCGCGCGCTGGTGGTGGACCTGGCCGAATCGGTCGGCGTCCCGTTCGCCCCGCTCGGCGACGACACCACCCACCGCCTGAGGGCCTTGCTCGATCCCGGCCTGGTCCCGGGCAACCCGCTCGACGTGTGGGGAACCGGTGCCGACACCGAAGCGTTGTTCGGCAGGTGCCTGACGGCGATGGCCGAGGACGAAGCGGTGTCGGCCGTGGCGCTGGCCGTCGACCTCGTGGAGGAGTACGACGGCGACGAGTCCTATCCGAACGCCGTCATCGCCGCGGCCGCCACGACCACCAAGCCCGTCGTGGTCCTGTCCAACCTGGGCAGCGCCCTCGACTCCGACGCCGCCGATCGGATCCGGGCCGCGGGGGTGCCGGTGCTGGAGGGCACCCGAAGCGGCCTCGGCGCGCTGCGCCACCTGCTTCGTCACCCCGTCCGTGGGAGGTCCTGGGCGCCACGGGCAGACTTCGACCCCGAGCGGCGTCGGGAGTGGCTCGGACGACTCGCCCACGGACCGCTCTCGGGCACCGACTCGTTCGCGCTGCTCAACGCCTACGGCATCCCGACGCCGCGCAGCCAACAGGTTTCCTCGCCCGAAGAGGCGGCGGCTGCAGCGCCGGGCCATCGGATTCCCGGTGGTCATGAAGACGGACGAGCCGTCGATCAGCCACAAGTCCGACGTCGGAGGCGTGGTACTGAGCGTCACCAGCGCCGTCGCGGCAGCCTCCACCTATCGCGACCTGGCCACTCGCCTCGGCTCACGGGTCGTGGTGTCGGCCACCGCCCCTGACGGCGTGGAGCTCGCCCTCGGGGTGGTGCGGGATCCCAACCTCGGTCCCCTGGTGGTGGTGGGCGCCGGCGGAGTCCTGGTGGAGGTTCTGGCCGACCGGGTGGTGCGCTTGGCACCGCTGGACGAGGCGCAGGCACTGGAGGGTTTGGCGCGCTTGCGCGCCTCGGTGCTGCTCGACGGCGTCCGGGGGGCGGAGCCCAGCGACCGGGACGCGGTGGCTCAGGCCGTCGTCGCGCTCTCCCATTTGGCGGTCGACCTGGTCGACGCGCTCGACGCCGTCGACGTCAACCCTCTTCGTTGCGGGCCTTGGGGGTGCATGGCCCTCGACGTCCTCTTCGAGACCCGACGCGACGGCGTCGGCACGTGACGAAGGAGCCACGGAATCCGAGAGCTTTGCGGGGGTTTCGGTCCTCGGCTACCGGCAGGTGGCGGTGTCGATGCGGCTCCAGGTTGGTGCCGGCGCTCACGTCCCGTTCGCGCTCTTGGGGAACGGGAGTGCGATCGGATCGGGGTCGAGCCGGCTGACGCCGTGCTCGTCGAACCGGTCGAGGCCGAGCGGCCCGACGTCGACGACGGAAGTCGAGCCGTTGAGCACCAGGTCGGCGGCGGCCCTCGAGACGGCCGGCCCCCACATCATCCCGTGCCCACCCGCCGAGGCGATGACCGTGCCCTGCACAGGCCCGGCCGGTCCCAGCACCGGCCCGATGATCGGGAGGTGGTCGGGTGTGAAGTCGATGGTCGCGGCCCAGACCCGACGTAGGCCGAGCGACCCGGTCACCGGGACGAGGCGCGCCAGGCGGCCCCGCATCCGGTCGAGATACGGCCAGTCGATCTCCGTTGCCTCCCCCGGGGCCTCGTCGGGGTTGCTCATCCCGAAGAGCAGGCCGCCCTCCTCGGGCCGCCAGTAGAGGCCGGCGGCAACGTCGAAGACCATCGGGACGCGGGCCGGGTCGAGCTCGGGATGGGGCGCGGTGACGGCAACCTGATGGCGAACGCCGCCGGCCGGGATCCGGATACCGGCGCGTGCGCCGACGGCGGCCAGTTGCGGCCCCCCGGTCAGCACGACTGCTTCCGTCGTGACCTGGCCTCTGCTGGTCTCGACGCCGGTCACGCGGTCGCCCGATGTGCACAGGCCTTCGAACGCGGTGTGCTCGAAAACCTCGACTCCCGAGGATGCGAGCGCAGTCGAGTAGGCCAGGACGTTGCGCGGCGGGTGGATGTAGCCGTCGTCGTCGAGGAACGTGCCGCCGAGCGTGGTTCCCGGGGCCAGGGTGGGGTTGCGGGCCTCGGCCTCGTCGGCGTCGATCCATCGGACCGGTTGGCCGAGCTCCTGTTGCATGGCCAGGCGTGCGCGAGCCGTGACGACGTCGGCCTCGGTGAAGCAGGGAAGGTAGTAACCCTGGCGGACGAACCCCGAGTCGAAGCCCGTCTCCTCGTACTGGGCGCAGTAGAAGCGGCGGGACCACTCGGCCAGGCGAACCGCCGTGGGCGTCCCACCCTGACTCCGGACTATGCCGGCGGCACGGCTGCTCGCACCCTGCCCGAGGCTGGATTGCTCCAGGAGCACCACGCGTTCCAGGCCGCTGCGCCGCAGGAACACGGCACACCACGCGCCGACCGTCCCCCCGCCGACGACCACCGCGTCGGCGGGCGTGCCACCCGGTGTGCGACGGCTTTCCACCGCACCGACGGTGGCATAAACTGAACCGTCAGTCAAGGCTCAGGAGGATGCTCTCGTGTACAACCTGACGCCCGCGGACCTGGAAATCCAGCAGCGGGCGCGATCGTTCGTCGATGAGCTCATCCCCTTTGAAGAGGAGGCCGAAGCGAACCGGGGCGAGCTGCCCCGCGACGTCGAGGCGAGGTTCCTGGCGCGCGCGCTCGAGCTTGGCCTGCACGCCACCAACATGCCGCGGGAGTACGGCGGCGGAGGGTACTCCATGCTCCAACAGGTGCTCGTGCAGGAGCAGGGGGGCCGCGCCACCAACGCGCTCGGTTGGGTGCTCGGCACGCCTCCGGCCTGGTTTCCGCCCGTGGCCACGTCCGAGCAGATTGAGAAGGTACGTGATCCCCGGCATCCGCGCCGAGGTGGAGGAGTGTTACGCCATCACCGAGGAGGGGGCGGGTTCGGATGTCGATGCCATCGTCGCCACCGCCCGTCGGGACGGCGACGCGTACGTGCTCGACGGCGTCAAATGGCACGTCACATCCTTCAACCACGCCCAGCTACGCCTTCTTCCAGGCCAAGCTGACCGACGGCGACCACGCCGGCGACCACGCCATGTTCATCGTGGACTTGCCGAGTGACGGCGTCCGCGTGATCCGTACCCCCGAGTACACCCACACCATCGGGCACCACCACCCGATCGTGGCCTTCGAATCGGTCCGGGTGCCGGCCTCCCAGCTGGTGGGCCGAGAGGGTGACGGCATGGGCTTCGCCTACGAGTGGTTCCGCTTCGAGCGGATCATGGTGGCGTCCCGGTGCCTCGGTGGCGCCGCCCGCCTCATCGACGAGACCACCGAGTTCGCCCAGGAGCGAATCGTCAACGGGCGACCGATCGCGGAATTCGGTGCCGTTCAGATCATGCTGGCGGACTCGCTGACCGAACTGTTCGCCGCCCGCGCGCTTGTCTACGAGACGGCTCGCAACATCGACGCCGATGTCGACCTCAAGGTTCAGCACACCCAGTGTTCGATGGCCAAGCTGTACGCGTCCGAAATGGCGAACCGCGTGGCCGACCGGTGCGTGCAGATCTTCGGTGGCCGCGGTTACATGCGCGAGAACGTCGCAGAGCGATTCTTCCGAGAGCTCCGGGTCGAGCGTATCTGGGAGGGGACCAGCGAGGTCCAACGGTCGATCATCGCCGACCAAATGGTCAAGCGGGGTCCTGGCACGTTCGTCTGACCCGGGTTCGGCCCATCGAACGGGATCCGCGGGCCGTTCCGGGTGCTGCGACCAGGTCGGGCGGGCACCGGCGGATCAGTGCGCGGCCACCCTCGACGTGGTGTTGGTAACCGGCTGGCCCAGATAGCCGCGGGCGATCATGGTGACGAACTGGTACACCGCGTCCTCCTCGCCGCCCATCGGCCCGGGGCGGGCGTGGGTCGATGACAGGCCCCGCTGCACCGACGAACAGGCTTCCCAGTCCTGCTGGTTGGTGATGTCCCAGAAGTTCACCGCGTACGACGGGTCGAAGGACGGTTGCTCGACGGCTTCGGGAGCGAACGACCAGGTGCATTCGATCCGGGTCGAGTCAGCCGCCAACGGGACCAGCCGGTGGGTCATCACGTAGTCGGGGTGCAGGCTGATCAGAACGTTGGGGAACACGTAGACGTAGATCACCGTGCGCAGGCCCTCGGCATTCAGGCCGCGGAGCATCACCCCACCGCTCTTGCCGTCGAGGGACATGGTGTCCATGCCCTGGCGCAGGTCCATCGTCCCGCCGACCCACGGTCCTTCGGTGTGGTAGTTGCCACCGCTCTTCGGCGGGCTCACCTCGCACAGTTCTGGGTGGATCATGGGGCAGTGGTAACACTCTTGGTAGTTCTCCGTCAGGATCTTCCAGTTGGCGGCCACCACGTAGTCGTGGGTGCCCGCCACCCGCAGGCGCTCAGGTTCATAGGCGCGGACCAACTCCTCGAGCGAGGCCAGCTGAACCTCCAGCGCCGGGGCGGTGCCCGACCCGTCGACGAAGACGAGCCCGTGCCACTCGGTGCACGGGAGCTGGGTCAGCCCGTGTTCCGCCGGGTCGAATCCTTCCAGCTCCTTGAATCCGGGCGCCGTCCACACGTCGCCTTGAAGGGTGTACGACCACGAGTGGTACGGACAGATGACCCGGCCGTGCCGGGTGGACACGCCACACGGCAGGAGCTCGTGTCCCCGGTGGCTGCACACGTTGGCGAAGGCGCGGAGCACCCGGTCCTGGCCCCGGATCAGGAGCACGCCGGCACTCCCGAGAGATTCGGCCCGCTGGTCACCGGGCTCGGCCAGATCCTCGCTCCGCCCGACGCACATCCACCCTCCGTCGAAGAAGTGGCGCTGCTCCCAGGCGAAGACGTCCGCGTCGACGTAGGCCATGCGGGGGAGCATTCGGCTCTGCCCGAAGGGCAGGAGGGAACGCTCGAGCTCGGTGCGGATCAAGGGTGCCGGATCCGGCTTGGTTTGAATGACCATACAGTCAATCCTATGATTCAGGCCCTGCGGCGTCCAGCAACGACGGGCCGGCCGACGGAAGGAGGAGCGAACATGGCGTCGGACGTGCGTGGCATGGCCGCTCTGGCCAGTGCGCGCGCCGGTCTCGGTGGCGACCACCCTGTTCCCCGACCCGGGACCGGGCAAAGCCGTCGTAAGGGCCCGGACGGGCCCGATGCTCCGGGGGGACACCTGACTCGCCACCTCCCAGGCTGGCTCCGCCACCCGGCGTGACGCCCTCGCTGCCCGAGCGGGCCCAGGTGGTCATCGTCGGAGGCGGTGTCATCGGTACCAGCGTCGCCTACCACCTGGCCACGCTCGGCTGGTCCGATGTCGTCCTGCTGGAGCGGGACGCGCTCACGTCGGGGACCACCTGGCACGCCGCGGGCCTGATCACCTCAGCGGGGATGGTGGACGAGACCGCACTGTTCATGAGCCGTTACTCACGGGACCTCTACGAGCGGCTCGAGCAGGAGACCGGACTGTCGACCGGATTCCGCGCCGTGGGCCACATCTCCGTCGCCACGAACCGGGACCGGATGGATGCGCTCCGCCGCGAGGCGAAGTTCGTCCACGGATTCGGGGTCGAGGACCATGAACTCTCCACCGCCGAGATCGCCGCACTCTGGCCGATGCTCAGAACCGACGATGTCGTCGGCGGGTTCTACGTGGCCGACGAGGGCCGGGCCGACCCCGTGGACGTGGCCATGTCGCTGGCCAGAGGCGCGCGGAAGGGCGGTGTGACGATCGTCGAAGGAGTGCCCGCCACCGGGGTGACCATGGCGGGGGGACGGGTGACCGGGGTGGTCACCGACGCCGGGACCATCGAGGCCGAGTACGTCGTCAACTGCGCCGGCATGTGGGCGCGCCAGTTCGGCGCACTCGCCGGGGTCGACGTGCCCCTGCAGGCGGCGGAGCACTGCTACCTGATCACCGAGCCGATGGAAGGGATCCACCGTGACCTGCCGGTCATTGAGGACCCTGATTGCTACGGCTACTTCCGGCCCGAGGGTGACGGCCTGCTGGTGGGCTTGTTCGAGCCGGAAGCGGCGCCGTGGTCGCTCGATGGAGTGCCCCCCGGGTCGTCGTTCGTCGAGCTCGCCCTCGACTTCGACCGGCTGGCCCCTTTCCTCGGGCGCGCCATGGCCCGGGTCCCGGCTCTGGCCGCCACCGGCATCCGCAAGTTCTTCTGCGGCCCCGAGTCGTTCACGTCTGACGTTCACCCGCTGCTCGGGCCGGCGCCCGAACTCGACAACTACTTCGTGGCCGCCGGCCTCAACTCGCTCGGGATCCTCCTCGGCGGCGGGGTGGGGACCGTCCTCGCCCACTGGATCGTGGACGGCGAGCCACCGGTCGACGTCACGGGTTACGCCATCGACCGTACCGCTCCCCACGAATCCACCCGGGCCTTCCGCAAGGAGCGCACGACCGAGCAGCTCGGAGTCCTGTTCGGCGACGCCGTCTACCCGTCGTGGCGGCCGAAGACGGCCCGGGACATGCGCCGCTCCGTGCTGCACGACCGCTTCGTCGCTGCGGGCGCCCACTTCAACACCTCGGCGGGCTGGGAGTTCGTGGAGTGGTTCGAGGGTGACCTGCCCCTGAAGCTGCAGCCCGGCTTCGGCCGCCCGGCGTCGTTCGGCCTCGTGGCCGAGGAGCACCGAGCCGTCCGCGAACGAGTGGGGATCATGGACATGACGCTGATGGCCAAGTTCGTGGTCCAGGGCCGGGACGCCGCAGCCGTGCTCTCCCGCCTGTCCGCCAACCACGTGGCTCGCGAGGTTGGGCGGGTGGTCTACACCCAGTGGCTCTACCCGAGCGGGGGCATCGCGGCGGATCTCACGGTGACCCGGCTCGGTGCCGAGAAGTTCCTCGTCGTCACCTCCGACATCATCCAACGCCGGGTGGAGCCGATGGTCCGACGCGCGACACGAGTCGACGAGCACTGCACGCGTCGACCGACGTCACCTCGGGCACGATGCTGCTCTCGGTCCAGGGGCCTCGCTCCCGGGCGCTCCTCGGCCGCTTGTCGTCGGCCGATCTGAGCAACGAGGCCTTCCCCTACCTCTCGGCCCGGTCGATCGACGTGGGCCACGCCCCGGTGCTTGCGCTGAGGGTGACCTATCTCGGGGAGCTGGGCTACGAGCTTCACGTCCCGACCGAATACGGACCTGGGGTCTACGACGCGCTGATGGAAGCAGGAGCGGAGCTCGGGGCCCGCCCGGTCGGTCTGTCGGCCATGGCCGGGCTGCGTCTGGAGAAGGGCTATCGCGACCTCGGCGTCGACATCGACAACACCGACAATCCCCTCGAAGCCGGGCTCGGCTTCGCCGTTGCCTTCGAGAAGCCCGGAGGCTTCACCGGCCGCGAGGCGCTGCTCGCCCTCCGCGACCAGGCTCCCTACCGGTCGCTCCTGGTGAGCCTGCTGGTCGACGACCCGGACGTGGACCTGTTCGGCAACGAGCCGGTGCTCCTGGACGGTTCGTGGGTCGGCTACGTGCGGGCCGCCGCCTATGGGCACACGCTTGGGCGGCGCCGTCGGCCTGGCCATGGTCGACCACGACGAAGGCGTGACACAGGAGTGGCTGGACTCGGGCCGGTTCGAGGTCTGGACGCCGCAAGGCGACCGGGCCGTCCGGCTGTCTGCCGCGCCGCTGTACGACCCACGCCGGAGCCGGATCCTGGCGCGGGAGGCCGCGTGAGCACCTCGTCCGCACCCCCCGGTGGCGACCGTCGCCTCGTCCTCACCGTCACCTGCCCGGACCGCACCGGCATCGTGGCCGCGGTGACCGGGTTCATCGCCGAGCATGGCGGCTCGGTGGTCGAGGCGGCTCAGCACGCCGACCTGGGGACGGGGCGTTTCTTCCAACGGATCGAGATCCTGGCCGAGAGCCTGCCCTTCGGCCCAGACGAATTCGCCCGGCGGTTCGACCACGTGGCCAACCTGCTCGACCTGGACTGGAAGCTGCGCGATACGGGCGTGCGCCGCCGGGTGGTGATCCTGGCCAGCAAGGAGGATCACTGCGTGGCCGACCTGCTCCACCAGTGGCGCAGCGGCGATCTCGATGCGGATATCCCGCTGGTCATCTCCAATCACCCCGATCTGCGACCGCTCGTGGACTGGCACGGCATTGAGTTCCGCCATGTTCCGTTCGCAGCCGACCGCAAGCGCGAGGCGTTCGCCGAGGTGGCGTCTCTGTTCGACGCCGTCGGCGGGGACGTGATGGTGCTGGCTCGGTTCATGCAGATCCTTCCGGCCGACCTCTGCTCCCGCTACCCGTGGCAGATCATCAATATCCACCACAGCTTCCTGCCGTCGTTCGCCGGTGCGCGGCCGTACCACCAGGCTTTCGAGCGCGGAGTCAAGCTGATCGGCGCCACGTGCCACTACGTGACGGACGAGCTCGACGCCGGCCCGATCATCGAGCAGGACACCATGCGGATCGACCACGCCGATGACGTACGGGAGCTGCTCCGGATCGGTCGGGGCATCGAGCGTACCGTGCTGGCGCGCGGGTTGCGGTGGCACCTTCAGGACCGCGTGCTGGTCAACGGGAACCGGACCGTGGTGTTCGCGTGAGACCTCCACGAATGTGCATGGGGTCCCGGTCCACCGCACGCAGCGGTTCGATGTCACCACCGTCCGGAGGTCCCGAACGAGCCACGACGAACCCGAGGTGAATCGATGCAACCCGAATCGATCCGCAGCCCCTTCTACGAGCCGGCGGCAGCGCTTGGTGCAACGTTCATGGAGGAGGGCGGTTGGTACTGGGCCGATGACTTCGGTGACACCGATGGCGAGTACCGAGCCGTGCGCGAAGACCTGGGCGTGTGGGACGTGTCACCGCTGAACAAGTGGGAGTTCCGCGGCCCGGACGCGCTCGCTGCGGCTCAGCGGATCCACTCCAACAACATCGCCGCCCTCGACGTGGGGCAGGTGCGCTACGGCGCCCTGTGCGACGAGGACGGGCTGATGATCGACGACGGCACCGTCTACCGCCTGAACGACCGGGTCTGGGTGATGACCAATGGTTCGGGGCATGCCGAGCACTTCGCCGATGCCACTGCCGACCTCGACGTCGAGATCGAGTCCGTCACGCTCTCGATGCCGCACCTCGGCCTCCAGGGCCCACGGGCCCGAGAAGCCCTCGCACCGTTGTGTGCCGCCGACGTGGCGGGACTCAAGTACTTCCGATTCCACCCTGAGCCGACAACGGTCGGTGGCGTGCCTTGCGTCGTATCCCGCACTGGCTTCGGAGGAGAACTCGGCTACGAGCTGTTCTGCCGGCCCGAACATGCCGCCGACCTGTGGGGCGTGGTGGTGAAGCAGACTGCGCGGCCCGCCCCTACGGCGTGGGGATCGTCGAGACGCTGCGGGTCGAGGCAGGGCTCGTGGTGCTCGACTACGACTACGAGGCCCACGAGCGGACGCCGTTCGACCTTTCCTTCGACAAGCTGGTCGCCATCGGGAAGGTGCGCTTCATCGGGAGCGAGGCGCTCGAGAAGGTCGCCGTGAGTCCACCGAGGCGGTTCAAGACGCTGCGGCTCGAGGGAGAGGAACTACCGGACTATGGGGCCGAGGTGACACGCGACGGCGTCCCGGTCGGGACACTGACCAGTCCGGCGCCGAGCGCACGCTTCGGACTTCTGGGCATGGCCGTTCTCGACACCGCCCACGCGAGGGATGGCGAGCACCTGGAGGTTGCACTGGGTGACGGCACGGTTGGGGCGACTGTCGCGCCGCTCGCCATCTACGACCCGGAGAAGCGCCGCCCCCGCGCCTGATGTTCGAGAAGGTTGATGCGTTCCAGGTGGCAGCCCAGTCCAAGAGATCGGCGACCGGTTACGCCTCGGAGAGGATCGCTCCGCCGGCAACGGCAGCGTTGTCTTCAGCCTCGATACTTCTGGCCCTTCCTGCGACAGGCCACCAGATGACCGGGAGACAGGCGGCGAGCGCACCCGCGCCAGCGGCCCCGGCTACGAACGGCGCCCAGGTGGCGAGGCCGAACAACGCTCCCCCGACGCCGGCTGACACGGCAATGGCGGCGGTTTCGCTGGTCGAGAACAACCCTTGCACACGCCCGAGCTCACCCTCGGCTGAGCTCTGCGTCAGCAGCGACTGGGCGGACGGCAAAGCGACAGCCAGGCCCACGGCCTCGAGGCCACCAAGGGCCAACAGCAGGGACAGGTTGGTGACGAACGGGTAGAGGCTGCAAAAGAAAACCGAAGATGCCAGCGAGCCGATGACGAGCCATCTTCGGTCCGCATGATCTGCCAGCCAGCCACCAGGTCGCGCCATGGCGACAAAGGGCACGGCGAACAAGGTCCAACTCAGTCCTACCTGCCAGTCGTGAGCGTGATGTGATTCGAGAAGCAACGTCCAGCACGACTCGTAGACGCCAATAGTCAGGCCCAGCGCGCCGGCAGTGCACAATGCCCCGACAAGTGATCGGTTCAGACGTGGCAGGCCGCGATTGCCCAATCGATTGGTCGCCGTGTATTGCGTGTCGGCGCGGGCCACGACACCGCCGGCGATCGCCGGAAGACAGGCTCCGATGGCTATTGCACCGGCCAGGAAGAACACCACGCTCATCGCCGACAAGCCGATCAGGCTGCCGGCGAGAGGACCGACGGCCATGGCCGCCAGCTGGGCGCCATAGATGGAGGCGAACGCTCGGCCACGCCGTGCCAACGCAACGTTTCCCGCGACCATCGCCAACGCCGCGACTTCGGCCGCGCCTGCGCCCGCGCCCTGCAGCGAACGTAGACCGATGTCGGCTGCCGGGCCGACAGGGGCGAGGAACCCGAAGCTTCCTACCGCATAGGCCACCAACCCACCGACGAGCACCGGCCGCCGGCCAACCTTGTCAGCGAGTCGTCCGGCGGGGTACTGGCAAGCCAATGCGGCGACGAAGTAGGACGCCATGACCACACCGACAAGGGCGTCGGTCGCGCCACGGTCACGCAGGTACTCGGGGAGGAGCGGGAGGATGGCGCTCGCCCCGAGCCACAGAAGGAACGTCGTGAGAGCAAGTGCTCGGACCAGGGCCTGGGCGGCAGCGTCCGAGTTCTGTTGAGACGGAGCATCGAGAGCCGCGGCACGCCGGATCCTGGCCATCGGTCAAGACTATGGCCACTGCCGGGGAACGCCACCTCGTTGGGCGTCAGCATCAGCGTGCCGGTGCTGTGTTTCGACCCGAGCCCCTTCCACACCGGCACTCCTGACTCCTTAAGATGCCGGCGTGGCACCACTCAGCCTCGCTCAGCAGGAACGCAAGACTCTCTGCGACCTGTTTGTCGAGCTTGGAGCCGAGGCACCAACGCTGTGCGAAGGTTGGCGTACCGCCGATCTGGCTGCGCACCTCGTCGTCCGTGAGCGGCGACCCGACAGCGGGCCCGGACTCGTGTGGCCACCATTGGCCGGCTACACGGACAAAGTGCGGCAGGGGGTGCGGGACCGCATGGGATGGGAGAAGCTCGTCGAGACCGTCCGGCGCGGGCCGCCCTTGCTCCTCCGTCCTTTCGATGGGCCGATGAACACGGTCGAGTTCTTCATCCACGTCGAGGACGTACGTCGGGCGCAAGACAGCTGGGAACCCCGCCCGATCTCGCCGGAGTTGGCCGACAGCCTTTGGGCCCGCGTCGGGCCCGGGGGGATGGCGAAGAAAGTTCCCGCCACGATTTTGATCACCTCGCCCGGACGGGCTGACAAAGAGCGTGGATCGGGACCGCACCTCACCCTGGCCGGCGACCCGGGCGAGCTGACCATGTTCGGCGCCGGTCGTCAACGGGCAGCCAGGGTCGAGATCAGCGGCGACACAGCGCTCGCTGCCCAGCTGCGCGAGGCGCCGCTCGGGGTCTGACTTCCGCCGACAGGAGAAAGCGCGTAACGAGCTTGCGACCGGTCGGACCCAAGACCTGACCCGGTCCACTCACGCATCCGATCTCTCCTGGCGGCGCGTGTTCCACGAGGCCTCGGGTGCGTGCCCCGGCTCGAAGCCCGGGGACTGCTCGAATGGAAGTCCGGCGCGGCGTCATTCGCCACTCGGTACGATCGCCCGATGGTTCAGATGCAGGCTCGAGAGATACCGGTCCCCACCTCCGTGAGCCAAAAGGCTCAGGAGATCCTGGCCATGGGCCGGCTCGGGCCGCCACCGAAGGAGCTCCCGGCACTCGACGACACCGAAGGATGGAAGTCCTACGTCGCGGAGACCGACGGATTCGTGCGTTCGATGGTCGGTGATACGGCCGCCTCCTTCGCGGGCAGTATCGAGGAGCGCGACCTGGGGCCGTGCCCCCTCTACGTCGTCACGCCGGACGGCATCGCGGACGATGACCCCCGAGTGTTCCTCGACATCCACGGCGGCGCATGGGTTCTCGGAGGCGGCGACCTCTGCAAGAGGACCACGATCGCGTCGGCCAGCGCCCTCGGAGTTCGCACCTGGTCGGTTGACTACCGGATGCCGCCCGACCACCCGTTCCCGACGCCCCTCGACGACTGCCTGACGTCGTACCGCCTGCTCTTGGACGAGCGCCATCCCAGCGAGATCATCGTCGGTGGGACATCTGCCGGAGGAAACCTTGCCGCAGCGCTCATCCTTCGAGCTCGCGACGAAGGACTACCGCTGCCGGCGGCGGTGGTCTTCAACACTGGTGCCTTCGATCTCACCGGTTCGGGCGACTCCTGGCAGGTCAACGACGGCCTCGACAACGTCCTCTCCGGCCCAGTCGAGCCGTGCACCCTGCTCTACGCCGGGAGTCACGACCGCCGGGAGCCTTACCTCTCACCGCTCTTCGGTGATCTCACCGGGTTTCCGCCCGTCATACTCCTGACCGGTACACGCGACCGGCTGCTCTCGGACAACGTGCGCATGCACCGAGCTCTACGGGCGGCCGGGGTCGAGGCCGAGCTCCACGTTTGGGAGGCGGCCGGCCACGGCGGATTCCTCGGCATGGCCCCCGAGGATGCCGAGCGTTTTGGCGAGCTGCGGCGCTTTGCCGAGGCGCACTGGGCGTAACCCGCTTCCGGTCCGGGGCACCCACCGCCA
>CAWGHA010000023.1:0-53558 GCA_963822265.1 uncultured Acidimicrobiaceae bacterium
GTTCGTGTCACAACTCTTTGATTGAGTGGTGATGTGGACAGTAAAAATCCGTCCGGTGCGGACAATCAGCAGGAAACTGTGAGTTCTTGCATTAGCAAGTTCTGACAGGATCCTCAGAGACTGCACGCGGGGCTCACACGTCGGCGCTCGCCGGCGAGTGACGAAGATATAGTCCGACCCTCATGGCGACATGAGGAGCTAGGCAGAAATGACCTGGCCGCTCGAGCAAGCACGGGCAAATAAATCCGCGCGAGCTCGGGTAGTAACAAAAGTGCCTAAGGTAAACCCCCCGGAGTCGTGCCCGGGGATTGCCCCTCGCAAGAGTGATCTTGCAGAGTGAAGCCGGCCAAATGCTGGAAACTCCGAGTATCCGGCGGTACTCGCCTGCGTCACGCCCATTTGATCGGGTCGTGGCGTGGACAGTGACAAACCGTCTGGTGCGGACAATCAGCAGGAAAGGCCAGGTTTCGCGGAGTGGGTCGTCGGCTTCGTCGACGGCGAAGGTTGTTTCAGTGTTCCGATCTTCAGAAACCGGACCACGAGGATTGGTTGGCAGGTCCAACCGACCTTCACGGTGGTTCAAGGTGAGCGAAGTTTGGATGCACTACAGCTACTGGAACGATTCTTCAACTGTGGTCAGGTTGGACGTCAGGTCCGACAGGACAACCATCACGAGAAGTTGTGCCGTTTCGTGGTACGAAAGCTCTCGGATCTGTCTGAACTGATCATCCCGTTCTTCGAAGAACACTCACTCATTACGGCGAAAGCAGAAGACTTCAAGAAGTTTGCAGATGTCGTCCGCATGATGGAACGTGGCATCCACCTGAGGGTGGAGGGCATGGTTCGGATTGCGGAGATCACGCAGACGATGAATCGTCGGCAGCCGTCGCGATACCTGGAATCCTCAGAGGCCAGACGCCGGCCATCTCGAAGCGACATTGAGATGAAGATATGGTCCTAGCCCTATAGCGATATAGGGACAACTAGAGCGAAATTCCTTGTCGGGTAAGTTCCGACCTGCACGAATGGCGTAACGACTTTCCTACTGTCTCAACCACAGACCCGGCGAAATTGAAGTACGAGTAAAGATGCTCGTTAGCTGCATCAGGACGGAAAGACCCCGTGGACCTTTACTACAGCTTGGTGTTGAGTTTTGGTACTGTTTGTGTAGGATAGGTGGGAGACTTTGAAGCATTGGCGCTAGCCAGTGTGGAGTCAACCTTGAAATACCACCCTTTTAGTGCCGGGGCTCTAACCTCGGTCCGTAAACCGGATCAGGAACAGCGCCAGGTGGGTAGTTTGACTGGGGCGGTCGCCTTAACAAAATGGGGCGAATCATGGGTAACCATGTGAAATAAAACTCTCGGCGTATGCTGGGACATCCGAGAATCTGGCAGTACTCGCCCATGTCGCACCCCACTTCTAGTGTGGCGGACATGGGCAGTGACAATCTGACCAGTGCGGACAATCAGCAGGTTGGGCGGTTCGAAGCCGCTTACCTCAACGACCACAACGAGAGCCCCGTCGCATACTGCGACGGGTGATGGAATGGTCTGAACTGCATGGCGACATGCAGATCGAGGCAGAAATGACCTCGAGACGACAACTCCGTCCATGAACACGCTTGCGCTGCGAGAGCAGAAGGCGTTGTTGACGATGACTGAGCGACAGAAGCAGATCCTGATTGGGATGCTTCTGGGTGATGCTCATCTCGAACGACAGCGTGGTGCTCTGACAGCAAGGCTCAAGATCGAACATTCCCTGGCCCAATCGACGTATGTCGAGTGGAAGTTCAAGGAGTGGCGAAACTGGGTCCGCACGCCACCGAGGGCCAGAGTTCGACGAAACCGACTCGGAACTACCTCGACGAATATTGGGTTTACAACCCTTTCGCACGTCGAGTTCGAACGGTTTCGTGTGAAGTTCTACCGTGATCGCCGAAAGGTGCTTCCGGAGGAACTAGAGCTCACACCCTTGAGCATGGCCGTGTGGTTCATGGACGATGGCTCGAGAAAATCGAGACAGTGTCGTGGTCTGTACCTCAATACGCAGAGCTTCACGAGAGCGGAAGTTGATTTTCTGCAGTGCGTGATCCGACGTGACGTTGGGGTGGAGACCACAGTGCGGCAGCAACGTGATGGCTTGCAGATATACGTCCCGGCGCCCTCCGCGTCGGACGTCACGGCATTCATGACGGAAGATTTGCTGCCTTGCATGCGGTACAAGTTGTCGAGCTAACAGAATGCCTAAAATGTAACGGAGGCGCCCAAAGGTTCCCTCAGGCTGGTTGGCAATCAGCTGTCGAGTGCAATGGCAAAAGGGAGCTTGACTGCGAGACCTACAAGTCGAGCAGGTGCGAAAGCAGGGCATAGTGATCCAGCGGTTGCTTGTGGAAGCGCCGTTGCTCAACGGATAAAAGGTACCCCGGGGATAACAGGCTCATCTTCCCCAAGAGTCCATATCGACGGGAAGGTTTGGCACCTCGATGTCGGCTCGTCGCATCCTGGGGCTGAAGCCGGTCCCAAGGGTTGGGCTGTTCGCCCATTAAAGCGGTACGCGAGCTGGGTTTAGAACGTCGTGAGACAGTTCGGTCCCTATCCGATGCAGCCGTAGGAGATTTGAGAAAGGCTGTCCCTAGTACGAGAGGACCGGGACGGACGTAGCTCTCGTGTGCCAGTTGTCCTGCCAAGGGCACGGCTGGTTTGCGACCTACGGGTGGGATAAGCGCTGAAAGCATCTAAGTGCGAAGCCCGTTTCGAGATGAAATCTCCCACAGGGTTAACCTGGTAAGGCCCGTGGCTAGACGACCACGTTGATAGGCCGGAGGTGTAAGTGCAGCAATGCATTCAGCCGACCGGTACTAATCGGCCGAGGGCTTGGGGTTCAATTCGCTCGTGCTCGCTTTGGGACGCTCAGGGGCTGCGGTGACGCAGCCACAGGCGTGGTCCACCCCGCTCGCCCGCTTGGCGAGCAGGACGGTGGGATCCGCCGAGCGCACGGTTTCCGGTGGCCATAGCGGCGGGGAAACACCCGTTCCCATTCCGAACACGGCAGTTAAGCCCGCCCGCGCCGATGGTACTTGGGGGGAGGCCCCCTGGGAGAGTAGGTCGCCGCCGGGATTTCTAATCGACTGAATCCCCTCTGAGCTCGGCTCGAGGGGATTTCGTCGTTCCTAGGGTCTTGCGGTCGGGATGAGCCTCGTTCCCCGCGTGTGGCCGGGATGCAGGTGGCGGCGAGCGCAGGCATCGCAGTGCTGGGGAGGGAGCGCGACCACGTGGGGGCTGGCCGTCGCGGTTCGTGAGGCGGCGCGTCTTGCTGTCACGGCCGTGTGGCACGCGTGGATGGATGGCGGGGGGCCAGAGTGGCTCGACCTGGTCGGCGCCGCCGCCAGCGGTCTCGGAGTCGGCGCGACCACGTCGTCGATGGGCTCGTCGTCGTCGCTCTCGTGGTGTTCGACCGGAGCCTGCGGCCGGGGCGTCGCGTGGGGTCGGCCCACGTACACTCTTCTGATGCCCGCTGAACCTTCCCGAGGGAACCATCGCGCCCCCGGGGCGCGGCAGGGAGGACGGCCGAATGGCGACCGCAACGCACGAGGCGCCGGCTCAAAGACCCGCGGCGGTGCCGGTGGAGGCGGTTCCGGAGCCCGTCGGACGGGCAGCACCCGGTCGGGTGGAGGCGGATCGAGGGCACGTTCGGACGATGCGGCGCGCTCGCCGTCGCCAGGACGGGGACGCTCAGGATCCACGGGGCGCGGCAGAGGGGAGCGCCCCACCGGTCGCACTGCTCGGACTGATCGGACTGGTCGGACTGATCGGACCGCAGCTCGCGACGACCGACCGGGTTCGCGCTCGCGGTCACCGGAGCGCGGTGCGTCGGCGCGACCAGCGAGAGCGGACGTGCGCCGGGGCTCTACCGGAAGCCGTCGCGACGAGCGGGCTCGCCCCGCCGGAACCGCGTACAGATCCGGGGGCGATCGGCGTTCCGACGACCGCCGCGGCGGTGCAGCCGGCCGCGGCGCCCCCGGCGATCGCGATCGTGACCGCGGTCAGGACCCACGCCGCCATCCCGGCCAGTTCGAGGAGGACGCTCCGCTCCCTCGCCGGGCTCGGCAGTGGGGGAACGTCGCTCGCCGTGGCGCACGGGAAGTCGCTCGGCGCGACACCGAAGACGAGCGCCGCTCGTCCTACGACTCCGACGAGCAGGCCCGGCGAAGAGGCACGAAACCGCCCGGACGCCAGCCTGAATGGGTGCGCGTCGACGCCGCACGCAACGAATGGGCGGACCCCGCGCCCGCCCGCGCCCGGCGCGGGGGCTCCCGTCGCGGTGGGACTGGGTCCGAGGTCGGGCCCGGCGCCTCGGTCGGCCGGACCGGAACGGCAGTCGCCGCTTTAGCGTCGCTGTCGTCGAAGAGGACGCTGCCACCAGAGATCGCCACCGAGATCCGCAACGCCGCCGATGTCGCCACCGCGGTCCACCGGGAACACCTCGTCGAGCGCGCCGAGTCGGCCTGGGGCTCCTACGAGCGCGGACGCTTCCAAGATGCGCTCCGAGCGATCAAGCCGCTGACCGAAGAGACGCCCCAGGTGCCCGCCGTGCGCGAGCTGGCTGGCCTGGCCGCCTACCGTGCCGGACGCTGGCGCGAAGCGGCGCGCCACCTGAGGACCCTTGACGGCCTCGCCGACGCCACCGAGCACCTGCCCGTCCTGATGGACTGCGAGCGGGCCCTGGGCAAACCGAAGAAGGTGTCGGAGCTCTGGGCCGAGCTGCGGCACCGTTCGCCCGATCCCGAGGTGTTGGCCGAGGGTCGCATCGTGGCCGCAGCCTGCCTGGCCGACAGCGGCGCCCTCGACGACGCCATCGCCATGCTGGCATCGGCGGGCGCCTCGAAGGCGCTGCGCAACCCCTCCGACCGACACATCCGCCAGTGGTACCTCCTCGGCGACCTCTACGAGCGTGCCGGCGACGTCCCCCGTGCCCGCGAGTACTTCGACCGCGTGCTGCGGGCCGACCCCGAGGCGTACGACGTGGCGGAGCGACGCCGCGGGCTGGGCTCGGAGCGCCGTGGGCGAGGCCGGGCGACGCCGAAGCGTGCCAACCGAGGAGCGACACGGACCGGTAACGACCGCGGGCCTGGGACCACCGTTCCGAAGGGATAACCCAGCCGAAGACCTTCTGCATCCGCTGTCGTCGACCTCGCCGAGTTGTGACCAACGACTGGAATATCAATCCGTTGTCAACGAGTCAGACGTCCGCGGAATCTCTCGATGTCGCCCGATCGGACGTGTCGCCCGAGCTGTCAGTCGGTGGATAACTGTGCCGCAAACTCCTTTGGATCGAAGTAGTCGCGCCAGCCTTGTGATGACTCCGTTGTCAACCTCGAATACGCCTGCGATCCTCAAGGCCGCCGTCTTTCCGCCCAATCTCACGTAATCGACCCTTTCGGTCAGAACAACCGCGTCATCAGACAGCATGTGGCAAATGTCGACGTCCACTTCGCCGCCCAGGCTCATCATCCGGGCGAGATCCACCACGATCGCTTCTCGTCCACGGACTGGGTCAAGCGAGCCGTTGCAATACTCGGCGTCCTCGCTGAAGAACCGGCTCAGCGTGGCGGCGTCGCCCGTCGGCCATGCCGCGATGAACGCCGCGATGAAGTCGACGAACAACTTCCTCGGCGCCCGGTAGTCCGACCACGCCGCTCATCGTTGCTCCACCGTCCCTTGGGGTCGAATCCGGGAACGAGACCGACCGAGAAATCCGGACATCAGCCGGTCTGGTGTGCCGTTCGACCGAGGTGGTTCCGAAGTCGGCATGAGCTTCCGGCGCACCGGCTGTCGGCCACTGCCGGCCACTGCGAAGGCGTGCGCGGCGACAACGGCGCGGAGGCAAGGCCCGGCACCGCTGATCCCGCGCCGGCTCACTGCGAGTTCGACGTCGGCCGCGAGTTGGTCGACGTCGCCGTCGTGGGCTGCGTCGACGTCGCCGTCGTGGGTTCCGTGGTGGTCGTCGCTGGGGGCACCGTCGTCGTAGGCGGCGGCGGCGGAGGCGCAGTTGTCGTGGTCGGCGCTGGCGGCGGCGCCGTGGTCGTGGTGGTCGTCGTCGTGGTCGTGGATGGCGGCGCCGTGCCGTAATTGGGTCCCTCGATCGTCACCAGCGTGCCCACCGGGGTCAGGGGCCAGACCATGGCGGCGTCGGCATAGCTCATCTCGACGCAACCGTTGCTCTGCGGCGAGCCGTAACTGGCCCGGATGAATCCATGCAGCGCGTCGCCGCCGTTGAAGTAGCTGGCGAACGGGACGTTCGGATCGTTGTAGGTCGTCCCGTCCGGGTTGGTGCCCTTCATGTCCGAGTACCGCACGTGTTCGAAGACGACGAAGGTGCCGTCGGTCGTGTCGGCTCCGGGAGCGCCGCTGTTGACTGGGATACCGGCGTACTGGGCGGTGCCGTTGTTCCACAGCGTCAGGTTCTCCGGGAGCGCCTTGTTCACCAACACGTAGACATACGGCGTCGCGCTCGTCTTGTGGTTGACGAAGTCGTTGACGAGGGCCGCCCAGAACGCCGGACCCGGTTCGCCGTCGACCCCCTGTCCGTTTTGGGACTGGAACGATTCGATTGCGGCCGTCGTGATCACGTTGTCCGTTCCCTGGCTCCACTGCGAGGTCAATTGGACGGGGAGCGTGGACCAGCGCCACCGGAACGACCCGGCTTGGTCGCGGGCCAGCTTCGCGGGAAGCGGAGCTCGACCTGACGGGACGAAGGTCAGGGGCAGGTACCCCTCGTCGGCCAGAAGCTGCTGCACCCGGAGGATGTCACCGCCCGCGACACCGAACCGGACGGAGCTCGACGAGGTGAGCGTGGCACCGCCCTTCCCCCGCAGCCCATCTGGCCCACCGGGGATGGTCACCGTCTCCTGGGTGCCGGGGATGAACGGGGAGGCGAGACGGTAGGACAGAGTCGCTGCACCCGCTTGGACCCAGGTGCCTGCGATCTGTGGAGACAGCGTGGGCCTGACCTTGCCGAGCGCTACCGGCTGGGAGAAGGACACCGAGAGCGTCGTGTCGCTGGCGACCTGCTGGGCGCCGGTGGCGGGGACGGACGACACGAGGGTCAGTTGCCCTCCGGTGTTCCTCGCCCGAGGTGACCTCGGGGTACCCGAGACGCTCCTCGTTTGCGCGTGGCCATTGCCCGTGCTCGCGGCCGCCCCGTGCTGGTGCATTCCGACGGGGGCTCCTTTGAAGACGACGAGCGCTGCGACGATGAGCATCACCGCTCCCAGGCCCAGGACCCAGGGCGGAATGCGCCCCGGCCACCGCTCGGATTCGGTCACGTTCATACGGCTCCGCTTGTTCGCCACGCGTGTTCGTGCCCGCCGACCCGAACCAAGCGTATGGGTTCTCCCGCCGAATCAAACACCGGTGGCAGACCGAATCTTCCCCGGCGAGCCCGTTCAGCCCGGCAAAACGTCCAGCACCTTGGGACAAATGGACCGACAGAACCCGTCCCGAAAGGCCCGATCTGGCGCGCCCGCACTCCTCGGGGCCCCAAATCGGCCTCGGATAGGCTGACGGTCATGAGCTCGAGCACAGACCTCCACACCCTGCTCGGCGAGGACGCCGATGCGCTGTTGGGCTACACGGCCAAGGCGTTTCCGAGGGAGAACCTCGTCCTGCCTGGGCCCGACTACCTGGGTCGCGTCTTCGCCGACAGCGACCGGTCGCCCACCGTGCTGCGCAACCTCGGGACACTGTTCAACCACGGCCGCCTCGGCGGCTCCGGGTACATCTCCATCCTTCCGGTCGACCAGGGGATCGAGCACTCGGCGGCGGCCAGCTTCTCCAAGAACCCGGCGTACTTCGATCCACTCAACTTGCTGGAGCTGGCACTGGCGGGCGAGTGCAGCGCCGTGGCTACGACCTTGGGGACCCTTGGCCTGGCATCGCGGAGGTACGTGCACCGCATCCCCTTCATCGTCAAGCTCAACCACAACGCCTTCCTGCACGTACCTGACACCTACGACCAGATCATGTTCGGCTCCGTTCGTCAGGCGGCCGACCTCGGTGCGGTTGGCGTGGGTGCCACCATCTACTTCGGCTCGGACGACATGGACCGTGAGCTCCAGCAGGTGGCCGAGTCCTTCGCCGAGGCGCACCGGCTGGGCATGTTCACCGTGCTGTGGTGCTACCTGCGGAACGCCGCCTTCCAAAAGGACGGCGTGAACTACGAGCTCTCGGCCGACCTGACCGGACAGGCCAATCACATGGGCGTGACGATCGAGGCCGACATCATCAAGCAGAAGCAGCCTGAGAACAACGGTGGCTACACGGCGATCGGCTTCGGCCGGACGGACCCGCTCGTCTACGACGAGCTGACCACCGACAACCCGATCGACCTGACCCGCTGGCAGGTCGTGAACTGCTACGCCGGGCGCATCGGCCTGATCAACTCGGGAGGCGAGTCGAAGGGTGAGAACGACCTGGCCCAGGCGGTGCGCACCGCGGTCGTCAACAAGCGCGCCGGGGGCATGGGCCTCATCGTCGGCCGCAAGTCCTTCCAACGGCCGATGGCCGAAGGTGCGGCTCTGATTCACGCCGTCCAGGACGTCTACCTCGACTCGGCCGTCACCATCGCCTGATTTCCTACGATCTGACCGGGCGCTCTCGTGGCAGAGCGCTGAGTTCGGCTCGGCGCTCTGCCTCCGTGAGTCAGGACGCCGGGACGGAGACGAGCGAGAATCTCGAGACGGAAGCGTTCGTCTTGAGCTTTCCCGCCTTGATGACCACCTGCGAATCAGGCCGCACGTTGTCCACCTGGGTCGAGCCGACGGAGCCGAGAGACTCGTCGTCGACCGTTGCATCGTGCATCCTCACCTTCGCGAACGCGGGAACCCGCTCGTCCTCGCCGGCATTGCTCTGACTCCCGAGGTCGACGGAATCCAGCCCGAGGTTGCTCGCGTCGGTAGCCATCCAGTACGTGCCTGACGTCTGGTCGGCGATCTCGACCCAGGTAAAGGTGGCCGTTTGGAAAACGGAGATGACCACCCGGTCCCCTGGGTTCGCTCCGGGCTCCGTGAACGTTCCCGCCGGTGTCCCCAAGGCAAAGGTGTATGAGGGAACGCTGCCGTTGGCACACAGCGCTCGAGCGGTCGCGTACACGTCCTGGCCGGACCTGCTGTTCTCTGCATTCAGGCCGTTCGCCAACAGCGCTCCGTTCGACAAGTCCTGCGTGGTGCACGCGACGGCTGGGATCGTGAACGCGACGCCGGCACTGGTCAGCCCGCCGTACGGGGAGGCCCGGTATCCGGCGAAATTGCCCGACGTGGCGACGCCCTGGGCGACCGCAGCTTGCTTTGCGAGCTTCGGCCTCGTCCCCGAGGCCGAAGCGCCGGGCGCGGCCCCTGCCGTCGCGAGAGCGAGGGCGGCCATTCCGGCAAGCGCGATGGACACGATGGATGAGCGCCGGAGCGATCCGTTGCCAGGGCGGTCGTGGAGGGTCATGGTGCTGCACCTCTCGTTGCGTTCGGATTCGAGCCGCCCGCTCCCAACCCTCGTCGGATGGTAGGGGAGCATGTGCGGATCGGCAATGCCCAACGTGGTGGTTCGAGTTGCGACGACCTCGACCGGCGAACCCGCCGCTCGGCGGCGCACGGAAGCAAGAATCAAAAACCACTCCAACCAGGGGCGCAACAGACGAGGGGGTCCTGCGCGGTAGTGTTAACCCGAACGAAACATCGGACAGAGCGCGTGGCGCGCCATCGTGGCGACTGCACGCCGAAAAGCAGTCGCCAGAGCCGAAACGGCACGGCATGCCTGCGTTTTCGGTCCTCCACGACATGAGACGAGGCAAGCCCGTGGCATCGGGAACGCAACACGTGACGACGGAGCAGTTGGACCAGGTCATCGTGCGCTTCGCCGGGGACTCCGGCGACGGCATGCAGCTGACCGGCGACCGCTTCACGACGAGCAGCGCCCTCCTGGGCAACGACCTGTCGACCTTTCCGGACTTCCCGGCGGAGATCCGGGCCCCCGCCGGGACGATCAACGGCGTGTCGGCCTTCCAGGTCCACATTTCAGACCACGACATCCTCACCCCGGGCGACTCGCCCAACGTCCTCGTGGCCATGAACCCCGCCGCACTCAAGGCGAACCTCGAGATGATGGCCAAGGGAACGGTCCTCATCGTCAACAGCGATTCCTTCGAAGAGCGGGACCTGGCCAAGGCCGGCTACGCCGCCAACCCGCTGACCGACGGCTCGCTCGCCGCCTACACGGTCTACGAGGTCCCGATGACCTCCATCACCCAGGAGGTGTGCAAGGAGGCGGGCGTGAAGCCCCGCGACGCCGAGCGGTCGAAGAACTTCTTCGCCCTGGGCCTCGTGAGCTGGCTCTACACCCGGCCGGTCGATGCGACGATCGAATGGATCACGCAGCGCTTCGGCTCCAAGCCGCAGGTCGCCGAAGCCAACACCCGGGCGTTCCGGGCCGGCTACGACTTCGGCGAGACGGCCGAGCTCTTCGAGTCGAACTACGTGGTCAAGCCAGCCGTCTTCGAGAAGGGCGAGTACGTCCAGGTCACCGGGAACCAGGCCCTGGCCTGGGGGCTCATCGTCGCCTCGCGGTTGGCCGGGGTGCCTCTCTTCCTCGGGAGCTACCCCATCACTCCGGCGTCGGACATCTTGCACGAGCTCAGCCGTCGCAAGGAGTTCGGCGTCCGCACCTTCCAGGCCGAGGACGAGATCGCCGGCATCGGCGCGGCACTCGGGGCGTCCTTCGGTGGCGCGCTCGGGGTGACGACGACGTCGGGCCCGGGCCTCGACCTCAAGTCCGAGACGATCGGCCTGGCCATCAACCTCGAGCTGCCCCTCGTGATCGTCGACGTGCAGCGAGGGGGCCCGTCCACCGGGCTGCCCACCAAGACGGAACAGGCCGACCTCCTGCACGCCATGTACGGCAGACACGGCGAGGCCCCCGTGCCCATCATCGCCCCGCAGACGCCGAGCGACTGCTTCGACGCGGCCATCGAGGCGGTGCGCTTCGCCGTCAAGTACCGGACGCCGGTCATCCTCCTCTCCGACGGCTACCTGGCCAACGGAGCCGAGCCCTGGCGCCTGCCCGATCTCGAGTCCTACGGGCACATCGACCCCGGCTTCGCCTCGGAGCCCAACCACGTCGACGATGAGGGCACTGCCACCTTCTGGCCCTACGTCCGAGACGAGGCGACCCTGGCGCGCCCGTGGGCACCGCCCGGTCTGGCCGGACTGGAGCATCGCATCGGCGGCCTCGAGAAGGCGGACGGGAGCGGAAACGTCTCGTACGAAGGGGTCAACCACGAGCGGATGGTGCACCTGCGCCACGACCGGATCGCGGGTATCGCAGCGGACATTCCGCCCGTCACGGTGAACGACGAGACGGGTGACGCGCAGTTGCTCCTCGTGAGTTGGGGATCGACGTACGCCGCCGTGTTCGCCGGGGTCAAGCGGGTCCGGGCCCGCGGCATGAAGGCGGCGCACGTCCACCTCCGCAACCTGAACCCGCTGCCGCCGAACCTGGGCGAGGTGCTGCAGCGCTACGCCCAGGTCCTCGTGCCCGAGATCAATCTCGGCCAGCTGAGCCGGATCCTGAGAGCGGAGTACCTCGTCGACGCTCAGACGATGTCGAAAATGCAGGGCGTACCCTTCCGCGTCGGCGAGATCGAGGCGGCGATCACCGCCCTGCTCGGAGGAAAATCGTGAGCGAAACGAACGGATCGAACGGGAACGGGTCGAGCGGCGGAGCACTTGCGACTGCCGTCCCGGTGACCACGCGGAAGGACTGGACCAGCGACCAGGAGGTGCGCTGGTGCCCTGGCTGCGGCGACTACTCCATTCTGGCCGCCGTGCAGATGCTCATGCCGGACCTGGGTGTGCGCCGGGAGAGCACCGTGTTCCTATCGGGCATCGGGTGTGCCGCCCGTTTCCCGTACTACATGAACACCTACGGAATGCACTCCATCCACGGCCGTGCCCCCGCCATCGCCACCGGCCTCGCGACCACGCGCCCCGACCTCGACGTCTGGGTGATCTCGGGTGACGGGGACGCGCTGTCCATCGGGGGAAACCACCTGATCCACGCCCTGCGCCGGAACGTGCGCGTGAACATCTTGATGTTCAACAACCAGATCTACGGGTTGACCAAGGGCCAGTACTCGCCGACCTCGGAGGTGGCGAAGGTCACGAAGTCGACGCCCTTCGGATCGCTCGACACACCCTTCAACCCGGTGTCCCTGGCCCTGGGAGCGGAAGCGACGTTCGTAGCCCGGACCCACGACATGGATCGCGCCCACATGCAGGAGACGTTCCGCCGGGCCCACCAGCACCGGGGAGCAGCTTTCGTCGAGGTGCTACAGAACTGCAACGTCTTCAACGACGGCGCCTTCGAGAAGATCACGAGCCGCGACACGCGCTCGAGCATGCTCATCCCGCTCGAGCACGGCAAGCCGATCGTCTTCGGACCCGAAGGTGAAGAGCGCGGTGTGGTCCAGCGGCCCGACGGCGGGCTCGACGTCGTCGCCGTGGCCGACGTGGGCGGCGTCGAGAACCTCCTGGTGCACGACGAGTCCCGAGAGGACCCGGGTCTGGCCTTCGCCCTGAGCCGCCTGGCCCGAGGGCCCTATGAGCCCACTCCCGTCGGGGTGTTCCGCGCCGTCGAGCGTCCCGAGTACGGCGAGCAGATGTCCGAGCAGATCCTCGACGCCCAGTCCAAGCGGGGCTTGGGCGACCTCGCCGGGCTCCTCCGCTCTGGTTCGAGCTGGACGGTCGACTAGTTCTTCCTGCGGTGCTTTCCGCGCCGCTGTCAACCCATCCTCCGGGTTGAGCGTGAAGAGGAGAGATGACACGCTGCGAGGCGGTCGCGGCCGAGCTGACGGCCGACTTCGGGAGGCCCGATGGTGGGGGAGCGAGTGCGGAGGCCGGGGTGACGGCGATGCGGGCGCCCCAGTCCTTCGAGCGCTCGTTCGAGGCGCTGTACCGGCTGGCCTACCGGGTCGCCTTTCGGATCCTGGGTGACCGTTCCGACGCTGAGGACGTCGCCCAGGAGACGCTGGCGCGGGCCGTCCTGCGCTGGTCGCGGCTGGAAGCGCGTCCCGAAGGCTGGGTCAGCCGGGTGGCGTCGAACCTGGCCGTCGACCGGTACCGGCAGCGGGTCCGCAGCCGGCGCCCTCGGTCGGGTCCGATCGGCGTGGTCGACGACCGGATGGGGGAGCGGGCCGACCTCGTAGCGGCGCTGAGGTCGCTGCCCCGCCGTCAGCGCGAGGTCGTCGTGCTCAGGTATCTGGCCGACTTCTCGGAGGCGGACGTGGCCGCGGCGCTCGGGTGCTCCGTCGGCTCAATCAAGACGCACGCGTCGAGGGGTCTGGCCGCGCTGCGCCAGCGGCTCGGCGAGCAGCCCGAACCGGAAGGGGACGATGTTCGAGCATCTTGACGACCCTCTGGGGGGCAACCCCGGCGCGGGCGAGCTCGATGCCGTGCTCCGACGAGCCGGGACGATGCGCAGCCGACGGCGACTGACGTTGCCCGTCGCGCTCTGCTTGGTGCTGCTCGGTGTGTCCCTCGCACTGTACGGAATCCGGCTTGCGCCACAGTCGTCGACTTCGGTCACCGCCTACCAGTTCGACCTCCAGGAGGGACCGCTGCCCATCGGCACGCCGGTTCCGACCACGGCCCTGCTCAGCGTCCACTTCGCCGATGCGAGCGACGGCTTCGCGCTCGCGTTGCATCGCGGCACCGTGCTGCTCGCCGCCTCGACCGACGGCGGGTCGACATGGCAGGTTCGCGACAACCGTCTCCCGGCCGGGTTCACCGCCGCCCCGCTGTCGCCGGGCCAATTCGAGTTCGTCGGATCGGACGGGTACCTCTGGGGGGCGCAGACCGAGGGTGCGGCGCCGTTGTGGGTCACGCACGACGGCGGGCTGACATGGCGGCGCGCCCGCTGTCGGACCGGACGTCGTGGACGTCAGCGCGATCGGGCCCGATGTCTGGGCGCTGGTGCGCACCTGCCCCCAAACCGCGCCGGCGACCTGCGCGCTCTTCGTGGAGGAGTCACTCGACGGGGGAGGCACCTGGCGCGCCAGCCCCGCCGACGTCCCGGGCAGCGGTTTGGGCCTGGGCTCCGAGTCTCCACTCCCGGAGTTGGCCCGGATCACCGACGCACGCGCCTACGTGCTGACCGCGTCTTCCGCAGCCGGCGGTCCGACCGCCTGGCAGCTCCTGTTCACCGGTGACGCCGGGGGGACGTGGAGCACCCGGTCCGTGCCCTGCACCGGGGTCTACGGCCTCGGTGCGGAGGTGGCAGCCTCGAGCACCGACGACCTGTGGCTGCTCTGCGGAGGTCAGGGCACCGCCGGATCGCAGTCGAAGCAGCTCTACCGCTCGAGCGACGGTGGCCTGACCTGGCAACCGAGAGCTGCGGCGTCCGCACCGGGTACGTCAACGCCGTCGAACGTCCCGCCCGATCCGCTGCCCCTGGCCGGGTATGTGGCACCGTTCACGATCGGGCACCGCAACCTGGCCGTCCTGACCCCGACGACAGCGTGGCTCTTCCCGTCGCGGTCCGACCTGCTCAAGACGTCGGACGGCGGGTCGTCCTGGGTACCGGTCCCGAGTCTCGCCTCGGCCGGCTTCGACAGCGGCGGGGCGGGAAACGTCACCTTCCTCAGCGCGACGGAAGGCTGGATCTGCGAGTACGGCATCGGGCTGTGGCACACCGTCGACGGTCGTCAGCTGGTCGGCGCTCGGCGCACCTGACGGGCAGAGAGGTGTCGGAGAGGTCGTCCTCGGTGCCAGCCGCGCCCCGACGGTGGGTGAGGACCACCCCGGTCAGCTCCCGGCCGCCTCCGCTCCCGCCTCGGCCTCCGCGTCGTCACGGATCCGCTCGAGCGTCGTGCGCATGCCCTCGCGATTCGTCTTCCCTCGGGTCCAGCCGAGAAGGCGCCAGTAGAGGCGCAGCCACCAGGTCGGCGAGAGCGAGAAGGACTCGGTGACTTCGCACCCGTCGTCAGCTCGGGGAGATGTCGTAACGCCACACGTTGAGGGGCGGTTTGTCCGGCCCGCCTACGCCGAAGGCGAACGTCCGACCCGGCTCGCAGGCCGACACCGTGCACGTCGTCCAGTAAATCGGGCCCTTCCCGTTTCGTTTCACGTGCCCGCGGAAGCGCGCGCCGAGCGCCGGCCCGGTCGCGCCGTCGATCCACTCCGCCTCGAAGGTCTCGGGACTGTAGCGGCCGATCCGTGTCACGTCGGACACCAGGTCCCACACCCGTTCGGCGTGTCGCCGCCACGTGGACCGTCACCGAGTCGTGCACAGGAGCACCATCCTTTCCGTTCCGTGTCCCGGCACGGCTACGAGATGTCGAGCGACCGGAACACCATGCCGGTCCGTGGCTTCGGGCTGAAGTAGGTCGTCTTGGGCGGCATGCGGCGGCGCTCGTTGGCCCACTCGTCGATCTGCTTCACCGTCACCGGGCGGAGCAGCAACGCGGCCTGGCCGCCGCCGGACCGGAGCGCCTCCATGGCCTCATCGACCGAGTGGCGGTGTGTCACTTCGTGTTCGGGCAGGCGGGCGAGCACCAGCGCCACCAGGCTCGAGTCCAAGTCGTTGCCGGCCTCTTCGTAGAGCCCGTGGCGCGGGAGCAGCAGGTACGCTTCGCCCCCGGTCACCAGGGCGAGCGACCCGGAGTCCTGGAGGGCGCCCAGGGTACGCGCGTCCGCCGCTCCGGCCCGGACGACGTCGAACGATTCGGCGAGGGCGCCCACGAGGTCGAAACCCTCGGGCAGGCCGCTCACCGTGCGGTGGATCGCTCCGACGCTGAGCTGCTCTTCGGCCAATTCGACCACGAGCGCCATCACGAGGTCGTAGGGGCCCGCTTGGCCACCGTTCGCGGCCCGGCGCTCCGCTTGGTAGGCGCGAGCCGTCTCGTAGCGGTGGTGCCCGTCGGCGAGCACGACGGGAGCTGCGCCTACCGCCGCGCCGATGGCGGCGACCGCGTCTACCTCGCTGAGCACCCAGAGTTGATGGCGGACCCCGTCGTCGTCGTAGGCGTCGGCGACCGGCTCGTCGTCCGTGGGGTCGAAGGTGGCCGTGACCCCGGTGGCCATGGAGAGGCCCCAGATCGGCGAGAGGTTGGCTCGCGTCGCCCGCAAGAGGTCGAGACGGTCCGTCTTCGGCTTTGGCAGTGTCTGCTCGTGGGGAAGCACATCGCCTTCCTCACCGGGCTCGGCCAGACCCGAGCGCGCCGACGACACCGGTCGTGCTCCGCCCGGTGGTGTCGGTCATCCGGTAGGGATAGAGGCTCGGCCCGTCCTCGACCCGGAGGATCCCCTGCGCCAGCCAGCGTGAGAAGAGGTCGGCGGCCACCTCGTAGCGGTCCCGCCCACCCGCGAGGTCCGCCTCCGGGAGCTCGACGAGCACCGAGTTCGCCTGGTGGCGAGAGGCGAGATGCACCCGCTCGGTCGGCGTGATGACGTCGTAGGGAGGCGCGATCACCTGGGCGATGGGTGCCAGGTCGGGCGCATAGCGCAACCCGCGGAACGGCTCGAAGCGCGGCATTGCGCCACTCTGGCACAGTCCGCCGGCCCGAAGCCCGGCCTCCGGCAGGGCTGCCCGTAGACTCTGCCCGTGGACGACGGGGATGGCTCCGAGGCCGGGCTCAACCGGATCCTGACCGCCCCGAACCTCATCACGATGATGCGGCTCCTGTGCATCCCGGTGTTCCTGTGGCTCCTCTTCGGAGCGCACCGCCAGATCGCCGCGGCAGTTCTGCTGGCGGTCCTGGGAGCCACCGACTGGGTCGACGGCTTCGTGGCCCGCCGCTACCACCAGGTCTCGACCTTGGGCAAGGTGCTCGACCCGATGGCGGACCGCATCCTCGTGGGCACGGCCGTGATCTCGGTGATGGTCTACGGGGCGGTGCCCCTGTGGTTCGGGCTGGCCACCATCGCCCGGGAAGTGCTCGTCTCGGCCATGGTGGTCCTGCTCGCAGGGCTCGGCGCGGCGAGGATCGACGTGCTGTGGGTGGGCAAGGCGGGCACGTTCGGGCTGATGTTCGCCTACCCGGCGTTCCTCTTGGGCGACGGCACGGCGTCGTGGCAGGAGCCGGTCCGGTTCATCGCCTGGGTGACCGGCCTCACCGGGCTGGCCCTGGCCTGGTGTGCGGCGGCGAGCTACGTCGGACCGGCTCGTCGGGCCCTCCGCGAGGGCAGAGCGGCGCGCCGTACCGGGAGCGTGGCGTGAAGGCCGTCATCATGGCGGGCGGCGAGGGCACCCGCCTGCGCCCGCAGACCTCGAACCTGCCCAAGCCGATGCTGCCTCTCGTCGGCCGGCCGATGATGGAGCACATCGTGTCGCTGCTGCGGCGCCACGGAGTGACCGAGATCGTCGTCACGGTCGCCTTCCTCCCCAACGCCATCCGGAGCTACTTCGGAGACGGCAGCGAGCTCGGGGTGCACCTGGTCTACGCCACCGAGGAGTCGCCGCTCGGGACGGCGGGGTCGGTGCGCAATGCCCGCGAGCAGCTGAACGAGCGGTTCCTCGTCATCTCGGGCGACGTCCTGACTGACGTCGACCTCTCGGCCGTCGTCGAATTCCACGAGAAGAAGCAGGCGCTCGCCACGATCGCGCTCTACCCGGTGGAGAACCCCCTCGAGTTCGGCATCGTCATCGCCCGTGAGGACGGCAGCATCGAACGCTTCCTGGAGAAGCCAGGCTGGGGGCAGGTCTTCAGCGACACCATCAACACGGGGATCTACGTGCTGGAGCCCGAGATCTTCGAGCAGATTCCCGAAGGGCGGCCCGTGGACTTCTCGAGCGAGGTCTTCCCAGCCGTGCTCGACGCCGGCGACCCGCTCTTCGGGTACGTCGCGTCCGGCTACTGGGAGGACGTCGGCACCACCGCCGCCTACCTCAAGGCCCACGAGGACATCCTCGACGGGCGGGTCGACGTCGGGATCTCGGGATTCGAACTGCGGCCCGGCGTGTGGGTGGGGAAGGGCACTTCAATCGACCCGTCGGTGCGCATCGACGGGCCGGTGTTCGTCGGCGAGAACTGCACGGTGGACGCGGATGCCGTGCTCGGCGCCTACGCCACGGTGGGCGCCAACACCCGCGTGGGAGAGCGAGCCGAGGTGGAGCGCTCCGTCGTCGGCGAGAACTCGTACCTGGGCAGCTCGGTGTCGGTGCAGGGAGCAGTGCTGGGCCGTTCCTGCGACCTCCGCAGCGGTGCACGTTGCGAACCGGGTTCCGTCCTCGGCGAGGGCTGCCTCGTCGGCGTCAACGCGGAGATCCGTACCGGGGTGAAGGTCTATCCGGCCAAGGTGGTCGAGGCCGGCGCGCAGGTCAACGCCTCCATCGTCTGGGAGTCAGGCGGGGCGCGCACACTGTTCGGTCGCGAAGGTGTGCAGGGCATCGCCAACGTGGACGTGAGCCCCGAGATGGCGGTCCGTCTCGCCAAGGCCTGGGCGTCGAGCTTCGAGAAGGGGTCATACATCACGGCCTCACGGGACACGAGCCGAGCCGCCAGGGTGCTCAAACGCGCCCTCATGGTCGGGTGCAATTCCGCCGGCGTCAACGTGGCCGACTTGGAGCTGGCGACGATCCCCGTCACGCGCCACCACGTGCGCAGTCGTGGGAACAAGGCCGGACTCACGGTGGGACTGAGCCCTGACGACCCGCAATCGGTGGTCATACGGTTCTTCGACGACCGGGGTATCGACCTGTCCGAGAGCGACCAGCGACGCGTCGAACGCCTGTACCACCGAGAGGAGTTTCGCCGGGTGACCGCCGCCGAAATCGGCGACATCACCTTCTCGCCCCGGACGCTGGAGCACTACACGGCCGACGTGGTCGAGGCGTTCGGGTTGCAGCGCGATGCCCGACGACAGGTCAAGCTCGTGCTCGACCTGTCCTATGGTGCCGCGAGCTTCGTCATGCCGAGCTTGCTGTCGAAGGTCGGGGCGGACGTGCTGAGCCTCAACCCGTACGCGCAGACGGGCGGCATGATCTCGGTCGATCCCGCGGCGAGCCAAGCTCGGGTCGCCGAGGCGGTGCGCGGTTCGGGTGCCGATCTTGGTGCGATCATCGACGCGGGCGGTGAGAAGCTCATCCTCATCGACGATTCGGGCCGCGTGCTCGACGATGACGAGTCGATCATGGCCTTCTTGGAGTTGACGGCCGGCCTCGGAGAGCTCCAGGGACGGATCGTGCTTCCGGTGACGGCGAGCGACCGGGCCGTGGCGTTCTGCGAGTCCCAGGGCATCGAGGTCGTCCACGCCGCGCTCTCCAGGTCGGCGCTGATGGAGGCCACCGCCTCGGGTGGCGTCTCGTTCGCCGCGGATCGCCGGGGCGGGTACGCGTTCCCCTTGTTCCTCCCCGCCTTCGACGGAGCGGCCGCCCTGATCCGGCTGGTGTCGCTTTTGGGTCGCGGCATCACGTCGATGACCGCCGTGGTCGACGCCATGCCGCCGATGCCGGTCGTGCGCCGCGACGTGTCGACGCCGTTCGTGCAGAAGGGCCTCATCATGCGCACCCTGATGGAGCAGCTGGCCGAGGAGGGAGCCGACCTGGTGCTGGTCGACGGGATCAAGGTCCGCTCGAGCGAGGGCTGGGCGCTCGTCGTCCCCGACCCCGAGGAGCCGGTGACCCACGTCTGGGCCGAGTCGGCGGATTTGGCGCGCTCCGAAGCCCTGGCGACGGTCTACGTCGACCGCCTGGGTGAGATCCTCGCCTGATCGGCTCGCCCCGGCTCGCCGGTCGACCTCCTCCAACTCCGGGGCTGCAGATGGAGGCGGTGGTCGGTTAGGGTCCGAAGCCGTGGAGGTCCCGGGCGAGCTGCGTTACTCGGAGGAGCACGAGTGGGTGCGCGTGGAGGGCGGGCGCGTGCGCATCGGCATCACCGACTATGCGCAGGACGCGCTGGGCGACATCGTCTTCGTCGACCTGCCCGAGGTCGGGGCAGCGGTCGAGGCGGGAGGCAAGCTCGGTGAGGTCGAGTCCACGAAGTCGGTGTCCGAGGTGTATGCGCCTGTGGCAGGCACCGTCGTCGCAGTGAACGAGGGGTTGACGGGTGGTCCGGAACTGATGAACCAGGATCCCTACGGTGACGGCTGGATCTGCGAGCTGGAGCTTGCCGCCGACGCCGACCCCGCCACCCTGCTCGATGCGGCCGCCTACGAGGCCCTCACGGCGGACTGAAGCAACCCGGATGGGCGTGGGCGGACGCCAGGGAACCAGAGCCGTGGCGTGGAGTACCGTGGACGTCGTGTTCTGTCACAACTGCGGGCACAGAAATCCCGACGGAGTGAACTTCTGCTCCTCGTGCGGGAACCCGCTCCAGGCAGACGGGGAGGACATCACCGTCACCCTGAGACCCTCCGATGAGGCGGAGACTCCGGAGGAGGAGGCAGACGTCACCCAGGTCGAGGTTCCTCGGGGTGCCGGCGTGCTCATCGCCACTCGCGGCCCGGATGTCGGGGCCCGATACCTGCTCGGCGAGACCGTGGTGCGCGCCGGGCGCCACCCCGACAGTGAGATCTTCCTCGACGACATCACGGTCTCGCGACGCCACCTCGAGATCACACCGGCCGGTGACGGCACGTTCGTGGTGCACGACCTCGGCTCGTTGAACGGCACGTACGTGAACCGCGAGCGCATCGACGAGGCGAAGTTGGCGCCGGGCGACGAGGTCCAGATCGGGAAGTTCAAACTTGTGTTTCTCGCGGCGGGTAGCGAGTGAGCAGCCGCACCTACCTCTCCATCGGCGACGTCCTCACGCTGCTGCGGGAGGAGTTCCCCGACGTGACCATCTCGAAGATCCGCTTCCTCGAGAGCCAGGGTCTGGTCAACCCCGAGCGTTCACCGTCGGGCTACCGCAAGTTCTTCGACCACGACGTCGAACGGCTCCGTTGGGTGCTGCGCCAGCAGCGCGAGCACTTCCTCCCGCTGAAGGTGATCAGGGACCGCCTGGCCGACGGCGAGCTGGACGATCCCTCTGCTGCGGTCGGGGCTCAGGTGCCGCCCCACGTCGTCAACGGCAAATCGCCGGTCCAGTCCGTGTCCACGGTGGGATCGACGGACGACGCGCAGACCACGGCGGACGACGAGGCGATGGCGCGTATCATTGCCGACGCGTCGAGGCGGGCGGCCCTCTTGCCTGATGCGGCGACGACCGCGCGCGCCGTGCAGGTCGTGGACCGGCCGGTCGCCGCTGAGATGCCGCGCGACGTGGACGTCAGCGATCTCGATGTGTCGGTAGTGCCCGGTCAAGCCGCGGTGCTCGCCGACACGTCCGAGTCCCGCCGAGCCGCCGCCGTGTCGTCGTCGACCGGTGGTCCGCCGCCGCTCCCTGCGCACGGCGAGCAGTCGTCGTCGCTCGCCGCGAGCGCGGGTCCGTCCGCCGCCTCGGGGATGCCGACGCATCCGACGCCGTCCGAATCGCCGACGCCTTCGACGTCGGCGACGTCGCTGCCATCGCGGACGCCGCCCGCACGTTCGGCGCCTCCAGGTGCGGCCGCGGGGTCAGCGGGGGCCACGTCAGGAGGTACACCCAACGCCATGGTGACCGGTGCCAGCATGACGGCCGAAGAGATCTGTGCCGCGAGTGGGCTGGAAGCCGAGGAGCTGGCCGGCCTCGAGTCCTTCGGCCTCGTCGAATCGGTGTCGGTTGCCGGCATGGCGACCTACGACGAGGAGGCGCTGGCCATAGCCAACCTCGCTGCCGCGTTCCGGGTCTACGGCATCGAGCCCAGGCACCTGCGCCAATACCGAATGGCCGTCGATCGTGAGATGGGCTTGATCGAGCAGGTGGTCATCCCCCTGTTGCGGCAGAGGAACCCCGAGGCTCGCCAGCGGGCGCTCGAGGGGGCGGAGCAGCTGGCCGCGTTGGGCCAGTCCATGCGGGCGGCGCTGCTCAGGGTGGCGGTGCGCCACCACCTGCGAGGCTGACCGGCCAGTGACGCAACGCCACGAGCGTGGCGCTACATTTCATACATGGTCCGTGTGCTCCTTCGTGCAGTCAGGGTGGACCTGCAGTCGAACACCCCAGTGCTCCTCCTCCAAGAGACGGAGGGGGAGGGTAGGACGCTGCCGATCTTCATCGGCAGTCCTGAGGCCACCGCGATCGCCTACGCCCTCCAGGGCGTCACCATGCCGAGACCGCTGACGCACGACTTGATGAAGGACATGCTCGGTGCCCTCGACATCACCGTCGAACGCGTGATCGTCACCGAACTGCGCTCGTCCACGTACTACGCCGAGATGCACCTGCTGCGTGGTGGCGAGCGCACCGTTGTTTCCAGCCGGCCTTCGGACGCGGTCGCCGTGGCCGTGCGAACAGAATCCCCGCTGTTCGTCTCCGACGAGCTGATGGAATCGGAAGGCATCCTCTTGTCCATCGAGGCAGACGACGAGGAGGAAGACACTCCGGACGAGCTCGTCGGGCAGTTCCGCCAATTTCTCGACTCAGTTCGCCCCGAGGATTTCGAGGCGTGACAGCGCGCCTCCTGGCGCTCGCCGTCGGGGCGGGTGCCACCATCTTCCTCGGCGCGTGCGGCAACTCGACACCGTCCCACCACACCACGACCACGACCACGTCGCGTGCGCCCGCGACGAGTTCGACGACGTCGACCAGCACCACTTCCAGCATCGTCACGACCACCACCAGTGCCAGCACCACGACGACCACCGTGGCCGTGCCGACCGCATGCAACCGGATTTCGGCGTCGGCCGGCCAGATGATGGGGGCTGCCGGCACGATCACCGGACTCATCACGCTCACCAACAGCGGCCCTACGACGTGCGTGATGAACGGCTATCCCGTGATGGCGCTGTATTCAGGCACTGGCGCGGCCCTGGTGGTCACGATGATGGACGGGCTGACGGTGAATCTCTCACCGGCCGCCAATGGTCCGCCGACCGCGGTCTCGATCCCGCCGGCGGGCACGGCACAGTTCAACTACCAGTACTCCGACGTCCCGGTCGGATCCGAGACCAGCTGTCCGACCTCGGAGATGGCTGAGGTCACCCCTCCCGGCGGAAGGGCGGCCTCGCCGAACTTCGCCTTCACGGCCGATCCTTGTGGCAACGGGACGATCAGGGTGTCGCCGGTCTACGGCTAATTCTGATCCCTTACATGAGGAAGGCTCCCGGTTCGCGGCCGCCGACCGTTGCCGCCGCAGAGGGACCGGGACCGTCCTCAGGCCGAGGAACGCTCGGGCGACACCAGGATGCGCCCGCGCACGGCGGCGTCGAGCACGCGGTCCAGCGCGGCCGTGAGGCCGCCCAGGCCGATCTCCTCGTTGATCATCTGCTCGCAGTGCTCGAGGGGGAACGACTCGGCCATGTCCGCCCACACGACCCGGCGCTCGGCGATCGGCGTGGCGACCGTGTCCACGCCGAGCAGGGCCACGCCGCGCACGATGAACGGGAACACGGTCGTGGCCAGCTCGTTCCCACCTGTCAAGCCGCTGGCCACCACGGCTCCGCCGTAGCGGACCGTGCGAAGTGCGTCAGCCAGCGCGCCTCCGCCGACACAGTCGACGACGCCTCCCCAGAGCTGAGGCCCGAGGGTCCGCCCGTCGGGTTCGGTGAAGCGCCGGCCGACGGTACGGGACGCACCGAGAACCTTGAGGTAGTCGTGCTCCTCGGTCTTGCCCGAGGAGGCCACGACCTCGAACCCCGTACTGGCCAAGAGCGCCACGGCCGCGCTCCCCACACCGCCCGAGGCACCGGTCACCAGGATGGGACCGTCCTCCGGCGTCGTGCCGTGCTGGACCATTTTGCGCATGGACAGCAGCGCTGTGAAACCGGCCAGACCGATCGCTGCCGCCTCACGGCAACCGAGCCGGTCCGGCAACGGCACCACCCAGTCGGCGGGCACCCGGGCGTACCCGGCGAAACCACCGTGGTGGGCGACGCCGAGGTCGTAGCCCTGGACGAGCACGCGTTGCCCAGGTGCGAATTCGGATGCCGTGCTCTCCTCGACGATGCCGGCGAGTTCGACCCCTGGGACGAGCGGAAACCCCTTCGCCACGCGGTTCCCGGGCCGCGTGACCATTGCGTCCTTGAAGTTGATGGCCGACCACTCCACCTTGACGAGAACGTCGCCGGCGGGGAGGTCCTCGTCCGACAGCTCGACGACCCGGGGCCGGATCACCTCGCCCGACTTCGTGAGCATGTAGGCGGGGAAACGCATGCGAGGATCACTGTAGGAGCCCGCGACCCTTCCCCGTGTTCGGGCGTACCCGTCGCCTTTCCCGTCGCCTCGACCTTCACGGGGCTACGGTCGTTCCTCGTGCCGACCGCCGCCTTCGGACGCTGGCCGTCGCCGCTCACAGCCGCCGACGTCGCGTCCGCGAAGGTTTCGCTCTCCGAGCTGTGCTCCGACGGCACCGCCCTCTACTGGCTCGAGTCGCGTCCTGCCGAGGGTGGGCGCGTCGTCCTCGTGCGCGGGCACGCGGGGAAGGTGCGCGATCACTCGCCGGGCGGCGTCAGCATCAGGAGCCGTGTCCACGAGTACGGCGGGGGAGCGGTCTGTCTCGTGACAGGTGCAGGCGAAGGTGCTTTCGCCTACGTCGACCATTCCGACCAGCGCGTATGGCTCTGTGAGGACCCCCTGGGGCGAGCGGCTGCGCCGCGCGCGCTGTCGCCGCTCCCGCCTTCGGACGAGACGCACCGCCACGGTGGGCTCGCGGCGACTCCGGACGGGTCATGGGTGCTCGCCGTGCGCGAGGAGCATCGCACCGACGGCCGACGACGTCCCGGGCGCGCCGTGGTCGCGCTCAGCACGACGTCGACCGAGCCGCGCGCGTGCATCGTGGTCGAGGGCCACGACTTCTTCGGCACCGCTCGCGTCGACCCCGCCGGCGAGCGGCTGGCCGTCGTGGCCTGGGACCACCCCGAAATGCCCTGGGACTCCTCGCTCCTGCTCGTCGTCCAGCTCGCCGTGACCCAGGACGGGTCTGGGCACCGGGTGCTCGTGCCGTCGGTCTCGCCCACGACTGTGGCCGGCTGTCCCGGTGAGTCCGTCGGCCAGCCCGCGTGGCACCGGAACGGCGCGCTGCGGTCGGTTTCGGACAGGCGCGGCTGGTGGCAACCGTACGTGCAGGCCGGCCGCTCCGAGTCGGAGGACCGCCACACGCTCGCCGACGTCGACGCCGAGTTCCACGCGCCCGACTGGGTCCTGGGGCAGTCGACCATGGCCGAGCTCGCCGACGGCACCGTGGTGGCCCGCATGAGCGCAGGGGGCCGGGACTCAGTGGTGGCGCTGCACCCCGACCCGGTTGCGACCGCACCCGACGTGCTGGCGCCGCCCCGAGTGCTCGAGCAGCCCTGCGTGACGGTCACCGCGCTCTGCGCGCACGGTGACGGCGTGGCCTTCCTCGGAAGCACGCCGGACACGGCCGTCTCGGTGTGGACCTGGACGCCGGCGCGCGGTGCCCGGGAATGGCGGCCCGCACCAGCGCCGACCGTGCAGCCGGCCGACGTCGCGCGCGGCCGGCCACTGGTCGTTCGGGGACGCTCCGCCCGCGCCGTGCATGGCACGCTCTACCCGCCCACCCTGCGCGCCACGCTCGGACCACGCGGTTCGCTCGCTCCCCTGATCGTGTGGAGCCACGGCGGCCCGACCTCGGCCAGCCCGGCCGGGCTCGACCTCACGGTGCAGTTCTTCACCACCCGGGGCTTCGCCGTGGCCTGCGTCGACTATGCCGGCAGCAGCGGTTACGGGCGCGCGTACCGGGACGCGCTGCGCGGCCTGTGGGGTATCGCAGACGCGGAGGATTGCGTCGACCTGGCGCGCCACCTCGCCGCGGCAGGGGAGGTCGACGGCTCCAGAATGGCCATCCGAGGGAGCAGCGCCGGTGGCATGACCGCGCTGAACGCGCTCGCTGCCGGAGAGGGATTCGGCGCCTGCGCCTCGTGGTACGGCGTCACCGACCTTCTGGCGCTCGTGGCAACCACCCACGACTTCGAAGCGCACTACACCGATGGACTGATCGGCGTCCTCCCTGCGTGCCAGGCCCTCTACGAGGAGCGCTCCCCGGCGAATCGGGCGGGCCAGATGCGCGGCTCGGTCCTCTTGTTGCAGGGCACCGAGGACGCCGTGGTGCCGCCCGACCAGGCCGAGCGGATGCGGGACGCGCTCGTCGCAGCAGGCGTCCGGTGCAAGCTGCGTTTCTTCGAGGGGGAGGGGCACGGCTTCCGGCGTGCCGACACCCTGAAGGCCAGCCTCGAGGCCGAGCACGCGTTCTACCTGGAGGAGCTGCGCCTATAGGGCTCCGCGCCGGCCGAACCTTCTACACTGGGAATGTCCTATGCGCCGTGCCACGGGGTGGTGCGCCGGCGTGCCGTCCCCCTGTGCCAGGCTCTCGCGACGCCATGACGACAACGAAAACCAACCCTGTCGGCATCACGGCGCCGAGCGGGGACCAGGGTCCACGCGTTGGCTTTGGCAGCCGCACGGTCTCCCTCTGGTGGCGCGCCAAGGCGCAGCTGCAGCGGATCTCACCCGAGGCGGGCGACGCCATCTTGTACTTCGCCAGCGCGGTGTTCGCGCTCGTCACGATATGGACAACCACCAACGACCTGTACCAGGTGTGGGGCCGCATGGCGCTGTCCCCATTCGCTTTCGGGGCGCTGGCCTCGGCAGTGCTCGCCTTCATGGTGCACCGTGCGCGCCGCCGTCAGTCCGGCCGACTGACCGAGCGCCAGCACCGCCGTTCCTGGCTGGCGCGCCTCATTCTTGCCGGGTGTGTGTTCGTCGGTGCCCTGGCCGTGCCACTCGGTTTGGAGATCCTCTGGCGCTTCGACGGGGTCCCGGGCTCGCACCTCCAGCCAGAGGTGGTGGCCGTCGAGAAGGGTGGCCAGGACCTGATACGGGACCAGGATCCGTACCACACCATCGTCAGGCTGAACCACCCCGTGGCGTACCACGCACCGGGCGAGCCCGACTACGCCGGATTCCTCCCGTACCTCCCACTCATGGCGGTCGCCGGCATCCCGAGCCAGATCTGGCCGAACAACGGTCTGAGCGATGCCCGCATCTTCTTCTGCCTGACGACGCTCGCCGTCGCGGCGATCGCGTTGTACCTGTGCCGCTCCGACGGGCGCCGGAAGATCCGCGCCATCCAGGTGCTCGTCATCTTGCCGCTCGCCTCGCTCCCGCTCGCGACCGGCGGCGACGACATCCCCGTGGCGGCGTTTCTGCTCCTGGCCATGGTGCTCGCACAGCGTCGCAAGCCCTTCGCGTCGGGTGTGGTGCTGGGCATCGCATCGGCAATGAAGTTCACGGCGTGGCCTCTCGCTGCGCTCGCCCTCTTTGCCGCCCGCGGACGGCGCGGCGAGCGGCGCCCGCTGCCGATGCTGGCCGGGATCCTGCTCGTGGCCGTCCCGGCCATCTTCCCCTTCCTCCTACGGGGGCCGTTCGCACTGGTCGACGACGTCCTGTTGTTCCCGCTCGGCCTCAGCGCCGTCCCGTCGACCGCGGCGAGCGCGCTGCCCGGGCACGAGCTCGTCGCCTGGTTCCCCTCCCTCAGCCGCGTGCTCCCCGTGTCGGTCGGTCTCATCCTGAGCGTGCTGCTGGCCCGCCACCTGCACCGGCGTCCCCCGCGGACGGTGTCAGAGGTGTGCACGTTGGCCGGCGTGATCATGGCGGCGCTGATCCTGTTGGCCCCGAACCCGCGTGTCGGGTACCTGCTCTACCCGGTGAACTTCTTCGTCTGGGCCTACCTCATGGCCGGACCGGAAGGCCAGACGGCCGGATCGCCGCCGGACGACATCCCCGCCGTAGCGCCCGGCGCGGCCTGAGCCCGGTCGTGCCAGGCTCGCGGCCCGGGCCGTGGCCATGATGACCGTTGCGGGCAGCGACATCGACCAGCTCTACGTGGCGCCCGATCTCCAGCACCAGGGGCTGGGGACTTTGCTCGTCGAGCTGGCCCAGGAGCTCTCACCCGGGGAGCTCTCGCTGTGGACCTTCCGGAGCAACGCACGCGCCTGCAGGTTCTACGAGGCCCTCGGCTTCGCCGTCGTGGACGCGAGCGACGGCGACAACGAAGAGGGTGCGCCCGATCTCCGCTACCGCTGGAGGCCCGGGACCTGAGGCGCGGAGCAGCGAGGACCGGACTGTCCGGACCACCCGGGCGACCGGGGTGGAGCGCCGGCCGTCAGGAGCTTCAGGAGTCGTCGTTGATCTGGAAGAGCCGGACCTCGAAGTCGGTCCAGCCCCCCGCCGGCGCGCCCGCACCGAACGTGGTCGCCGAGACGGTCGCGCCCATCTCCCAGTAGTACCCGTCGGAGCCGGCGATCTTTCCGAGCACCTCGAGCGCCCCGGGGTCGTGCAGCGCCGGGCCCCGGTCGAAGACCTGCCAGCCCTCGAGGTGCATGTCGTTGGCGAAGAACGTGAGTAGCGCGCCCTGGGACGCGGTCGAGCGCAGCGTCACCTCCTTGTCGTACTGACCGGCCGAGGAGCTGTCGTTGGCCGAGGAGAGCCGGAGGGACCCGGTGGGGACGAACACGGCGTTCAGCACGTCCGAGGGCGGCTGGCCGTTGCCGACGATCGGTGCGAGCGGGTCCGCACCCGCGACGGCGCGCAGCGCGCTCCCGGGGACGCGGCTGGGGGCCGAGGACGTATGCACGGGTGCAACCCGCGTGGAGGTGACCACGCCCAGCGTGATGAAGAGGGCGAGGATGAGCACGGCCAACCCGAGGACGACCATGGCCGGACGGATGGAAACGCCGCGGGTGGAGGGCGGTCGCAGCGGGTGTTCGGACGTGCCTCCGCGGGCGAGCGTGGTCGTCTGGGTCTGCGTTCTTTCGGCGACCATGGCACGACCAGCCTACGGCCGCGCCGACCATCCAAAGGGGTCGAGGGGGCCGTGGCCCGCCCCCAGGCGCCATCGTGCCCCGCCGGCGAGGGCTCTCGTCACGAAGGCCTTCGCCGCCTCCAGCGCTTCGGGCACGGTCGCGCCCCGGGCCAGCTGCGCCGCCACCGCGGCCGAGAGCGAGCAGCCCGTGCCGTGGTCGTTCTGCGTGTCGACGCGTTCGCCGGCCAAAATGCGGGTTCCGTCGGGTCCGGCCACGACGTCGTCGGCTGACCGCGCGAGATGTCCGCCCTTCACGACGACCCAGCGGGCTCCGCCCGAACGCACCTCTTCGGCCGCGGCCACCCGGGCGTCCAGGCTGGTCAACTCCTCGACCGGCACGCCGGTGAGGATCGCCGTCTCGCGCAGATTGGGCGTGGCGACCAGGGCGAGGGGTAGCAGGCGCTCGAGGTAAGCGGCGACGCCGGCGGGCTCCATGAGCTGGTGCCCGCTCGAGGACACGAGGACCGGGTCGACCACCAGGACGTCCAGGACCCCGGCGTCGGCCAATGCGGCCACCTCGGACACCACGCCCGCGGTGGCGAGCATGCCGGTCTTCGCCGCGCCGACGGCAAAGTCGGCCAGGACCGTCTCGACCTGGAGTCGCACGAAGGCCGGGTCGAGCGCGACGACTCCCCGCACCTCGGTCGTGTTCTGCGCGGTAACGGCCGTGAGCGCGCACGTCCCGTGGACTCCGTGCGCGGCGAACGTCTTGAGGTCCGCCTGCGCCCCGGCGCCGCCGCCGGAGTCAGATCCCGCGATCGTGAGCGCGGTGGGCGGGGTGTCCGTCACCGGGCAGCCGGGTCCGTCACCGGGCAGGTGTCTGCGTCACCGAGCCACCATAGGTGCGCTCCCACTCCCGCGCGGCCCGGCGCCGACCAGCGCGCCCGCGCCGCGCGCACACTCGCCACCGCGGCGCCAGCGCCGACCGCGCGGGCCGATACACGCCCGTCACGGCGGTCCGTGGCGTCCCGGGTAGGGTCATCCGGTGGCATCGAGCGAGGCTCTGACCATCGCCGGCGAGATCCTGGGCTCGCGCCTCCTCCTCGGCACCGGCGGGATGACCAGCCTCCATGCGCTGCGCCGCGCGCTCGTCGAGTCCGGAACAGCCGTGGCCACCGTGGCCGTGAGAACGCGTCGACGCATCGGGACGGAGCTCGCTCCTCTCGCTCCTCAATGAGCTGGGCGTGCGCGTGCTGCCGAACACTGCTGGATGCGCGACGGCGGGAGAGGCGGTGCTGACGGCGAAACTGGCCCGCGAGGCGTTCGGTACGGACTGGGTCAAGCTCGAGGTCATCGGCAACGACCGCACGCTGTTGCCCGACGCGGTCGAGCTCTTGAGCGCGGCCGAGCAACTGGCCGAAGACGGCTTCGTGGTGCTGCCCTACACGACCGACGACCCCGTGCTCGCGTTCCGGCTCCAACAGGTCGGGTGCGCGGCGGTGATGCCGCTCGGCTCGCCCATCGGGAGCGGGCTCGGCCTGCGCAACCCGCACAACATCGCGTTGATGCGCGAGGCGGTCGACGTCCCGCTCATCCTCGACGCGGGCATCGGCACCGCTTCGGACGCCGCGTTGGCCATGGAGCTCGGCTGCGACGGGGTTCTCGTGGCGACCGCGGTCAACCGGGCGCACGACCCGGCGACGATGGCCCGGGCCATGCGCCTGGGGGTCGAGGCCGGGTTGGCGGCGCGCCAGGCTGGGAGGATCCCGGTCCGCTTCCACGCCGAACCGTCGAGCCCCTTGGAGGGCCGCCTCGACTTCGCCCCCCCGACCGCTCCCTGAGGGGTCGCCGCGGCCCCCTTCCGGATGCCGCGGGACGGGCGCGACCGGGCCGAGCGGGGGACTCGCCGATTCCTTGTCGGGCTTGTTGCGGGCGAGCTTGCTCGGACCCGAGTCTCCACTAATGTTAGGGCTGCCTAATATTAGATCGGCCTAAGTTAGGGAGGGACGTTGCCCACGACGAAACCGAAGCGGCGCACCGCCCGCGCCGTGCAGGTGGTCCGGTGTGCCCTCCTCGGCGTCTCGCTCTGCTCGGGCCTGCTTGCGGCCGCCTCGTTCGCTCCCGGCGCGGCCGACGCCGCCCCGCCGCCGATCACCCTCTACAGCGGCCAGCACGTCCAGACCACACAGGCCCTGGTGAGCGCGTTCGAGCGGAAGACGGGTATTCATGTCAACGTGCGCTTCGACGACGAGGACCTGCTCGCCGACCAGTTGGTCGCCGAAGGGACCCACTCGCCGGCCGACGTGTTCTTCACCGAGAACTCGCCGCCGCTGCAGTACCTCGCCTCCAAGCGTCTGCTGGTGCCGATCGCCGCCTCGACGCTGGCGCTGGCCCCCTCGAAGTACAGCTCGCCCAACGGGCTGTGGGCCGGCGTCTCGGCTCGCGTGAGCGTTCTCGTCTACAACACCTCGCTCCTCAAGCGGTCGCAGCTGCCCACCTCCGCCATGCAGCTGGCGCAACGCAAGTGGAACGGGAAGATCGCCATCGCCGGCGGCGAGACGGACTTCCAGCCCATCGTCACGTCCGTGGCGCGGACCTACGGGACCACGGCGGCGCTCCGCTGGCTCGAGGCCCTCAAGGCGAACGCGGGCAGCCACCAGTACCCCGACAACGAGACGATCACCCAAGAGGTGAACCAGGGCCAGGTCGCCCTCGGCATCATCAACCAGTACTACTGGTACCGGATGCGGGCACAGGTGGGTTCGCGGAACATGCATTCGGCCATTGCCTACTTCGCGCCGCGCGACGTGGGCTACGTCGTCGACGTCTCGGGCGCCGGCGTCCTGCGGTCGTCCCAGCACGAGGCCGAGGCGCAGCGGTTCGTCGCCTTCCTCGACTCGGTGCAGGGCCAGGAGATCATCGCCCACAGCGACAGCTTCGAATACCCCATCGCGTCGGGGGTCACGACGGCACAGCCTGAGCTTCCGTTCGCCCTGTTGCGGCCCAACCCGATCACCATCCGTCAGCTCGGGACGGGGGCGGCGGCGATCAAGCTGTTGCAAGAGGCGCAGCTGTTGTGAGCCCCCGGGTCGGCTGAGGTGAGTAGGGCGGCCGCTTCACCCAGGGCACCCGGCGAGGGACCGGACGGACCCGACGGGAGGCGGCACGCCTACGAAGGGGGCCACGGGCACCCGGGCGGCCATCGCGGGCACGGCGATCACGGCGACGACAGCGGCCACGGGTCGTGGCACCACCGGCGGGAGCGGCTGCGCCACCACATGCACCACCACCACCTGCCCGGGCACCACCGCACCGGCCCGCCGTTGCTCTTCGCGGCGGCGGTGCTCGTGGCCCTGGCGGTAGTGACGCCGCTGGTCTTCCTCCTCGTCCAGGCCTTCCAGACGGGGTGGTCCACGCTGCAGCCGCTTCTCTTCCGGAGCCTGACGGCGCAGCTCTTGTGGAACACGGTCAGCCTCACCGTCGTGGTCACCGCCCTCTGCGCCGTCCTGGGCACAGCCCTGGCCTGGTTCGTCGAGCGCACCGATCTACCCGTTCGGAGCATGTGGGCCGTGCTGGTCGTCGTCCCGCTCGGCATCCCCGATTTCGTGGTGAGCTTCGCCTGGAGGGCCATCTTTCCGGCCTTCGGCGGGTTCTGGGCCGCCGTGATGGTGATGACCCTGGCCGTGTACCCGCTCGTCTTCCTGCCGGTGGCGGCCAACATGCGCAACGCCGACACGGCTCAGGAGGAGGTGGCCCGCAGCCTCGGCCTCGGGCGCCTCTCGACGTTCTGGAAGGTGACGGTCGGCCAGGCCCGGCTCGCCATCCTGGGCGGCTCGGTGCTCGTCGCCCTGGTGTGCCTGGCCGAGTTCGGCGCGTTCGAGATCCTCGGCTTCCGCACGTTGACCACGGAGGCGTTCACCGAGTTCACGGTCGGCTTCGACACCGCGGCGGGCTGCGCGTTCTCGCTCATCCTCGTCCTCCTCGGCGTCATGCTCCTGGCGGGCGAAGGCTTGGCCAGGGGCAAGGGCCGCGCGTCGCGCGTCGGCTCGGGCGCGGCGCGCGTCCTGCGCCCCAGGCCCCTCGGGCGGGGCACCCTGCCCGTACTCGCCGGCGTGGCGGCGGTCGTGGTGCTGGCGCTGGGCGTGCCCGTCGGCGCCATCGTCTGGCTCATCGTCGGGGGGGGCACCTCGACGGTGCCGAACGCGTCGATCTGGGGCGCCACGCTGACCACGTTCGGCTATGCGGCCGGCGCCGGCCTCGTCGCCACCGTTGCCGCGCTGCCCGTCGGGCTGCTCTCGGTGCGCTTCCCGGGCCGGCGCATCGTGGCCCTCGAGCGCACCTCCATGCTGATCCTGGCCGTGCCCGGCATCGTCATCGCGCTGTCGGCGACCTACGTGACCGAGCACCTGCTCCAGGGCCGCTGGTACCAGACCACGCCCCTGCTCATCGTCGTCTACGCCGTCATGTTCTTCCCCATGGCCGTGGTCTCGGTGCGCGCCGCCGTGGCCCGGGCGCCGGTGGGGCTGGAGGAGGTGGGGAGCTCGCTCGGGGTCAGCCGGCGTTCGGTCTTCTTCCGGGTGACGTTGCCGCTGATCGGGCCGGGCCTGGCCGCCGCCTTCTGCCTCGTCTTCCTCGAGACGGCGACCGAGCTCACGGCCACGCTCATCCTCATCCCGACGGGCGTGCAGACCCTGGCCACGGGGTTCTGGGCCCAGGAGACCAACCTGAGCTACGGCGCGGCCGCGCCCTACGCCGGGCTCATGGTGATCATCGCGGCGGTGCCCAGCTACGTGCTCGGCCGCTGGTTCGACCGCCTGCCGGCGCGCACGGCAACGGCCGGCGCCGGGCCGCCTGCGGTCATGGCGACGGCCGAGGTGCTCCCAGCGGCCACAATTGGGCGATGAAGCGGCTGGTCGTTCGCGGCGCCTGCAAGTCGTTCGGCGACCACACGGTGCTCGACGGCGTCGACCTGAACGTCCCGTCGGGCAGCTTCACCGGCATCCTCGGTGTCTCGGGCAGCGGCAAGACGACGCTGCTGCGGATCTTGGCCGGCTTCGAGCGCCTCGACCGCGGTGAGGTGCAGCTCGGGTCCGAGGTGGTCGACGACGGGCGCCACGTATTCGTACCGTGCGAGCACCGCCGCATCGGCTACGTGCCCCAGGAGGGCGCCCTCTTCCCGCACCTCTCGGTCGGCCGCAACATCGCCTTCGGTCTGCGCCGCGGTCCGAAGCGGCGCGAGCGCGTGATGGACCTGCTCGGCATGGTCGGGCTGACCGGGTTGGGGCGGCGCTACCCCCATCAGCTCTCGGGCGGTCAGCAGCAGCGGGTGGCGCTGGCCCGGGCGCTGGCCACCGACCCCGACTTCGTCCTCCTCGACGAGCCGTTCTCGTCCCTCGACGCCAGCCTGCGCGCCAGCGTACGGGGCGAGGTGCACGACGTCCTCCGACAGACGGGCGCGACAAGCATCTTGGTGACCCACGACCAGGACGAGGCGCTGTCCATGGCCGACCAGGTGGCCGTGCTGCGCCATGGCGTGATCGCCCAACTCGGCACGCCCGCCGACATCTACCAACGGCCGCTCGACCCGGCGCTGGCGCGGTTCCTCGGGGAGTCCAACGTCCTGCACGCCGCCGTGGGAGCCGCCGCGTCGGGTCCGGCGGGGTCCCTGGCGGCGGACACACCCCTCGGGATGCTGCCGGTCGAGGGCTGGCCCGAACCGGCGACGGGCGCCCCGGAGGACGGGTGGTGGGCTCACGTGATGGTCCGGCCCGAACAGATCCTCCTCGGCGACGTCGCCACGGCGCCGGTGGCGGCGATGGTCGCGAGCTACGAGTACTACGGGCACGACGCGGTGGTCAGGGTGCGACCCGAGGTGGACCAGCTGCCCGAGCTGGTGGTCCGGGTCACGGGGGGCTCGCCCATGAGCACGGGGACCAAGGTGGGCCTCAGTGTGGTGGGCTCCGTCGTGGCGTGGCCCATTCGGGGGACCGGCCCTGGGTCGGCGTCCGACGGGCACGAGCACGGGGACGGGCACGAGCACGGGGGCGGGCACCACACCCACGGCTCCCAGGAGCCGGACCTCACCGAGAATTCCCGAAACACGTCTCGGTAACTACAGCGCTGTCGTCCGTCGTCGGATACCATCACCTCCGGAGTGGTGTAAATGGGAGGTGGAATGACCGTGGTGTCCAAGACCCAGGTCGGTGGGTTCAGCGGGCCGCAGGTCTGCGGTCTCGTCGGGATCACCTACCGGCAACTCGACTACTGGGCCCGAACGGGCCTTCTTCAACCATCGTTGGCCTCGGCCAAAGGGAGCGGCTCGCGCCGGGTCTACGCCTATTCGGATGTGCTCGAGCTCAAGGTGATCAAGCAGCTGCTCGACGCCGGAGTCTCCTTGCAGTCGGCGCGCCGCGCCGTCGAGTGCCTCCGCGACGACCTCGGTTCCGACGTCGCCTCGGCCAATCTGGTCCTCACCGGGACGAGCTCTGTCCTGGCGCGCTCGAACGGGGAGGTGGTCGACCTGCTCGCCGGTGGGCAGGGCGTCTTCAACATCGTTCCGCTGGCCGGAGTCGTCGAGGCGCTCGACGCGGACATCGTCCGCCTCGACACCACACCGGCACAGGCCGGCAATGGCCGCGCACTCCGCGCCGCGGTCGCGGCCCGGGCTGCCGGGGAGTGAGCGCGTCCGAGCCGTCGCTCGGACGGCGCGCGCGCCATCCGGCGGGTGCGCCGGCCGGTCAGGTTCGATTCGCCCATCCCTCCGAGCGCGTCTTCGCCCGACTGCTCGACCTCTACGAGGAGCGCTGGGAGTACGAGCCGGTCGAGTTCCCCCTCGACTGGGACGAGCAGGGCACCCCGACCTCGGGCTTCCGGCCCGATTTCTACCTCCCCGCGCGCGGCCTCTTCATTGAGTTGACGACCGCCGACCAGCGCCTCGTCACGCGGAAGAACCGCAAGCTGCGCCGCATGCGCGAGTTGTACCCCGAAGTCCCGATCCATATCGTCTACCAACGCGACTTCATGGCGTTGCTCGAGTCGCACGGACTCCGGCTGGTCGCATCCACCGCCGCGTAGTCTGACCGGGTGGACCCCGAGGAGAGCCCAGCCGCACCTGAACCGGTCTCACCGCTCAACGCGGCACACATCGCGCTCGGGGCGAAGATGGTGTCCTTCGGAGGGTGGTCGATGCCCCTGTCCTACCCGAGCGGCACCGTGGCCGAGCACCGGGCCTGCCGCGAGGGAGCGGTCGCCTTCGACGTGAGCCATCTCGGCACGGTGCGGGTGCTCGGACCCGACGCCTTCGACCATCTCCAGCGCTCGTTGAGCAACGATTTGCGCCGTATCCACCCCGGCCGCGCCCAGTACACGCACCTGCTCGACGACGACGGCTCGGTCGTCGACGACATCATCGTCTGGTGGGTCGACGAGGAGCGTTTCGACGTCATGCCGAACGCGTCCAACACCAGCGCCGTGGTCGCCGCCATCGGCGGGGAGGACGTGACCGGGGGACGGGCGGTCGTCGCCGTGCAGGGGCCCGAGGCGCGGGAGCGCCTGGCCGCGGTGTCGCCCGTGGCGGCCGAGGTGCACCGCTTCAACGTCGATCGTTTCGAGTGGGGCGGCACCACCTGCCTCGTCGCCGGTACCGGGTACACCGGCGAGGACGGTGTCGAGTGCGAGGTCCCCGCCGAGATCGCGCTCGATTTCTGGTCGGCCGTGCTGGCGCAAGGTGTGCTCCCAGCCGGGCTCGGCGCGAGGGACACCCTCCGCCTCGAAGCAGGCTTTCCCCTCCACGGCCACGAGCTCGGTCCGGGCATCACGCCGCTGCAGGCGGGGATGGGCTGGGTGGTGGGCTGGGACAAGGGGGAGTTCACCGGGCGGGCCGCCCTGGAGGAGGAGCGGGTGAACGGGCCGCCGCGCCGGCTACGGGGCTTCGTGGCCGATGGGCGCCAGCCCATGCGCGACGGTTCGAGCGTGGTGGCGGACGCGCAGGTCGCCGGCATCGTGACCAGCGGCAACTACTCACCGATGCGCGAGCGCGGCATCGGTCTCGGGTTCGTCGAGGCCGACGCGCAGCTCCTCGACGGTGACACGGTGACGGTGGTGCAGCGCGGCCGGGAGCGGGAGGCGTTGCTGGTTCGCCCCCCGTTGTGGCCGGTCCGGGAGGACACCGAGTAGATGCTCGAGAGCCCGACGGCGCCCTAAGATGGCGTGAAAATTGAATACGCCGTTCGAACCGGTGCGCCAGAGTCCCCGATGTGTGCAGTCGAGGGGACGCCGGAGGGGCAATCCCCCCGAGAAACTCTCAGGCCGAAATACCGCACCGGCGAGGCAACTCTGGAAAGCGGCACCCGCCAGGGTGTCCGCACCGAAGGTGGAAGCTGCGTCCGCTCCGGTCGTGGCGAGACTCTCAGGTCCGACGACAGAGCGGGGGAGGACGTCCGAGACGTACCGCGTCGGCGCGGTGCACCAGAGGAGCCTCCATGCCAGACCAGTCGTACCGTGAAGTCGAATCGCCCGAGCCTTTCGATTCGTTCCTGCCGCGCCACGTCGGGACATCCCCCGCGGACCAGGCGCGCATGCTCGAGGTGCTCGGGTACGACACGCTCGACGCTCTGATCGACGCCACTGTCCCCGAAGGCGTGCGCCGCCTGGGTCGGCTCGACCTGCCACCGGCCATCTCCGAGCGCGAGGTGCTCGAGGAGCTGCGCGGCATGGCGGACCGCAACCGGCCGGCGGAGCCGATGATCGGCCTCGGCTATCACTCGACGGTGACGCCCGGAGTCATCCGGCGCAACGTCTTGGAGAGCCCGGCCTGGTACACGGCGTACACCCCGTACCAGCCCGAGATCAGCCAGGGCCGGCTCGAGGCGCTCTTGAACTTTCAGACGATGGTGTCGGACCTGACCGGCCTGGACACCGCCAACGCGTCGCTGCTCGACGAGAGCACGGCGGTGGCGGAGGCGGTCACGCTCATGCACCGCCGCAGCCGCGGGACGGCCGATCGTGTCGTCGTCGACGCGGACTGCCTGCCCCAGACGGTGGCCGTGCTGGAGACGCGTCTGCGACCGCTCGGGCTGGAGGTGGTCGTCGCGGACCTCGACGCCGGCCTGCCCGCCGGCGAGTTCTTCGGCGTGGTGCAGCAGTACCCGGGGACTTCGGGCGCGATCCGGGACTTCGCCGCAATCAGTGCGGAGGCCCACGAGCGCGGCGCCCTGGTCACCGTGGCCGCAGACCTGCTCGCGCTGACGCTGTTGAAGCCTCCGGGGGAGTGGGGTGCCGACGTGGCGGTCGGATCGACGCAGCGCTTCGGCGTGCCGCTCTGGTACGGCGGACCGCACGCCGCGTACATGGCGGTCCGGGCCGGGCTCGAGCGGGACCTGCCGGGCCGGCTCGTCGGGATGTCGCTCGACGCGGAGGGGCGGCCGGCCTACCGCCTTGCCCTCCAGACGCGCGAGCAGCACATCCGGCGCGAGCGCGCCACGTCGAACATCTGCACGGCCCAGGTGCTGCTCGCCGTGGTCGCTTCCATGTATGCCGTCTACCACGGCCCCGAAGGGCTGCGGGCCATCGCGCGCCGCGTCCATGCCCGGGCGGCCGCGGTCGGGGCGGGACTCGAGCGGGCCGGCGTCGCCCTCGCGCACCGCGAGTACTTCGACACCGTGGTCGCCGAGACGCCGGGGCGCGCCGCGGCCGTGGTGGCAGAGGCGGACGGGCGCGGCATTTTGCTCCGGCTCGTCGACGACGACCGGGTCGGGATCACGTGCGGCGAGACCACGACACCCGCCCACGTCGCGGCCGTGCTCGGCGCGTTCGGTGCCGAGCCAGGCCAGAGGACGCCGTCGATCGCCGACGCCCTGCCCGAGTCCCTGCTGCGGCCAGGGCCGATCCTCGTGCACCCCGTCTTCTCGGAGCACCGCTCCGAGACGTCGATGCTGCGCTACCTGCGCCGTCTGGCGGATCGCGACTTCGCGCTCGACCGCGGCATGATCCCTCTCGGCTCGTGCACCATGAAGCTCAACGCGACGACCGAGATGGAACCGATCGGGTTGCCGGGCTTCGCCGACGTCCATCCCTTGGCGCCCGCGGCGCGGACTCCCGGCTACCTCGAACTGATCGACGACCTGGAGGCATGGTTGGCAAAGGCCACCGGCTACGCCAAGGTGTCCGTGCAACCCAACGCCGGGAGCCAGGGCGAGCTGGCCGGGCTCCTCGCCATCCGGGCCTACCACCAGGCGCGCGGGGATGTCGGCCGCGACGTGTGTCTGATCCCGTCGAGTGCGCACGGGACCAACGCGGCCTCGGCGGTGATGGCCGGCATGCGCGTCGTCGTGGTGGGCGCGCTCGGCGACGGCACCGTCGACCTCGACGACCTGCGGACCAAGTGCGAGGAGCACGCCGACGACCTGGCCGCGATCATGGTCACCTACCCGTCGACGCACGGTGTCTACGAGGCGGGGATCGGCGAGATGTGTGAGCTGGTCCATCGCTACGGCGGTCAGGTGTACATCGACGGCGCCAACCTCAACGCCCTCCTGGGCCTGGCCGATCCGGGCCACTTCGGGGGAGACGTGTCCCACCTCAACCTGCACAAGACCTTCTGCATCCCCCACGGGGGTGGGGGACCGGGCGTCGGGCCGGTCGCGGTGGCCGGCCATCTCGTGCCCTATCTCCCCTCGCACCCCATGCATCCCCGACCAGAGGAACGTACCGGCATCGGGCCGGTGAGCCAGGCACCCTTCGGCAGCGCGGGGATCCTGGCCATCAGCTGGGCCTACATGCGGCTGCTGTCGGGCGACGGATTGGCTCACGCCACGAAGTCGGCCGTCCTCGCCGCCAATTACGTCGCGGCGCGGCTCGCCCCTTCGTTCCCGGTCCTCTACACCGGGAAGAACGGGCTGGTGGCCCACGAGTGCATCTTGGACGTGCGGCCGCTGACCAAGGCGACCGGCGTCACGGTCGACGACGTGGCGAAGCGACTGATCGACTACGGCTTCCACGCTCCGACCGTGAGCTTCCCGGTGGCGGGCACCTTGATGGTGGAGCCGACCGAGAGCGAGGACCTGGCCGAGCTCGACCGTTTCTGCGAGGCCATGATCGCCATCCGCTCCGAGATCGACGCCGTCGCGTCGGGTCGTTGGACCGCGGACGACAACCCCCTACGGGGGGCACCGCACACCGCGTCATCGCTCGTCGGACCGTGGGATCGCTCATACGCCCGGGACGTGGCGGTGTTCCCCTCAGGCCGGACGGACGACAAGTACTGGCCGCCCGTAGGGAGGATCGACCAGGCCTACGGCGACCGCAATCTGTTCTGCACCTGTCCACCGATTGAGGCCTTGGCCACCTGACGGGACGTCGCGGTGCTTTCTGTTGCCGCCGGGTCCGAAGTGCCACTCGCTGAGGCACGTTCGGGTATGTCCGAGCCTGGACGGCGAGATCACTCGTGGACCACACGTCGCCTACACGGCGTTCAATCCGTCGACGATCAACGTCGCCGCCGCCGGACAGCCCTTCGTGAATCCGAAAAAGGGGCCGAAGTCGCGCGACGCTGCGAAACCGGGGAAGTACAGACCCGGAATCGACGACTGGAAGTTCTCGTCGAGCGCTGGGAACCCGTCGACAACCACGATGTCCGAAATGACGGGACTCAGGTAGGGCACATTCGTCAACTCGGCCTGGTACCCGGTGGCAAAGATCACCTTGTCCACGCTGAGGCGCTCGCCGTTCGAAAGTGTCACCACCGTGCCTCGGGGCTCGGCAACTGCTCCGACGACCTCCACATTGGGCCAGAGGTGAAAACGATCATCGGCCAAGCGGGGTGAGAGCCACCACTCGAGCGTCAAGCGACCGACTTCCCAGAACCTCCGTGTGATCTTCTCCTGCTCGGCCGGCGAAAGGGACCGCCACCACCCTGGGATCCTGATGGTGGCATCGGTGTAGTCGTCGACGAAACCCCAGTCCACCCGCTCGAAGCGCGGCACGTCGTGACGGTGGACGACGTCCACGCGCTCGACGTCGTGCTCGCCCAGAAGTGCGACCCACTCGTAGGCACTTTGGCGCCCGCCGACGATCAACACTCGCTGTCCGGCAACCTCGTCGAATCGAACGAACTCGCTGGTGTGCGACCCCAGGCCCGCGGGCAGCGTTGCGGCCCATTCCGGAAGGTGAGCGAAATACCCGACACCCGGAGCTGCGACAACTCGCTCGGCGCTGACCTGCGATCCGTCTTCGAGAGACGCCACGAACCGTCCGTCGCGCCTTTCCAGGGTCGACACGAACTGATCACGAACGGTGAGTTGTTTCTGTGCCTGAAACCAGCTCGCATACTCGAGGAAGACGCTGATCGGAATCGGATCGAATTGGGTGGGAAGCAGTCCTCGTTCCTCGAAGAAGGCCTCGAAGGTGTGAATGCCCGACGCATCGAGATGCCAGTCGACTCCTGATCTGAGGAACATCCCGGCGGGCATGTGGTCGGTCCAGAAGCCCAAGGGGTGGCCCACGACGATGGTGCCGATCCCGCGTTCCCGGGCTCGAGCCGCAACCGCCAAGCCGTATGGGCCAGCACCCACAACCAACAACGACGTCGTGTCCATGACTCCCATCCTCTGGTCCTCGCGTGGTGTCAAGTGGTCCGGGCGCGCGGTTCGAGGATGATCACGGGGGTCTCGGTCGAGCGCCGGTTGGCATAGGCGTCGAGTCGTGGATCGACCGCGACCCAACGCTGCCACAACCGATCACGCTCTTGCCCCGCGGCCTGGCGGGCGCGTATCGGGCGCGGATGCTGGTCCGTCAGTCGAACAACGGCATCTGGGTTGGCTTCGAGATTGAGAAACCAGGATGGATGACCCTCGTCCCAACCGTTCATCGCGATGGAGATCAGGTTTGGGCCGTCTTCGAGGTAGCCGACGATCACGCTGCGCTCCTGCCCGGATTGCCGCCCGATGGTCGAGAGACGAAGCGCACCCCAGCCGCGCTTGTTCGAGGTGCTCCACAGGAAGCGACCGCCACTGACTCGGTGGAGCGCTCGATGAGCGCGCCAGCGCGGTGTGCACGAACCACGGCGGCGGGTGCGTCGGGGGTCGAGGTGCCGCGGTGCTCATCGCTGAATCCTCCCGGGACCGGCGGTGCCCCAAACCTACGCCCGGGCCTACGAGGTGCTCGCCCTCGTCTCGCCCGCGCCCATTAGCTTCACCGGAGTGAAGCCGCCCGGACCTCTCCTCGCGTCCGGCCGGGACGCGGACATCTTCGAATACGGCCCGGGCCTCGTGTTGCGCCGGTCTCGGCAGGGGCGCTCGATGGCGCAGGAGGCGCGCACGATGGACTATCTCCGTGAGCAGGGCTATCCCGTACCCGCGGTCGAGGAGCTGAGCGACGACGGCGTCGATCTGGTCATGGAACGGATTCAGGGGCCGTCCATGGTCGAGGCTCTGGGGCAGCAGCCGTGGACGGTGGGCCGTCAGGCACGGGCGTTGGCCGAGCTTCACCGTCAGCTCCACCAGCTCGCGCCGCCCGACTTCCTCTCGCCTGCACCGGTGGGTTCGGGGCGGCGAGTCGTCCATATGGACCTGCACCCACTGAACGTGATCGTGGCGCCGACCGGTCCGGTCGTCATCGATTGGACGAACGCAAGCGTGGGCGACCCGAACGTCGACGTCGGCTTGGCGTGGGTGCTGATGGGTGCCGGTCAGATCCCTGGGAACGGGGCGGTGGCGGCGCTCCTCGGCCGGTTCAGGGCGTTGCTGGTGAACGGCTTCCTGTCCCACTTCGACCGGGCCGAGGTCGTCGGCTCGCTGCGAGAGACGGTGACGTGGAAGGTACAGGACCTCCACATGAGCGACGCCGAAGTGGCCGCCATGTGGACGATCGTCGAGAAGGCGGAGCGTCGTCGCTGAGGGTGCCAACTTCGCCGGATACGGCCGGCAGAAGATTTGTACCAGTGACAAATGCTACAAAGTATGGTACAACAGCATTCGTGGACCTGCTGCTCGTAGACATGACCTTGGACGTGCCGCCCTTCGAGCAGGTCCAGCGACAGATCGTCAGCCAGATCGAGTGCGGATCGCTCAGGGCGGGGGACCGGTTGCCTCCCGTGCGGCGGCTGGCCAAAGAGCTCGGTCTGGCGGCAAACACCGTGGCCAAGAGCTACCGGCAGCTCGAGAGTTCAGGAGTGGTCGAGACGAGGGGACGACACGGCACGTTCGTGGCCGGGACGGCCTCGGCGCGCTACGGGCAGGCCGCGCAGGCGGCACGCGAGTTCGTCCGTCGGATGCGCGACCTGAGGATTACCGAGTCGGAGGTCCTGGCGATTCTCGGCGTCGAGCTCGAGAACGGCCGTGGTGCGACGGACCGGGACGCGCCGTGATGACGGCCGGCGCCATCGGAGCCACCGCCCTCAGCGCGCTGGTAGGAAGTGCGGTCGGGCTCGCGATCACCTGTAGGAAGAAGACATTGTTCAAGAGGGCTCACAGGCTGGCGACCTCTTCGAACATCGAGCTGCCGGTTCGCCTGGTCGACCACGTCCTTCGCTTCCTCCGCCGGCGAATGGTCGCAACCTCCGTCGGGATTGTCGCCTTGCTCGTGCTGGAAAACGCCTTCTTCTCCGCCGATCACGGGCCACGTTTCTGGTCGAGGTCGCTGCCTTGGCTGGTCATAGCACTCCCGCTCTTCCTCATCGTCTTCACCTTCGTGATGACGCTGTGGCCTCGTTGGCGCGGCTCTGGGACACCAAGGATCACCCATGCTCGAAGGTTGTCTCCCAGGCACGCGTTCACCGGAACCGAATATGCGGTCGTGGTGCTCGGCGGGATCCTCTCTGCCCTCGGTGCAGGTTGGGGTCTGAGGCATTTCGATGCGCCGGCGTGGACCTGGTTCGCCTGGATCGCATCGATGTGTCTTTCGATCGTCGTCTGGTGGTCGTGTGCGGTGGCGACGATGAACCGCCCGACGAGCGCGAGCGACGCCCTTGAGCTCAGCTGGGACGACATGCTGCGGTTCGAGTCGGTTCGTGGTCTGAGCGTGTTGGCCAGCTGGGGTTCGGCGACCGTCATCCTGCTCGCGGATTGGATGGCGGCCCAGGCCGGGGCGCCGCAAGCGACGTTCTGGCCGCTGTACCTCGCGGTGGGCTCTCTGGTGATGGTGGCCCTCGTGTTCCAGCAAGGCCGCCAGCTTTGGCGCAGGGCGTGGGCCTAGGCCTCAGCGACTTTGCTCGTCGGTGTCGATGCATGGAAGTTGCACCGCTGGTGTGATGTTCGTATCGAACCGTTGTTGAAAGCTGGGCTTCCGGTGGAGTGCGAAAGCGTTCTGATCGGTCGTCGTGCTTGTTCGTTCGTGCTCCGTGTTACCGAAACCACCGTTCCCTGAACCGCTGTTTCCAAATAGCTGCTTCGTTGTGCAACTGCTTCTTTGTGAATGAAGCCTCTGCGCACCATCGGTTTCTCGGTCGAGATTCACAGTGCTCGCACAGTGTTTGGGTTAACCCTTGCTTGATCGAAGGACAAGGTCGTATATTTCACCCGTCGAGGCGATGGCGGCTCGTCGAGCGGGAAAGGGTGGGAAAATGTCTGAACGCACGTTCGGTATTCCTTCGTGGTTGCGGCGAGGCGCGAGAGCGAGGGGTTCTCTCTTCCGCTCGGTCGCGGTCGTGTCGGCACTGGCGGTCGGATCCCTCGGGATCGTCGCGGCCACGGCGACGGAGTCAGCCGCCTCGGGCGCGACCATCACGGTGACGCCGACCACGTCGAGTCCCCTGCAATACGTCCAGGTCTCCGGCACGGGCTGGGTCGCGAGTACGACTGCCGTCCTGACCGTCGACGGGACGGGCATGTGCAGCCTGACTGCTGACGCCTCCGGCAACATCGAACCGGCGGCGTGCGAGGTTCCGGACGTGCCGGCCGGCGCGCAGACGTTGACGGCCGAGCAGAACAGCAATGCCGTGGTCGCTCACACGACGCTCACGATCGTGCCGACCATCTCGTACCTGCCGTACAGCCAATTCGGCCCGAACGATTCGTTCGACCTCAACGCGAACGGATTCGCCGGCGGAAGCGCCATCAAGGCCTACCTGGACAGCACGAGCTCGACGGCACTCGCCACGAGCCCGGCGTCCCCGACGACTGACAGCACGGGCACCATCAACAGCCTCAGCGTCACGATTCCCGCATCGGCCACGGCCGGCGCCCACACACTCATCCTCCAAGACGGCAGCTCCAACAAGGCGACGAGGGCCATCACCGTCGACGCTCCGACCTTCTCGCTCGCAGCGAGCTCGGGCAGCCCCGCCTCGGACGTGGCGCTCATCGGATCGGGCTGGAAGCCCAACGACGGGGTGGACGTCTACATGGGCGGCACCTACTTCTGCGGCGTGACCGCGACCGCGGGCGGCAATATTTCCACGGTGTGCACCATCCCGGGCCTGCCCGCCGGCTCCCACCCGGTGACGGCCGAGCAGGACTCGAACAGCATCACCTCTTCGTTGTCGACCCCGTTCACCATTAAGCCCACCGTGACCTACTTCCCGAACCCGGCCGCGAGCCCGAGTGCCACCATTCGTGTCGACACGGAGGGGCTGGCGGCCAACTCGGCCGTGACCGCCCTCCTCGGGACCACGGTGCTCGTCACCAACCCGGCCCATCCGTCGACCGACGCCAACGGGAACATGAGCGACCTCATGGTCACCCTGCCGTCTACCGCCAAGACCGGGACCATCACGATCAAGGACGCCTCGGGGAACTCGGCGACGACGCCCGTCTCGGTGTACAAGCCGAAGGTCAAGCTGGTCTTCCCGGGCGGAGCCGGCATCACGAGCGGGAGTCCGGGGTCCTACGCCACCGTGACCGGCAAGGGCCTGTGGCCGAACGAGCCCGCCTACGTGTACGCCGGGTCGACGTACTTCTGCTCGCTGAACGCGACTGCAGCCGGGACGGCCTCCAGTTACTGCTCGCTGCCCGAACTGCCCTCCGGGACGTACAACCTCTCGGTCCAGCAGGACGGTGGTGCGATCAATGTGGCGAAGGGGCACCTGACGATCGTGCCGGCCATTGAGTACTTCCCCAACCCGACGGTGACCGGCGGCGCAACGATCCGGGTGGACACCTACGGTCTGCTTGCCACCACTGCGGTGACGGCGAAGCTCTCCGGGGTTTCAGGGAACCTGACGACGAATCCGGCCAGCCCGGTCACGGATGCCAACGGGGACATCACCGACCTGATGGTCACCATTCCGACCAGCGCGTCGGTGGGGTCGCACACCCTCACCATCACGGCGGGGACGGCCTCGGCCTCCCAGCCGCTCACCGTCCTGGCCCCGACCGTCCAGTTCACGGCGAGCTCCGGTGCACCCGGACAGTCCTTCGCCATCAGTGGGAGCGGGTGGGACCCGACCTACGGTACGGCGTACATCTACTTCTCGGGCACGTACGAGTGCGCGGCCAGCGTCGACACGTCGGGCGATCTGAGCGGGTACTGCACCATCCCGTCGCTCTCGCCGGCCTCGTACGCGATCACACTTCAGCAGGACAACGGTGCCGTGAACGTGGCGAACGGCAACTTCACGATCACCTAAGCAGCGGGGGGGCACTCGAGGGGTTTCATCTCCTCGAGTGAGGGAGCAACGAGTCGACGGGCCGGTTCCGCGAGGACCGGCCCGTCGACTCGCGTTGGCCGAGCTGATCGAGCTCAGGTTCGTAAGGCCGCCGGCACCTCACTGAGCGGGCGTCGGCACCCCGACGACTGCTATTGACAGTCTTTGCAGCGTCCGAAGATGGCGAAGTGGTGCGGGTTGATCTCGAAGCCGAACCTGGACTTGGCGCTCTGGGACAAGCCGCGGAACAACGCGTCAGGTGCCTCGAAGGCCTTGTTGCACTCTTCGCACACGAAGTGGGAGTGGGCGCTCGCAGCCAAGTGATAGGTGGCCGGACCGTGGCCCAGGTGGGCGTGGACGATGACGCCCATCCGCTCGAGTTCATCGAGGTTGCGATAGATCGTCGACAGGTGGATGTCGGGAGCCTGGGCCTGGACCACGTCGGCCAGCTCCTCAGCCGTCCAGTGGCGGGGGACGTCGAAGAGGGCGTGCAGGAGGAGCCGACGGGAGCTGGTGACCCGCCCTCCCTGCTCCCTGACCAGGGCCAAGACGTCGTCGACCGTCTCGACGCCCGCCAAAGGCCCCAGAGAGGCACTCCTGCCCATGAACTCCATGGTAATCACGCATCCAACTCCTAGAACGACAACGAACTAGTTGCGACTGACTCGTATCTGCTTTACGGTCCCACTTGGTCCCGATTTGCCAATCCCAGCGGAGGAAGCCACCGATGGTCGCCATCAGCAGCGTCCCGGCCCAGTCGGGTCCCGTCGCAATGCTCAAGGAATTCCGGCGGGACATGACCCCGACGGAGTGGCTCCAGACCAAGCTGATGTTCGCCTCCATCCTGTTGCTCCATGTGATCGGGTTCGGCGTCTTCTTTGTCTTCGTGGTCCCAGGTCACTACAAGGGCCTGGGCATCGGAGTCTCGGTGCTCGCTTATACGCTCGGACTGCGCCACGCTTTTGATGCCGACCACATCTCGGCCATCGACAACACCACCCGCAAGCTGATGAACGAGGGCAAGAAGCCACTCAGCGTCGGGTACTTCTTCTCGCTCGGCCACTGCACCGTCGTGGTCGCCATCGGTGCGGGCATCGTCATCGCCGAGAAGACGGTTTACACCGCCGTGTCGCACAACAGCTCGGGGCTCGAGCAGTTTGGCGGGATCTTCGGCACGATCGTCTCGGCCGGGTTCCTCTACCTCATCGCCTTCTTGAACATCGTGATCTTGGCCGGGATCATCGCGGTGTTCCGCAAGATGCGCCACGGCGACTTCAACGAGGAGGAGCTCGAGAAGCAGTTGGAGAACCGGGGCTTCATGTACCGGATGTTCGGCCCGTGGATGAAGTCGATCACGAAGGAATGGCAGATTTACCCGGTCGGCGTGGTCTTCGGCCTGGGCTTCGACACCGCCACCGAGGTCGCCCTGCTCGCGACGACGGCGCTGCTCGCCACTCAGGCGCTGCCCTGGTATTCCATCATGTGCCTCCCGATCCTCTTCACCGCCGGCATGAGCCTGATGGACACCTTTGACGGGGTCTTCATGAACGTTGCCTACGGCTGGGCATTCTTCAACCCGGTCCGCAAGGTCTATTACAACCTGGCCATTACAGGTCTCTCGGTCTTCATCTGCTTCTTCATCGGCACCGTCGAGGTGCTTGGTCTTCTGCCCACGGAACTCCACCTCAATGGCAGCTTCTGGAACTTCATGGCCAACTTCGACATCAACAGGGCCGGTTTTGTGATCGTGGGCATGTTCGTCGCGACCTGGGTGGGCGCTCTCTTGATTTGGAAATACGGCCATATCGAGGAGAAGTGGTCGGCCAAGCTCAGCCACACGACGAGCCCAGATCAATTCGAGAAGGGCCTCGCGGTGCAGTACGAAGCCGACGTCGCCGCCGGTCGGATTTAGCAACTGTCAAGCTGCCACGCACTCAGGCCAGCGCGGCCAGGCCGAGGCCGGCTGCGGCAGCCGCAAGGCATGCGACGAGCCCGCCGAGCGTGTACGTCAATGCCTCGGAACGATGACCGGTGTGCAGGAGGTGGATCGTCTCCCAGCTCGCGGTCGACCACGTCGTGTACCCGCCGCACAGACCAACGCCGAACACCGCCAGAAGGTGGGGGCCGAGGTGGTGGTACAGCGAGAGCCCAGTCAACAGACCGAGGGCGAGTGAGCCGGACGCGTTGACGATCAGGGTGCCGACGGGAAGCGGGTCGTCCCGGCGCAGGGCCAGGTGATGGATGACCAGCGCGCGCAGCACGGCGCCCACACCGCCGGCTCCAGCCACGAGCAGGGCGACGCCGAGAGTGGGGGAGTGGCCGGTCATCGCAGGACCAGCCTTCGCCCGAGACCGTGCCCGAGAACGACCAACCCGAGACCGCCTGCCACCGTCGCCGCGAGGTAGGCCAGGCAGCCGGCGAACGCCCCGTTCTTCACCAACAGGGTGGCCTCGACGGCCAGGGTGGAGTAGGTGGTCCACCCACCGAGGAACCCGACCATCAGGAGCGGCCGGAGCACGGGCGCGCGGTGCGACAACCTTTCGGTGAACGGGACGAGGAACCCGATGGCCAGCGAGCCCGAGAGGTTGACCGCCAGGGTCGTCGACGGGAACTGCCCCGCCCCGGTGGGGAGGTGTGCTTCGAGCAGGTAGCGAGCGAGGGTGCCGAGCGCCCCACCGAGGGCGATCGCGGCGATTGTGAGGAGGGAGAGCCCCAGCACCGGGAGGACGGGATCGTCGAGGAGATCGTGGTCCGCCTCCACGGAGGTGACCGCCGTCGGGTCGTGGCGTTCGTCGTCAGCCCGGTCGTCCACGCGCTCCTGCCTCCTTCGTCAGGAGCCATCAGCCGAGCGAGCCGGCGGTTCGGGGCTCTGCGCACCCCCGGCGGGACCCATCGCCGGTCGTGCGAAATTGTAGCTGGGGATGCGTCAGTCGAGGCGTGGGCCGGGGGCGCGGCGGAAACCGAAGGGCTCACTCTGACGGCCGGCGACGACGTACCAGCACTGGCCTGACCCGTCCGAGTCGAGGATGCGCTGGAAGGCGGACACCACGTCGGCCACGTCCAGGATGGGGAATCCCATGTCGATCAGGGTCTGCTCCGAGCCCTTGATGATGTTCGTGGCGGCGAACGACGGGCACAGAGCGTGGATGAGAATGCCCTCGGCGGCATAGGTCTCGCCGAGCGACCGGACGAGTCCGACGATGGCGTGCTTGTTCGCCGCGTAGATGGGATCGAAGGGGGCGGCGACCAGCCCGGCCATGGAGGCGGTGGCGACGATGGTGCCGCCCCCGCTGGCCAGGATGGCCGGTCGTGCCGCGGCGATGCCGTACACCACGCCATCGAGATTGAGCGCCATCGATCTGCGGTAGGGCTCGGGGTCGAAGTCGTCGCCCATCCCACACCATGACGAGGCCCCGGCGTTGAGGTGGGCCAGGTGCAGGCCGCCGAACTCAGCCACGGCGTGGGCCACCGCCGCAGTGCTCCCTGCCGGGTCGCTGAGGTCGGCGTGGAGGAATCGGCCGGCGATCTCGTCGGCCACGCGGCGCCCGTTGGCATCGTCGATGTCCGCGATCACGACGCGGGCACCCTGTGCTGCCAAGTGCCGTGCCACGCCCTCGCCGATCCCGTTGCTGCCACCGGTTACGAGGGCCACCTTGCCTTCGAGGTCCATGGACGGGATCGTAGGGGACCCAGCAGCGGTCAGCTCGTGAGCGCCGCCGGCAGGGGAGCGGAGTGGACGACGCTCAGGTGCTGGATGGGCCGGGTCATGGCGACGTAGAGCAGGCGCAACCCGCGCCGATCCGAACCGGCGATGGTGGCGGGCTCGAGCACCACGACGGCGTCGAACTCCAGTCCCTTGGCCGCCGGTGCGGGCACGATGGTGACGGGCCTGGTCATGGCGTCGCGCTCGAGGAAGCCGACGGAGTGGTCGCGCTGCGCCAGGCGCCTCAGCCCGGCTACGAGGTCGGTGGGCGCCACGAGCGCGACCAGCGCTTCGGCGGCGGACAGACGGGCGGCCTCGGCGAGGCCGGCCTCGAGCAGGTCGTCGTACGGGACCTTCAGGACCAGGGGATCGGTCCGTCCCGACCGGATGGAGGTGGTGGGTCCGACACCCGGAGCCGCCTCGGGCAGCAGGCGCGAGGCGTAGTCCAGGACGCGCCCAGGCGCGCGGTACCCGAGGGAGAGCTCGTCGTGGTGGTAGGCGCGAGGCGTGGGCAGGTGGGCCCTGATCTCGCTCCAGTCGCCATAGGTCCAGGGCCCGGTCGCCTGGGCGAGATCGCCGAGCACCGTGATGGAGCCCGACGGTGCACGCCGGGCCAGCATCCGGAACTGCATGGGCGTGAGATCCTGCGCCTCGTCGACGACGACGTGGCCGTAGGCGCGGGCGCGTCCTCCGGTGAGAGATGACGCCTCGTCGAGCAGAGCGAGGTCGTCCACACTCCAGGCCGTCGCTGACGCGGAGGCTCCTCGCGGCCGGACCAGCAGCTGCCATTCATCGCGCTCGAGCAGCCCTTCGGAGAAGCGCTCGAGCTGAGAGCGCGACGACAGCAGGTCGCGCACGAGCGCGGCGGGGGAGACGGATGGCCACAACAGGTCGAGAAGGCTTGCGAATTCGTCGGTCGCCGTCAGCTCTTTCTCGAACCATTCCTCGTCCGCACCCAGCCGAGCGGACGAGCGGAAAGCCGAACGGGCCTCACTGACGAGGCGCGCGCGGAGCGCGGTGCGACCGGCCTTGTACGGACCGGGTCGGGCGGCGATCGACGCCACGAGCGCGTTGATTCGCTCCGCGCTCAGAACCGCCCGTGCGAAACGGACTCGGAGGGACACGTCGCTGTCGAGCGGCCGCCGCCTTCCGGCGAGGGCCCGGGCCAAGAGCTGGGCCATGCGCGGGTCACCCTTGAGGCGGCGCACGGTCATGGGCTCCTCGGTCCGGACCTTCGCCTTCGGTGCAAGGTCGACGACCGTGGTCTGGACGACCGCCTCCTCGCCGAGCGAGGGGAGCACCTGGGCGATGTAGCGCAGGAAGGCCCGGCTCGGTCCGAGCACCAGCACCCCTTCACGGGAGAGCTGCGGATGGTTGTAGAGGAGGAACGCAGCCCGGTGGAGGCCGACAGCCGTCTTCCCCGTCCCCGGACCCCCCTGCACGGTGAGCAGCTCGGCCAGCGGGGCGCGGATGATCTCGTCCTGCTCGGCCTGGATGGTCGCGACGATGTCGAGCATCTCGCCCGTGCGGGCCCGCTCGAGCTCAGCCAGGAGCGCGTCCCCGCCCCGCAGCCTGGTCGAGGAGGCGTCGTCGCCCGGTCCGCCGAAGAGGTCGTCGGCGACCGCCACGACGCTCTTGCGGTCGACCATGATCTGCCGCCTCCGGGCGAGGCCCAGCGGGTCTTTGGCACTCGCCCGGTAGAAGGGAACGGCAACGGGCGCTCGCCAGTCGATCACCACCGGGTCGGCGTGCTCGTCCTCGACGTGGCGGCGCCCGATGTGCCACGACGGACCGTCCTCTTCGTCGATGCGCCCGAAGAGCAGTGGTCGCGGGCTGTCGGCGAGCAGGGAGACCCGGCGGGAGAGGGCGGCCACGTAGTCGAGGTCCGGATTCCCGGCGCCGACGAGATCGGACAGCAGCCGTTGGGCCCGTTGCCGCATGGCGCCCAGGGCGTCCATGGCCCCGTCGAGGTACTCCTGCTCAGCCTGCAGCTCAGGATCGGGGTGAGAGGCCGGAGCGCTCATGGAAGCCTGCCACCGAACAAATCACGCGCAAACGCGCCCGCGCAAATATCCCCGGACATTCCGGGGATATTAAACCGAATTCTCCGCCTTCTACAAGCCCTCTAGCTGCTGAAACCTACTCCGGCCTGTCCGGGCTTTCAAACCTTTTCGAAGGGGCCTCAGCGGCTCTCACTTTAAAGAATTCCTCGGGACGAATCAAGCCCCTTTTTGGCCCTCGCCCAAAAAGCCTCGTTCTTGCCGTGGCCTCCTGAGTCGCACATCATCGCGAGACTGGAGGGTATGAAGGTCGACGTTCTCTTCGCCTGTGTTCCGGTGAGTGACTTCGAAGCTTCCCTGGCCTGGTACGAACGCCTCTTCGCACGCCCGCCCGATGTCGTCGCACACGAGCACGAGGTCATGTGGCAGGTCACGGACGGCGGCTGGCTGTACATCGTCCTCGACGCCATCCAGGCGGGCGGGAGCACGGTGTCCGTGGCTGTGTCGGACATCGAGGCGGCCACATCGGAGCTCGAGGACCGTGGGATCTCGTGCGGTCGGATCGAGCGGCAGGGCTCCGCGGGTCGAAAGTGCGTCGTTCCTGACCCCGACGGCAATTCGATCGCCATCCTCGAAGTGAACGACCGTGGATGACACAGTTCCCGCCATAGGTCCCGCAAGGGTCCGGGGTCAGAAGTTCCCCGCCCCCTCGTGGGCTCCCCGAACTGACTGGACGCCCGAGTGCTCGGCTGATGGCGCCCCCGAACCGAGAACCCCCGGGCCCGTGCCCGAGGGGTTCTCGTTCTAGCGAAGCACTTTACGCGGCAGAGTCAGGCCCTTACTGCGTACCAGGAGTAGTCGGTGCCGCCACACTCAGCGACGCCCTGATGCGACGCGGTGTTGTATCCGGCCCTGGTCTTCTTGGCGGTCCAGATGCACCCTGATCCGTTGGTCTCGGTGAACGTCACTTCCTTGCCTGACTGTGTCCACGTCCACGTGCCGACAAAGCCGTCGGGAGGGATGAGCGAGCTGCGGGCCGTGCCGTTGGCCTTGACGCGCCAGTTGTACGTGAACTCACCATCGTTCAGGTACGCGATGTAATGCACCGAACTCGCAGGGGCGACCGATGTGCCAATCTGAGCCGTGGCACCACCGCCCGTGGGGTCAGCGGCACTGGCACCGGCCGATGCCGCGCCGACGCCGATCCACGATGCACCGACCGTTGCCGCGATGGCCCCGAACAGAGCCACGCGCGATGACGCCTTAATTTTGAATGTCATGTTGCCTCCCGCAAAAAGAAGGACGATCGCACGAGCGCCTCTCACCGTGTTCGCCTGATTCGTCCCGTCCAATGTGACGGCTCGAATTGTAGGTCCTTCGCCGGAACCAAACACTGGTTGAAACCATGGCGATGGCGGTCGGGGATGGGTCTGAACAGATTTCCTTCGAGCCAGATGC
>CAWGHA010000024.1:0-75937 GCA_963822265.1 uncultured Acidimicrobiaceae bacterium
ACCGCGGGCCGCCGGTCCCCAGCGCCAGGTCGGCCAGCATCTCGCCGAGCAGGGGACCGAACTTGAAACCGTGCCCGCCGGTACCGCATCCCACCACGATCCGGCCGAGCCGGTCGATCACGAAGTCGGAGATGCCCGCGTCGTCGTAGACGCAGCGTTCCGTGGCGACCGGGTCGGGACGGAGGCCGGGAACAGCCTGGCCACGGCGGATGTGAGCAACGCAACGAGCGCGGCGTCGCCTTGCCAGGTGGTTTGCTCGATCCGAGGATCGAACGGGCCGAGCGGCGGCCTTCCGGGCGTCTCGGCGGGAGACCTTGTACGCCGGGCGTGCGGCGATCGGACCGACGTCGCCGGAGCGGCAAGACCGTAGATCATGTCGGGTCCCCATTCGATGGAGACGGGGAGACCGTACGCGTCCGTTCTCCGTTGGCGGTTCGGAAGTAGGCCACTTGGGGCAGCGAGGCGCAGTGGCCACGAGTCCAGCTCGGTCTGTTCCGGTCGCGGCGAGCGAGAGCGCCGAGGGGCCGGCGCAGTCGACGACGACGTCGGCTCGGAGCTCGTCGCCGTGAGCAGTGTGGATCGACACCTGCCGGTCGCCTGGAGTAGCGACGTCACCCGCACACCGTCCGTACTTCGACGCGGGCGCAGTCGCGGAGCGCGGGGAGCAGTCGTCAGCCGCCAGGACGCCGGAATCGGGCTCGAACAGACAGGGCCGGCGACGTCGAGGCCTGGGAACCTGACGCTGCTTCTGGCGCCTTCGACGATTTCCAGGGCGCGCCGGCCGAGTCCATTGCCGCGGCGATCGATTCGATCCCGGTACCGAGGCTCACCTGGCCGGTCGCGGCAGCAACGTCCGGCCACTGCAAGTTCAAGCTCGGTCCACAGGTGCCGGGCGCGGAAGGCCATCTCCACGTAGCGGCGTTGGGGGTAGCCCAGCCGAAAGATCCGGGCGTCGCCTTTGGACCCCGACCGCCGAGGCCCATCCCTTCTCCCGCCTCGAGCACGACGACGGCCGCGCCCCGCCGCACCAGCGCCCATGCCGCCGAGAGCCCGAGAGACCGGCGCCCACGACCACACAGTTCGGCGCCGAGCTTGACGTCCCGACCGTTGTGAGGGCCGCGATTCTCTTGTCCAACCCGTCCTTGTCCAATCCGTCCTTGTCGACCGTCTCGGGCACCGCTCCGATGTTACGGAACCGTGACGAGGTCTTCACCATTCGTCGGCCGGCGGGAAGCCGGGGCCACGGCACTGCCCTTTCCCGGCTCCCAGGTCCTGCAGGCGCGGCGATACGCTCCTGGTGAAGCGGCGAGAATGCTCGACGTGCCGGCCGTGGCGACCGAGCGCCGTGCCGGCCGTGAGGGCTCGTCGCCGTTCGATCGGCTGGCGCGTCTCGTGCTCCGCCACCTACTCGCGAGAGGCGCCGTTCGCGGTCCCGAGCGTGATCCTCTGGTGGCACGTCTGGAGCGGCAACCTCGGCCACCATGACCTGCGCCTGTGGGGATCCGGCGCAGCAAGTCTGGTTCACGGCCTGGCCGGCCTGGGTCATCGCTCACCTCCACAGCCTTCCTCGGGTGCGGTCAACGTGCCCAACGGCGCCAACCTCCTCTCGAACACCTCGGGGACGCTCGTCGGCATGGTGCTGGCGCCGGTTACGTGGTTGGTCGGCCCCGTCTTTTCGACCAACGTCGCCCTGACCTTGGCGCCGGCGCTCAGTGCGTGGGGGCGCCGGGTCGCCGCCCGTCGTCTCGTGACGGTGAAGGTGGCGGCGATCCCCGCCGGTCTTCTCGACGGATACTCCGCCGCCGTCGTGGACTCGCTGGCGACGGCGACGTCTCGCTGACGGTGTCGCCGTGCCACCCCTGATCTTCTCCGTGCTCCACGAGACTGTGATCCGTCAGCAGCACTCCGTCCGTCGCTGGGCGCTCGTCGACCCTGGCGGCATCGGCCGTGGTGCAGTTCCTGATCTCTCCCGAGGTCCTCGTTATGACCCTCCTGTTGGCCGCGTGCGGCTGCAGCCGCCGCTGTCGTGGTTGCGCCAGATCCGCCGCAGGGCCACCCATGCGTTGCCGGCACTCTCCATCGGCACGGGCATCAGCGTCGTGCTCCTGGCGTACCCGGCGTGCTACGGCTTGCACGGACCTCGTCGCGTCGGGCGCGCCTCTTCCCGCTCGGCACCTCTGGTCGGAGTTCCGCTGATGGGCTTCCGCCGGGTGCCTACTCGGCCGCGGCAACGAGTTCATGCGCTTCGGCGGCCATCTCGGCCACAAGGGCTGCCGGCTGACTACGTCGGCCCCGGCACCGCGGTGCCCGTGGTTGTGGCGGCGGTCGAGGCCGTCGCCGACCACTGACCTGGATGCTCGTCTTCATGACGGTCATGACGATCTGGCTGGCGCTCGGCGACGTGGTGATCGGCGCACCCCATGCGCTCGCCGGCACCGTGGCGCACTTCCCGCTGCCCTGGGCCACCTGTCAAGTTCCCGGTCCTCAAGGAGATCCTCTCCGATCAGTTCTGCCTTTCATCATGTCTTTCCCGCCGTTCTGGTCGGGCTCGGCGTCGATGCCTGCATCGTGCGCTTCCGGAGCTCGAGGTTGGCCACCCGCTGGTCGGCGGGGCGATGCTCGCGGTCGCGGCGGCGATTCCGATACTGGCCGTCGTCGTGGCCCTGGCCCCGGTGTGGGTCACCATCGACGTCCCGCTCACCGTCCAGCCGGCGCAGGTCCCGACCTACATGGACCAGGTGGCTCCCGAACTTGGCGGGGACCGTCTCTCCTCACGGTCCCGTTTCGCGGTGACGGGTCCACACGTCCGATGCTGTGGCAGGCGGTCGACGACATGCACTTCCACCTCGCCGGCGCCGCGTCAAGACGCCGACGCGGCCGGGCGGACCGGCGGGCGAGGGCGCGCCGGGCTCGGCGCCGCCGCATCCTCGGGGATCTCAGCCTCAACAGCGCCGACCTCCCCGCCGGCACTCCCGAGCAGGCGGCGACGGTGCGCCGCGCTCAGGCAGTGGGAGGTCGGCGAGGTGGTGGTGACCGGAACCAGCGTGGACCCGGTGTACGCCTCGGGGTTCCTCACCTCGGTGCTCGGCCGTGCCCCTGTCTTCGTGCAGGGGGCCTGGGTCTGGACGATCCGACCCGGATCGCTCTCGACACCGCCGGCGATCGTCCGCTCGCGGCCCGTGTGCGCTGCCGCGGTGTCAGCGCCCGGGTTGCGCCGAGATCCGCTGGCCATGTCGCCTTGCGCGCCTTTTCGGCGGGACGGACCTGATCCGTCCCGATCGGAACCCGACCTAAACTGACCTCCGGCGCCGACGCGCCCATTCTCCACCTCTCCGTCCCCGTTCGGGACTTGGACGAAGCGTGTGACTTCTATGTCGACGTCCTCGGCTGCAACGTGGCACGAGCGTGCGACGGCTTCTGCGACGTCTGGTTCCACGGCATGCAGGTGACGCTGCAGGAGCAGCCCGACGAGGTGGCCCGCACTCTCGGTGGAGGTGCCGCGACGACGAGTTGCCGGCATTTCGGCGTGACGCTCGGACGTGAGCAGTTCGACGCCGCGGTCGCCCGGGCGGACGGGCCGGCGGTGGCCTGGATGGTGCCGCCGGCGACGACGACGAGGGACTTCCGACCGAGCAGACGAAGGCCAAGCTCGCCTACCCGAGCGGGAACGTGATCGAGCTCAAGACGTACAGCGACGTCCACGCCGCACTCGAGAACGGCTGAGCATGAGCGGGCGGCACGGGGGTGACGGGCGTGGTCTGAGGGGCCCGGCGGACACGCTGAGCGTGAGCACGGCCTCGCAGGCGTCTTCTGGGAACGAGGCGGTCTTGCAGCCCGATACGAGCCGGTACGCATCGCGTCCGGTTGACCCGATGTGTCAGCGAGGTGATACTTCACGTGTGCCGGCTCCCGAACCCTCTTCGACCGGTCCGTCGTCCGTCGCCCGTCCGGCGATCGGGCGTGGACGTCGCCGCAGTGGGGCAGCCCGCGCTCGGATCACCTGGCGGTCAACGTGGCCGACTGGACCCGCCAGGCCGCCGGCGAGCGCGAGGCAGGCCGACGCTCCTGGACCAAGGAGGTCCCACCTGGGGCATCTTCCGCGTCCCAGACTCGGAGCTCGGGATCCTGCCCGAACACGGGACGGGACTGCGCACGCTCGAGCTCGGGTGCGGTACCGGTTACGTTCGGCGTGGCTCTCCGGGCGGGGTTGCACGCCGGTCGTGTTCGACCCCACGCCGAGCCAGCTCGAGATCGCCGGCGAGTTCCAGCGTGAGTTCGTAGCGTCGTTTCCATTGGTCCGGGCCGCGGCGGAATACCTCCCTTTTGCGGAGGATCTTCGATCTGGCCATCAGCGAGGACGGGGCGGCCATCTGGGCCGATCCTTACAAGTGGATTCCGGAGGCAGCCCGAGTACTCCGTCCGGGAGCGGAATTGGTCTTCCTCGGCAACAGCTCGCTCCTCATGATGTGCGCTCCCGAGGACGACAAGAAGCCGGCGACCGAACGACTCCTACGACCGCAGTTCGGCATGCACCGTTTCGACTGGAGCGAGCCGGACTGACCGAATTCCACCTGAGCCACGGCGACTGGATCCGCCTGCTCCGCGCCAACGGCTTCGAGGTCTTGGAGCTGCTAGAGCTGCGGCCGCCCGCAGGAGCGAGCACCCGGTATTCGTTCGTCACCTACGAGTGGGCCAGCCAATGGCCGTGCGAAGAGGTCTGGAGGGCCCGGCTGACGGGCGGCTGACCCTCGACGGCCCCCTCGCACGAGTCCCGGGCCTCTTCTCGCTCGCCGAGGCGGCGCGGCACCGCTCCGGATAGGCACGTCCGATTGGCGTACGGTGTCGTCGGCGGCCCGGGCTCGCTCGAGAGCCTCCGAGCAGCTCGCCACGAACCGAGGAGAGGAGTGCCGTGCCAGCATCCGACATGAGCGCAGCTGGGTCAGGTGCTGCGGATCCTCGGGCGACGCGAAAGGACGGCCGGTCGGTGGACCAGCTGCGGCCGGTCAGCTTCGAGCGGGACTTCACCGTCATGGCACCGGGTTCGGTGCTCGTCACGTTCGGTCGGACCAGGGTCCTGTGCACCGCGTCGGTCGAGGAGCGAGTGCCGCCGTGGATGCGAGGGACCGGTCGCGGCTGGGTGACGGCGGAGTACTCCATGCTGCCCGGGTCGACGCCCGAGCGAGCCTCCCGTGAGGCGGCCCGGGGGAAGCAGTCGGGGAGGACTCAGGAGATCCAGCGGCTGATCGCCCGGTCGCTACGCGCCGTGTGCGACCTGGTGACGCTCGGGGAAGTGCAGATCACGGTGGACTGTGATGCGCTTCAGGCCGACGGGGGCACGCGCACGGCATCCATCTGCGGCGCCTACGTTCGCGCTGCACGATGCATGCACTCGGCTCGTGCAGGCCGGGACGATCGGCACACATCCGCTGACCGACTCGGTGGCCGCGGTGTCGGTGGGGATCGTCGACGGTGTACCGATGCTCGATCTTCCCTATGTGGAGGATTCAAGCGCGGAAGTCGACATGAACGTCGTGATGACCGGTGAGGGCCGCTTCGTCGAGGTACAGGGGACCGCCGAGGGCATGGCCTTCACACGGGGGGAGCTCGACAGCCTCCTGGCCCTGGCCGAAGCAGGCATTCAGGAGCTGTCGGAGATGCAGGCGGCCGTCTTGGCCGAGTCGCCGCCCCGGAGGTGAACGCGCAGGCGGCTCGGGGGGCTCGGGGGGCTCCGCGGGCTCGGGCACGAGCCAGCACCGTCCTGGGCAGGCCGGAGGCACGGAAGGGGTGAGCGGGGGCCTCGTACTGGTGGTCGCGTCGGCGAATCCCGACAAGGTCCGAGAGATTCAGTCGGTGCTGTCGAGCGCGCTCGACGTGACTCTCCGTCGGCGACCAGACGACGTCGCCGACGTGATCGAAGACGGCGAGACGCTCCTCGACAATGCCCGGCTCAAGGCGCGGGCGCTCGTCGCCGCCACGGGTGAGGCGTCCGTGGCCGACGACACCGGACTCGAGGTCGAGGCGCTCGACGGGGCTCCCGGCGTGTACTCCGCCCGATACGCCGGCGAGGAAGCCACCTACGCCGACAATGTGGCCAAGCTGTTGCGCGAGCTCGACCTGACGGCGGGCGCGGCGGATGCCGAGCGGCGGCGGGCACGCTTTCGCACGGTTGCGCTCGCCGCCTTCCCCGACGGCTCCGAGGTGTGGGCCGAAGGCACCGTCGAGGGCTCCATCGCGCCGTCGCCGCTCGGCACGAACGGGTTCGGGTACGACCCGGTCTTCGTCGTCGACGAGTCCGAAGGCGGCGACGGACGGACGTTCGCCGAGATGTCGGGAGCGGAGAAGGAGGGCGTCTCGCATCGAGGGAGGGCGTTTCGGGCGCTCGCTGCCCTTCTGGCCGAGCGGGGGCAGAGTTAGCAGCAGCACGGAGGCAACGTTTGCGTCGTTCGGGGCGTGACTCCGACCGGCCGTTCTGGGATTCGGCATTGGGGCGGTGCCCCGCACTCGTCGCAGCCAACTCGAAGGCCGACTCAGTCACCGCCGAACTCGCCGAGAAACGCTCGGGCCGCTCGCTTCGAACTGAACGTGTGCAACACCGCGTGCTGCCCGTGCTCGGAGATGATGGCGCGTTCTCGCTCGGGCTCCTTACGACGATCCCGCCAGTTGACCCCGACCATCCGCCACTCATCGCGCAACCGCCGGATCACAGAGTCGTGGCAACCGTCGGGCATCTCGGTGCCAACTGGCCTTCGGATTCCGCGCCGGAACGCCCGACCGGCGCAAGCCCACCACGGCGTATCGAGGACGACAACCGTGTCCGCTCGCTCCAAGCGAAGATCGAGCGTTTGACCATAGTTGCCGTCGGCGATCCAGGCGTCGTCCGCGAGCAGCCTGCATTGCTTCACCCGCCACTCGTCATCCGACGGCTTCACCCACCCTGGCTTCCAATAGTGGAGGTCGAGATGGATGACCGGTAGACCGGTCCTCGCCGACAAGGCCCTCGAGAATGTGCTCTTCCCGGACCCGGGCATCCCGGTGACGACGACGCGACGGCCGACAGCCCCCGATGCATTGCCCATCAGGACCAGTTTCCCAAAGTGCGCTGGAAGAGGGCAAACGTTGCCTGCAGTGGCATTCGCAGCAGCGTCGCGAACCAACGGGTCCACTCCCCGGCGTTGGGTTCCCGCTCCCGGACGACCCGACCACGAAGAAGCGGTCGCGCCGATCAGAGGCGTCTCGTTGGTGCCGATGTGCCCCGATCGCCAAGGTGATGACAAATCCTCAGCTGGACGGAGGCGGCGTGGGTCTGTCCGACGTCAGCAACGACCCGACAATCTGGAAGAGCCGCCAGAGGGCGTCTACGACGCTCGGGGATTGGAAGTGCGGTTCCCATACTTCGCCGTGAAGCACGTCGGACACGCAGAAGACGGAAGCGGTCTGGACTCCGAGTGCGGCGCCGACGGTGAAAATGGCGGAGGCCTCCATATCCACCGTCAAGATGCCCTCCTCCCGGTACGCGATGATCTCCTCCGCCGTCTCCCGGTACGGCGCATCGGTGGTCCAGCCCGGGCCGACCAAGGCGTCCGGGATGGCCGAGCGGAGGGAGGCGAGCAGTTCGGAGTCGGGAAGTGCCCACCGGCCCGGGCGGGAGTAGTGATGCGACGTTCCCTCATCCCTCAGTGCGGCTGAGCACACCACGGCCTGACCGACTTGAAGGTCTGGCGAAAGCCCTCCGGCCGTGCCGACTCCAACGATGGTTCTCACACCGAGCGCCGCCAACTCTTCGATCACGATGGCGGCGACGGGTGCACCCACCGGGAGAAAGGCGAAACCCAGAGCGGGGGATAGCTCCAACACGGCGCCCGCCGGGCCCGAGATCTCCTTGATCGGCCTGTCGGCGCGGACCCGCTCGAGCAAGACACTCTGCCAGCCCAGCACGACGGCTGGAGGCGGTGTCTCGACAATGCGACCCAGGCCGGCACGATAGGAAAGCACTTGGTCGGGAGTCACGAACGGGCGGCCCAGGTGCTTCGCTTCGAAGTGGGGGACAGACACGGTTGAAGCCTGCCAGTTCGTGGCGGCCATCGACACCCGCGCCTCAGAAGCGAGCAGCGCCGCCGCTCGCTCCCGACTTTGGGGGGCGCCGCGACGACGCGGGCCAGAACTCTCGTCGTCGTCGCCTCACGGGCGTGACGTGAAGTGGCGCACTGATTGGGATCCCCTGATGTTCCGCGGTGTAGTGCTAAAAAGCAAAAAGCGATTCAGCTAGTGGTGCGCCTCATCGTGGAGGTGGAGAGAGAGTGTCGACAAATCCGACGGCCGACGGGGCTTTGCAGGCTCAAAGCGCTGGAGGTATGACGGGCCTCCAAGCGCAAGTCGAGAGAACTCGATCTTGGACTGGGATGTGGGCGGTCGCAGTCGGCGATGTCGTGATTGCGATTGCGGCGATCCTGGGGGTGTACTGGGTGAAGGGTGGCACTACCGGTTCGACATCGGTGGTATCGATTATCACAAGCGGATTTACGGCGATCGGCACCCTGACCACGGCGTACTTCGGCATCAAAGCCGTGGCGAACACCGCCAACACCACCACGCTCTCGAACCCCGGGAATGCCTCTCCGGGGGCGCCTACCCCTCCGCCGGACCCGCCGGTTCCTCCGGTCACTGAACCGCCCGCCGCGGCGAGCTGAGTGCGGCGAGACCCGCACTCCTCATCCCGGCCCAGTTCGACGCGTTGCCGTGAGCCGGGGAATAGGCGTGAAGCGCCATCACCGTGGGTCGATGAACGGGGCCACAGTCAGCTGGCTCCGTGATCGGGGTCTGCTCAACCCTGTACCGTGGCCCTGTGAGCAGTCCGCGAGTGCCCGGTGGGGTGGTGCACAAGCTTCCAGGAGACTTGCGCGTGGCGCTGATCTCCAACCCCACGGCGCTCGACGCCTGGAAGGACATCACGCCTCTGGCCCGCAACGAGTTCATTTGCTGGGTCGAAGATGCCAAGCAGGACGTGACGCGACAACGCCGCATCCGCCGGACCCGGGAGGAGCTCGAGGAAGGCCAGCGTCGGCCCTGTTGCTGGCCGGGGTGCAAGCACCGCGAGCGCACCGGGAGCTAGCCGCTGGCAGGTAAAGGAGAGGAAAGTTGGTGAAGTAAGAGTCGGGTCCGGCTCTCGTGGGGTCAGCCAGCGGTCTGCCGTCTGTCCCGTTGTAGGCACTTTCAGGAGAGCCAAAAAACGCCCCGACCGCCGGGAACAGACACGGGTCGGTCTCCCCGCATACGGCAATTCCGACCGTTGCCCCGCGTGTCACATTGAGTACCCTGTGCCCCGGTGCGAGCCCGTGCTCTTCTATTGCTCTCCGCCTTGGCGACGTTCACAGCGGCGTGTTCTGGCGGTTCGTCTGGTTCGGCACTCGGACCCAATTGCGGCCGCGACCCAGGATGCCAAAGCGACCCTCTATCACCTCAACCACGGCGATTTGAAGGCCACTTTCGCTCCTCACACCTGCTCGGACGTGACGTCAGGAGCTGTCGGCCCGCTCCAGGCGCCGTACCGGGTCTGCACGATTTCGACGGCAGAAGGCCACATCGTCAGTTACGGCGCAATGACCGGATCGACGAGGCACGGAATCAGCTTCACCGACCGCGGATCGGAAACGTTCCTGGACGAGTGTTATGAGCATCTCACGGGTCAATGGTGGGCATGGCAGGCGGCGAACCTTCAAAACCCAGCCAGACCATGCACCGGCGCCTGGCATTTCCATGGCGGTCCTTGACTCTGCAAGTAGTGCTGGCGCCCGTCCATACCACGCCCACGCCGACATCGGGCGGGTGCTGGATGTCCCCGACCGACGGTTCTGTCGCCACTGCCGGATGCCAAGCAGGACATGACGAGAGGACGCCGCGTCCGCCGGGCCCAGAGGAGCTCGAGGAAGGCCAGCGTCGGCCCTGCTGCTGGCCAGGGTGCAAGCGCCGCGAGCGCACCGGGCGGTCGCCGTCGGTTGGGTCCCGACCTGACGCGGGCCGATAATGGGTGCACGTTCGAGGTTGAAGGGAGGCGCCATGGCAGTTCAGCTCAACCACACCATCGTTCCGGTTCAGGACAAAGAGGCGTCGGCGAACTTTCTTGCTGACATCCTCGGGCTCGATCCTCCGAAGCCGTTCGGGCCATTCATCTGCCTGGAGACTGCCAATGGCGTCAGTCTCGACTACGACGACCGTGGTGCTCCAGAACGTCATCACTACGCGTTCCTTGTGACCGAGGAGGAGTTCGATGCCATCTTCGATCGGGTCACACAACGTGGCCTCACCTATTGGGCGGACCCCGGACACCAACAAGAGAACCGCATCAACAACCACGGACGCGGCTTCTATTTCGAGGATCCCTCCGGTCACAACATGGAGGTACTGACACGGGCCTATGGAGACTGAACCCCTCCATCCCCCCAAGACCAGACTGAACCCGGTGCTTCTCATTGATGCGGCAAACGTGGTCGGGTCACGTCCGACCGGGTGGTGGCGGGACCGAGCCGGAGCAGCCCGAGAGTTCGTGAAGGAAGTGACAGATGCCGTTGGAACGGGTCGGATCGCCCAACCTGTCGTCGTGGTTCTGGAAGGCAAGGCTCGCCAGGGCGCCCAAGCCGGCGTCATCGACGGCGTGACTGTCCTCCATGCTGCCGGTGGCGGGGACGACATGCTCATTGACGTCGTCGCGAACGCCTCGAACAAGTGACACTCGTCACAGCGGATCGCGAGTTGCGGCGACGGGCCGAGGCCCTCGGAGCCGACGTGGTCGGACCCCAATGGCTTCTCGGGCTCCTCCATCGAGAGTAGCGAGCTGAACGCTCGGCACGCTCCCTACGCTCCCTCCTCCTCCTCCTGCTCCTCCTCCTCGTCGTCACTGGATAGGCGTGAGGATTTGCCCGGCGTCGCTCGGGCTACCGTGATGGGAATGGACTCACCACCCCTCGAACGTCTGTCCCACGTGCAGCTGCGCGTGTCCGACCTCGACGCCAGCGTGGCCTGGTACGAGCGTGCGCTGGGCCTCACCGAGCTGCGCCGCGAGTCCGGGCGTTACGTCGCCCTCGAGTCCACGACCGGGCGCTTCCGGGTTGTGCTTTCCGCCGGGAGGAACTGCCGGCGCGCCGGGTGCGCTCGACCACATCGCCTTCGCCATCTCCGATGTCGGCGCGCTGACCTCGTGGTGCGAGCACTTGAGCGCCATGGGCATCCCGCACGAGGGCATCAAGCCGAACATCGCCGGCCACTCGGTGGATCTGTTCGACCCCGACGGCAACAACATCGAACTGGTCAGCGAGCGGTAGCCGGGCGAGGGCGAGGGCGTTTCCGTCATCTCTCCGGAAGGACCGGATCAGAGCAGCGCGGCCGCAAGCTCCCGATACTGGGCGAGAGGGAACGTGTCGTACGGCGCCACGACCTGGACGCAGACGTGATCGGCCCCGGCCTCGTGATGTTCGCGCACGCGCGCGGCGACGGTCTCGACGTCACCCCACGGCACGACGGCATCAATCAGGCGGTCGCTGGCGTCCCCGTCGAAATCCGCGTCGCCGTACCCGAGCGCACGCAGGTTCGACGCATAGTTCGGCAGCTGCAGGTACCCGCTGGCGTAACCGCGGGCGGCGGCCCGAGCCGAGGCGGGGTCTTCGGTCGAGGACCACTGCGACCTCGGGCGCGAGGAGCGGGCCATCGCCCATGATGGTGCGGGCCAGCGCCGTGTGCTCGACCGGCACGAAGTAGGGATGAGCACCGGCGCTGCGGGTCGCGGCCAGCTCGAGCATCCGGGGGCCGAGCGCGGCGAGCACGCGGCGATCGGGCGCGACCGGTCGATCGAGTGCGTCCAGCGCGTCGAGGTACTCGACCATCCGGGAGTACGGCTTCTGGTACCCCTCGACGATGGCCGAGTGGCTGGTGCCGAGGCCGAGAAGGAAGCGACCTGGGAACCGGTCGTCGAGCTCGGCCACCGCGAGGCCGACGTCTTCGGGCGCCGAGGCCCAGATGCTGACGATGCCACTGGCAATGGCAATCTGCGAGGTGGCCGCCAAAAGTGTCTCGAAGTGGCGCGAGAGCCCGGGGTCGAAGCGGCCCGAGGACCACAGCGCGCCGTAACCCATGGACTCGAGCTCCGCCGCCGCCTCGAGTCTGCCGACGCTGGGCACATTCCACGAGCCGCTCCACCACACGCCGATCCGACCCAGAGCCACGTGTGTCACCGCGCCTCGTGCTCTCCGACCCGAGCCTCGGCCTCCGCTCCGGCCTCGGCCTTGGCACGCGCCTTGCGCAGGTACGCCACGCCCTTGGTGAGCGACTGCTCAATCAGCCGGTCGTTGTCCTTCGAGATGAAGGCGTGCACGCGCTTCTCGAGCAGCACTCTCAGAAGCGGGTTGAAGGCGTGATAGGACTCCGAGAAGTGGACGCGGGTTCGGCCGTCACCGAGGTCTTCGAGGCGCGTTCGCCCTTCTGCTTCCGACCACAGCGGCCGGCCCACGGCGTTGTACCTCCACGACACCTTGGGCTTCACCTCGGTGAGCCACTCCCACGACTGCCCCTTCCCGCCCGTCAGGAGGTAACGAGGGACCCGGAAGGTGCAGTGCCGGACCAGGCCCTCGCCCACCTCGTCTCCCGGGTGGAGGATGTCGATCGTCACGTCGCCGTTGCGGGTGTGGGGGATCCTCGCCCAGAAGAGCTGCCAGAGCTCGTCCACCGTGGCGTCGATGTCGACGAAGTAGTGGTGCTGCTGCACCGCCTCACCCTATCGTCGCAGCCTGTGCCAGGCCCCGTGATCCCGTGACCCGCTGACCCGGTGAAGATCGCCTACGTGGTGCCGCGGTACGGCACGGAGATCCGAGGCGGTGCCGAGACCGGAGCGCGGATGTTGGCCGAGCATCTCGTCGCCGACCGCGGCTGGAAGGTCGAGGTGCTGACCACGTGTGCCCTCGACGCCATCACCTGGCTGGACGAGTTGCCCGAGGGCACCAGCGACGTCAACGGGGTGACGGTGCGGCGGATCGCGTCGCAGGCCGGTCGGGACGACTCCTTCCACCCCCTCTGGGCGTCCTTGCGCTCAGATCCCGAACACGCGAGCACCGAGGACATGGAACGGCTGATCGACCTCCAAGGGCCCAGGTCTCCTGCTCTCCTCCGCGCCGTCGAGTCCTGCGACGCCGACGTCGTCGTCTTCTACCCGTACCTGTACTACCCGACCGTGCGCGGGCTGCCACTCGTGAGCGAGCGCGCCGTGATGCACCCGGCCGCGCACGAGGAGCCGGCCTTGCACCTGCCCGTCTTCGACGAGCTGTTCGCACGCTGTCGCGCCTTCGTCTTCCAGACCCGCTCGGAACGGGCGCTCGTCACCCGCCGATTCGGCATCGCGGACACACCGCAGGTGCTCATGGGTCTCGGGGTCGAGGAGCCGGGGCCCGACGCGGTCGGAGCCGACCCCGAGACGGCACGGATTCGCTTCGACCTGGGCGAAGACCCTTACCTGCTTTGCATCGGCCGGGTTGACGACCAGAAGGGGACCGGCATGCTGTGGCGCTGGTTCCGCGCCTACAAGGAGCGCCATCCCGAGGCGTTGCGACTCGTCTTCGTCGGCCAGGTGGTCGACCCTCCCGATGTGGCGGACGACGTGATCGTGACCGGCATCATCGGAGATCCCGCCAAGTGGGGGCTCCTGCGCGGTGCTCGCGCCCTCGTCGCGCCCTCGCCACACGAGGCCTTCTCCATCACCGTGGTGGAGGCGCTGACCGCGGGAGCTCCGGTCATCGTGAACGGATCGTGCGGACCCACCGTGGAGCATTGCGAGGCGTCAGGCGCCGGCATGTGGTTCGAGGACTACGCCGAGTTCGACGCCATCGTCCACCGCCTGACCCACGACGACGTGCTGCACGACACCATGCGCGACAACGGCCGGCGCTACGTGGACGCGAACTACCGCTGGCCCGTGATCATCGAGCGCTACTGCGGGTTCTTGGAGGCGTTCGCCGGTGGAAAGGGTGTCCCGTAGCGTTCGAGGTGGGCCTTCTCCCCAGCGGGAGTCGCCGTGGCGGCCCGAGTGGAGCAGGCAGATGCCCGAGCGGCACGACGGCGACCGGCGCCACTTCGGGCGGGAGGGCGAGCAGGGTCGGAGAGTTCGTCGCCGGCCAAGGCCGGCAGCGTCGTCAGCGTCGAGCCCAGGCCGAGCGCGTGCGCGGCGAGCAACAGGTTCTGGACCGCCGGGAAGATCGACGACGGCATCGACTGGGCGAAGGCGAGCCGAGTGTCGCTGCAGACCACGACGAGCACGGGCGCCGCCGCGATGCCGCCCATGGCCCCTTGGTCCACGTCGCGCAGCATGGCCGGGGGAAGACGATCCTCCTCCATGGCCCTGGCGCCGCCCTCCCAGAGTCCGCGCCGAAATTTCGCCGATGCGGCCTCGGGTCGACGGATCTCGTACGACGACGAAGACGTAGGGCTGGCTGTTCTCCGCGCTCGGCGCGTGCGTCGCCGCGGTGAGGATGCGTGCGACGGTGTCGTCGTCGACGTCGTCGGGCAGGAAGCGCCGGGCCGCCCTCTGGGACAGGACCACCTCGAAGAAGTCGGGCGCAGCGGGCTGGTCGGACACTGACCGGCGATGGTACCGGTTGCCCCTTCGCCATCGGATTGGGCGGCGCCGGTGCGACCAGCTACCTTGGGCGCTTCGCTGAGGCCGTGCCGGGGTCCACGGAAACGGGGCGACACACACGTTCGTGTTCGGCCCGGCTCGGGCCAGGCGGAGGAGGACAGGAGGCAGACGGTGGCAGACGAGGCCGCATCGGTGCAGGAGGTACTCAAGGGCATCATCGGACAGCCGACGGGAAAGTCGACGGTGCTGGTGGAGCGCGGGCCCGTCATGCACTTCGCCGACTCGGTGCTCAGCTCGAGCCCCATCTACCACGACCCCGAGGCCGCCCGGGCTGCCGGGTTCGACAACATCCCTGCGCCGCCGACGTGGCCGTTCGCCATGGAGTTCTCGGGGAAGTTCGCCGAACTGCAACCGTCGGACGTGCCGACGGGCAACCCCATGCTGACCGCCATCGGCGCCACTGATGGCGAAGGGGGGGCTCATCCTCCACGGCGAGCAGGAGTTCACCTACGACCGCCCGGTCCAGGTGGGTGACGTCCTGGAGGGCAACGGCAAGATCGCGGACGCCTACCAGAAGGAGTCCGGTGGGCGCACCATGACGTTCATCGTGAGCGAGACCGTCTGGACGGACGCGAAGACGGGCGAGCCGGTGGTGACGGTGCGCTCGAACATCATCCACCGCGCCTGACGTCGACGGCTCGGGACGCACGGCACCGCAACGGAAGGAGCGAGCAGAAGATGGGTGAGCGGACGCTGACCTTCGAGGACGTGAATGTCGGTGACGAGGCGCCGGTGATTTCGCACAAGCTGACCAGGACCGACCTGGTCCGCTATGCCGGTGCCTCCGGCGACTTCAACCCGATGCACCATGACGAGGTGGGCGCCAAGGCGGCCGGTCAACCCAGCGTGTTCGGGCACGGGATGTTCTCCATGGGTCTCCTGGGCACTGCGCTCACGGACTACGTCGGGGTGGGCAACCTCACTCGCTATCAGGTGCGGTTCGCCCGCCAGACCTGGCCCGACGAGGTGCTCTCGTCGAAGATCGTCGTGACCGCCAAGCGCGAGGAGGACGGCAAGAGGCTCATCGACCTGTCCGTCTCGCTGGCCAACGCCGATGGCGAGAACAAGGTCGTCGGGGAGGCCACCGCCCTCGTGGGTTGAGACTGACTGCTCCATTCGGCGGTGGTCCCCGGCACCGGTTATGTTTCGATCAGCACGGGTCAGGACGAGCCGAAAGGGGTGGTCAACATGGGCGCAGAGCTGCTCTCGCAGGGTTTCGCATCGACGGGACGGGTCTTGGCAGGCGTGTCGCCCGAGCAGTTGGACACACCCACGCCTTGCGCGTCCTGGAGCGTTCGAGACCTGGTCAACCACGTCGTGGGCGCGACGACCTACTTCGCCGTTACGGCCGAGACGGGCACGGCGCCGGTCGGCGACACATCCGACTTCACGACGGGCGACTACGTGTCTCGATTCAAGGAGGGGGCAGCGAGGGCCGTGCAGGCCTTCGAGGCGGAGGGTGCGATGGAGAAGATGTTGAAGCTCCCCTTCGCCGAGCTCCCCGGCAGCGCGTTCGTGAACATCGCCACGGTCGACACCTTCACCCACGGCTGGGACCTGGCCCGGGCCACCGGGCAGCCATCCGACCTCAATCCCGAGCTCGCCGCCCAGCTCCTTGCCTTTGCACAGGGATTCCTGCCCGACTCCCTCCGCGGGAACAGACGGTCAGGCACCGTTCGGGCCCAAGGTGGAACCGGCGGCAGACGCGTGCCCCGCCGACCAGCTCGCGGCGTTCCTCGGCCGCCGGCCCTGATCAGCGGGGGGCGTAGTCGACGCGCTCGAACGGCCATTCCTCGGCCAGCCAGGCGCTGACGGTCCGGTAGAGCGGGGCGTCGAGCTCGGCCCGGGTCGCCCGGACCCACGACCGCACCGAGGCGTCTGCCGCACCGTCGCGTGACGGGTACACGTAGACGCAGCCGATGACTTCGTTCCCCGGTTGCGACAGCACGGTGTAGGTGAACCCACGCCGGGCCGCAAAGTCGGCGGCGTGGCCCTCCAGGTCCCTGCGGTTGCGCTCCAACGTCATCGGCTCGTCGGGCCACCGATGGTTTTCGAAGCCCGGCGTGACGTGGATGTGCTCGGTGCTCGAGCTCCAGGCCCGGAGGTCGGCCTCGTTGTGCTCGGCTCGAAGGGGCGTCAGGACGAAGCCGTCGCCCCTCACGGTGAGCGGCGGTTCGAAGTCGGATGAGGAATGGCGCCACCCGGTCGACCTACGAGGGTTCGAAGCGAACGGGGAGCGTGGCCGGTCCCCAGATGCCGAACGTGAGCGGCTTCCACTCGATGTCTCCGTTGCGAGCGAGGCCCGGCATGCGAGCGGCCAGGATCGGCAGCGCCTCCTGAAGCTCGGCCCGGGCCAGAGCCGCTCCCATGCAATGGTGGATGCCCGCTCCGAAGGTCATCTGCGTCGCACTCCGCTCGAGCGTGATGTCGAACACGTCCGGCTGCTCCCACGCGTCGGGGTCGCGGTTCGCTCCCGTCAACGACGTCGTGACCAGCGTGCCGGCTGGGAAGATCACGTCGCGGTAGACGATCTCTTCCGAGGCGATACGGGCCGTGCCGCGCACAGCGCCGAGATACCGCATCGACTCCTCGACCGCACGGACCGCCAGTTGGGGTTCGCGGGCCAAGAGCGCCCACTGGTCGGGGTGGTCGCAGAAGAGCGCGGCGGCGCACGCCAGCTGGTTGCGCGTGGTGTCCGTCCCGGCCATGAGGACTGCCTCCGCGAGCATCGTCATCTCGGCCGTCGACAGGCGGTCGCCCCCCTCCTCGATGGCGATCAGATCGCTCAGGAGGTCGTCGCGGGGATTACCCCGGCGCTCGGCGATCATGTCGGTCACGTAATCGGTGAGCTCGCCGGCCGCCCGTGCGATCGTCGGCAGATCCTCGGCCAGGTTGGCGTTGAAGATGCGGAAGATGTCCGTCGCCCAGGACGAGAAGAGCTTCCAGTCCTCGCGCGGAGCCCCGAGCAGCTCACAGATGATCGGGATCGGATAGGGCTCGCAGACGTCGGCGACGAGCTCGCACTCACCCTGACCCGAGATGGTGTCGACCAGGTCGCCGACCACGGCACGCATCGTCGGGCGCAGGCGATTGGCCGATGCCGGCGTGAACGCGGGCGCGACGAGTCGCCGAAGGCGCGCGTGCTGTTCGCCCTCCATGGAGAGGATTGATTCGCTCCTCCGGTCGAAGTACTCCGAGCCCTCCACGCCCTCCACGCCCTGTAGCTCGGTTATGGCGGAGACGGCCGAGTGGAACCGTCGATCGCGTAGGACGGCGGTCACATCCTCCAGCCCGGTGACCGTGTAACCGAACTCGGTGCGGGCCAGCCAGTGCTGCTCCCGCGCCCCGTCCATGGCGGCCAACGCGTCCTGGCGCTCCATCCCCAACGTGTCCAGGAAGGGAAGCTCCAGCTCGGTGACCGGGACCGGCCGTAACGGCACCGTGCTAGTCCCTCTTCAGCGCCGGGTGCCGGGAGGCCAGCAGGGGGAGGATGAGCGATTTCGGGGTGACGTGTGCCACCGCTGCCGTAACCCGATTGGCCGCACCAGGGATCACCACCGCGCGCCCAGCGGCAAGTCCGTCCACCGCAGCCTTCGCCACGTCGGCCGCTGGTACCCACATCAGCTTGGGGAGGGACTCGGACGCCTCGGCATCGGTCATTCCGGCTGTTTCGGCGAAGCCCGTCTCGACCGGGCCGGGGCACAACGTGGTCACCGTCACGCCGGTGCCGCGTAGCTCAGCACCGAGTGCGCGCCCGTAGGAGAGGACGAAGGCCTTGGCGGCACCGTACGCGGCCTGGCCGGGGAGCGGCTGGAAGGCCGCGGTCGATGCCGTGTTGAGGACCGCACCGCGATGACGTGTGACCATCTCCGGCACGAACAACGTGCAGAGGTCGACGACTGCCTCGACGTCCGTTCGCACCAACGCGAGCTCGTCCTCGCGGGTGGCCTTGCTCACGGGACCCATCGTCGTGAAGCCGGCGTTGTTGACCAGCACGTCGACGACGAGGCCGCGCGCCTCGATCTTTCCGGGCAGTTCCGCTCGGGAGCCGGCGTCGGTGAGGTCAGCGGCGAGCACTTCGACCCGGATGCCGTGCGACTGCGAAAGCTCGTCGGCGAGGGCCTTCAACCGGTCCTCCCTGCGGGCCACCAGGGTCAAGCCGTGGCCACGGCGGGAGAGTTCGCGGGCGATCTCGGCGCCGATTCCCGACGAGGCACCGGTGACGACGGCCGTGGTGCCGTCTTTGGGTGCCGGGAGCGCCATGGGTCAGAGCGTAGGGGAAGGCGCACGGGACGTTCGTCACAATCTTGTGAACTCGGTGCCTTCTGGCGACCCTGTGACCAGGGTGTTCGCGAACCCCCTGTTCGCGTGGGGTTCACACGAGGCAGGCCGGGGCAGATACTGGACTTTGAGGTGAGGAGCAGCCCGTCGCACCCTGGGCTGCCGGAATCGAAAGGAGCTGCCGAGAATGTCGACAAGCTCTACCGAGGAGAGTGGTCCGCCGGGTTGAGGTTGCGTCACCGATGTCGGTTTCGGTGACGCCACAGCTCAGCCCACGAGGCGAGAGGCCCGGCGTGTGACTATGGCCGCGCTCGCGCCGGTGCGTGTGCCGGCCGGCCGACAAGGCGGCCCCCGCACCATCTACGCCGTAGGCCGGGGCCCCGTGAGCTGACGAGCACAACAGAATCACTACAAACGAGTCAAGGACCGGTCCGAGTGGGCCGGTCCTTCTCGCGTTCGCACGCCCGTGTCGTCCGTGGCATTCGTGACAAGGTGGTTGCATGACAGGGACACGGCTCCCGATGTTCCCCCTCTCGGGTGTGCTCTTTCCTCATGCGATCCATGCCGCTGCACGTGTTCGAGTCGCGCTATCGGATCATGGTGCAGGAGTGCCTGGAGACCGACCGACGTTTCGGCGTGGTCTTGATCGAACGTGGGTCGGAGGTCGGAGGTGGTGATCAGCGCTCCTCGCTCGGAACGCTCGGAGTGGTGGTCGCGGCCGCGCCACTTCCCGACGGCCGGTGGCTGGTCGAGGTGCGGGGCGAGGCACGCATTCGCGTCGTCGAATGGCTCCCCGACGACCCGTACCCCCAGGCACTGGCGGAAGAGGCGAAGCCGGAGGCGGATGCAGTCCCGGGCGGCTCCTGGAGGAGGCCACGGCCCGGGTGCGCCGGGTGCGCGCGCTGCTCTCCGAGCAGGGCGGCGCGCCGGCCTTGTCTCCGGATACCAAGCTCGACGGAGGGGGCAACGCCGAGCGGGCGTCGTGGAATCTCTGTTCCGCTGCGCCCGTCGACGCCTACGACGCACAACGGCTCTTGGCTGCCGCGTCGACCTCCGAACGGCTCGGCCACCTCACGGAGCTGATGGTGGACCTGGAACGAGACCTGCAGCGGCTCTTGGCTTCGGAATGACGCCCTCGGAGGCGGAGGTGGAATAGTTGCGGTGACCAGGACCGGGGAGGAACATGGCGATCACACCGACCAGAGAGCAGTTCAGCGAGTTCGCCCACGGTGAGCGTGACGGCGAAGTGGTCATGATCAACCTGCTGCACTTCGCCAAGGGGCGAGAGGGGAGGGCGAGGGGACGCCCGAGTCGGGCTCGGAGCCGAGCGGTGCAGACGCCTACCGCCGCTACAGCGCGGACGTGGTGAAGATGGTCGAGGACCGCGGGGGACGGGTCCTCTGGACGGGCCGGCCGGAGCACGTCCTGATCGGGGACAGCGACGCTGACGGTTGGGACCTCGTGGCCCTGGTGTCATACCCCAGCCGGTCGGCGTTTCTCGACATGGTCACGTCGCCCAACTACGAGAGGGCTCACACCAACCGCGAGCGTGGCCTCGATCGCACGGTGCTCCTCGCCTGCGAGCCGCTGTTGGACGTGATCGGCGGAGGCAGCGAGGCCTGAGATGCCCGCCGACACGCCGCAACGCCGCAACATCCTCTTCATCACCAGCGACCAGCAGCGCTACGACAGCCTGGGCTGCAACGGCGGCACGGTGGCGCGGACCCCGGTCATCGACCGGCTCGCGGCCGAAGGGATGAACTATGCACGGGCCTACAACCAGAACACCGTGTGCATGCCGGCCCGGTCGACCATGCTGACGGGGCAGTACGTGCGGACGCACGGCGTCGTGGCCAACGGGATCGCACTCCCGGTCGATGCGCCATCGGTCGCGGGCTATCTCGCCGAGAAGGCCGGCTACCGCACCGCGCTGCTGGGCAAGGCGCACTTCGAGCCCGGCTTCGATCCGGACCTCCATTTCGAGGAGAACGCGCGTGCGGCTCGTGGAGACACCGGTCCGTGGCGGGGCTTCGATCGCTCCGAGCAGGCCATGCACGCGGCCGCGGTCGGCCGGATGCCCCTTGCCCACTACGGCCGCTGGCTCGAAGCCAACCATCCGGAGCACCTGCACAGCTTCGCGGGGCTCTTGCGGGGGAAGCCGGGCGGGGACACCGGGGCGCCCGAGACCAAGAACAACCCGATCCCGCGGGAGTGGTACCACACCGACTGGGTGGCCGACCGGACAGCGGACTGGCTCGCCTCCCTGGGCGACGACGAGCCGTGGTTCTGTTGGATGTCGTTCCCCGATCCGCATCATCCGTGGGATCCTCCGGAGTCGGAGCTGCACGCGTGTTCCCTGGCAGGATCTCGACCTCCCCCCGGGGCACCCGGGATCGGACGAGCAGATCCGCGCCGTCCTGGAGCGCAAGCCCGCTCACTGGCTGGGCTACTGGGACGGCTCGTTCCCGAACATGGAGGGCGGACCGGCGAGCTTCGTTCCTTCGAAGCTGACGGACGATCAGATCCGTGAGGTCAACGCCAAGACCCACGTGATGAACGAGCTGATCGACGACGCGTGCGGACGCGTCCTGGCCGCGGTCGCGGCCCGCGGGTGGGCGGACCGCACGGACGTCATCTTCACGACCGACCATGGCGAGATGCAGGGCGACTTCGGGCTGCTCTACAAGGGCCCATACCACACCGACGCGCTCATGCGGCTTCCGATGGTGTGGCGCCCTGCGCCGAGCGCCGGTCTGGCACCGGCGGTCGTGAGCGACCCGGTCGGGCAGGTCGATCTCGCTCCGACGTTCTGCGCCATCGCCGGGATTCAGCCCGCTCCGTTCATGCAGGGGAAGCCGTTGCCGACCGTGGACGGCGAGCCGGATCGGGAGCGGGTGCTCTGCGAGTGGGACAGCCAGTTCCCGGGCTATGGCATGCACCTGCGCTCCATCTACCGCGACGGATGGCTGTGCACCGTCTACGAGCCGTCGACGGCCGGCCAACCCAACGGGCTCGAAGAGACCTGGGGGGACGGAGTCCTGGCACCGTGCCCGGTCGTGTACGAGCAGACGTCCGTCGGGCCGGGCGGCATCCCCATCGCTACGGGCGAGCTCTACAACGTCGACGACGACCCCTACCAGTTCGAGAACCGGTGGGACGACCCCTCCCGCCGAGCGCAGCGGGACGAACTGATCGCCGACCTCTACGACAGCCTGCCCGAAGAGGTGCGGAGGCTGAAGGTGGAGGCGCCGGCGTAAACCGCCCCCCGTCACCGCCAGCCGGCGGACCGACGTGTTGTGACCAGGCGTCGGTGCACCGGACCCCGCGTGCCGCCAGGGCGTCGAACGACGGCGTCGAGGCCACGGTGCTGCCGTAGCAGCCCAGAGCGTCCGCTCGCAGCTGGTCGGGCATGAAGAGCACGAAGTTCGGTCTGGACACGCTCAGCAGCCTCCCTCGGTGACGCCGGTCCGGGACCGGCTCAGCCCAGACCGATTCGCACGGCCTCGAGGAACCGGGCCGGTGCCTCGACCATGGGGTAGTGGCCGACGTCGGCGAGGCGGACCACGGTCGCATCGGGACGGGCGCGCTCCAGGGTGCCCACCATGGAGGGCACCGCGACGGGGTCGTCGAGACCCCACACGACGTGGAGAGGCGACGGGTCGGCCTCGATGGCGCCCGTGAACCGCCGCTCGTTCGCCCGCCGTTCCTCGATGTAACGGATCAACCGCGGCAGGACGAGATGGCCGTCGTGGTGGACGACCTGTCGGGCCGCCTCCGGCACGGGGTCCTCCGGCCAGCCGTCGGGAACCTCCGGCGTCGCCGGGCTGAACGTGTCACGCAGGCTCCGGGCAATCGACGCCGCGTCGATCGGAACGCCGGCCGGCAACACCGCGTCGGGCAGGCTGAGGAGCAGCTGCTGCCCGTCGGTCAGGTGTGCCTGCTGAATGTAGATGCTCCCGTTCGTCACGACGCGGCGCCCGATCTCGACGCGCCACGAGCCCTCGGCTCGCCTCGCCAGCAGCTCGCCGCCCACGGTGTCACCCATGTCGTGGGTGAGGAGGTCCAAATGGACGACACCGAGCTCGGCGACGTAGGCGGCGGCGACGTCCGCCTGAAGCGCCATGGTGTAGTGCCGGTCGGGCTTGGCCGAGAGGCCGTAGCCGAGCAGGTCGAGCAGGAGGACGCGACGCTCCTGCCGCAGGCCGTCCAGAACGGCCGCGTAGTCGAACGACGAGGTGGGGAAGCCGTGCAGCACGAGCAGCGGCAGATGACGTTCGGGTCCGAGGGACGGCAGATCGATGGTGAAGACGTCCTCGCCTCCGAGCACGCGGGTGCGGCCCAGCGCCTCCCACCCCGACAGCGTGGCCACCGTCATGTTCCCGCCAGCTTTCCGACGACCGGCGCCAGGGTCTGCCAGGCCGCCGATTCGATCGACCAGTACGAGATGCCGTACTCCTCGCGACGCCACTCGAGCTCCTCTGCCATCTCGTCGAGCGTGCCGACGAGAGCCAGGGGCACGTGCAGGGCGTCCGCCGGGTCTATCCCGAAGGCAGGTGCCATCGACTCCGCCAGCGAGGTCGCATCGTCGGTCACCATGACGAATCCGATCAGCGAGTTGAGCTCAATGTCCTCGAAGCGGTCTCCGGCCGCGTCCTTGACCCAGGCCACCTTCTGGCGGGTCCGCTCCGGCGTGGCGTCGGCCGCAGTCTCCGCGCCGCCGGTTCCCTCGCGCAGGTTCACGTTGATGCCCACGACGTCGGCGTGCCGCGCGGCGATGGAGAGGACCCGCTTGCCCCCGCCGCCCACGATCAGCGGCGGTCCGGGCTTCTGCACCGGCCGAGGCGCCAGCGAATGGGCGAGGATCTCGTAGTGCTCGCCGTGGAAGCTGAACGGGCCCTCGGTGCGGAGCAGTCCCTGGACCACCTTGATCGCCTCCTCCAGCCGGTCGACGCGGACGGCGGGGTGGTCGTAGACCATCCCGGCCTGGTCGTAGTCGGTGCGCATCCAGCCGGCGCCGAGGCTCAGCTCGAAGCGGCCGTCGCTGAGCACGTCGAGCGTGGCCGCCTCCTTGGCCAACACGACGGGGTGGCGGTAGTCGTTTCCGAAGACGAGCGCACCCATGCGCAACGTGGTCGTCGCCGCGGCCACGGCGGCGAGGGCCGGCACCGGTGCGAGCTGGTCGCCGAAGTGATCGGGCATGAGCAAGGCGGAGTACCCGAGGTCCTCGACCTGGCGCGCCTGCTCCGCCCACGACCGCGCCGTGCCGTCGGGCGGGGAGCTGAGCTGGGCAGCGAAGCGGAAAGGGTGGGAGCGTGCCATGGCGCCATCGTGCCTCACGCGGCGCCGTCGTGCTCACCCCGACGACGTCTTGGTCAAGGTGAGGGACATGGCCGCATAGCTGCTGTGAGGAGGCAGCGTCACGCGCAGCGCAATGATCGAGGTGCGGTTCGTCGTGATCGACCAGACGGCGCTCCGCGTCGAGCCGGCGTTCGGGGCGCTCGGACTGGCCGGTTCGGCCCGGAGTACCGTGCGCGCGGCCTGCGCGGCCGCCAGGTCCAACGGCGCCGGTGTGACCGAGAGCAGTCGCGCGTCCGTCGGGTGCGCCGGTGTGAACCAGTCCGACGCCACGCTGCGGGCGTACGGGACCGAGACCAGCGAGGCCGCGGCCGGAGCCGAGCCCGCGGTACCGGCGTAGGTGAGCACGGCGCGGTAGGACCCGGGACCACCATCGGCGAGCACCTCCGGGGCGAAGGCCGTGGTGAGCGAGTCGGTGGACCAGGGCGAGCCGATCACCGCGCCGGGCCAGCTGAGCGTCGACTGGGGTTCGTCGCGCGCGGGGCCGACGACGGCGACAACCGTCGCGAGCGCGCACATCGCCCCGGCCACGACGGCGACGGGTCCGGCCCGCAACGGGCCCGGCCGGGCCAGCATCTGCAGGACGAAGGCGATCGCCCCCGCCACGAGCAGCTCGACGACGAGGTGGCTCCAGGTCGCCCCATCGTGCAGGCCGGGCGCGAGGAACGTCGGCAGCGCGCCGCCCAGTCCGGGCCACCACCCCGGGTACAGGGAGGGGTCCCACGGTGCGAACGGGGCGATCATCGCGTTGACGTACTGGTGGGACCCCTCGAGGAGGGGGACGGCTTGCGCCACCCACAACGCTCCGATGCCCGCACCGAGGGCGATGACGCGTGCCCGGTGCCGTTCGATCGCCACCAGGAGGAAGGGTGCCCAGGCGAGCAACATGGGCACGACGGTCCACTCGAACCGACCGGCCAGCGACGCCCCCCCGAACGGGACGTCGGAGGTGAAGGTGCCGTTGACGAGGATCATGAGCACCGAACCGGCCGCGGTCGCGATCACCGCCCACGGCACGGTCCGGCGGGCTGCCCACAGGCCGAGCACGCCGACGAGGATCGTCGGAACCTGGACCAGGAGACCCTGGTCGCGGTCGAACACCAGGGCCAGGACCCTGGTCAGGCTGGTCCCGCTGAGGGTGGGGTGCGGTTGGGGGAGACCCTCGGGGTGGCCGTAGAAGAAGAGGTTGTAGGCGAGCAGTAGCGCCCAACCCGCCAGCACGACGGCAGCCATCACGACCGGCGCCCGTCTCGACCCGCCGAGCCGAAGGATCACGACCGAGGCGGCTGCGGCGACGCACAGTGCCGGGAGGAGGTTCTTGATCTGCAGCCACGGTTCTGCTGCGAGCACCCCGGCGAGCACCACGGCGCCGAAGCGGCTCAGCGTCTGCTCACGCTCGACGAGCGCCAACTCGACCAAAGCCGCCGCCAAGAGGACGCCGCTGACGAGGTCGGGGTAGACCTGGGTCGAGGCGACCCACAGCGCCGGCGCGGCCAACGCGAGGGCGAAGACGATCCGGCCGGAGCGCCCCAGTCGCGCCAGGCGGGAGGCGCGTTGGTGGATGCAGACGATGCCCAGAGCAACGACCGAGAAGAGCCCGATCAGGCCGAGCGGGACGTTGCCCACGGCGACGAAGGGTGCGAGCAGCAGCGGAAGACCCAGTCCGTGCGCGAACACCGAGCCGTGTGGTCCGGGGTACATCTGCACGATGTGCAGGTTCGATGCCGTCGCGCCGGCCGGCCAGTCGTAGACGTAGTGCGCCAGGAAGTCGCGCTGGTACCAGGGTCCGGGGTGCAGGCTCCCGTGCGCCAGAGTCTGCGCGGCGATCAGGTAGTGCGCCTGGTCGCCTCCGAGGTCGTTTCCCTGCGAACGCAGGACGAGGAACGTGACGACCTGACCGACCACGACGAGGGCCGCGGCGACGGCGAGCCGCCCCCAACGCACCCGTGGCGTTGTCTCAGCCGCTGGCGCGCGCCGGATGGGGACGACGGCGGGCGTGGCGCGGGGCGTTCACGCCTGATCAGTCGCAGCAGGAGTCGCGCCACCCGCACGCGGCACAACGGAAGTGCGCGTGTTCGGGACGCAGCTCTCCGCCGCAGTGGGGACACTCGGCGAACGTCCCCAGCGGCGAACGTCCAGCCGCTCCCGCTGACGCCACTTCGCTGCGTCCCGCCGGTGCGGGCGGGTCACCGTCCGGTCGGCCGCGTCGGGGCATCGCCGGTCGAGGGTACCGCTCGAAGGGATGGAGGCGGTGTATGCCCCACTGCGGGGCCGATCGGCGGTCGGAGGCTCAGACGACCGAGAACGGCGGGATCTCCGAACCGATGTCCTTGAACAATTCGCCCTTGGCGGCGACGAGCTCGGCCGGCGTCCACTCGGCGTCGCGTGTCACCGCGCCGATCGGCTTGAATGCGCTCATGACGTGGATGTTCCCGCCGTAGACCACGAAGATCTGCCCGCTGATGTCGGCTGACTCGGGCGCGGCGAGAAACCCGACGACGTTGGCGATGTTCCTCGGATGCCAGGCGTCGAAGACGCCCTCCTTCGCGCTCATGTCCATCGACATCGTCTCGGTCATGCGGGTGCGAGCCCGGGGGGCGACGGCATTGGCGGTGACGCCGTAACGGCCGAGCTCGCGCGCCAGGACCCAGGTCATGGACACGATGCCCGCCTTTGCCGCGGCGTAGTTGGCCTGGCCCGCGCTGCCGAACAGGCCGGACTCGGAGCACGTGTTGATGATGCGCCCCGAGACGTCCTCACCGGCCTTGGCGCGGGAGCGCCAGTGGACGGCCGCGTGATGGGCCGTCGAGAAGTGACCCTTGAGATGGACTCGGATCACGTCGTCCCAGTCCGACTCCTCCATGTTGAAGGACATCTTGTCCCGGAGGATCCCCGCGTTGTTGACCAGGATGTCGATGGAGCCGTAGCTCTCGACGGCCTGGTCGACAAGCCGCTTCGCGCCGGCCCACGAGCTGACGTCGTCACCGTTCACCGAGGCGACGCCGCCCGAGGCCGTGATGTGGTCGACCACCTCTTGCGCAGGGTGGGTGTCGCCTCCGTCCTCGCCGTGGAGCCCGGCCCCGATGTCGTTGACGATCACCGTGGCGCCCTCGGAGGCCAGGAGGAGGGCCTCCTCGCGGCCGATTCCCCGCCCCGCCCCGGTGACCACGGCTACCTTGCCGTCGAGCAATCCCATCGTGATGCCTCCTGTTTCTCCGATGTCGAACGTCGTCGATGCATGTCCGCGGGCGGCCGCGATGGCGCGACCGTTGCGGACCGGTCGAACGCTCCGTTTCTCTGCCGAGCGTGCAACGCGCCCGCCTGCTCCGCATCCGGCGGCGGTCGCGCGGCCCTTGAGCGGCACAGAGTGTGGCCGATGCCGGCTACGGGGGCAAAACCTCTCCACTGCCCGCGGCCTGCTCAGCTCCTCTCCGGGGTCGCCCTTTCCGCCCCTGCCGTCGCCGCCTCGACGAATTCCGCCGTGACCAGCCCGATCAGCTCGACCGTCCTGCCACGGGCGTCGGCCCGGCCGAAGCGAGCCGTCAGGCTCACGATATCCATGCCCTTCGGGGGCCTGGCCACCAGCGCGCCGTCCGCTCCGCCGGCGATGCACACCACGGGGACTGGAGGGTCGCCTTCTCGGGCCAGGGTCAGGACGCCTCCGGGGACCTTCCCGTCGAACGAAGGCGGGTCGACATGGCCTTCGCCCGTGACGACCAGGTCGGACCGCCGAATGCGCTCGGCCAGGTCGGTGAGGCGGGCGACGAGGTCGAACCCCGGCTCTATGCGGGCGCCGAGCGCGAGCAGGCCCCCGGCGAGGCCGCCCGCGGCGCCGGCACCGGGCACGCCGGTGACGTCGACGCCTGTCTCGCGACGGTACCGATCGGCCAGGTCGACGAGGCGTCGGGTGAGGGTGGCGATCTGATCGTGCGTGGCACCCTTCTGGCGGCCGAACAGCCGGGCCGCGTCGGTGAACGCCGTGGTGACGTCGCAGGCGACGGTGACCTCGACTCCGGTCATCGCGGCAGCGGAGCCGACTGCTTCATAGGCCCCAAGCCCGCCGTCGGTCGTGGCCGAGCCCCCGCATCCGACGACGATCCGCCGAGCACCCGCGTCCCGTGCCGCGAGCAGGAGCTGGCCGACGCCGGTCGTCTCGGCGCGCATCGGGTCGTCGCCCCGTGGTCGCGGCACCAGCGACCTCCCGGCCGCACGCGACATCTCGACGACCGCGGTGCGGTCGCGCATCCGCCATTCGGCCTTCACGGGCCGACCCAGCGGTCCGGTCACCACCGTCGTCCGTACCTCGCCGCCGAGGGCTTCGAGCAGGCCCTCGCCGCCGTCGGACATGGGAGCCTCGTCGGCGGTCCATCCCGCACGCCGTGCCGCGCCGGCGGCAGCGGCAGCCGCCTCGGCCGCCGTGGCCGTGCCGCGGAACTTGTCGGGCGCCGCGACCAGGTGAGGGCTCACACCGGAAACGTAGGTCGAACGTGGCGTTCCGGGCCGATCCGTCGCGCCGACGGTTCCCCTTCCCCCTTCTGAGCACCTTCGTGTTGTTAGCGTGACGGTCCATGCCCACCTGGCGAGGCCTCGTGCGGCGCCTGCGCGGCCAGCCGCCTCCGATCCCGGGTGCGGCGGCGTGGCGGGGGCTCTCCGGGCGGTCGGCCGCCGACGTCTTGGACCTGGTCTACGAGCTCGTGCTGGCGCGTGAGCCTGATCCGACCGGCGCGCAGAGCTACCTCCAAGGGCTGCAGACGGGAGCCATCACGCCGCAGGAGTTGACTGGTTGGGCCGTGGCGTCGGGGGAGTGGTGGTCGGTGACCCCCTTCCGCGGCCTCGGGCAGTCGCTCCACTTCAGCCGCATGATGTTCGTACGCTCGCTGCCTGCGGGCCGGCGCATCCTCGACCTCGGCGGCACTGCCCTCGGCAACGCGACGGGTGCCTTGGTGCTCATGGGCTACCCCTACGAGTTCGACGACCTCGTCGTCATCGACTTGCCATCGCACGAGCGCAACGAGCTGTACCGCGAAGACGACGCCCACGAGGTGACGCAGACTGGGCTCGGTCCCGTGCGCTACCGCTACCACTCGATGGTCGATCTTTCCGACTATCCCGACGGATCGGTCGACCTCGTCTACAGCGGGCAGTCCATTGAGCACGTTCCGCCCGATGTCGCGGACACGGTGCTCTCCGAGGTGCGCCGAGTCCTGCGCCCAGGCGGATACCTGGGGCTCGACACGCCCAACGCCCGGGTGACCCGGCTGCAGCAGCCTGAATTCATCGACCCCGACCACGAGCACGAGTACACCGACGCCGAAATGAGGGCCAAACTGGCCGCCGCCGGCCTCGAGATCGTCTCCGCCGTCGGGCTCAACCACGCCGGACCGAGCCTGACGGCCGGTACGTTCGATGTGGACCAGGTGGCGACGTCCAGGGGCATGTTCCACGAGATCGCGGACTGCTACCTGCTGGCCTATGTCTGCCGGGTCCCGGGCTGAACACAGCTGCACCCTTGGCGGCGGCGGCGGGGCGGTGCGGGCGAGAGGACTTGAACCTCCACCCCCTTTCGGGGACCGGGACCTAAACCCGGCGCGTCTGCCGATTCCGCCACGCCCGCAGCGGTTCTGATGGGGGACTCTACGGCTTCCCACCACCTGGGGGCCGACCGTCACGAGCGGCGTCGGGGGTCGTCGCACGTGGCGGCTCGTCTCTGGACGAGTGGGCTGACGGCCTTAGGACCAACCGAGCTCGCGCAGACGCGCTTCGCCGATGCCGAAGTGGTGCCCCACCTCGTGGAGCAACGTGACTCTCACCCGGTGAGCCAATTCCTCGGTCGTGTTGGCGGCCTGGCAGATCGTGGCGAGGTAGAGCGTGATCCGATCGGGAGTCGCCCCCGCGTAGCCGGCCCGACGTGTCAACGGAACTCCTTGATAGAGGCCGAAGAGCGGACCTGGCGGGCTCTCGTCGTCGATGATGATGGCCACGTTCTCCATCTCGGCGCGGAGCTGGTCGGGGATGGTCGCCAGAGCTTGGGCGACCAGGGCTTCGAAGGTTTCGACATCCACGGGTTGCATTGCAACCACCTTGCCAGCGATCGAAACCCAGTGCCGAAGAGGTTGGTGCAGAGACTGCCTCGTCCCTCTACGGCGAGGAGCGCTCCGTTCGGGCTTGGGCTGCGGCGTGACGCCCGGCACGCCGGCCGAAGAACGAGCCGTCGCCGAGACTGATGCCGCTGGCGTAGTGGTGGGCCGCGAGACTTGCGGCGGTCCGGCCGACCGCGTAGAGACCCGGAATGCGTTGACCGCCGGCGTCGAGCGCGGCACCTTCGGCGTCGGTCGCGAGGCCGCCGAGCGTGAAGGTGGCGTAGATCGCGCCGTGGTCGACGCGCAGGTCGATCGCTCCTATGCCGCTCGCCGGAGGCTCGCCGATGGGCTGTAGGTACGGGGCACGCTTGTGGAACGCCGGGTCGTCGCCCCGGGCCGCGGCTTCGTTGTACTGGCGCACCGTTCGCACCAGAGCCTCGGGAGGGACGTCGAGGTCGACGGCCAGCTCCTCGGGGGTCGCCGCGGCGTAGCCGACGCGGAGCCCGATGAGGTTCGGCTCGTGGATCACGTCGTCGGTGATCATGAAGACGAAGCCGTCGTGGTCGCGCAGGGCATGGAAGCCGATGCGACCCGTGTAGGCATCCTCGTTGATGAATCGCTCGCCGTGGCGGTTGACGAGGATTCCCCGGGCCAGCCGGTGTGGCGGCCCGAGTGGCAACGCACACTCGAAGGCGTCGAGCCTGGTCGTCCTCGCGCCCGCACCGACGCCCATGCGGATCCCGCGGCCGTCGTCGGTCGGGGTGCCGATCCGCCAGGCCGGGTCGGGGACGTGAGCCAGCGGGCAACTCTCGGCCACCATTTCCTCGTTGTGGATGAACCCGCCCGTGGCCAGGATCACCCCGCCGCGGGCCCGGATGACGCGGCGCCCGCCGTCGGCCCGAACTCGCACGCCGACAACGTCCCTTCCGTCGACGACGAGCGCTTCGGCGCCGGCGTCCGCCACCACCCGCGCGCCGCTACCGGCGACGGCGGCAGCGAGGCGCTCCATGAGGAATCCGCCCGCAGAGTCGGTGTATTGCGGCTTGTGCCCGCGCGGCACCGGGGTGGAGATCTCGTCGTACGGGTAGGTGTCCTCGCCGCCACTGAAGAGGAGCCCCGCGTCGTCGATCGATTCGCGGTTCGGCTCGTCGCAGAACGCCGCCCGGAACGGAACGCCGACCGAGACCAACCAATCGAAGTGGTCCGGGGAGCCCTCGCAGTAGGCGTCCAGGCGATCGTCGTCCGCGCCGGGCCCGAGCGCGGCCCGGAGGAACGCCGCCATGTTCTCGGGCGAGTCCCGGAAGCCGCAGGCACCCTGGAGGGCCGTGCCGCCTCCCAGGTAGATGAGGCCGCCGGAGTGGGCCGAGGTCCCCCCGGGTCCCGCGCCACGTTCCACGGCCACAACGTCCGCCCCGGCCTGGCGCGCCGCCACCACCGCGGACGTGCCGGCGATGCCGAGACCTACGACGACCACGTCGACCGTCTCGTCGAAGCGAACCTCGTTCGCCTGAAGGGCCGGGATCGGCTCCATCCGCCTCCTTGCGTCAGGAGGCAAAGGTAGACCGCACGATCGTGCCTTCACGTCGATCGAAGGCCTCCGTGGGAAGGTCGTCGCGGGCGGCGGTACTGCGACCGGAGCGGAAAGAGAACGGGACCCGGTCGGGGACGAGGCGAAAAATGGCTGTTCGCCACCGTGCCGGTACCCCACGAGGGGCGCCCTCGCCAGGATTCCGTGGACCCGGACCCGGGTGTCCCAGCCGACGGTGTCCCTCCGGAGACGGGCCGCCGGTGCCGGTGACCAGGCCAACCGCGGTCGTGTGCCCCCGGTGCCGTGCCTCGGCAAGTAGCCTCGTGTCCATGGCCGACGCATCCTTTCAGCCCCGTATTCCTCGAGTGGTGGCCGCCGGACCCGGTGGCGGCCTCGACGCGCCCGGGGACATATTCCAGCGGCTCCTCAAGGAGCGCATCGTCTTCATCGGGAGCGCCATCGACCAGGTGACGGCCAACCTGGTCTGTGCCCAGCTCGTCCTGCTCGAAGCGGAGGACCCCGAGAAGGACATCTCCCTGTACATCAACTCGCCGGGAGGCTCGGTCACCGACGGCCTGGCCATCTACGACACGATGCAGTACGTCCGCCCGGACGTCTCGACCATCTGCGTGGGACTGGCGGCCAGCATGGGGCAGTTCCTGCTCTGCGCCGGGGCGCCCGGCAAGCGCTACGCGCTGCCGCACTCCCGGATCCTGATGCACCAGCCGTCGGGCGCGATGCAGGGCCAGGCAGCCGACATCGCCATCCAGGCCGAGCAGATCATCTACCTCAAGCGGATGATGGCCGAGCGCATCGCGTTCCACACGGGCCAGGACCTCGAGCGGATTGAGACGGACTCCGACCGCGACCGCTGGTTCACGGCCGAAGAGGCTCGCGAGTACGGCTTCATCGACCAGGTCATCGACCGCTCAGTGGCAACGGCGGGGAATTCATAGACGTGGCTCTGGACGTCCCGGCCTCCTCGTCGGACGCAGACCGGAGACTGGAGGAGGCCGTCGAGCACGAGGTGGCGGACGGCTCGCCGATGGCGGCGGAAGCCGCTGGCGTCGCGCCGCGCCAGGCCCGCAGCGGCCAGGTCACGCGGGTCGTCACGCCCACCATCAGCGTGCGCAAGCGACTGCGCGAGATCTGGCTCTCGCGCGAGCTCCTGATCTATCTCGTCCGCACGGAAATCAAGGTCAAGTACAAGAACTCGGCGCTCGGCCTCGTCTGGTCGATGGTGGCCCCGGCCATGACGCTGGCCATCTACTTCTTCGTCTTCCAGATCGTGCTCGGCAACAAGATGCCGAACTTCGTGATCTTCCTCTTCGCCGGTCTGCTCCTGTTCAACCTCTTCCAGCTGGGCGTCCTCACCGGCACCGGTGTCGTGGTGAACAACGCCGGGATCGTCAAGAAGGTGTCGTTCCCTCGGGAGATCCTGGCCCTCGCCGCGGTCGGGTCCGCCTGTGTCTTCTTCTTCTTCCAGTGCCTGGTGATGATCGTCTTCATGGTCGTGTTGCGCGCGCCTCCCGACCCTGCCTACTTCCCGCTGCTCGTCGTGGCGTTGTTCACCGGGGTGCTCTTCGCGTCGGCACTGGCCATCCTGCTCTCCTCCGTCAACGTGTACCTGCGTGACACCCAGCACCTCATTGAGGTCGTGTTGACGGCGTGGTTCTGGGCCTGCCCGATCGTGTACCCGTTCCAGACGATCGCGAAGAAGCTCGATCCGCACCACCTCACGTGGATCTACATGCTCAACCCCATGACCCCGCTCGTGCTGGTCTTCCAGCGCTGCCTCTACGCCAAGCCGATAGTCCTGGTCCAAGGCGTCGTCACCGTGGTCCTCCCGCTCCACGGTTACCTCTGGTACGCCGCGTGGACGCTCGGGGTCCTCTGCGGGTCCCTGATCCTGTTCGTCGTCGCCCTGGCCGTGTTCGGCCGGCTCGAGGGCAACTTCGCCGAGGAGCTCTGACGTGGCCGACTTCGCGGTCGACATCCGAGGCGTCTCGAAGCGGTTCCGCTTAGCGCACGGGCGTCCCAACACCATCAAGGAGCGCATCATCCACAGTGGGAAGCGCCAGGTCACCGAGGACTTCTGGGCTCTGAACGATGTGTCGATGCGGGTCGCGGAAGGCGAGACGGTCGGCATCCTCGGCCGGAACGGCTCGGGCAAGTCGACCCTGCTCAAGTGCATCTGCGGGGTACTGCAGCCCACCGCGGGTGAGGTCGCGGTACGCGGGAAGCTGGCCGGCCTGTTGGAGCTCGGCGCGGGTTTTCAGCAGGACCTGACCGGTCGGGAGAACATCTACCTGAACGGCTCCCTCCTCGGCATGACCAAGCGCGAGGTCGACCGGGTCTTCGACGCCATCGTGGATTTCTCCGAGCTCGAGGAGTTCATCGACGGCCCGGTGAAGTTCTACTCGTCGGGCATGTACGTTCGGCTCGGCTTCGCGGTGGCCGTGAACATGAACCCGGACATCCTCGTGATCGACGAGGTCCTGGCCGTCGGGGACGAGCGGTTCCAGCGCAAGTGCATCGATCGGGTCATGGAGTTCCAGCGCGAAGGCCGCACCATCTTGTTGGTCACGCATTCGGCCGACCAGGTGCGGAGCATCTGCAACCGCGGCATGGTCTTGAGCCACGGACGGCTCGTCACCGAGGGCGACCCGGGGGAAGCGACACGCATCTTCCGGGAAGGCCTGATGGCCGAGGGCGCGGCGATGTCGATCGCCCCGGCCGTGGTCGCCGTCCCTGCTGCACCTGCTCCTACGGGCGGGACGTTGGCCTCCGATGCGGAGCGTCCCGTGCGCTTCACCTATGTCCAGCAGTCCTTCTCGGGCGACAACAGTCTCCCCTACCTGTGCACCGGGGATGCCATGACGATCGCGGTCGGGTTCGTCGCACTCGTGCCGACCGAAGACGTCGTCTTCTCACTCGAAGTCCGCGACGGCAACGGCAACATGCTCATGCGCACCGACACCTCCATCGTCGGTCCCCGGCTCGACCTGCCCAAGGGCGTCGGGACGATGCACTTCGGCATTGAGGAGATGCCCTTGCTCGATGGCGCTTTTTCGTACGCCATCGGCATCCAGAGCAGGAGCGGCGTGCTCTACGACTGGCGCGAGCAGGCGGGCCAATTCGAGGTCATGAACCCGGGAAAGGCGACCGGGGTCATCTACATGCCGGTCCGCGCCGCGCTGATCGAGACCGTGCCCATGGACGATCCCTCCGCTGCTCTGGCGGAGGCCGCCGCCGTGGCACTCTCCTGAACCGTCCGACCAAAAAGTGACTGTCGAAGACCCACAGGCCTACGTCCAGCAGGTGATGGCCGAGATTGAGGAGGAGGTCCGGCTGCGACGGGCGTCAGGCGACCTGCCGCCGAAGCTCGAGCGCGAGCTGGACGAGCTTTTCCTGGCCCACTCGCCCGTGGCCGGCCGCGGCGGCGATCTGGGCGAGGCGTTGCGCATGGTCGACGCGGTCACCTTCATCGACCCGGTGGTGCCGGTCGAGTCGAACCGGGCCGCAGGCGCCTTCGTGAAGAAGGGCATGCGTTCGGCGCTGCTCTGGTACGTCGGGTGGGTCACGCACCAGATGAGCCAGTCCGCCTCCGCGATGAGCCGCGCCCTGCACATCGTGGACGGGCGGCTCAAGGACCTCGAGCGCCAGCTCGAAGCGCAGCGGATCCCAGATGTCGGCGTGGTCGAGTTCCCTGCGCTCGCCGGCGACGGCGCCTGGTGGGTGGAGGACGCGGTCGGTGCGGTGGCCGAGGCCCGGGGGCGGGTCCTTCACGCCGCCTGCGGCGACGGCTGGCTGGTCCGGCGCATGGTGGCCGCCGGGGGCGACGCGTACGGGGTGGACCCCCGCCGGGCGGTCGTCGAGTCGGCCGCGCTGGGGACCCTGGATCTGCGCGACGAGGACGTGACGGACCACCTCCGGAACGTCGCCCCGGCCGGCCTGGGCGCGGTGGTGTTGAGCGGACTGGTCGAGGGCATGGCGGGCGGGGAGAGGGCTCAGCTGCTCGGCCTGATCGGCACCTGTCTTGCCCCGGGCGGGACGCTCCTCGTGCACTGCGTCGGGCGCGAGGCCTTCGAGGCTCCCGACGCGCCGCCCGAGGCGGACCTGTCGCCCGGGCGTCCCCTGCGGCCCGAGACCTGGTGCCACCTGCTCGACGGCGCCGGGTACCGGGCCGAGGTCCGACTCGGCCCGGACGGCGCCGACTACCTGGTCACCGCCGAGCGCGCGTCGCTGACCCCGTACCCGCACGACGAGGAGTGAACGCCGCCGCCGGGGCACCGGTGGCGGTGCACCAGTTCGTCCCCACCCTCAACCCGCACGATGCCACCGGGACGCACACGTTGATGATGCGCGGCATCCTCCGGGCCGCCGGGTGGCGCTCGGAGATCTTCGCCGAAGCCGTCCACGACGACCTCGCCTCCGAGGCGTACAAGCACTGGATGTACCCCGACCACGCCGCCGAAGGTGACGTCGCCATCTACCAGTTCTCGACCTCGTCGGCCGTCGCCGGATACCTGGCCGAGCGAACGATGCCGCTCATCATCGACTACCACAACGTCACCGGCCCCGAGCACTTCGCAGGTTGGGAGCCGCACACCGAGGCGCGCGCTGCCCGGGCGGCCGAGGAGCTCGAGCGGCTCGCGCCGCGCGCCGCGCTCGGACTGGCCGTCAGCTCCTTCAACGAGCGAGGCCTGCGTCGCGCCGGTTGCCGCCGCACGGCGGTCGTGCCGGTGTTGGCCGACTACACACGCGTCGCCGTCGACCCCGACCCCCGGGTGGTCGCCGAGCTGCACGAGGCCAAGGCGGGGGGCGGTGCCGACGTGCTCTTCGTCGGACGCGTCGTGCCCTCGAAGGCGCAGCACCAGCTGGTCAAGGCGCTCTGGGCCTACCGGCGCCTCTACGACGCGCGGGCGCGCCTGCACATCGTCGGTGGCACGACGAGCTTCGAGTACCTCGAGGCAGTCCGTGGTCTCGTCGAGGACCTGGGTCTGACCGAGGCCGTGCGGATCACCGGCGAGGTGTCCGACGCCTCGCTGTCGGCGCATTTCGGCGCGGCCGACGTGTATCTCTCGCTCTCGGCCCATGAGGGCTTCGGCGTCCCGCTCCTCGAGGCGATGGCGGCAGGAGTTCCCGTCGTGGCCAGGGCCGTCGGTGCCATACGTGAGACGGTGGGATCCGCCGCGCTCCTGCTGAACGCGGGCGACCCCTCGTACGTCGCCGCGGCGCTGCACCGCATGCGCGACGACGAGGCGCTCCGATCCCTGCTCGTCGAGGCCGGCCGGGCGCGGCTGGCGGAGCTCGCGGGCGGACACGTGGCCGAGCGCGTGGTCGCCGCCGTGGCCCAGGTTGCAGGGCCGCCGCCGTGAGGATCGACTTCGTCACTCCCCGCTACGGTCCCCAGGTGGTGGGCGGCGCGGAGGCGGCGGCGCGCCAGCTGGCCGAGCACCTGCGCCTCCACACGGAGTGGGAGTCCGAGGTCCACACGACCTGCGCGCTCGACCCCCACACCTGGGAGGACGAGCTGGCGCCCGGCGACTCGGTCGTCAACGGCGTCCCGGTCCACCGCCACGCCTCGGACCACGGCCGCCTGCACGACTTCTACGGCCTCGACGGCCGCGTGCGCTTGGCCCCGCGCCTGGCCACGAGGGACCAGGGCCGGCGTTGGGTGGAGTACAACGGCCCGGTCTCGTGGGATCTGGTCGACGCCGTATCCGCCTCCCGAGCCGACGTCGTCGCCTTCTACCCGTACATGTACCACCCGACCGTGGCCGCGATCGGACGGGTCAGTGTCCCGGCCGTGCTCCACCCGGCGGCGCACGACGAGCCGGCCCTGTACCTCCCGGTCTTCCGGGGCACGTTCGGGGACGCCGACGCGATCTGCTACCACACCGCCGCCGAGCGCCGCCTGGTCGAGCGCACCTACCCGGTGGCGGAGCGACCGCAGATCGTCCTCGGCCTCGGGATCGGGGAAGCCGCGGGGCGGGGCCGGCGGGGAGGCGAGCTGACGGGGCTGGGCGATCGTCCGTATCTCGTCAGCGTCGGCCGCGTCGACGAGCACAAGGGCTCCAAGATGCTGGCCGAGTACTTCGCGACCTACAAGGAGCGCCGGCCCGGGCCGTTGGCGCTCGCCCTGGTCGGCCCGGTGGCGGTCGAGTTGGCGCCGCACCCCGACATGGTGGTCACCGGCGCGGTCGACGAGGCGGACAAGTGGGACATCGTGCGCGACGCGCTGGTGTCGGTGTCGCCTTCGGCGCTCGAATCGTTCTCGCTCGTGGTGATCGAGGCCTGGGTCGACCGCGTCCCCGTCGTGGTGAACGGTACCTGCGGGCCCACGCGTGAGCACTGCGAGCAGTCGGGCGGGGGGCTGTGGTTCACGTCGTACCCCGAGTTCGAGGCCGTCGTCGACCGCCTCGTGGTCGACGGTGACCTCCGGTCACGCCTCGGCGAGCGCGGCCGGGCCTACGTCGAGACGCACTTCGAGTGGCCGGTGCTGATCTCCCGCTACGCGGAGTTCCTCGACACCGTCGTCGCTCGTGGCCGCGGCGCGCCGGGGCTCTTCTGAGGCCGGCGTGACCGGGAAATTGACAGGCGCGCGTGCCCACCTACAATGGGCCGCCGCGGAGCTCACGTCGGATCACCCGTATCGCGCGCGGAAGGACCGTTGACACACATCCGTGGAGCAAGCCGAGCGGAGGTGAAGGCGGGCCCCAGGCGGGGACGTCCGCATCCGGCATCGGACGACGCCGAGGCGGCTCACGACGGCGAGGGCACATCGGCCGGAGCGCGTCGACTGTGGTCCGCCGTCAGGATCCCGTTCTGGATCTCCTCGTCGCGCATCGTCATCGGGATGGTCTTCGCCCATCTGGTGATCACCCTGTTCCCGCAAGCGCTCCAGCACCTCGGCAGTGGGACGCTGAACAACGGCACGTGGTTCGGGGCGTTCGACCGCTGGGACAGCGCCTATTACACCGGCATCGCCGCCCACGGGTACCCGGCATCGGAGAGCGCAACGACAGCATTCTTCCCCGGCTATCCCATCATCATCCGCCTCGTCCACGGCGTGACCCTCGGCGCCTTGTCGTATCTCGATGCGGCGATGCTTGTCTCCTGGCTGGCGCTGATCGGGACGACGATCCTGCTCTACCGGCTGGTGGTCCGGCACGTCGACGAGCGCTCCGCCCTCGCCGCTTCCGTCTTGCTGTGCTGGTTCCCGACCTCGCTCTTCTTCCTCGCCCCGTATTCCGAGGCCCTCCTGCTGTTCGGGATCCTCGGGGTCGTCACGTTGCTCGATCAGCGCCGGTTCCTATGGGCCTCGGTGGTGGCTGCCTACGCTACGGCCACGTCGCCCGAGGCGGTTGTGCTCATCGTCGCCATCGTGGTCGCCGCCGCTCTTTGCCGTAAGCACGTCGTCCGCATCGCCGGGTACGTCGCGGTCAGCTTCAGCGGACTCTTCGTGTATGCGCTGTTCCTCCACGCGCGATTCGGGTCCTTCGTGGAGTTCGAGCGCGTGCAGCAGTACTGGCATCGTTCTGAGAACGCACCTTTCTACGGCCTCTACCGCAATTTCGTGGCGATCCGGCAGTTCTTCCAGGGTCCGGGACCCGCGCCCGGAGGCCAGTTCCCGACGTTCGCCAATATCAAGTACGTCTGGCTGTTGAACGACGCCGCCATGATCCTGGCGGCGCTGCTCACCGTCTATGTGGTCGTGGTCGCAGCGCGCCCCTTCGTCGCATCCGTGATACGCCGGCACGGCGGGCCGATCCTCTCGGCTCAGCCTTTCTCGGTTCCGTCGTCCTTCGTGGTCGTGGCCGTCGGCATCGTGCTCATCGCCGCCTGCACCACCATCTACCCCTACGGAAGCTCACAGTTCTATTCGACCGAAGGCGCGGCTCGATTCGTGAGCACCTGCTTTCCGATGTACGTGGCGGGTGGGTACCTCGCCACGAGGCGGCTCGGCCTGCTGGCGTGGGTGGTCGCGGCGAGCGTCATGTTCGCGATCCTGTTCCAGGCTTTGTACAACCTGGGCTACTGGATGACCTGATTCTGGGCCGCGGCGCGGCGGTCGGTGACAGGAACGGCCCGGCGGGTCGCCTCGGACGCCAGGGCGGCGCGGCTGGTCACACCGAGCTTGGTGAAGATGTGCGCCAGATGTGTCTTCACGGTCGCTCGGCCGATGAAGAGCCGTGCTCCGATCTCGGGATTGCTCAACCCCTTGGCCGTGAGCTTGACCACCTCCACCTCGGTGGGCGTGAGGCTGGCCCAACCCGAGGACGGGCGTTTCCGCTCGCCTCGGGCTCGGGACGCGTAGGCCACGGCCTCGTCGGCGGTGAGGGATTCTCCGTCTGACCAGGCAGCCGCAAAGGCGTCGTGATCGAGGTCTTGGCGCGCCCGGGCGACGTCCCGTTCGTAGCCCGGCTGTTCGACCGGCCGGCGGACGAGTCCGATGGAGGCCCGGATGGACGAGGCCGCGCCCAGGAGGCGAACGGCTTCCGAAGTGCTCTCCACATCGACGGCGGTTCCGGCGAGGGCCTCGAGGGTCTCGGCGATGCCCGGCAGGAACCGCTTGCTGTGGAACGCGGCCAGGGCCTGATGCTGCAGATCGTCGGCCTCGACCGGTTCTCGCCGGGCACGGGCCAGTCGCCCGAGACGGCAGCGGACCCCTGCGGCCAGTATCGCGTTGCCGATCCCCGACGCCGCGTCCATGGCCTTGTCGTACTCGGTGCGAGCACCGGACTCGTCCCCCAAGGCGAGGAGCAGGTCGCCGTACACCGAGAGAAACGGGACGCGGATCATCGGGACCTCGCTCTCGAAGTCGGTCACCGCCGGCAAAATGATCGCCGACGCGCCGGCGGCGTCGCCCCGCGCCAGTAGGAGCGCACCCAAGTCGGGGATCGCCATGTGACGGGCCGTATCGCCCTCGGATGCCACCCCCTTGTGGAGGACCTGCTGGAAACGGGCTTCGGCGCTGGCATAGTCGCCGAGGGAGGCGTCGAGCTCCCCGAGCCAGCAGATGGCGAGCCAGCGGGTGATGGGATCGCCCACTTCATCGCAGAGGGCGATCGACCTCCCCAGCCAGTCGCGGGCCGCTGGAAAATCACCTTGGCGCAGGGCACCGAACCCGAGGGCCGCGTGCGCCCACGCCATGAAGAACTTGTTGCCCAGTCGCTCGGCTACCCGGGCCAATTCCTGGGCGACGGCGAGACCGCGGTCATCGTCCCCCCGTGCCGCGCAAGCGATCGTCATCATCTTGAGTCCATCGGCGACAGCCCATTGGTCCCCGATCGACCGCGCCAACTCGATGCTCTCGGTCAGTCCAGCCATCCCCTCCGCTGGCGCGAAGAGGGACCGGACGTAGCTGATCGTGATACCGGCCCGGGCGACCGTCCGCTGGTCGCCGACCCTCTCTGCCACGGCAAGCGCCTGAGGAGTCCACGTGATGGTGGCCTGCGTGTCACCGCCATAGATGCCCATATGGGCGGCCGCCCACAGCGCCCTCGCCCGCGCCATCGACGGTCCGTCGTCGACGGCCAATGCCCGGGCGAACCAGTGCCCGCCGATGCCTTGATGTCGATGTCCCCGCGCCTCCCAGAAAAGGCTCAGGGCGGTGGCCAGGCGAAGAACGGTCTCGTGGCGGCCGGTGATCTCGGCCCACTCGAGGGCCGACTGCAGGTTGTCATGGTCCGCATCGAGGCGGTCCATCCACCACGGTCCACCGGCCGAGCCCAGTTCGGGCTCGGCGCGCTCGGCGTAGGCCAGGAACCACTCGAGATGACGATGACGGACCCCGTCGGCCTCGCCTGACTCGAGCAGGCGAGAGCGAGCGTAGTGACGGATCGTCTCGAGCAGGCGGTAGCGGGGTTCAGGCCCCAGGTCGTCGGCCTGCGTCAGAGACTTGTCCACCAGGCGGCTCAAGAGATCGAGCACGGCGTAGGCGTCGATGACGTCATCGGCGCAGACTGCCTCGGCTGCCTCCAGAGTGAACCCTCCGTTGAAGACCGACAAGCGCCGGAGGAGCGCGCGTTCGGTCTCGTCGAGAAGGTCGTGACTCCAGGCCACGGACGCTTCCAGGGTCTGCTGGCGCGCTTGGGCGTTCCGGCCGCCGCCGGTGAGAAGACGGAACCTGTCCTCCAGGGCATCTGCGATGGCGGCAGGTGACATCATGCGAGTGCGGGCCGCAGCCAGCTCAATGGCGAGTGGCAAGCCGTCGAGACGGTCACAGATCCGCGTCACGACCCCGGTCTCGGCGTCGTCGAGCCGGAAGCCGGGACGCACCAGTGCTGCCCTCTCGGTGAACAGCTGCACGCCGGTCCGAAGGTCCAGCGACGGGACCCGCCACGCCAGCTCGCCGGTGATGCCCAGCGGCTCGCGGCTCGTCGCCAGGACCGAGAGGTCGGCGACGGAGCTCAGCAGGTCCTCGGCCAGACCGGCGGAGGACGCGAGGACCTGTTCGCAGTTGTCGAGCACGAGCAAGGCCTCTTGGCCCGCCAGATACTCGGCCAGCGTCTCGACCAGGGGACGCTCGGGCTCGGGGCGCACACCGATCGCGTTGGCGACGGCGGCCGTCACCAGCTCGGGATCGGACACACCGGCGAGCTCGACCCACCACGTGCCGCCCGGGTGCAGGTCGGCGACCTCGGCCGCCAGTTGCAGCGCCAAACGGGTTTTGCCGCAACCACCGGCGCCGCTGAGCGTGATCAGGCGGTGTCGGGCCAGCTGTTCCCGCAACTCGACCATCTCGGTGGCGCGGCCGACGAACGCCGTCAACTGGGCGGGCAGGTTGTTTGGCACGGCGTCGAGCGACCGCAACGGTGGGAACTCGACCTCGAGGTCGGGGTGACACAGCTGCCATACCCGTTCGGGCCGGCTCAGATCCTTCAACCGTTGCGGTCCCAGACTGCGCCAGGACACGTCCTCGGCCAGTCCATCGACCACCAGATCGCGGACGGCGTCGGAGACCAACGTCTGGCCGCCGTGGGCAATTGACCGCAGACGGGCGCAGCGGATTATCGCCGGCCCGTAGTAGTTCCCAACGTCACGGAGGCGGGCCTCGCCGGTGTGGAGGGCGATCCGGACTCGGACGGGCTGCTCGGTCGGCCACAGCTCCTCCGCGAAGGCGCGCTGGACGCAGACCGCTGCGGCCACCGCGTCGGACGCCAATGCGAACGCGGCCACCACGCTGTCGCCCTCACCCTGCTCGACCGGCCGCACCCCTCCGTGGGCGGCAATGGCGACGTCGAACAGCTCGTAGTGGCGGGCGATGGCCGCCGCGGCCGCCTCCTCGTCGGTCTCCCAGAGGCGGGTCGACCCTTCGACGTCGCTCAGCAGGAGGGTCACCGTGCCCGTCGGCAGCGGCCGTTCCCGCCCTTCCTCTTCGTGAGCTCGCACCAGGTCACGTCCCGATTCGCTTGGCTCGGTGCAGAATTGTGACATACCCATGAGCCGATCGTCGCCGAGAGCTGATCCGACAACATCGGCCACGTGGGGGATATCGGATACTGCTGTACGCCGAGATTCGGATCCGGCGCCTCTTCGTAGTTCGAAAGGTCGACCAAGGCGATGTCCAGTCACCGGAGGGTCGGCCGGTGGCTCTTGCTCGAGGAATCGGCGCACGAGCCTCGGACCATCTCGGCAACGATCTTTTCGGCCTCAGCCCGCTCAACGACCATGTCCACGCGCAAGAGCTTCCAAACAAGGACGTCGGTGGCCGCAATGATGCCGACCAGGCGCCGTTCCCTCCTTCGTCCTCTCAATCCATGCAGCAACGGTTCGAAAGTCCTTTCGGCCCATTTCCGGTGATAGTCGCGGCCTGCGTCCATCAGGTTTCGAACGGCCGGCAATCGATCCTCTTGAGACAACATCCGGAGAATGGCGAGACCATGTGCTTCATAGTGTGCAAAGAGAATTGTGACTGCCTCGGCAACGCCCTCCCCTCGGGCAGCGTCGCGGGCAGCAGTCTCCTGTGTTCCCCACCACCGATACGCCTCGGTGAGCAGATCATCCTTGCTGCCGAATCGTAGGTAAAGGGTTTGCACCGTCACTCCGGCATCACCGGCGACGTCTTGCAGACGTACCTCTTCGTATGGTCGGGAACCAAAGTGTTCCCAGGCCGCTGCGAGCAGACGTTCGCCGGTTGCTGCCGCCGCGTCGGCCCGTGCGGTCATTCGATAGGAGCGCCTTTGGGGTCTGTTCGTTGGCAATTGTCCCGAAGATCCTCTTGACATTTCGATTTGAGTATAAATAAAGTGAATATCCAATGCGAGTGTTTCAAGCACTTCTGGCCTTTAGCGGGAACGCTCCGCCTCAGCTGGCAGTGACCCGCTCCCTGGTCGAGCGGGGTCATGACGTCCGCGTCTTGGCCCACAGGGCAGCTCGAGGGCGAGTGGAGCAAACGGGCGCAACGGTGATCGAAGTCGAAGGATCAACCGCCGCACTCGACCTGACTCGAGCAGAGACCGATTCGGTGCGAGATTGGGCTGCCAAGACACCTTTGGGGGCAGCAGTTCGGTTACGGGATGGGGCAATGATTGAGCCACTTCCAGAAGGCACTCGGCAGTGCGCCGCAATCTTGGGCGCCTGGCCGGCCGATGTGGTGGTGTTCGACTGGCTCTTCCTCGGCGCGGCCGTGGCCGCCGAAAGTGCCGGCATCCCCGCTGCGGCGTTGGTGCACTGTCCCTATCCATTGCCCATTGCCGGCGCACCGCCATTGTTCAGCGGTATGAAGCCGATGCCAGGTGTCGTAGGTTCGCTACGCGATCGGGCCCTCAATGGCTTGTTAAGGCGGTTCTCGGCTGCAGGGCTGCCACAGCTCAACCGGGTCCGGGCGGAACGCGGACTCGCACCGCTGAACGCCTGGGAGGACCAGCTACGTTCCGTGGCGGCCATTTATGTCTTGACGGCACCAGAACTCGACCTTGCCGGCGCCCTCTCGTTGCCGGCGAACGTGCACTACGTCGGCCCGGCTTTCGAACGTTACTGCGGCGAATGGCTCTCTCCCTGGCCGACGGAGAACTCTGATCCGTTGATTCTGGTGAGCTTTTCGACCAGTTATATGAATCAGAACGCCCTGGTCCAGCGCGTTCTCGACGCTGTCGATGGACTGAAGGCCAGAGTCCTTTTCACCGCCGGCCCCGCCATTGACGTCGCGCAACTTCGCCTCCCTGCGAATACAAGAGCGGAACAGTTCGTGCCTCACAGGGCTGTTCTGCCCAATGCCTCGCTTGTCATTACGCACGCCGGCTGGCAGACCGTCAACGCGGCTCTCTCATGCGGCGTACCGCTTGTATGCATCCCCGATCGTCGCGATCAGCCGGATAACGCCGTTCGGGTGCTCGCCGTCGGTGCCGGTGTTCGTGTAAGCAAGAAGGCGCGCATTGGCCAGATGCGGCGAGTCTTCCAGCACGCGCTCGGGGATCCGAGCCTCAAGCGCGGCGCGGAGCTGATGGCAACTGCGCTCTCACGGCAGGATGGGACGCTCACGACCGTCGAGGCACTCGAAAATCTGGTGAAGACGAATGGTATTTCCACGTCAGCCCGTCAACCATGACGTCTGCGCGCAACACGTGCTGAATCGCGATTCCACGCGTCGAGCGGGGAATACATCGGTAGTCACCACTAAGTGCATCGCCCGATGTTCAGGCACGATCAGAAAGATGGACGCCTCCGGATTCGAGGAGTTCCTGCCTACCGGCGAGGGCTCTCTCGGCGAACTCTCGGAGCCGACGATGACCTGACCGAGATTGGTGAAGATGTCCCGCCGACTTAGCGGATATCCCCCAAGTGGTTGATGTTCGACGCAGGGTTTCGAGGAACAGTAGGGGATACCCGACCTGCTCACGTTGGAGAGAGGAGAGACGCCCTCGAGTGGCCGGCCCCGGAGTTTGTACCCGGCCCGCCGGAACGGGACGTAGTACCCCAGAGTGATCGAGCGCGAGAAGACCACTCCGAGGAGGGACGACAGCGCTCGGTCCGTTCTACAGTGTTCATCTGGTCGGTGCAGAGGGCCGCGTTGCGCATTCAGGCAAAAGAAGGGAAACCCATGACAACGGCCAAGAATTACGGGGACGCCAAAGCGAATCCTGCGTCACCCTTCGCCACGAAAGTGAAGAGCACGGATACAACGCGGGACAAGAGGCTCCTCATGATCACGCGTCGCAACATGGGGCCAGTCCGGCGCCACGGTGGGAGAGCGACCCCACTCCTCGCGGTGATGGTCGCACTCGCCGTGGCGACGCTCGGCTTCGCCTCGGCCGTCGCCGCGGCCGGAGCCGTACCGAGGTTGGAGAAGCCGTCGGCTCTGGCGGATGCCAGCTCGTCGAGCTATCTCGCCGGGTACCAGGCGACCCCAAGCGGTGGGCTGGCGAGCGCCAGCGTCACCTTCACCGTGCCTGCCATCTCGTGCAGCGCAAAGGACATCGCCGACAGCGCGATTGAGTGGACCGGTGTCTACACCGACACGCTCGATACGCAGGCCTTCGTCGCCGGCTATTGCGCGTCGAGCGGCCCGATCTACAGCTACGTCTTTGCGACGCTGGCGGGGAGCTATGTCCAGTCCGGTGCAGCGCCTGGCGACGTCGTCGTCGTTTCGCTGTTCCAGTCGGGCACCTCGACCTGGGCCGAGATCCACGACCTGACCAACGGCCAGCACTGGTTTGCGGACAACAACGTCAACCAAGGCGACACCGTCGTCGACATCGGTACCGACACCGAGGTTGCCTGCTGCGGCAGGCCGGTTCCGACGTTCTCGAAGGTCAAGTTCACGAACGCTACCGTCAACGGGGACTACCTGGACTTCGACGGCCCGACCCAGTTCAACACGTTGAACGGGGGTGACCTCGTCATCAAGGCGGGCGCCTTGACGACGAGCGCAACGGGCTCGAGCTTCGCGGACACGTTCACGCACGCCTCGTAACCGGACCCAGCGTTCGTACCACGCCCGTCGAGACGGCGCGTACTACCCCAGAGTGACCGAGCACGAGAAGACCAGTCCGAGTGAGGGACGACGCGTTTCGGGCAATTCCTCAGTGTTCATCCGGGCGATGTGGTTACGGCGTGATCGCATCGGTACAAAGAGAGGAAAACCCATGACCACCGAGAGTTACGAGGATGCCAAACCGGATCGGTCGTCGCCCGTAGTGACGAGAGGAAAGAAGCTGATGCCCATCGGACGATACCGCCGGCGACCCGCACTGTCGCTGGCGAAGCTGGCGACAGTGGCCCTGGCCGCGAGCGTCGTCCCGCTCTTCTCGACGGCGGCCTCGGCATCGGTGACCCAAGAACCGATCAGCCCCCAATCGACGGCTCCGGTCGTCTCCTACGGAGGCGGCCTGGCCACCACCGTCGTCGACGCCAACCACGACGTGTTGCTCTTCACCCAGGCCACGGGCGTGACTACCTGGGCCGAGCAGACGATCGCCACCGCGGCCCGCGCGCACACGTACTTCGACCCCGAGATCGCATCTGACGGAGCCGGCGACCTGGTGATCGTCGCCCTCGATGCCGACGGCCACCTGTGGTCTTGGAGCGGTAGCGTCGGCGCCAAGTTCCACCGCACGTCGGTCTCTGCGACGAGCACGTACTCGACCCCGTCGATCGCTTATTCGCCGGTTGGCGAGAACTTCGTCGTCACCTCGACCGATTCGGATCGCAACGTCGACTTTTGGTACCAAAGCGCCGGCTCGTGGGCGCCGGAGTCGGTCGAATCGGGCCAGCACGCGCCGTTCATCGGCGCCGTGGTCACGGTGACCGACACCGGTGTCGTCGTCGCCGCCACCGACAACGACTCGGAACTCGACGTCTTCTACCAGCCCTTCTTCGCCTCGGGCTGGACGCTCACTTCGGAATCCCTCGGGGGCTACATCGACCCGTCGGTGGTGTGGACCGGGACCGACATGTTGGTTGCGGTCGACGAGGCAGGGGTGCAAGCCGGAGACCAGTCGCTCCACGTGATCAGCTACAGCGACAAAGGCGTTTTCATCTCTGACACCCTCCTCGGCGAGTCCACCGGAACCGGTGAGTTGACCGGATCCGCCATTGTCTGGTCCGGCTTCAACGTCGGAGTGGTGTCCGAAGACGCCGGCGACGGTGAGCTCAACTTCTTCTATTCGGACTCCAACTTCGTCTTCCACTTCGAGCAGGTGGCGCTGAACACCGCGAATCGCGGTTACGGCTTCTTCCCCGGGATCGCGGTGGCGAACAACAGCATCGAGATCACCGACGTCTCGAACGCCGACCTCTACGGGTTCTCCCAGGCGATCGGTGGGACCGGGTGGCCCCACCAGGTCATCGCCAAGTAGGGGCCCTCGATCTTGGAACACCTGGGAGGGGTTCTCGACTCGGCGTCGGGCCGCGGAACCCCGAGGACGGGCGGCGTGGACCTCCGTCAGAAACCGGACATGCCCACCATGGGCTTGTTGAGCCGTTGCCCGCCCATGGAGCCCTCGAAGGGCGCATCGCCGTAGGAGAACACCCCTCCGTCGGACGCGACGAACCAGTAACCCTGGCCGTCGTCAGTGGACTGCATGGCCACCACCGGCGCGTTCAGCCGGATGTTCCCGGTGGAGCCGTAGAACGGCGCACCGAACGAGAACACCCCGCCGTCACGCGCGATGAGCCAGTACCCGCCCGTCACGGGGTCGGGAGTGATCCCGACCATGGGGGCGTTGAGGTGCAAAGAGCCCGCGTCGCCCTGGAAGATGGCGTCGCCGTAGGAGAAGACGCGTCCGGTCGTGCTGACCTCCCAGTACCCGCCGCCATCGGGCGAGGGCGCCATGCCGACGATGTGCTGGCCGGGCACCGACGCCGCCGAGCCGTAGAAGCCCGCATCGCCGAAGCTGAAGATGCCGCCGTCGGACGCGACCAGCCAGTAACCGCCGCCATCGGGCGTCGGGGCCATGCCCACCACGGGCGCGTTGAGGTGGAGGCTTCCGGTCGAGCCGTAGAAGCCCGCATCGCCGAAGCTGAAGATGCCGCCGTCGGACGCGACCAGCCAGTAACCGCCGCGGCCCGGCGTCTCGGCCATGCCGACGACCGGCTTGTTCAGCGCAATGCCGCCGGTGCTGCCGCAGAAGGGCTGCCCGAAGCTGAAGATCCCGCCGTCTGCCGCCACCGTGGAGTACCCGGGATCGGCCCCGGCCGGTCCTGCGCAGCCGGCCGCCGGGTCACCGCCTGCGACGAAGCCACTGAGGCCCGAGTCGTGGTGGAACTGGAGCCAGCTCCCGGGCTCCGTGATCCACGAGCTGCTCGAGTTGGAGACCTCGAAGTGCTGCACCATGCCCTGGACGTAGGGCGTGCCCGCGATGGCGAAGTATCCAGCCACCGTGATGCCAATGGACCCGTTGGGGTCGGCCGTGATGAGCGGGGAGTTCTGGAAGCCGTAGACCTGACCGTTGGCGTCGACCTCGTCGACGATTGCTCCCGTCCTACCGTCGAGGATGTCGATCCCGTGGGTGGTCGGCACCACCACGTCCTGGTAACCCTGGCCTGTGAGGTCGGCCGTGGTCACCGACCCGATGACCGCGCCGGTCACCCGCGTCGACCACAGCACCGCACCGTTGGCGGCGTTCAGCGCCCAGACCGACCCAGCGCTGTTGGCGATGTTGGTGCCCTCGACCACCGCGAGCGAGCCGTTGCCCTCGACATCGGAGAGAGCGGGGCTGCTCATGGTCACGCCGTCGAGCTTGTCGCTCCACACCTGGTTGCAAGCCGTGTCGTACACCTTCACGGTGTCCTCGTCGCTCACGCCGTTGTAGAAGGACCCGGTACCGGTGGCGACGCCGTAGGCCCCACCGGGGAGGATCGGCCCGACCGCAGGCGACGAATCGACCTCCTCGTTGGGATTGGCCTCGCAGACGAGGCCGCCGTGCTGGTTGTAGATGCGGAGGTGCCCACCCGCGGCGTAGTGGACCCCGTAGGCCTCCCCGGGCGAGGAGGCGCCGCCGACGACGAAGTCGTCCTGTCCGGTCCCGTACAGGTCGCCGACGGCGGCGGTCGAGAAGACGCTGTCGGCGGAGAATTGCGGCCAGCCGGTCGCGTTGGAGCCGTCAGAGGTGTTGAGCGCATACGTCTCCTGGCCGAGCGACCCCGCCTCGACGACAGCCCCGTTCCCCGCGACCGCCGGCGACGCCAGCACGCCCCCGTCGGGTTGGTTGTCGCCGGGAGGATTCTGGACGATCTGGTTCCACAGCTCGTTCCCGCCCGGTCCGTAGGCCCAGTACCCACCGAGCACCGGCGCGGCCGCGTTGCCCGCGCCGAAGTAGAGGTTGTTGTTCACGATGGAGGCCGTCGAGTCGATCGGCGAGTTCTCAGGTACGGAGACGCCCTCGTACGCCGGAGTGCCCAATGAGGCGCCGCCGTTCACCGAGACGCCACATCCCTGCCCGGAACCCACGATGGGCGAGTCGGTCGATTCGCCCCAACCCGCCGGCACCGACCCGTTGCCCAGGCCGAAGGCGTAGATGTCCCCCTCGCGATCGCCGAACTCGACAACCGGGTTGCCGCCCACGTGGTCGACCACCGGCGAGGCCAGTGCGACGCCGCAGGGCGCGTCGTCGAGATCGTGCATCCAGGTCTGGACCAGCGTCACCGGGCCCGCCGCGGCCGCGGGGGTGGCGCGGGCGGCGAGGCCGGCGAGGCCGCCGACCACGCACGCGGACACGACGCAAGTGGCGACGAGCATCGCTCTCGTGGGGGTTCTCAGCGCGGGGATCACATCCGTACGTTGGTGTGCCTGTGTGGAGCTGCCGCCTGACGACTGGGCGAATTTCGCGGTCGACGCGAAGCGCGAAAGCGCGGCGCGAGGCGCGCCATCCGGCGTCACGGGCCGTTTCGGACGAGGCCAGTAGCATCAATCAGCGTGTCGCCTCCGCTTTCTCCCACCGGGGACGCTGCCGGGGACGCCGCCGGGCACGCCGACCGACCGCCCAGCTCGACGGCCGGCGCGTCGGGCGACGAACCCATCCCGGATGGGGCACGGTCCGCCGCCGCCGCCGCCTTGCGCGACGCCTTCACACGTCTGCAGCCGCAGGGGAGCGACGCCTGGAATTTCCTGGCCGCCTTCACGCACCTCGGCGACCGTTACGGGCCGTACCACCCCGGTGCATCGGGCACGTCCGACCTGATCGGCTCGGACAAGAACCGCGCGGGGCGTCGAGGCGGGAGGCTGGAACGCATCCGAGGCGTCGCGGGTCGCGGACCTCTTCCCGACGGCGCCAAGACGGAGCTCGAGCAGGCCATGGCCCAGGTCGTCGAGGCGTTCCGGTTCCTCTCGGCACGGGTGGAGACCCTCGAGGCCCGGCTCGCGGCCCAGGACCATCCGATCGACGGCGCTGCCTGGCTGGTGCCGGCGCGCGAGCTCGGGGCCTGGGTCGAGCCGATCGCCGCTCACGTCTTGGACCGCGCCCCCGGTGGCGAGGTCGTGCACGCCGATTGCGGTGAGGGCGCACTGGTTGCTGCGATCGCGGCGGCCGGTATGCCGGTCCAAGGCGTCGAGCCGCGGGGGGAGTGGCGCTGCATGCGCTCGAACGCGGGTGCCGCGTGGCGATCTGCGAGGCGCACGAGGACCTGAGCACCCGACCTCCGGGTTCGCTCGGGGGCGTCGTCCTGAGCGGTGTGGTCGACCGGCTGCCGGTTTCGGAGCTCGTCCCGCTCCTGGCCCAATGCCGCCGGACGCTCGCGCTGCATGCGCCGCTCGTCGTCGTCGCCGAGCCCGCAGGGATCGACGCGACCTGGCCGCCGCCGGCGTCGGAGCTCCTCACCGGCCGGCCGTTGCACGTTGCGACCTGGGAGGTGCTGCTCGCAGCGCGCCGGGTTCACCGGGGCGGCCCAGATCGCCGCGCCCACGGCCGTCGGGGAGGACTCGCGGCTGGTCCTGGCCGCAGCGGCGCCTTCGTGAGCGCCGTTCACCACTTCGTTCCCGTTCTGCACCGAGGTGACGCCGTCGGGCGGCACACCCTCCGCCTCCGAGGGGCCATGCGGGATCGGGGGGTCGAGTCGAACATCTACGTCGACGCACCGGAGAGCGACACCGAGGCCGAGACATTGCCGATCCGGGACTACCCCGCCGACGCACGACCGGATGACGTACTCGTCTATCAGTTCGCCACGGCATCGTTCATGGCCCCGTGGCTGGCGTCCCGTCAGGAGACGCTCGTGGTCAACTACCACAACATCACGCCACCAGAGCTCATGGCGCCGTGGGACAATCACCTCGCGCTCGGCCAGTTGCAGGCCCAGCACGAGCTCCATCTGCTGGCGGCACGTGCCTCACTCGCCGTCGCGGACTCCGAATACAACGAGACGCACCTGCGTGAGGCGGGCTTCGCCGCGACCGCCGTGATCCCGCCGTCGGCTGCGCTCGACCTGACGGCGAGGCCGCCGACGATCCCCGCGCTGCGGACCCGGCGCACCCCGCCCGCGTCGGGCGCCCGCTGGCTGGCCGTGGGCCGCGTCTCGCCGAACAAGGCGTTGCAGGACACCATCGCGGCACTGGCGGTGACCCGGACGCATCACGATCCCGCGGCCACCCTCCTCGTCGTCGGCAAGCCGGCCACGACTTCCTACGACCATGCACTGCACCGTTACGTCGCCGAACTCGGCATGACGTCGGCCGTCGCCTTCACCGGCCATGCGTCCGACGAGGCGGTCGCCGAAGCGTACGCATCAGCCGACGTCCTGGTGGTCACCTCGGAGCACGAGGGCTTCTGCGTGCCGGTGGTCGAGGCGATGGCGGCCGGACTTCCGGTCGTGGCGTTCGATCAGGGAGCCGTGCCCGAAGTGCTCGGTGGTGGCGGCGCGCTCGTGTCCTCCAAGGACCCGTACTCGTTGGCGGCCTCCGTGCGCACCGTTCTCGGCGACGCGGTAGGGCGCGAGGCCATGGCGGTGTCAGCCGGGCGGCGGCTCGCAGAGCTCGACATGGCTACGGCGGCGGATCGCTTCGCCTCGCTCCTCGTCGCACTGCTCGACCGAACGCGGTGAGGGCCGTCCACCAGTTCGTGCCGACACTCCACCGCGGCGACGCGGTGGGCCGGCACACCCTGCGCCTGCGCGACGCCTTCCGCGCCAGGGGCGTCCCCTCGCGCATCTTCGTCGAGACGCCCGATCCGGACACCGCCGCCGAGTCCCAGCCTTACTTGACCTACGCCGACGTTGTGGCGCCCGGCGACGTCCTCGTCTACCAGCTCGCTACCGCTTCGGGTATGGCCGCGTGGCTCGGTGGCCGCACCGAGACGCTCGTCGTGAACTACCACAACGTCACGCCGCCCGAGTACTACGCGCCCTGGGACAACGCGCTGGCCCTCCACCAACTCCGGGCGCAGGCCGAGCTCGATGCTGTTGGCGCCGCGCGCCTCGCTCGCCGTCACGGATTCGAGGTTCGACGAGGAGGAGCTGCGCCGCGCCGGCTACGCGCGCACGGCGGTCGTGCCGCCCGCGGCGGCCCTCCGAACCCTGATCGACCCGACGGCCCACACCGATCCTTCGGCCCACACCGACCCGTCGGCCCACACCGACCGGGTGGCCCGCGAGCGCACCACTGCGTCCGACCCCGCCCGCGGTGCGCGGTGGGTGAGCGTGGGTCGGATCGCTCCCAACAAGGCCCTTCAGTACGCCGTCGCCGGGCTCCTCGTGGCCCGCCGTCACCACGACGCGCGGGCCACGCTCGACATCGTCGGCCGGCCCGTCGTGCCGGCGTACGCGCGCGCCTTGCGCCGTTACACCGACGAGCTCGGCCTGCGCCACGCCGTGACGTTTCACGGGGGGGTGGTCGACGCCGAGCTGGCAGACCTGCTCGGACGCGCCGACGTCGTGGTCCTGCCCTCCGAACACGAAGGCTTCGGCGTTCCCGCGGTCGAGGCCCTGGCGGCGGGCATGCCGGTCGTGGCCAACCGGGCCGGGGCGTTGCCCGAGGTGCTCGGCGATGCAGGCGTCCTCGTCGACGCGAGGGACCCGTACGCCCTGGCAGCAGGCGTGGCCGCGGCGCTCGAGCGGCGTGATGACCCCGACGACGCGAGCCGCAGACCTCGCCGCTGCCCGGCGGCGTCTCGACGAGCTCGACCTGAACACCGCCGCCGACCGCATGGTCGATCTGATCAGCTCGCTCTGACGGCTTCCTCCACGAGCGCCACGAAGCGGCGGGTCGAGGCGCCCAGGTCGAACTCCGCCGCTCTCGCCCGCCCGGCGCGGGCCAGCACCGCGTGCAGCTCCGGGTCCGAGGTCACCCGCCCGACAGCGGCGGCGAAGGCGACGGGGGACTTGTCCGGCAGCACCAGGCCGGCGCCGGCCACCGTTTCGGGCACGGCCGCCACGCCGTAGGCCACGATCGGCACCCCGTGGCCCATGGCCTCGCCCAGCGGCACGCAGAACCCCTCGTGGTCGGAGGCGATCACGAACACGTCGGCGGCCCGGTAGTACGCCTCGAGCTCGGCGCCGGTGACCGAGCCGGCCAGGTTGACGGCGTCGCCCAGCCCGAGCTCCGCCACGAACGCGCGCAGGGCCGGCTCGTACGTCTCGCCGAGCGGGGAGCCCACCAGGTGCAGTCGCGCCGCCGGGTCGTAGAGGCGCCGGAACACGTCGAGCATCTTGACGAGGTCGTGCGGCGCCTTGTGCGGCGAGATCTTCCCGACGTACAACAGATCGACGCCCCCGCCGCGCGCCTTGCGCTCGCAGAGCAGCGCCGACAGCGCCGGGTCGGGCTCGTCGCTCTTGGCCGCCATGTCGATGAGCAGCGGCACCACCGCCGTGCCCTCGTAGCCCAGCACGTGCAGCTCCGACTCGTTGAAGGCGGAGTCCGCGACGGCGAAACGGCTCTGCCCGGCGAGCCGCGCCAGCTGCGTGCGCCCGAGCGCAGCCTCGTAGGCGACGTTGGGTTCCCAGTCACGCAGCAGGGCAGCCGGCGTGATGTTGTGGTAGTTCACCAGCTTGGGCTCGGGCCTCGTGGCCAGGATGTCGTAGACCGGGCTCCCGATCGATGCTTGATACAGCAGCCACCGTTCGCGTCCCGCCCGGCCGAGCTCGGTGACCGGGCGTCCCTCGTGCTCGACGTCGGGGGTGAAGCTGCCGTAGTAGACGTCCGACTCCATCCCCGCGGCGCGCAAGCCGTTGCGCAGATTGAGCGTGTGCACGCCGATGGCGTCGCGGCTGGCGAGCGAAGGGATCACCTGATCGACTCGCATCGGGCCACGAGTGTACCGGCGGGTCACCACCCCGATTGCGACGGGATGCCCCAATTCGCGCGCGGCGCGCCGTAGCATCGTCGGATCGTGTCGGTCCGAACCTCACGCAGCGGAGGCATCCGCGCGGGTCGCGCCTGGGCCGGCGTGATCGTCCGCGTCGGCGCTCGACACGCGTCGGGGCCATCCTCGCCCTGCTGTCGTCCGCCGCCGGGGCGGCCGCCGCCCTGGCCGGCCCGACCTCCCTCGCGGCGGCCTACCCGTCGTCCACCGTGACCCTGGTCGGTCACGGGTACGGCCACGGCATCGGCATGGGCCAGTGGGGATCGCTCGGCTACGCCATCGGGCAGGACGGCGGGGAAGGGAATTTCGCGTACCAGTTGATCCTCGGTCACTACTACGGCGGCACGACCCTCACGCACACCAACGACGGAACCTCCATGCACGGCGGGAACGTCATTGTGGCCATGACCGAGGTGGACGGCGGCGACACCATCGTCACGGCCGCCGGCGGCGGCGCGGTCGACTTCCCGGGCGGGTCGGCTCCGGCGGTGCTCTTCCACCAGCTCAGCCCCGGGAACTTCCAGATCTACCGCGGCAGCACCTGCGCAGGCCCGGCGTGGACGCCGGTCGGCACCGCGAGTGACCCGGTTGCATCCGCCGCCGGCGGCGGACCGGTGAACCTGTGCACGTCCGGCGGCACGATCGAGGTCCACGGCACCCTGGGTGCGCTCACCAATTCCCTCAGCCAGTCCCGCACTGTCAACACCGTGCCCATTGAGCAGTACGTGGCGGACGTGGCACCCGCCGAGTCGCCCTCGTCCTGGGCTTCGCTGGGCGGGGCCGGCCCTCAGGGCCAGCCGTGGGGATTCCAGCAGAGCGAGGCCCAGACCGTCGCCGCCCGTTCCTACGTCGAGGCGAGCCCGCTCGGCTACGGGGGTTACGCGGACACCTGTGACCAGTTCTGCCAGTCCTATCCGGGCATGCGATGGGAGACCGCCACCTCGCAGCTGGCCGCGGCGGACACCGCGGGCCAGGTGATGATGATCGACGGCACCAGTACGGTCGCCACGACCGAGTACTCCGCCTCGTCCGGCGGCTACACGACCGGCGACCAGTTCCCGGCCGTGCCGGACGCGGGCGATGCCATCTGCATCCCGCAGGCGTGCAACCCCAACCACGACTGGACGGCGACGGTCCCCGTCTCGTCGATACAGGCGGCCTATCCCCAGATCGGCACCCTGACGGGCATCACGGTGACGCAGCGCAACGGGCTCGGGGACCTCGGAGGTCGGGTGGAGCAGATGACGATCGCCGGCACCTCGGGGACGGCGACGGACACCGGGGACGGCTTCGAGGCCAAGCTCGGGCTCAAGTCCGACTGGTTCGCCCTGAGCGGCCAGACGAGCGGCGGCGTGGGCGGGTACTGGCTCGACGCGGCCGACGGCGGGGTGTTCAGCTTCGGCAACGCGAAGTTCTTCGGCAGCATGGGCGGCACGCCGCTCAACCAGCCGGTGGTCGGCATGTCGGGCACACACGACTCGGGGGGCTACTGGGAGGTGGCGGCGGACGGGGGCATCTTCAGCTTCGGGGACGCCGAGTTCCACGGATCGGTGCCCGGTGTGCTCCAACCCGGCCAGTCCCTCAACCAGCCGGTCGTCGGCATGGCGACGACGCCCGACGGGGGCGGGTACTGGGTCGTCGCCTCCGACGGCGGTGTGTTCTGTTTCGGCGACGCGCCCTTCGAGGGCTCGGTGCCCGGCGTGCTCAAACCCGGCCAGTCCCTCAACCGGCCCATCGTGGGCATCGTGCCCACACGTGACGGGCGGGGCTACTGGCTCGTCGCCTCCGACGGCGGCGTGTTCGCATTCGGCGATGCAGGCTTCGTCGGCTCCCTCGGCTCGTCGCCTCCGCCGACGCCCATCGTGGGCGCCGCCCCCACGCCCGACAACGGCGGCTACTGGTTGCTCGAGGCCGACGGGACCGCACACGCATTCGGCGACGCCCCGAATGTGGGAGTCGGTGCGGCGTCGCCGGGTCTCGGTTCACGCACCAGCTCCATGACGTCCCTTGCCGCCGACGGGACCGGCGGCGGCTTCGACGCGGCCGACGGGACCGGCCAGGTCTTCGCCTACGGGGATGCGCCCTACTTCTCCGACGTGGCCAGCACCGTCAACGGGTACACGGGCCACATCGTGGGCATCGCCGATACGCCGAGCTGACTCTGCCCGGAGCTGGACCTCGACCGCGGGCCGACCGGCCAGCCGCCGGCCGGCTCAGCGAGAGTCGGCCCGAGCCACCTCGGAGAGTCGTGGGAAGTGCCGGAGGCGGCCCAGCCTGCCCAGTCGCCCGGCGTCGACTCCGTGATCGGCGGCGTTGAGCAGCCGGAGGTCCCCGCGGCTGTTGCCGTAGGCCCAGAGCACGGGCTGCTCGCCCCCGTTGCTCGACAGCAGGCCCTGGGAACGCAGCTGGACGACCAGGCGGGCGTACTTCTCGGCGCCGCGGCAGTTCTTGCCCTCGTAGCCCCCCGTCAGCAGCCCGCCGCCACCGACCGCGAGCCGTGTCGCCAGGACTCCGTCCACCCCGAGCAGGTGACCCGATGGGACGACGTAGCACTCGGGTGAGGCGGATACGATGACCGTGTAATGGCCCTGGCGCTGGTGCCAGTCGAGGCGCCGTTTCGTGTCCTCTCGCAGGTGGCGCGCCAGGTGGCGCTCGGCAAAGGCGGCGCTGCGCCGGTTCAGGTCCTCTTCGGGCAGGCCGCCGAGGAGCTTGGTGAACAGGGCCTCTTTCACCGAGTCCGCCACCGAGCCGCCCGAGACCGCCGCTCGAAGCAGGCGGGGGGACAGCCGGGCCATCGCCCGTAGCACCGGCCACCAGCCCCGCACGGCGATCAGGAACGGGAAGACGCTGCCCGAGTCCGTCAGCGTGCCGTCGAAGTCGAAGGCCGCGACGGTGACACGCCGGGTGGGGTCCGCCACGCGCTCAGCCGACCGGAGTGCCACCGCGGCCTGCCCCCTTCGCGAACCGGGCGGCACCCGCCTGGGTCTCGCCACTCGAGATCACCTCGCGGCCTCGCCTCGCTTCGTTGACCGCTGCCTCCTGCTCGCTGAGGCCCCACTGCTCCAGAGCGCTCATCCGGTCGGAGCGCAGGCAGATCTGGGGCAGCGCGGCCAGCTCCTTAGCCAGGTCCACGGCGGCCCGGCGCGCCTGGCCTGGTGGCACGAGGCGGTTCACCAGGCCCATGGCATGAGCCTCCGGACCGGCGACGGCGCGGCCGGTGAGAATGAGGTCCATGGCCCGCCCGTGGCCGATGATGCGGGGCAGTCGCACCGTGCCGAGATCACAGAGGGGCACACCGAAGCGGCGGCAGAACACGCCGAAGACGGCGTCCTCGGCGGCGACGCGGAGGTCGCACCAGAGCGCGAGCTCCAGTCCGCCCGCGACCGCGAACCCCTCGACTGCCGCCACTACCGGCTTGGAGAGCGTGAGGCGGGTGGGGCCCATGGGCCCAGGACCCTGGTCAGGGATGGGCCGGCGGTCACCCTCGGCGACCGCCTTGAGGTCGGCGCCGGCGCAGAAAGTCCCACCGGCACCGGTGAGCACCGCCACCAGCGAGTTCTCGTCGGCCTCGAAGGCCTCGAAGGCCTGGAGGAGCCCTGCCGCACACCCGCTGTCGACCGCGTTCCTCCGCTCGGGCCGCTCGATCGACACCACCGTGACCGGGCCTTCGTGCTCCACGGCGACGCCCGATGCATCCGCCGCAGACCCTCGGGCGCTGCGCCCGGGCGTGCCACCGCTCGCGGCGGGTGGAGGCGACCCAGTGCTCATTTGTGCATTCTCGCACGAGCGCGAGGAATCCTCCGGCCATACCCGGTCGGTCCCTGCCCAGGTGAGGCTCCATTTCGGGCCGGACCGGGGCCACGCTCGAAAGATGACCAATCGAGTCGACAATTGCCGGATCAGCCGGTAAACTCCCGTCCCACATACAGACGAGCAATCCGAACGCAGGAGGACCCAATGGCAGTACGACTCGGCGACACCGCCCCGGACTTCACCGCGGATACGACCGACGGCACCATCAACTTCCACGAGTGGTTGGGGGACAGCTGGGGCATCCTGTTCTCTCACCCCAAGGACTTCACCCCGGTCTGCACGACCGAGCTGGGCGCGTTCTCCAAGGCCAAGCCGGAATTCGACAAGCGCAACGCCAAGCTGATCGGCCTCTCGGTCGACTCCGTGGAGTCCCACAAGGGCTGGGCCGGTGACATCGAGGAGACCCAGGGCTCGGCTCTGGCCTTCCCGCTGATCGGCGACGAGGACCGCAAGGTGGCGGACCTCTACGACATGATCCACCCCAACGCCAACGACACCCTCACGGTGCGGTCGGTCTTCATCATCGGCCCGGACAAGAAGGTCAAGCTGACGTTGACCTACCCGGCGTCGACCGGACGCAACGTCGACGAGATCCTCCGGGTTCTGGACTCACTGCAGTTGACGGCCGACTACTCGGTCGCGACGCCCGTGAACTGGACCGAGGGTGAGGACGTGATCATCGTTCCTGCGGTGAGCGACGAGGATGCCAAGGCCCGGTTCCCCAAAGGCTGGAAGGCCCTCAAGCCGTACCTGAGGGTCACCCCTCAGCCCAACCGCTGAGGCCTATTCAGCAAGAGAGATCCCGCCACCGATCCCGCCGGGTCGGTCTCGAACGTGCAGGCCTCCGGGCCGGCACGTTCGCGCCTGGGCTCAGGGTGGGCCGATGTTCGGGTGGGACCTGGGCGTGAAGCTCAGCGCGACTCGGTGGAGCCGAGCACCTCGTCGCGCAGCTGGCGCTTGAGGACCTTGCCCTGGGGGTTGCGGGGCAGCGGCTCGGAGCGGAACCACACGTGCGTGGGAACCATGAACGCGGCGAGCCGGCTCTTCACGTGGAGCGCCAGCTCATCCGCGGTCACCTTGGCCCCCGGGCGCAGGACGACCACGGCGCCGACCTCCTCGCCCAGCGTCGGTTCGGGCACCCCGATCACCGCGCAGTCGGCCACACCCGGATGTTCGAAGAGGGCGCCCTCCACCTGGACCGAGTACACGTTCTCACCGCCGCGGATGATGACGTCCTTGGCCCGGTCCACGATGTAGATGAAGCTGTCATCGTCCAGCCTCGCGACGTCGCCCGTGTGGAGCCAGCCCCGGGTGAAGGTCGTCGCCGTCTCCTCTGGCCGCTGCCAATACCCGCGCACCACGTTGGGCCCCTTGACCCAGAGCTCGCCCCGGACGTCGGGGCCGCGCGGGATATTGCCATCGGGTTCGTCGCCCGCGAAGTCCTCGGGCACGATGGCCACGTCGCACACCGGGACGGCCGGCCCCACGCTCTCCGGCTTGGCGACGTAGTCGGCGCCCGAGTTCATGGAAGTGACCGACGAGGTTTCCGTGAGGCCATATCCGTTGGAGGGCTGACCGACCGGCCACGCCTCGCGGATGCGCCGGACCAGATCGGGCGGAGCGGGAGCACCGCCGTACGAGACACCGCGGATGGACGAGGTGTCGTACTTCGAGAAGTTTGGGGAGTCGAGCACCTGCATCACCATGGCCGGAACGCCGCCGAAGGTGCCGATCTTCTCGCGTTGGATCAGCTCCAGAGCCCGCTCGGGGTCGAAGTGGTGCATCATGATGATCTTCCCGCCGGCGGCGAGGTTCGTGACCATGACCGAGTGGCACCCGGTCGTGTGGAAGAGGGGGACCGAGAGCAAGAAGGCCGGCTGCGTCCTCGTCCCCGCACCCGTCTCCTCGAGCGCCGCCGTGCCGAAGCGCGTGGAGCCGCGGGTATTGAGGAAGAACAGGCTCATCAAGTTCGTGCACATATTGCGATGGGTGCCCACCGCGCCCTTGGGACGGCCGGTGGTGCCGGACGTGTAGAAGATGGTGGCGTCGTCCTCCGGATCGATGCTGAGGTCGGGCGGCGAGGCATCCTCCTCCACGCCTCCCAGCGCGAGCGGGAACGGCCACTCGGCGACGGGAGCACCGCCGACGGGAGGCTCGGAGACGGCGAGCGGAGCCTTCGGTGTGGTGCGGTGCTCGTCGGCGACGACCAGGGCGCCGAGGTCCGACAGGCCCCCGAGGAACGGCCTGATCCTCGTGGCCCGCTCGGTGTCCACGAACGCGACCTTGGCGCCCGAGTCCTGAAGGCCGTAGTGGAGCTCCTCACCGCTCCACCACGCGTTGAGCGGCACGACGACGGCACCCGCCAGGGTGGCGCCCCAGAAGGCCATCACCCATTCGGGCAAGTTGCGCATGATGATGGCCACCCGGTCGCCCTGGGCCACGCCGAATTCCGAGCGCAACCGGTGGGCCAGCGTGCAGGCGATGCGGTAGTGCTCCGAGAACGTGGTCCGCTCGTCCTCGTAGACGAGAAAGGGGGCGTCGCCGTGGGCCAGGGACATGTCGAGGACGGCGCGCAGCGAGGGCGGCGCGTGCTTCCAGACCCGGGTGGGGACGCCGCGGATGTCGATCTCCTGCATCTCGAACATCTGCCCGGCCGCGGTCAGGGCCTCGTTCGCCTCTGCCATGGACATGGCCGGTGCGTCGTTCGGGGTCACGTCGCCTCCTCTGCCGTACCGTCGGAGCCGGCCTCCCGCCCCGCGTCGCCCCCTCCGTCCGGGCCGAACAGGGCGCCGCGGTAGTAGGCGAGCTCCGCCACGCTCTCGCGGATGTCCTGCATGGCGCGATGGCCCCCCTTCTTGACCGGCGCCGCCTTGTAGATCTCCGGGCGCCAGCGCCGGCAGAGCTCCTTGACCGTCGACACGTCGACGGAGCGATAGTGGAGGAAGTCTTCGATCTCGGGCATCTGGCGAGCCAGGAAGCGGCGGTCGGTGCCGATGGAGTTGCCGGCGAGGGGGACGGTTCCGGGTTCGGCGATGTGCCCCTTCAAGAACGCGAGCGTCTGTGCCGCAGCCTCTGCGATCGTGGTCGTCGAGGCCTCCACCGCCGTCAGCAGGCCCGATCGGGTGTGCATCGTCCGCACGACGTCGTCCATGTCGGCCAGCTGTTCCGCCGTCGCGTGGACGACGAGGTCGGGACCTTCCTCAATGAGCGCGAGGTCGTCGTCGGTGACGAGGCAGGCGATCTCGACGATGGTGTGACGATCGGGATTGAGCCCCGTCATCTCTAGGTCGATCCAGGCGAGCACCGGCGGGCATGCTACCGGCCCGCGGGTACCGTTTTGCGATGCTGCGCGTCCCGCTTCACCGCATGGAGGGCGACGTGGCGGTCCCCTCCTACGCCCGGCCCGGCGACGCCGGCGCCGACCTGGCGGCCCGGACCACCGTCGTGCTGCGCTGCGGCGGGGGGCGCGCCCTCGTCCCCACGGGTGTGGTGGTGGCCATCCCCAGGGGCTATGCCGGCCTGGTCCTGCCCCGCAGCGGCCTCGCGCTGCGACACGGCGTCACGTGCCTCAACGCCCCCGGGCTCATCGACTCGGGCTACCGCGGCGAGCTCCAGGTCCTGCTCGTCAACCACGACCCCGAACTCGAATACACGGTCGAACCAGGAGACCGGGTGGCTCAGCTCGTCATCGTGAAGGTGGAGGAGGCGGAGTTCTTGACCGTGCCCCGGGACGAGCTCGGGGTGGCCGAGCGGGGCGGCGGCGGATTCGGGCACACCGGAGCGTGACCGGAGCGGGGAGGGGGTATGAAGGGTCCGTGATGCAGGCGCTCGAGGGGATGGACGCGGCATTCCTGTCGCTCGAGACACCGACGACCCCGATGCATGTCGGTGTGGCGCTGGTGCTGGACCCGCCGGAGGGAACCAGGTCGCTCTTCTCACCGTCGACGCGTTACGCACAGATCCGCCGAGTCATTGAGCAGCGCCTCCACCTCGTGCCCCCAATGCGTCAGCGCGCGCTGCGGATGCCCTTCGGGCTGCAGCATGCGGCATGGGTGGACGATCCTGACTTCGCCCTCGACGACCACTTGACACGAGCGAGCCTCCCATCCCCGGGCGGACAGGAAGAGCTCGACGCCTACGTCGCGTCGGTGATGGGCCGCCGACTCGACCCGGACCGCCCACTCTGGGAGATGCACGTGGTCGAGGGACTCGTGGGCGAGCGAGCGGCGCTGATCGCCAAGGTCCATCATTCGATCCTCGACGGAGTCAGCGGTGCTTCCGTCCTCGCGGCCTTCCTCGATCTGTCGCCCCGATCGCGCGTCGTGGCGCTGCCTCCGGAGTGGCGACCCGAACCGCCGCCGTCGACCCTTCAGGTGTTGCGCCATGCCGCCGCATCCCTGGCACGCCAGCCCGGCGAGACGTGGGGCACGATCCACGCCGGAGTGGAGGCGGTGACCGACCTGGGCCGGCACAAACAGGAGCTCACCGGCCGCGGCGAACGGCCACCGCCGGGATTCTTCGCCGGGCCCCGGACGTCGTTCAACGGCGCCGTCTCGAACCGGAAGCGCTTCGCATCCCTGTCCGTTCCCCTCGAGGACGTCAAGCTGATCGGCCGGGTCTTCGAGGCGACGGTGAACGACGTGGTGATGGCGACGGTCTCGGGCGGATTGCGGCACCTGCTCGCGGCGCGCGGCGAGGAGGTGAGCCCATCCCTCATCGCCGTGGTCCCTGTCTCGACGCGGCCCGACGAGGCGACCGGAGAACTCGGGAACAAGATCTCGGGCATGCTCGTGTCGTTGGCCACCGACGTGGACGAACCGGTGACGCGTCTGGACGCGGTGGTGGAGTCGTCGAGGGTGGCCAAGGACCACGAGCGCCTCCATAGAGGCCGCTTCCTCGGCGATCTGGCGCAGCTGGCCGTGCCCGCGCTGACGACGCGCGTCGCCCGGGCGATGGCCGGGACGCGGCTCTTCGACCGGGTCCGGCCACCGGCCAACGTCACGGTATCGAGCATCCGGGGTCCCGGAGTCCCGCTCTTCTGCGCCGGCAGCCGCGTGAGCGCCGTCTACCCGGTCGGACCGATCGCGGAGGGGATCGGCGTCAACGTGACGGTGATGTCATACCTCGACCGCGTCCACTTCGGTCTGTTCGCCTGCCGCAAGCTCATACCCGAGCTGGCGGAGGTCGCGGTGTACATGGACGACGCGCTGGCGGAGCTCACCCTTTGCGCGCTGGCGGCGCAGGGGGCGACCGCCTGATCGGGCGACGCCCGAGAGGCGAGCGGCGTGAGCCGGGGGAGTCGAAACCGGCTCACGCCGCCCTGCCTCCGTCTGGCCGGGCGTTGTTACGACCCCGCCGACGGGGCTGAGCTCGAGCCCGAAGGCGCACCCGGCGAGCCGCTCGGAGGCGTCCCGTGCCCTGGCCCGGGGTGGGAGCCCGATCCCGATCCTGAGCCCATGTTGGGGCAGTTCTTCGTGGAGCTCGATCCGGAGCTGGAGCCCGACCCCGAACCCGACCCCGACGTGCTCGAGGAACCGGAACTGGTGGACCCGGAGCTCGTGGATCCCGATGTGCCAGAGCTGGTAGTCGGCGCCGTGGTGGAAGCGGAGCTCGACGAGGTGCCGCTCGAGCTCGTCCCGCTGTTGCCGGTACCAGAGCCGGACGTGGTGGAGCTGGTGGTGGCCGCGTTGGCGACCAGCGCACCGCCGCTGACGAGTCCGGCGGTGAGAGCGCCGATGGCGAGCGCGTTGCGCAGGCGGATCTTCATATGTCTGGTGTGCCCTTTCTCTCGTGTCACGCCCACCCACCCGGGCGGGGCATGACACAGCGTGCGCCCCCGACCTGTGAGCAGCCGCACAACCTGCTTGGCCGGTTGGTGGAGTTGGCTTGCGATCCGATGACGATTCTCAGGAAACGGCGGTGGGAGCTGACGATGTCGCCGAGGATGAGATTCGCCATCAATTACGATCGAATTAGGGCCCGTGATGGTCAGCGGGCACCCTGTGACGAGGACCCGCACGCGGCTCCGAGCCTGAGGACGCCGATCAGGGTGCAGCAGTCCCAGGAAATTTGGCCGACGGGGCAGGGACGTTCCGATGGTCTCGCTCCGCTGCTCGTTTCAGCGGCGGCGAGCCCTCCAGCAGTACGAGCGCATCGGTACCTGGACGATGTCGAGGTCGGCAAGCTCCGGGAGGGTTTCGAGGTAGCGCGCCATGGCCTGGAGGTGCGCCCGGCGCGTGGCGTCTTCCATCGTGATCACCGAGCTGTAGGTGGTGGCGAGCGCCACCAGGTCCTCCTTGCTCATCGACCGCTTCCACCGGAAGAGCGTGGACTCGTGCGGGAGAAACGGGCTGTCGTCGCCTGCGTCCACTCCTACCGCGTGTCGACCCCGGCGAAGGCCGTCGGTCTCCGCGGCCTCCTCGGGTGTGAGCTCGACGCCGCCCGCCCAGAGGTTCCGCATCCAGTCGACGGTGCGATCAGGACCGCTCCATACCAGCGAGAGGCGGCCACCTGGCCGAAGGACGCGCGCCACTTCGGGCACCGCTCGCGCCTCGTCGACCCAGTGCCAAGCGGACGCGGCGAGCACGACGTCGACAGACGCGTCCGGCGAGGGCAGTGCTTCGGCTCGCCCGGCCACCACGTCCACCTCGGTCCCCGCCAACCGGGCGGACAGGACCGAGCGCATGCGATCGTCGGGTTCAACGGCTATGACGTGCTCGAGGCGCTGGGCCAGAAGGCGGGTGAGGATTCCGGTGCCCGCGCCGATCTCGAGGGCGTCGCGTGCACCGGACGGCACGAGCCAATCGAGGGCTTCGGGCGGCGGCCCGGGCCGGAGGCGGTCGTACTCACCGGCGACCGCTCCGAAGGCCTTGCTCAGCACGGCAGTGGTCTCGTTCTGGCGCACGATGTGGAATTTACCGAAGCCCAGGGCTCGCCGGACCGCCGGCGACCTGGCGCAGGACCCGCTCAGGTCGCTGCCAGTGAATCTGGGTGGCCTCCGTGACCGGCCACCCGGCGGAGAGGCGGGGTGCGGTAAAGTGCCCAGATCAACGCGGAAGTGGCGCAGCGGTAGCGCATCACCTTGCCAAGGTGAGGGTCGCGGGTTCGAATCCCGTCTTCCGCTCCAAACTACCAGGTAGGGCCACTTTTTCAAGCCTGGGCACTTGCTTGTGTGTCAGGACACAAGGGTGCGTGTCGCCGAAGTCGGGCGGGCGGAGTGTGAAGTCCCGGTTCATGCTTGACACCGTGGCTCCGGTACCTGCTTGACACTTTCGGACGCGGTTCCGGTACCTGGGCGACACTGGCTCCGGTACCTGCTTGACACTTCGTGCGTGCGAAGGGTCCACCACGTGGCCGTTGTCACCTTCTTCGCTGTTGACGAAGTCGTCGACAGATCCGAAGGAGGCCCTCGGTGTTGGTGGAGCTCAAAGTGGTCGAACAGCGCTATCGAGCCGTGATCGACGTGCTCGATGGAATGAACGTGACCGACGTGGCCCGCCGCAACGGTGTCAGCCGCCAGACCGTGCATACGTGGCTGCGCCGCTATGCGGGCGGCGGCATGGCGGCGCTGGCGGACAAGAGCTCCAAACCCGAGAGCCGCCCACACCAGATGCCAGCGCGGATCGAGGCCCGAGTGGTCGAGCTGCGCCGGGCGCATCCGAGGTGGGGACCGAGGTCCATTCGCACCCGACTCGCCCAGGAGGGGTTCACGCCGGTCCCGGGCCGCTCTTCGATCTATCGCACCTTGGTGCGCCACCGTCTGCTCGAGCCCAACCCGCGCAAGCGATCCAGGTCCGACTACAAGCGCTGGGAGCGCTCCCGCTCGATGCAGCTGTGGCAGATGGATGTCGTCGGTCGCTTTCACCTCGCCGACGGCACCGAGGTCAAGGTCGTGACCGGCGTCGACGACCATTCTCGCTTTTGCGTCTGCGCCCGTGTCGTGGCCCGGGCGACGGCGAAGCCGGTCTGTGACGCCTTGGAATGGGCGCTTCGCACCCACGGCGTGCCCGATCAGATCCTCACTGACACGAGCCGCCGGGCGTTCGGGCGGGCTCACGTTTGTTCTCTGAGGCAGAAGGCGCATCCAACCCGGCCGGGGCCCCGGCCGGCCATTGGAATTGTCTTCCCGGGTGGCCCTCCGTGCCCTCAAGGTGCGGCGCCGACATGTCGGCACCTCGGCTCCACCGCCCTTGACCGCACTGCCGTCTGCCGCGTGAGCCTGTCCTTTGCTCATCGGCGACGAGGCGCTGACCAGGGATGTGGATGTTTTTGTGGACGTCCACAGCGCCATTCGCTGGCATCTCGATTCAAGCAAGACCTTGCTCCAGCGATTCGGTGGTCCCGCGCTCAGGCTCGAGCCCTCTGACCACGCTTAGCGCTGAAGCACTGATCAATTCAGGTGGAACCCCATGCTGCGGACCACGTCCCTGTCGAACCAAAACTTGTGCACCACCTGGAACGTCCCCGCCGGGCCGCGGACCGTCACTACAGAGGCGGCCACGACGCCCCGGGCAGTCCGCGTGCTTGTTGCGCCGAACCGGTGACCCTGTTTGACTGCAGTCGCCCGGATCCATCAGGTCTGGCTTGGAAGTGGGGCGACCATGAGAATCGCAGGTCGGCACGCAACGTTCTCCCGTGGGTCTCCGTCCGTGCGGAGAGGGGTCCAAACGGGTGCTGCGATCTTTGTTCTGGTCGTCGGAGGACTCGGAGCTCTCTTCGTCGGAGCCGGAGTGGCGGGGGCCTACCCGGGCTACCCGAGGATTGATCACTCAGCGAGCAGGTCGGTGAACGGGGCGAGGGGCACGATGCCCCTTCCCAGCAGTAGCGACGAGCTCTTCGGCGTGGCGTGCACCAGTGTGTCGTGGTGTGTCGCGGTTGGGACGGCGCTCTACCAGAGGTCGGGCAACGACTCCCTGGTCGAAATGTTCGATGGATCCACGTGGTCGATCGTGCCGAGCCCCGACGTGCCGGGCTGGAACTACCTCCAGGACGTCTCCTGCGTGAACTCGGACTACTGCATGGCGGTCGGATTCAGCGAAGGCAATGTCTATTCGACGCTTGCGGAAATGTGGAACGGTTCCAAGTGGTCGATCGTGCCGAGTCCAAACCCGGGCACCGATCAAACCCGCCTCGAGGGGGTCGACTGCACAAGCATCACGAACTGCGTGGCGGTCGGGTCCTACGCCTCAGCTTCCTACACATATCCCCTCATAGAGGCCTGGAACGGCTCGACCTGGTCGATTGCGGACGAAGGCACGGGTGCGCCTAATGCGTTGGGCTCGGTCTCGTGCGTTGGTACCGACTTCTGCATGGCGGTCGGTACCAGTTCGCTGACATGGAACGGAACGGATTGGAGTGTCACCGGACCAATCAATACCAGCGGGACGATAGCCACTTCGGTTTCCTGCATCAGCTCTAGCAGCTGCGAGGCCGTGCTCCTGACGGATGAGGGCGAGACCGAGGCCGCATCCTTCGACGGGAACCAATGGTCGATCCAATCGACCCCTCAGGTGGGAGGCACGCTCAAAGGAGTCACCTGTTTCGACTCGTCTGACTGCCTTGCCGTAGGTGCAGCGTCGTCCGAGACCCTGATCGAATCGTTCACGGGAGCGACGTGGTCCGTCGTTGCCAGCCCCGACCCGGGCACGTTGGTCAATGGCCTCACGGGATTGTCCTGTGTGAGCTCCAGCGCATGCGCCGCCGTCGGCGCGCAGGCGAGCGGGGGATCTTCCACACTCGCCATGGAATGGGACGGAACTCAGTGGTCGACGTCTCCAACACAAAACGACGGCGTATTCCCCTTACCCGATTCGGGACCTCCTGGAACGGTGATCCTCGTGAGCGGGGGAGGCTTCCAGCCCGACGAGCAGGTCACGGTCACCTACACGCGCAGATCTCCGATGTGCGATGCCCTCGCCTCGTCGGACGGGTCCTTTAGCTGCACCGGCGTGGTCCCCCAGAAAGTTGGCGCGCCGAACTTGGACTCGATCATCGCCCGCGGGGAGACCTCGGGCATCAAGGCGAAGGCGAACTTCTATCCGAAGTGAGCGCCCGAGCCCTCGACGAAGCGCTCGCGGGCGGCGAGAGGCGGTACGTCGTCGACCGGCTGTCCAGGGCGAATCTGGCGGCGCTGAAGGCCCTAGAACGGATTCCCGAGCAGGATGGCCCGGACGCCTTCGCCGAGCTGCTGGCGGAGATCACGACACCGACTCCGGGCACGCGAGGAAGGTCTACGAACGGTCGTCTCTGAGCCGCGCTCACATCGTTGAAAGAGGCCCGTAGACAGACCGGAGAGACTCGCGAGAGCGTGGCCGTTTCCGGGAAAAGTTCTGTCAGTGCCCCTCCACGCCAGGACCCCGCCAAGACCCCAAGTGTTCGCATCCGGCTAGTGCCAGCTAGAACGTTTCCGTACGTCATAACCTCTGGTCGGAGCGCATTTCCGGGCAAACCCGCTAGTCAGCGAACCGGGTCGATTCACCTTGCCAAGGTGAGGGTCGCGGGTTCCAATCCCGTCTTCCGCTGCAAAGTACCAGGTCAGAAGCCATGTTTCAACCCAGACCGGACTTCACCTTCGTTCGCCCGGCATGTCGCATGGCCTTCCCAAAGTCAGCGACTCCTTTCATTGGTCCGCGCGGCGCGTGTCCGCTCGGTGCACAGACACCATCTGTTAACATAGCGTAGACGCTATGTGGGGTCAGGTTGAACTTGAACCAGAGGTTGGTCAGTGGTTCTTGGGTCTGCTCGCCGAGGAAGCAGATCGCGTGCGCTTCCACATTGACCGACTCGCCGAGTTCGGCGCCACGCTCGATGAACCCCACACTCGGCAGTTGGACGGCAAGCTTCGAGAACTTCGGTTCTATCTGTCGGGTCGACCGACACGGATCACATACTGGATTGCACCGGGTCGGAGGATCATCCTCCTCACGGTGTTCATGAAGACCCAACGGCAGGAGCGCAAAGAGATTCGACGAGCGAAGCAGGCGATGGAACGGTGTGCCTCCGAAGGGCATACGACCGACGAGGGATAGGACATATGGCCAAACGAATGAATTGGGACGATATCAAGGCGGAGCGGCCTCTTGGCGAAGAGGGTCGTGTCGCTTACGAAGACGAGGCACGGATCAGTGCATTTCGAACCCTCGTGTACCGACTGCGCATAGAGGCAGGGCTGACTCAGGCCGATCTGGCGGATCGAATGGGTACCACCCAGTCGGCCATCGCTCGGATGGAGGGAGGGGGGACGCGTCCAACACTCGAGACACTCGAGAAGCTCGCGGTGGCTGTCGGCGGAGAACTCGTGGTAGGTGTCGGTGAGAATCTTTCTGAGAATCGTAGTATCGCCAAACTTGTGCGTGACGGTCACGCAGTGATCCGCCACGCCAGTTGACAGAGCCGTGTTCGTCCTTCACGGAACAAAAAAGTTCTTAGAGCGGGCGAAGCGACCGATCGAACACGCTGGACATCCAACAACTGCTTTGGGAAATTGGTATGCGACCGCCGTGTTTTGGAAACCTCAGGCGGCGGTCTTCGTCAACGAACGGACGTTGATGCCGATAATTGTGCCACTCGCCCCTGCTGCCAGTGTGACCGACCGATTTCCCGGTTACGTATCTGCAGTGTTTGCGGCGTTAGGTCTCGATCGATCATTTATCGAGTCAGAGATCGCCGAGATGTCCGACTGCCGGTTGGCGAAGACGAAAAGTCGAAGTCTTCTTGGGAGCAGAACGAATTCGTCCACCTCGGCAAGGCGTTCAGTGACGACGGCAACTACGACTCCGTGGAGCTCTCGCTCGAAATGGCGAAAATACCCTGTGGACCCCTATACGGGAGTCACGTCACTCCCGAGGTTGAACTGCGCGCCTTCGTCGTCGCTTTGGGGAATGACCGGTCGTTGAGTCCAAATCGCTGAACACAGCATTGCGCAGTCCGAACGTCGAGGGTCATTGGTGATGCTCGAAGGCTCGTCGATAGTAGAGCGCTCTACTACAGCGACGGACGGGGTGGACGGGCTGGAAACTGGGTAGACGAAACCGCACGTCGGGGGACTCGCCAGACCCAGAAGAACGAAAACCAACACCTTGCCAAGGTGAGGGTCGCGGGTTGGAATCCCGTCTTCCGCTCCATTCCAGCAGGTCAGAGGCCGTTTTTCAACTCGCGATCCGTGGGGAGGACCTTGGCTCAGTTCGAGCGAATTTCGGAGCTCTCAGGTTCAGGTCGCTACGTCGCACAGTATCCATCACGGGTCTCGTTCGCTTTTGCTTACCGCTCAGGTGCCTCTGCCTCGAGCGTGAGTGGTCTGAGGTACGAGAGGTCCCGACGGTCACGTGTACCCCGTGGGTAGCCCTGGTCTTTGAACAGTTCGCTCTGTAGCAATGACGCATCGGCTGTGAACATGAGCTCGACCGTCGAGCGGCGCACCGCGATCTTCCAGATACCGTCACGTCGCTCTAATCGGTCGACGTAGCGGCCGCTGATCACGCGAGCGGTGACGCCATTGTGGTTGAGAAGGCACACCAGCACGTAGCTCTCGCAATGGGCTTTATCGCCGTCGATTTCGCATACGTGAGTGGTGGGTCGCGGGTGTGGACTTGTGATCCGGCGGCGTGGACGGGATTGATCCACGCTGCATACGTGGGCCCAGAGTTGACAGCGTTCCCGTGCTCGTCGACCCCGTCGGGATGGTAGGCCTTCGTGAGGAGGTCCGCGTCGTGCCGGTCGTGCCCACGGCTGTGCTCTGAGATGCAGTCAAGGATTGCGCTGCGGTCCATCAGATATCGGACGTCGCTGCGAAGCTGATCGAGCTCGTCGCCGTTGCACACGATGCTCGGACCTTTTCCAGTGACGTGATCGTCCCACGCCGTCATCGGTCGAGAATCTGACCGTAGATATGCTCGACGTGAAGCTCGACTGCCATCCGATGGTTGGTCAGCATGTCCTCGCCGAAGCCGTCGCGCTTTGATGTCGCTCCTAATGCGAGATGGATTTCGAACAGTTTCTCGACGGCGTCATCCTCAGGTTCCTGGGCCACGGCCAACGAAGTAGGTCCAGCCACGACCGCGAAGTTGAAGAAGTCCCGGCCGGGCACATGGAGCGACGCCCGGGGGTCACGCAAAAGATTTGGCCCTTGATCCGATTGGTCGTTGTCGAGAATCGGACCCGCTGGGTCGGAGGGTCCGCCAGGTAGTAGATGTTCGAAAGCTGCTCGGGGCGCCGTCTCCCCCGATGGTGGCAAGGATCCCTTTGCGCTCCGCGGCGATGATCTCCCAGAAACGCTCTGTCGTCATATTGGGTCCGTCCTCCAGGTGGGGATGGGGGACCGTCACACGTGAATGACCCGACGCTCCAGCCCGCTGCTCGTGTGAGGGTTGGGCCCTCGTGCTTGTTTCGTTACCTCTTTCGTTGCTTTTTGGACTTCCCCGAACAAAGATCGCGACGTCGAGGAACTTCTCGATGGCGTTCAGACGCTTCAGCATGCGTGGTTGCGATACCGACGCCCTCCTCGAGGCGGATCGACCTCGGAGTCCCGGTCAGGAGGAAGAGCAACGCCTGGGGGAGAGCCGACCGAGTTCGATCCCTTCCTCCCCAGACGTCGCATGGAGTACCTCTAGCTGGATGCGCCGGACCCGCTCGGTCACCTCGGCGATCTCCGATCGGATCGACGGCCGGTGATTGCCGAGGGCGAGGATTTCGGTGGTCAGAGCCGAGTTGGACTCTTCTTGGCTGTAAGCCCAGAGGACGCGTAGCGGTTTGCCCTCGCTGGCGTTGAGCGCCTCGGTCAGCCGTTCGACATTTTGCCCCGCCCGCCTTCGTATCACCGCGAGGAAAAAATCGTCATGGCTTGGGAAGTAGTACTGGACCGAGCCTGCGGTCATGCCTGCGGCTGTGGCCACGGCCCGATAGGTCACGCTCGCGTGCCCCGACTTGACCATCAGCCGCTCCACGCAGTCGAGCAGGAGATCCCACGTCTTAGATGCCGCCGCACCGTCTCGTCGGGGCGAGGTCATCTGCACCTCAATGTTCTGACGGCGCACTAAAGAAAGCTGCTACGTCGCGCCATCCGGTATTTCCACCGACGCTGGCGTACTTACAAGGACTCTGACGCTGCGCTTCAGGTTGGCCAGCCGCCAAAGACACATGGATTGTGCTGTGGCGGCAACGCCGTGGTGGTCTTGTCTCGGTGCTTGACCATTGTCGGATGCCACGTTCTTTGCGCACGCGGCTGCTGGCATCGGCAGTGCTCGTGCCGTTCACCCACGGTCCCGGGTTACTGGCCATCCCCATCTCCCATCCCGCCCCTTTACGTGGACCCCTTACACCTGTATGGTATATCTACCTTACATATGTAAGGCACGGCGGTCTGGCTGATCCGTTGGGGGAACTGAAGTTGGGTGACGATACCGATGTCCCATTCTCGATCGGGTGCGGTGGTGTCGTTCTTGAAGGATTGAGGGGGTGGCTGTGAGGAACGAACACAAGCGGCTGGAAGTCAAGGCTGGCCGAGGGCGCCACAAGCGACTGTTCAGCGAACAGCAACGCCGATTGTCCAGAATCGCCATGCTCGTCGTGGGGGCGGTGATGGTCGCAACATTGGCTCCCGCCGTGACCTCCTCGGTCTCAGCGACGACGCCAGCTCCTACCCCTCCCACTTGCCAGCCGTCAACGCCGGGTGGCCCTGTCTTCATCACCGCGAACTGTGCCGATCCGGTCTTGAAGCAGCCCTACGTTGACATCGAACAGCCGGGGACAATCACCGACCCGAACACGGGCGTGACGGTGAACTTTACCTACGTTCACGGCGGGTTCACGGGGACCACCACCAAGTCTTGCGTCGACTTCCCTCCGGCGACTCAGTACGATGGGCGATTCTTCGAGACCACGTACCCGACACTTTCCGACGAAAACGCGGCAACGGACTGTCCATCCGTGGGAACCTCGGTTTGCTCTGTGGTATTCGCCATCTCAAATGGTGCCTATGTCGTCTCGAGTAACAACGCAGGCGGTGTACCGGCGGGTGGGGCGCTTGCCCCCTACCGGGCCAACGCAGCATCGGCCATGTACTCCCGGGTCGTAGCTCGCCAGATCTACGGCAACGACATACCCAATCCACGGGGTTATCTCTACGGCGCCAGTGGCGGCGCCTACCAGACAGTCGGGTCCATGGAGAACACCAGCGGGGTGTGGCAGGGTGCGGTGCCCATGGTCTTCGGTGTCCCGAACGCCATCCCGAGCTTCATGACGGCCGAACTCCTTGCTTTGAGGGTTTTGGGTCCCGTGTTGCCACAGATCGCCGACGCCGTTGCACCCGGCGGGAGCGGCAACCCCTACGCCGGCCTCAGCAGCGACCAGCAGGCGGTGCTGCACGAGGTGACGGATCTCGGGTTCCCGCTCCGGGGGCTGGTGGCAGTACGCCACTCTCAACGGCGGCGGGTTCTTGGCCGTCGAAGGTGCGGTCGAAGCGATCGATCCCACCTACGTCACGGACTTTCGGACTCAGCCGGGCTACGAGGGCAGTGAGCCGGCAGTCCAGGCTGCTGAAATCCAGTACGCCACGACCGTAACCAGCCTCTCCGGCGTGAGCGGACTCGTCCTCGCCAATGTGCCTGCGGGGGACTTGAACAATGCGAATCTTGACATCACAAGTGGTTCGCTCGCCGGTCAGACCATCCCGATCGAGTCCGTGGCCGGCAATACCGTCGAGCTCGCCGGGAGCAACTCGGGGATCACGCCGGGTACGAGCGTAGAGCTCGACAACTCCTGGTTGATCGCCATGCAGTACTACCAGCGTCACCAGGTGCCTACCCCTGACGAATACGGCTGGAACCAGTACCGCGGCCCGAACGGTCAACCGCTCGAGCCGCAGCGACCTTTGTTGATCGGACCGCTCTTGACCGGGAGCACCGCAGGCTCCATCCCTGACGGGCACTTCTACGGGAAGATGATCATGCTGGGATCGACCATGTACGTTGAGGCCTACCCGTGGAGTGAGGACTGGTACCGCAAGCAGGCCGAAGCCGCATTGGGAGCGAACTTCCAGAACAGCTATCGAATCTGGTACATGGATAACGCCGATCATGACCCGGACGGACCGGCCGCGACGACGGCTGCTGACGCCAGCGATCACATCGTCGCCTACACGGGTGAGGCGGAGCAGGCTCTGCTGGACCTCGATGCGTGGGTCGCCCATGGAGTTCAACCCCCCGCCAGCACGAACTACCAGATCGATTCGAACGGCACCAGGTTCAGTTGCCGCCGTTCGCCGTAGCACGCAATGGCGTTCAGCCGGTGGTCGGGCTTTTTGCCGACGCGAAGAGGGAACTCTCCCTCCTCGAGCCGGCTCGACGTGCAGGCCGGCCAACCTGTCGACTTCCTAACTGTCGCGCAGGTTCCGTTGGGCGGCGGCTGCATCGTGAAATCCGAGTTCGATCCTGTGGGGTCCGGAACCTTCCCCAACCGCATGCCAATACACCACGTCGGGCCACTTGAGATACTCGGTGATTCATTTACCTACTCGACTCCCGGTACTTACTTCCCGGTGGTGCGGGTCACCTCGGATGCCAACTGTGATCCAAATGCGCTGTACGCGCTGATCCAAAACCTCGGCAGCGTACGGGTGGGTCGTTCATTAGGACACGGGGTGCCGTTGCGCTGTTGGATATCGCGGGGCAAGAACCTCCGGACGAAGGGCACGGCTTCGAGAGCCGTCGTGCTCCTTCGGAGGTCTTTGCTCGCCTTCGAGAGATCCACGTCGTCACAATGTCAAGGCACCGACAAGTAGAAGGCACTGGGCTTCAGCTGGCGTGAGTACGGGGAAATCGATTGAGGAGACCTGGTCAGGGTCCCACCCACGGGAGACTGGGACGTCCTCCGGGGGACCTTCGAGGTGTGATGGCTTGATCCGGTTGCAGCCCACAGGGTGCCCGACGTCTGCGCGCGTCGAGCCTTTCGAGGTTCCCAGTGCGTCTGAGAGGGG
>CAWGHA010000025.1:0-91871 GCA_963822265.1 uncultured Acidimicrobiaceae bacterium
TCGCCGATGAAGACGGTCGCAGCCATGTTGGCCGCGAGGGCCGATGACGACCACATCGGCGTCGTGGACCTGAGTGGGGCCGCTTGGACCTGGCGACAGTGCGTGGCCGAGGGAGCTGCCCGCGGTGCCCTCGCCCGATCCATCATCGGACGCGAGCTTCCCCATATCGGGGTTCTTCTGCCGAACGGACCTGAGTACCTGTTCTGGCTCAACGCCGGCGCATTGGCCGGCGCCGCCATCGTGGGGATCAACCCGACGCGACGGGGGGAGGCCCTGGCGGCGGACATCCGGGCGACTGACTGCTCACTGATCGTGACCGACGCAGAAGGACGTGAACTTCTGGAGGACCTGTCGCTCGATCTCGACGAGGACCGCATCCTCGTCTGCGACACGCCACGCTACGCGTCTCTGCTCTCGGGTCTTGCGGGCGGCGCCGAAGCTCGGGCATTGGTCGAGCACGCCGAGGACGTCGACGGGGACAGCCTCTTCCTGCTGATCTTCACGTCCGGTACGACCGGAACACCCAAAGCCGTCCGCTGCACGCAGGGAAGGCTGGCCGGCATCGCGGAAGTCGCCGCACCCGGGTACGGCTACGGCCACGACGACGTTTGCTATTGCCCGATGCCGCTGTTCCACGGGAATGCGCTCATGGCGCTCTGGGGACCCGCGGTCATGGTCGGGGCGACGATCGCCGCCCGCCCGCGCTTTAGCGCATCGGCCTTCCTCAGCGACGTCCGCCTGTTCAAGGCGACCAAGTTCAGCTACGTCGGAAAAGCCATCGCGTACATCCTCGCCACTCCCGAAAGGCCCGACGACGCCGACAACACCCTCACGAGCGCGTTCGGCACCGAGGCCTCAGTACGCGATCGTGCTCGCTTCCGAGCCCGGTTCGGCTGCATTCTCATCGAGGGATACGGTCAGAGCGAGGGTGGCGCAGCCATCAACCCGGTGCCGGGGATGCCCAAAGGAGCGCTCGGTAAACCGGTCGGAGGCGTCGACCTGGCGGTGGTCGACTCCGGGACCGGGCGGGAGTGCCCTCCGGCCGAGTTCGACCAGGGCGGGAGACTGCTCAACGCCGGCTCGGCCATCGGCGAGATCGTCAACCGCAGCGGGCGCGGCAAGTTCGAGGGCTATTACCGCCGAGAAGACGCGGAGCAGGATCGGCTGCGTGACGGGTGGTACTGGACGGGTGACCTGGGGTACGTCGACTCCGACGGCTTCTTCTACTTCGCGGGCCGGAGCGGGGACTGGCTCCGGGTCGACTCGGAGAACTTTGCCGCGGGGCCGGTCGAAGGCGTGCTGTCTCGGCATCCCGACCTCGCCGTCGCGGCGGTCTACCCCGTGCCCGACACTGCATCGGGCGCCGGAGACCAGGTCATGGTCGCGATCGAGATGGTGCCCGGCAGGACCTTCGATCCCATGGCCTTCGCCGAGTGGCTCGAGGCGCAGCCAGACCTCGGACCGAAATGGGTGCCCCGCTACGTCCGAGTCTCGGAGTCGCTTCCGCAGACCGCCACAGGCAAGGTCACCAAGGTCGGCTTGCGCGCGGAGGCCTGGGCGACGGACGAGCCCGTGTGGTGGCGACCACTCAGCAGCTCAGGCCTTGGATTCGAACCGCTCGGGGACGACGACCGAGCCGAGTTGGACGCCGGCTTGGTCGCCAACGGCCGTCCTGCCGTCGGTCGCTGATTCCTCACTGGACTGGGAGGCCGAGGAGCTCGAGCACACCCGACAGCTCCGCCACACGCCAGTCGCCGGGCTGGAGCGGTGGTGCCGGCGAGCCGTTGCGCTCTTCGTCACGCCACACGTGGGCGGCGGCCATGCCGGCCCTCCTCGGACCACGGACGTCGGGTTCCCATGAGTCTCCGACGAAGAGGGCGTCACCTGGGAGAACCCCCAGCGACTCGGTCGCCACCGCGTAAATCAAAGGATGAGGCTTGCGCGCGCCCGCACGCGCCGACGTCACGGTCGAATCGACCAGGTCCAGCAGCCCGACCTGCTGCAGGAATCCGTCCAGCTCCCAGCCCCAATTCGAGCAGACGCCGACTGACATCCCGCCCTGGCGAAGGGACCTGAGTGTCTGCGCCGCCTCGGGGTACGCGACCATCGCTCCACGGTCCGACGCTGCGCAACGCATCGATGAGCCCATCCTCACCCTCCGGATCCACCCCGCTCGCCCTGGTCATGTCCCGCAACCGGCTCCGGACCCATGCCTCGTAGGCCTCCTCATTGGCCGAGTGCTCCCGATGTTCGACCCCGTCGAAGCGCGTGAAGTGGTCGTCCAGAACGTCTGTGGCCAGGGTGTAACCGTGCGCGGAGAACACCGCGGCGTATCCAGTGGTGCCCCGGTCGGCCCACTGGGCGAGCGTTCCGTAGAAATCGAAAATCACCGCAGTCACCATGCAGCCATTGTCCCTCGCGGTCGTGACGATCCGACGACTCGGGTAATACTGCACGGCGCAATGACCCCAGACGAGCACGAACAATCCGACGGTGACGAGGCCGTCGGCGATGGAGGCGCGGGAGATGGGGCCGTCGGCGATGGAACCGTCGGAGCCGTGGGGGATGGCGCCGACGGCGATGAGGCCGGCGGCGATGAGGCCGGCGGCACGAAGGGGAGCCCAGAACCTGGTGCGACGAAGCAAACTCGTTGGTGGGTCGAGCTTCTCGTCGTGGTCGTCGGTGCGGTCCTCATCGCAGTCCTCTTGCGAACCTTCGTCGTCGCCACGTACTCCATCCCGTCAGGATCGATGGAGCCGACATTGCAGATCGGTGACCGTATCGTCGTCGACAAGCTCAGCTATCACCTGCACGGTGTCGGCACCGGCGACATCGTGGTGTTCTCGACCCCGCCCAACGAGGACTGCGCCGGGCCGCCGGTCTCGGATCTCGTCAAGCGGGTGATCGGGTTACCGGGCCAGACCGTCTCCCTCTCCGAGGGCAGGGTCTACATCAACGGAGCGCCGCTGCCGGAACCGTGGCTACCCCTCGCTGTGCGCACCGACACGTATCCCGGCCCGTCACTTGCCCCCTATTCGCTCCACAACCCCTACCGCGTGCCAAGCGGCGACGTGTACGTCATGGGCGACAACCGGCCGGAATCGTGCGACAGCCGCTATTGGGGCCCGATTCGTGAATCGAGCATCGTGGGCAAGGTCGACGTGCGAATCTGGCCGCTCTCTCGGATCGGATTCTTCTAGGCCCGTCGTCAGCGACGACGATTGAGACGCCAGACAACCCGAAGCCCGCTCCAGGTTTCGTCGATAGCGCAAACCTTGTTGTCCACGAGACCCAACGGCAGGGAGACTTCCCTCACGACGTTCTCGTCCACCGTCGTCGCCACTCCGGACGCGCGCTTCGGCCACACGATCCACAACCCGCCATCGGGGTAGATCATCCGCGCCAACGCGTCGATGCGTCGCTCCAGCTCGCGCCTTTCGGTGAAAAAACCCACGACGACATCCGCGCTGCCTCGCGCCTGCCGTTTGACGGTGACGCCGGCCGGCAACGCGTCCATGACGCCGGGTGGAGCTCCGAGCAGGGCCACCTTCGACCCCTCGGCGATGCCGAGCTTCTTCGGGAGCGGTGTTCCGCTATATCCGACCACAGCGTGGTCCTCTATATCCGGTCACAGCGTGATCCCACCCTTGCTCCGCTTGCTCCGCTTGCTCCGCTTGCTCTGCTCGTTCCGCAGCATTCGCTGCCCGTCGCCTCAATGGGACGCCGGCCCCACGCTGGTGGCCGATGTCAGCTCTGGCCAGCATCGAAGATACGGAAGCTGAGCGGGTACTCGTAGTCGTCCGGGCCTACCTCGAACTGGGCCAGATGGCTCTCGACCTGGCGGCCTGCCTCGTCTTCGCTCTCGGACGACACCCCCATGAAGGAAAGGAGAGAACGGTCTACGACAGCGCTCGCAGGACCGCGGACCACGATCTCGTGCGCTCTGGAGCTGACGCGTCCGAACCCCGCACCCGCGAGCAGATCGCGCACGTACTCCTCGTCTCCGAAGGTGAAGGGGCCGACAGGGCTCTTTCCCGGAGCTGGGAGCTTCGGCGGCGGCAGCAACGACCGCAGCGCCGTCCTGACGTGCCAAGGATTGCGCTCGATGTCCGTCCAGCAAGCGAAGACGAGGCGACCACCGACCTTCAGACGACGCCGTACCGCAGCGAGGGCGGCACATGGTTCGTCGAAGAACATCACGCCGAACTGGCTCACGACCAGGTCGAAGGGCCCCGGCTCACCGCCGCCGGTCTGCATGTCCATCTCGACGAACCGCACGTTCCGGTGCTGCGCCTCCGCCGCCCGTCGACGTGCCAGCTCGAGCAAAGGTTCCGAGATGTCGATGCCGACAACTTCGCCCTCTGGCGCGACCGCTTCAGCCAGGGACAGGCTGAGTGAACCACCACCGCAGCCGACGTCACACACCGTCTGGCCGGCTCGTGCTCGGGCCGCGTCGAGCAGGAACGGCGAGGCGGCGTTCGTCAGCCGCTCCCGGTTGGGCCAGGCCGTGACCCAATCGGGATGGTTCCAGCGCCGCGCCTCCCCCTCGTTCGCCACTCCGGTCACGGTATACGGTCGACTTCATGCACGTCGGACTCGTGATCCTGCCCACCGACCGATGGAGCGAGGCAAGACGCCAGTGGGAATGGGCCGACGACACCGGATTCGCCACCGGGTGGACTTACGACCACATCCGCTGGGGTGGCATGCCCGACGGTCCGTGGCACTCTGCGGTTCCCGTCCTCTCTGCCGCTGCGGTCGTCACGAGCCGGCTGCGCCTGGGGACGCTCGTCGCGACGCCGAACTTCCGTCACCCCGTGACGCTCGCCGCGGGAGGCGATCACCCTCGACGACCTCAGCGGAGGACGGCTGGACCTCGGACTCGGACCCGGAAGCGAAGGGCACGACGCCGCGATACTCGGGCAAACGCCCTGGTCACCGCCCGAGCGGTTGGCTCGATTCAAAGAGTTCGTCGACTTGCTCAGCACAATCCTCAACGGCGAGCCCTCCGAGCGGACGTCGATGCGAACCGAGCATTATGCGGCGGTGCAAGCGCCGAGCACTCCGGGAACGCAACAACGTCCCCTCCCGCTGACGATCGCCGCCGGCGGTCGGACCGGGCTCGCGGTGGCAGCACATCACGGACGTCGCTGGGTCACGATCGGGCCGACCAGCACCGGTTCGCGCACGCCGACCAGCATCTTCGAAACGGTTCGTCGGCAGGTCGGGATCCTCGAAGAGCTTTGCGAGACGATGCAGCGTGAGATCCCCTCCAAGGTGCTCCTGTGGACCCCGACGGATCCTGTCGTGGAGTCGGCCGATCAGTTCGACGATCTGGCAGGACCGTACGCCGAACTCGGGTTCGACGAGATCGTGCTCCACCATCCCGACCAGACCGGTCCATATGGAGGCGACATCAGAGCCTTCGCGCAAATCGCGGCCCGGCACTCCTGAACGGCTCAGGCGCTCGAGAAGGCCGCGGTGAGCGCGGCGCGGTGCGATTCGGGCTCCACCCGCTCCACGCGGAGATCGGTTGCCCCGACCCACGTCGCAGCTTCGTGCAGCGCTGCTGCGATGTGGTGGATCCCGTCCTGGTCGAGCACGGTTACCTGCTTGGCCATCAGGGCACCGTCGCGGCGCGCCGGGTCGACCAGACCGACGATGCGGGTTCCACCGAGGACCGGCATGGCGAAGTAGCCGTACTGACGCTTTGCCGGCGGCGTGTACGCCTCCAAGCGGTGGCGCAGACCGAAGAGCCGTTCGAGGCGGTCGCGGAACCAAACGAGGCTGTCGAAAGGAGAGAGCAGGAGACTCCTCCCACGAGCTCTGGTCCCGAGCGAATCAAGGGCGGAGGGAGCGAGGTACGCCGCGGATCGCCACCCCTCGACCGTGACGGGTCGTAGGCCGGCGTCGCTCAGCGCGGTGCGCACGACGCGCTGCGGCAGACCGCGATAGGCGGCCAAGTCGGCGACGGTGGCGACGCCAAGGGCCGATGCGGCCGTGGCTACGAGGTGTCTGGCACACTCGTCGTCACTCCAATCCTGCGCACGCAGATCCGCCGGGATGGCGCGCTCGGCCAAGTCATACACGCGCTGGAAACCGCGGCGCTCACGGCACACCAACGTGCCGACATCGAGCAGCCACTCGGCGGCGATCTTGGTCTCGGTCCAATCGAACCACACGGCTCCTTTCTTGGCTCCGCCGAGCTGATTGGCGGTGAGCGGACCCTCGTCACGCAGCTGGGCGATCACCTCGGCGCAGCTTCGCTCCCGGTCCTGAAGCACGTGCCAGCGCTTTCCCTTGGCGAGGCGGATCCGCCGCTTGATCCCAAACGCGGGCCACTCCTCGAGCGGAAGTACGCAGGCGGCGTGGGACCAGTACTCGAAGGTCGCGCTGCCCCTCCCCCAGTACGCCTGCTCGACGCGCTCGCGGCCGATCGGACCGAGGCGCGCGTATGCCACGAGCTCGTGCGATCGGGCCAAGACCGAGATCGTGTCCAGCTGAACTGCACCGAGGTGACGCAGCATGCCCGGCACCCCGCCTCGGACCCGGGCGCCGCGCAGTCCCTGGGCGGACAGCGCGACGCGCCGGGCCTCCTCGGCGCTCAGGCTGTCTCCCCCGCCGCGTGACGTGGAGCGCGTCACGACGACTCTCGACGCGGCCCCGACCGTTGAACGGCTCAGTCCAGCAAGGCCGCTGCGACGTCATCCTCCAAGGTCCGGTCGTTCGCCCACATCAGCTGCTGCACCTTGGCCCGGCGAAAGTACAGCTGGATGTCGAAGTCGAGCGTGAAGCCGATACCCCCGAAGATCTGCTGGGCGGTAGCCGTGATGTCGCGGAACGTCGAGCAGGCGAAGAGCTTCGCCATCGGCGCCAGCGAGTTCAGCGAACGCCCGCTTGCGCCCGCCCATGCCGCTTCGTGCACCAGCTGTTCCGCCCCGTCGAGGTTGGTGACGGCGTCGGCCAGATAGTGCGCCAACGCCTGGAACGCGCCGAGCGGCTTGTCGAACTGCCAACGGTCCAACGAGTACTGAGTCGTGATCTCGAGCGCGTAGCGAGCACCACCGACAGCCTGGGCCCCGAGCAAGACCAAACCGCCCTGCAACACGTCCTGCCACGTGATCCACCCCGTTCCCGGCTGACCGATGCGATCGCCGGGCGTCACGACGACCCCGTCGAATGTCACCTCGTACTGCGTGTCCGAGGCAAGCGAGAACTGTTGGCGCAACGTGACCCCCGCGGCAGCAGGATCAACCAGGAACAAGTCGATTCCGTCCACCGTGCGGGCGAGGACAACAAGGCGCTCGGCTGCAGCGGCGAAAGCCACATGGCGCTTCAAGCCGCTCAGTCGGAACGCGCCCGCGTCGGACTCGGCGAGCATTTCGACGCCGCTGGCGGTGAACCCGTTGTCCGGCTCGAGCCACGCCGGTGTGAGCACCGACTCACCAGAGGCGATCCGCCGCAGCCACCTGTCCTTCTGGGCGTCGTCCCCAGCCGCGACGAGTGCGCCGCCGCTCAAAACAGCGCTCACGAAGTGAGGGACGGGCGCCAAGGCACGGCCGAGCTCTTCGTACAGCGCGACCCCCTCGACGAGCGACATCCCGGACCCGCCGTACTGCTCGGGGAGGAGGAGGCCGACCAGATCGAGCTCGGCCAGCTGCGCCCACAGCGGCGCCGGATACCCGAAAGGATCATCCTCCATCGCACGCACCACGTCGAGGCTGCATTGACGCTCCAAAACGTCGCGCACGGTCTGGCGCAGCAGCTCTTGTTCGGTGTCGAATTCGAGATCGAGCACTCAGGACCACCTCCATGGCATGAAAAAGGGACGAAGGCCCGACGTGACCCGGCGGGCCGCAGACCAGAGATGCGGACCGGCCGCGTCAGGGGCAGCCGGCATACGAGCCGGCGACGCGTCGGCCATCGAACAGTGCACAGTGATCATGGTCTCGCGGGTGACGGACGCCATTTCTCGCCGCGGCGAAGCCAGGGGTTGTCGTCCGCCGTCATCGGAAGTGCGATGCGGGCGGTGCAGGTGGTCTTGACGTCGCCGTCGACCGAGAGGGTCACCGCAACCGTCACGAACCCGCAGCCCGTGTCGTCCACCTCGGTGGACTCGACCACTCCCCGCAGCGCCATGGTGTCGCCGGGGAACACCGACCCCCGCATCCGGAAGGTGACCTTGGCCAGCCTCCCGTGAGGCCCGGTCCAATCGGTCAGGTAGCGCTCGAACCAGGCGGCCTGGTTGGGCGTGTTCAAGAAGATGTCCTGTGTCCCGTTGCGGTTGACCGCAAAGTCCTTGTCGTGGTGCATCGGCCGCCAGTCCCGAGTGGCGAGCGCGCCCAGGACCACCGTCGTCGCGCTCACCTCGTAGTCGAGCGGGGAGAGCTCGTCCCCCACCGAGACGTCACCGAAGGCAAGCCGGGGCAGGATCGGCGTCGTCACGAACCGTCCCTCACGTAGCCGAATCCGGTGTAGGACTCGACCGCCACCAGCTCGCCCTCCTGGTTGGAGTACACGACGTCGATCACCCAGAACCGGCCCGTTCCGAGCTTGGTCGTCTTCTCCTCGCTCACCGATCGCAGCACTTGATGGGTGCGCAGCACGTCCCCCACGCGCACGGGGGCGTGGAATTCGATCGTGTTGTCGGTCATGACCGCCTCGGGCAGCGCGAACAGCTCCTTGAGATCGAAGTGCACCTGCAGCGGCAGCGCCTGCTCACTTCGACCGGGCGCCCAGTGGTGGGGTCTGAACCAGACCGAGACCATGGAGGGCGGCGCGACAGGTCCGCCGGTGACCATCTCGGCCACCTCGGCGTCCCAGAACAAAGGGTTCCCGTTCTCGACCGACGCGCAGGACGTCCAGACGTAGCCCTGTTCCACCGGGAACTCGCCGACCTCGTGGTACTGCTCCTCGCCGACCAGGTCGAGCGCGACCTTCGCGGGGTCGGCCGTCATGCGACGACTCCGGTGTGGAGCCAGCGCGTCACGGTATCGGCGTCGACCCCGGCCTCTTTGAGCAGGCGCTCGGTGTCGGTGTCCGACATGTCGGGCACAGTGGGCGGGACTCGCCGGTCCATGCCCGCCAGCAACGGACCGAGCTGTGCGAACTCGCCCTGAACGGGGTGCGCGACCGTCACCACCGCGCCAGCCGCGGCCGAACGCGCATGAGAGGCGGCCTCGGCGGCCTCGGCGACCTCGGCCACCTCGAGCACGGGAGCGACGCACGTGTCCGCCCCGGCCAGGACCTCGACCCACTCGTCGCGCGAGCGCGCGGCGAAGGCGGCGGTGAACGCTCGGCGGACGGCCGGCTGGACGGCGTCGTCGTACTGCGACGCGGCGAGCTCCGGGCATCCGAGGGCGCGGCACAAGTTGGCGAAGAACTTGGCCTCGATCGCCCCCACGGCGAGCCACCCGCCGTCCGCCGTCCCATAGGTGCCGTAACACGCGTAGCGGCCCGAGAGCACATCATGACCCGGCCCGACGTCGCCACCGAGGGCGAGCTGCTCGTCGATGGCCAGTGACATCAACCACAGCACTCCGTCCGCGACCGAGACATCGAGGTAGGCACCCCGGCCCGTGCTGGCGCGACCTGCGAGCGCCGCCGTTACGGCGAGGGCAGCCTGCATGCCTCCGGCAGCGGCATCGGCGACCGTCGCTCCGGGCAAAGGGGGAGCCCCGCCTTCTCCCGGTGTGCTCATCGCGAGGTAACCGCCGATGGCGAGGTAGTCGACGTCGTGCCCGGCCCACTGCGCACGCGGTCCGTCCTGGCCGTACCCGCTCGTCGAGCAGTAGACGACACGCGGGTTCCGGGCCGACACCGCTTCGTACCCGATTCCCAGACGGCTCACCACACCGGGACGGAAGCTCTCGACCACCACGTCGGACGCGCCCGCCAGCGCGAGGAAGGCCTCCCGCCCGTGCTCGTCCTTGAGGTCGAAAAGGGCGCGACGCATGCCGCGATGACCGCTGTAGGCGAAGTAGGGCGGCTGAATGGGTGCCGCGTCGGCCGAGGGCACAGGCCCCACCTTCACCACCTGCGCGCCATAGTCGGCGAGCAGCCGTGTGCAGCGGGCGGCTGGGCCGACGGTAGAGAGGTCGAGGACCGTGACCCCGTCGAGAAACCCGGTCACGACACCGATGCCAGGAGTGACCCGGCTTCGAGGAGGGCCGGTGACAGGGATGACCCGACCGCGTCGGGAGCCGGGGACAGGGGTGACCCCGCCGCGCGGAGGGCCGGGGGCAGGGGGGCGGCGGTCACCGAAGGGTCGCGTTCGAGACGGTCGACGGCGGGGATGGTGGGGACACTGCGATCGGGAGCGGGCACGGTGCGTCAGAAATTCTTGGGCAGGCCGAGCTTGCGGCGGGCGATGATGTTCTTCTGTATCTCGGAGGCGCCGCCGCCGATGGTGTCGATCACGGTGTAGCGGTAGGTCGACTCGGCCCGCCCCGCCATCGGCGCCTCGGGCGTCTTCACGCGGAGCTGGCTGCCGGGCCCGGCGATGTCCATCGACGCGTCGGCCAGCCGCTTGGACAGCTCGGTGGCGAAGAGCTTGTACTCGGAGGCCCATGCCGTCGGGGCCGCGCCGCCCTTCGACGACTCGAAGACGAACTTGAGCCCCATGACGCGGGCGACCTGGAGCTCGGTGGCCAGGCGGGCCAGGCGCTGTCGCACCACCGGGTCGTCCTTGAGCCGGGCGCCGTCGCGGACGGTCGTCTTGACGTACTCGACGAGCAGGTCGAAGCGCTGGGCGATCGGGGCGAAGGTGAACATGGTGAAGCGCTCGAGGTCGAGTGCCTCGGAGATGTACTGGAAGCCGCGGTTGACCTCACCCACGACGTAGTCGTCGGGCACGAAGACCTCGTTGAGGAAGACCTCGTTCGTGCGCTCGTCGCCCATGGTCCAGATGGCGTTGATGGTGATGTTGGGCTGGTCGAGGGGCACGAGGAACAGCGTGATGCCCGCGTGTTTGGCGTCGGGGTCGGTGCGGGCGCCGACCCAGTACCACTCGGCGAAGTGGGCGGAGGTGGTCCATGTCTTCTGGCCGTCGAGTATCCAGCCGCCCTCGACCTTGGTCGCCTTGAGCTGCATGGAGGCGGCGTCGGAGCCTGCGTTGGGCTCCGAATAGCCCACGGCAAACTCGACCTCGTTGCGGAGGATCTTGGGCAGGAACTCCGCCTTGAGCCGTTCGTTGCCGTGCCGGATCAGCGTCTTGCCGATGATGCCGACGCCCTTGCCGATCTGCGGCCCGCCGCGGCCGGCCAGCTGCTCGTTCAGCAGGTACTCGTAGACGCCCTCGCCGTCCTTGCCGCCTTGCGCTTCGGGCCAGGTGATGCCGAGCCAGCCCTTCTCCCCGAGGGAGGCCATGAAGGCGCGGCGCTTGGGCGTGTCGACGATCTGGGCCATGTTCTCCCGCGTCGGGTCGAAGACCTCGGGGTCGTCGTTGGCGTCGAGGAAAGTCTCGACCTCCTTGACGAACGCGAGCTGCTCGTCGGAGAACTCGAAGTCCATGGTGGCGGTGACCTCCGGGAGGGCGGCGGCGATCTGACGGGGCGTCAGATTAGTCCACGCCTGGGCGGTCGCCTGCCTCCGACACCACCTCGCGGCGGGTGGCTGCGGCGGGACCCGGCTGGCGCGATGTCGGGACGGCACGGAAGGCTTGGACCGGGCCCTCGACGCCGCGCAGGACGGCGGGCTCCAGGGCCTCCACCGACCAGGTGCCGCCGGGGAGCTGAGCCGCGGCGTCGGCCGTGACCACGAGATCTCCTGGCTGCCCCACCTTGACCAGGCGTGAGAGAAGGTTGACCAACGGCCCGTAGTAGTCGCCTTCGCGCGGGGTGACCCGGCCGAGGCCGACGGTGCCTCGGGCCGACGGGAGCACCGCGTCCTCGTGCGCGGCGCGAACGACCTCGGTGCCGATGCGGCACGCCGCGTCCGCGGTGGGCGCGACGAAGAACACGGCGTCGCCGATCGTCTTGACGACGCGCCCTCCGGTCTGGACGGCACTCGACCAGGCGGCCGACTCGAACCTGGTGAGCGCCAGGCTCTGTTCGCGCAGGCCGAGCGTCTGGGCCCACCGGGTCGAGCCCACGAGGTCGACGAAGCCGAGCGCGACCACCTCGACGGGGCCGTCGACACCGGGGTCGTGCGGGGAGTTGGCCCAGCCGCGGACGGCCTCGGCTCGGCCCTGCGCCCGAGCGAAGTGGTCCATGACGAGCTCTCCCAGGACGGCGGGCACCTGGGTGAAGGCCGTCGTCGCGGCCTCAGCGACGCGGGCCCGCGCCAGCTCGTCCGTCCCTTCCTGGGACATGCCCGGCCCGAATTCGGCGAAGAACAGCGCGACGGCGGCCTCGGCGATGCTGATGGCCGACGAGCCGAGCACGCGGGTGAAGGCCAGCACCGCCTCCTCTCCCATGAGGGCCGCACCCTGCTCGAACGCGGTCATGAGCTCCGCCAGGTCTTCGGAGATCTCGTCGTCCTCGGTGGCGGGGATGCCGGCGGCTTGGAGCACCCGGAGCACCCGCGCCACGGGGACGCCGTGACGCTGGGCGATCTCCTTGACGGGGAGCATGACCGCGCTCCCCTGCGTGACCAGGTTGCCGGCCAGACCTGGAAGGGCCCCCACGGCGTGCGCCGCGACCATCTGTTCGATCGTGGCGCCCAGCCCCGTGAGCAGCTCCAGGAGCGCTCGGCGCTCTTCCGCCCGTGGGTCCGTGGGGTCGTACAAGCCGGCCCGTTCCCAATCGGACGCGACGGTGCGGCCGGGGACGGCGCCGGCGGCGGTGTTGCGGCCGGCACCGGGGTCGGCGTCGGCGCCGGGGCCCGGTCCCTCGGTCAGCGCGCCCACGCCAGCGTGGCGCCGGGCTGCGGGCGGACCATGCCCTTGAGGGTGATATCCCGATGGGCGGTGAACTCGAACTCGCCGGAGCCGACGACGAGTTGCTCGGACAGTGACGAGACGAGGATCTCGCCCGGTGCGGCGATGTCGGCCAGTCGACTGGCGACGATGACCGTGTGCCCGAGGACGTCGTCGCCCTCGGTGACCGCGTCTCCGGTGTGGATGCCGATGTGGACGGCGATGCGCTCCTGACCCGGCGGGGGGACATACGACTGGAATGCTCGCTGGATCTCCACGGCGCACCGCAGGGCTCGTGCCGCTCCTCCGAAGGCGACCATGAACCCGTCGCCCTGGACGCTGATCTCGCGGCCGCCCTGGCGCGAGATGGCGTCACGGACGATGCGGTGGTGCTCGTGGAGGAGCTCGCGTGACGCCTGGTCTCCGACGCGCTCGGTGATGCCGGCGTAGTCGACCATGTCGCAGAACAGGATGGTGACAGTGCCCCCGCCGGTGCCCGTTCCGGCCAGGCCGGCGACACGTCCGCCCGAGCGGTGAGGGCGTCGACGGCCGGCCAGCACGCTCTCGGAGAGGGCGCGGGCCGCGGCGAAGCTCGGGCGGCTGGAGCGGCTCGGACGGCTGCGCACCTCGATGCTGCCCATGACCGAATAACCCCGGACGACGATGACGGGAGATCCGGGGATGCGGGGCACGTCCTTGAGCCGGAGCTTCCGGCCACCCATGATCGACATGCCCCGGAGCTCGACGTCGAAGCCCTCCGGCACCGTGACCTTCACCTCGCCCCAGAAGGCCAAGGCCGAGATGGTGACCTCGGGACCTTCGATCTCGGCCCGGCGCAGGTCGAGGTCGCAGCCCCCCATGACGGCGACCGCGTTGGTCTTTCGGCCGACGCGCCAACGACCTTTCGTGTCGTGGCCGCTCATGACGGCGACGTGCCACCGCCGGCCGCCCCGGCTGCTCTGGCCTGTCGCGAGGTCGACCTCAGCCGATGCCTCGGGCGCGGCGATGACGGGAAGGTCCGCCGTCACGGACTCGAGGTCGCCCCTGGTCCGAGCCTCGAGCGCCGCCCCCACCCGCTCGGAGAACTCGTCGAGCGTCAGGCGCCCTTCGACCACGTGCTCGCGCAACATGGTCACGGTGCGGTCCCGATCGGCGTCGGCCACCCGTTCGGCCAGCGTGCCGGGCGGGCCGGGTCGGGACGTTCGGTATCGGTGGCCCGGGCGGACTAGCCGGCGTCGTCGGTACGGGACGGCGATCGGGAAGGGGTCCGCGGCCGTCTGCCATGACGAGAAGTCTGCTCCGAATCGCGGCGCGGGAGGGGAACTTCGGATCAGTCCACGAATTCGGCCAACGGCGTGTAGTCGAGGCCATGGGCGTCGGCGACCGGCTTGTAGACGATCTTCCCGTCCACCACGTTGACCCCCTCGGCCAGAGCGGCGTTGGCCCGCACCGCCCGCTTCCAACCCTGGTTGGCGATGCTCAGCGTGTAGGGGAGGGTGGCATTGGCGAGCGCATGGGTGGAGGAGTGCGGAACGGCGCCTGGCATGTTGGCCACGCAGTAGAAGACGGTCCCGTGCACCTCGAAGGTCGGGTTCGAGTGGGTCGTCGGCCGGGTCGACTCGAAGCAGCCGCCCTGGTCCACCGAGATGTCGACAAGGACCGAGCCGGGACGCATCTGTTCGACCAGCGCGTCCGACACCAGGTGCGGCGCCAGTGCGCCCACGACGAGCACGGCCCCGATGACGATGTCGGCCTCCACGCACACCTCCTCAATGGCGTGCTGGGAGGAAGCGACGGTTTCGAGCGCACCGCGGAAATGATGGTCGACGTCGCGGAGGCGGTCCAGGTTCCGGTCGAGGATGAAGACTTCCGAGTGCATGCCGACGGCCATGGTGGCCGCGGCGAAGCCGGCCACCCCGGCGCCGAGGATGACCACGCGCGCGCTGCGGACCCCGGGCACACCGCACACGAGGACGCCCCGCCCGCCACCCGGTCGCATCAGGTGGTGGGCACCCATGAGGGGCGACATACGGCCGGCGACCTCGCTCATCGGTGCCAGCAGCGGCAGCGTGCCGTCCTGGTTGCGCACCGTCTCGTACGCGATGGCGACGTTGCCCGCGGCCACGAGCTCGTCGGTGCACTCACGCGACGCGGCCAAGTGGAGGTAGGTGAACAACGTCTGTCCGGGGTGCAGCGCCAGCCGGTGGTACTCCTGCTCCACGGGCTCTTTGACCTTGCACACCAGGTCGGAGGCGGCCCACACGTCGTCCGCGTCGTCGACGATCCTGGCCCCCGTCCGGACGAAGTCGGCGTCGGGTATGGACGAGCCGTCGCCGGCGCCCTTCTGGACGAAGACGGTGTGGCCGGCCGAGGTGAGCTCGCGCACGCCCGCGGGCGTGAGCGCCACCCGGTACTCGTCCGTTTTCACCTCGGTGGGGATCCCGACGATCATGATCAGTCCTCGATGTTGCTCATCACGTGCTTGACGCGCGTGTAGTCCTCGAAGCCGTACATCGACAGATCCTTGCCGTATCCCGAGCGCTTGAACCCGCCGTGGGGCATCTCCGCCACCAGCGGGATGTGCGTGTTGATCCACACGCAGCCGAAGTCGAGGTCGCGTGCCATGCGCATGGCCCGCCCGTGGTCCCTGGTCCACACGGACGACGCCAGCCCGTATTGCACGCCGTTGGCCCACTCGAGCGCCTCGGCCTCGTCGCCGAACTCCTGCACCGTGATCACCGGGCCGAACACCTCGGACTGGACCATCTCGTCGTCCTGGCGGAGGCCGGCGACCACCGTCGGTGCGAAGCAATAGCCGCGCTCCCCCACCTGGGCGCCACCGGTCACCACGGACGCGTGGGACGGCGTGCGCTCGAGGAACCCGCGCACACGCTCGAGCTGGGTGGCGTTGTTGAGGGGGCCGTAGTCGGCGTCCGCGTTGTCCGTGCCACCCACGGTGGTCCCCTCGGCCTGCTCGACCAGGGCCGCGAGCAGATCCTGGTGCACACGCGGTCCGGCGAGCACCCGCGTGGCCGCGGTGCAGTCCTGACCGGCGTTGAAGTAGCCGGCGCCAGCGATCCCCTCCGCGGCGGCTCCGGCGTCGGCGTCGTCGAAGACGATGACCGGCGCCTTCCCGCCCAGTTCCAGGTGGACGCGCTTGAGGCTCGGCGCCGCGGCGGCGGCGACCTCCATCCCGGCCCGGACCGAGCCGGTGACCGAGACCATGGCCGGGATCTCGTTCTCGACCAGCGCCCGGCCGGTGCCCCGGTCGCCGCAGACCACGTTGAACACGCCGGGCGGAAGGTGCTCGGCCATGATCTCCGCCATCAGGAGCGAGGTCACCGGGGTCGTGTCGGACGGCTTGAGGACGAGTGTGTTCCCGGCGGCCAGGGCGGGGGCGAACTTCCAGACGGCCATCATCATCGGGTAGTTCCAAGGGGTCACCGCACCGCAGACACCGATCGGCTCGCGACGGATGAACGAGGTGTGCCCCGCCATGTACTCGGAGGCGGCCAGTCCCTGCAGGTGGCGCGCCGCTCCGGCGAAGAACCGGATCTGGTCGACCATGGGCGGGATCTCCTCGTCCATGGTGAGCTGGAACGGTTTGCCGGTGTTCTCGCTCTCGGCCCGCACCAGGTCCTCGGCCCGGCTCTCGAGCGCGTCGGCGATCCGGAACAGCGCCAGGCTCCGTTCGGACGGCGTGGTGCGTCGCCACGAGACGAAGGCGTCCGCCGCGACGCGCAGCGCCCGATCGACGTCGCCCGGGCCCGAGACGGGTGCCTCGGCGAACGGCACCCCCGAACTGGGGTCGACGAGCGTTGCGAGCGGGCCGTCCTCGGCATCGCACGACGCTCCTCCGATGAAGTTCTGCAGTCTGCGCATGAGGCTCCCTTCCTCTGGTACACGATCACAGAAGATTTCGGCGCCAGCAAGCGATATCGCAATGTTGCGCTCCTCAAACGACGGTTCTGCTTGACTAAGGTGGCAAATGTGACACAATTCTGCGCATCCCAGGGCTAGGCCTGTCCGGTGGAGCCGAAAAGCGAGGTGTGAGATGGCCGACGCCGACGGGTCGGTCGAGGCGGGCGGTCAGCAGGACACAACGGCATTCCTCGACGCGGCCAACCGGGCGATCATCGAGGCCCTCCAGCGAGACGGGCGACAGCCCTACGGCGCCATCGCCGAGGAGGTCGGGCTCTCGGAGGCGGCGGTGCGCCGTCGGGTCCAGCGCCTCCGCGAATCGGGGATCATGCAGATCGTCGCGGTCACCGACCCGCTCCAACTCGGCTTCACCCGTCAGGCCATGGTCGGGATCTCGGTAGAGGGTGACGTCAGGCGCGTGGCCGAGAAGCTGATCGCCCTGCCCGAGGTCGACTACGTCGTTATGTGCGCGGGCTCGTTCGACATCCTGGCCGAGATCGTCTGCGAGGACGACGAGCGGCTGCTCCACGTCCTCAACGACTCCGTGCGGTCGATCCCGGGGGTGCGGGCGACGGAGACATTCCTGTACCTGAAGCTGGTCAAGCAGACCTATTCGTGGGGGACGCGATGACGCGGCCCGAATGGAGGACGACATGAGTACGAACCCCGAGAACTCCGCGCTGAGCGAGGACGCGCGACGGCATCTGTGGATGCACTTCAGCCGGATGGGCTCCTACGACGAGCACGAGGTGCCCGTGATCGTCCGCGGTGAGGGCGCCTACGTGTGGGACCAACACGGAAAGCGCTACCTCGACGGGCTGGCCGGGCTGTTCACGTCCCAGATCGGCCACGGCAGGACCGAGCTCGCACAAGCAGGGGCCAAGCAGGCGGAGACGCTCGCCTACTTCCCTCTCTGGACGTATGCCCATCCCAGGGCAATTGAGCTCGCCGATCGCGTGGCGAGCTACGCACCCGGCGACCTCAACCGCGTCTTCTTCACCACGGGCGGCTCCGAGGCGGTCGAGTCCGCATGGAAGCTGGCGCGCCAGTACTTCCGGCTGACCGGCCAGCCGCAGCGGACCAAGGTCATCAGTCGCTACATCGCCTACCACGGAACCTCTATGGGCGCGCTCTCCATCACCGGTATCCCCGAGCTGCGCATCCCGTTCGAGCCCCTGGTCCCGGGCGCCATCAAAGTGCCGAACACGAACTTCTACCGGGCGGAGGTCTATCCCGACGACGAGGTGGCCTTCGGGAGGTGGGCCGCTGACGAGATCGAACGCGCCATCCTCCAGGAGGGTCCGCAGTCGGTGGCCGCCGTCTTCCTCGAACCCGTCCAGAACGCGGGTGGCTGCTTTCCGCCGCCGCCGGGATACTTCGAGCGCGTGCGCGAGATCTGCGACCGCCACGGCGTGCTGCTCGTCTCCGACGAGGTCATCTGCGCCTTCGGCCGACTCGGCTACTGGTTCGGTTCTCTGCGCTACGGCTATCAGCCCGACATCATCACGGTGGCGAAGGGACTGACCTCCGGCTACGCCCCGCTGGGGGCGATGATCGCCTCCGACCGCATCATGGAGCCCTTCCTCAGTCCCGGCGCCTCCTTCCTGCACGGGTTCACCTTCGCCGGCCACCCCGTGAGCTGTGCCGTGGCCCTGGCGAACCTCGACGTCTTCGAAGGCGAGCACATCCTTCAGCACGTACTGGCGACCGAGCCCGCGTTCCGCACCGCGCTCGAGGGCCTCTACGACCTGCCGATCGTGGGGAACGTGCGAGGCGCCGGGTTCTTCTACGGAATTGAGCTCGTGAAGGACAAGGAGACCCGCCTCTCGTTCAACGACGAGGAGTCCGAGCGGCTGCTGCGCGGGTTCCTCTCCGGAGCGCTCTTCGACGCCGGGTTGATCTGCCGGGCCGACGACCGTGGCGACCCCGTGGTGCAGCTCTCCCCGCCTCTCATCTGCGGGCAGGAGGAGATCGACTTCATCGCTTCGACGCTGCGCGAGGTGCTCACCGAAGCGTGGCGGAGGATGTAACCCCGTCCCCGACGTCTGGTTCGGGGGCGGGCTCGGGATATCGGCGGCTGTCCCTGTGGTGGGATGCCGTCCCGGCGCCGCTGCCCCCGCGCCCGGCGCTCACGCGGGACATCGACGTGGACGTCTGCATCGTCGGAGGCGGCTTCACCGGGCTGTGGACGGCTCGCTCACTGGCCCTGGCCGATCCCTCCCTGCGGGTGGCGGTACTCGAGCGTGAGGTCGCAGGGTACGGGGCTTCGGGGCGGAACGGGGGCTGGTGCTCGGCGTTGTTCGCGACATCCGACGCCGCGTTGGCCCGTCTCTACGGGCCCGACGCCATGCGAGCGATGCGCCGTGCCATGCAGCACACCGTCGACGAGGTCGGCAGCGCCGCGGCGGCCGACGGCATCGACTGCCACTTCGCCAAGGGGGGCTCGGTCAGCCTGGTGCGAAGCGCAGCGCAGGAGGCGCGGGCGCGGGACGAGGTGGCCGAAGCCCGGTCGCTCGGCTTCGGCGAGGACGACCTGCGTTGGCTCGATGCAAGCGAGACCGCCGCGCTCGTCGACGCCGACGGGGTCCTCGGCTCGACCTACACGCCCCACTGCGCCGCGCTTCAGCCGGCACTCCTGGCCCGCGGGTTGGCCGACGCCGTCGAGCGGCGGGGCGTCGCGATCTACGAGCACACCGAGGTGTCGGACATCGGGCCGGGCCGGGTCACCGCTCCCGGCGGCACGGTGCGCGCCGCCGTCGTGGTTCGTGCGACGGAAGGATGGACAGCGACGCTGCCCGGCCTCAGGCGCGACATCGTCCCGGTGTACTCGCTGATGGTGGCGACGGAGCCGCTCAGCGACCACTTCTGGGACTCCGCCGGCCTGCGCACCCGCCCGACGTTCGCCGATCACCGCCACATGATCATCTACGGGCAGCGCACGGCGGACGGACGCATCGCTTTCGGTGGGAGGGGTGCGCCCTATCACTACGGCTCGGCCGTGCGCCCGGCCTTCGACGCCGATCCGACGGTCCACGCGCTGCTGCGCCGAACGGTGACCGAACTGTTCCCCGCGCTCTCGGAGGCCCGCTTCACCCACGCCTGGGGCGGACCACTCGGCATCCCGAGGGATTGGCACTCCTCGGTCGGTTTCGACCGCGCCACCGGGCTCGCCTGGGCTGGCGGCTACGTGGGCGACGGCGTCGCCACGACCAATCTGGCGGGACGCACGCTGGCCGACCTGATCACCGGGGCGGACACGGACCTGACCCGCCTGCCCTGGGTCGGACACCGTTCGCCGCGCTGGGAACCCGAACCGCTGCGCTGGCTGGGCGTCAACGCCGGCCTCTGGACGATGAAACTGGCCGACCGGAGCGAGGCCCGGCGGGGACGACCCAGCCGAATGGCCGGTGTCATGGGCCGGGTGCTCGGCCACTGACGTCTGCCACAATCGGGTCCATGGACGAGCTCTCCATCGCGAACCTGATCTACACCTACGCGGAGCGGATCGACGCCGGAGACTTCTCCGGGGTGGGCGAGCTCTTCGAATACGCGACCCTGACCTTCGAGGGGTACGAGGATGCCGTGCGGGGGAAGGAGGCGACTGAGTCCCTGTACAAAAGGACCACTCGCCGCTACGAGGACGGGACGCCCCGCACCAAACACGTCGTCACCAACGTCATGGTGGAGGTGGGCGCTGACGCGACCACGGCCACGAGCCGCTCGTACTTCACCGTGTTCCAGGCCGTGCCGGGCCATCTGGCCCTGCAACCCGTCATCGCCGGCCGGTACCGCCACGGTTTCGAGAAGTCCGGCGGAAACTGGAGGTTCTCGTCCATGCACATCGTCATCGAGCTGGTCGGCGACCTCGGGCACCACATGCTCTTCGACCTGGATCGGTCGCGATGAAGCTCTCACTGTCCTACGAGTGGTCCTGCGACCCGGAGCAGTTCTGGGCGCTGTACTTCGATCCCGCGTTCATCATCCGTCTGCACCTGGAGGGTCTCGGCTCCACCTCGGCCGAGGTGCTGTCCCAGGAGGGCGACCTCGGTACGGGCATCGTGCGGACCTTGCGCTACAGCCAGCGGCCCAACGCGCCAGGGCCGGTGAGGAAGATGTTCGGCGACGAGATCACGACGACGGAGCTGACGCGCTTCGACCCGAAAGCGTCGACAGCGACGTTCACCGTCACGCCGGGAACCATGGCCGACAAGACGAGCGTCGAGGGATCCATCCACCTCTCAGCCGAGAGCGGCCGAACGATCGAGACGTTCGACCTCGACGCCAGGGTCAAGATCTTCGGCGCCGGTCCCGTCGTCGAGCGCTTCATCGAGCGGCAGGCCCGGGAGACCCAAGAGAAGTCGGTTGCCTTCATGCGAACCACCCTCGAGGGCTGAGCCGACCACTCGTCGATCGTTCGGGACGGCGCCCTTCACGGAGTGTTCACACGAATTACTTGACCGGAAGCCCGACGGGACGCCAGTGTTTGGCCCAGACCTTCGGTCGCTCGCCAGGGAGGCGCACCGAACGACAGAGTGGTGAGCGCGGGCAAGAAGCCGCGAGTGGCCGTCGGGGGCGGCCAGGGCGTCGGGCGGCCCAGCCCTCGGTGCACCACGAGGCGTCCACGCCCACCGCAGAGGCGACAAGGAGGTAGGGGGTTGGCGGTCAAAGAAGACTTCGCCGAGGACCTGGCCGTGATCCACGACCCGGAGGTCCAGCAGCCCTTCCACGTCGAGCAGCACGGAATCGACTTCATTCCCGAGAGCGAACGCTGGGCGACCGCGAGAGACGTCTTCGGCATGTGGGCGGGCGCGAGCGTCCAGGTCGAGTACTTCATTTACGGAGCCATCCTCATGACGTTCGGGCTGACGTTCGCCCAGGTCGTGATCGTCATCGTTCTGGGGAACCTGTCCTACTTCCTGCTCGGGTTGTGCTCGCTGCAGGGGCCGAATGCCGGCACGACCGTCTTCGCCATCAACCGGGCCCCATTCGGGCCCAACGGCTCGCGCCCCATCTCCGTTTTCAACTGGCTCACCCAGATCGGCTTCGAGGTCGAAGGGCTCATTCTCATCGTCGGGGCCGGTCTCGTCCTGATGATCAAGGCCGGGTACGGCCCCGGCGACCCGGCGAAGGTGATCCTCGTCATCGTGGCCGTGCTGATCCAAGGCATCCTGCCCTTCCTGGGGCACGCCGCCATCGTGAAGACGCTGCGGCTGCTCGTGATCCCCTTCGTGGTGCTGTTCGCCATCATGTTGGGCTTCGCCATCCCGCACGCGAACCTGAACGTCGTCAAGAGCAGCGGGGATTGGCAGGCCTTCACCGAGGCGCTCGCCTTCACCATCGCCCTGAGCGGCTTGGGATGGACCGAGAACGGCAACGACTACACCCGCTACTGCCCGACGAACACGTCGAAGAAGGGCATCGTCGGCTGGGTCTTCCTGGGCACGGCCGTGCCCGAGATCCTCATCATGACGCTCGGCGCGGTGGTGGGCACCTTCGTCCTCGACGTCGGGACGGGGGCCGGCGGCTTCCTGCCGTTCGCCCACCAGCACGCCATCCCGTCCTGGTTCGTCGTGGTCTTCCTCCTCTTCGCCGCGGTGCAGATCTTCGGCGTCAACAGCCTCGACATGTACTCCTCGGGCGTCACCCTCCAGGCCATCGGGGCCCCGGTCAAGCGCTACCAGGCGGTGCTCATCGACTGTGTCGTCGCCCTCGGTATCACCATGTGGGCCATCTTCAGCGGCTCGTTCACCGAGTACCTCTCCGACTTCGTCGACCTGGTGATCGTCTGGATCGCGCCCTGGAGCGCCATCTTCCTGGTCGACTGGGCCCTCCGCCGGTACAAGTACGTACCGGGCGAATTGCAGAAGACGGGCCGCGACTCGCTGTACTGGCGCAAGGGCGGCATCAACTGGGCGGCACTGGTCGCCCAGGTCGTCGGGATGTACGCCGCCATCTCGGCGCTCTATGTGAACCCGACCTACTACTTCCGCGTCCCGAGCTTCATGAACGAGGTGACCGACCACACGCAGGACGCCTTCCACTACGGCGGCGACTTCAGCATCTTCATGGGCATGGGCGTCGGAGGGGTCGTGTACCTGGTGCTCGCGACCCGCTCGGTACGGAAGCAGGCAGCTGCGCAGGAGTCGTTGCTGCAGGAGGAGGGCCTGCTGCACGCCTGAAGCCCCGAATGCCCGATCCCGGCCCCCTCCGGTGCCGGCGGACCCGACGCGGTCAGCCCCAGTCCTCGACCAGAGCCCCGGATCCGTCGGGATGGAACAGGGGCATGGCGCCCAGCGCGCGGACGAGGGCCGCGTCGTCGCCGAGCGCCTCCTTCCACCCACCGCCCTCGGTCATGAGCGTCCCGATGACCACGGGCTCCGCGTCCATCCGGCGCACGAGGCGAAGCGCAGAGGAAAGCGAGGCCCCGGTCGAGATCACGTCGTCCACCACGGCGACCCGGCGTCCCCGGACCGCGTCGACCCGTGCCGGATCCATGCGGAGGCGCTGCGGTTTGTCGGTCGTGATGGAGTACACCGGCTCCGACCACGTCTCACCGAGATGGATCTTCGGAGTCTTGTGGAGGATCACGTAGTCGTCGAGGCCGAGCGCTCGGCTGGCCTCGATCGCCAGCGGAATGCCCATGGTCGCCACCGACACCACGATCTCCGGCGCGGCCGGCGCCATGAGCTCCGCCAGCTCGCGCCCCGCCGTCTCCGCGAAGGCGAGGCCCATGTCGACGCAGATGAGGAGCGCGATAGTCAGCTCGTCGTTGAGGTGGACGAGCGGGAGCTCGACGGTCTGACTCCCCACTGTCGTCGTGTAGGTACGATCGGCCGTCGTGGACATGACTCTCTGCGGAGCTTACGTCCCGTGCCGACAAGGCTGACGCGAACCTGAGCCCCGCCTGATCCCGAGGCGGTGCAGGTCCAACCGGATCCTCGTGGATTAGGAACGGCCATCGGCATCCTGATCGACTCCCAGATCCTGAGCGTCGCCGGGATGATCATGCTGCTCGTGCAAAGGCGGATCTGGGATCGCGCGCAGGCGACGGACCGTACGTCGCCGGCGCGGTGATCCCGTCGCCGTCCGCGTTGCCGCGACACCGCCCGTCCGGGTTGTCAACCCTGTCCGGGTGAGAGACCCGAAGGTCTAGAGCCCTTCGGCCCTGGCGCCGCCACCCGTTCCCGGCCAAAATGACCGCGTCTAGGTGCAGCCCCGGCGAGAGCGGACGCGCGCCCCGCCGGGCGACGGACACAGAAGGAGACGGGTGGCCCGAGCACGACCGGAGGCGACAGCGCCAGCGGAGTCGGCACCAGCATCTGGACGGCGGGGCGGCCCGTTGGACCCCCGGCTGTTGCGCTACGCGCGCACCACGAGGCGCTTCGTCGTCCTCGCCATCGCCGTCGGCGGCATGACGGCGCTCCTGGTCGTCGCGCAGGCCTGGCTCATCGCCACGGTGGTCAACGAGGCCTTTTTCCACCGCGGGTCGATCTCGTCGCTGCGCGGCCCGCTCGGCCTCCTCCTGGCGGTCATCATCGGGCGCGCCCTGCTGGCCTGGGCGACCGAGCGGGCCGCCCACCGGGCCTCCGCCTCGGCCAAGTCGGAGCTGCGCCACGCCGCCGCCGAGCGCATCGCCGCTCTGGGCACGGAGGGGCTGGACCGCCAGGACCGCGGGCGCCTCAGCGTGCTCGTCACGACCGGCATCGACGCCCTCGACGGCTACTTCTCCCGCTACCTGCCACAGCTCTTCTTGGCCGTCATCGTCCCGGTGACCATCATCGCCGTGGTGGCCGGCGCCGACTGGATCTCGGCCGCCCTCATTGCGGTGACCGTGCCCCTGATCCCCGTGTTCATGGCTTTGGTGGGCCTGACCACCAGGGACCGCACATCAGCGCGGATGCGGTCGCTCCAGCGCCTGGCCGGGCAATTCCTCGATCTGGTGGAGGGGCTACCCACCTTGAAGGTCTTCGGCCGGGCCAAGGCCCAGGGCCGGGCCATCGCAGCGGTCACCGACCGCTACCGGACCACGACGCTGGCCACCCTCAAGCTGACCTTCTTGTCGTCGCTCATCCTCGAGCTGCTGGCGACCATTTCGGTGGCCCTCGTCGCGGTGGCCGTCGGTCTGCGACTGCTCGATTCGGACATGAACTTCCACGCCGCCCTCTTCGTGCTCGTGCTGGCGCCCGAGGCCTACCTGCCCTTGCGCGCCCTCGGTGCGAACTTCCACGCCAGCGCGGACGGGATGAAAGCGGCCGAGCAGATCTTCGAATTGCTCGAGACACCGGTCACCGAGGGCGCGGGCGTGGGCGGCTCGGTCCGGCCGCGGGACACGAGCATCTGCATCACCGAGCTCGACGTCAACTACCCGGGCCGTCGCATCCCCGCGCTGCACCGCGCCGAACTCGTGGTCGAGCCGGGCGAGATGGTGGCCCTCGTCGGCCCGAGTGGCTGCGGCAAGTCCACCCTCCTCGAGGTGATCCTCGGGCTGCGCCGCCCCGGTTCGGGCCAAGTCCTGCTCGGCGGGGTGGACCTGCGCGAACTCGACCTGGAGACCTGGCGGGCAGGCGTCGGCTGGGTGCCCCAGCGCCCGCACCTGTTCGCCCGTTCCGTGGCCGACAACGTCCGGGTCGGTCGGCGTGACGCCAGCGACGCGCAGGTGGCGGCGGCGCTCGAGGCGGCCGGGTTGGCATCCGTCGTCCGGCGCCTGCCGCACGGCGTCGACACCCGGCTCGGTGAGGGCGGCGCCGGCCTGTCGCTGGGCGAGCGCCAACGTCTCGCCCTCGCCCGCGCCTTCGTGCGCGACGCGCCGCTCCTCGTCCTCGACGAGCCGACGGCCAGCCTGGACGGACAGACCGAGGCCGACGTGCTCGACGCCGTGCGCCGGCTGACCGAGGGACGCACCGCGTTGGTCGTCGCGCACCGCCCTGCGCTCGCCGCCCTCGCTGACCGCGTCGTGCACCTGCCGCTCCCGGTGGTTGCGGCGTGAGCGGAACCGTCTACCAACCTGGGCCCGACCGCCCCGCCACCATCGGTCGCACGCTCGGCGTCGCCCGTGTCGCCCGCGGCCGGCTGGCGCAGGCCTCCCTGCTCGGGGCCGGCGCCATCGGGGCGTCGATCGCATTGATGGGCACTTCGGCCTGGCTCATCTCGCGTGCCGCCTTGCACCCCTCCGAGGCTTCCCTGACCCTGGCCATCGTGGGCGTGCAGGTCTTCGGCCTGTCGCGCGGTTTCCTCCGTTACGGCGAACGGCTCGTCGGCCACGACGCCGCCCTCCGGGTGCTGGCGGACTTGCGCGTGCGTGTCTACGGTCGGCTCGAGGCGATCGCCCCGGCCGGCCTTCCCCTCTTCCGCCGGGGCGACCTCGTGTCCCGGGTGGTCGACGACGTCGACTCCCTCCAAGACGTCGTGTTACGCGTCATCCAGCCCTTCGCTGTGGCATGCCTGGTCGGGGCGGGCACCGTCGCCGTGATGTGGATGCTGCTCCCCGGCGCCGGCGCCGTGCTGCTGGTGGCCCTCGTGGTCTCGGCCACGGTGGTTCCCTGGCTCACCAGTCGCCTGGCCAGCCGGGAGGAGTCCAAGCAGGCGTCGGCCCGGGGCGAGCTGGGCGCGGCCGTGGTCGACCTCATTGCGGGTGCGCCCGAGCTGACGGTGATGGGAGGCGCCGGCGAGCAGGTGGAGCGGATCACCGCGGCGGATCACCGCCTGCGTGCGACGGCCCGCCAGGGCGCGAACACGACCGGTATCGGGCTCGGCCTGACCACCGCACTGGCCGGGCTGGCGAGCTGGGGCGCTCTGACCCTCGGGGTGCACGCCACCCACGCCGGCCATCTCGACGGGGCCCTGCTGGCCGTGCTGGCGCTCGTCCCGCTTGCCGCCTTCGAACTGGTCGCCCCGCTGCCGGCCGCCACCCAGGCGCTTCAGCGCTCGCGCCTGGCGGCCGGCCGGGTGTTCGCCGCCGCGGACGCCCCGGCACCGGTTGATGAGCCCGAGACCCCGCGACCGCTTCCCGGTGCAACGAGCGGACCGCACACGCTCAGCCTGCGCTCGGTGTGGGCGGGCTATCCGGACACGGAGCGATCGGTCCTGCGCGGCGTCGATCTCGACCTCGCCCCCGGACGTCGGGTGGCGCTGGTCGGGCCGAGCGGGTCCGGCAAGTCGACGTTGGCCGACGTCCTGGTGCGCTTCTTGCCGGTCGACGGTGGCGAAGCCACGTTGAGCGGTGTCCCGCTGGACCGCCTGTCGTCCGACGACGTGCGCCGGGTGGTCGGCCTCGTCGAGCAGAGCCCCCATCTCTTCGCCACGAGCTTGGCCGAGAACCTCCGCGTGGGCCGCCGTTCGGCCGGTGACGACGAACTGGTCGAGGTGTTGGCACGGGTCGGTCTGGGCGACTGGCTCGCCGGGCTGCCCGCCGGCCTGGCCACCCGGGTCGGGCCGGCCGGCCGACGGCTCTCGGGCGGGCAACGCCAACGTGTGGCGGTCGCACGGGCCCTCCTGGCCGACTTCTCCATCCTCATCCTCGACGAGCCGGTGGAGCACCTCGACCCTGCCGCCGCCGACGCCATGACCGCTGACCTGCTCGACCTCACCGCAGGCCGCTCGACCCTCCTGATCACGCATCGCCTGGCCGGCCTGGACCAGGTCGACGAGATCCTCGTGCTCCACGAAGGGCGGATCGTCGAACGCGGCACCCATCGCGATCTCGTGAGCGCCGGCGGAAGTTATGCCGGCCTCTGGTGGGACGAGTTGATGAACGACGGATCCGTCCTCGAACCTGCGCCGGCCACGCCCGCGACACCCGCCGCGCCGCGCGCGCCCGCCGCCCTGCTCGACGCCTCAGTCCTCAACGAAGGGAAGAACAGCCCGTGAGCCTGGACCTCGCACGCTGGCAGTTCGCCAGCACCAGCATCTACCACTTCCTCTTCGTTCCGGTCACCATCGGGCTGGCCTTCCTGGTCGCGTTGCTCCAGACCGCCTGGTACCGCAACGGCGACGAGACCTATCGCCGCCTGGCCAGGTTCTTCGGGTCGCTGCTCTTGATCAACGTTGCCGTGGGCGTGGTGACGGGGCTGATTCAAGAGTTCGAGTTCGGCATGAACTGGTCCGCCTACTCGCGCCTTGTCGGCAACGTCTTCGGCGGGCCACTGGCCATGGAGGGGCTCGTCGCATTCTTCTTGGAGTCGACGTTCCTCGGCCTCTGGATCTTCGGCTGGAACCGCCTCTCGAAGAAGGCCCACCTGGCCTGCATCTGGATGGTGGCGGCGGGCTCGATGCTCTCCGCCGCCTTCATCATGGCGGCCAACTCGTGGATGCAGCATCCGGTCGGTTACACCACGAACAACAGCACGCACCAGCCCCAGCTCAACAACATCTGGGCGCTGTTCACCAATCCCGTCTTCTTGTGGGGCTATACCCACGTCGTCGTGGCCTCGCTCGTCACGGGAGCGGTGATCATGCTCGCGGTGTCGGCCTGGCACCTCTACCGGAAGAACCAGGTGGAGGCCTTCCGTCGCACCGCCGTCATCTCGCTCGTGGTCCTGTTGCCGACCGTCGCCTTCAACCTCTTCGTGGGCAGCGAGCTCGGCGTGGTGGAGGGGAAGTACCAACCGATGAAGATCGCCGCCGCCGAGGCGCTCTGGACCACCTGCCCCAGCCACTGCTCCTTCTCCCTGGCCCAGATCGGCGGGGGAAGAACGACGAGACCCCCACCCAGATCATCGAGGTGCCCGACCTGCTCTCCATCCTGGCCACCAACCACGTCGACGGCGAGGTGCAGGGGCTCAACAACCTGAACGCTGAGTACCAGAAGGAGTACGGACCGGGCGACTACATCCCCAACGTCTTCATCCAGTACTGGTCCATGCGGGTCATGGCCTACCTGGGCTCGCTGGTCTTGCTGTTCGCGCTGTGGGGGGCCTGGCTCCTCTACCGGCACAAACTCGACCGAGGCCGGTGGTTCCTGCGAATAGCGCCCTGGGTGGTGATACTGCCCTTCCTCATCAACACCGCGGGCTGGATGCTCACGGAGAACGGGCGTCAACCGTGGATCGTCCAGGGCCTCATGCTGACCAAGAACGGTGTGTCCTCCTCGGTCTCGGCGACGGACCTCTGGATCAGCCTCGTTGTCTTCTACTTGATCTACGCCGTGCTCGGGGTGTCCGCCGCGTGGCTGATGATCCGTTACGGCCGCCGCTCCATCGGCGACGATCCGCTGGCCAAGATCACCTCTGAGGGTGACCGCGACAGCGACCGCGGTCCAGGAAGCACCGACACCACATCCCCCGACGCCGAGATCGGCTCGTCCCACGAGGACGAAGACGACTTGGCCCTCGTGTACTAACGCTCTATGGAGATCGACATGGGAGGCATATCACTCGGAGACCTGTGGTTCGTCATCGCCGCCATCTTCTGGGCCGGCTTCTTCGTCCTCGACGGTTTTGACTTCGGGGTCGGCATGCTGCACTCGTTCATCGGGCGCAATGACCTCGAACGCCGGGTGCTGGTCAACACGATCGGGCCTGTCTGGGACGGCAACGAGGTCTGGCTGATCGTGGCGGGAGCGATATTGTTCGCCGCCTTCCCCGGCTGGTACGCCACGATGTTCTCGTCCCTCTACTTGGCCCTGGTCGTCCTGTTGGCCGCCCTGATGGCACGCGGCGTCTCGTTCGAGTACCAGCGCAAGTTCGACGACGCCCGCTGGCGCACTTCGTGGCGATGGGCTCTCACGATCGGCAGCGCTCTCATCCCGTTCCTCCTCGGGGTGGGCCTCGGTGATCTGCTCCACGGCCTGCCCATCAACAGCTCGCACGAGTTCACGGGCAACTTCTTCGACCTGCTGACGCCGTTCGGCCTGTGGTCGGGGCTGACCCTGCTGGTGCTCTCGCTCCTCATGGGCGCCACCTACCTGACGCTCAAGACGACGGGCGAGCTCCACGACCGGGCGCAGAAGGCGTCGGCTGTCATCGGCGCGCGTCGCGGTGGTGGTCACCTTCGGTTTCATGACGTGGATCCACGTCGGCCTGAGCACGGGTTTCGTGCCCAAGCCGATAGAGGCGTTGGGCTTCATGGCGGTGATCGGCGCCGCCTGGGCCGCCGAGGCCAAAGCTGAAGGGTGGGCCTTCACCGCGGCCGCCATCGGCATCGCCGGGGCGGTGGGATCACTGTTCAGCGAGCTCTATCCCCGGGTGATGATCTCGAGCACCAACGCCGCGTACGACCTCACGATAAAGAACACGGTGAGCCCCCCGTACACCTTGAAGGTGATGACGGTGGTGGCGGTTGTGGTCTTCCCGATCGTGGTCATCTACCAGGCGTGGAGCTATCACATCTTCAAGAGGCGGCTCTCCATGCCGCGTGGGGAGCGAAGCAGAGGTGGAGGCCGTCGCACCACCGCCCGGGCCGTCAACGCCACCGCCTGGGGCGTCAACGCCTGCTGAGACCTCCTAGACGCCGAGGTCTCTTCGAGGGGCGCGCCGCGCCGATTCGAAACCCCTGGTGGCTCAGAGCCCGGGGCTGCTCTGCATGATCCCGCCGTCTGCGAAGATCGTCGTCGCGGCCAGGTAGCTCGCTCCGTCCGAGGCCAGGAAGGCGACCACCGAGGCGATCTCCTCGGGCTCGGCCATCCGGCCGATCGGGATGGCGCTGTTCAGCTTGGCCAGCGCGTCGGGGTCATTCATCGTCTGGGCGTTTATCGGCGTGTTCACGGCCCCAGGGCCGACGCCGACGACAAGGACGTTGTGCGGAGCCAGCTCGACGCCGGCTGTCCGGGTGAGCATCCGCATCCCGCCCTTCGAGAGGCAGTACGGCGTGTTGCCCGGCATCGGCCAGTCCTCGTGCACCGATGTCATGTTGATGATGCGCCCACCACCGCCTTGGGCGATCATCTGCTTGGCTGCGAGCTGGGTCCCGAAGAACGCGCTCTTGAGGTTCACCGCCAGCACCTTCTCGTACTGCGCTTCGGTGGTGTCGAGGACGGAGCTGCGGGTCTCGATACCTGCGTTGTTGACCATGACGTCGAGCCTCCCGAAGTTGGAGACCGCGGTGTCGATCATGCGCTGGATGTCCTCGACCTTGGAGACGTCGGCCTCGATACCCACGGCTGTCTCTCCCAGGCTGGCGATTTTGCGCTCCAGCTCCGCCTCGGCCTGCGGGTTTGAGACGTAGTCGATGACGACCTTGGCCCCCTTCTCGGCCAGCGCCAGCACCACCGCGGCGCCGATCCCGGTGTTGCCACCGGTCACGATGGCGACCCTGCCGTTGAGCTCATCTGTCATGATCCGACCTCCTCAAGACGCCACGTCCGGGCGCGCAGTCTCCGACGACGGAGGAAGGCTATCGGGACGATCGACGCGCGACGACTTGGAATCGACCGATGAGGATCGCCGCTCCCTCCATGGAGACCGCACTGTGTGCCGTATGACCTTTGCCTCTACACCGTACGTTGGCCGCGAAGTACCATTTTCACCATGACTGACGTCTTCGCGCCCTCAGACACTTCGGCGGGGTCCTCGAACCCCGCGAGCTTTCCGCCGATCGCCGAGTACGCGTTCCTGTCTGACTGCGAGAACAGCTGTTTGATCGCGCCTGACGGCTCGGTGGAATGGCTCTGCCTGCCCCGTCCCGATGCGCCCAGCGTCTTCGGTGCTCTGCTCGACCGGACTGCGGGCGGCTTCCGTTTCGGGCCGACGAACACACTCGTGCCCCACCAACGACGGTACGTCCCGGGCACCATGGTGCTCGAGACGACATGGCACACCCCGACGGGCTGGCTCGTCGTGCAGGATCTTCTGGTCGTCCAGGCGACGGACACCGACAGTCGGAGGGCGGGCTACCGGCGCGCCCCCGGCGATGCCGCCGCCACCGGCACCCTGCTGCGCTTGGCGAGCTGCATCGACGGTCGAGTCGAGGTGTTGGCCAACATCGTGCCCGTCTACGAATACGGATCCGTCGTCGGCGGTTGGGAGTACGACGGCGATGGTTACAGCGCCATGACCGCGAAGCCACCGTCGGGCGACCCGGCTCTCTCGGTGACGTCGACGCTGCGGCTCGGGGGCGCGGGCGCCCGTTGCTACGGCCGCACCACCCTGGCGAAGGGTGAGTCCGCGTTCGTCTCACTCTCGTGGTCCGGCCACCAGCCCGCGAACGTCGACGAGGCCCAGGCAGAGGTTGCGGACACCGTCGCCTACTGGCGCGACTGGCTTTCCAACGGCAATTTTCCCGATCACCCGTGGCGGCAGTACCTGGAGCGGAGCGCTCTCACCCTCAAGGGCCTGAGCTACGCCCCCACCGGAGCCATCATGGCCGCCTCGACGACATCGCTTCCCGAGACTCCGGGTGGTGCCCGCAACTGGGACTACCGCTACACCTGGATCCGAGACACGTCCTTCATGCTCCGTTCGCTGTACCGGCTCGGGTTCGAGTGGGAAGCGCTCGAGTACTTCGCCTTCATCATCGAGGCGGTGTCGCTTGGTTCGGGGTCCGACATCAATCTTCAGATCATGTACGGGATCGACGGACGCAAGGACCTGAGCGAGCAGACGCTCGACCACCTCTCAGGCTGGCGGAATTCGCGGCCGGTGCGGGTGGGCAACGGTGCCTGGGACCAGCACCAGAACGACGTGTGGGGGATGATCCTCGACGCCGTAGACATCCACCTGAAGCAGGGAGCGTCGCAGATCCTCAAACCGATGTGGGAAGGGCTCTCCAAGCTGGTCGACTCCGCCGTGGCCCACTCGTCCGACCCGGACCAGGGCATCTGGGAGATCCGCGGCGACCCGGAACACTTCACCGCCTCCAAGGTCTTGTGCTGGGTGGCAATGGACCGGGGCGCGGACCTGGCGAGGTCCCGCGGCGACGACCAACGCGCTGAACAGTGGCAAAAGTCGGCCGACGACCTCAAGGCGGAGATCCTCGACCAGGGAGTCACCCCGAACGGCCGCTTCCGCCAGCACTACGGCAACGAGGAGCTCGACGCGTCGCTCCTCCTGATCCCGATACTCGGGTTTCTGCCGCCCGAGGACGAGCGGGTCCGCGCCACCGTCCTCGCCATCGCAGACGAGCTCACCGAGGACGGTCTCGTCCTGCGCTACAAGGTGGACAGCACGGACACGGGCTTCGAGGGCAAGGAGGGCACCTTTACCATCTGCTCCTTCTGGCTCGTGACCGCCCTGGCGATGATCGGCGAGCGCGAACGGGCGAAAAGCCTGTGCACGAAACTGCTCAACTTCGCCGGACCGCTGCTGCTCTACGCCGAGGAGATCGACGCCACGACGGGCGAGCATCTGGGGAACTTCCCGCAGGCCTTCACCCACCTCGCCCTGATCGACGCCGTGGGACGGCTCATCGAGGCCGAGAGCAGCGACAGCCCCGCGTAACGTTGGGCGCTTCGGGTGGTGGCCGGGTACGGGCTACGCCGACCGACCTGACCTCAGTGAGGTCCCACGCTAGAGGAGGACAGTAATGGCCGAGCACTACGACGTGATCATCATCGGCACCGGAGCCGGTGGCGGCACGCTCGCCCACACACTGGCTCCGAGCGGCAAGCGGGTCCTGCTCCTGGAGCGGGGCGGCTTCCTCCCGCGGGAGAAGGAGAATTGGGATCCCGAGTCCGTCTTCATCAAAGGTCGCTACACGTCGCCCGACTCGTGGAAGGACAAGGGCGGCGACGCGTTCCAGCCCGGGGTCCACTACTACGTCGGAGGCGCCACGAAGCTCTACGGCGCCGCCCTCTACCGCCTGCGCCCGGGAGACTTCGGCGAGCTCAAGCACGCCGATGGCGTCTCTCCGGCCTGGCCGGTCAGCTACGAGGACTTCGAGCCGTGGTACACGAAGGCCGAGTGGCTCTACCAGGTCCATGGGAACCATGGCGCCGACCCGACCGAGGGTGCCTGGAGCCGCCAATACCCGCACCCGCCCGTCAGCCACGAGCCCCGCATCAAGCAGATCCACGACGACCTGGAGAAGGCCGGCTACCACCCCTTCAACGCGCCCTGCGGCATCCTCCTCGACGAGGCCAACCCGGCGACCAGCACCTGCATCCGCTGCACCTGGTGCGACGGCTACCCCTGCCTCGTGCAGGCCAAGGCCGATGCCGAGACGATCGCGGTCCTCCCGGCCCTGCAGCACCCCAACGTCACGCTGCTGGTGGACCACGAGGTGACGCGCCTGCAGACCGACGCCGGCGGCCGCACGGTGACCGGCGTGTCACCCAGCACGGGAGCGCCGAAGAGATCTTCGAGGCCGACATCGTGGTGGTCTCGGCCGGGGCCACCAACAGCGCCCGGTTGCTGCTGTCTTCGGCGAGTGACGCCCATCCCGACGGGTTGGCCAACGGCTCGGATCAGGTCGGGCGGAACTACATGTTCCACAACTCCAAGGCGGTCGTGGCGCTGGGCAAGGAACCCAACGAGACCGCCTTCCAGAAGACGCTCGGGCTGAACGACTTCTACTTCAGCGGCCCCGACTTCGACTACCCGTTGGGCAACATCCAGATGGTCGGCAAGTCCAACGCGGAGGCCATGAAGGGGGAGGAGCCCCACCTCACGCTGCTGGCACCTCACTGGAGCCTGGCCGACGTCGCCTCCCACGCCGTGGACTTCTGGCTGACCACCGAGGACCTCCCCCGGCCCGAGAACCGGGTCACGCTCGACGGCGAGGGCACCGTGCACCTGGCCTACACGGCAACAAACGACAAGGAGGCCGAGCGCCTCTACGAAGAGCTCAAGAAGATCTTGAACCACGTCGGCATGGCCCAGCACCACGTGCTCGGAAAGAACTTCTACATGTCGATGGACATCCCGGTGGCCGGGGTGGCGCATCAGGCCGGCACCTGCCGCTTCGGCCACGATCCGCAGACCTCGGTGCTCGACGAGAACTGCAAGGCGCACGAACTGGACAATCTCTACGTCGTCGACACCAGCTTCTTCCCGAGCATCGGTGCGGTGAACCCCGCGCTGACCGCCATGGCCAACGCCATCCGGGTCGGCGAGCACCTGACGGAACGGCTGGCCTGAACTTGGTCCGTGCCGGACCGTTCCGGGAGGTTGCGTTGACCACCTGTGACCGCCCGCTGGAGGCGCGAAGCCCGCTTCGCCGCTGGCCCCCGATGACGCGGCTCGAGCTCGTCTCGGCCGTGGAACGATCCGTGCAGGTGCCCCGTACCGGGCTCCTAAGCTGGCGGGCGTGGCCCGGATCGACGTGCCCGACGGTCCGGGCGGGGAGGCGGCGCGTGTGTGGCGCCTGCGGCCCGAGATGGGCACCATGGTCGAGACCATGGTGCGCACCGTCTACGGATCCAGCGTCCTCCCGGCCGCGGAGCGTGAAGCGGCGCGTATGAAGATCGCCCAGCTCAACGTGTGTAACGCCTGCTCCACCTTCCGGGCGCCCTCCGTGAGGGAGGCGGGCGTGGACGACGACGTCTACTGCCACCTCGACGACTACGGATCGTACGAGGGCTACACCGAACGTCAGCGGCTGGCCATCGAGTACGCCGCTCGCTTCGCCACCGACCACGCCTCAATCGACGACGAGCTCTTCGCCCGCTTGCACACGGCGTTTACCGATGCCGAGATCCTCGATCTCACCATGTGTGTCGCGGCGTACCTCGGGCTGGGCCGGGCTCTGGCCGTGCTCGGGATTGACGAGCACGTCGCACTTGACGTCTGAGCATCTGAGGGGGGACCGGACGCAACTCCCGGACAAACCGATTTCATATGGACTCGAAACGGGATCAGCCCCCGGGGACCCGGTCCAACAAGCGGATGTGGGCCGGGCGGAGGATCCGTTCCGAGAGCGATGGGTGGCCCGCCTGTTACCTTCGACTGCGACGAAAGGAGGTTAAGGGTGAACGCAGCAGAACGTCATCGCGTCGTGGTCGTCGGAGGAGGCTTCGGCGGGCTGCCGGCGACCCGGATCCTCGCCCGCTCCTCCCGCTTCGACATCACGCTGATCGACCGGCGCAACCACCACCTCTTCCAGCCGCTCCTCTTCCAGGTCGCCACCGGCATCCTCTCACCGGGCCAGATCTCCCCTGTCCTGCGCCATATGTTGCGCAAACAAGAGAACGTGCGGGTCGTCCTCTCGACCGTGACCGCCTTCGACCTGGAGCGGCGCGTCGTCCATGCCATGTCGCTGCCCGGCCGCACCAACGAATACGCCTACGACAGCCTCATCGTCGCCGCCGGGGCGGGGCAGTCGTACTTCGGGCACGACGAATTCGCCTTGATCGCCCCGGGGATGAAGACCATCGACGACGCCATGGAGCTCCGCCGACGTGTCTATCGGCGCACTCGAGCTCGCCGAGACCATGGCCGGACCCCGCCCTCCAGCGCTTCTTCACGACGTTCGTGGTCGCGGGGGCGGGACCGACCGGCGTGGAGCTCGCCGGCCAGATCCGCGAGCTGGCGGCGCGCAGCTTGACCCACGACTTCCGCACCATCGACCCGAAGGCCGTCCGGGTCATCCTGGTCGACGGCGGCAAGGAGCCGCTGGCGAACTTCGGCGACCGCCTCTCGGCGCGAGCCCGCACCCAGCTTGGAGAAGATGGGGGTCGAACTGCGCATGGAGTGCCGGGTCGTGGGGGTCGACCCTGCTCGGCGTCGACACCGAAGCCTCCGACGGCGAGAAGGCCCGGATCGAGTGCGCCACCGTCATCTGGGCGGCCGGTGTCCAGGCGTCTCCACTCGCCGGCCTGCTGGCGGAGGCAACCGGCGCCGAGACGGACCGCGCCGGTCGGATCGCCGTGGCGGACGACCTGACTCTGCCGGGCCATCCCGAGGTGTTCGCCGTCGGGGACATGGCGACGCTCCACGACCTCCCGGGCGTCTGCGAGGTGGCCATGCAGGGCGGTCTCCACGCGGCCAACACCATCAAGCGGCGCCTCGACGGCAAGGACGCCGTCGCCTTCAAGTACCGCGACCTCGGCAGCGCGGCGGCCGTCGGCCGATTCAACGCCATCGTGAGCGTGCGCGGGCTGCGGCTCAGCGGCTTCCCCGGCTGGGTTGTCTGGATGTTCGTCCACCTGGCTTTCCTCAACGGCTTCGGACACCGCGCCGCGACGATGATGCGTTGGCTGCGTTCCATGATCGGCCGGGCCCGCCCCGAGCGCGTCTTCAGCGTCGGGCACACCGGCGGGGATCTCAGCCTGCCCGATGAGGTGAAGGCCAAGGTCATGCCCAAGCCCTTCCCGCTCCTCGAGAACAGGGCTGCGTGGGACGAACTGGTCGCCCACATCGAACATCCCGAAATAAGCGACAAGCGAACACGGGGACTGAACTCCAGCCGCCAGAGCGACCGAGCACCCGAGCACCGGCTCGAGCAGACACGGGCGGCCGCCGGTTCCGGCCGCTACATTCGCCCGGATGATCCTCGACAAGTTCCTCGTGACGGACCAGGTCGCCGTCGTCACCGCCAGCGGGCGCGGCATCGGCGCCGCCGCCGCGGTTGCCCTGGCCGAAGCCGGCGCCGACGTCGTGCTGGCCGCTCGCACCGAGGAGCAGCTGCGCGAAGTGGCGAAGAAGGTGGAGGCGACGGGCCGCCGCGCCATCGTCGTGCCCGGCGACCTGACCGACTTCGACCTGATGGCTTCCCTGGCCGAGCGAGCCCACAGTGAGTTGGGACGGCTCGACATCGTCGTGAACAACATGGGCGGCACCATGCCGCGGCCCCTGCTCGACACGTCGCCGAGGTTCTTGGAGGAGGCCTTCCGCTTCAACGTCTCGGCCGGCCACGCCCTCATCCGCGCCGCGGTCCCGATCATGCTCGAAGGGGACCACCCGGGCGGCGCCATCGTGAGCATCTCCTCGGTCATGGGCCACGTCGGAGGCCGGGGCTATCTGGGCTATGGGACCGTGAAAGGTGCCCTCGAGCAGTACACCCGGCTGGCCTCGCGCGACCTGGCCCCGCGCATCCGGGTCAACGCGGTCGGGGTCGGATCGACCGCGACCTCCGCCCTGGACATCGTCATGTCGAGCGACGAGCTGCGCACCACCATGGAAGAGGCGACGCCGCTCGGTCGTATCGGCCACGTCGACGACATCGCGGCAGCGATCCTGTACCTGGTCTCGCCCGCTGGGTCCTACGTGACCGGCAAGGTGCTCGAGGTCGACGGCGGCCTGCAGTCACCCAACCTCGAGATGCCCATCCCCGATCTCTGACCCGCCACGTGCCACGTCGCAGCGCGGCGACAGTCCCGCCACCCCCAGCCCGAAAATCGAGGAGATGCCGTCATGACCTACCGAGTCGTCCAATGGAGCACCGGCAACGTCGGGCGTCACAGCCTGGCCGGGATCGACGTCCACCCCGAGCTCGATCTCGTCGGGGTCTTCGTGTCCAACCCCGACAAGGTCGGCCGCGACGCCGGTGACCTCGCCGGCCTCGGTCGCACGCTCGGCGTCGCCGCGACCAACGACACGGAGGCTCTCCTCGCTCTGAAGCCCGACTGCATCGTGCACACCGGTATGGCGGACGACCGCCTCTTCGATGCCGTGGCCGATCTCGAAGGATTCCTGCGAGCCGGCTGCAACGTGGTCTCTTCGAGCCCGGTCATGTTCCAGTACCCCGAAGCCGACGACCCGATGGCCGCACCGCTCGTCGCCGCCGCGAAGCAGGCGGGTGTCTCGCTCTTCGTCAACGGCGTCGACCCCGGCTTCGCCAACGACGCCCTCCCCCTCGTGCTCTCGGGCATCTGTGAGCGCATCGAGGAGGTCCGTTGCTCCGAGGTGCTGAACTACAACACCTACAACCAGCCCATGGTGCTCTTCGACATCATGGGCTTCGGGCGCTCCATGGACGACATCCCCTTGCTCCTCTCGCCCGGCGTCCTCACGTCCGCCTGGGGAGGCACGGTGCGGCAGATCGCGGCGGGACTGGGCGTGAGCCTCACCGACATCACCGAGTGGTACGAGCGCGAGCCGGCACCCGAGGACTTCGACATCCCCGCCGGGACGGTCAAGGCGGGGACCGCGGCCGCGCTGCACTTCGAGGTGCGCGGCATGGTGGGCGACCACGCCGTCGTCGTGCTCGAGCACGTCACCCGGCTGCGCGACGACCTCGGAGCGAGCTGGCCCCAACCCACGGGGCACGGGTGCTACCGGGTCGAGATCAAGGGCGAGCCCATGTACACCCTCGACCTGCAGCTCATGGGCACCGACGGCGATCACAACACCGCCGGTTTGAAGGCGACCGCCATGCGCCTGGTCAACGCCGTCCCGGCGGTCATCGCCGCTCCGCCGGGCCTCGTGACCGCCCTGGATCTCCCGCTCGTGACCGGGAAGGGACTGGTCGTCACTGAATAGTACCACCCTGCCCTCCCGCGCGCCTCCCACACGGTGGACCTCCCTCCGTCGTGTCGATCTTCCCCTCGGCGCCGGAACCTGATGCCTCCGTCCGCAGGAGCAGCGGCGTTCGAGGAAGCCGAGGCACGAAGGAGCGACGATTCGCACGATGTTCGGATTCTGCGGTAGGGGCTCTTGGCGTCGGCGACTTCGGCTGTTCGGGGTCCTCGCCGCCAGCGCACAGGTCCTGGCGGCATGCAGCTCGTCTGTGTCGTCCTCGTCGTACCCACGGAGCCGGCGGCAACGCCCCTCCCGTAGGACGGCCGGTCGACACAGACGGTTGCCCGCCATACGAAGGATGGACGTCAGATGGTCGCCCTCTCACCGGTCATGTGCCGAAATCCATCGAGGCGTATCCCATCCCGGCGGCCATGGGATACTTCAGTAATGGGGTAGGCACTTTGACCTCTACCTCGGTGACACCGTGTGGAGCGCAACCGAAGCTCATATTCATGGAGGCTGAATCGATGGCAGGTGTACCAGCGGTGCCGGACATGCGGCTTGAACTCGTACCAATCCCTGTATCCGATGTCGACCGAGCAAAGGCATTCTACGAGCAGGTTGGATTCGAGAATCAGCACGATACCCAGGTTACGGACACGATGCGGGTAGTTCAGCTCACGCCGCCGGGCTCGAGCTGTGCCATCGTATTCGGCACGGGAATGGGCCCCATCACCGACATGACCCCAGGCTCGCTCAAGGGCATTCATCTTGTCGTAGAGGACATGAGTGCGACTCGGGCCGCTCTGATCGAGCGTGGCATCGAGCTCAGCGACATCGATGACATGGGTGGAGTCCTTTACTCATATTTCAGCGATCCGGACGGGAACATGTGGGCCTTGCAGGAGTGGCCGGAGGGTTACCAGGCATAAGCCACATCAGCGGGGGCGCAATTTGGCCCAATCGTGCCGTGAGGCACCCTCTCGCCTGCGCCGGTCGCGCCGGGACCGACCCCGGTGTTCGGGGCTACACCGATTTTCTTGCCGGTCCGAGGTCACACTCCATGACGAAGATCACGTTCGTCGGCTGATCCACCTCTGGCATCGTCTCACCCGAAAGACGCATCCCCATGCTGAGGTACGCCGTCAGGGCCTGCTCGTTGCCCTCCCGAACGCCGAGGCTCAATGTAGTCGCTCCTTCAGAAGTCGCCCACGCCTCCACCTCTTCGAGTAGTTGTCTGGCGATCCCGCGTCGGCGGTGCGACGATGCCACCCACATTCCGACGAGCTCGCGCCTCCTTGGGTCTCCGGACCAACCTCCTACACCGACCACCATCCCGACCAGTTCACCTTCGTCCGCGACAAACCACCGACCGCTGGTGGCGAGTTGGCGCCACTTTGTCTCGTCGTACGCCGAATCACGACGGAAGGTCGATGTGAATGCATCAGGTGCGTCAGCCAAGGAACGAAGACGGACATAGCGGATGTCGTGCCAGTCATCTGACTGAAGGGCGACGAATCTCAGTCACTCTCTGTCAAACGATAGTTGTGGCCAGGTGGAGGTCAGATGGCGGGGATCGTCGACTGCGCCTCCGCGTGCCACGGTCCCACCGCCGTGGATATGGCACACACTCGGTGCAACCTCATGATCGACGGATCCGAAGCAGCGGAACGTTTCCTGCTCGAGTACCAGAAGGGCGAAATTGTCAGGCACGCAGAGGCCGCCGTGTGGCCGGCGCGTGGTCGGAACCCGTCACGAGCTGCGCCACACCTGCTTCCCTCGCTTGTGCGAGGCGGGAATGGCGATCAAGGCCACCCACGAACATCACGAGCTGGCTACGTCGATGGCCACGAATCTCAGGATGGACGCTCCCATACCTCGAAGACGAACCGACGGCGTCCAGAAGTCGCCCGGTCCGGGACGGGCACACCTTCCAAGCTCAATCGGCGGATCGAGATTACGAGACGGTGACCGTCACGGTGAAGTGACCCGAGTTGTCCACGTAATCGTTGTCGTTCAAAATGAGGTAGAGACGGCCCCCCTCGACATCGTGGATCGTCGTCGACTTGCCGAGTTGGAAGACTTCGCCGTTGCCGAACCGGCCGATCAGCGACAGGCAGTTGAGGTTTGCGTTGTACCAGCCAGCCGAAACTCCGCTGGCGCAGATCTCAGTGGGTACCGGATGCCCGGCGGGTGTGGTCTTGTCTCCGCTGGAGTTATAGGTGATCTTGCCGGATGCGGTGATCTCGACCTTCGCCCCGGCCGCGACTGTGATTCCGGTGTTGGTCAGGCTGGCGTCATTGCCATGAACGGTGACCGTATACGACGGCGACACTGCGGTGCCGCTCGCCGAGACGGCGGTAGCCGAGCCAGCTGCGAGGACCAACGCCGCAGGGATCATGAGGCGAACGAGACGGGTACCAAACCGAGGCCTCAGCGGCCGTTGACAATCAGACATGGATTGCTCCTTTCAATTTCGTGCAAGCCTCCGCGAGTGTGCATCTGAAGCGCGCAAAAGGCAATGTTCTCTGGTGTTCTCAGACCTCTCCCAGATTGTTTCCGGCTGACCGGGACTACCCGGAGAGCTCCAAAGGGCACCCGACTAAGGTTCGGCACCGGCATGAGTGCCGAACCTGAAGATGCCGTGCAGGCCGACAGCGGGGCAAGCCCACGGCTGGCGCTTCTGTTGGCGGCGGCGATGTTCGTCCTCGTCGTCGACACGTCATTCATGAACGTGTCGATCTCCGCAGTGGTCAGGGATCTCCACACGACCGCGAGCGGCGTCCAGTCGGCGATAGCCCTGGAGGCCTTGGTCTCCGCTGCCTTCATCCTCATCAACTCGAAGATGGGCGATCTCATGGGCCGAAAGCGCGCCTACGTGATCGGCCTGCTCGCCTACGCCATTGGTGCGCTCGCCATGACGCTCACGCAGAACCTGACCACAGTCATCATCTTCTGGGCGATCATCGGCGGCCTCGGCGCCTCGCTCTTGTTGCCGGCCATGCAGTCGCTCATCCACGGCAACTTCACAGGGGCCGCCCAGAAGAAGGCCTACGCCCTCGTCGGTGCCTCAGCGGCGATCGCTGCTGCCGTTGGCCCGCTTCTCGGCGGATTCGTCACCACCTATCTGTCGTGGCGCGTCGGTTTCGGCCTTGAGGTCGTCATCATCTTGGTGGTGTTGTCCCAGATCCGCCTGGTCAAGGACGTGCCCTACACGGGACCCCGCAAAATCGACCTCGTGGGTGCGGTCCTCTCGGTCGTCGGCATGGGGGGCGTGGTCCTCGGGATCTTGGTCTGGCAAGAGGGAGGCGGCTACGTCGGTCTCATCATTGCCATCGGCGCCGTGGCCCTGGCCGCGTTCGCCTACTGGCTCGTCCAGCGCAAGCGCCGTGGGAAGCCCACCCTCTTGGACCCGGACCTGTTCAAGCACTTGAACTTCCGCATCGGTATCTCCCAGCAGATGCTCCAGCAGATCACCCTCGGCGGCGCCATGATCGCCCTGCCCCTCTTCTTGCAGATGACGCTGGAGTACAACGCCATGCAAGCCGGCCTCTCCCTCGCGCCGCTTTCGCTCTCCATGTTCGGGATGGCCCTCCTCGCCGGCCGCAAAGCAGGCAAGCACCGTCCCGCCAACATCGTGCTGGCCGGTTTCACCCTGAGCACAATCGGCATCGCCGCCATCATCCCCCTGGTACCCAGAGTGGACTCGGGCTGGTACCTCGTGATCCCGCTTCTGATCGCCGGCTCCGGACTCGGTCTGCTGGTGTCCCAGCTCAACAACTTCACCCTCGCTCCTATTGCCGAAGAGCGGGTCAGCGAAGCCGCAGGGGTGAACTCGGCCGCCGGCTCGTTCGGCTTGTCGTTCGGGCTCGCGGTGGCCGGCGGCCTCCTACTCTGGGTCCTGGCGCTGAGCTTCACGAATCTGACGTACTCGAGTACGACCATTCCCCCGGCCCAGCAGCAGCAGATCGCCGCCAAGATGGAGACCGACGCGGAGGTCATGAGCAACACACAGCTCCAGCAGCAGATATCCAGCGAGCCCCAGGACGTCCAGAATGCGATCCTCGCCATCAACACCGACGCCCGGAACCGCTCCCTCCAGTTCGCGCTCCTCGTCCCCGCCATCGCCGGACTTCTCGGATTTGCCAACTCGTTTCGGATGCGACGCCTTCCAGACATCAAACCCGCGGCTGCACCTGTCGATGGTGTCGATTTCGGGTAGCCCATCGGTAAGCGGGCCCTGTTTTGTCATCGCCTCGGGCTGGGGTACGACCGGAGCAAAATCGACGCCCCGGTTCACCGGTAACGACCGGCCGGGAGGGATGAGGGTCGGGTCCGGGCGAGAATGCGGCAGGCCGGGCATCATGGGACGGGCGACACCAAAGAGGCAGCATGGACCAGAGGATCGTTGTGGGCGTGGACGGCTCCGAGTCGTCACGACAGCGCCCTTCGTTGGGCGGCCCGCCAGGCCGAGTTCACCGGTGCCTCGCTGGAGGTCGTCATCGCGTGGGAGGTCCCACCCGACTACCGCTTTGATGTCTCGTCACCCCACGACCTCCAGGTTGGGGCCGAATCCATTCTTCAGTCGGCGGTCGCCGACGTTCTCGGCGACGACCCGGATGTCGACGTCAAACCCTCCGTGGTCGAGGGCAACCCGGTTCCGGTGCTGCTGAACGCAGCAAAGGGAGCATCGCTTCTTGTCGTAGGTAATCGGGGCCACGGCACGTTCACCGGCATACTCCTCGGATCCGTGAGCAAGCACTGCGTGAACCATGCGACGTGCCCGGTCACCGTGGTGCGGGACGACGGCGAGCAGGAGGGCGGCCACCCAAGTCTCGGGTAAGAGGCCGCCCTCACGGTCACTCCTGCCTGTGGGCTATGCCTTCTGAAGAGCGTTGGTGGCGACGTGACGAGCCTGTCCTCATCACTCGATGGATGATCGCGTCTCTGCGTGGACTACATGTCGTCTACGCAGACGACCTGACCACGGCTCTCTCTGGGCCTCGGACTTGAGATAACTCGCGCCCCGAGTCGTTTCTCATCCCGTTCGACTCGCGCCCTGTGGCCCCACTCCAAATCACGCTCTGGTCCCGGGCGAGAAGATCCTGGGGAAGAACCCACAGCTGATGTTCGAGACGCACTCGGAATTCCTCATCCCACAAATCGGCGCCCAGTTGAGTCGCCCACCCGTCCTTTTCCAACCTGATGGCGGGGATTCCGGGTGCGAGCTGACAAGCGAGTGTCGACTTGCCCGAGGCTGGAAGCCCACAGATCAGCACGAGCCGGGTCGATGACCTCGCCATGCACGATTTTCTAACATGAGTCGCCTCCTGCCCGAGACGTGGAACGTCGTATCGGACATGTGCCTCTGTATAACGCATCGGAACAATGGGGCATCAGGTCCACGGTGCTCGACCGTCGCCGGGGGGCAGAGCCGGACCGCGTGGTCGAGTGGTGTCACAGCGCCCGTAACCTTTCACAGCGCCCGTAACCTTTCACGAAGGAGGCCGACTATGGACGACGTGACCGAGCTGATCTCAAAGGTAAGTCAGGAACTAGGTCCCGACGCCTCGGATAAGGAGGTGAGCGAGAAAGTGCTCGAGACCATCGAGGCGTTGCCCGAATCGGATCGAGCGCAGCTGCTGGAACAACTGGTGAAGGGAGTTAGTTCGGGCCAGCTTCGCCATCTCGACAAGGAAGTGGACGCTGATCGCCAAGCAGGTGGCGGTAAGAGCAAGCCGAATATCGAAACCGCCCCATAATCGGTCCGGTGGTCGCTCGTGAAGCGGTGATTGGCACGTTCCGGGAGCTGAGCGATAGGGGCCCCGTCGCCAGTCGGTTGTGGCGGGACATGCCGGGCAGAACGTCGCGATCGTCGGTCGACACGATGCCCATTAGCGGAAGTCCCGGCTCGCCGGCACCGCGGCACCGGTCACGAGCGACTCGACCCGCTCGGCGTCGAAGCTGACCGCCCCTTGGCCCTTGCGCACCCGGCCCCGGATCAACAGGACCGGGGAGTGGCGGGCCACGTGCTTCCAGCGTGCCCATGCACCCCGGGAGAAGACGACGTTCACGTGCCCCGTCTCGTCCTCGAGGTTCACGAACACCGCTCCGGCCGCCGTCTCGGGGTGCTGGCGGTGCGTCACCACGCCGGCCACCGTCACCCGGTCCCCGTCCTGTACCACTCGAGCTCCGACGCGGTCACCACCCCCATCGCCTCGAGCCGCTCCCGGGCGAGATGCATGGCCGTGCGTTCCGGGGCCAGGCCGAGCGCCCACAGGTCGTCACCCACCGAATCGAGGGGACTCGGCTCGGGCAGCGGCGGGGCCTCCGCCCCCACCACCACGCCGGGCAGGCGGTCGGGCGTGCCCTGGGCCGCCGCCCCTGCCGCCCACAGCAGCCGGCGGCGCACGGCGGTCCTCGACTGGCTCCCCGCGTCGCCCTCTGCCTCACTCCCGCCTCACACCACGCGTCGGGCCCCGACCCCCCGCCTCGGATCCCGGCCCGGTCGCCGAAACCGTCGGGGTCCAGTGCGCCGGCCGCCGCGAGCGTCTCGAGCTGGGCCTGGGTCACCCCCGCCCGCCGCACCAGGTCCTCGCTCCCGCGCCAGGGGCGCCCGGCCACGATGCGCTCCGCCGTGGCCTCGCCCACCCCGCGCACCGACCCCAGACCCAGCCGCAGCACCGGGTCGTCCCGCTCGTCGTCGGCCTCCAGCGAGGCCCCCACGTCGGAGCGGTTCACATGGGGCCGGCGCACGCCGACACCGTGTCGCCGCGCGTCGGCCACCAGCGACTGGGGGGACCAGAACCCCATGGGCTGTGAGTTCAACAACCCGGCGGTGAACGCCGCTGGATAGTGCAGCTTCATCCAGGCGGACGAGTACACCAGGTGGGCGAACGACACCGAGTGCGACTCGGGGAACCCGAAGTTGGCGAACGCCGCCAGGGCCTCGAAGACCTGGTCGGCGACCGGGCCGCTCACCCCTCGGGCCGCCATCCCGTCGTAGAGGCGGGCCCGCATCCGCTCCATACGGGCCGCCGAGCGCTTGGCCGCCATGGCCTGGCGCAGCTCGTCGGCGTCAGCGGCACTGAACCCGGCGATGGCGACCGCCATCTCCATGAGCTGCTCCTGGAAGAGGGGCACCCCGAGCGTGCGCTCGAGGATGGGCTCGAGCAGCGGGTGCAGGTAGGTGACCGGCTCCTCGCCGCGCCGCCGCCGGATGTAGGGGTTGACCGCGTGCCCCTGAATCGGCCCGGGCCGGATGAGCGCCACCTCGATCGCGATGTCGTAGAAGTTGCGCGGCGCCACCCGGGGCAACGTCCCCATCTGAGCCCGGCTCTCGACCTGGAAGACCCCGACCGTGTCGGCCCGGCACAACAGGTCGTAGACCTCGCTCTCCTGGGGCAGCTGCCCGAGGTCGACGGGGACACCGTGGAAGTCGCGCACCAGGTCGACCATGCGGTGCAGCGCCTCGAGCATGCCCAACCCGAGCAGGTCGAACTTCACCAGCCCGATGGCGGCGCAGTCGTCCTTGTCCCACTGCAGCACCGAGCGGCCCGGCATGCGGCCCCATTCGACCGGGCACACCTCGACCACCGGCCGGTCGCACAGCACCATGCCGGCCGAGTGGATGCCGAGGTGCCGGGGCCGATTGAGCACCTCGGTCGCCAGCTCGGCCACGAGCGCCGGCATCCCGACCGTCTCTCCCCCGCCACTGTGCACCGCCGCCACCGCCCGCACCGCCACCGCCCGCGTCCACCGCATCACGCACTGCGCCGGCCGAAGAGGGCCCCCGTCGCGTGCCCGGCGTCGATCCCCGACGCCCACGCGTCCACCTGTTCGGGCGTGAAACCGAACGCCTTGCCCACGTCGCGCACGGCCGAGCGAGGCCGGTAGGTGATGACGTTGGCCACCTGCGCCGCGTGACGCCGCCCGTAGCGGTCGTACACATACTGGATCACCTCTTCACGGCGCCCCGACTCGATATCCACGTCGATGTCCGGCGGTCCGTCACGCGCCGGGGAGAGGAAGCGCTCGAAGAGCAGTCCCAGGTCGACCGCGTCGACGTTGGTCACGCCGAGCGCGTAGCAGACGGCGGAGTTGGCGGCAGAGCCACGCCCCTGGCAATAGATGTCGAGGCGTTTGCACACCTGCGCGATGTCCCACACGATGAGGAAGTAGCCGGCGAAGCCGAGCCGGCCGATCACGTCGAGCTCGTGGCGGATCTGCTTCCACGCCCCGGACACCCGCTCGGCCTCCGGTGGCCCGTAGCGCGCCGTCGCGCCCTCGGTCACCAGCTGGCACAGGTAGCCCTGCTCGTCCATCCCGGCGGGGACGGGGAAGTCGGGCAGCTTCGGGGCGACCAGTCGAAGGTCGAAGGCGCAGGCACGCCCGAGCTCCGCCGCGCGCTCGACCACGCCGGGCCAGCGGGCGAAACGCCGGGACTGCTCGGCCGCCGAGCGCAGACAGGCCACTGGAGCCGGGGGCAGCCAGCCCTCCAACTCGGCCAGCGGGCGCCGCGCCCGTACCGCCGCCAAGGTGGTGGCCAGCCGGAACCCGGCCGGCGTGGCGTAGTGCACGTTGTTGGTCGCCACGGCGTCGACCCCCCACTCGACCGCGAGACGGGCCAGCGCGTCGTTGCGGGCCGTGTCGACCGGTTCCCCGTGGTCCCACAGCTCCAGCGCGACGTTGCCGCGACCGAACGCCTCCACCAGCCGGCCCACCTCCCGGGAGGCCGCCCGCGGCCCGGCGTCCATCAGCGCGGCGGGGACCGCCCCCTTCCGGCAGCCGCTCAGCACCAGCCAGTGGCCCCCGGCGGCGCGGGCCAGCGCATCGAGGGAGAAGACCGGCTTTCCCTTCTCCCCGCCTTCGAGGTGGGCGTCGGCCAGCACGGTCGAGAGGCGGGCGTACCCGTCGGGGTCGCGCGCCAGCACGACGAGGTGCGCGCCGGTCGGGTCGGGTTCGCCCGTGCGCAGGCTCGCCGGCCCGAGCGTCACCTCGGACCCGAACACCGTCGGAAGCCCGCACGCCCGCGCCGCCTCGGCGAACCGAACCACCCCGTAGAAGCCGTGGTGGTCGGTCAGTGCCAGCGCATCGAGGCCGAGCCGGTGCGCCTCGGCCACCAGCTCCTCGGGGTCGCTGCTGCCATCGAGGAAGCTGAAGCCCGAGTGCGCGTGCAACTCGGCATAGACAGGGCGGTCCTCACCCATCCCCGTCGCAGCCGCGTGCTCGTGTGCTGCAGTCTCCCGAGCTGGCCGGCTCCCGGGCTGAGACCGTCAGTCATAGACCGCCTCCACCCACCAGCGCCCGCGCTCGCTGCACAGGAGACGGGCTACCCCGTCGGCGGTGACGACCTGGAGACGAGCCCGGCGCCGCCGCACTTCCCACCAACGCTCGGTCACCGGCCAGGGTCCGGCCCACCCCACCACCTCCTGCCATGGTCCGCCGTTCACCGAGAGGCGGTCGACCGGCGCCTGGAGCAGGCCCCGACCGCTCACCACCATGGCGTTGCCTTCCGCGTCGACGAGCTCGGCCCGGGGCGGCTCCCGCAGCACGTCGCTCGGGGCGGGGGGCGGGAGCCTCCCGGGCCACGGCGCGCCTCCGACCGCTCCGCCGCTTGCACCCGCTCCGCCCGTGCGGCCGTGCCGGCCGCTCTGTTCGCGCTGATGCTCCGCTCCACCTCGGCGCTGCCCCAGGGCAGCAGCACCGACTGGCCGGCCGGGTCACGCCCACCCTGGAGCCGCCCCACCAGCACGGCCTCGATCCCCAGGCGCTCCTGCACCCGGACGAAGGAACGGGCCGCCCGGACGTCCGCTTCGGACGCGCCGCCGAAGAAGCCGGGCTGGACCGGCGGTGGTCGGATGGCAGCACCGGTGCCGGCATCCCGGTCCGGATCCTCGCCCCGGGCCACTCGCAGTCGCCGGGTCACGGCGCGGTCGCGCAGGCCGGGCAGCTCCCCGGTCTCGCCCCGGGCCACCGCATGGCAGGCCGCTGCATCCGCGCCGAAACGGTCCGAGATGCTGGCAGCCGGGAGCGCGGCGAGCTGGCCCAGGCTCGTGACCCCCAGCCGCTGCAGAGTGACGGCCAGGTCGGGCCGGCCCAGCGTGGCCACCGAGGAGGGAGCCAAGAAAGCCGCTGTCCCTCCCACCGGAACGATCAGCCCCGAGCGCGCCGCCAGCACGGCGGCAAAGAGCCCGTCGGCCACCCCGACGAGCGCCGCCGGTCCCGCTGCCGGCGCGGTTCCTGCCGTCCTGGGACGCCTGTGCCTCTAGCTCCTCGACCGCGCCGGCCAGACGGGACGCGACCGCTTCCTCCCCGCCGAAGAAACGCGCCGGGCCGCGGGCGGGCAGAGCGCACACCCCGAGGCGGACGGGATGGGCCCAGGGGCACAGCTCGGAGGCTCGGTCGACCACCCGGGCGAAGCGCCGGGCCTCTTCCCCACGCGGTCCCTCTTCGAGAAGCCCCGGACACCAGATGACGACCAGTCGTTCCAACACGTCTTCTTCTCCACCTTCTCCACTGCGTCGCTTTCTGCGTCCCCCTCCACTGCGTCGCTTTCTGCGTCCCCCTCCACTGCGTCGCTTTCTGCGTCACTCGGCGAGGGTCGCTCAGGCCGCCTCCGGCCCGTCGTCGTCCACGCCGGATACCGCGCCCGAGCCGGCGGGAAGCCACAGCGAACATTCGGTAGCTCGTCCCGCGGCCCGGCGGCCGCTCACCCGCACCTCGGCCCGTCGCCTCTGGAGATGTCCGTGCCCTCGACCCACCCCCTGCCACTCGACCGCACCCACCGACAGGGCCAGGTCCCCGCCCTCGGGCCAGGTCCCGGCACCCTCGAGCAGCACCACCAGCGCGGCTTGGCGCTCGCGGGCCCGGGCGCTCAGGTGGCGCGCCGCGGTGAGACGGGCCCGGCCGGGCGGGCGCACCAGGACGGCGTCGACGCCCGAGAGCAGGTCACCGGCCGCCTCCGCCCATCCGGCACCGGGATGCGGGACGAAGACAACCCGGCGCAGGTCGATGCCGAGACCCGCGGCCGCGACCACCCCGGGGTCGGGCAGGCCGACGGCGGCGCACCAGCTCCCGGAGCACGAGGCCGCCGCCAGCAACGCCAGCGCCAGCGTGGTCGCCCCGTGGCCGGGCGCCCCGCTCACGGTGACGATCGTGCCCCGCCGGAGGGAGCCACCGGGAAAGAGAGGGATCAGAGGTGGGGGCACCGGCAGGGTGCGCCCCGCCACCGGAGTCGTGGGCCGGACCCGGGCGGCCAGCCCCTCAGGGAGCTGCCGGGACGGGCGGGAGGGCGCGGCGGCGGGATTGGGGGGTGCGGCGGCAGGGGCGGAGGGCGCGGCGGCGGGATTGGGGGGTGCCGCGGCAGGGGCGGAGGGTGCGGCGCTTAGGTGGGAAGCGAACATATGTTCGTACCCTAGCGAGGGCGTGTGCCCTCTGCTCAAAAGGATGAAGTCCCAGTTCACGACGGGTGGAGGGCCGTCAAGGGGCTCTATGCGCCGCATCCGGTGCGCAGTGACGCCACAATGCAGCGTGTGTGCGGACGCTTCGCTCTCTATACCCCTCCGGCCCGGATGGCCCGCTACTTCGAGGCCGCCCTCGCCGAGGACGTCGACCCCGAGACACCGCCGAGCTGGAACGTGGCCCCGACCGACCAGGTCATGGGGGTGCGGGCCCGGCTACCCGAGGGCGGCGGCGAACCGGTGCGGACGCTGTCCTCGTACCGCTGGGGCCTCATCCCCTGGTGGTCCAAGGACGCCAAGTCGGCCAGCCGGCTCTTCAACGCCCGCAGCGAGACGGTGACGACCAGGGCCTCGTTCCGCGAGGCCTTCCGCGAGCGCCGCATCATCGTGCCGGCCGACGGCTTCTACGAGTGGCACAAGACGAAGACCGGGGCGAGACAGCCCCACTTCTTCACCCGTGCCGACGGCGCGCCCATGGCCTTCGCCGGGCTGGCCGAGCGCTGGCGCGACAAGAACGGGCCAGCCGACACCGCGCCCGTCCGCAGCTGCACCGTCATCACCGCGCCCGGCGGGGCGGACATGAACGGGATCCACGACCGCATGCCGGTGATCCTCGACCCCGCCACCTTCGACCTCTGGCTCGATCCGGTGAACGAGGACGGCGAAGGGCTGCGCGCGCTCCTGCGGCCACCGCCCGCCGGCACCGTCGTGCACCATCCCGTGGGGCCGCGCATCGGGAATGTGCGTAACAACGATCCGACACTCATCGAGTCCGCGTGACCGGCCGCTTCGACCGCCGCACCCTGCTGCAGGTCGCGCTGGCCGCGGGCGGCGCGTCGATACTTGCGGCGGCGAGCCGCGGCGACACCGCCAGGGCCGGGGCGGCCATCGCACGGGCGGCGGCGTCGACGAAGCCGGCGGGGTCGGATCTCGGTGCGATTGAGCACGTCGTGTTCTTGATGCAGGAGAACCGGTCGTTCGACCACTACTACGGCACCTATCCGGGCGTGCGCGGCTTCGACGACCACCCGCACAACAGCCTCGGGGCGTTCGCCCAGAAGTGGCCCGGCGGGCGCGACCGCACCCTGCTGCCCTTCCACCTCGACTCCTCGACGTCACTCGGATTGTGCACCCAGGACCTCGACCACAGCTGGCACGGCGAACACCTGAGCCGGGGCGCAGGGAACAACGACGCGTTCGTGAGCACGCACGTCCAGCCCGAATTCGAGGGGCCCGAGCACGGCGTCCTCACGATGGGCTACTACGAGCGAAAGGACCTGCCCTTCTACTACGCGCTGGCCGACGCCTTCACCATCTGCGACAACTACCACTGCTCGGTGCTCGGGCCGACGCATCCCAACCGCCTCATGTCGCTCTCGGGGACGGTCGACCCGTCCGGACACGCCGGCGGCCCGGTGCTCGAGACCAGCTCGTCCCCCGACGTCGTCTACAGCGCCAGCTGGGACACCGTTCCCGAAGTGCTGGAGGAGGCCGGGGTGAGCTGGAAGGTGTACAACCCCGCCGGCGGGATCTCCTCACCGGCGATCTTCGAAAAGCACGGGATCCTCAGCGACGCCATCCTCCCCTACTTCTCCCAGTACAAGAACCCGAGCTCGGCGCTGTACCAGAAGGCGTTCCTTTCCGTGTACCCGGACGACTTCATGAGCGATCTGGCGTCGGGCCAGCTGCCGGCGGTCAGTTGGCTCATCCCGCCTCTCGGCTACGACGAGCACCCCTCCGCACCGCCGGCGCTGGGCGAGTGGTTCACCAGCCAGGTAGTGGCGGCCCTGGTGGCGCAGCCCGACGTGTGGTCCAAGACGGTCCTGTTCCACATGTACGACGAGAACGACGGGTTCTTCGACCACGTCCCGCCACCGGTCTCCCCGAAGGGCACCGCCGGCGAGTACCTCACCGAGCGGACGCTGCCCTCGGACGCCAAGGGCATCCGAGGGCCGGTCGGCATGGGCTTCCGGGTGCCGATGCTCGTGGTGTCACCTTTCAGCCGGGGCGGCCACATCGCGTCCGACGTCTTCGATCACACCTCGCAGCTGCGCTTCTTGGAGGAGCGTTTCGGCGTCAAGGCACCCAACATCTCGGCCTGGCGCCGCAAGACCTCGGGCGACCTCACATCGACGCTCCACATGGGACAGGCCGACACGGCGGTGCCCACGTTGCCCAGCACGGCCGACGATCAGATGGCGAACATGAAGGCGCTGGGCTGCACCGAGCTGGAGATCCTCAATCTGCAGCAGAACATGCCGATCTACCCCGTCCCCGAACACCAGTCGATGCCGACACAGGAACGAGCCTGAATTCCTCTCGACGGTGTCCCGGCTCGTTGCGGTGATCTGCGGGTGATCAACTCACCGGGGCCAACCGGTGCTCGAAGTCGTCGGCGAGGGCGAGGAGGGCATCGGTGGCCTCGCCGTTGTACGAGGAGCCGTGCATGATGGCGAGCGTGGCCGGATTGAGCGCAGCGAGCCGGCGGATGGTGGGCGCCGACTGGGGTGTGAAGCAGCTCGCGCCGAACATGTCCTCGGCCTCGATTGCCGCAGCGACGATGTCGTCCGTTGTCAACGCGGGCCCGTCTCCTACTTGGGTAAGGAGGTCACCACAGAAGAGGGTGCCGGTTGTCTCCTCGTAGAGGACATGGGCATCCCATCCGTGGGGCACGTGCGGAGTATCGATGCTGCGGATGCGCCGACCACCGAGGTCGAAGGAACCATCGGGGCCGATCGGTACCGGCTGTCGGTCAGCGAGGTCGTCGATGGAGACCATGCAGCCGATGGCGGTGTGGGCTACCTGCGCGTTCGGCGCCGCTTCGAGGAAGAGGTTCATGGCGCCGCACTCATCCGCCTCGAGATGGCCGAACATGATCCAGCGGAGGCGGTCGAGCGGAATCAGCGAGGCGATGGCCCCGGACACGGCCGGGAACATGGCGCGCGGGCCGGTGTGGAAGATGGTCGGCTCATCGGCGTCGATGAGGAACTGGTTGAACGTGAAGCCGGTCGGGCCGATGTCAGGCACGAACGTGGACAGCCGGTAGATGCGCTCGGCGATCTCGTCGACTCGGGTTTCCATGGATCTGGTCCTTTCAGGTGGGGTTCGAGGTGAGGGGGAGGCGTGATGCCTGGACCTACAGAGGGAGGGGATGGCTGAGGATCCCCGCACCGGGCAGTCGGCCGGAGAGGGTGCGAATGAAGTCCAGCGTGTCGATCTCGACGCGCTCGCCGGCGACGCCCTGTACGAACTTCCCGCCGGCGGGGCCGTCGAGCACGAGCTCGAAGGGTTGGCCGTGGAGATCGGCCCACTCGGCCACGATGTCGGCGACAAGGCGGCCGTCGTGATCGGCCGTGAGCAGCATCGGGCGGTCGATGGCCTGATGGATGTCGATCCGGTGAGCCCAGACGTCGCGCGTGAACCCGACGTCGAGCAGGTATTTGAGGGGCTCCCATCCGATCGGCGGCCCGAACGGAAGCGGGATGTAACGGGCCGGAGGCGGCGTACCCCACCGACCCTTGACTGCCTTCGGGCCTACCGCCGCGACCAGCACGACGAGCTCATCGTTCGAGTGTCGACTCCGCTCGCGAATCTGCAGCTCGTTCATGCCGTCGACCCAATGGTGCGAATCGATCTCCTTGTTGAGCGGTATGCCCCGCCTCAGCTGATGGAGGAACTCTCGAACTGATGCTTGGGCTTCGCCCGAACCGAGGACGTGCAACACCATTTTGCGGACGTCCCAACCGGTGCAATCGGTGGGCGCGGCCCATTCCACCGGCGTGAGCGACGCGACCAGGTCCGAGAAGCGGGTGAACTCTTCCTCGGCCAGCACTCGAGCTTCGGAACGGGTGATTCGGTTTGCCATCATGAGTGTCTGCTCCTTTCGAGCACGTCGTCGACATACAGATCGACGAGACGGTTGAGGTGACGGATCCAACGGTTGCCGCCCGGGTCATTGCTCAGCTGCGCCTCCATGAGGCCGGCGACCATGGCCACGATGCAGTCGATGTCGCCCTGTTTGGTGACGCCGGCCTCGTTGATCAGCTTGTAGACGCGTCCCAGCACTTCCTCGGCCAGGACGTAGGACGTCGGGGAAGGCGTGAATCCCGGCACGTGACGCTGGAACAGCAGCTCGTATCGCGCCGGGTCCTCGAGCGCGAACGCCACGAACCCGGCCAAGAACCTCTTCAGAGCCGCACGCGGCTCTCGAGGGAGTTTGACCAGGTCGAGCCGGTGCAGCAGCCGCCGGTTGCCGTCGGTGAACATGGAGTCATAGAGCGCAAGCTTCGAATCGAAGTAGGCGTAGAGCGACGGTTCGCGCATCCCGATTTCGCGGGCCAGGGCATGCAACGACACCCCGACGATCCCGTGCTCTCGGGCGAGCTTCCACGCCGAATCGACGATGGCGGCCACCTTGGCCTCTCGTCGCTCTGCCACCTTGCCCGGCCTTCGCCGAGTCGCCTCGCTCGCTTGTTCGTCTATCACCGATAGGTAGATTACCTATTACTGATAGGGATGTCAAGATCAACCGTGGCAGGAGGTCACCCGTACGACGCGACGACGAGGGCGAGCCGTCCGCCGGCCGGTGCATTACGTTGCGCCAGGTGGAAGACGACGAGCGTCGGGCCTGGCACCGCGAGGTCGCGGTCGGGCAGTTCAACGCGGCGTGGGACCTGATCGACAAGACCGACCGCAGCCCCGAGGACGATGGAGCCATGGTGTTGGCGGCCGCGACGTCGCGCTGGCACTGGGGCCAGGTCGGTGGACCCGAACAGACCGCGACCGGGGATTGGCAGGTGGCGCACGTCGCCTGCCTGCTCGGCCTGGGCGAGATGGCGGCCCTGTTCGCCTCCGGGAACCTCGCCACGGCCGAGGCCGAGGGGTGGGAGGGATGGCGGCTCGCTTCCGCGCACGAGGGGATGGCCCGCGCCTGCGCCACCCGAGGCGATGACGAGGGGCGGTCACACCATGTCGCGGCCGCCCGCTCGGCTCTCGAACGAGAGCCCGACCCCGAGGATCGTGCGGTGGTCGAAGAGCAGCTGGCGTCGCTCCCCTCGTCCTAGTGGCCGGGGAAGGTTGACGCGCCGTGAAGACGGGATCATGCGCGTGCGACGATGACGGCGCAGGAGCGGGTCAGGCGTTCGACGAACCGTTCGGCCGCGTTGTGGGTCTGAGACCAGAGCCGCCGTTGCGGAGTTGGACAAACACACGGAAAGGAAACAATGAAACGATTTGCCGCAGTTGCCGCGGGTGCCGCTGCTGCCACTGTCCTGCTCTTGGGATCCGGGACCCCGATCGGGGCTCAACCAACCACGACGACGGTGTACTCCTTGGGTTCGTTCGGACCCACCGGTGATGGATCGCCGGTGTCGAAGACTCCCACGCCTGTGACCGTTCCATGTGCCCCAGTGACGCAGTTGGTGGCAACAAATGCTGCCGACTATGCCCTCTGCAATGGGAAGGTTTGGGCCTGGGGTGAAGGAACCGATGGTGAACTCGGGGACGGCGGCACCCCTGGTGATCCTCCGCCAGACTCGTGGACCACACCGGTCCAGGTGCTCTTCGATGGCAACGTGACGATTTCGAGCCTCTCGGATCCTGGACCCGCCGGGACTGAAATCGCCATCGACGACACCACCAATACCGCCTACGGGTGGGGTAACAACATCGACGGCTCACTTTGTCTCGGGAACAACAGCCGGCAGTATGTTCCGATTGCGATTCCGATTCCCGATGTCACGTTGGCCTCGGGTGGGGGTGGGCACGCGGAGTACTACAGCGCGACAGCCAACAAGATCATCGGCTGTGGGTTGAACGACGACGGTGAACTCGGTCGAGGTGCTGACAACTTCACGACCAACCTGGGCCAGCACACCGTCAAAGGGCTGCCGGAGGAGACCGTCGTCGCCCTCACGGCTTCCTACGAGGGTTCAGGGGCATTGCTCGCCAACCACGAATATTACGATTGGGGACTCGACGACCACGGTCAGTTGGGGAACGGATCGAATCACAATACCGGAGCCCCTCAGCTCGTCACTTTGCCGGGATCGGTGACCCAGGTCTACCAAGGTGGGAGCGATGCCAGCAACGGTCAGACGCTCGCCATCGTCGACGACAACGGCGTCAGCTCCGTCTTCGGCTGGGGTAGCGACACCTACGGGCAGCTCTGCGACGACAACTCGGGTCAGGGTGTGAGCGTCTCCTCACCCGAGCAGCTGCCCGTGTCCTGGACGACGGTAAGGTCCGGTGGTGCGACCTCCTACGGGATCGATGCATCCGGCAACCTGTTCGCCTGCGGTTCAAACAGCAACGGTCAACTCGGCAACAACAATACCGGAGGGGAGTCTTCGACTCCCTATCTGATCGGTGCCGGGTATTCGGCGGTTGACTCGACGGCACACAACGCAGCGGCGTTTTAGCGGGTCGCACAGAGAGCTCGGCACCTCCCGGGCCCGTAGGGTGCGCGAACGAGCAACCCTCTCCAGCTCAACCCGCCCACCCGTCCTCTCCAAGACCGCTGCCGGAGCAACCGTCCCACCCACACGACGACAGACCCCTTCAAGCGACACACCATGAGCTTGCGTTCGCCACCTGGGACTGCGCCGGGGCTGAGTGGGTACGACCCAGGCGAGGGAGACAAACGAGGAGGCCGCCTTTTCGCGATGATGTCGGGCATGGCGCGCATCGTCCTCGTCCACGGGGCCTTCAACGAGCTGTGGGGGCCCAACGAGCTCAAGGCGCGCTGGATGCCGGCCGTCCGCGACGGCCTGTGGCACCACGGGGTCGAGCTCCACGAGGACGATGTGGCGGTGTGCTTCTACGGCGACCTCTTCCGCCGCCACCCTGGCACGGACGAAGACCGCCAGTTCGAGGCGTCGCGGGCCGGTATCGCCGATGCGTTGGCCGAGCTCGGGGGCGGTGACGCCATCGCCGCGCTCAGCCAGGCGGCCGGCGAGGCGACGTTCGACCGCACCGTCGACATGGTCACGACGATGACGACGGAGCCCGACCTGCGCGACCAGCTCCGTCGGCGCATCGAGCCTCTGATCGGGGACGACACCAGAGTCCTGGTGGCACATTCGCTCGGGACCGTGCTCTCCTACACGGCGTTGTCGAACCACCCGCACTGGCCCGTCCACACCTTCGTCACGCTGGGATCGCCGCTCGCCTCGCCCATGGTGTTCGGGTCGCTCGAGCCCGCTCCAGTCGACGGCAGAGGGGCCTGGCCCGGCTCCGTCCAACGCTGGGTCAACGTGCGTGCCGTCAACGACAAGGCGGCCGGCGCCTCGCTGGTCGAGAAGTTCGGACCCCGGGTCGAGGAAGTTCTCGTCGACAACGGGCACCGAGCGCACGCACCGGAGCCCTACCTCAACGCGTTGGCGACCGGCGCGGCCATCGCCGACGCGTTGAAGGAGTGAGATCAGCCGATCTTGAGCGAGGACTTCCCCTCGGCGCCGGTGAAACTCAACTGGCTCACACCGGCGCCGGCGCACTCTGACTGCAGCGTGCTCAGACTCTGATCGAAGACCAATTTGAGCACTGGGTACTGCTTCTGTGAAGTCGAACTCAGTTGGAACGATCCACTGGCGCGTACGAGGCTCTTTTGTCTGGTGCTCAGCACGCTCGAGCCTGAAACCACAAACGTAGAGAAGTAGAGGACGGTGGAGTTGGCCGGGCGGCTACCGCTCTTGGTCGCGTAGCTAACACCGAGCTCACCGAGCGGGATTCCATAGGGGGCGGTAAAGATGGTCGAGCAGCTCAGCCCGGGAATACCACCGCCACCATCTCCTGTCAGTGTCGCACCAACGATCTGTGAGCCGTGCTCGCTGAGATCCCCCGAGACCTTTGTAGTCTTGGCGGCCGTCGTGACGATGGTCTCCTGCGGCTGGGTATTCGTCAGCGGCGGAGAGAAGCTCAGGCTCCCGGAGAGCACGCCATTGAACGTCCCGGTGAACGTGACCGGCGAGGTGTTCGAGCGCAGCTGCGCTGCCGAGGCCGCGCCCGCCGTCCAAACCAGTGTCGCCGCCATCGCGAGGCCTGTCGCCGTCAGAACCGCCCGCCTCATCATGGGTCTCCGCTCCTTCGTTGGTGATCAACGACGCGATTGTGACATGTGAGGTCGTCAGGTGCGATAGCGGTTGCAGTCGAAACGCAAACTTGGTCCGGCTGCGGCGGCGGTCGCCGCGTCAGGAGGCAGGCTCCGCCTCGAAGGTGCTGGCGGTCGCCCCCGTGATCCGGCTCAGCGTCCGCTCCCCGAACACGACCTCGTGGGGGGCGGCGAGGTGCGCATCGAGCAGCTCCTGTGACTCCCAGCACTCGAAGAAGCGGAATGTGTTGGCCGCCTCGAGGTCCTCGGCCCACGAGTACTCCACGCATCCGGCGTCGCGTCGGCTGGCTTCGGTGACGTCGGCCAGGGCGGCGAGCACTTCGGCACGGTCGGACGGGTCGAAGCTGAGCGAACCGACGATGATGACCATCCCCCGACGGTACCGGGGAAGGGCGAAGGCCGCTCGGTGGCGGGCCCGTATGGCTCAGGCGGCGGTCTCGAGCGGGCCGAGATCGTCCTTGACCAGCGTTCCGCCCTTCATGATGGCCAGCAGGCGGTCGGGGTCCTGTAGGACCGCGATATCCGACAAGGGGTCACCGTCGACCACCAGCAGGTCGGCGAGGTACCCCTCACGCACGGACCCGAGCTCGTGTCCCCTCCCCATCAGCTCGAAGCCGTTGCGGGTGGCCCAGCGGAGGACGTCGAGCGGCGCGATGCCCGCCTCCTTCACGTAGAACTCGAGCTCTTCGGCATAACGGCCGTGCGGAAGCCCGATCGCCCCATAGTCGTCTCCGACGAGCAGCTTGACGCCCGCGGCGTTGGCGACAGGCAGGATGGCCAGCGCCCTCTCCATCTCCGCTGTCATGGACGCGGTGAACCCGAGCCCGCCCCCGGCCCCGCCCATCAGCTCGGCGAACCGGGCAGGGAACAACTGGCTCGGCACGAGGTACGTACCGGCTGCGACCATCCGCTCGATCGCGGCCTCGTCAAGGCCGTCCCCGTGATCGACGACGTCGATTCCGGCGTCGAGCGCCATGTGGAGCGCTTCGCGGTTGGCGATGTGGCCGCGCACCAGGGCGCCGCGCTGGTGCGCCGCCTCGATGCCCGCGGTGATCTCCTCCCTCGTCATCTCCGTCTGCTCGGCCGGCGCGATCGTGCCGTGGCCCCCGGTGACGAACATCTTGATGATCTCTGCCCCCTCCTTGACCTCTTCGCGGACCGCCCGCCGGAACTCGGCCGGACCGTCTGATCGATTGATGGCCCCACGGGCACCGACGTCCCAGTACCACGCAAAACTCTTGTCGCCCGCGTGCCCGGTCGTGCTCACGTCGCGACTCCCTGCCATGAGTCGCGGGCCCGGGAACAAACCCTCCGCGATCGCCGCCTTCATGGAGGCGTCGATAGCGAAGGGTGCACCTGCGCTCACGGCCCCGGTGAAGCCACACCTCAGCAACAGCTCCAGGTGGTGGGCGGCTCGCACGGCCTGGAGTGCGGGCGGCTCCTCGAGCCCGAAGGGCGCGGGCTTGGACCCGAGCTCGTGGTAGGTGGCGTGGAAGTGGCTGCTCACCATGGCGGGCATGAGAGTGCGCCCGCCCAGGTCGACGACCCGATCCCCGTCCCTTGGCGCGTCGACTTCGGCCCCTCCGGTCGCTTCTCTCGACCCGGACTCGCCTGCGTCACCAGCATCGGGCCGCACCGCGGTGATCCGCCGTTCGTCGACGACCACCGTCGTCCGGGGCCGGGTGCCGTCGGCATCGATCACGGTGCCGCCGCGGAGCACGAGCCTAGACACGGCCTGTGAGAACCCTGTCGTCGAGGCGAGCCTTTGCGATCACCGCGCCCACCATAGTGACGGCGCCTCCGGCACGGCCCGGCGACATCACGATCACCTATCGTGGGCCGCTCCTACACCGTGGGGGTGAGCATGGCGTACCGGGTGATCCAGTGGGCGACGGGCAACGTCGGCCGGGCGGCGATCGAGGGCGTGCAGGCGCATCCGGACCTCGAACTTGTCGGGTGCTGGGTGCATTCCGAGGGCAAGGACGGTCAGGATGCCGGGGTCCTCGCCGGGGGCGATCCGATCGGCGTCACCGCGTCCGCCGACGTCGACGCGCTCCTGGCGCTCGAGGCCGACTGCGTGGTCTACAGCCCGATCTTCGCCGACCGGTCCGTGGTGGAACGAATCCTCCGGTCGGGCAAGAACGTGGTCACGCCCCTCGGGTGGTTCTACCCGCCCGCAGCCGAGCGTGAGGAGCTCGACGCGGTCTGCCGCGAGGCAGGCGTGACCTTGCACGGCACCGGCATCCACCCGGGGGGCATCACCGAACGGTTCCCGCTCATGGTCTCGGCCCTCTCGGGGTCCATCACCCGCGTGCGGGCCGAGGAGTTCTCCGACATCCGCACCTACGGCGCACCCGACGTCATCCGCGACTGGATGCTCTTCGGCAAGACCCCCGAGGAGTCGCGGCAGAGCATCATGGCCGAGGCGCTCGGCGCCGGCTTTCGCCAGTCGGTCCACATGGTGGCCGACGAGCTCGGCTTCGAGCTCGACCCGAACTTGCGCACCACGCACGAGATGGCGGTCGCGACCGCGCCCATCGAATCGCCGATCGGACCGATCGCACCGGGGCTCGTCGCCGCCCAACGGTTCCGTTGGGAAGGTCTGGTCGACGGCGAGCCCGTGGTCACCGCGGCCGTCAACTGGTTGATGGGCGAGGAGCATCTGAATCCGCCGTGGAACTTCGGTGAAGGGGGAGAGCACTTCGAGGTCGAGGTGACCGGGGACCCGAGCTGTCTGGTCACGTTCCGCAAGCTCCATCCCGAATCGATTCAGGCAGGGCTGGTGCGCAACCCCGGCGTCGTCGCGACGGCGATGCACTGCGTGAACGCCGTGCCCTACGTGTGCGACGCCGAACCCGGTCTGCTCACGTACCTCGAGATGCCGCTCGTCGCGGGTCGGGCCGCGGGCGGGCTCGCTCGCGACCGAGCCAGCTCCAGCTCGCGGACCCGGTCCGGCCGGTGATCCTCGACCGGTTCCGCCTCGACGGCCGGGTCGCGATCGTCACCGGCGCCGGGCTGGGCATCGGCCGCGGCATCTCGGTCGGCCTGGCCGAGGCCGGCGCCGATGTGGTGCTGGCGGCGCGCACCCGAGACGATCTCGAAGAGGTCGCAGCTCTGGTGGAGGCGACCGGGCGGCGCTCGCTCGTCATACCCACCGACGTCACCGACCTCGGACAGATCGAGCGCATGGTGGATACCACAGTCGGCGCGTTCGGGCGTCTCGACGTCGCCGTCAACAACGCGGGCGGGGCCATGCCCCGGGCGGCCATGGACACCAGCGCCGGCTTCCTCGAGCGTGCGTTCCACTTCAACGTGACGGCACCGTTCACCCTGACCAAGCTGGCGGCGCAGCGCATCGTCGACACGGCCGGCACAGGTGCCATCGTCAATATCTCGTCGCGCTCCGCGTCCATGACACAGACGAGCTTCGCCGCCTACGGTGCGGTCAAAGCCGCGCTCGACCGCCTCACCCGCAACATGGCGCCCGAACTGGCACCCCGCGTGCGTCTCAACGCGATCGACGTCGGAGGTGTCGCCACGCGGTCGCTCGACGTCGTCCTCACCGACGACGGCCTGCGGCGGCAGTTCCTCGAGGGCACGCCCATGCGCCGTCCGGGTGAGCCCGAGGACGTCGCCTGTGCCGTGGTCTACCTGGCTTCCGACGCGAGCTCCTGGGTGACAGGCAAGGTGTTCGAGATCGACGGTGGCACCGAGGCGCCGTCGATCATGGTGCCGGTGGAGCCCCTCCAGCCGGCGGAGTGACGGTCTGAACGGCCGGCAGGGGCTGGACCGAGCGTGCTACCTGGCCACCGGGACCGGTTCGACCTCAGATTCTTGCCGCCAGACCCCACCCGAAGATCGCGGCCCTCGACTCCCCCAGGCCGGCCGCGCGCGCTGTCAGCGTAGGAACCGAACGCCGAGAGGCTGCAGTCAGTCGGCGAGTGGCCGACGGAGAAGATCTCCATCGCCGCGCCCCGGGGAAGTGGCCTCCGGGCCTGTCGGACGGACCGCTGCGGTACCCGCGGTCGGAGGAGGTCGTTGACAGACGAAGGCGGACCGCCGATCCTTGGCCCATGAACGATCCCGGTGAGAACACGCGCACTGAGGCACTCCCGGGTGGGGACGACTGATGGCGGCGTGGATCGCGGTGATCGCCGCAGTCGTGTCGGGCCTCTTCGCGTTGGGGTCGTTGATACTCACCCGGCGCCAGGTGATCAAAGACCGGCTGACGGCCGCCGACGAGGTGGCGATGGACTTCCGCATGCCACTGCTCGCCGCGGCGTCCGATCTGCAGGCCCGACTCTTCAACATCCGGCGGCAGGACTTCCTGGTGCGCTTCGCCGACCCTGGAGCCAGCCGGGCGCGCCCGGAGTACCCGGTCGTCAACACCCTGTACCTGATCGCCCAGTACTTCTGCTACGCCGAGATCATCCGCCGCGGCGCGCTCTTCCTCGATCCGGTCGACCGCGAGCGACAACGCGAGCTCATCGAACAACTCGAGCAGACGCGCGACACGTTCTCCCGCAGTGACATCGACCTGACCTTGTGCGTGTTCCGTGGTGAGCAGCGGGCCATCGGCGAGGTCATGCTCGCTGAGACGCGCGCCGCTCCGGGAAAGGCGAGGGGGTGGGACTGCTTGGGCTACGCCACCTTCGTCGAACGTGTCCCCCGCCCGGAAGTGGGCAAGTGGTTCGCACTTCTGAAAGACGACATGACGAAGCTCAAGGACGACCTCGAGAGCCATGACGAACGACTGGTCGCCTTACAGCACTCGCTCATCGATCTCGTCTGCCTGATCGACCCCGACGGCAGGCACATCACCATGAACCAACGTGAGCGCCTGTAGTGCAGCGCAGCGCAGCGCTGTGCAGCGCATGGCCCGTGCAGCGCAGGGCCGTGCACTGCTTCATCTCCCTCAGCCCGGCCGGCGCCTCAGGCCCTTGTCGGCGACGGCGGCCGGCACCCATCCGATGTCGGTCTCGTTCAGGTCGGTGCCGGGCGCCACGATCTCGTCGATGCGGTCGAGCACGTCCGGGCTGAGGCGGAGCTCCAGCGCGGGCAGCTGTGACTCGAGATGCTCCATGGTGCGCGGGCCGATGATCGGGCACGTGACCCCGGGATGCTCGAGCACGAACCCGAGCGCGAGCTGAATCAGGGACAGTCCCGCCTCGTCCGCCAGCGCCCCCAGCTTCCCGACCGCCTCCAACTTGGCCTCGTTGCCCGGGATCGACATGTCGTAGTGGTGCGGCAGCGCGGCCGCCCGCCGGGACGTGTTCTCCTTCCCCGGACCGAAGGCCCCCGAGAGCCAGCCGCCGGCGAGCGGGCTCCACGACAGCACCCCCATGCCGTACTTCTGGCAGGTCGGCAGCACGTCCTTCTCGATGCCGCGCACGAGGATCGAGTACGGGGGCTGCTCGGTGACAAAGCGCTCGCGCGCCCGGCGCTCGGCCACCCACTGCGCCTCGACGATCTCGTGGGCGGGAAACGTCGAGCTGCCGAACGAGCGGATCTTGCCCATGCGGACAAGGTCGGTGAGCGCGCCGAGCGTCTCGTCGATGTCGGTCTCGGGCGAGGGCCGGTGGATCTGGTAGAGGTCGATGTAATCGACGCCGAGGCGGCGCAGGCTGTTCTCGCACTCGCTCATGATCCAACGGCGTGAGTTCCCCTGCGCGTTCGGATCGCGGCCCATCTGCCCGTGCACCTTGGTGGCCAGCACCATCTTGTGCCGCTTGCTCCCCGCCAGCGCCTTGCCGACGATCTCCTCGGACTCTCCGAACGAGTAGACGTCGGCGGTGTCGACGAAGTTGATGCCCGCGTCGAGCGCGGCTTGGATGATCCGGACGCAATCGTCGTGGTCGGTGTTGCCGAAGGTCCCGAACATCATCGCCCCCAGGCACAGGGGGCTGACCTTGAGCCCGGTCCGTCCAAGTGTGCGGTACTCCATGGCTCCGACACTATCGAGGAGCCTGGCGGCGCGCCCCGCGCTCCCCGCTCAGCCTCCGAGGCGGGCGCTGGCGTCGGCCGCCGCCCACAAGAGTGAGGAATCCCCGGAGCGGGCGAAGGAGCGCAGCGCGGCCTCGGTCAGCTTGATGGCGTGCTCGTCGCCGGAGGCAACGGCCAGATCGACGAGCTGCTCGCTCGAGTGTTCGTCGCCGGCTGACACCGGCGTGTGCCGGTCCACGTCGTAGCCCACGTGCAGCGCCGCCACCGCCTGCCAGACGTAGCCGAGCGCCGCGTCGCGGTCCTCGTCCGCCAACCACGGCAGCAGCAACTCGCAGGCCAGCGGCGAGGTCACCGAATGGAGCAGGCCGATCGCCCCGCCGCCGTCGGCGTTGCGCAGGTAGGCCAGCGCACCGCCCGACGCCAGCTCGTCGAGGAGTTCGACGGTCTCTCCCGCCTCCCCGAGGGAGGCCACCGCCTGTTCGAACTCGTCGGCGATTTCGGACACGTGGCTCACCATGTCGCTGATCAGCACCTCGCGTGGCGCGTCCTCGGGGAGGTACGGCAGGTCGGCGAGGGCCTCAGCAACGCCCTGGTGGCCGATGAGCAGAGGTGGCCCTGGCAGCTCCGTGTAGACCGCGGCCCAGTAGCCGAGTCCGGTCGCCACCTCCAGGCGCCTCGGCGGCGTGTCGGCGGCGGAGAGGCCGCGCAGACCGTGACCGGTGCGGATGAGGCCATGGGTGGCGGCGCCGATGGTGCCGGGTAGCAGGCGCGGCACCCACTCGCCCACGACCGCCGAGACCGGTCGGTCGGCCAGCTCCCGCTCGAAGAGGGCCTGCCAGTCCGCGAAACGATCCAGGCGACCGAGGGCGGCCGGCCACTCCTGCTCGGCCAGCGGGCGACCCGGCGGGGGCGCATCGTCGAGGCGTTCGCGGTACCGCGCCACCCACCGGGGGATGTCGTCCTCCCGCCCCAATCTGGCCAGCGCCTCGGCCGCCATCGGGCCGTGGTTCGACAAGCCGAGCGGCCCGTACTGGGGAGCCGTGGCCGCGAAGACGGTGAGGGCGTCGTCGAGCACGCCCGTGGCCGGCGCTTCGGTCCCCATGGCCCCCAGTATGGCCACGTCACGGACCCGGCGCCGGGGTCCCGGGCCGCTACGATCCGGCCTTCGGACGACGGGAGGACCGATGGCGACGACGCCGCCCCTGCACGGTATGAGGATCATCGAGTGTTCGGCACTCGGGCCAGCGCAGATCACCACGCCCCTGATCGACCTCGGCGCGGAGGTGATCAAGGTGGAGCCGCCCGCGGGCGACTACGTGAGGGAGATGACCTGGCCCATCGTGGAGGGCGTCTCCCTCATGCACCTGCACCTCAACCGCGGCAAGCGATCGCTGGTGCTCGACCTGCGCACCGATGCCGGGGTGGCCGTCATGAAGGAGCTCGCGGCGACGGCCGACGCCGTGGTCGAGGCCATGCGGCCCGGTTCGCTCGCCCGGCGCGGTGTCGGGTACGAGGACCTGCTCGCCGTCAATCCCAGGATCGTCTTCTGCACCATCTCGGGCTACGGGATGACGGGCCCGTACCGCGACTACCCCAGCCACGGGATCGCCTACGACACCTGGGCGGGCATAGTCAACGTGGCCACCGACGAGGAGGGGTTCACCTACATCCCCGAGCACGCGTCGATCGGAATCCATGCCGGCCCGCTCTTCGGCGCGCTCGGCATTCTGGCCGCGGTCCTCCGGGCGCGCTCGACGGGCGAAGGCGCGTACATCGACATTGCGCAGTCCGACGCCGCCGCGGCGATGGACTGGCTGCGCTCGGAGACCTGGCGTTCCTACGAGCGGCCCGAGTCCGAGGTGACCGGCAACAAGGCCGACGGTTACGAACGTCGCGCCCCGGGCACCGCCGGGATGGTGGAAGGTGTGCGCTACCAGGTCTACGAGACGTCCGACGCGCGGCACGTGCTCTTCATGGCGTCGGAGCAGGCGTTCTGGAGGAACTTCTGCGAAGGGGTGGGACGCCTCGACCTCTTCGAGCGTTGGCCCGGCTCCAAGTACGCCGACCACGCCCGTGGCAACCGTGAGCTCCAGCGGGAGCTACGCGACATCTTCCACACCAAGACAGCTGCGGAGTGGATGGAGTTCGGCGGGCAGGTCAACACCCCGATCGCGCCGGTCAACACGCCCAAGACCTTGCTCGCCGACCCCCAGTTCGCCGACCGCTTCGACCTGCTCCCGGCAGCCGAGGTTGGCAACGACCAGCTCTTCACGCCGCTGCACTTCGTCGGCGAGGATCTGCCCCACCCGTCCAAAGCACCGACCGTGGGCCAGCACACCGACGAGGTGATGCGCTCCGTGCTCGGCTACGACGACGAACAGATCGCCGAGGCTCGGGCCGCCGGCGCGTTCGGCGGGCAGGCGTAGCGGCCGGGTTCGCCCGGGACCAGAGCAGATTCGAGGTCACCCACGAGGGCCGGCGTGGTCGCCGGCGAGGGAGTTTCGTGATGCAGAGGGTCAGGCTGGGGGTACTGGGAGCCGGGAACATCGCGGCCATGAATGTGCGGGGATACGTCGAGGACCCGCGCTGTGACGTGGTCGCCGTCTGCGACACCGACGAAGTGGTCGGGCGGCAGGCGGCAGAGGAGTGGGGCGCCAAGTCCTTCTATCGCGACGTGGACGACCTGCTCGCCGACGATTCGGTCGACGCCGTCGAGATCCTCACTCCGACCCACCTGCATCGCGAGCACGTGGTGGCGGCGCTGAGGGCGGGCAAGCACGTCTCGGTGCAGAAACCGCTGGCGAACTCCGTCGACGACGGCCTTGCCATGGGCGAGGCGGCGGTGGAGGCGGGCCGCACGCTCCGGATCAGCGAGTGCTTCGTCCACTACCCGCCGCTCGAGCTGGCCAAGAAGCTCGTGGCCGACGGTGCCATCGGCCGCCCCACCTCGTTGCGCATCCGCACCCTGGTCGGGCAGACCGACTCCGCCTTCCAGGCCGGCCTGCGTCCGGAGGGCTACGGCTGGCGTCTCGACAAACGCAGCCCGGGCGGCCACCTCTTCGACGACATGGTGCACAAGTACGCCATGGCACTCTGGCTCCTCGACCTCGACATCGTCTCGGTGCAGGCCGTGGTGCGGCGACGCGACTTCTTCTTCGAGCCCTGCGCGGTCGTCTTCGAGTACGAGGACCCGGCCGTGCTGGGCATGATGGAGGTGCAGTACGCGCCGAACTTCTACATGCGCTCCAAGTACTACGGCGCCGACGAGTTCTTCGAGATCACCGGCGACGAGGGGCAGATCTGGGTCACCCGGGCCACGGGGGAGATGCTCGACCTGGCGCCGGTCATGCTCTTCACCGGGACCCCGGCGGAGCGCACGACGACGGAGTTCACCGAAATCGACGCCGACTGGGGCGCCGGCTTCGTGCGATCTTCCCAGCACTTCGTGGACTCCCTGATTCACGGGACGCCCGCGGCCATGACCGCCGACGAGGCGGTGAAGGTGCTCCAGCTCTGCTTCGCCGTCTATCAGGCGGCCGACCAGCGCGCCCCGGTGGACCCCCGAACCGTGACGGGTGTCGTCAGCCCGTCCGGCTGGGGAGAGTGGTGATCATGACCACCTCCTCCACGACGACGGACGAACCACAGCGTTCGAGGAAGAGTCGTCCGGGAGGAGGAGCAACGGTCCTCGGTGAACCTGGACTCGCTCAAGAGGATCCGGCCGGCGACTCCCACGGCGGCGGACCGACTTCCATCCGACGGAGACGGGATCGCACCCGGCCGAAGCGCTCGTCCCCCGCCGACCACTGGCGTCGCGCCTCGCTCAGCTCCTCCCGACTGCGCCCGACGAAATTCCACCACATGACAAGAGGATCGGGAAACGGCACGCCGCCGAGAAGAAGGGCACGAGATTGCACCCTCACCTCGAGCCGGCACTCGTCGCGCCCAGAGCCGAGAGAGGCGAGCACGCCGGGCTCCGCCACCAGCCCGCCTCCGAGTGAAACGGCACCTTCCAAGACGACCAAGGCATGCTCGTAATCGGGCCGGAGCGGAAGTGTCGTCCCGGGAGGTTCCATGAGGAGATCCGCACCCACGTGGTCCGTGTCCCGGCGCGCCGGAGACGCGTGACCGGCAAGGTCGCCGACGAGGACGACGGCCCGCAACCCCGCGAGCTCCAGTCGCGGCAGCTCGGGATGGTGCTCGAATGCCGGCGGGCCGTGCCGGGTCGTCTCAGGCTGCGCCACCCACAGCTGCACTCCCTGCAACTCGTCGCCCCTGAGTCTCGTGCCCTCCTCGGCGTGCGCCACCCCGGCGCCGGCCGTCATCAGGTTGAGCTGGCCGGGACGGATCGGCTGCTCGGAGCCGAGGCTGTCGAGGTGGAGGAGCTCCCCAGAGAGCAGCCAGGTCACGGTCTGGAGACCGCTGTGCGGATGGGGGCCGATGCCAACCTCGACGCCGTCGTCCGTTCGGACGGGACCCATGTGGTCGGCAAAACACCACGCGCCGACAGTCCTCCGGGCCCGCTGCGGCAGGACCCTGCGCACCCGCATCGACCCGACCGTGGCCTCGCGCCCGGCCAGTAGCTCCAACCCGCCCGACGGCACCGGTTGTTCCTCGGTCAGGGGGGCATCGTCCGTCGCGATCGGACCACTCACTCCCGTTTTCCTACACCTTGCCGTGTCACGGCGCCCGCGCTTGGCCCTCCGTCCGGTGCCTAGGCTGCGCCGTGCCACGCTCCTCGCGGGAGCGGTGGTCGGGACTGGAGTGCCCATGGCCGACGACAACGCCGACGTGGTGATCATCGACGACGCGGCCGAGAGCCGCTTCGTCGCCACGGTCGGCACCGGCGTCGCGGAAGGCGAGCTCGTGTACAAGCTGAACGGGGACCGGCTCGTTCTCGTGCACACCGGCGTGCCCGACGAGTTCGCCGGACACGGCATCGCCGGTCGCCTCGTCGAAACTGCGCTCGAGCGAGCTGAGCGCGAGCACCTGACTGTCGTGCCCTGGTGCCCCTACGCGCGGTATTGGCTGCAACTGCACCACGAGTGGGCAGGCCGGGTAAAGGTGGACTGGACGTCGGTACGGCCGGCGCGCTGACAGCGCCACGACCAGACGTTGGCAGGCTTCAGCAGCCGGCGAAGAACTCGAGCAGGTGCCGGGCCACCTCTCCAGCGTGCGTGATGATCCCAAGATGTCCGGCCTGCGCCACCTCCCGGTAGACGCAGCCGGGAATGGCTTTCGCCGCGGCGCGCGCATAACGCGGCGGTGAGTCCACATCATGCTCGAAGGCGAGCACCAGGCAAGGCACGCGCACCTCAGGCCACCTCGTAGTTCGAACGGGATCGGTCGACCACGCGAGCGCCGCTTCGTACTGGCCGAGGCGGCCGGGGTTCGGCCACGCCGGGAGCTCGCCGATGAGCGAGAGCCAGGTGCTCACGACCTCCGAATCCTGGAGATCCGACGTCGGCAGGTAGCGCATCGTCTCGGTCGCGTAGAAGAGCGGCGGCAGGTCGTAGTCCAGCCGGGCCAGGTCGCGCTCCACCGTGGTGATGGCGATCTCCCAGGCGGTGGGCTGATTGGCGCTCCCCATGAGCGCGGCGCCGCGGACCCGCTCGGGATGGTCGAGGGCCAGCGTCTCGGCGATCCAGCCGCCCATGGAGTGGCCGGCGACCAGGACCGGCCCGTCCCACCCCAGATGGTCCAGCAACGCCAACGCATCGTCGGCCAACGCCTCGACGCTGTAGGGGGCGGGCGGCGAGGACGAAGGGGCGACCCCGCGGTTGTCGAAGGTGGCCACGGTATAGCCCCCGCCGACGAGCGCGGGGACGAGCGACAGGTGCCACGCCACAGCCGGTTGCCCGCAGCCGGCGACGAGCAACACCGGATCTCCTTCACCCGCCACCTCGTAACTCAACGTGGCGCCACGGACCGCGACCTCAGGAATGGAGCACCTCCGAGAGCAACTTCGGCGCGACGTTCCGGCCGGTCAACAACACCACGGTCCGCTTGGCCCCGGCGTCGGGCGCCACCACACCGGCCCGCAGCGCGGCCACCCCGACCGCTCCTGCACCCTCGAGGACGAGCCCCATCTTGAGGGCCGAGAACGCCATGGCCGAGCGGATGTCGGCTTCGCTCACCGTCAGCACCTCGACGTGGTGCGAGACCACGATCCCGACCGTCACCGCGCCTGGTTCGAGGTTGCCGGCCAGGCCGTCGGCCACCGTCGGCTCCACGTGGATAGGCACGATCGCACCGGCGGCCGCCGCCGCACTCATGGAGGGCGACGCCTCCGACTCGACCCCGACGATGCGCACCCCGGTGTCGGCGAGGGCGAGGATCACCCCCGAGAGCAGGCCACCCCCGCCGCAGGGGACGATCACGGTCCCGAGTTCGGGCACCTGGCTCGCCAGCTCGCGCGCGACGGTCGACTGACCAGCGATGACGTCGGGGTCGTTGTAGGGCGACACGTAGCGCATGCCCTCGCGCGCTGCGAGGTCGAGGGCATGGGTCTCTGCCTCCCGGTAGCCCTCGCCATGCAGGACGAGGCGGACGCCGAACTGGCGCAGCGCCGAGACCTTGGCCGCCGACGCCCCGGTGGGCACGACGACAGTGACCTCCGCTCCCAGCCGGGTCGCGGCGTAGGCCAGCCCGAGGCCGTGGTTCCCGGCCGACGAGGCGACGACCGCTCGCCCGGGGTCCTGGGCCAGCGTGGCCGCCACCGCCGCCAATCCGCCTCGCACCTTGAACGAACCGGTGGGCTGGAGCGTTTCGAGCTTGGCGGAGACCGACGCACCGAGTTGGGGCGTGTCGACGACGGGCGTCACCGGCAGGTGGCGCCGGACCTCGTTCCACGCCGCCTCCAGGTGCTGAGGACCGGGAACGGCGACCTCACGGATGGGTTCACTCGACATGCACCGACAGTTTGGCCGAGGGGTAGCTGGCATGCTGGCGCCGTGGTGGAGCCCGGCCCGAGAAGGTTCGACAGCGCGACGGTGTACGTCCACTCCGACCTGGCCTCCATGGCCAGGGCCGCAGCAGACGAGGCGGCCGCCATCCTGCGAGAAGCGGTCGGGCAGCGGGGCGAGGCCCACGCCATGTTCGCGACGGGGAACTCGCAGCTCGAATTCGTACGCGGTCCTGGTCGAGGAAACCGCCGACGTCCCATGGGCCGAGACGGTCGTGTTCCACATGGACGAGTACGTGGGGGTGGGTCCGGACCATCCTGCCGGCTTCCAGCGCTGGATCCGTGAGCGCATCGTGATCCCGACGCGCCCGAAAGCAGCTCACTACCTCGAGGGGAGGGCGGACCCGGCGGCAGAGTGCAGCCGGTACGCAGCACTGCTGGCCGCGCTACCACTCGATCTGTGCTGCCTCGGCATCGGCGAGAACGCGCATCTGGCCTTCAACGATCCCCCGGTGGCCGACTTCAACGACCCGCTCGACGTGAAGGTGGTCGAGCTCGACGCTGCATGCCGGCACCAGCAAGTCAACGAAGGTCACTTCCCCGACCTGGACTCCGTGCCGACACAGGCTGTCACCGTGACTATTCCGGCCTTGCTGCGCGCTCGGCCGCGTGCTCGCGGTCGTGCCCGAATTGCGCAAGGCGGTTCCGGTCCGCGACGCCCTCACAGGTCCGGTCGGCACCACCTGTCCCGCTTCGGCCCTGCGCACGATCGGGCATGCCAGTATCCACCTCGAACCCGAGTCGGCACGACTGCTCCCGGGCTGACGTCTCCCACCGCCCGGCAGGCGTGCTGTTCAGGGTACGCGTGCCCAGATGAGTCTGACGTGATCGACCTCGCCTGAGGTAAGGGTGAGGTTCTTCGGCTCGCTGCACTGACTGTTGGCCGCGCCGCTCGACGAGGAAGGTCCGCAACCAATGACGGTGTACTTGCCCGCCGCGAGGGGAATCGTGAAATGACCGGACGGTCCGACGGCTTGGTCGAGCGTGAGGGGCGCGGAGTGAAACTCGACGTAGACCGTTCCAGCGGTCGGGTGGAACCCAGCGGGGTAGGCGCCGCCCTCGTAGCCGAGTTCGCCGACGAGCAGGGCCTCCGTACTTGTTGTCGTCGCTGCGTGGGCTGGAGCGGCCTGCAGGCCCGTCATTGCGATGCCGGCAGCGGACACGGCCAAAGCCAGGTTGATCAGTCGTGACATGGCTCTCCAATCGGTACGGGTGGGAGTCACGCTGAGGGGCCGACGCCCTCCCACAAATTTTGGATCCGGTTCACCACCCCTGGAGGAAACGCTCGCACGAGGACGACGGGTGCACAAGCGAAATCTTTGTGATCGAAGGGATTGAAGTTCTACCGGGGTTGCTCCAGCGAACCTGCGGTCTGAGGCACCTTTTGGTCTCCGCCGATCCGATCAGACAGCCACGCTCAACGCGAACCCGAGATCCTCGGGAGCACGACACGCATCGCATCTTCGGCGGCGCGGAGCGGGTCACGGTGGACGTAAACCAGGACTATCGCGATGTAGTCGCCATCCTTGGCTGAACTGAGGACACCGCCCTGCCCGCGAAGATCTTGTTGCGTCCAAGGCCGCCACACTGTGAGTGCCCGGTCAATCGTGAGTACCCGTGCACCAGGTTGAGTCCTTGCTGTGAACGCTTCTATCTGCAAGGACGGCGCCTTGGCGAGGTCGGCATTGATGATCAGCCTGATCTGGCTCTGTGATGACTTCGCGGTAAACCGACACTGCGAGTAGGTGGGGTTTCGAGCGGTAGTTCGAGAATCGGGAAAACCCAGATCAGTGAACGCCTGACCTGAAGAAGGCGACCTCAGGAGCTGGCTCGCCTCCGCGGCCGACAAAAGACCGCACGAATCCGGTGCGGGCGGTCCCGCGCCTGCTGCATCCGCCTTGGAGGGCGTTGCGCCCAGTTGAAACGTGAAGGCGGCGATGGCGATGAGAGGACCGCCGTCACGCCGACTCGGTCTGCACGCGACATGCTGAAAATCCTACGCAAAACCATGCTGACCATCTTCCCCGTGGCAGCCTGTCCCCGTTTACTTCGCCATTACAGAGTAGGGGTTACCGCGCCCGTCCATTCTACAGCGATCAGAACAAGGGTCGATGTGTCTCGACGGCACGGGCCGTGCATCACAGGTACGCCTGGCTAGGATCGCTCCGCACGTTCCCCGGTGACGTCGAAGAGATGGTGGACCGGGTCGTGCACCATGTACCGGCTGAAGCTGTCGACGGTGAACGAAGCGCCGTCGCTACGACGGCCCTGACGTTGCCACTCCTCCCCTCGCACCGACTCGAAAGCCGCGGCGAGGGAGGCGGCCGCACGAAGTAGCTGTGCCGAGACGAGCCCGATGTCCTGATCGGCGTAGCGTCCCTGCATCGCCGTGGCGTCCTGGTCCCAGTTGGGATAGAGCGGATTGTCCTCCTCGAGCATGAGCCGGAGCCGCTCGAGGTAGAGCACGAACACGTCGCGAACGTGGCACGCGTATTCGATGGGGGCCCAGCGATCGGGGCGTGGGCGACGACGCAGCTGGGCGGCGTCGGACGGTGGAACGGGCGCGAGCAGGCGAGACCACGCCTGAGCGTTGGCACGGACGAGAGGCGCCACCTCGGCAGCAGGAAACGTCGACGCGTCGAACCCGCACTCTGGGCACGTGCGCTCGAGCACCCAGGTCCAGTCCTTGTCGTCGGGCACGATGTTGTCGTCGGGCGCGATCGGTTCTCGTCGGTCATCGGCCACGATCTGCTCCCGTCAACGTGCCTCCGGCGCGGGCCTCGTCGCGATGGAGCCAAGCCAGCAGATCGGGAGAAGCCAGGCTCTCGACGCGCTCGCGGTATCGGGCCATGCCTTCCTCGCCGACCAAGGCTGGACCCTCACCGGACGCACCGAGGCGGAAGAACGCTGCGTTGTCCTTGAACACGCCCAACGTGTCGGGGACCGACCTCTGCGCGTTGGCGCGCATCGCCTCGAAGCCGGCTGCTCGCGCGAGCGTGTGGAGGCGCTCTTCGTCAACCGCGATCCCGAGCCGGCGGGAGAGGCGGCGCATGGAGCCCTCGAGGTCTTGACGAAGATCGTCGAAGTGGACGAGGACGACGTTGCCGTCGTGGCGCCGGGCCCAAGCGTCGGTGAGGTGCAACATCGTGCCCGGGAGGGAGTCAAGCCACTGGCGCGGGTCGGGGTCCCATTCGACGTATTCGAGTAACCACTCCGTGATGGGCAGCCTCGACGTTGGAGGACCTGCGGCGGCAGCAGTGGCGTCGGGAGAAGCGGTGGCGTCGGGAGAAGCGGTGGCGTCGGGAGAAGCGGTGGCGGCCCGGGCGGGGACGTCTGGGCGGTCCATCAAGGCGCGGAAGCGCTCGCGGTCGATGTTCTTGCTGTGGTGGTAGAGAGAGACTGCGGCGTCGAGAGGGTGACGGGCCACCACGACGTAGGTGGCCCGAGGGTCCTGGGGCACCCCGTCCAGCGGGGTGTGGGTCTTGATCACACGCCGGTGGTTCTGTGACCCGAGGAGCTCTCGGACCTCGGCCTCAGGGCGGACCAGCCAGTCCAACCAGGGTGACAGCTGGCCGAGAGTGTCCGGCAAGGAGGGGGTCTGGAACACCAGGAGCAGGAAGATCATCTGCATCCAGGTGGTGCCGCTTTTCGAGCGGCTGCTGACGATAATGTCCCCGTCACGAAGCGGGAAGCGCCACCATCGGGCGCTGTCTTCATCGTCCGAGGTGTAGCGGAACAAGGTTGAGGCGAACGGGGGCACCACCCCCTGCGCCGGGTCCGGCGACCCAGGGGGGTCGGCTCCCGGCATCGTCTCCTCCATCCACTCAGCTTGCCGGACGGCGACGGCAACTACATCAAACCCGTGGGCGACGGCCGCGCGCTGGCGTGCGACCGTTCTCCACGCCGGCGGGTGGCCACATACGAAGCCGGACCACCCACTGGAGGGGAATGACGATCGCCATCGCCACGAGACGCCCAGAGCCGGAGGCTCTCGTGGCCGGATCGAGGGGCGCCGAGCTGACGGGGACCGGAACGGAGGCGGGGACGGGCGAGGTTGGCGGCCGGCGCAGTCTGAGGCGCCGCGTCAAGCGCATCCTGCTCGTGGCGGGGACCGCTCTGGCGTGCCTGGTCCTCTTCGTCGGCGGGTGGATCGGATACGAGCTCTACCGCATCGACCACGCCGTGCACCACGTCGGCGTGTCCGCGAGCCTTCTCGCCCGGGGCAAGAACGACCTCCTGGCCATCGTGAAGGGTCCGGACCACAGCGAGGAGGCCTACGTCTTCCACTCGGTCGACGGGCACTCCCGCGTCTTGACCATCCCGAGTGCCCTGGCGCTGCCGGTGTCCGGAGGCCGGACGGAGCCGCTCTCGAGCCTCAATGTGCACGCGCCCTCCGCCATCATCGCCGGTCTCGACCGGCTGGGCATCCCGGTCAGCCACTACGTCGGGGTGGACCTGCACACGGTGAGCCCCTCATCGAGCCTCGGCCGCCTGGCGACGGGGCGGCTGTCGGTGACCTCGCTCATCTCGGACCCGGCCGGGGCGGGCTCGCTGCTCGCCCAGGTGGCGTCTCACATGTATCTCGGGCCCGGGACCCCGGTGTCGGCGGTGCTCTCGCTGGCGAATGTCCCGACGAACAATCCCGTCTCGGTCCCGACGGACCGCACCGTGGGAGGAAGCGTGGTCCTCGGGTCGTCCTTCGCCGCGGTTCTCCGCGGCTTCCTGTAGCTCGCAGGACGGCGGGGCTGCGGCCCGCTACGAGGCCAGCCAGCGGTCGAAGAACGGGAGCGCCTCGGTCCCGTGCCACTGATGCTCGCCCTCGAAGACGTCGTGGACCAGCCGGCCCGGCTCGTCAGGAGCGAAGCGGTCGTAGACGAGCCGGGTACGACGAACCGATTCCGTCGCGGCCGCCACGGGGAACAGCAGGTCCTCGGTTCCGGTCTCGACCAGCATGGGACGGGGCGCGACCAGGGCACCCAGGTCCTCGTGCTCGATCCGGCCCAGCATGCCGAACATGACCTGGGAGCCGCACATGTTCCACGGCATCCGGTGGCTCTCGGCCCACGACGAGAAGTAGCCGCTCACGACGGCCGCCGAGACCCGCTCGTCGACCGCGGCGGTGAACAGGGTGACCGTGCCCCCGTACGAGACGCCGCACATGCCGATGCGGTCCGGGTCGACGAGTGCGTGTTCCTGCAGGACGTCGAGCGCTCGGCGGAGGTCCCACACGTTCTGGGCCAGCGGGTTCCACCCGGCCATCACGGCGTGGACGAGGTTGGTGTCACAGGCGTAGTGATCATCCGGATTCCAGTCCTGGCGCTCTCCGAAGCAGCGGAGGTCCGGTGCGAGGACGACGTAGCCACACCGGGCCAGCTGGTGGGCGTAGTCGGCGTTGGGCATGTCGGTGTGCTCGAGACCGACCGCCTGGGACTTCCCCGGGCCGTGGCCGTGGCAGGCCAGCACTGCGGGACCCGGGCGGCCCGCATGGACGCGGGCGTCCGGCACGAGGAGGTAGGCCGGCACCGACATGGTGTCCTCGCTGTCGAAGACCACCCTGTCGCGCCGGTAACCGTCGCAGTCGGTCGACTCGAGGATCTCGAAGTGCAGGGGGACGGGGTCGGGCTCGGGCCCGAGGAGCTCGTGCAGCACCTGGCGGCGGCGCTCGCGCCACGTGGGAATGGGGTCGGCGTCTTCGGCACTTGTATCGCCATTGAGCCGTTCGGGGAGCGGATCCTCGTGGACGGTGGCGCCCAGGCGCGCCATCCACTGGTACCAGGGTGAGTAATTGCGGGCCGGGGGCGTAAAGAGGAGTCCGGAGTCGTCGACCGTGGCCATGGTGGGCCACACTACGGCCGGCCGCGCGCCGGGGAACGGGGCGTCGGGCACAATTGGGGGGTGACCGTCGCTACCCATCTCGCCGTACACCCTCTCTCGCCCACGATCGGCGCGGAGATCTCCGGAGTCGACATAGGAAAGCCGCTGGCGGAGGAGGTGGTGGCGGTGCTGCGCCAGGCGCTGAACACACATCACGTCATCTTCTTCCGCGACCAATCGCTGACCGCCGAGCAACAGGCCGACTTCGCCCGCCAGTTCGGCACCGTGACCGAGGCCCACCCCGTCCTCCCGTCGATCTCCGAGAGCCGGGAGGTGCTGGCCATCGACGGCAAGGTCGACCGGGCCAACTGGTGGCACACGGACGTCACGTTCCTGCAGACGCCGGCGATGGGGTCGATCCTCTACATGCTGCAGGCGCCCGATGTGGGTGGGGACACCATGTGGGCCAGCCTTCAGGACGCGTACGACGGGCTGGCGGCGCCGGTGCGCGACATGTGCGACGAGCTCATCGCCATCCACCACGATCCGTGGTTCGCAGCCGACGTGGCCGAGCGCGGCGGCTACGAGTGGGACGGCGTGTGGCAGGAGAAGCTCCTCCCCGCCCTGCACCCCGTCGTGCGCACCCATCCCGAGACGGGCCGCAACGGGCTGTTCGTCAACCGTCAATTCACGCGCAGCATCTTCGGGCTGTCGGACAACGAGAGCAACGCCATCCTCGAGATGCTGTACCACCACTGCACGCAGCCCGAGTACACCTGCCGCTTCCACTGGCGCGCGGGCTCGGTTGCCTTCTGGGACAACCGGGCCACGATGCACTACGCACTCGACGACTACGGCGACGCGGCCCGCTTCGCCCACCGGGTGACGCTGCGTGGCGACAAGCCCTTCGGTCCCGCGATGCCGCTCCCGGTCCAGGCGTCGCCGCCCGCGGTGCCGGCCAACTGAGCACCAGCTTGATCGCCGCAGCCGGGTTGGCGGGCGAGATCGGCATCACGGCGGTCGCCTTCGTCGGCACCAACATCGACAACACCCTGGTCACCATGGCGATGGTGGCGGGCGCGCCGATGGAACGGGCCCGCCGCATCGCCGTGGGGCAGGTCGTGGGGTTCTGGATCATGGTGGGCGTCGCGGCCGGAGCCGCGGCCGTGCTCTTCGAGTTCTCGCCCGCGACGGTGGGGTTGCTCGGGCTCGTCCCCCTCAGTATCGGGATCAAGGGACTGTTCGACGCCATATCGGGACGGCGCGCCGGGCGGGCGGGCGGATCCGACGCCGTGGCGCGCCGGGCGGTGGGACGATCGTTCACCGCGGCCGCGCTCGTGACCATGGGTGCGAGTGGCGACAACCTGGCGGCCTACATCCCGCTGTTCCGAGCCGCCGGGGCGGGGGACGTCGCCGCCATCGTGGTCGTGTTCGCGGTCGGCGAGGTGCTGGTCACCTGGGTGATCCTGGCCGGTGGCCGCCACCCTCGGGCCCGGGCGGTCATGACCAGGCTCGGCGCGGTCGCGGTACCGGTCCTGCTGTGCTGCATCGGTGTCCTGGTCATGCTGCAGGCCGGGACGTTCTCCGCGCTGTGACGGCCGGCAGGGCACAATGATCGGTTGATGGACTCGGTCGAGCTCGAGGTCGACACGTCACACGAGCAGGTCGTCGACCTGACGTCAGCGCTCGAACGATTCTGCGGAGGGCGTGGCGACGGGCTCGTCAACGTGCTGGCTCCGCATGCCACGGCCGGTCTGGCGCTCATGGAGACGCGCTCGGGCTCGGAGGCCGACCTGGTCGACGCGCTGCGTCGGCTCCTCCCCCGGGACGACCGCTACCGCCACGCCCACGGTTCGGCCGGCCACGGGGCCGACCACGTGCTCCCCGCCTTCGTCAGCCCTTCGGTGACGCTGCCGGTGCTCGGAGGGAGGGTGATGCTGGGCACGTGGCAGTCGCTGGTCCTGGTCGACCTCAACGCCGACAACCCGCGGCGTCGGGTGCGGCTCAGCTTTCTGGTCGGCTGACCCTGACGGGTGAGTCGGGGTCCGGGCCCCGGTCGGCGCGGCGGGCCCCGTTTCTCCCGAGAGCCATCTTTCTGAGACCCTCCTTGACCAGGGATGATTCCAGTCCCATCCCCTTGGCATTACCGGGTATACTCATGACGTGGCCAAGGTGATGGTGTCACTTCCAGACGACCTCTTGCACGCGGTCGATGTCGAGGCGGACCGCCGCGGCACCACTCGGAGCGGGTTCCTGCGCGAACTGGCCGAGGACTCCCTGCAGCGGCGCAGTCTCCGGCGGGCGGAACGCATGGCCGAGATCGACGACGTCGACCGTCTCGCCGGCGGTCACGGAGGCCAGGTCGCCGAGCTCGTCAAGTCGACACGGCCCGAGCCTTGAAGCTCTGGCTGCTCGATGCAAGCGTATTCCTGGCGAGCGAGGACGTGGATGACGAGCATCACAGGGACGCTCGACGGCTGCTCGAGGGCGTCGAACCTCTGGCGACGCTCGACCTCGCCTTCTACGAAGTGAACAACGTCGCGGTACGTGCCTGGCGCGACCTCGAAGCCGCGCAGAGGCTGCGCGATCGGCTGGCGGCAGTGGGCGACGACGGAGGGATCGTGCGGGCCGACGCCCAGCTCCTGGAGACCGCGTCGACGTTGGCACACGAACAGGGCCTCTCGGCGTACGACGCGGCATATGTTGCTGCAGCTGGTCGCGCCCACGCGCAGCTCGTGAGCTGCGACGTGCGCGATCTCGTTTCACGCGACCTGGCACGACTTCCCGCCGACACCTCGACCGCGTAGTCCGCCGACATTCTCTCGGATTCTCACATCTCACTTCGGACGGGCCTGCGTCGGCCCAAAGGAGCCGGCATCCTCCAATGACAGCTATCGTCATGAGGGCCGCTTCGTGCCACCCGCGTGGAGGTTCTCGTTGCCCGATACCGTCGACTCCCTCGTGCTCGACCTGCTCGAGTGGATCGGCCCGGCATCCCGTCCCTACGACGAGGTGCTCGACGCATGGCGGACGTCCTGTCCGCGCCTTCCCGTCTGGGAGGCCGCGAACGAGCGCGGCTACGTCGTCCGGCGCTTCGAATCGGGGGGAGGCGCCGTCCTCATTTCGCTGTCGGCAGCAGGCGAGGCGCACCTCCGCCGCCAGCGCCCCGGCGCTCGACGGACTGTCGGAACCCGAACACGTTGACGAAACGGCCCAGCTCTCATGTGAGCGCCTGTCCAGTGCATCGGGCAGCCGCCGAACGACCGCGCCCGTCACGCCCTGTTCAGGTGGCTACGACCTCCCAAACCGTCAAGGGCAGAGACAACCGCATGGCCGCCCGGCTGAGAAGGTCCCGGACGAGCCTGCACCGATATTCAGGGTTTTCGAGTCGCACTCCGCGCAGCGGCTGCTGATGGTGTTCCACGACGGCACGGTCGTGACCGAGATCGAAGCCGTAGGCGTCGCAAATGAGCCGGTCACCACGCCGTTGACCGCACCGATGGTGATGGGCGATCCGCCGAGGGTTGGTGATGTAACCGTAAGAGGTCCCGGGAAACTGATCGTGGAATTCGCCAGGGCCAGGTTCGTCGGGTGCCAGACGACGTTGTCGGTGAAGGCGATCGGGATATTGATGGTGCTGGTGAGCGGAGGGGATGAAATTCGCGCAGTTGTTTGCTCCGGGTCCGCTGACGACGGTGGTGCTGCTCGCGACCCCACGGTGTGGGGCAGGAACTCCGCTGCTGCACCCGGCGGCTTTGGCCTTGAAAATGACCGTCTCACTTGTTGCGACGCCACCGTTGGTCAAGGGAGGAACGAACTTCAATTCTCCCGACCAGTTGTTGCACGTCGGGTTCCCGGTACCGATGACGAAAGGTCGGGTGTTGCTCTGAGCACCGGCCCCGGCGGCCGGAATGGCGACAAGCGGCACTACGGTTGCCGCCATCACCAGAATGGTTCTCCGAATCATTGGACGCTCCTTGCTCGTGAGACGGGATCGGACTCGCAAAGGGCATCGGCAGGCTCGCAGACTTCAAAGAGGAACCTGGTTCCACGTACCCGCCAACTTCTCTTCTCCCCCACAGTGCCACCGATTGACACCAACTCTCATGCCGCACGAACCGTACACCCGGGTTGGCGGCCGCCGCTTGCTCATCGAGGAAGACGCCACCTCTCGCGCCATTCGACCGACGATCACGCACTGCTCGGTGGCCAGGACGGCTTCGGGTTCAGTCGAGACCCGTTCTGGGTGACCACGCCGTCGCTTGTGTCGGCAGCGGGTCCAGCGTGTCCGGCGTCTGTCAACCCGCCGGCAGCGGCTGGAACCCCTGTACCGTCACCCAGCACGTGCCCTGCGGCTTGTGGTTCGTCTTGAGTTTGCACAGCGAGGACGGCGGCACGTTGTTGTGCACCTTGACGACCTGGTACTGCGTCGGACCGTAGAACTTGTCCGGGCCGAAGCTCCACACCGGGGAGAGCGTGCCGGGGAAATTCGTGATCTTCGACATGGCTTCGACGAAGGTACGGCGGTTCAGGTTCGGACCCGCCGCCTTGGCCGCCGTGGCGAAGAGGCGGATGGCGCCGCACCAGGCCTGAATAGGACCCTGCTCCTCAATGAAGTGGCTCGTCGCCCCGGGGATGTCCTTGGGGTACTTCGCATGCCACGTGTCGTAGCACGAGCGCACGCCAGCGTCGTAACCGCCCTGCGCCTCGGGACGGTTGTCGTCGAAACCGCCGAGGGTCTCGGTCGTGACGCCCTCTTGGCCGTTGAGCGCGTCCTCGTAAGGGACCGGGATGAGCCCGAGCGCCACCTCGACCGTCGACTCGTAATCGCTCAGGAGGAGCTGGGGAAAGTACTTCTGCGAGTTCTCGGCGCCGATGTAGGGGAAGAACGCGTTCTCCGGGAGCAACGGAAAGACCGACTTCACGCCGGCAGCTTCGAAACGCTCCACGGCGAGCTGCGCGTCGGAATTCGTCGTCGCCGTCTCGTCGGGGTTCCCCGCCACAGTCTCGACCATCGACGGGACGCCCGCCTTCTTGAGCTCCGGCAACAGGACGGTGTTCAGGGCCTCCTGGTCCGCCGCCTCGTCCGACGCCACCACGCCGACCGTCCTGCCCTTCTGAAGTCGTCCCGAGCTGAGACCCCACTTGACCGTGGCGTCGAGAACCGGCGCCATGTCCGCCCCTGTCCACCACAGGTAGGGCGAGCCGAGGTTCGTCCAGTCGGTCACGGTCGACCACGCGCTGATGAGAGGCGTGTGCCCCTGCTGGGTCACGCAGAGCTGCTCGTCCTGTTCCCACGTCCCGATACCGTCGAGCACGGCGAACACGGGAGGGTTGCCCTGCGTCCACTGGGAGCACAACGCCTGCATGTTGGCGTCGTTCGTCGGGTCGAACTGCTCAATCATCGCGTTGATCTTGCGGCCGTTGATGCCGCCGCTGTGGTTGATCTGGTTGACGTAGAGGTTGATGGCGTTGATCTGCTGGTTGTACTCCTTGTCCTGGGCGAAGCCCTCCTTGCCGGCCAGGCTGTTGATGGCGACCACCGGGAACACCACGTTGATGGACGTGGCCGAGACCCCGCGCGAGCTCGTGCTGGCCTGGCTGACCGGCGTCACGGCCGACGTCGCGGTCTCCGCCGCACCGGCCACGCCCCCACCCCCGCCCGAAGGCGCGAGAAGGAGCCACGCCACCAGAAAGACCACGATGCCGACCACGACGACGACGGTGCGCACCTGCATGGCACGGGGACGGCGACGCAACCGGCGCCAGGAACGGCCCAGCACCGCCACCGGGTTGGGCGCCGCGGCCCAGCGAACGCGCGCTGCGGACGCCCCGATGTGAGTCTTCGCCTCCATCAACTGGCTCCTTTGCTGCCGTACCCGGCGTCCCCCCGACCCCCGGCGATCGGGCCCGACGCCATGAGGGCCTCGTCGCTGGCACCAAGGTACGCGGCGAGGGCCTTCGGGTCAGCGCGGACCTGCTCCGGCGTTCCGGACGCGACCACCCGGCCGAGCTCCATGACGACGACCTGCGAGCACAGCTCGAAGACCAGCGGGACGTCGTGCTCGACCAGGACGATGGTCGTGTCCGAGACCTGGTGGAGCCGGCGCAGCAGGGGGACGAATGCTTCGGCTTCTCGCTGGGCGATCCCCGCCGTCGGCTCGTCGAGCAGGAGGAGCCGGGGGCGGGCCAGCACGATGGAGGCCAGGTCAACCACCCGGCGCGTCCCAGTCGAGAGCTCAGCGGTCCGGTGGTTCCGGAAGCGCTCGAGGCCGAAAGCGGTGATCACCTGGTCGACCGCTTCGAGCTTGCGGCGTTCGGCGCGGCGCGCCCAGGGCAGCCGGAGCGTGGTCGCCAGCACCGCCACCTCCGACCGGGCGTCCTCGCAGAGCAGGAGGACGTCGAGCACGGTGAGCTCCGGGATAGAGGCGGCAGTCCTGGAACGAACGCACCACACCCACGCTGAGGCGCTCCTCGGGCAGATACTCGCCCAGGTCAACACCGTCGACTCGGACGGACCCGGTCCGCGGGCTGACCAGGCCCGAGATCACGTCGAGGGTCGTCGTCTTCCCCGAGCCGTTGGCCCCGATCAGGCCGACGATCGACCCCGGCTCCGCGCCGAAGGTCACCTCGTCGAGCGCGACCACGCCGCCGAAGTGCACGCTCATGTCCTGCACGCTGAGCCGTGCGGGTCCGGTCGGGGCGCTCGTCACTGCTCCGCGCCCTCCGGCGGCCAACGCCGGCGCCCGGTCGAGGTCATGCCCGCCCGGCGTCGCCGCTGGGGGCTCGGAGCGCCGAGGCGCAACACGGTCCAGAACGGAGCGCACGCCGATGGTGACGAGATCGCCGAAGCGGTGCAGCACCTCGGCCAGGCCGCCCGGCAGGTAGAGGATGAAGGCCAGCAGTCCGAGGCCGCTCGTGATGAACTGGATCGTCTGGTTGGACCCGAAGATGGCGGGCAGACCCTCGAGGTAGAGGGCGCCCAGGATCGCCCCCGAGATGGAGCCCAGGCCTCCGATCACCACCATGGAGATGATGACGAACGACGTGGTCGGGTCGAAGGTGATGTCGGTGTTGTTGAGCTGCTGGGTGGCGAAGGCGAAGCAGACACCCGCGTAGCCGGCGACGAAGCCCGAGAGCGCGAAGGCCAGAAGCTTGGTGCGCAGAATAGGGATGCCCATGGCCGCCGCCGTGAGCTCGTTGTCGCGCACGGCGACGAAACGCCGGGCGATGCCGCGGTCGCGCCACGTCCGGATGACGAAGATGGACACCAGCAGGACGCCGAGCGAGAACCAGGCGAAGGAACGCTGCGAGGCGAGGCTGAGGCCGAGGAACGACGGGCGGGCGAGGAACGTGTACGACGGGTTCGGCAGCCCGGTGCAGAGCGTCTTGCCGATGCCGGGCACCGTGAAGCACGGTGTCGCGAGCACCGCGTTCTGCATGAAGAGGGCGAAGGCCAGCGTCGTGACGGCGAGGAACAGCCCGGGCATGCGGAGTGCCGGCAGGCCGACGATGATGGCGACGAGCGCGGTGACCGCCCCGCCGTAGAGCATCACCACGGGGAGCGGCAGCGAGCTGCCGAGGTGCACGGCGACGAGCGCGCCCACGGCGACGAGGCCGAACTGACCGAGCGACACCTGGCCGGCCCACCCGGTGAGCAACGTGAGGGACAGCGCGATGACGGCGTAGATACAGATCTGGCTGAAGAGCACGTCGTTTCCGACCGACAAGACGAGCGGCGCCGCCGCGGCCGCGATGGCGCAGAACCAGATCCCCGACGACGAGACCCGGCGTCGCAGCACGTCCGCGCTGGCTCGCATGGTCGTCACCGCGCCGTGCCCCCAGCTGCTGCGTTCTCCCCGCGCCCCGGTGCGCAGGGCGCGCACCCGGATCAGCAGCACCGCCATGACGACCAGGAAGATGATGAGTTGCTGCTTGGCCGGTGACGCGACGTTCCACTGGAGCAGCTCGAGGAAGATTCCCATTCCCACCCCGGCCACGAAGGCCACGGTCAGGTTGATCATGGCGCCGATGAGAGCGGCGGTGAGGGCGTAGAGGAGCAGGTCCGGCGAGAGCGCCTGGGTGAGGGCGCTGGTCTGGTTGGGTGCGTTCAGAATGGCGGTGAAGGCCGAGAGCGCACCGGCCACCGTCCAGGTCAGCGTCGAGGTGCGCCGGATCCAGACCCCGGACAGGCGGGCCGAGTCGGCGTTCTCCGACATGGCCCGCATGGAGAGCCCCCAGGAGGTGAAACGGACGGCGAGCACCAGCGCCAGCGTCACGATGGGGGCCACGATCAGGGTGAGCACCTCGGTAGGCGTGATGATGAAGGGACCGAGGGAGAATGACAGGTCGAAGGGAACGGGCACCGGCTTGTACAGGTTCGAGGGCCGGATGAACGGCAGCGCCGTCAGCGCGAGCAGCACGTAACTCAGCCCGATGGTGGCCACCATGACCAGGACGCGCGGCCGGTTGAACAGCCGGCGCAGCACGAGCTCGGAGAGGGCGCCGGTGAACGCGGCCAACCCGATGGAGAGCGCCAGAGCGAACCAGTAGTTGAACTTGAAGTCTGCCGTGAGCTTGACCAGGAACACGGCGGCGATCACCCCGATCTGGCCCTGGGCGAAGTTCAGCACCCGGTTGGTGCGGTACACGAGCACGAGACCGATGGCCAGCAGGCCGTAGCCGAGCCCGTAGAAGACCCCTTGGACGAGAACGAAGTCGGGGGCGGAGAACGCGAGCATCAGCCGCCCAGCCCGGACGCCGCCGCGCCCAAGAACACGGGGCGCAGCAAGTCGTCGCGCCCCATCAGCTCCGCTGTGGGTCCCTCGAAACGGATGGCGCCGCGCTCCATGAAGAAGCACCGGTCAGCCAGGCTGAGGGCGCGGTTGAGGCTCTGCTCGACGAGGATCACCGTGGTCCCGCCCTCGTTGATGCGGCGCACCATCGCCATGAGGCGCTCGACGGCCATGGGGGCCAGTCCGAGCGAGAGCTCGTCGATCATGAGCAGCCGCGGCTCGGTCATCATCACCCGGGACAGCGCCAGCATCTGCTGCACCCCGCCCGAGAGCGTCCCCGCCGGCTGGTCGAGCCGGTCGCGCAGCTCGGGAAAGTGCTCCAGGGCTTCCTCCAGGGCGCGGGCGGACCGCGCCCGGTCGCGCCGCAGGGTGTGGCCGCCGATCCGCAGGTTGTCGCGCACACTGAGTCCGGGGAACGTCATTTTGCCCCCGACGAGCAGAGCCACCCCCTGGTCGATGATCTGCTCGGGTTCGAGGTACGTGCTGTTCATCCCGAAGAGACGGATCACGCCCCGGTGAGGGTGCCCCAGACCCGAGACCGCTCGCAAGAGGGTCGACTTTCCCGCGCCGTTCGTACCCAGCAGCGCCACCATCTCGCCCTCGGCCACCTCGAGGTTCACGTCGAAGAGGACCTGGTTGGTGTCGTAGTAGAAGTCGAGGTTGTGCACCTGGAGGGCGGGGATGGCACCACCGGACTGCCGGCGCCTGCCTTCGGAGTAGCGCTCGATCACGTCCTCGATCACCAACGTGATGTCGCGCCGGACGCTGCGCGAGCCGAGCACGAGCAGGAAACCGCCGACCGCGCAGACCGGCGCGATCAGGGTCAGCGAGACCACGATGCCGTGCAGGCCGCCGATAGCGTCCGAGACGGCGCCCAGCACGACCGACCCGGCGAAGCCCCCGAAGACGAGCGAGTACACGCCGAACATGGCGAAGCAGATGGTGCGCATCTCGGGCGGTGCGGTGGCCGCCAGGGTGAGGAAGATGCAGATGGCCAGCGGCGAGACCGATGCTTGAGCCAGGAACTGGAGCAAGACGCACAGCCAGAGCTGCGGCACGTAGAGCGACAGGACGAAGAGGCCGCCGTAGAGCGTGATGCAGATCCCTGCGATCACGAGGGGCCGCTGCGGGGCGCGGCGGAAGTAGCGGTCGCCGAACACGTAGGCGACGGGCAGGCCCAGGAACGCGGCGAGCCCGATGATGGCGTACACCTCGCCTCGGCTCGCCGTGTCGAGGTGGAACTTGTCGATGAAGAAGAGATTGCCGAACAACGGGGCTCCCGTGCCGGCGAAGCCCAGGATGGCGACGGCCACGAGCTCGTAGTAGAGGGACCGCACGCGGAGCAGCCTCGTCACGGCCGAGCCGAGGAGGACACGGGGGGCGCCCTCCTGTTGGGTGTGCAGGTCCATGCCGGACGCCTTGAGGATGTGGCTGCTCTCGTTGGCGCCCTTCTCGGGCTCGTGCAGAGTGAAGAGCGCAAGCCCGAGCGGAATGCCCACCAGGGCGACGAGGAGGCCGTAGCGCCAGTCGTGAGCCACGGTCACCACGTAGCACGAAGATGAGGATGCCGACCGTCTGCGACAGCGGGTCCGAGAGGTTGTGCCAGCTGAAGATCCGGCCGCGCCCCTCCGTCGGGTAGGCGTCGGCCAGGTACGAGTTGTGGACGGTGTTGTTCACACCGGTGCCGACCGAGGCCGCCAGGTACAAGAACGCGAACCACCAGACATTGGGCGAGAGCGCCATGAGGGCGCCGAAGCCGGCGAAGATCAGCAGCGCCACGGCGGCCACCACCTTGCGGCTGCCCCGGTCGGCCCACAGCGCCAGGGGAACGGCCCACAACAGTTGCGAGACTTGCGCGACGAACGCCACGGCGCCGAGCGAGGCGTTCGACATGTGGAACGACGTCTCGAGGTTCCGCCCGATGATGGCGATGCCGTTGCCGAAGGTGCCGGGAACCATCGCGGCGGCCGTCAGGAGGACCAGCGGTGCGTAGCCCGACGTACGGAGGATGCCCACGAGAGGCGGCGGCTTGCCCTCCCCGGTCCCGGGCATGACCGCCAGGTCGGCCACCACGTCCTGGTCCTTCACGTTCGTCACCGCGTCGCGCAGCAGGTCGTCGGGAACGGCGAAGTCGAACAGCGGCTCGCTCGGCACTGGTGAGGGACTCTAACCTGACACTCGCGTCAGGGATCGGGCGTCGAGGCCGTCGCGGCCCGGCCGATCAGACGGCCGGGACCGGGTCAGTCGAGGGCAACGACTCCGTCGCGGCCAGCACCGCTTCGGCCACGTGATCGACCATGGGACGCATGGCCCGGTAGACGCCGACCGCGTCAGGGTCGGGCCGGATCTCGGCCGCCACCGGGTCGAGTTGCTCGAGGGTCAGTCCGAGTCCCAGGGCCTTGCCCGCCAGCAACGCCGCGCCGGCCGACGCGGCCTCGCCGGAGCGGCGCCGGGTGGCCGGCACGCCGAGGATCGAGGTCAGGACCTCGACCCACAGGGGCAGCCCGGTGCCCGCCCCGCCGAGCGTGACCCCGGCGGCCGTGCTCCCCCCGAGGCGGCCCACCGTCACGACCTCCATGCACCGGAGCACGTCCCAGGCCACCGCCTCCACGACGGCCCGCGACAGGTCGCCCGCTCCGTGCGCCGAGCCGAGGCCCATGAACCCCGCCCGGGCGTCGTCTCGCCACCACGGGGCGCGCGCCCCGTCGAGCCATGGCACCGCCACCACGCCGTTGGCCCCGGGCGGGCTGACTGCGGCGAGAGCGGCGAGCTCGTCAGGGGTCCGACCGAGCAGGCGCCCGAGCCAGGCCAGGAACGAGCCGGCAGCCGAGAGGCCGCCCTCGAGCAGCCACCCCCCGTCGGCGGCACGGGTGACCACGGCGCCAGCCGGGGAGGGAACCGGACGCTCCGCCACCGGGACGGACACGTTCGCCGTCGTGCCCCAGCTGACCATCGGGCAGCCCTCGGACGCGCCCGAGCCCAACACCTCACATTGGCGGTCGCCCGCTCCGATCACCACGGGGATGCCGGGCCGCAGTCCGAGCTCGGCGCCAGGCACGGCCTTCAGCTGTCCGACCACCGTGTCAGAGGCCACCACGCTCGGCAGCTTGCCCAGCACCGGGCCGGCCAGCTCGCGCAGCGCGTTGCCGTCGAAGTCGTAGAGACCGCTGCGGGACGCGAACGTCGCGTCGGTGACGAGCTGGTCGGTCATGCGGTAGACGATGAGGTCCCGCGGGGAGAGGATCACGTCTGCCGACTCGAGCCGTGCCGGCTCGTTCTCGGCCAGCCAGGCCAGCTTGGCCGCGACCGCGCCGGCATCGAGCGGGATCCCGGTGCGAGCCCGGTTGACGTCGTCGCCGCCCATGCGCTCGGCCAGCCGGCGGGCCTCGGCCGCCCCCCGGCGGTCCGACCACAGGATCCCCTTGCCGATGGGGTCGCCCTGCCTCGTCACCGGCACGAAGGTCTGCCGCGCCCCCGAGCACGCCACCACGTCGACGGCACCGAAGGCTCCCGGGGCCTGAGCCCTGGCCTCGGCGCAGGCGATCACCATCGTCGTCCACCAGCGCACCGGGTCCTGTTCGGTCCAGCCGACCTTCGGATGCGTCGTGGCGATCTCCGAGCGGGCCAACGTGACCAGACCTTCGTCACCCCACACCGCGACCTTGGTGACCGTCGTCCCGAAGTCGACCGTCAGGATCCTCATCCGTGCACCAGCCCGCGGACGAGGCCGGCCATGTCGGCCGGATCGGGATCCTGGTACACCGTGCGCCCCATGGCCATGCCGCTGCCGCCGCCCGCCATGACGTCGCGCACCTCGTCGAGGACAGGATCGCGGCCTCCCTCGCCCACTGGTCCGCCGAGGAAGAGGACGGGCACGCTCACGCTCGCCACGATTCTCGCCACGGCGTGCCGGCGCTCGTCTCCGGGCGCGACCGCGGGGACCGGGACCTTGATCACGGGCGCACCCATGTCGTGCGCGATCACCGCCGCCAGCACGATGGAATCGAGATCGCGGCATACCCGACCGTCGCGCCACAGCAACGGCTCGACGAGCGCTTCGAGCCCGGCGTCGCGCGCCCCCTCCAGCACCTGGCCGAGCAACTCGAGCGCGGCGGACGTGAGCGGGTCGGCCAGATCGATGCGAGTCATGTGCTTGACCCCGGTCCATCCGTCCGAAGCGGCCCGGGGCACGCCCGCCACCAGGCGGTCGTCCAGCTCGAAGGCGGAGCCGGCCAGGCCCGTGCGGTTGATGGACAGGTACGTGCGATGCCCGGCGCGGATGTGGCCGGCGGCAGCAAGCCCCTCGAGCGGCTGGGCCGTGGCCAGGATGCCGTCACACGACGGGAGCGCCGCGGCCAGAGCGCCGAAGTAGTCCGCCCAGGGCTCCACCGTGACCACGGCCCGGGCCCGGTGGTCGGCCGCCAGGATCAGCGTCGGCGTCGGGAGGGGGACGGCGCGGCTCATCCTGCGCCGGAGAGGGCGAGGACCACCTTGGCCACGGCCGAGAAGTCCTCGCGCCCGTAGCCGGCCGAGCTCGCCGCCGTGAGCAGCTGGCGCGCGGCTGCCGTGGTGGGGACGGGCACGCCGCGCCGCGCCGCGTAGGCCATGGCCAGGTCGAGGTCCTTCGCCATGAGGTCGGTCATGAAGCCGGGTTGCCAGCCGTTCGACGCGGGGCTGTCGGGGATCACTCCGGGCACGGGCAGGCGCGTCCGCACGGCCACGCAGTCGCCCGTGGCGTGCGTGAGGACCTGAAGCAGCTTGCCCATGTCGACACCCGACGTCACGGCCATGGCGGTTGCCTCGGCCGTGGCCGTCATCTGGGCGGCGTAGATGAGGTTGTTGCAGAGCTTGACCACTTGGCCCATCCCAGGACCTCCGACGTGGACGACAAGGCCGGCGAAGGGGTCGAGGGCAGGCTCGGTCTCGGCCAGCACCGCGGCGTCGCCCCCGACCATCAGGGTGAGCGTGCCCTTCTGCGCGCCGGCGGTCCCACCCGAGAGCGGGGCGTCGAGGTACTGCGCGCCGACGTCGCCGACGCGTGCGTGCTGGGCCCGCTCCACCTCGGGGTCGATGGTCGAGCAGTCGACCACCGTCATGCCCGGCCCGAGTGCCGGCAGCATCTCGTCGACCACCTCGACCACTTCGGGGGAATTGGGAACGCAGAGGACGACGACGTCGGAGGCCTCGGCCACGCCGCGGGGCGAGCCACCGTCGGTCGCACCGAACGCGACCGCGGCGTCGATCGGCCCACGGCTGCGCGACGCGACGGCGACGTCGTGGCCGGCGGCGACGAGATGCCGCGCCATCGGCAGGCCCATGGCTCCGAGCCCGACGAATCCGATGCGCATGCGAGTCCTCCCGACCGACGGCGTTACGCGAACTGCGGCAGCCACTCCGCCGTGCCGGCGAGGAGCTCGTCGACCATGGCCTCCATGTCGCGCAGGTCCCCGCGTCCGGCCAGCGGGTCGAGCGCGAAGGCCTCGGCGGCGAGGCGGCGGTCCCCGGTGAGCGCCGCCTCGACGGTGAGCTCCTGGGTGGCCACGTGCCGGCGCACGATCTCGTCGTAAGGAGCCGGCAGCAGCGTGACGTCGCGGCCGCGGATGCCGTCGCCGTCGATCACGCAGATCGACTCGAGGACGACGTCGCGGGGCAGTCCCGGAGCCTGGCCGGTGTTGGGGATGTTCACCGGGGCCTCGAACGGCTCGCCGGTCAGCATGGCCTGAATCATGGGCGAGGGCAGC
>CAWGHA010000026.1:0-22343 GCA_963822265.1 uncultured Acidimicrobiaceae bacterium
CCCCCGGCGGTCACCGCCGCGGCGGGCCGGTTCAAGACGGCGCGGTGAGCCTGCCGCCAGCACCCGCGCGATCCGCTCGTCGGCCGCGACAACCGGCAGTCCCGAAGACGGCGAACCGTAGAGGGTGTGAACACCCGCCGGGGCCAGGACGGCCGAGGCGAAACCGGGCACTATCCCGCCGCGGCCTCGTCTCCCGCGCCGAGAGGCTGCCACTTCGGCTCGCGCTTCTCCGCGAAGGCGCGGGGACCCTCCTCCTGGTCGGGGTGGCCCCACATGGAGACGAGCTCGACGGCACCGGCCTTGCACGCGTCGGTGAGGCCGGTCTCGAGTGCGGCCCACAGGGCGCGCTTGGTGGCGCGCATCGCCGCCGGCGAGTTGCGGGCGATCGTCTCGGCCAGCGCCTGCGCCTCGTCGCGCAGACGCTCGGGCGGGTCGACGATCTGGCTGATCATCCCGAGCTCGTAGGCGCGCTCAGCCGACAGGCGCTCATAGCGACCGAGGAAGGCCATGCGCATGACCGCCTCGAAGGGGATGCGCCGCGCCAGGCCGATCGCCTCCATGGCGACGACCTGGCCGACCGAGACGTGCGGGTCGAAGAACTCCGCGTCGGATGCCGCGATGACGATGTCGGCCTCGGCCACCCAGTGGAATCCCCCGCCCGCACAGATGCCGTTCACGGCCGTGATCACCGGCTTCCAGACCTGCTGCTGCCAGGCCGTGAAGTGCTGGTCGTTGTCGATGACGGCCTGGCGGTAACGCTCCATGCCGACGCCGTCGGAAGCGATCTCCGCCACGTCGACGCCCGTCTGGAAGGCCCGGCCCTCACCGGTGTGCACGATGACCCGGACGTCGGGATCCGCATCGAGCTCCCGCCACGCCAGCGCGAACTCGTCGCGCATGTGGGCGTTCATGGCGTTCAGCCGATCGGGTCGGTTGTTGATCAGCCAGCCGACCGGGCCGCGGCGTTCCACAATCAGGGTGTCGTAGTGGGAGTAGTTCATGTCGATGTGTGCTCCTCGGTGTCGTCGATCCAGACGGGCTCCCGCTTCTCGGCGAAGGCCAGCGGCCCCTCCTCCTGGTCGGGGTGGCCCCACATGGCGACCAACTCCTGGCCGCCGGCCTTGGAGGCGTCGGTGAGGCCGGCCTCGAGTGCGCCCCACATGGCGCGCTTGGTGGCGCGCATGGCGGCCGGTGAGTTGCGGGCGATCGTCTCGGCCAGGGCCTGCGCCGTGTCCTCGAGTGCGTCGGGCGGGTCGACCACTTGGCTCACCATGCCGAGCTGGTAGGCGCGGGCAGCCGAGATGCGCTCGTGGCGGCCGAGCAGCGCCATGCGCATCACGGCCTCGAAGGGCATGCGCCGGGCCAGGCCGACCGTCTCGTAGGCGGAGACCTGGCCGATGGAGACGTGGGGGTCCAAGAAGGTGGCGTCGGACGAGGCCAGGACGATGTCGGCGTCGGCCACGAAGTGCAGCCCGCCACCGGCGCAGACCCCGTTCACGGCGGCGATCACCGGCTTGGAGACCCCGTTGTGCCAGCCGGTGATGCGCAACTCGGCCCGCTTGGTGCGGCGCGACTGCTCGCGTAGCGCGTCCGGGTTGCGGGCCAGCTCCACCACGTCGAGGCCGGACTGGAAGCTGCGGCCCCGGCCCGTGTTCACGATGACGCGGACGGCGGGGTCGCGGTCGAACTCCTGCCACGCCCGCTCCAGCTCGGCCAGCATGACCGAGTCCATGGCGTTGGCCGCCTGGGGCCGGTTGAAGACGAGCCAGCCGACGTGGCCGCGCCGCTCGACGACGAGGGACTCGTACCCGCCGGTATCGGTATCGGTCAGCACGGTCGGTTCAGCGGCCCGTGAAGCGGGGTGGCCGCTTCTCCTTGAAGGCAGCGAGGCCCTCGCGGAAGTCCTCGCTGCGCGACGAGAGCTCGAGGGCGAGCGCTTCGTGCTCCAGCTGGCGGTCGAACGGGGACGCCGCCGAGACGTGGAGCAGCCACTTGGTGAAGCCGAGCGTCACGGTCGGGCCGGAGGCCAGCGTGCTCAGGAGCTCCTCGCCCGCCCGGTCGAGCTCCGGACCCGGCACGGCGGCGTGCACCATGCCCCACTGCGCCGCCTCCGTGCCGCTGAGCACACGGCCGAGGAGCAGGATCTCGCGGGCGCGCACCTCGCCCACCCGGCGCGGCAGGAGCCAGGTGGCGCCGCTGTCGGGAGTGAAGCCGCGCTCGGAGAAGGGCTCCCAGAGTCGGGCGTCCTCCGCCACCAGCGCGAAGTCGGCGGCGAGCAGCAGATGGAGGCCGATCCCGGCCACCCAGCCGCGGGCCACCACGACGACGGGCGTCTGGACCGAGGCGAGCAGGGGGATCAGGCGGTGGGCCAGAGCCGGCACCCGCCGCTGGATGCTGCCGACGCGGGGGCGACGGCTGCGGTCCTCGTTGCGGGCAACGATGTCGAAGCCCGAGCAGAAGTGCTCGCCCGCCCCGGTGAGCAGGATGGCCCGAACCGACTCGTCGCGCCCCGCCGTCGAGACGCACTCGGTCATGGCCGCGACGATGTCGTCGGTCAGCGAGTTGCGCTTCTCGGGTCGGTCGACGACGAGGCGGAGAACGCCGTCGGACACCGTCGCCACCAGGCCCTCGCACGAGGGGTAGCCGTCGGTGGGCATGGACGGGTCAGGCCTCTCCGAAGCGAGCACTGATGGCCTCGAGCGCGCCCTGCAGGTCGGAGGCCGAGCCGGGAGGCTCGGGCAGGCGGACCGGCCCACGCTCGCGGCTCGGCAAGAGGACGGTGGCATGACCCGGGGTGGTCTCCTCGTCGCGCTGGTTGGTCATGACCAGCTCAATGTCGACGGCCGGGCGTTCGCCCTCGGCCAGGTAGCGCCGGACGACCGTGCCGCGCAGCCACTGCGTGTCGCCGACGTAGTTGAAGCGGCGGAACTCGCAGTCGAGCTTCCAGAGCCAGGCGTCGTCCCCCATCCAGTCCGTGCACAGGTGGATGAGCCACGTCTCGCGCATCCGCCCGTAGTCGAAGGTCGTCGGGTTTCCGCTGCGGCGGGAGAACTCGGGGTCCCAGTGCACGCGCTGCATCACGTCGGGGACGTTGAGGTCGTCGCGGTGGAAGAAGCGCGGGATCCGGGTTCGGTTCTGGTAACCGAGACGAAGCGGCTTGACCCCGTAGAGGCCCATGCCCATGCCGACGTGCCAGCACACCATGTCGGTGACGGTCAGCGGGCCCTTCACCATGGGCCCGACCGTGTCCCCCTCGGCCACGTCCTCCCACCAGCGTGGCTCGGCCCCTCGCCGGACCTCGGCGGCGTACTGGGCCTCAATGGCGTCGATCTCCTCGTCGCGATAGGGCCGGATGACCGTGTCGTCGTACTTCTTCTTCTCGCGTGCCTTGGTGCGCTCGGTGCGGATCATGAGGCGGTACTGGCCCGACAGGACCGGACCCTGGACCTCACGGAAGACCTGGGCCGTCCACTCGTGCACGGCCCGACCTGCGAACTCGCTTGGCTTGTCGAGCACGCCGACGAGCGCGTTCCGGCGGCTCACGGTGCGGCCGGGCCGGAGCGGGGCCCACCACTCCCGGGCGCTGGCCGAATAGAAGGCGTGAACGCCGCGCAGCGGGTCGCCGCGCATCAGCTCGGCGTGCTCGGGAGCTACCCGGGGCACTTCGTCGGCTCCGATGAGGCTGTCCCCGCCGACGAGCACGGGTGACGCAATCGGCCCGCCCCAGACGGTGCCCTCGCCGTACTCGGGGTCGCACCACAGCGGGTTGTCGTCGCCGTAGGCCACGGCCACGTGGCGGAAGGCATCGAGGTCCGGGACGGTGTAGTGGGGAGGGACCGGGTGCGGCTCGGGCACGCCGATGCGTTGGCGCAACCGGGCGATGCCCTCGTCGGTGATGGTGCCCTCGGCCATGGAACCTGTGTCCAACTCCCTCGTCGGCGCCGTACGACCCGATCCGATCGGCACGGGCCCGTTCCGGCTCCTAACTGTATACTTGATTCGGTTTTGAGATCCGAGCCGAGGAGCGACATTGACCGAGCCGCAGCCCCAGCCGCAGGACCCCGAGCGCTTCGCCGACCGGCTCTTCCCCGAGCCGATCGACCTCGGCATCGCCGAACCCGATCGGGCCGTGTGCTCGGTGCCCTTCGGCACGGAGTCCGAGCTCAAAGGCGAGTCCGGCGAAGGGAAGAACTGGTACGAGGGCGGCGGCACCATGCGCGACCGCCCCGTCCAGGGCATCACGATCTACCCGCCGACCCGGGGCGTCCAGACCCAGGGCGACCCGTTCGAGCCGGTGAAGATCGGGATCCTGATCGACATGGACCTCAACCAGTTGCTGCCCGACTGGATCGACCCGACCATTCTCGCCATAGAGGACGCCCTCAACGAAGGGGTCTGGTCCCGCAGTCCCGTGCAGCTGGTCGTGGCCGACGCCCGCGCCCTGCCGCGAGAATCTACAAGAAGGTCATCGACGGCTACCGCTGGCTGGTGGATCAGGGGTGCGTCGTCGTCCTCGGGCCGATGATCTCTGACAACTCGCTCGCCTTGCAGGACACGGCGAACGAGCTGGGGGTCTCGTGCATCGGCTGGACGGGCGCGCACAAGTTCGCCTCCGAGTACTGCTTCACGGTGGCCAACGGCGACATCCCTACCGAAGGTTCCATGTGCGCGCATTGGCTGCACCGGCAGGGCCTGAAACGGGTGGGCCTGTTCTGGGAGGCCGGCTCGTCGGGACGGGACTACGCCGACTTCTTCCGGGACACCGCGCTCGGGCTCGGGCTGACGATCACCAGGGAGGTCCGGCTCGAGCCCAACCCGAAGAACCTGGGTCAGCACCTGGCCGAGATGCGCGACGCCGGGACCGAGGGCCTCTACTACGGCGGGTACGGCTACGCCAGCTTCCACTTCGGGCCGGCGCTCAAGGAGCTGGACTGGGACCCGCCGCGCATCATGGGCACGGCCTTCATGTTCTATTCGAACACGAACCGGTGGGGCGCCGGCATCGAGGGATGGCACGGCATCGACCAGCTCGGTGAGGACGGCGCCAACCCGAACTACGACGCCATGATCCGCCGCTTCGAGAAGCGCTTCGGTCGCAGCACGCGCAACGTCGTCGTCGCGCTCGCCTACGACACCGCCCGCGCCGCCATCCACGGCATCGCCAACGCATCGATGCCCACGCCCAAGATGGTCAAGGAGGGCCTCGAGCGGATCCGCTGGATGCCTTGCACCAACGGCGGCCCGGCCACCTACCTCCAGTTCGGGCCGAGCGACCGCAAGGGGTACAAGGGGGACTTCCTCGTGATCAGGGAGTTGCGTGACGGGGAACTGCGCTTCGACTCCTACCACCGTCCGGAGTGGCCCTCGAACGCGACGGATTGATTTCGTCGGCGGGCCGGGATCACCCCTCCGATCCGTCTGCTGATTGAACCCCTGGCCCCAGGTCGAATGACCGTAGAGTCCAGTCCGAGCGGGAGCGGGGCAGGCTTTGAATCACGGTTAGGCTCGGCTGCTACTGAAGCGGTTGAGGAGGGGCCTCCTTAATGGGAAGAACGCGGTCGGTGGGCGTCGGTGCGGCCATGGCAGCCTGTGTTCTTTTCTGTGTGACGTCGCCCGCGGTGAGTGCGCCGCTGAACGGCGACTTGGCCGGTGGAAACGAGTGGCCCATGTACCACGGCGGCTTTACCCATGCAGGGGCGAGCCAAGCGGTTGGGCCGTCTTCGCCCGCTGCCAGCTGGACACTGTCCGGCCGAGGCCTCTACGCGGACAACGGCACGTCTCCCGTCGTCGGCCTGGACGGAACCGTCTATCTCTTACAGAAAAGCACAGGCAGTCATACCACGCGCCTAGAGGCGATCTCTCCGACCACCCACAAGGCATTGTGGTGGTGGACAACAAAGGGGGCCGCGTTTCGGAGCACTCCCGCGGTCGCGCCCGACGGCGTCGTCTACGTCGTAACCGACGACAGCCCGTTCGATCTCGTTGCCATCAAGCAGAGCGGGACCAACACGAAGAGTGGTATCACGCTGTGGACGCTGAGTGGCCTGAACCTTGAAGGGTCGCCGACGATCGGCCCCGATGGGACGGTCTACGTCGAGAACGAAGCGTCCGATCTGTATGCGGTGGACCCGGAGAACGGACACATCTACTGGACGTTCGCTGGTTCGGTTGGCAAGGTCTGGGTACGGGGCTCGCCCGCCCTTTCTCCTGACGGGACCACGGTGTACCTACCGAGTGGTGGCGGAGATCTCTATGCCCTTTCCGCCGGTCCAAAGGGAGGACAACTGGCGTGGACGTATCACATACAAGGGCCCCAACGCGGAACGTGGGGCGGCTATATCGAGAACGACCCCGCAGTCGGTCCCGATGGCACGATCTACGTGGCCACGGGAGGGACCTACGGAGACACTCCGAGCGACATCGAAGCGGTGAATCCCGACGGCACGCTCAAATGGGTATACGTATCCAATGGCACGTTCGAGACGACCCCTGCGGTGACTGCGGCTGGACAGGTGGTCGCCGGCAACGATGTCGGCACCGTCGTGGCTGTGAAACAAAGCAATGGGAAGCTGGTGTGGTCCTACTCTGCCCCGGGACGGTACGGGATTAACGGGTTCTACAATTCGTCGTCGGCCTCAGACGGCGATGGCAACATCTACATACAAAACCAACGAAGAGTCTTCGCCCTCAGTCCGACCGGCTCGGTGCTCTGGACTACGAAGGAAGGGTCGTACGGTGCCTCGCCCGCAATCGACGACTCCGGGACTCTCTACGTCACCGGTGGCCAACCACTGATCGCATATGAGTCGAGCAGCTCGGCGACTCCGCCCGCCGGCTCACCTTGACATCAAACACCTCGGCATAGAAACAAATGCAAGGGTCATCGTGTCCAATGCCGTCGGCCGTTCAGCGGCCCTTCATCCTGGCGCCCGCTTCTGAATGAAGGCCTCGAGCCCCTCCTTGAGATCCTCGCTCCGCATCACCTCGCCGAACCCGCCGGCCGAGAGCTTCCACTTCGTCGCCTCGTCCGGCGCCGCCGCCGAGGCCAGCAGGATGCGCCGCGTCGCCCGCACGGCCAGGGGCGCGTTCGCCTCGATCTGACGGGCCAGCTCCGTCGCCCGGGCCAGCGCGCCGCCCGGCTCGGCCAGATGGTTGACCAGCCCGAGCGCACTCGCCGGCCCGTGGCGGCATGAGTTCGAACGAGTCACCTCACCCGAGCGGTGAAGCGCCGATCGGTATGAGCTCACTGGGCTCGATGCCCAAAAAGCGCTCCAGGGCCCGGTGAGCGTTGATGATCCTGCACTCCTCGGCGCCCACCGCCAGATGGCGCAGCCCGGGCTGGTGCAATCCGCGCTGGGCCGTGCGGAGGATGCCCACATCCTGGCCGATCACCAGACCGAGGGTGGCATCGTCTTCGACGTCGAGGTCCACTGGTCTGACCGGTTGTGCGCCTTTCGGCCGGCGGTAGTAGAGGAACATGACCAACTCGGCCTGATCGGGGGTGCCACCGGGTCGGGCCTGCAGAACGTTGAGCATGTCGGCGCCCCACACCAGAACCGTCGTGTTGGGGAAGAGGTTGTACTGGTGCAGACGGAGGATCTGGTCGGTACCGAAGCGAGCGATGTCCACGCCAACGTCGGCCTGATAGGAGCGGATCCGATCGGCGATCACGTCCGCCATCGTCTGGCCAGCCGGGACCTCGGGTGCCGGGCCCGGTTCGGTCATGTCCGTCCCCATCCGGTTGCCCTGGGTGACCACGAACGACTCCCACACCGACTGGTCGGTGGAGTCGTGGATCCTGGGGCTGGCGACCCCGTAGCTCTGGTAGGAGGCGCTGTGCAATCCCCACAGCCGCTGGGGGGCGTGGACGTCGTCGATCGACCCGAGCATCTCGGGGTGGATGCCCTGCACGTGATAGGTCTCGGAGAAGCCCTCGGTGACGACCTTCCAATTGCTGTCGACCGGGGTATGGGTGACCGCCACGCACTGGAAGCCGTCGAGTTCGGCCCACGCCGACTCCTCCGGAATACCCTCGAGGAACTCGGCGAGCGCCGGACCCTCGAGATCGAAATTGACGAACACCATCGGGCCCCAGGTGTCCACCCGCACGGGGAGGAGGCAGAAGGCCTCGCTGGTAAGCCCCGGACCGAAGCCGCGGCGATCGGGAACCGCGCTCAGGCGGCCGGAGAGGTCCCACGTCCAGTGATGGAACGGGCAGCGCAGGACCTTGAGACCCGTTCCGGAACCCTGGCAGAGGGAGTTGCCGCGGTGCCTGCACGCGTTCTGGAACCCGCGCAGGACTCCGTCCTCCCCCCGAACGATGAGCGCCGACAGCCATCCGGCCCGATATTCGTAGAAGTCCCCCGGCGCCTCCACGTGGTCGACCGAGCAGGCCAGCTGCCACACCCGGGGCCACAGCCGCTCCTTCTCCCGCTCGGCGAACTCGTTCGACGTGTAGCGGTAGGTGGGCACCAGGACTGGCACCACCCCCGGGGTGATGGCCCCGGTTGACAGCTCGTTGGGCTCATCGGTAACGGTGGGATCGACAGCGGTGGTCCGGCGGCCCGAATCCGACATCATCCTTCGTCCTCCCGGTCGGTCCGTCCGAATCGTCGCCGGAATTTACCATCGGGACGCAGCGAGAGCCGGGGTCGTCACACTCGGAAGAGCGCAATCGACCGCGATCTCGACAGACACAACAAACCAGGTGGCCGAGTACCACCTCTTCGGCCAGCCGTTGAAGAACGAGACGGGCAGCAGCGACGCCGACGAGGAGGCGTGGAAGATGCGCACCGAGGCGTAGATCACCAAGCACGGTGAGGTGTCGCGGAACTCGACGCTCTGCCGCCCGAGGAGGTGTCGGTGCTCGTCGAGGACGCGAGCAAGCGCTACATCGACCGGCTGCCGTCACAGCTCGGCGAGACGGCGAGCGCGCCCGGCTGGGCCAGCTGATCGAGATCACGCGAGCACCAGCGAGGGGCCTGATGCGGAACTGGGCCTGAGCTTCATCGAGCAAATCTCGGAGGAGCTGCTGTACCATGCGCCCCAGCGTCTTCGGCGGGAGGCATTTTCCATTCGTCGGCGGCCGCCGCTTGCGCGTCGGAAGCATGCTCAGTGAGCGAGAGGAACATTGATGAATGCAACTACGAGACGCCGGATCGGGGCCGCGCTGTCGGCCGCCGCTATCACGGCGGTGGGGCTCGGCCTCGCGGGAGCGATCACGGCCGGAGCCGCGTCCGGAGGCGTCCCCGGGGTTGCGACCGATACCCATGCCACACCTGCAGCCGCAATGGCCGGTAGCTATGAGCTCTACGTCAGTTACGACCACGGACCGAGGTTCACCGACGAGGGCCAGCTCTATCTCAACTCCGACAGCTCATGGTCCCTGCAGAATTACTCCGACGGAGGCACGTGGTCCACGGTGGGCCAGACGCTCGGTATGAGTGACTTCGATAACGGATCGCCCAATGGCGCTGTGTGGGGCGTGAAAGTCTCGGGCACGAACCTCGGTTCGGCTATGTCGCCGGGCAAGTATCTCGTGGGCGGGGGCGGTGACCGATCGGACCTTTTCTACGCGGTTTTCACCTCGTCGGATGTTCCGGCGCACGCGCAGTCGGGTGGGTCCACGCTCACCGCTGCCGTTCGATCCCACAACGGCAGCGCGACGTTCCCCGGGACCTACAACACCTTCGTCGGTGGAAACGAGTATCAGACGGTGTACACCTCGTACCACACGTGGTCCTTGTCGGGGGGGTACTGCGACGCCGGCACGTACCTCAACTTCAAAGTGAAAATTGGGTCAAAGATCACGTATACCGACATCCAAGCCGACAACGGTTGTGATGTTGATCTCCTGTGGATGGCGAAGGAGCATGGCCCGACGAAACTCGGCACCGCCTCGAAGCCCGGCACCATCGCGGATTCTCCCGGCGGCGTCTACAACCATTTCTACGCCGTCCTTGCCGGCTGACAGCGGGGAATCCTGCGCGGATGGTCATCGGGCCCTGGCGGAACCGAGGTCTCGTGGTCACGTGAGTAGAACCACCACTGAGGACCGACCCCGGGCTGTAAACCCGGGAAGGGTGCGCGCCCGAGACGTCAACGAGCGTTCGGGTTCTGCGCTTTCGTCACTGCCGCTTGGTCTATTGGGCCTTGCTTAGGGACTGCTGATGGTCCGCACTAGCGCGGAGTAGCGTCGGCAAGCGGGAGACCGGTTCACGTCGGCGGTCAGCAGCCGGGTCGCTCGGCGGCTCAGCGCCCCTTCCACTGCGGCGGCCGCTTCTCAATGAATGCCTCCAGGCCCTCTTTGAGGTCCTCGCTCTGCATCACCTCGCCGAACCCGCCGGCCGAGAGCTTCCACTTCGTCGCCTCGTCCGAAGCGGCCGCCGACGCCAGGATGATGCGCCGCGTCGCCCGCACGGCGAGGGGAGCGTTCGCCTCGATCCGACGGGCCAGTTCGGTCGCCCGGGCCAGTGCGCCGCCCGGCTCGGCCAGGTGGTTGACGAGCCCGAAGGAGTGCGCGGCGGCGGCGTCGATCGGATCCCCGGTCAGCGCCAGCTCCATGGCGACGTTCATCGGGATCTTCTGCGGCAGACGGAACAGCCCGCCGGCCGCCGCGACCAGGGAGCGCTTGACCTCGGGAATGCCGAACCGGGCGTCGCGGGAGGCGACGACGAGGTCACAGGCGAGGCAGATTTCGGTCCCGCCCGCCAGTGCGGGGCCTTCCACCGCGGCGATGACGGGCTTGGAGCGCTCCCGCCGCACGAACCCGGCGAACCCGCCCCGCGCCGTGTTGAGGCCGGCCGCCCGACCGGCGTTGATCTCCTTGAGGTCCGCCCCGGCGCTGAACACCGGAGGCACCCCGGTCAAGACGGACAGCCAGACCGCGTCGTCCGCCTCGACCCGGTCGACGGCGGCCTCGATCCCCTCGGCCACCGCGGCGTTGATCGCGTTGCGCGCCTCGGGCCGGTTGATCGTGATGACGGCGATGTGGCCCTCGACGTCGTAGTCGACCGCGCTCATACATACCGCCGCAACGTCGCTGAGTGCTCGACCGGTCGGCGAACCACTGCTGCGGGCAACGTCAGGCGACGAGCTGGCCCGTGCCGGCCAGCAGCGCCCGGTTCGGGTTCTCGGGCAGTTGCTCGAGTGGCCGGCGCAGCTCCTCCACGGTCGGACCGTAGCGCTCGGCCAGCGGCGCCAGCGCGTCCAGGTCGAAGTCGTAGAGCTTGGCCGCGTTCTCGCCCAACATCATGCGCAGCTCGTCCTCGGGCACGTCCTGGGTGATCTGGCGCAGGTGCTCGCGGGTGTACGGCGCCGTGCCCTCGTCGTGGGGATAGTCGCTCCCCCACATGAACCGGTCCACCCCGACGACGTGGCGGGCCGCCATGTCGGCCGGCTTGGGGAAGCTCGCCCCCACCCAGACGTTCTGGTGGAAGTACTCGGTGGCGGTGCGGGCGAGGGCGTTCTCGGGCCGGTACCGCAGCTCGCCGATGTTGCCCCGCTGCACGCCGGCGATGATGCGGTCGAGATCACGGAGAAGGGGCGGGAAGGGAGCCGCCCCGCCCTCGGTGAAGACGAACTTGAGCCGAGGGAACCGCTCGAACACGCCCGAGAGCAGCATGTGGACGAAGGGCCGCATCCCGTACCAGCCCACCTCGGCGATCATGAGGAGCGGCACGGATTCGTAACTTCCGTAGTCGGGCGAGCCGGTGCCTCCGTGGACGTTCACCGGCATGTCGAGGTCCTGCAGCGCCGCCCACAGCCGGTCGTACTCGGGGTCGTAGAGCGGCTTGACCCACTTGACGTCGGGCGGGACCGTCGGCAGGAGGATGCCGCCGCGGAGTCCGTGCTCGCGTATCCAGGTCGCGTCGGCGACGGCGTCCTCGATGTCGTTGAGGAAGATCTGCCCGATACCGGCCCTCCGCTCCGGCCGGCGCGCGCAGAAGTCGGCGAGCCAGCGATTGTGGGCGTGGATGCCCGCCCGGCGGTGCCGGTACTCCTCCGGCTTGGGCGGCCCGGCGAAGAGAACGAACCCGGGGTAGAAGGGCGGCACGGTGTTGGGGAAGAGCACCTCGCCGACGACGCCGTCGGCCAGCTGGTCGGCATCACGCCGCTCGTCGTCCCAGTTGCGCACCCGCAGGTCGGTGTTGCGCAGGTCCTTCCACGGGTTCTTGTACCGGCCTCGCCAGGCGTCGAAGTCCTCGAGGAACTCGGGATCGAGAAACTCGCGGTATTGCTCGTGGCTTCCCCCGGCATGGGTGTCGGCCGTGATGATGGTGAGCGGTCGCATGCCCGCATCCTATCCGATTCCCGCCCCCATTCCTAGAATCAGAGTTCAGTTTCTCCCACCCCACTCCCTTCACGCCCGGGCACCTGCGCCCTACTCTGCGCCCATGAACGCCCGCCCTGCGGGACCACCGCCCCGACCCCCTGCGGGACCACCGCCCCGACCCCCTGCGGGACCACCGCCCCGACCCCCTGCGGGACCACCGCCCCGGCGTCCCCGCCCACCGGCGCGGCGGGCTGACCTCGGCCTCCATGACGGATTCGACGTCACCTCCTGCTGCAGTTCGGCCCACCTCGCCTCCCGCTGCCGTGCCGCCGCATGAACCGGCTCCGACGGTATCGGTCGTGCTGATCCACGGCGGGAGCACGACGGGCAGGTACTGGGATCTGGTGTCCGCTGCGCTGGCGCACCCTGCGCTCGCCGTCGACCTGCCGGGGCGAGGGAACAGGCCCGCCGACCTCCTGACGGTCACGCTCGACGATGCGGTGACGTCGGTGACGAAAGACGCCGAGGCGCTCGGGACTGACGTGGTGCTCGTCGCGCACTCGTCCGGCGGCCTGGTGGTGCCCGGTGTCGTGGCCAACCTCGGGCCTCGGGTGCGCCACGTCGTGCTCAACGCGGCCTCGGTCCCGCCCGAGGGTGGCCGCGGCCTCGATTGCATGCGTCCTCGGCATCGGGAGCGGACGGAAGAGGCACTGGCCCTGCGCGACGCCGGCCGAGCCCTGACGACACCGACGGACCCGCCCGAGCGCGAGCAGCTTCGGCACGCCTACGGTACCGAGCTCGACGATGCGCAGATCGACTACGTCCGGGACCCGGTTCGTTTCGTTCGCGACACCTTCAACTTCTTCGACGCGCCGGTCTTCTGGAGCCAGGCTTCGACGGTCCCGCTCACCTATCTCGTCAACCTGCGAGACCGTTCAGTGCCCTTGGCTCTGCAGCGGGAGATGATCGCCCGGCTCCCGGCGCCGCCAGTCGTGGTGCCGCTCGACACGGGCCACGTACCGGCGGTCACTATGCCCACGGTGCTCGCCGCCCTGCTCGACGGTTGCGCGGCGCAGTACGAGCGGGTCTGACCGGAATCGCCGCTTCCGGCAGGGCGGGTCAGCCGCTGCCGAAACCGCCCGGCGAACCGAGCATCGCTGCGACGACCCCGCCGTCGATGAGGATGTCCGTGCCGGTGAGGAAGCTCGCCCCATCGGACACGAGGAACTCGACGACACGCGCCACCTCTTCGGGTTCGCCCAGCCGGTTGATGGGCGACATGTCCATCAGGGCCTTCATCAGCGGTTGGTGATCCCATTCCTGCTGCCCCTGGGGCGTGTCCATCATGCCCGGGGCCACCGAGACGATCCGGGCGCCGAGCCGTCCGAGCCGCACGGCTTCGTGCCGGACAAGTCGCCGCACTGCCCTCTTGGCCCAGGCGTACGCGTTGGCCGGGTCCTCGAGTGACGGTCCGACGGCGGCGCGCACCGTGTCCACCCAGTCGGGCCGCAACGGATCGTCCAGGGACGCGTCAGCCTCGCGGCGGTCCCATCCGAGCACGAGGTCGTCGGCCATGGAGGCAAAACAGACCGTCGCGGTGCCTTCACTGTTCAAGGGCCGCAGAGCTTCCAACAGGTTCGCCGTCCCGACCGCGTCGACTCCGAGGACGCGCCGCCAATCGGCCATCGTCGGCGAGATACCGGCTGCATGCACCACGGCGCGAAGCCGGCCCAGCGCGGAGACCTGGCGCGCCAATTGGTGCGTCCGGTCCGAGTCGGTCACGTCGGCGAGGAACAACGACACAGCGGCAGGCGCTTGCTCCAGTTCCTTGGCGGCGGCGTCGAGGCCCTGCTCGTCCATGTCCACGAGCACGAGCACATCCATCGACTTGGCCAACAGCTCCGCGCAGGTCCGGCCCATGCCGCGCGCTGCGCCCGTCACGACACCGACCGTCCCGCTCGCGCTCACGGCCACTCACTTCTCGGTGCGCGCATCCGGTTCCTTCCGTGGCGCCGTCCGGGTCCTGTGGCCTGGCGGCCCGGTGTTCGTCGCGTGCCAGTGGCCCGGTGTCCGTCCCGTAATTCCGATTCAGTCCACGCAGGACGGACTGTCAGATTCATGTCGGGGATCCATGGCCAGACTCCACCGACGGACGGCACGAATCACCCACCGGTCGTCCGCCGGTCGTCCGCCGGTCGGGCGTCAGTTGGAGTAGTCCGTATAGGAGCCGGTGATCTTGAAGCTCGTCACGACCGGCGGGCAGGCCACGGGGATCGACGTCGCCAGCGCTACGGTGCCGCCGGTGTTGCCGGGACCGAAGGACCCGGTCACCGTGGTCGGCGTGGTCAAGGTGATGTCTCGGATCGGCCCGCTATTGGTGATGGTCCCGACATTGCCCATAAACTTGGCCTTGGTCGACGCGATGGGCGGGGCGGCCCCCCACTTCGTCTTGACCTTGATGGTCCCGACGTTGTCAGCGCCGAGCGCCGCACACGAGTTGGCAAAGCCGGTGTTGTTGACGTAGGTACCGCTTCCCGTCACCAGGTTGAGGGTGTTGATGGTGGTGTTGGGTGGTGAGGTCACGACGCTCCCGCAGTCGGCGCTGGGGCTCACGGTGAACGTGATCTTCTCGACGGTGACGCTGGCCGAACCGCCGGGAGTCAGCGGGGGCGAAAAGGTGCCCTTGCCGGCTGTGAACTTGCAGCTCCCGAAACCCGACGCGACCGGCGGTTGGGCAAACGCGCTACCACCTGTAAAGACGAGCACCGACGCCACGACCGACATGCCGCTCAGCACCAACAGAACCTTGCGAATCATCTCGCCCTCCCCAGTTTGGCCCCGTTGCATCCGGCCCTGACCGAGCCCGGGGATCCGAGCACACTCGCGCGGAGGCCGGGCCCTGTCAATCGAAACCGGGCTGGCCGAGCGGCGAGGGTGGCTACTTCCGCGACGATCAAGGGCCTGACGGGGGACCCTTGTATCTGGTGGCGGTTCCTCGTTCGCCTTCGGCGTTCGCTGTGCCGGGCATTTTTCAAACGTAACGTGTGGGTGTTTTCAGGTACAAGGGGTTCCAACGGTCGCAAGCCGAAGCTGGGTTGTGAAGACAGATCGTGGGATTAAAATTCTCGGATGCGTCACGATGACGAGAGTTGCGCTTTGTCCTCGAGCGATACCGTCTTCCGATGAGCGGGCTCCATGGCACGCGGATCGTGCTTCTGGGTGCATCCTCGGGCATCGGCCGCTCCTTCGGGCTCCACGCCATCCGGGCCGGCGCTGACGTCCTCTTGTGCGGTCGCCGGCTGGACAAGTTGGAGGAGGTGGCGACGGCGGCCGGCGGCGGGACCCCTTTGGCGGTCGACGTCGACGACAACGACTCGATCGAGCGCCTCGGCGTTGCGATCTCAGGATTCGGACCCGTAGACGCCGTCCTGTCCACGATCGGCACAGCGCACCTCAAACGGGTCGAGCACACCACGCAGGCGGACTGGGCCTCGACGATGCAGACCAACGTCATCGGGGTCAATTGCGCCATCTCGGCCATGCTGCCGTCCTTGCGTGACGGGGCGCTGGTGGTCGCCATGTCGTCGGAGGCGGCGACTGCGCCCCGGTGGGCCATGACCGCGTACGGCGCCAGCAAGGCGGCCCTCGAGGTCTCCGTCGCCGGCTGGCGCTTGGAGTACCCGCGCCTCCGCTTCGGCACGGTCGTGGTGGGCGCGACCATCCCGACGGACTTCGCCCGAGCTTTCGACGGGGAGGTGCTCGGAACGGCGATGGACGTCTGGGCCGCGCACGGACAGGCCCAGGTGGAGTTCATGGACACCGACGACGTGGGCCAAGTCCTCGCGGGGCTCTTCGCGGCGATGCTTCCCTTTCCGGGCGTCAACATGGAGCGCGTCGTGCTGCGGACGCCGTCGCCCGTGGTGGGACACTCGGGTCTGTAGCCGGGTCCAGCCGGTTGATCAGTGTGACGCTCCGCGCCCGTACGGTTCCGACGAAGTCCTTACCGTGCACTGACGGAGCCTGGTTTCTCGTGCCGGCCTGATCGTGCTGAGCCTTCAGGCCTGGGCGACCCGGAGGTCAAAGAGTTCCCCCACGTTTTCCCCGGACGTGACCAGACGCCGGGCCCGAAAGCCACCGGCGCCTCGTTCGTGTCAGTCAGATCTTCAGCAGATCTGTCCGTGGAACGAATGAACTACTCCCTTTATGAACAGACCAGGGTCTCCGTCGGTCAACGAGCCCCTGTACTCCTTTCTCGGCGTCTTCGTGAACGTGCCGGTGAAGACCACACCGTTGTCGCTGCCGGCTGTCCAGGTCACGGTGATAGTCGCGCCGCCACCGGACCATGTGCCGGAGTCACCGAACAGATCCGAGGTGAAGGTTCCGTTCGACGCCATGGTGTCGACTTCACAGCCGCCGGTTCCCTCGATACCGTGGTCCTCGAGCGTCCACTGGGATCCCGGCTTCACCTTCAGAGCCGGCGCCGCCGCCGAGGCCACGCCAGCTCCCGCCAAGCCGAAGCTCGTTGCCATGGCGAGACCCGCCACCGTCACCGCCGCTCGTCGTAACATCAATCCCTACCTCCTCGGATATGCCGGTCGGTTCTTCCCGCTCACGATTTGTGGCAATACAATCAAACCAACTGAGGGGTCGCTCTGCCAACGAGATTCGGGCTCTCGACAAACACTGAGGCCAGACGCTGATCACGCAAGGCGGACGCTGATCGGTCCGATGTGACGACGGGCTTCGGGCGGACGCGTGGTGCAAGGCCGCCGTGAAGGGTCGGCGGGGAACTCGGGCGGTCCTCCCTCAGGAAGTCGCTCGTCGGTTCCAGCTCTGGGCGAGCTGCCGGCGTTGCACCTTGCCGACCTCGCTCCGGGGGATGGCGTCGACCCGTTCGAAGGCGACCGGGATCTTGTAGGGGATGAGGTTCTCGCGGCATACCGCTCTCAGCTCGTCGTCGGTGGCGTCGCCCACGACGAACGCGACCGGGACCTCTCCCAAGCGGTCGTCGGGGACGCCGGCGACCGCCGCTTCGCGGACGCCCGGCAGGAGCAGGAGCACCTCCTCGACCTGGTCGGGGAACACCTTGTTGCCTCCACGGATGATGAGGTCGCTCGTCCTCCCTTCGATCCACACGAAGCCGTCCCCGTCGACCGTGGCGTAGTCGCCGGTCCTCACGTATCCCTCGTCGTCGATGCGGTCACTGAGCGAGTCGCCGCCGGCGTAGCCCGCCGCCATGCGAGGAGGTCGCACCAGCAGCTGGCCGGTCACTCCCGGACCGAGCGGCCGGCCTTCCTCGTCGAGCACCTTGACGTCCACTCCGGAGTGCGGGCGTCCGGCCGCGCCCAGCTTCTCGGGATAGGTCCGAGCGTCCTCGGCGGTCCAGCCGATGACCTCGCCGATCTCGGCCTGTCCGTATCCGTTGAGGACGATCACGCCGAACCTGTTCATGAAGCGCCTCGCCGCCAGGGGTGACAGGGGCGCGGTGATGGAGCGGACGTAGCGCAACGGGCTGAGGCTCTTCACGTCCTCGGGCCCGGCGTCGGTCAACATCGTCATGGCGGCGGGCGGGAGGACGGTGGAGCGTATGCCGTATCGAGCTACCAGGGTGGCGAAGTCACGGGGCACGAACCGCTCCATCAAGACGACTGGTGCGCCGGCCATGAAGCCGAAGAGGAGGTTGTAGATGCCGGCGTTGAGCGCGAGCGACACCGGGACGAGGTTGGGCGACGCGGTGCGCTGCGGCGCGGCGGGTCCTTTGCGGATGGACGAGAGGACCCGGCCCAGGATCTCGCGATAGCCCGAGTGCGTCTGCAGGATCGGTTTCGGCGGGCCCGTCGTGCCCGAGGTCCAGGTGACGAACGCGGTGTCGGGCTCGTAACGGTGCGGGGGGGTCGGCGATGGCGTCGGCGGCGGCGTCGGACCGTCAGCGTCGAGGCGCCGCAGGCCGTCTTCGTCGAGGAAGGCCGCGGGGGAGATCGCCTCGATGACATGGTCGACCTCTCGTCGGGGTTGGCGCGCGTTCACCGGGACGAACACCGCCCCGGCGAGCCATGCGCCGAACATGCCGGCGGCCATCCCGGGACCGCTCGGCAGCTGCACGGCGACAGCCTCGCCCGGTGCGACGCCGGCCTCGACGAGCTGGGCCGCGACGCCCTCCGCCATGTGGGTGAACTCGGCCTTCGAGAGCTCGGCGTCGACGGTGCAGACAAGGGGATCGCCCTCCGCCGCCGGGTGGTCGAGGAGGAGCCGCGCCAGGCTGTCTGAGGACGGGGACCTCATTTGCATATGATATTCGCATGAGCGACCGGACCTGGTCGAACGGCACGCAGACGACCATCCCGGCACTCTTCGAGCGCCGCCTCGCGAGCGATCCTGACGGCGAATACCTCGATGTGGTCGGTACGAAGCTCTCGGCCCGCCAGGTGATGGCTGCCGCAGACCGCATCGGCGGCGCGCTCCACGAGCTGGGGACGCAGCCGGGCGATCGGGTGGCGACGCTCATCGAGAACTCGTCGCCTGCACTGCTGACCTGGGTGGGCACGGTGTGCGCGGGCCGCGTCGCCGTTCCCGTCAACACCGCGTACAAGGGCGAGTACCTGCGCCACCAGCTGACCGACTCGGGCTCCCGGGTCGTGGTGGTGGCGCGGTCCTTGTGGTCCCGCATGGCCGAGGTGGCGGACAGCGTGCCCGACCTGGCCCACGTGGTGGTGGTCGACGACGGTGACGCTGGTGGTGGGGACGAGGGCGGCGATGCGGCGGCGACGGCGGCGGCGGGCGCGGCGGGCGCGGCGGGCGCGGCGGGCGGAGTCGAGGGCCATAGCGACGACGGGGACGAGCCGGCGGTCCGCCTCCAGCGGGTGGCGGTCCACACCTGGGACGAGCTGTTGGCCGCGGGCTTGGAGCCGCCGACGGTCAGGATCAAGCCGTCCGACCTCGGGACGTTCATCTACACGGGCGGGACGACCGGCATGTCGAAGGGCTGCATGCTCAGCCACGGCTATCACGAGGCCCTGTCCCAGCAGATCGCGCTCTGCTGGCGCCGTTCGGCCGACGACGTCGTGTGGACCCCGCTCCCGCTCTACCACTTCAACGCCCTGGCGACCGCGGTGGTGGGCACGCTCGTGGCCGGAGGACGTGGCGCCATCTACAAGCGATTCTCGGTCTCCCAGTTCTGGCCGGAGATGAATCGGGTCGGCGCGACCATCACGTCGACCCTGGGGACCATGGCCTACCTGCTCGCCCACGACATCGACCGTCCCGAGATGCCGCGCTCGGGCCACCCGTCCGCCAACACCTCGTTGCGGCTGCTCGGGGCGGCGCCGCTCCCGCCCGAGGTCGACTCGGTGCTGAAGGAGCGCTTCGGCATCGCCACGTTCTCGGGCGCGTACGGGGTCACCGAGGCCAGCCTGGTCTCGTGGCAGCCGGCGGGGGTGGAGAACCGGCCGAATGCCGCCGGCGTGGTGAACGACGAGTACTTCGACGTGCGGATCTTCGACGACGACGACAACGAGGTGCCGCCCGGAACGGACGGCGAGATCGTGCTTCGGCCGAAGCGGCCCCACGTGATGTTCGAGGGATACTGGGGGCGACCGGAGGTGACGGTCGAGACGAGCCGGAACTGGTGGTACCACACCGGCGACATCGGCCGCATCGACCAGGACCGCTATCTCTACTTCGTCGACCGCAAGGCTGACTACCTGCGACGGCGCGGAGAGAACATCGCGAGCTTCGAGGTGGAGCGGATCCTCATGGGCCACGGCGCACTGGCCGACGTCGCGGTCCACGCCGTCCCGAGCGAGCTCACCGAGGACGACCTGAAGATCACGGCGACGGTGAAGGAGGGCGCCGAGCTCGACGAGGAGAGCCTCTTCCGCTGGTGCATCGAGCAGCTCCCGTACTTCGCCCTCCCCCGCTACATCGAGTTCCGGGCCGCTCTTCCACGGAGCCCCGTCGGGCGCGTCCTCAAGCGTGACCTGCGTGACGAAGGGGTCACCGCGACGACGTGGGACGCCGAGAAGTCCGACATCGAGTACGAGCGACGGTGAGTCGGGACGGACACGGGGCCGAACGGCTGTCGGCCGGGCCGCCGTCGCCCGTGCTGCCGGCCGGGCCGCCGACGGCCGGGCCGCCGGCTCGGGCATTTGTGTCCAGGGCTCGGTTTGTATTCTGTATGCGGTCGACCGTCCACCGAGCGACCCGAATCGGAAAGGCGCACTCATGCACGCAGACGACCTGATCCTCGTGAGCGTCGACGACCACCTCGTCGAGCCTCCCGACATGTTCGAGGGCAGAGTCCCGGCCCGCTACCGCGACGTCGCACCGCGCGTCGAGCGGCGGGCGGACGGTTCGGATGTGTGGACCTTCAACGGCGCCGTGATCCCCAACATCGGCCTCAACGCCGTGGCCGGCCGCCCCAAGGAGGAGTACGGGGTCGAGCCCACCGCGTTCGACGAGATGCGACCGGGTTGTTACGACGTGCACGAGCGGATCAAGGACATGAATGCCGGCGGGGTGTTGGCCTCCATGTGCTTCCCGTCCTTCCCCGGCTTCAGCGGACGGCTGTTCGCGGCGTGCGAGGACAAGAGCCTCGCGCTGGCCATGGTGCAGGCCTACAACGATTGGCACATAGAGGATTGGTGCGGGGCCTACCCGGGCCGTTTCATCCCCATGGCGCTTCCCGTGCTGTGGGATCCCGAGCTCGCTGCCTCCGAGGTGCGCCGGGTGGCGGCGAAGGGGTGTCACTCGGTGACCTTCACCGAGAACCCGGCGACGCTCGGTTACCCGAGCTTCCACGATGCCTCCTGGGACCCGTTCTGGCAGGCGGTCTGCGACGAGGAAGTGGTCGTCTCGGTCCACCTGGGATCCTCGGGGAAGCTCGCCGTCACGGCGCCCGACGCCCCGGTGGACGTCATGATCACCCTGCAACCGATGAACATCTGCAGCGCGGCTGCCGACCTGCTGTGGTCCAGGGTGATCAAGGAGTTCCCCGCCATCAAGATCGCCCTCTCCGAGGGTGGCACCGGCTGGATCCCCTACTTCCTCGATCGGCTCGACCGCACCTACGACATGCACCGCGCCTGGACCGGACAGGACTTCGGGGACAAGGTGCCGAGTGAAGTGTTCCGGGAGCACTTCCTCACGTGCTTCATCTCCGACCCGGTCGGGATCGAGCTGCGCCATACCATCGGCATCGACAACATCGCCTGGGAGTGTGACTACCCCCACTCCGACTCTTCATGGCCGGAGGCGCCCGAGGAACTGGCGAGCGTCGCCGCGGCCGTTCCCGACGACGAGCTGGCGAAGATCAGCTGGGAGAACGCCTGCCGCTGGTACCACTTCGACCCGTTCGAGCACCGCAGCCGCGAGGCGTCCACCGTCGGCGCGCTGCGGAAGGAGGCAGCCGGTCACGACGTCTCCATCCGTGCGTTCGACAAGGGTCGTTTCGAGCACACCCACGCCGGCATCGACATCGGCCAACTGGCCAGGAGGGCGACGGCGTGAGCGAGGACCCGTCGAGCGACGACACCATCCTGCTCGAGCGGAGGGGCGGCGAGTTCTGGATCACGTTGAACCGGCCCGATGCCGCGAACGCGCTCACGCCCGCCCAGCGCAACCGGCTCATCGACCTCTTTGAAGGGGCGAGTGCCGATCCCGCGACCCGTGTCGTCGTACTGGCGGCGAACGGTCGACATTTCTGCTCGGGTGCGGACCTCTCGGGAGGGACGGGAGAGCCGCCCGCCGTGGGCGACGTGGCGCGCATGTTGCGCACGGGTTCACAACGCCTCATCGCCTCCGTGCTCGACTGCGAGAAGCCGGTGGTGGCCGAGCTGCACGGCGCGGCTGCGGGCATCGGTGCCCACCTCGTCCTGTCCTGTGACTTCGTGGTCGCATCGGCCAATGCCCGGCTCATTGAGGTGTTCGCGCGCCGGGGACTGGTGCCCGACGGCGGCGGTGCGTACCTGCTGCCGCGCCTGGTCGGGCCGATGCGAGCCAAGGAGCTGATGATGCTGGCGGACGACCTCTCCGCCGAGCGGGCCCGTGAGCTCGGGCTCGTGACCTCCGTCGT
>CAWGHA010000027.1:0-215957 GCA_963822265.1 uncultured Acidimicrobiaceae bacterium
CGGCGGTCCGCCTCCAGCGGGTGGCGGTCCACACCTGGGACGGTGTTGGCCGCGGGCTTGGAGCCGCCGACGGTCACGATCAAGCCGTCCGACCTCGGGACGTTCATCTACACGGGCGGGACGACCGGCATGTCGAAGGGCTGCATGCTCAGCCACAACTATCACGAGGCCCTGTCCCAGCAGATCGCGCTCTGCTGGCGCCGTTCGGCCGACGACGTCGTGTGGACCCCGCTCCCGCTCTACCACTTCAATGCCCTGACGACCGCGGTGGTGGGCACCTCGTGTCCGGGGACGCGGCGCGATCTACAAATTCTCGGTCTCCAAGTTCTGGCCGGAGATGAATCGTGTCGGCGCGACCATCACCTCAACCCTGGGGACCATGGCCTACCTGCTCGCCCACGACATCGATCGACCCGAGATGCCTCGTTCGGGCCACCCGTCCGCCAACACCTCTTGCGGCTGCTCGGGGCGGCGCCGCTGCCCGTCGAGGTCGACTCGGTGCTGAAGGAGCGCTTCGGCATCGCGACGTTCTAGCGGTGCGTACGGGGTCACCGAGGCCAGCCTGGTCTCGTGGCAGCCTCCGGGGGTGAGAACCGGCCCAACGCCGCAGGCGTGGTCAACGACGAGTACTTCGACGTACGAATCTTCGACGACGACGACACCGAGGTGCCGAGCGGGACGGAGGGCGAGATCGTGCTTCGGCCCAAGCGGTCCCACGTCATGTTCGAGGGCTACTGGGGCCGTCCCGAGGTAACGGTCGAGGCTAGCAGGAACTGGTGGTACCACACCGGTGACATTGGTCGTATCGACAGCGACGGATACCTCTTCTTCGTCGACCGCAAGGCGGACTATCTGCGGCGGGGGGAGAGAACATCTCGAGCTTCGAGGTGGAGGCGGTGCTGATGAGCCACGGCGGACTGGCGGACGTCGCCGTCCACGCAGTGCCAAGCCAGTTCACCGAGGACGACCTGAAGATGACCGCCACGATAAAAGAGGGCGCCGAGGTCGACGAGGAGAGTCTGTTCCGCTGGTGCACCGAACAGCTCCCGTACTTCGCCCTCCCCGCTACATCGAGTTCCGCGCCGCTCTTCCTCGAAGCCCGGTGGGGCGCGTCCTCAAGCGCGACCTCCGCGATGAGGGGGTCACCCCGACCACGTGGGACGCCGAGAAGTCCGACATCGAGTACGAGCGACGGTGAGTCGGGACGGACACGGGGCCGAACGGCTGTCGGCCGGGCCGCCGTCGCCCGTGCTGCCGGCCGGGCCGCCGACGGCCGGGCCGCCGGCTCGGGCGTTTGTGTCCAGGGCTCGGTTTGTATTCTGTATGCGGTCGACCGTCCACCGAGCGACCCGAATCGGAAAGGCGCACTCATGCACGCAGACGACCTGATCCTCGTGAGCGTCGACGACCACCTCGTCGAGCCTCCCGACATGTTCGAGGGCAGAGTCCCGGCCCGCTACCGCGACGTCGCACCACGCGTCGAGCGGCGGGCGGACGGTTCGGATGTGTGGACCTTCAACGGCGCCGTGATCCCCAACATCGGCCTCAACGCCGTGGCCGGCCGCCCCAAGGAGGAGTACGGGGTCGAGCCCACCGCGTTCGACGAGATGCGACCGGGTTGTTACGACGTGCACGAGCGGATCAAGGACATGAATGCCGGCGGGGTGTTGGCCTCCATGTGCTTCCCGTCCTTCCCCGGTTTCAGCGGACGGCTGTTCGCGGCGTGCGAGGACAAGAGCCTCGCGCTGGCCATGGTGCAGGCCTACAACGATTGGCACATAGAGGATTGGTGCGGGGCCTACCCGGGCCGTTTCATCCCCATGGCGCTTCCCGTGCTGTGGGATCCCGAGCTCGCTGCCTCCGAGGTGCGCCGGGTGGCGGCGAAGGGGTGTCACTCGGTGACCTTCACCGAGAACCCGGCGACGCTCGGTTACCCGAGCTTCCACGATGCCTCCTGGGACCCGTTCTGGCAGGCGGTCTGCGACGAGGAAGTGGTCGTCTCGGTCCACCTGGGATCCTCGGGGAAGCTCGCCGTCACGGCGCCCGACGCCCCGGTGGACGTCATGATCACCCTGCAACCGATGAACATCTGCAGCGCGGCTGCCGACCTGCTGTGGTCCAGGGTGATCAAGGAGTTCCCCGCCATCAAGATCGCCCTCTCCGAGGGTGGCACCGGCTGGATCCCCTACTTCCTCGATCGGCTCGACCGCACCTACGACATGCACCGCGCCTGGACCGGACAGGACTTCGGGGACAAGGTGCCGAGTGAAGTGTTCCGGGAGCACTTCCTCACGTGCTTCATCTCCGACCCGGTCGGGATCGAGCTGCGCCATACGATCGGCATCGACAACATCGCCTGGGAGTGTGACTACCCCCACTCCGACTCTTCATGGCCGGAGGCGCCCGAGGAACTGGCGAGCGTCGCCGCGGCCGTTCCCGACGACGAGCTGGCGAAGATCAGCTGGGAGAACGCCTGCCGCTGGTACCACTTCGACCCGTTCGAGCACCGCAGCCGCGAGGCGTCCACCGTCGGCGCGCTGCGGAAGGAGGCAGCCGGTCACGACGTCTCCATCCGTGCGTTCGACAAGGGTCGTTTCGAGCACACCCACGCCGGCATCGACATCGGCCAACTGGCCAGGAGGGCGACGGCGTGAGCGAGGACCCGTCGAGCGACGACACCATCCTTCTCGAGCGGAGGGGCGGCGAGTTCTGGATCACGTTGAACCGGCCCGATGCCGCGAACGCGCTCACGCCCGCCCAGCGCAACCGGCTCATCGACCTCTTTGAAGGGGCGAGTGCCGATCCCGCGACCCGTGTCGTCGTACTGGCGGCGAACGGTCGACATTTCTGCTCGGGTGCGGACCTCTCGGGAGGGACGGGAGAGCCGCCCGCCGTGGGCGACGTGGCGCGCATGTTGCGCACGGGTTCACAACGCCTCATCGCCTCCGTGCTCGACTGCGAGAAGCCGGTGGTGGCCGAGCTGCACGGCGCGGCTGCGGGCATCGGTGCCCACCTCGTCCTGTCCTGTGACTTCGTGGTCGCATCGGCCAATGCCCGGCTCATTGAGGTGTTCGCGCGCCGGGGACTGGTGCCCGACGGCGGCGGTGCGTACCTGCTGCCCGCGCCTGGTCGGGCCGATGCGAGCCAAGGAGCTGATGATGCTGGCGGACGACCTCTCCGCCGAGCGGGCCCGTGAGCTCGGGCTCGTGACCTCCGTCGTCGAGGACGAGCAACTGCGTGGCGCCGTCTCCGAGCTCGCCTCTCGTCTGGCGGTGGCTCCGACCCGTTCGTTGTCGTTGTGCAAGTGGCTGGTGAACCGGTCGCTCGAGTCCAGTCGGGAGCAATGCTTCGCCGACGAGGCGGTCGCCCAGGAGCAGAACATGGGCACCAGGGATGCACAGGAGGGCGTGACGGCGTTCGTCGAGCGACGCACGCCAGCGTTCGAGGGCCGCTGAGCCACCTAGGGCGGCGCGCCGCCGCTCCTTGCCGCGACCGTTCCCCAGGCGATGGCCGCCCAGTCCTTTGCCTCCGTTCGTAGTCCCGGACATAGCGTCAGCATCCGTCTGGGCCCGCTGACGAACCGCGAGCTGGCCTCCATGAGCGACGCGGCGTTGCGCGCCGACCTGGTCGAGACCGCCCGCTCTCGGGCGGCCCTCATGGGTCGCGAGGCCCAGGTGAGCGCCGAGATCCAGCGCCGGCAGGCATTTCGCGCCGACGGGGCGACTTCGCTCGGGACCTGGCTCTCCGCCAGTTGCGGACACTCCCGCGCGACCGCCCGCGCCCTGGCCCACGTGGGCGAGCGCCTCTTCGACCTGCCCCGCCTCCAAGAAGTGCTGTCCTCTGGTCGGGCCAGCTTCGACCAGGTCGGGGCCGTCGTCGATGCGGCCGACCCCGAGAGTGATGCGCAATGGGCAGCCGAGACGCAACGAGGCCTCAGTGTGCGTGAGCTCAAGGAGTTGGCCCACCGCCGCCGTCCGCGGCGGCGTCCCCGTGACCGCGAGCGACCCTCGGTACGCCTCAACGACGAGAGTCGCACCGTGACGGCACGCTTGCCGAGCGAGACCTATGTCGAGGTGCGTGGCATCCTCGAACGCGTCGCCCAGGAGCTGGGCGCGGACGGGATCACCCCCTACGACGAGCGGCTGGGCGACGCGTTCGTCGCCCTCATGCGCGGCTGGACTGCGACGTCGGCCTCCTCGGTCCCGCCACCCTCTACGGTCGTCGCCCACGTCGCCCTTCAGGCATTGCTCGACGAGGCGAGCCCGCTCGGGGCCGAGCTCGAACGCCTCGGTCTCGTCTCCATGGAGGTGGTCCGCCGTTTGGGCTGTGACGCGGCGTACATCGTCGCCCTCGACGATGACGCCGGTCACACGATGTACGAGGGCCGCGCTCAGCGCTTTCCGACCGAAACCCAACGTCGGGAGCTCTGGCGCCGCGACCGGCACTGTCGCTTCCCCGGGTGTCCACACGAGAGGTTCGTCCAGGCCCATCACGTCAGGCCCTGGAAGCCGGGAGGCCAGACCGACCTCGACAATCTGGCGCTCCTCTGTCGGGCCCACCACACGCTGATGCACTCGACGGGCTGGACGATGTCGGGCGACGCGAACGCCGAGCTCACCTTTCACTCCCCGGAGGGCCGCGTCAGCACGTCGCACCCGTCGCCTCTGTGGGGTCCGATCGGCACGGTGCGGACGAGAGACGCCGAAACGGAATCTGCGGTTCTTGACGACGAACCGGCAAGGGCGGGGCCGCGCGCCCGGATTGGGCGAAGAACGCGCAGGCTTCGAGCCGCGCCGGAGGACCGAGAAGTTCGGGTTCGACTTAGGTTTACGTTAGACGGGCCGCGTCCCGCCACCCTGATTCAGCGCGGCGAGCAGTGCCTTCTTGTCGACCTTGCCCATCGAATTACGCGGGCAGGCTCGCGGCCAAGACGACCGTATCCGGTGCCTTGTAGTCGGCGAGCTGCTCGCGGCACCAACGTCGAAGCGCGTCGGCGTCAGGAGGGCGATCGGGTTCAGCGGGAACGACCCACGCCACGCCGCGGGCACCCAGCACCTCGTCGGGTACCCCCGCGACCGCGGCTTCTGCGATGGCGGGATGCTCGGAGAGCACCTCTTCGACCTCGAGCGGGTAGACGTTGTAGCCGCCGCGGACGTACATCTCCGAACGCCGGCCGACCAGGTGGATCCGGCCCTCTTCGTCGAGCGAGCCGGCGTCACCGGTTACCAGCCACCCGTCGGGGCGAAGCGGCGACGCGACGTCCGCTGCCGCCGCCGCCGCCGCCGAGATACTCCTTCATGACGGCGCGAGAACGGACCTCGATCATGCCGACCTGCCCGGCGGGCAAGGAGCGGCCGGCATCGTCGGCGATGCGCACTTCGACCGTGGGACAGGGCGCACCGACTGTTTGTTCGATGACCTCCGGCGGGTCCTTGCACAGCGTTCCCGAGATCACCGACGCCTCCGTGGTCGCGTATCGCACGACCACCGGACAGCCAAACGTCCGCTCGAGCTGGAAGACGAGTGACGCCGGAACGCGCGCTGCGCCCGAGGCGATCAGACGTAACGACGAGAGGTCCCTCTCCTCGAGACCCGGCTCCCGCAGGATCAGTTCCCACTGCGTGGGAACGCCTTGACCGACGGTGATGCGCTCGCTCTCGAGCAGATCGACGCCGGCTCGCGCCGTCCAGGGAGTCGGGACGATAACGCTGGTCATGGCGTTCCCGAGCTCGTCCCAAAGGCGGGTCATATAGCCCACATGGGCAAAAGGCACCGGTGAGAGCCGTCGGTCGAAGGGAGCCGAGATCTCGCCGGTGGCGCGGCTCAGGGCCTCGAGGTTGGCGTGGTCGAAGACCGCTCCCTTGGGCGCGCCGGTGGTTCCGCTCGTCCACACGATCGCCACCGGGTCGTTCTCGTAAAGGTCCACGGGTCGCCAGCTCGGGTCGCCAGCCGGGGCGTCGGCCACCTGACGCCGGCTCATGACGCTCGAAACACGATCTCCGGCCGTGTCCGTGCCGTCGTCGTCGAGCACCATCACCTTCGGTCGGGCCCGTGTCACGATTCCATCGACTTCGCGGCGGCCAAGGCGGGGATTCAGCCCCGTGGCGACGGCGCCCAAGCGGAGGGCGCCGAGATACACCAGTGCGTACTCAATGGAGCTTGGCAGGCGCATCGCCACGACGTCACCGCGCTCGACGCCCTCTGCGCGCAACAAGGCAGCCACTCCGGAGCTCCGCGCGGCAAGCTCGAAATACGTAAGTCTGCGCTGACCCTCGACGTAGGCTTCGGTCTGCGGGTAGTCAGCTGCGACCCTATCGAGAACGTCGATCACCGTTCGCTCGCCGCCCGGGCGAGCCACGGGTGGCTCCTTCACCGCGTCCCCGAATTCAGCCCAGTTCGGTGCCCAGGATCGAGACGAAGGAGACCATTTCGCCCGGATAGCCACCGAGGTTTTGCGTCAGGGCCAGCTTGCGGTCCGACGCAGGAATACGCCGATCCTCGGGGGCCTCACCCCGGAGTTGGAGCCACGCTTCGAACATCATTCGTAGTCCGGACGCGCCAACCGGGTGGCCGAAGCTCTTGAGTCCTCCGTCTGGATTGACCGGAAGCTCGCCATCGAGGTCGAAGATGCCGTCGAGGATCTCCTTCCAGGCCGCGCCGCGCTCACTGAAGCCGAGGTCCTCCATGAGGACCATCTCGGTCGGAGTGAAGCAGTCGTGCACCTCCGCCATGGCAAAGGCATGCCTGGGGTCGCTGATCCCAGCCTGGCGGTACGCCTCCTGCGCCGAGGCAACGACCTCCGGAAAGGTGGTGAAGTCATAGTCGGCGTCCGTGACGCCACTCCCGTCGCCGACGACGAATGACAATGCCTTCACGTAGAGAGGCCGGTCGGTGTACCTGTGGGCGTCCTCGGCGCGCACGACGACGGCGGCAGCCGCTCCGTCGGCGACGCCGGCGCAGTCGAAGACGCTGAGTTCGCCCGCCACACGCGGCTGTGAGAGCAGCTGTTCCACGCTCATCTCCTTGCGGAACTGGGCCCGAGGGTTGCGAGCGCCGTTGTGGTGGTTCTTCGACGCCACCCGAGCCAGCGCCTGCTTGACGTCGGCCACTTCCAAGCCGTAGCGGTTCGCGTAAGCAGGAACGATCATGGAGTACATCGCGGCTGCGGTCACCGTGCGGTTTGTGCCATCGGTCGGGATGGGAAAGGCATTGGCTCCTTGGTAGCCCGAGTCCTTCAGCTTCTCTGCCCCGAGAGCGACCGCGACGTCGTAGGCGCCGCTCGCCACCGCATACGCCGCCTGGCGAAGCGCCTCGGAGCCAGAGGCGCAGTAGTTCTCCACCCTGGTGACCGGCTTGTCGTGGATGCGCAGCGGGCGCGCCAGCATGATCCCGCTCATACCCGATTGCGCTGTGCCCAGCCAGTAGGCGTCGATGTCGTCGCGGCCCACTCCCGCCGATTCGAAGGCTCCCTCCGCCGCCTCCACCATGAGCTCGTCGACACCCTTGCCCCAGTGCTCGGTGAAGCGCGTGCAGGACATCCCGACGATCGCGACCCGATCCTTGATCCCGTGCGAACCCATCTCAGGTGCTCCTTCCTCGGAGTGGGCGGGCCTTCCAAAAGTAGTTCTGAATGCCATCGGCGCTCGACAGCCGGCGGAACACCATCTCCACTCGGTCCCCGGCATGGACTTCCGCCGCGTCGACGTCCGTGAGCTCGACCGGCAGCCGGCCACCACCGTCGAAATCGACGACGGCGAAGACGAGCGGCGGACTCGGGGTGTACGACAATCGGTCAATGGTGAACGTCTTCACCGTTCCGACGGCGTCGGCCATCGGCAGGCGCTCGGGGTCACCGATGGCCGGCGGCATGCTCACCTCACCCTCGCCCGAGCGCGATCCGACCAGTCCGAACTTCCAATCCACCGAGCGCCCTGCCGCGGTCGCCGATACCCGGGCGGGCTCGGGACGGCGTGGAGGCTCGATAGGCAACAGGTTGCGCCAGGAGAGGTAACGCCCATACGAAACGGCTGCGCCGGCGTCGAGCTGCGCCGCGACCGTCGGTGACTCGCGACCCGCCGCGACGGCGTCGGTGGTCCGCAGCAGCAAGGCCTCTGCGCCGTCGGCCAGACCGAGGAGCGCGACGATCTCGCCGGGCGCAGCCTGCTCCAAGGCCGCCGCCAACACGACGTACGGGTGGGCGGCGCCGAGAACCCCGGCACGCGACGACAGCTCGTCGACGAAAGGATCCACCTTGGCCCCTGAGCGCGCCCCCACCGCCCTCACCGCGCGGGCGTGCGTCCCGGCAACGAGAAGGCGGTCGATCTGCGACACGTCGACACCGCCGAACTTCAGCGCTTCCTCCAAGGCCTGCAGACCGGCGACGGTGTAGTGCTCCTCCCCGAAGCGCTCCTCCCAGACCTTGGAGCGCGCGTCGCCCGGGGCACGCCAGCGGTCCAGGAACTCTTCGGACACCGACGTCCACGCGAGGATCTCGGCGATCACGGCCTCGCCCGTGCCGTCGTCGCCCACCAAGATGGATCCCGCTCCGTCACCGAAATACGCCTCGTCCGGTCCACCGGGCAGCCCGCTCCGCAGGTCCGAAGCGACGGCGAGTGCGGTGCCCTCGGATGACATCGCGGCACGCAGGGCTCCGAAGGCGCTCCGCACCGAACCCAACACGTCGTACGCCGGGGCGGTGCGCTCGAGACGTAACGCGGCGTGGATCGTGTTCGCGTTCGTCCGGTCGAGATAGGGAGGCGCCACAGTGCAATACCACAGCGACCGCACGTCGACGGTGCCGACGGAGCGAAGCGCGTTCCGCGCCGCTTCCACTGCCATGGTGGTGGCGTCCTCGTCGAACGATGCGACCGTCCGCTGGCCCTTTCGGCCTCCTCCACCGGCCACGCCGGCGACCTCCTGCAGGTCCAAACGGCGATAGGGGAGATAGGCGCCATACCCAGTGATGCCACGCACGGCCGACATCTTAGGGGACCGGCAAGGTGTATCTTTTATGCACTTCTCCGAGTGCTGCGAGGCTGTCGAACGACGTGGCCGGACCGCGGGAGTCGAACAAGAGGAAGAGAGGCTGAGGCGTGGGATTGCTCCAGGACAAGATCGCCGTGGTGACCGGCGCGGGTCACGGCATCGGTCGAGCGCACGCGCTCGAGCTGGCGGCCCAGGGGGCCAACGTGGTCGTCAACGACCTCGGCTCCACGGTGAGCGGATCGGGGTCCGGCCGCGACGCCGACGAGACGGTCGCTCTGATCGAAAAACGGGGCGGGACTGCCGTCGCCAACTACGGCGACGTCAGCGATCACGAGCAGTGTGGCGCGCTGGTGCAGCAGGCGATCGACGCCTGGGGCCGGATCGACATCCTGGTCAACAACGCCGGCATCGTCCGCGACGCTGCGGTCTGGAACATGCCGGTCGAGGACTTCGATGCCGTCATGGCTGTCCACGTTCGGGGCACCTGGTCGTGCTCCCACCACGCCGCCGTGCACTGGCGGAGCCGTTCCAAGGCGGGCGAGAACGTCGTCGGCCGCATCATCAACACGACGTCCGGCGCCGGCCTGACTGGAAACTTCGGCCAGAGCAGCTATGCCACAGCCAAGGCCGCCATCGTCGGCCTCACCCTGACCCTGGCCCAGGAGCTGAGATCCTGTGGTGTGACCGTCAACGCCGTCGGCCCTGCAGGGGCGACGCGGCTCACCGGCACGATGCCCGGAGCGCCTCCTGTGATCGAAGCCGACGAGGTCCCGCTCGACCAGTGGGAACCGATGGACCCGGCGAACAGCTCCCCTCTGGTGGCCTGGCTCGCATCCGACGGGTCGCAGCTGGTCACTGGCCAGGTGATCCGTTCGATCCACGACCGCGTCATCTGGATGCACGGCTGGCGCGAGGCGGCCGAGGTCGCCTCGGGACAACGCCGTTGGGACGCCGAAGAGCTCGGCCGGGCCCTGGCTACCGATGTGTTCCGGGTGGCCACCCCAGGATTGCGCTTCCTGTGGTGACGTCGGCTGCCATCGGGTGAGCCCACAACCGTCTCTCGCCGACCTGCTCGGGCCCGGGCGCAGCGCTCTGCTCCTCCAAGAAGTCCAAGAGGGTGTGGTCGGACCGACCTCGGGACTGCCCCAGCTCGCCGAGGCGGCTGACGCCGTCGGCGTGGTCCCCAACCTCCAGGTCCTCACGTCGGCGGCGCGAGGCGCGGGCGTCCCCGTCGTGCACTGCACCGCGGCCGAGATGCCGGGCCGCTTCGGCGCCAACCACAACGCCCGACTTTTCGCCGGGGCACGCAAAGGCGGGACGCTTGGAGAGCCGGGTGGTTTTCAGGTCCAGCCCGTCGCCGGGCTCCTCCGGGAGGGGGACCTTGTGGTCCCCCGCTTCCATGGCCTCAGCCCGCTCACTGGCGCCCAACTCGACACCCTCCTGCGCAATCAGGGCATCGGCACCCTGGTGGTCACCGGCGTGTCTCTCAACGTCGCGATCCCGAACCTCGTCTTCGACGCGATCAACCGTTCGTACCAGACCGTCGTCGTGTCCGACGCCGTCGCGGGAGTACCGACCGAGTACGGGCTCGACGTCCTGCGCTACACCCTGCAGCCACTTGCCACGATCGTCACAACGGCCGAGCTGGTCGAGGTGTGGAGCTGACGGCGTAGGGCCGGTGGCGTCAAGCGCAAACGGCTACAGGTCGAGCCCGAGCAACCGGATGGCGTTCCCTCGGGCGATCTTGTGCACCGAGGCGTCGTCGAGGTGGCCGAACTGTTCAGCTGCGGCGCGGCGCGAGTGGGGCCAGGTGCTGTCCGAATGGGGGTAGTCGGTCTCGAAGACGACTGAGTCGACACCGATGCGGTCGATGATCGCGACACCGACCGCATCCTTGAAGAAGCAGCTGTAGACCTGACCCCGCTTGTAGTAGGTCGAGGGCGGCTCCGGACAGAACCGTTGGGAGTCGCTCCAGCCCATGTGCGTGCTCCAGACGTCGTCGGCCCGCTCGAGGACATAGGGGATCCAGCCGATCTGTGCCTCGGCGTACATCAGGCGCAGCTCCGGGTACCGGTGAAGCAAGCCCGAAAAAAGGATGTCAGTGAGGCTTGCCACGCTGTTGCCGAAAAGGATCGTGGCTGAGACTGCATCGGGCCCGTCGGGAGCCGCCTTGGGCGTCCGGGTACCAGAACCGATGTGCATGCAGACGACGGTCGACGTCTCCTGGCAGGCAGCGAAGAACGGATCCCAGTAGCCGGTGTAGATGCTCGGCAGATCGAGGTAGGTCGGCAGCTCGGTGAAGGCGACGGCACGCACACCGCGATCCGCGTTCCGTCGCACCTCAGCGGCTGCCAGCTCCGCATCCCACAAGGGCACCAGGCACAGCGGGATCTGGCGACCGGAGCTTTCGCCACACCACTCCTCCACCATCCAGTCGTTGTATGCCTTGACACACAACAGCGCGAGCTCACGGTCCTTCCCCCAGAGAAACTGCTGGCCGCAAAACCGCGGGTAGTTCGGGAAGCACAGCTGCGCCTCGACACCGTTGATATCCATGTCGCTGAGGCGGTCGGGCAGTCGCCAGCATCCGGGGCGCATCTCGTCATAGGTGACGCCTCGGAGCTGTATCTCATCGCGAGGAAACCCGGCGGCAGCGATGGTGCGCTTGACCGAGGCCTTGTGGTCCTCGTAGCACCACCATGCAACCACGGGACCGTCAGTCCCCGGTTCCTCGACGTAGCCCGCACCGACCAGTTTCGGCACGCCCCCAGGGAGCGATTCGACATGGGGCCCCACGTCGCGGAAGCGCGATGGCAGCCGACTGGTCCAGACGTCGGGCGGCTCGACCACGTGCGCGTCGAGGTCGACGATGGGCGGAATCCGAGAGACGACCTCGTCGTCGATGTCCCTACTGGGGGCAACCCCTTCGGTCACGGTCACTGCGCTACCTCCGCGTCTTCCGGCAGTGGATATTATATGCGATTCAAGGGTGAAGGTCCGGCAGCTGATAGCTGTCGCGATCTGACTCTCGAGGCTGGCGCCCCGTGCGAAATGGGCAGAGTGGCGCGTCGACGAGCAAAATCCGGCTCAACTCCTCGGAGCGCTCGCGTACCTGCTCGCTCCAGTCGCGGACCATGGGGTCGCCCCGCTGCGCACCTTCCAACTCCGCCCAGGCCTCCCAGGACTCGATCGCCCAGAGCAGGATCACCTCACGCTCTCCGACCATCGCCGTCGACCAGGCGCCTGCGAGGTCCCAACCGAACTTGCCCAGGATCTCTCTCCCATCCTCGGCAACCCGGTCCAAGAACTCCCAGGACGTACCGCGGGGAACGCGCACGAGCTCATGGGCGTAGACCTCACCTCGGACACCGTCACCGCAGAGCTCGTCGATCGTTCTGGTCCAGGGAGCAGGCTCGAGCAGGCGATCCACGCCGCCGCTCCGGAACCCGGCCGCCCGGGCCCACCAGTCCGCCAGCTCGGGATCCTGAAGCGTGGGATGACCGAACTCGTGCCGGAAGGATGCCGCCAAGCCGGCGAACCCGTCTTCCTCCCAGATGTTGACCACCTGGGGCCACGTTCCGGTGGACCCGACGGTCCCCCATACGCCGTAACACAGCTGATGCCGCTCGCGCTGGCCGATCGGCGACCAGTTGGCGGTCATGTGGTGCATGTAGTTCGCCCGGTTGTGGCCGATGATCTCGATGAACTCGTGGATGTAGACCTTGTCGTTCGGCACCGAGCTCCCTCAGGAATCACGCCTCACCGTGCGGCCGGGACGCGACTTAGCATATTGTATGCATACTGTGAACGACGGCGGCTACCCCGACGCGCCTCGCCCACTGGCCGGGGTGAGGGTCCTGGCGTTGGAGCAGATGCAGGCGCTTCCCTTCGCCACCCAACTCATGTCCCGGCTCGGAGCCGACGTCGTCAAGATCGAACCCCTTGCCGGGGAACTGGGCCGCGGAGCGTTGCCCGCGATCGAAGATCCTGACGGGCGCCGGGTGGGATGCACGTTCCTCCGCAACAACTTCGGCAAGCGGAGTGTCGCTGTCGACCTCAAGAGCCCGGCCGGCCGAGATCTCGTGTTGAGCTTGGCGCCACGGTTCGACATCGTGGCCGAGAACTCCAAACCCGGGTCGATGGCTCGGTTGGGGCTCGGTTACGAGGACGTGAGGGCTGTACATCCATCCGTCATCTACGCGTCCGTGTCGGGGTTCGGCAACATCGGAGACTCCCCCTACCGCCTGTGGCCCGCATTCGCTCCCATTGTGGAGGGGATGTCCGGCATCTATGAGATGAAGCGGGAGGACGATCATCCGCCGCTGGCTTCGCCCGTCGGGGCCCTTGGTGACATCTCCGCTGCGGTGTTCTGCGTCATCGGTATGCTCGCGGCCATCCGCCATCGCGACATGACCGGCCACGGCCAGTACGTCGACGTCGCCATGTTCGATTCGGTCATTGCTTTCACGGACATCGTGATGAATTTCTGGTCGATGGGCCTCACGGGCGGCAACAGCGGGCCGGTCATCAACCACGGCTTCCGGGCCGCCGATGGGTGGTTCATCATGCAGGTCGCTCGGGAGGAGCATTTCAGCCGCCTGATGCGAGTCGTGGGACACCCGGAATGGGCCACCGACCCGAGATTGTCCGAAAGGAGCGGATGGGTCGAGCATCTCGAAGATGTCCTCCGTCCCGGGATCGAGGGGTGGGCGGCCAACAAATCGCGCGCCGAGGTCTGTCAGGCTCTCAGCGCCGAGGGAGTTGCTGCGGGTCCATGCCTCAGAGAGGACGAATTGGTGGCGGACCCGCACGTGCAGTCCCGGAACATGGTGAGCGCAATCGCGCGACCCGACGGATCCGGGCCGCCGGTGCTCGTTCCCGGGAATCCAGTGAAGATGTCAGCCGTACCCGACGAAGGCGATCGCCCCATCCCGTGGCTCGGCGAGCACACCGACGAGGTCCTCGGGAGCGAGCTCGGACTCTCGCATGGGGACCTGGACCGCCTCCGCGCCGACCGCGTCATCGGCTGACCAACGCGTCCACTGGCTTCGGACGCACCCGGAAACCGTGTGGCTGCCGTCGAGCGGCAGACGGCAGACGGCTGACGGCTGACGGCTGATCTGGCCGCCTGGGTCAGACAGTGATGCTGATCAGGACCGACCTTCCGTCGTAAGTCGAGGGTCGACCCACGACGGGGCGCGGCCCTCCTTGAATGAGTTGTACCCCTCGAGGGCCTCGTCGCCGAAGAGGCTCGCCTTCATGCCGATGCGGTCGTACAGGCCGTAGTACTGGTCGAAGGTCCGCTTCAGCTGGGAGCGTGCCTGCGGCGCCGTCCGGCAGCATTGCGCGAGCACCGCCTCGGCCTCCTCGAGCAATCGGTCGTGAGGGACGACACGGCTGACCAGCCCCCACTCCACGGCCTCTGCGGCGGAGAGGCGGCGACCCGTGAAGAGAAGGTCGCGGGCACGTGCTGGCCCGATCTGACGCGCCAGAATCTGGGCGTAGTGAGTGTCGGCGATGCCCCGGTACAGTTCGGGTGCTCGGAACACCGCCTGGTCACTCACAACGGCCATATCCGACAGCATGGCGATGATGAGGCCACCGCCTTGGCAGATGCCGTTGACCGCACTGACAACCGGCTTGACGGACTGACGAAGTGCGTCGAACGGTGTGTTCTCCATCCCGAGAAGGTTGGGAAGGTCCGCCCACCCGTCCGCGTTTTCACCACTGAGATCACCGCCTGGTGCGAACACGTCACCGGTTCCGGTCAACATCAGGCCGGCGAGGTCGGGGTCTCGGTCCACGTGGTCGATGGCGTAGCGGATGCCGAAGTACATCGCCCCGGTCATGGCGTTTCGCTTGGCCGGGCGGTCGATGACGCAGTAACCGAACGGACCCCGACGCTCGAAGCGGAGGAACGGAGTCCCCAGCCAGTCGCCGCTGGGAGGTCGGGTCGCCTCGGTCACCGGGGTGCTAGGCCGATTCGGATCGGGTCACGAGGTTCCGCTGCCGGAAGATCTCGACGACCTCATCGGCCTGGAGCTTGAACATCTTCGCGTATTCCTCGACAGCCCGATCAGCATCGCCTTTCTTCGCGAGTCGGGCGATCGCCGTGAGACCCCTCTGCTCTGGAGGAATGGCCGCGGGAACGACTTCGAAGAACGGTCCTGGCACCAATGCAGACATGGCGCGTAGGACCACAGGGATGCGAGGGGACTGGGCGGCCTCGACAACCAGGCTGTGAAAGGCGAGTGCCCCGCGTCCTACCGCGGCGGGATCGTCGGTCGACGCGACCTCGCGTGCGAGCTCCGTCAGCCGGGCGATGACGTCGGGGTCGCTGCGAGCGATGGTGCGGCGCACCGCCAAGCCGTAGATGAGAGCGAACAGGCTGTAGTGGTCGCGGATCGTATCCTCGTCGAACGAATTGATGAACGCACCCTTGTGGAGCCGGGTCGTCACCCAGCCCTCCCGCTCCAGTGCCACCACGGCCTCGCGCACCGGAATACGGCTCACGCCAAGCGCTCTCGCAATCTGATCCTGCGGCAATCGTGTGCCCTGCTGCAGCTCTCCGTCGAAGATGAGGCGCCGGATGTAGGTCGCTGCGTGTTCGCCGCTGGCCTGTCGCACGGCGGAGCCGTCTGGTGCGGAGAGGCTGCCGACACGCCCAGCCGATCCGCTTCCGTCCGCCCTCTCCATCTGGTCAGCCTACTTCCAATCTAAATACTTTCTGATGGATATTTGGCCTCAACTATTGTATATCATGTACAAATCGGAACTCCATCAGGTGTGCACGTCGCCTGTGCGACAGGCAGCTGGTGCGCCGATGATTCCGGGCTCGTTGGTCACTTCGGGCGGCCCCGGACCTGGTCCCGGAGAGTCTCGACGGCTTGGCGGTGTGCCGGCTGGACGACCGACCACTCCTGAGCTTCGAGCTCGAGGCGCTCCGCGTCCTTTCGGTCCGCCAACCCGATCGTGCGGTCGAGCGTTCCCTTGGTGCGAACGACGAGATCCGGCGATCGCGAAGCGGCGCGACCCGCCAACGCCTTTGCGGTCCGGAGCAGATCGGCTTGGGGCACACTGCGCCACGCCATTCCGGCCCGCACTGCATCCTCACCGTTGAGCACGTCCCCGCACAACACCATCGCGGCCGCGCCCTGCCGGCCGACGCGACGGCTCAGAAGCCACAGATGACCGCCGCCGGGATGGATGGCCACGTCGAGAAAGCGGGGGTCGAACTTCGCTTCGTCCGACACCACGATGACGTCGCAGGCCAGAGGGAGCGACACGCCGGCCCCGATGGCGGCACCCCCTACCGCGGCGATGGTCGGCACCGGGCATTCGGCGAGGGCGCGCAGCCCCGCGTACGCGTCCTTGAGCGGTCCCGGGGGATCGAGCAAGTCGTCGACGGATCCCCCTGCACAGAAGACGGGCGGAGACGCAGCCAAGACGATCGCACGCGTCCCTGCACCGAGCGCCCACGCCACAGCCTCGGCCAATGCGTCGCTCATGGCCCGCGACAGCACGTTCCGATGGGCGGCATCGTCGAGCACGACGACTCCCACTCCGGTCCGCTCGTCGAGATCGACCTGGACGAGGCCATCGATTTGCCGGCTCTCCATTTCGTATACTTTATGCTGTGGACCTGGGGTTGGCAGGGGCGACTGTGGTCGTCAACGGCGGATCGGCGGGCATGGGTCGCGCCGCCGCATTGACCTTCGCCGCAGAGGGAGCCAAGGTGGCGGTGCTGGCACGCGACCCGCAACGGTTGGCAGACACGGTCGAGCGGCTGCGCGCCGCTGGAAGCCCCGAGCCGTTGGCGCTCCCGGCTGATCTCACCGACGAAGATCAGGTTCATGCGGCCTTTGAGGAACTCCGTCACAGCTGGCCGCTGCTCAACGTCCTCGTCAACGCCGCCGGCCCGGTCGACGTCGGCATCGGGAGGTTCGACGAAGTTTCGGACGCCGAGTGGTTGGCCACCATGGAAATCGGGCTGCTGTCAGCGGCACGCTGTGTCCGCGGCGCGCTGCCTTCAATGCGAGGCGCGGCGTGGGGCCGGATCGTCAACGTGTCGGCCCACTCGACGCGACGTCAGTCACCCGAGCTCATCGCGTACACCGCGTCGAAGGCTGCGCTGACGAGCTTCTCCAAGAACCTGAGCCAGACGCTGGCGCCCGAAGGCATCTTGGTGAACACCGTCTCGCCGGGGTCGTTCCTCTCGCAGGGCATGCGGGACTATCTGCGGCGGCTTCCTCCTGAGCGAGGCGTCGACCCAGACAGCCTGCACGACGCGATGCGGGTGATCTCCGAGGATTTCGGCCATCCGGCACACCTCGGTCGCGCCGGCGACCCCTCCGAGATCGGTCCGGTGATCGCCTTCGTCGGCTCACGCCTGAACAGCTACATGACCGGAGCCGACGTCAACGTCGACGGCGGATCCGATTTCTGAGACAGCACCAAACGACGCGACCGTTCTCAGGGAAAGACAACCGGGACAACGCAAACGGGACAACGCAAACGGGACACAGCCGGGTGCAACAGGTGCAACAACGACGCGTCGGAAGGCGAGTAGCCGGGCAGCGACTGCGGAGGCTCAGACGGCAACGAGGTGGGTGGCCCGCACGAATGGCAGTTCGCCTTGGTTCACGATGCCCGGCGGAGCGGCGCAGGCCGCCGGTATCGCGTTCACGACGGGGAGGGCGGTCGTCGTCGCCCCATCGAAGTGATCGTGGAGGGGCTCGAGTCTGCATCGCACACCCGGGTCGCCTTCGATCTCAATCACGTAGCCCTTCTCGACGGGCCATTCGGGTGTCATGCCGCTGCCGAGCTTCCAGACGAACTGGCATTCGATGACGGGACGGTCCCCGGCGCGGCCCGAGATGACGCCTTTGAACCCCGAGATCCGGCCCTTCTGGACGACCATGTAGCCGAGGTCCATACGCTCGTCGGCGGTGGCGAACTGGACCTCGAGGTCGACCGAGTCGAGGTCGACGGCGAGGGCGTGGGCCATCACGACGATCTGGTCGCGGAAGGATCCGCAGGCCGCTTCCACCGCTTTGGGTGCCTGCGGGTCGTCCACCTCCAGGTCGACGCCCATGGAGCGGAACATCTTCTCGTTGGCGTAGCCGCTCATATCGAGCGACTCGAGCACCGAGATGCGCTCGATCCGGGCGCACATCGCCGACGCGGCGAGGGCAACCATCGGCGCGTGCCCGGGGTAGACGCCGCTCGCATAGAGCGACGAGCCGCCTCGGCGGGCCGCCTCGGCGATGCGCCCGGTTGCCTCGGGGCCGTAGCCCGAGCCGGCGAGCATGTACATGGTTGTGACGACGTTCGTGCCGGACTCGAGGATGGCCACCAAGTGATCGAAGTCGGGCCGGTACGGCATGTAGGACACGCAGTCGGCGCGCAGGGCGAGCAGCGCGTCGACATCGTCGGTTGCGCTGACGCCGAGCGGTTCGATTCCGCACAGCTCGCCCGCATCTCGCCCCGCCTTCTCGGGTGACCAGGCGTAGCAGCCGACGAGACGCATGGTGGGATGGTGGGCCAGAGCGCGGACGGCTGCGCTGCCCGTCTTGCCCGTGGTCCACTGGATGACCCGCAAGGGGGCGCCGCCGGATGCCGGGAGCTGGCCTGTGTCCGGCGACGGCGTCGGCGTCGGCTGCGGCGGCGTCGGCGGCGGCGTCACCTGGCTTGCTTCTCGGGAATCCGCTGCGAGGTCTCCTGCAGCGCCCGCCAGACCCGAACCGCCTCGGCGCGGGGCAGAGCGAGCGACGCCTTCGACACCCAGGCGTCCGCCGCGTGGGCGTAGCAGACGGGACCGTCGCCCAGTTGGTCGTAGAGCGCTGCGGCGACCTCCTCGGGCGTGCTCGGATTCATGAGGCGCCATCGAGCCCGGTCGAGCGGGTCGTCGGTATCGTCTCGGCCGCACAGCTCAGGGTCGAGCGTCTCCTGGAATGCGTTGTAGTTCGGCGACGAGGTCGCACCCACGAAGATGTTGGTCACGTCGACCCCGTGATCCGCCATCTCGGTCCAGAGCGTCTCGGCCAGGATCCACTCGTAGGCCTTGCCCGCCCCGTACGTGCCGAAGTTGACGGCGCCCTGGGTGCCCCCCATGGAGCTCACCAGCCCGATGCCGCCGCGACCGCGCTCCACCATCTTGCGGCCGAAGAGGTGACACAGGATGGTCGGGGTGGCGCAATTGACCGCGACGCTGTCCAGGTGGACCTCGAGGGGAACGTCGACGAAGCGCCCGGCTGGGGCGATCGTGGCGTTGTACACGAGCAGTCCGATGTCGAGGTCGTCCGTCGCCTCGGTGATGGTGGTGCCGATGCCGGGGTCGACGAGGTCGGCTCGAAGGGTGCGGACCTCGACGCCATGGCGCTCACGGACGTCCTTCGCCGTGCGCTCGAGCTGAGCCTCGCCGCGGGCGAGGATGACGACGTCGAGACCTCGGGCGGCGGCCGCGTGGGAGAGGGCGGCGCCGATGCCCATGGAGCCGCCGGCGATCAGGGCCCAGGGTCCGTACCGCTCGGAGAAGGACGTGCCGCGGCTTGCGGAGCCTTCGGACCCGCCGGGGCCGGGACCCATTGTGGTCACGATCGCCCGCCGCCTCCGACGGCGGCGGCGTCGGCATGGGAGGCCGAGGGCGCCGCACGGGACTGCCGTCCGGCCAGTTCGTTCCAGAAGGTCAGGTCCCGCTCGTCCGCCACCCGGCCCACTCTCGTGATGACGTCGACATCGGGGGACTCGGCCCTCAGCGCCCGCACAGTGCAGCGCTCCCGTGGCCGATGGGCGAAGGGGTCGAACGAGTAGTGCCGCATGGCGTTGGCGTGCGTGATCTGCTCAATCACATCGTCGGGAAGGCCTGCAAGCAGCCCCGCGAGCTCCTCGGGCGCCCGCGGCCACGTCCCGTCCGAATGCGGGAAGTCCGACTCCCAGCACACGTTGTCGACATTCAGTTCGTCGAGCAGCTTCACGCCGATGCGGTCGTTGATGAAGCAGCACAGGATGTGCCGTTCGAAGATTTCGGCCGGCCCCGAGTGAGCGCCGAAATCGTGCTTGGTCCACCCCTGGTGCCGGTCGTGCACGTGCTCGGCCCGCCAGAGGAAGTAGGGGATCCAGCCGACGTCGCCCTCCGTCAGGCTGAACCTCAAGTCGGGGAAGCGGTCCCAGAACGGCGCCCACAACAGATCCACCAAGGTGAGGATCGACATGGTCGACGACAGCGTCATGCGCACGCCTGCCGGTGCATCCGTGGGCGAGGGCACCTGACGGGAGGACGAGCCGACGTGACAGCACAGGACCGTCCCCTCGTCGCTCGCGGCTGCGAACACGGGATCCCAGTGATCCGAGAAGATCGAGGGCATCTTCAGGGCTTCAGGGTTCTCGCTGAAGGTGACGGCGTGACAACCCTTGGCCGCGAGGCGCTTGATCTCGGAGACGGTCTCGTCGACATCGAAGAGCGGCAAGATCCCGCACGGGATGAAACGATCCGGGTACGCGGCGCACCATTCGTCGACGTGCCAGTCGTTGTACGCCTTGATCATGACCAGGTTGGCCGACCGGTCCGGGCCCTGGTTGAGGACCTGGCCCGAGAACCCGGTGAAGTTCGGAAAGTTGAGCCCGGCCAGCTGCCCGCCCGCGTTCATGTCCGTGACCCGATGGTGCACGTCGTAACAACCGGGCCGCATCTCGTCGTACCGGGACGCGTCGATGTTGAACATCTCCCTCGGCTTGCCCGCGACCGCGTTGAGCCCGAGGTTGCGACCCTTGACGTCGCCGTACCACCACTGCTGGCGGCCTTGGTCGTCCTCCACCACCCGAGGCGCCTGCGAGCGGTAGCGCTCGGGGACGTGGCCGTCGAACATGTCCGCCGGCTCGCAGATGTGATCGTCGACGCTGACCAGGATCAGCTCGTCCGGGTCGAGGGTCGCGTCCGAGTCCGTCTGCGTATCCGCGTCCATCAGGCGACCTGCTCGTCGAGCAGCGTCGGATCGGCCCGCAACTCTTGCCGCACCATCGCCTCCCAGAAGCCGATGAAGCCGTTGCCGTCGCTCCGGTTCATGAGGTCGAGCCAAGAGTCCGGCACCGGCGAGTCGAGTGGCCGTCCCGCCGCCATGACGTGCCAGGCTCGCTGGCAGCGCTGCTCGAGCGCGACCGCCCGCTGGTGCACGGCCCGCGCGGTGGAACCGACCACGAAGACGCCGTGTCCCGCGAGGAGCGCGAGGTCCGCCGTGCCCATACGGGCCACGGCCTCTTTCGCGGCGACCATGTTGTTCACGCCGCCCTCGTACTCGTCAACGAGGACCAGCTCGCCGCCGCCGAGGCTCGAACTCTGATCCATGGCGGGAGGGACCACCTTCATGTCGGCCAGCACCGTCCCGTAGAGCGGGTGGTTGTGAACGGCCCAGCCGACAGTCGGCCGAGCGGCGTGCAGCGCGAGGTGAAGGGGAATCCCGAGCGGCGCCGGCCAGTCGCCTTCGACCACGTTGCCTTCCAGGTCAATGCGGATCACCTGGTGCGGACGGAGCTCGTTCCACGTGATGAGCCACGGATTGCACAAGAGGGTCCCGTCGCCGACGTTGCACGTGATGTGACCGGCCAGGTGATCGTTGTAACCCTCGCGCCAGAGGCACCGAGCCAGGAGTACGAGCTCCTCTCGCGGTGACATGTCGGGGATCAGCTTGGCTGGAGTCGGCTCGAATTCCATGTCCCGTCTCCCTCGAGATAGCGACCGTTCGTCCGTAAGCACCGCACGGCTCCCACCGGCCCGGGAGGGCGGGGGGCGCCGGTTTGGTCCCGAACGCCAGGGACGGCCAGTCGTCTGTTCCGAATTCTGTGTTACTGTGTGATATGGCTGTGTCACCAAGACTAGGGCGCGGTGACGGGACGGTCAAGGTCGACGGCCCGGTCGACGTCGACGTCGCGGTCAAGGTCAACGGCCGGGCCAAGGTCAAAGAGGTCCAGTCGGTGCGCAACGCATGCGCCCTGCTCGAGACCGTGGCCGCGCATCAGCCCGTAGGGGTGAGCGAGCTCTCGCGCCTCACGGGTATCGACAAGAGCGCGGTACAGCGGTTGGCGGTGACGCTGCACGCCGCCGGGTGGCTGCAACCGCACGCCCGGCCGCCCACCCGCTGGGAGATCTCCCACGCCAACCCGTTCCTGCGCGCCGGCGCCACGGTGGGCCTCGAGGCGTTGGCCCGACCGGCCATGGAACGGTTGCGCGACCGTAGCGGCGAGACGGTGATCCTCGTCGTGCCGCAGGGGGATCGGCTCGTGATCGCCGCGGCGGTCGAAAGCCACCAGCCCATCCGGCTGAGCCCGACGGTCGGCTTCGTCCTTCCCCTCACCGGCAGTTCGGCCGCTGTCGCCATGGCGGCGCAATCGCAACCGCTCAACGGGGAAGCAGACGCCGGTCCCGGGGCGGCGGAGCGGCGGACGGTCCGCACCCGAGGCTGGACCACAAACGATGGTGATGTGACCGAGGGCGTGCGCGCCGTATCGTCCGCCGTGCTCCATCCGGACGGCCACCCCGTCGGCGCCCTCGCCGTATGCGGTCCCTCGACGCGGATCACCAAGGACGACCTGCCACGCCTGGGAGCGATGGTCGCCGACGCCGCCGGCGAGGTCTTCACGAAGAGGCCAGAGCCTCCCCGATGATCCCGTCCCGTCGGAGGTCGGTCAGCTCCTCGGCCGACGCCACCTCCGAGAGCACCTCGTCGTTGTGCTGCCCGAGGGTGGGCGACGGACGGGTCATCCAGGCATCGACGTCGCTGTAGCGGAAGGGCATGCCCGGCAGTTCGTGACGGCCGGTGACCGGATGGTCTTCCACCTCGAAGAGTCCGCGATCGCGCAACTGCGGGTTGTGCAGTATGTCGCGTCCGGCCACCACCGCCGCCGCTGGCACCCCGGCCGCAGTGAGCAACGTCGCCACTTCCTCCTTGGAACGGCCTGCGCACCAACCCGAGAGCGCTACATCGATAGCCTCCGCGGCGGCGACGCGCCCCTTCTCGGTCGACCAGCCCGGCTCGCCGGTGATCCCGGTCGTGGCGCACAGGCGCTCCCACTGGTCGTCCGACTCGATAGCGACTGCGGCCCACTCGTCCGCGCCCGCACACGCGTACACGCCCTGTGGCCATCCCGGCCCGCCCGTCCCGCCCGTGCCGAGGCGTCCCACGAGACGCCCGGACATGTCCCACTCAATGAGCTGCTCCGCCGTCACATTGAGCGCGGCCTCCACCATCGTCGTCTCGACGAGTCGACCTTGGCCGTCTCGCTCACGTGCCGCGAGGGCCAGGAGGGTGGCAAAGACCGCGTGGAGACCGGCGAGCGGGTCGCAGGCACCCCGGGGCAGCACGGGAGGACCGTCGGGGAAACCCGTGACCCAGGCCATTCCCGACATACACTCCATCGTCTGCGCGAAGCCCGTCCGGTCGCGCCAAGGCCCGTCCAAGCCGAACGCCGGCATCCGGACCATGACGAGCCGTGGGTTGACCTCCTTCAGACGGTCCCAGCCCAGCCCGAACTGGTCCATGACCCTCGGCGTGTAGTTCTCGACCACGACATCGGCATCGCAGACGAGCCGCTCGAAGACCTCCACCCCGGCCGAGCGGGTGAGATCGAGCGTGATCCCCCGTTTGGACGCGTTCACCGGGTGGAAGATCCCGCCCCATTCCCACCACCGGGGCTCGGTCGGGGCCTTGAAGTTCGCCAGGCGCATCAGGTCGGGCCGCGCCGCCGACTCGACCTTCACCACATCCGCTCCGAGGGACGCCAGGACGTGGGTGGCCGCCGGGCCCGCCCACCACGCGGTGCAATCGAGCACGCGACAGCCGGACAGCGGGCGCCGTCCGAGGTCGCCGGCTGCTGAGCCAGGGGCGACGGTGCCGGCGCCGCCAACGTCACGATCACGGTCACGCTGCGGCCAGTGCACCGCGCCGTCATCGGCACCTGTCGCGGGGGCGGCGCCGACCGGCCGCACCGTGAACCCGTCAATCCGGTAGGGCGGTCGCGGTCGGCGAAACCGCCCGCTGGCCGCACGCTCGAAGACTCCCCGCGCGACGAATTGCTCGAACCCGGCGACACTCGAGCCGTCGAGGACCGGTCCTGCAGGGATGCGGAAGGCGGCCGCCTCCTCCAGGGCGGACTCGGAGCTGCGGGTCCGGGTCCACTGATGGACGGCACGGAGGAACTCGGCACGGCGCGACCAGCGGACCTGGGCCCGGGCCAGACCCGTGTCGTCGAGCCAGTCGGAGCGACCGATCAGGACGACGAAATCCTGGAACTGTTGGGCGCTGTTCGTCGTGAAGACCACGTACCCGTCGCCCGTCGGTTCGACCGAGGGCACCTCGATGGTGCGACCGGTGCCGGTCACCTCGGGCCAACCGGCGAAGCTGGCGAAAACGGACGGATAGGTGGTCAGCGTGACCGCCATGCAGTCGAGCATGGCCACGTCGACGTGGCGACCTCGGCGGTCGTGCGTCGCGGCAAGCGTGGCCACGGCGGCGTACGTCCCGGCCAGCCACTCGCCGATGCGGCCGCCGGCCGGGAGCGGCGGACGTTCGGGAGTGCCTCGGCTGCCCATCGATCCGCACGCCGCCTGGAGGGTGAACTCCGTGGCCGGGCGGTCCGCCCAGGGGCCGTGCGAACCGAAGGGCGAGATCGACACCGCGACGAGGTCGGCGTGGTCCCGATGGAGGCGGGCAGCCTCGTCGGGACGGTCGGTCAAGACGACGTCGGCGCCAGTCACAAGGTCAGCGTCCTCGGCGGTGACCGATCGCTTCGACGCGTTCAGGTACTCGAAGAGGCCCGGGCTGAAGCTCCGCATCGGGTCGCCCGCCGCGCCTTCCACCTTCACCACGTCTGCACCGGCGTCGGCGAGGAGCTTCGAACAGTATCCGCCCGCGATCCCGGTGGTCCGATCGAGGACGCGTAGGTCGATCACGTCATCGGTTCGGCGTACGGCAGAAAGATGTCGCCGCCAGAGTCATGAAAGACGATCCGCAACTCCATGTCGACGTGGAGATCGTCGACCAGACAGCCGACGACGGCGGTCATGAGCCACCACTCCTCTTCCATGGCCACGATCGCGGGCACGTACGGGACCCGGAAGGAGGGGTGCTGGGGTCTCCACACGACGGTCCAGCTGTAGAGACGACCTCGCCCCGACGACGTCAGCCATTCCAGTTCGTGCGAGCCGCACGCGGCGCAGAGACCGGTCGGGAGCCGGGGACTGGTGCCGCATCGCGTGCAGCGCTGGTAGGCGAGGCGACCCTCACGGGCCGCCTCCCAGTAGGGGGCGGACAGCCTGGTTGGTTGCGGAAGCGGGATGCCCGGAGGTTGGGGCGAGAGCTCGTCGGTCATGGGCGCGACGAACCCAGCAACATGACGTCGGTGAAGAGCGCCCCCGATCCGCCGTTGGTGCAGATCGCCACCTCGGCCCCCGGCACCTGGACAGTTTCGCACTCGCCGCGCAGCTGCAGTACGGCTCGGATGACCCGTTGCAGCTGTTGCGCATTGATGCCGGCGTGGCTGAACGACATGGTGCCGCCATCGGTCGTGATGGGGATGGCGCCGCCCGGGGCGACGTTGCCGTCCTCGACGAAGGGGCCGCCCTCGCCCGCGGCGCAGAAACCCAACGCTTCCATCTGCCGGATGATCTCGAAGGAGAACGGATCGTAGAGCTCGGCGACGTCCACGTCCGACGGACCGAGCCCAGCCGTGCGGAACGCGGCGGCCGCCGCTCGCGCGCCGACCAGGCCCGCGGTGAATCCGTCATGGCCCGTCATGTCCCAGACCGGCGCCATCCGGTACGCGGGCCCGAAACAGTCGCTCTCACTCCCGAGGACGAAGACAGGAGGCCGCTTGAGATGGCCGGCGACGTCGGCGTGGGCCAGGACCAGCCCGCAGCCCCCCTCCGACGTCATGGCGCACTCGAGGAGGTGGAAGGGGTCCGCGACCATTCGCGACGCCAGGATGTCCTCTGGAGTGAACGGGCCTCGCCCGGTGTACACGGCATCTGGGTTGACGTGCCCGTTGTTGCGAACTGTCGCGGCGGCGAGCGCCATCTGCTCGGGCGTGGTGCCGTACATGATCATGTGCCGCCGGGCCATGAGGGCGAACTCGGCGGCGGTGAAGAGCCCGTACCCGACGACGAACTCGTTGGCCGGTCTCGTCCAGGGAGCCGTGGCGCTGCGGTCGGTGTAGACGCCCGCTCCGCCGGCTGCGATCAGGACGACGCGCGACTGACCGGCCGCCACCATCTGAGCCGCCTGGAGCACGGCGGGGATACCGAACGCGTTGGCGATACGGGTGCACGGGCCCAGGCCGAGCGTCAGTGCCAACTCCTGGCTGTGAATGCCGACGACCGCGTCCACATCCTTCCGGTCCACGCCGGCGTCGGCGAGCGCGCCCAGGGCGCCCTCGGTCGCGATCGACTCTGAGTCGTGCTCAGGGAGCACGCGCGCCTGCACGGTGTTGTGCACACCCACGATGGCGACGTCACGGTACGGATGGGCGGGCATTCCAGGTGATTGTCTATCTCATGCCGGCCCTATGTCACCTGAGCGTGTGCGGAGATCGGACTTGCCGCATCCACGCCGGCGAGCCCGTCGGCGATCAGGCGGGTCGGCGGTCAGCCAGTCAGATCGGCGGGTCGGCGGGTCGGCGGGTCAGCGGTCAGGCGGGTCGGGCAGTCGGCAGGCCGGCGGTCAGCCAGGCAGTCGGTCAGCCGGTCGCCGGAACCGTGTAGATCGACTTGGGGTCGCAGTGCCAGATCTTGTCGGTGTTCGGTTGGGTGATCGACTTGTTGTAGACGAACTTGTTCGGCTCGATGTTCATGATGGCCCAGCAGTCCGACGGGATCGGGTTCGCGTCGGACAGGGCCAGGTGGGTCACCGGAGGCTCCAGCCCGCCACCAGTCCAGTTCGTCTGCGAAGCGGCGTTCTTGAGAACGCAAGAATCGGTCAGGTTGGCGCCGCATGCGCTCGCAGCCTTCGCGAAGAGGATCCACGCGTCGAACGCGTCCTCGTCGTCGAAATCGAGTTTGTAGCCGCTGGGAGCGTCCTTCTTCATGATGGCGATGAGCTGTTCGAGGCCGGGGCTCTCGGATGCCAGCTCGAAGGGCCAGGCCCCAATGCCGATGTACATCGGCGGGAGGTCGGAGTCAGCCGCGGCCGCGGCCGCGGTGGACGGGAGGTAGAGAGCATCCGGCATGACCATGAACGTGGGCTTGTAGCCCGCCGTCGACATCGCCTGCATGTAGGGGACCATGTTGGAGTAGTTGGCCGGCTCAAGAGCTTGCACGCCCTTGCTCTCAAGTTCCTGGATGTAGGGTCCCCAGTCGGTCACGGTCAGCGGCGGCAGCTGCCAGTCGACGAGTTTGTACCCCTGGTCGACCGCCGAGTCCTTCCACTTGGTGATCGGCTCGATGATGCTCGGCTGGTTCGGGGCGCCGTCACCAAAGTGCTTCACGGCCGACGGGTACTTCTTGGCCAGGGCGCCGTAGAAGCCGCCTTCCTCCTTGGTCAGGCTGACGTTGGCCGGGTTGACCTGGAGCGTCGCATCCTCGGCCTGGTTCGACACGGTGAACTGTGAGATCTGCCCGAGTCCGCAGTGCGTGCGGATCGGGACGGTCGGCTGGTCGAGCACCAGGCCACCTCCGACCGCCATGAAGTCCGACTGGCAGGCCTCGTCTGTCACCTGCGCATCGTTGAAGAGGCCACCGTCGCGGTCCTGGACCACGATCTTGCGGCCGTCGATGCCACCCGAGGCGTTGCACCACGCGGCGAAGGCCTGGCCCGCCTGCAAGAGCTCGACGTCGAGGCCCGGCTGGACCGTATTGTTGGCGTCGTTGAACGCGGCGATGTCGATGCTGTTCTTGGTGACGCCTCGGGCGCTCGCCGGGCCGCCCGAGCCGCTCTCGCAGATTTTGCCCACGCCGGGCCACTCGCCGTCGTTGTGGACGGTGGTCGCCGATGCGACCTGCGGCGTCGTGGCGACCAGCAGCGTCGTGCACAACGCGACCGACGCGACGATCGTCGCCGTGCTGCGGGTGAGGACCGCGCGAGCCCTGCCTGCCTGTGCCGCGCCCTGCATCATCAGTCCCCCTTTTTCCCGGACATCGCCCGGTCAGCCGGCACCTCGAACGTGTTGTGGTCGCCGAAGAATAGAACCAGACTCTCGTTCATTCAAGTCACCCGAAACCAAGCCGAAAAGTGGTTGTGACCTGGGGTTCTCGTGTAATCGATCAGTGGCAGGGAGACGGTGAGAAGATGAGGTCGATCGTCCGCTGGACGGAGCGCTCGACGTCGGGGATGGTGCGGGCGCCACGGGCCCAGGAGTGGAGGCCGATCGTCATCACGCTCAAGGCGGCGTCCACCACGGCGGCTGCGTTTTCGGGCGACATTTCTGTCAGGGCAGCGCGCAGCGTGGCCACGTGCTCGACGCCGAATTGGCGGTAGAGCGCCTTCGCATTCGGATCGTTCGAATTCTCCAGAATCATCTGCGCCCGCATCATCTGGGGTTGCCGTTCCAAGGCCCGGATCGTCCGTGCCATGAGGTGGCGCAGACGCTCTTCATCGGTTTGCTCCCGCCGCGGCGAGCGTTGCTGGCCGGGCATGGCGAAGTTCGACGCCCACTCCAACAAGGCCGCGGCGTAGAGGTGCTCCTTGGACGAGAAGTACCGGTACAGCGTGCCGAGGGACGTCCCGGCGCGCTCCGCCACGTCACGAACTTGGATCGTCTCGTATTCCCCGTCGGCCAGGAGCTCCACTGCGGCCTCGATGATCCGCTGACGCCGCTTGCGCTGGTACTCGGGCAGGCTCTCCACAGGGGGTGGCGACTCGGCCGGACCCATTTCTGCCTTTGTCGTCATCCGCTCCCTCGGCCGACTCGGGGGTCCCGCCTGCAGGACCGTCCTCGGTATTAGAACGAGCTTCCAGTTCTAACAGATGCTGCGCCGCGCCACCGAGATGGCGGCGCCCCACCTTCGTGATGCTCGTTCCTGTCGAAGGATGCTCCGCCGTGGTGGAGCGGTGCCTGGTGGAGCGGTGCCTGGTGTAGCGGTGCCCGTACTTGTCGAGAGATGTGCGGCACGTGTCGCGCAGATGGTCAAGCCTCACGGAGCGCCGGCCTCGGACGTCGACGAAGGCAGGGGGTCAGCTCCCCCGCCGGCCGAGGCGAATGCCTCGAGCTCGCGATCGATGTCCGGACCAGTCGGGTTGTAGACGACCTCGGTGACCCCCGTCCCGCCCATGTCCTGGAGGCGAGCGGCCACCTCAGATGCGGTCCCGGTCAGCGGTCCGCCGAGCAAGCGCTCCCCGGCGGCTGAGACCAGGGACCGGTCGCGGCCTGTCACCTCGACCAGGTGGCCCTCGTGCATGGCCAGGTGGCGCTCGCCCGGCGGTCGCTCGGCTTCGATACGGGTCACCCATTCCGGGCCACCCGGGACGTGCTCGAGCGCGTCGGGAGCCCATTCGTAGAGACCGTGCGCACCGGTCGTGTACCACGGTCCGGTGGCCTCGACGACCCTCGGCGTCCCCTGGTCCTCACCAGGCTCGATCACGGTGCCGTGGGCCAGCACGGCGATGTCGTCCCAGTGCCGCTGATCCGGTCCGGGTGGCATGGTGAGGATGACCGTCTTCGCGAGGTCACGGGCGACGGCGAATCCCTTCGGCCCGACGGGAGCCAGGCCGAGTGGGACCTCAATCGGGCGGGATGGTGCGAAGCCGGGCGAATGGATCATCTGGCAACGCGCACCGTCCACTTCGGCGACGTCGCCGCGCAACAGTGTGCGGACCTGGGTGACGTAGGACGCGAGGTCGCTCCAGCGAAGACCGCGCTTTCCCATGGCGAGTCGTGCCGTGAACCCGGTTCCGAAGTACGCCGCAACGCGCCCCGGTGCGAGTTCCTCGACAGTGGCGATGGCGGACGCTGTGACCATGGGATGGCGCAGGCTGGGCACGGCCACGCCCGTCGCGACGTGAATGTCCGGCACCGACTCGGCGATGCGGGCCATGGCGACCCACACGTCGCCGTAGAGCGCCGGCGAGTCGAAGACGAACACCCGCCGGTAGCCGAGACGTGCCGCCAACCGGGCTTGGTCGACGATCGCCCGGCTCGGCGGCAAGGCGACCGAGATCGACGGTCCAGGTCCGCTCACCGTGCGCCTGCCGGCGTTGATGGGCCTACCGCCCAGGTTCGCCGCGCTCCCATGGGTCCCCGTTTCCCTCCGCTGATCCGACGAAGAATGGAACTGTACTCTCGTTCCTTCTTTTCGTCCATGGTGCGACGTCGTGGCGGAGGAGCGTGGCCGAGGAGGCAGCCGAGGAGGCAGCCGAGGTGCCGCGCCCGATGCGAGTCGGGATCGCGGCCCGTGGCCAGGAGCCGTTGCCTGCCGTGCGTCCGCCGCAGCGTCGTTGGTCGGCTCGGCGTCGTTGGTCGCCTCGGTTGCGGGTCCCTGTGATGTTTTGCAGGATGTGGCCATGACGGGCGATGAGGTTCCGGCGGCTCGTCCCGGCGCAGACGCCAAGCCGGAGCTTCGGGCCTCCGACGAGGACAGGGACCGCGTCGTCGAGATCCTCCGTGTTGCAGCTGGGGAGGGGCGGCTGACCGCGGCCGAGCTCGACGAGCGCGTGGGCGCGGCCCTGACGGCCCGCACGAGCGGCGAACTGACCACGCTGACGGCCGACCTGCCCGAGGGAGCCGGCGTTGTCGGCGGGATCGGTGCGCGGGCGAAAGAGGTGGTCCGGCTCGACTACCAAGGTGGGAACGCGACGCGGCGTGGCCGGTGGAGAGTCCCGCAGCGGATGGAGATACGCGCCGTAGGCGGCACGGTAAGGCTCGACTTCACCGAAGCGGTGATCACGAGCCCGACGCTGCATATCGAGGCAGAGGTGCGGGGTGGGCGGCTCGTCCTCGTGACGAAGCCCGGCATCGAGGTCGACACCGATGACGTGGTCGTTCATGGCGGAAGAGTCAAGGTGCGGCCGGAACACGGCTGGCGGGAACCCGTAAGGCTGAAGGTCGAGGTGTCAGGCAAGGCCCATGGCGGCAACGTGGTCGTGCGGCCACCGCGCCGGACGTTCGGGCAGTGGGTGCTGCGTAGGCCCGGGCCGTATCCCCGCTCGGCCAGATACTGACGCCACGAAACGCCACGTGCATCGTTCGCAATAGGGTGGCGCCGTGACGCTCCAGAACCTCGACCCGGAGATCGCGGCTGCGATCGGTGCCATTCCACTGTCCGACCTCAACGACGAAGTGCTCCCCCTCTACCGTCAGGAGTTTCCTCCGCCGCCGCTCTCGGACCGGGTGTCGCGGACGAATCACATCGTGCCAGGCGATCCCGAGGTGCCCGTCCGTGTGCACCGCGCCGTCGGAGGTGATGCTGGTGGTCCGCTCCCGTGTGTGTACAGCATCCACGGCGGCGGCTACGTGATCGGCAGTTACTCCATGGACGACCCGCGCTTCGACCAATGGTGCCCCGCATTGGGGATCGTCGGCGTATCGGTCGAGTACCGGCTCGCACCAGAGACTCCGTACCCGGGACCGCTCGAGGACTGCTACCGCGGACTCAAGTGGGTGTACGACAACGCCCAGGATCTTGGCGTCGATCGGCAGCGGATCGGGGTGGCGGGTCTCAGTGCCGGGGGTGGGCTCGCCGCGTCGCTCGCGTTGTTGGCGCGCGACCGGGACGAGGTCCCCGTGGCCTTCCAGCTCTTGGACTGCCCGATGCTCGACGACCGCCAGCTGACCCCGTCGAGCACGCTCAATGGGCTCCCGGTGTGGTCGCGCCAGTCGAACACCTTCGGTTGGCGTTGCTATCTGGGCGATCGCTATGGCACCGACGACGTGCCGTACACGGCGGCACCGGCGCGGTGCGACGACCTGTCCGGGTTGCCGCCGTCGTTCGTCTCGGTCGGCACGGTCGACGGGTTCCGGGACGAGGACATCGACTACGCGTTGCGCCTGAACCAGGCCGGCATCCCGTGCGAGCTGCACGTGTATCCCGGTGCGTCCCACGGTTACCAGCTCGCCGTCGACTCCGCCCTCGTCCGGCAATCGGCACGGGACGCGCTCGAGTGGCTGGCGAGGATGGTGGGCCGGACGCCGTAGAGGAGGCGGACGCCTCCCTGTCTCAGTGCTTCGTGTTGGCGCCGAGGTACAGCTCGTGCAGCGAGGAGGCGACCTCCGCCGCTGACCCCGAGTGCACGAGACGCCCGCCGGCCATGACGGCAGCCCATCTCGCCACGCTCAGTGCGAACTCTGCGAACTGCTCGACGACGACGACCGTGATGCCCTCCGAAGCCAGGCCGCCGACGACCCGGTAGAGCTCCTCGACCACGAGGGGAGCCAGTCCCATCGAGAGCTCGTCGAGCAGGAGCACCCGGGGTTCGGTCGCCACCGCACGTGCCATGGCGAGCATCTGCTGCTCGCCTCCGGAGAGGGTCCCGGCGTGCTGGCCCTTACGACCTGAAAGCTGCGGGAACCGTTCGAATGCCCGCGCCTCGACGTCCCGGCGGCTGACCCCCTGGTGCGTCATCATCCAGAGGTTCTCCTGCACCGTCAGGTTCGGGAAGACACCCCGGCCTTCGGGGATCAGGCAGAGCCCGGCCCGGACCAGTTTGTCGGCGCGGTTGGTCCGGACGAGGTCGCCGTCGAACCGGACCTCGCCGTCGGTCGGATCGTGCAGTCCCGCCAACACGGCCAGGAGGGTGGACTTCCCGGCGCCGTTCGGCCCGAGGACAGCGGTCACGCTTCCCTGCTCCACCGAAAGGTCGATGCCGTGGAGCACCTCGACACCTTCGTAACCGGCTCGCACCTGTCGGGCCTCGAGGATCGGGTGCGTGGGCTCAGACACCTTCCACCCCGGCGAGCGAGCCCAAGTACGCCTCCGCGACGGCGCGGTCCTTCTGGATGTCCGACGGTGAGCCCGACCGAAGGATCTCGCCCTGAACAAGGACATAGACGCTGTCGCACACGCCCATGACCAGCTCCATGTCGTGCTCGACGAGAAGCACGGCGAGACCGTCGGCCACCAGGGACCGCAGAACCTCCGCGAACCCCGCCGTCTCGTCGACGTTCTGGCCCGATGCCGGCTCGTCGAGGAGCAACACGGTCGGATTCACCGCCAGCGCACGGGCCAGTTCGACGAGCCGTCCGGTGCCGGTCGACACCGTGTCGGCCCGCACGTCGGCAACGTCGCCGAGGTTGACGTAGTCGAGGAGCCGCTCCGTCACCTGCGCGATCGGCTCGAGCTCTCCACTGCCACCGGCCGTGCTTCCGCCGGTGGGCCTGCCTCCGCCGAGCTTGCGAAAACCGGGCCTTCCCATGGACGCGGCCGCACTGATGTTCTCTCGCACCGTCAGCGTGCCGAACAATTCCAGCTTCTGGAAGGTCCGGCCGAGGCCGAGCCGGGCGCGGCGGTACGGCGAGAGCCTGCCGACGTCGCGCTCGTCGAGCAGGACCTGCCCTCGTTGCGGCTTGCGCATCCCGGTGATCACGTCGAACAGAGTCGTCTTGCCCGCCCCGTTCGGACCGATCAACCCGGTGATCCGTCCTGCCGGCGCGGACAGAGACACACCAGCGAGCGCCGACACCCCACCGAAGCGAACGCTCACCTCCCTGACTTCAAGTGCCATGAGAACCCGCACCGGCCGGAGACGACATCGGTTCGGCGACAGCCGGTGGCTCCTCGTGCGAGCCGGGCTCGACCGCGGGCGGGGACCGTCTCGGCACCCGGGCCGGGAGTCCGAAGGCGCTGGGGGCGTCGCCACGCAGGTAATCGACGGCGTACGCGATGGAGGGGACCACGGCGACGATCGCCAGCAAAATCCAGGTCAGGGCCCAGTTGTCCAGCACCCCGGCCACCCGCAACGCCCAGAACCCGACCACCGCCACCAGGACCCCCGCGAGGAGCACACGTCGGCGGACAACCGAGCTCCAGAGAGGCCGAAGCCCAGAGGGGATCGTCCCGTTGGGACTGGTACCGACTCCGATCCCCGCGCCACCGACCAGCACGGCTTGGAGCTGGGTGAGGTTGGGGAAGAGGTTGGCCAGGGTGGGGCCGCCCAGGAACACGCCGGCACCCACGCCCGACCCGACGGCGCTGATGCCGAAGACGACCATCGCCAGGAGGACCGTCAACCCGGTGAAGAACTCGTAGACGTCGGGCGCCGCGCTTCCGAGCGCCTGCCCGTAGACCCCGCCGCCGATCCCGGCGATGGCGGCGGAGAGGGCGAACACGGCGAGCGTCGAGACGCGCGTGTTCATCCCGAGGGTTGCACATGCGGCCGGGCTGTCCTTGTGGGCCAGCAGGCGGTGACCGAACTGGGACCGGCGGACCCACACCACGACGCAGGCGAGGACGACGAAGATCACCGACCCAACGGCGAACTGGCCCACCTTGCTGGAAAGGGTGTGCCCGCCCACGCTGAAGGGGGCGAAGGTCAGGGAACCCTGACCGAACGGCGCGAACTGGTCTCCGAACAGGTTGAAGGCGGGGAGTGGGAACACCCAGGCGTCCATCGCGGTGGCGAAGGCGGCGGTGGACAGAGCGAAATAGATCCCGGACAACCTGAAGGCGGGGAGCGCGATCAGGACCCCGACTACGGCGCAGAGGCCGGCGGCGGCAAGGAGCGCCAGGGGATTGCCGTTCGCCCCGAGGTGCCCGACGACGACGGCCCCGATCCCGGCGAAGGTCATCTGGCATAGGGACAGCCGACCGGCGAATCCCACCAGCGGTACGAGCGACAACCCGATGATGGCCAGCCCCCAGACCCGGTTCAGGCTGTAGAGATCGGACTGCGAGACCACCGTCGCCAGCATGATGGCGCCCGCGATGACGCCCACGGCGAACAGTCCGGTGCCCCGCCACGACGGCATGAGAGCGAGCTCGCGGCTGCGCAGGATGCGGTGGCCGCGCAATCGGGACTGAGGGAGCAGCAGCAGGGCGACGAAGAGGACGACCGCGGGGACCGCGCCTTCGAAGCCCTGGATGTACTGGTTTTGGGGCAAGTAGGCGACCGTATAGCTCACGGCGAGCCCCAGGATGAGCGCTCCGACGAAGGTCATCGGGATGCTGCGGAGACGGCCGATGACCGAGGCCGCGTAGGCGTCGACGATGAGAAGTGTGAGGGCCGTGGCCGAGAGAGTGAGGGTCGGGGCAACCAGGATTCCGGCCAGCGCGGCCAGGACGCAGCCGACGACCCAGGCGGAGCGGGCGCTGCGGACGTTGTTCGCTCCGTTGAGCGTGGTGAGGGTTCGGTCGTCCACCACGGCGCGCATGGTGACCCCCATCCGGGTCCGGTAGAGCATCAACCGCAGTCCGATGGCGACGACGAGAGCGACGATCAGGATCGTCAAGTCGTTGTAGGAGATCCGAACGGTGCCGAGAACCAGAGTGTCGTTGGAGAACAACGGCGGCAGGGCGCGGTAGGTGAGGGGGCTCCACACCCATTGCGCGATCGCGACCATCGACAGCGCGAGCGCGAGCGTCACGACCAGCTTCGCCGCTTCCGAGGTCCCGTCCAGGCGACGCATGACGCCCACTTCGAGGACGATCCCGAGGAGTGGCGCCAGAACGCCAAGGCACACGAACCACGACAGCAAGGCGTTCCAGCCCCACCCGATGTGCATCTGCCAATAGGCGTAGGCCGCCAACATCCCGATTGCGCCGTGGGACCAGTTGAAGATCCCGGTGGTCGTGTAGGTGAGGGTCAGCCCGCTCGCCGTGATGGCGTAGATGCCCGCCGTCGCCAAGCCGGCGATGGTGAACGCGATGAACTCATGCACGCGGTCGCCATCCTCGAACGGCTCCCGACGCCGGCTGCGGGCTACCGGCAGCAGGTCGCGGACGCGTGCCCCCCCGGTGCATACGTCTAAAATATATTGTAGTTATTCGGCGTTTGCACATGGTCGGTGTCCCGGGTGGCAGTACCGGATTCAGGCCGCGATGCGGTCTATCACGGCGGCGAGCTCGGCGGGATGCGTGGCGAAGGACCGGTGTCCGGCGTCGAGGTCGACCACAGAGGCCCCGCCCATGTTCTGGACCATGACGTCGGCCAAGGCCGGGGTGATGACCGAGTCCCGAAGGCAGCGGACGAAGACGCGGGGCACGTCGGAGGGGACGCCCACCCAGGTGAAGGATTCGAAGAGGGGCCCGGGCGCCTCGAGCCCCATGCGGGGTCCGTTCTCGACGATCTCGAGCGAGGTCGAGATCGCTTCCTCTCCGGGTCTCAGGCCGCCGATCGTGCGGCGGCGGGCGTTCTCGACGACCGCATCCCTGGTTTTCACCGCCAGATCGTGAAGATCCTCGCGGAGGTAGTCGACCGGCCTCTTTCCTTCCGCGGGGATGGTGGCGGAGACGAAGACCATCGACCGCACGGTGACATCGGCGCGGGCGGACAGGCCGGCGGCCACTCCCGGGATGACGTAGCCGCCGGAGGAGTGTCCCACCAGGACGACGTCGTCCAGCCCGGATTCCGCGACGTCGTCGCGCACCGAGCGCACCCAGTCGTCACGGGTCACGAGCGACAGGTCGGCGGGCTTGTACCTCCGTCCGGGCAGGTCGACGGCAAGTGCCGGCGTCGTCAGGAAGGCTCGGACGTCGTCCCACATGGTGGACGTCAACGTGCCCCCGTGCACCAGCACGGCAGTGGAACCGGACCCGCTCATGCGTCCGCCGTGGACGCAGCGCCCGACCGCAGCGCGGAGACGGCTGCGTAGCCGGACCCGCGTACGCCGGATCGCTCCCAGACCGGGTCCGCACAGGAGATGCCCTCCGAGCGGAGCTGGCGCACCAGGATCTTGGCCGTCGCGGTGGTGGGCAATTCGTCGCAGACCCGGACGTAGCGGGGCCACCACTTGGGCCCGATGTCGGGCTGGGCACCGAGGAAGCGGGCGAACTCGTCGCCGTCGAACACCGCGCCCGGCCGCAACTGCACCGCGACCATGACCTGGTCGCCCACCGTTGGGTCGGGAACCGCATAGACCGCGGCCATCACCACGTTGCCGTGCCGCTCGACCACTCTCGCCACGGGCGCGGCCGCGAAGTTCTCACCGTCCACTCGGAGCCAGTCGTCGGCCCGCCCGGCGAACCAGAGAAAGTCGTCGCGATCGCGGTAGACCAGGTCCCCCGTCCAGTACCTCCCCTGTCGCGTCCTCTTCTCGTTGGCTTCGTCGTTCTCCCAGTAGCCCTCGAAGACGGCGGACGCCGTGGTCGAGACCAGTTCGCCGACGGCGTCCGTCGCGTTGGCCAGCCGCCCATCCGGGTCGAACTCGGCGATCGCGCATTCCGTCCCGTCCTCGTGCAGGACGAGGGCGCCCTCGGGAACCCGTCCCATCGCGCCCGACGGGGTCTCCGACGTGCGGCTGACCGCCACGCCGCCCTCGGTCGAGCCGTAGTTCTCCGACACGTCGCATCCGAATCGCCGCGCGAATCGGTCGACGTCGCCGGGGGCCGCTTCGTTGCCGAACACGTGCGTGAGCGGGTTGTCGGCGTCGTCGGGACGTTCGGGCGTCGCCAGGATGTACGAAAGAGGGCGGCCCACGTAGTTGAAGTAGGTGACGCCGTGTCGGCGCACGTCGGGCAGGAAGCCCGATGCAGAGAACCGACCCCCGGTCGGCAGGACGATCCCGGCGCCTCCCACGATCGCAGGGGACCACGCAGCCATCAGCGCGTTCGAGTGGAAGAGGGGCATGGCCAGATAGCACAGGGAGCCCGGGCCCAACGCGTAGCGCTGTGAGAGTGAGGTGCCGTACAGCGCCATGCGGCCCTGCGTGCAACGGCACGCCTTGGGTGCGCCCGAGGTGCCCGAGGTGAAGATGAGGTAGCCGAGCGTGGCCGGGTCCACCTCTGAGCCGGCGAGATCGTCGATGACGACCGAGCCCGTGGCCGGGCCCGGCCGCTGCTCGGCCGCCACCTCATCCGACGCTGCTCCGACATCCCCGTCCGACCCGTCAGGTTCGACCACGATCACCCGGGGGTTGTCCGGTGCGGCCACGCCGATGCCGGGACCGAGGTCGAGACCCTCCACCAGGCCGAGATGAGCTCGGTCGGTGACCAGCAGCTGGCACGCCGTGTGGGAGAGCTCGCCGGCCAGCGCCGGACCGGGGTGAGTCGGGTTGGCGCCCACCGCGACCGAGCCGGACAGCGCGCAGGCTCCAAGCCACCAGACGTGTTCGGGCACGTTGTCGAGGAGGAGCGCGATGTGGGGAGGACCAGGCCGCCGCAGGCCCGCCCACCTGGTCGCGCGTCGCTCGGCGCGTTCCACCACCTCGGACCAACTCCACGCAGCGTCCTCGAATCTCAATCCCGGGTTGGGATCGTCACGCCGGGCCCGCCAGGCCTCGGCCATGGTCGCGGAGCTGCTCATCCGAAATGTGCCGGCGAGGGCAGGCGGCAGGCGGCGAACGCCTCGGCGCGGGCATGCAGAGTGGCGGCGGCGGCGGAGACGTCGGCGTCTCGCATGATGACGAAGCGGCCGTCCCGGATGCCGTCGACCACCGTGGCGGCCAGCTCGTCGAGGGGCTGCCAGTGCAGCGTTCGGCCCGCGTTGCTCGCCATCTCCTCGAGCCGCTCCGGCGTCATGGCTTCCGTCTCGCGCGGGCGCTCCCGGGCCAGCTCCGCCGGCCTCGTCCGTTCGGAAGTCCACAGCCCCGTTCGGAGGAGTCCGCCCGAGGGGTAGAAGACCGATGCCTTGATCGCCGAGCCCTCCTCGGCGAGCTGCGCGGCCAGACACTCGGTGAGCACCGACACGGCCGCCTTGCTGGCCGCGTAGACCGACGCGGTCGGGAGCGGCGCGATCGGGCCGTCCGACGACGACGTGTTGACGACATGGCCCTCTTCGCCGGATTGGAGCATGCGCGGCACGAAGGCCAGGATCCCGTTGACGACGCCCGTGACGTTGACCCCGTGCACCCAACTCCAATCGTTGGGCGTCGTCTGCCACACCTTGGCACTCGGCGCCCCCACTCCGGCGTTGTTGCACAACACGTGGCATCCGCCGAAGCGCTCGAAGACGGCGTCCGCGAGCGCGGTAACGGAGTCCAGGCTCGTGACGTCAGTTCGGAAGACCATGGTCGCGTCTTCGTCATGGAGCTCCGCGGCCACCGAGGCGAGTGCGGTGTCGTCGACGTCGGCCACGACGACCCGCATGCCCTCCTCAGCGAATGCCCGGACGATCGCGAGCCCGATGCCGCTCGCACCGCCGGTCACCACCGCCACCTTGTCGCGCAGATCTTCCATTGTCCGCTCCCTCTGTCCTTTCGGTTGCTGTTCGCGTCCTACGGTTCGCGTCCTGTTCGCGTGCCCTGCGTGATGTGCCCCGTCAGACCGCGTTCGTCCCGCCCGGTGCGGTCCGGCGCGCCTCGTCGGAGTCACGCCGCGCCGTGGTCGACAAGGATCAGGCGCGGCTCCCCGTCCCGACCGAAATGGGCAGGTTGCTGTAACCGCGGACCGTGCTGGTGAAGAGGAACACGCTGCGGTCGTGGTCCACCTCCCACTCGGGGAAGCGGGCCAGCGTCTCCTCGATCGCCACCTTGCCTTCGAGCCGGGCGAGCGCTGCACCCAGGCAGAAGTGGATCCCGTAGCCCAGCGAGAGGTGCTGGTCGAAGCTGCGGCGGGCGTCGAAGCGGTCGGCGTCGGGGAACACCCGCTCGTCGCGGCCGGCAGAGCCGGTGAGCAAGAGGACCTTGGATCCCGCGGGCACGGTGACGCCGTGCAGCTCGACGCTCGCCGTGGTCCAGCGACCCTGCACCGGCGACGGCGACTCGAAGCGCAGCAGCTCCTCCACGGCGTTCGGGATGAGCGAGGGATCGGACGCCAGTTCGGCCCTCTGGTCCGGGTAGTCGGCCAGCACGGCGCCCGCCCAACCGAGCAGCCTCGCCACCGTCTCGGTCCCCGCGGCCACCAAGATGATTCCGAAGTCGGTCGCCTCCTGCGGCGTGAGCCTGCGGTGCGTGCCGTCCGGCTCGGTGACCTCGGCCGCTACCAGATCGGAGAGCATGTCGTCCCGCGGCTGCGTGCGGCGCTCGGAGATCTGCTCGGACAGGTACGAGTGCAGCGTCGCCATGGCTTGCAACGAGACGTCGTTGAGCATCCCCATCCCCGGCTCGAGGTGGAAGATGCCGTCGATCGTCTCGCGCACGTGGTCCCGGTCCGCCTCGGGCACCCCGAGCAGCATGGCGATGACGTTGGCCGGCACCAGGGCACCGAAGTCGGCGACGTAGTCGAACTCTTCACGATCCCTCTGCTCATTGAGCAATCCGGCGCAGAGCTCGCGCACCTGGCTCTCGAGTCCGGCCACTCGCCGCGGCGTGAAGGCCCGCGACACCAGGCGACGGAGCATGGTGTGCTCGGGCTGGTCCAAGAAGATCATCTGGCCGCCGCCGACCGTGCGTTCGCTCATCATCTCGAGGACCGTGCCGTGAGCGGAGCTGAAGGTGTGCGGGTCCATGCTCGCCGCCATCACGTCGCTGAAGCGGCTCAGCGCCCAGAAGTCGTACTGCTCGTCCCGGTACAGGGGCGCCTCGTCTCGCAACCGGCGCCAGATCGGATGCGGATCGGCCTTGTACGAGGGATCGAGCGGGTTCCAGACCACCTCGGGGGCCGTGGACGTCACGTGGATATTGTATTCGATCAGGCGGGATCCCGCGGGAGGCCGAGCACGCGTTCGGCGATCTGGTTGCGCTGGATCTCGTCCGTGCCGCCGCCGATGCGGGTCGACCACTGGCCCAGGAAGCGGTCCTGCCAGAAGCCCGTGAGCGCCGCCTGGTCCGACGCCGACGCCGACGCCGACGCCGCCGACCCTGTCCCTGACGCGAGCCCGGCCGGTCCGAGCAGTGCCAGCCCGATATCACCCAGGCGCGCGCTCTGGCGCGACATGGCCAGCTTCAGCAACGACGCCTCGGCGCCGGGCGCCCGGCCCTGGCTCACGGCCGTCTGGACGCGGAGCCCGAGGAACCGCAGGAGCTCGTAGCCGACATAGACCTCGGCCACCTGCTGGCGCCGGACGGCGTCGACGACCCCGCCGGTCGCCCGCGCCAGCGCGGCTACGTCGTCGAACGACGTACCGGACCCCCCGCCGATCATCATGCGCTCGCTGGACAAGGTGGTGCGGGCGACTTTCCACCCTTCACCCTCGGCGCCGACCAGGTTCTCGGCCGGGACCCGCACGTCGCTCAGGAAGACCTCGTTGAAGTGCGCCACGCCGGTCATCTGCCGCAGGGGTCGCACGTCCACCCCAGGGCTGCGCATGTCGACGAGCAGGTACGAGATTCCCCGGCGCCCCGGTATCTCGCGATCGGTCCGCGCCAGCAGGATGGCCCAATCGCTGTACTGCGCCATCGTCGTCCACACCTTCTGACCGTTCACGACGTAGACGTCACCGTCGCGCTCGGCCCGGGTGATGAGCGACGGCAGGTCGGAGCCGGCTCCGGGCTCGCTGAAGAGCTGGCACCACACCTCGTCGCCCCGCAGCATCGGCTCAATGAAACGGTCCTGCTGCTCGGGACTCCCCCACGTCATGAGCGTCGGTCCCACCATCCCCAGGCCGATGGAGAGCGCGCCGGCCGAGACCTCGTAGCGGGCCTGCTCCTGGCCGAAGATCATCCCCTCCATCGGGGTGCCGCCTCGCCCGCCGAACTCCTTCGGCCAGGTGATCCCGGCCCACCCGCTGTCGTAGAGCGTCCGCTGCCAGCGCCGGCAGGCCTGCACGTGGGTCGCCTGGGCCTCGTCGTCGGCCACGTGGGCCCGCGCCGCACGGCCGCCTCCGCCCAGCGCGGTTCCTGCCGCCTGCGACGTGGCGCGCAAGGGCGCGTGTGTCCCGAGCCAGGCCCGGACCTCGGCCCGGAACGCGGCCTCTTCGGGGGTGTCGTCGAAGTCCACGGTTTCTCGTCCTACTCCCCTGCGTCCCCTGCGTCTGTGTGTTCGGTGCGTCCGGGCTCCGACGGTCAGGCCCGCCGGGTGAGGACCCAGCCGTTCTCGGCCATGACCGTGCGGATCTCAGCCTCGTCGTAGCCGAAACGCCGCAGGTCCGCCGCGAAGGTGCGCGGTTCGGCCAGGCCTTCGGCGTGCGGCCAGTCCGAGCCGAAGAGCAGGTGTTCGAGCCCGAGCTGGTCCTTGAGGCCGCCCAGGTCGTCCTCGTAGAAGGGCGCCACCCATACATGGGAGCGGAAGGTCTCGACCGGGTCGGACGCGAACCCGCCCGGCATCTGCCCGTACGCCTTGCGGAGCTTCTTCAGCAGGATGGGCACCCACGAGGCGCCCGCCTCGATGCTGGCCACCCGGATCCGCGGGAAGCGGTCGAAGAGGCCCTGGCAGACCAACGCCGCCATCGTCTCGTAGGGCGGTCGGTCGGCCTGGAGCACCATGCGCAGCGGGGAGTGCCGGAAGGACTCGAAGTCGGTGGCCGGCTCCCAGTCGGAGACGTAGCGGCCGTACCCGGCGTCACCGGAGTGGATGCCCACCGTGACGCCGGACTCGTTGACCAGCGCCCAGAACGGGTCGAAGCGCGCATCCGCCGGCGAGGTGAGTCCGCTCGGGGTGTGCACCGGACCGCCCTTGACGCAGACGACGCGGGCGTCGGCATCGAGCACCCGTTGCAACTCGACGACGGCCGCGTCCACGTCGACCAGGGTCAACATGGGTGCGGCGAAGATCCGCTCGCGGTAGGCGTAGCCCCAGTCGTCCTCGAGCCACCGGTTGAAGGCGCCGAAGGCGGCGACGAGCGTGGGCGGATCCGCGGCCAGTGCCTCTTCCATGCCCACCCCGAGCGTGGGGAAGAGCAGGCACCCGTCGAGTCCCTGTCGGTCCATGACCTCCAGGCGGGCGTCCCGGTCGCGGTATTCGGGCCGGATCGGCTCGAGCTCCCCGAACAGCGACCGCATGTCCTCGGCCCCGGGATTGCGGCCACGGAAGTACTCGTCGAGGCTGCCGGGCTTGGCCACGGGGTCGAAGCGCGGGTTGGGGATGAAGCGGTTGACCCGGCCACCGACCAGCAGCCGGCGCCGACCCCCGATGTCGGCCCACTGCATGGCGCGAGTGGCCATGGAGGCGTCGATGTAGCGCGTGTAAGCGTCCTCTGCCTCGTAGTAGTGGTTGTCGGCGTCGAACACGCCGTAGTCGACGGCGTTGTCGGCGACGCTGTCGACGGCGGTATCCACCGCTGGCCCCGTCACGACAGCCCCAGCACGCGCAGCGCGTTGGTACGCAGGAACTTCGGCCACACCTCGTCTTTGAAGCCCACGCCCGGCAGCTCCTTGGCGATCCGCTCCAGGGACAGGCCCATGGGGAAGTACCCGGCATAGATCACCTTGTCCGCCCCGCGTGTGTTGGCGTAGTCGATGATCGCCTTCGGGTAGTACTTCGGCGCGAACGCGCTCGTCGAGTAGTGGAGTCCCGGCCACTTGAGCATGAGCTTGACGGCGAGGTCCGTCCAGGGTTCGCACCCGTGCCGGGTGACGAAGACCAACTCGGGGAAGTCGTACATGACCTCGTCGATGAGCTCGACGTGCTGGCAGGCGAACTTCAGGCGCGGACCGGGAATGCCGGCACAGCAGAAGATCGGGATGCCGAGCTCGACGCACTTCGCATAGATGGGGTACATCTTCTTGTCGTTGATCGGGACCTGGGGGAAAGTCCCGGCCGGGAACATGCCGACGGCTCGCACGCCCCACGTCTCGTACTCCTGCACCAGCCGGGCGATACCCTTCATGCCGTCGTTGGGGTCGGCCGACGTGGAGGGAATGAAGCGGTCGGGGTGCTCACGCAGAGCCTTGGCGCCTGTGCCCGCCGGATCCCCGACGCCGATGAGGCCGCGCTCGATTCCCGCCAGGTCCATCTCGCGCAGCGTCACCCCGATCGGGTCCGATGTGTCGCGGTAGGACTTCTCGGGGACGTCCTTGAACATGTACTCGACCGGGAACTCGAAGTCTTCCTGCGACTCGGTGTCCTTCGTCTGCCGCGTGATGAAGCGGTAGACCTCCTTCATGTCCGGATGGGGGAACCCGATCATGGTGTCTACGATCCCGACGTCCTGCGGCATGGCCATGCGCGTACCTTAAAATCAGAATCCGGTTTCGGCAATTCGCTCGGCGCCGGCAGCGGCCCGCGGCCACGTCGGGGTCGTCGCCCTTGTCACGGCCGTTCCCACCGGATCGCCACCCGCGTCACCCCGTGGCCATCAGCTCCGTGGCACCTCGCGCCACGGAGCGCCCTGCCAGGGATCGGGCTCGCGGGGCAGGCCGAGCACCCGCTCCCCGAGGATGTTCTTGTTCACCTCGGTCGTCCCCCCCTCAATGGTGTTGGCCCGGCTGCGCAGCATCCCCCGCACCTCGTAGGGCAGCGACGCCGCCCACCCGGCCACGCCCGAGCCTCGCCCTCGCCCACGCCCGAGCCCCCGTCGCGCCACGCCAACGCTGCCGCGCCCAGCATGTCGACCGCCAGCTCCTGGATGCGCTGGTTCAGCCCCCCCTGGTGCACCTTGCCGATGGAGCTCTCGGGCCCGGGCGAGCGTCCGGCGCGCGTCTGCGCCCGCACCCGCAGGTTCGTCCACTCGCGCGTCCGCTCCTCGGCCCAGAGCCGCACCACGGCGTCGCGCCGCACGGGGTCGTCCCATCCGCCGGGACGGCCCTCCGCGCTCAGCCTCCGGGCCAGGCGGACGAGCGCGTCGGCACCCGAACCGCCGATGCGGTCGACGCCACCGGAGCCCGAGCCCGACACCATCTGGCGCTCTCCCGACAACGTCGCGTTCGCCACCTTCCACCCGTCGCCGACTGCACCGACTCGATGCGCGTCCTGCACCCTCGCGCCGTCGAGGAACACCTCGTTGAAGTCGACCTCCCCGCCGATGTGCCGCAGCGGCCGCACGTCCACGCCCGGCTGGTCGAGCTGAATGAGGAAGTAGGTGATCCCGGCGCGCTTGGGCACGTCGGGATCGGTCCGGGCCAACAGCACCGCGTGGCTCGCCAGGTGCGCCCACGTGGTCCAGACCTTCTGCCCGGTGACCACCCACTCGTCACCGTCGCGCTCGGCTCGGGTGGCCAGCGAGGCCAGATCCGACCCGGACCCCGGCTCGCTGAAGAGCTGGCACCACACCTCCTCGTTGCGCACGATGCGTGGCAGGAACCGAAGCCGTTGCTCCTCGGTCCCGTGGGCGAAGAGCGTGGGCGCGGCCAGGTTCAGACCCAGCGGGTTGAGCCGCCCCAAGTTGTACGGCCGCAGGATCTCGTCCACCCGGCGTGCCACGTCGGGCGCCAGGTCCAGCCCCCCGTACTCGACCGGCCAGGTCGGGACCACCAGCCCCGACGCCCCGAACACCGGGTACCAGGCCTCGTAGTCCGCGCGCGTCCGTACCGTCCGCACCTGGGCGGCCCCGCCCTTCTGCCCCGCCTCCACCCAGGGTGCCGGGACGTTCTCCTCGACCCAGGCGCGCACCGCCGCCTCGACCTCGTCCGTGCTCGCCGCCGGTCCCACGTCGAGCCGCGACGTTGCGGCCGACGACGGTGCCGGAGTCGACGCCCGTGGCGGTGTCGCTGGCGCGCCGCCTTCCCTCATCGTCGTCGTGCGGCCAAGGCGACGATCAGTCGGGATCGCTGTAGAACTGCTTCGACCAGTTCCGGTGCGCCACGATGCCGGCCTCGCCCTTGGTGAGGACGGGCTGGGGCCGGTAGATCTTGTTCTCCCAGATCGGGATGTCCTGCGAGATGCCGCCGGTGAAGCCCTCGGCGAATTCGGCCGCGCGGTCGGTGCCGGACTCGACGGGGACCATGAACATCCAGCGCACGTGCACATTGTCGGCGTCGACGGGGGTGACCGAGGACACGAAGGTCAGAGCACCGGGAATCCTCACGACGCCCAGCCCGAGGCCGAACGTCTCGCGCTCGAGTCCGGGCTGCTTGACGGACTTGTAGGTGCCGTCGATGACCTCCTCGCCCTCGGGAATGCTGTCTGAACCGTGGACGAACATGAAGTGGGCGAAGTCGTGGTTGTTCTCGGCCATCTCCTGGCACGACGTCGAAATCCAGAACTCGCGCAGGAGGGGGGCGGTCCACCTCTCGTCGTCGATCTCGGGCACGAGCGGCAGCTCGTAGAACGGATCGCCTCCTTGGAGGTGGTGCCAGGCCCAGATGGCGCCGCCGCGCTCGACCGTGGGGAAGCTCCGGATCCGCGCCTTGGGTGGGATCCGTTCGCTGCCGCCGTACGGGATGTCGGTGCAACGCCCGGTCGAGCCCTCGTAGGCCCAGCCGTGGAACGGGCACCGCACGCATGCGCCCTCGACTTTGCCGCCGACGCCGATGTGCGCGCCCAGGTGCGCGCAGTAGGCATCGAGGAGGTGGGGCGCACCCTCGGCGTCACGAAAGAGCACGAGGTCGCGCTCGAAGTAGTGGAGCGAGCGCACGTCACCTGGCGCCACGTCGCCCGAGGTGGCCACGACGAACCATCCGTTGGGCACCGGGAACGGAAAGCGGTCGGTGACCGTGCGTACACGCAATCTGGGCGACCTGGGGTCGAGGAGGGCCGGGTTGCGGGGCATCGGGAACCCGACGCCGTCCCACGATTGCCCGTCCGCTAGCGCTCCGTCGCCGATTGGCGCTGTGGCCGCCGTGGGCGGGGGCGTTGCCGTCGCCGTCAGCTGGTCGGTCATCCGTGCACCTCCTCTCGGGTCGGCCCGATTCGCTCGACGATGCCGGCGAGCTTTTCGCGGTCGAAGCGGTACACCGACGCGGCGCTGAGACCGAGGATCTGAGCGGTGTCATCGCTCGGCACGTCGTGGAACACCTCGTTGATGGAGCGCCGCGTGTGCGGCCACGTCCCCTCCGGATGCGGGAAGTCGTTCCCCCAGAGCAACGCACCGGTCCCGACCCGGTGACGCGTCTCGATCTCGTATTTGCTCGGCGTCGACGCTCCGAGGAACACGTTGGTCCCGAGGTACTCGCTCGGCTTCTTCTTGGTCGCCTCTTTGAACAGGTTGCCGAACTTGCGCACCGTGTGCCCGCCTTCCCACTTCTCGTCCATCCGTTCGAGGATGTCGGGCAGCCACCACGCCCCGTCCTCGGTGATGGCGAGACGAAGGTCCGGGTGGCGGTCGAAGACGCCGCTCCAGATCATGACCCAGAGCGGACGGGCGGCCCACCACCAGGCTTCGGTCGCGTAGATGGGCACCAGGCCCGGTCCGGGAGCGATGTCCTTGGACGCGCCGCCCGAGTGGATGTTGACCACGAGGCCGAGCTCCTCGGCCGTGGCCCATACCGGCTCGTACACCGGGTCGTGATACGCGGGGCGGTTGCCCCACAACGTCGGGATCATCATGGAACGCAACCCGTCCTTCTCCACCCGGCGCATCTCGTCGACGGCGGCGTCGTGATCGTGGAGGATGGGGACGGTCGCGACACCGCAGCGGCGTTCGGCACTCTGCGAGCAGAGCTCTGCGAGCCATCGGTTGTGGGCGCGGGCTCCGGCCATGACCAGCTCGCCGTCGAGCTCGCCCGAGCTCTGGAGCCCGGCGCTGAAGGGAGCCGACGCGCCGCCACCGAGGACGTCGGCGTCGGGGAAGATCACCTCGCCGGCGATGCCCTCCTTGTCGAGCTCGGCATCGCGTGTGGCCGCGTCGTAGGCGGCGCGCATGCCACCGTCGCCCGTCTCGGCCTCCCAGTCCTGTCGGAACTTCTGCTGCTCCTCCGATGCCTGCTCCAGGACGACCGAGCGCATGGTCTCCTTGGCCGCGAGATCCTGGTCGAACGCGTCCCGGTACTGCGGGTCCACGTACTCGCGGTACATCTCGCTGGGCGGGCCGGCGTGGGTGTCGGAGGAAATGACGAGATAACGGTCCATTGCGCTCCTCTCGGGCGGTGCCCATGCGTCGCCTTCGGCTCGGGCGTTCGCAGAAGCGCCGGGCTCTCGTGCTGCCGACTTCTCATGCTACTGTATGAAAAGTATGGGAGCAAGGGCAGACGAACGCAGCGCGACGCGGCTCGGACGTCCACCCCGGGTCACCGCGGCCGAGATCGCCGATGCCGCCCTGGCCATCGGCCTGGAGCACGCCACGGTCCGCAACGTCGCGGAGCAGCTGGGCATGAGCGTCCCGGGGCTGTACCACCACGTGCGCACCCGCGAGGACCTGCTCGCCATGGCCGCCGCCCACTCCATGGGTCAGCTCCCCCTGCCGCCGGACCGCGGCCAGTCGTGGGACAGCTGGCTCCTCGAGTATGGGCGATTCGTCTTCGACGCCCTCGTCGCCCAACCCCAGATCATCGGTCAGATGCTGTCGGGCTCGTACAACACCGTCCGCATGGTCCAGCACCTCGAAGGCGTGTTCTCCGTCCTGACCCGCCGCGGCTTCACCGTGGCCGAGGCCGAGGCTGTCCGCCGGCGTTTGTTCCTCGCCGTGACCGGCGCTGCCGTGGCCGAGGTCAGTCGGAGGGCGAGCGCGTCCGCCGGGCACGTACCTCAAGACGACCTCAGGCGTGCGGCGGCTGCGCTCGGTCCAGACTCGGTCCCTCTCGTTCACGAGTTCCTGCGATCGAAGGCTGCCCCCGGGAGTGAGGAGCCTTTCGAAGCCGTCCGCCGGACGGTCGAGGCCATGCGGGCGGAGCGATCCGAGGCCTCAGGGCTCGAGGACTGCGATGATGTCGAACGCGGCCAGGACGGCAATGATCCGGCGCGCACTCGGAAGATCCTTGGTGCCGCGAGCACTCGAACAAGCACTCGAAAAGGAGGACGGACATGATCCGTTTCAGCGTCTTGTACCCCTCGGGCGAGGATGCCCGCTTCGACCACGACTACTACCGGGACAGCCACGTCCCGTTGGCCAAGAAGACCTGGGGCGTGGAGGTGGCGGAGATCGACCGCGGCATCAACGGTCCCTACGTGGCCGCCGTGCACTTCCAATTCGCCTCCCCGGAGGCCCTGGCGGAAGCGCTCGGTTCCGAGGGCACGGCGGCGGTCCAGAGCGACGTGGCCAACTACACGAACATCGAACCGTTGATACAGGTCAGCGAAATCGTCTGACGCTGGGAAGGAGCACCACGATGGCCAACTGGTTGGGGCAGTACTGCATCAACGTGACCGATCTTCAGCGGACGGTCGCCTTCTACGAGGCATTGGGCCTCGAGTGCACGAGCCGGACCGAGATCCCCAACGTGTGGGAGGCGATCGTCGAGAACACATCGAAGGGCGGGAAGCTCCAGCTGGCGCAGCAGAAGGACCAGGCCGGACCCATCGACATGGGGAACGCCTTCTGGAAGCTCTACGTCAATACGGACGACGTCGAGTCCACCTACCGCGCCGCGCTCGACGTGGGCGCGACGACGGTCATGGAACCTCAGCGACTCGATCGGTGGCCGGTCACCATCGCGTTCGTCGCCGATCCCGACGGCTACCAGGTGGAGCTGGTCCAGCGCGATCCGGCGTGACCCCCGACGCCTGAACGCGACCGCGACCACGACTGCGGTGATCACCGAACACATCGACCTCGTGCTCGTGCACGGCGCCTTCCACGGCGCGTGGTGCTTCGAGGACGTCGAGCCCCTGTTCCGCCAGCGGGGCCTCCGTCCGACCTCGGTGGAGCTCCCGTTGGAGACGCTCGCTGGCGACGCGGCCACGCTGCAGACCGCGCTCGGGCGTTTCGACGAACCCGTGGTGGTCCTCGGCCACTCCTACGGCGGCGCGGTCATCACCTGGGGGGCGGAGCATCCCGTGGTCGCGTCGCTCATCTACGTGGCCGCGGTGATGCCTGACGCGGGCGAGGGGATGGCCGGCGGGTTGGCCGTCGAGCGGACGACGCCGGATCCTGAGCTGTTCGAAGCGATTGAGGCGGCGGGCGCGGGACCGGTCACCATCGATCCGGCCGTGGCGGCAGAGTCGTTCTACGGGGATGCCGAGCCGGCGCAGCGGGAGTCGTGGGTGTCTCGCCTACGGCCCAGCACCATCGGAGTGGGCGAGGTCGTTCCTCACGCGGCCTGGCGGACCAGGCCCTGCGACTACGTCGTGTGCCTCGACGACGCCGGCTTGCCGGCGGAGCTGCAGCGATCGATCGCCACGCGTGCGGGCGCCGCCGTGTACGAGCTCCCGGGCGGTCACAGCCCGTTCCTGGTCCGGCCAGAGGCCTTCGCGGACCTCGTGACTTCCATCGTCCGGACCCGAATACCCGAATAGTGGTCTGACGGCAGCGGCCCGGCACGAGCGGCGGTGATGTTCGCAGGGACGCCCAGGAAAGCCAGTACAGGAGGTCCGGTGCCCGCAGGTGGTACCGGAGTCGGACCACGTCCGCTGGCTGACGTAACCGCCATCCAATCATTCCTCAACGTCCTCCCCAAGATGCCTCGCAATGACCTTCCCCACCGTCGATATCGTCGTCGCATGGCCGGTTACCGCCTGAACGAAAAGGTCCCGGTCGAGCGTGTAGAGCGAGGCGTCGGTGGCGGCAGTCACCGTTGCCTGTCGAGGAACGTCACGGATCAGCGCTATCTCGCCGAACCCGTCACCGCGCGACACGGTTCGCAGGAACTGACGATCGCGCGACACGACAAGCTCGCCTTCGGCGACGGCGTAGTAGTTGTCGCCGCGCTCGCCCTCTTTGATCACGACGGTTCCTTGCGACACCGTGAGCGCCTCGAGGTCCCGCGCGATGCCTTCGAGTGACGGAGCTGGAAGCGCGGAAAAGATGGAGATTGAGCGCAACAGTTGGATCTCGACCTGCGGCACCGTCGCAGAGGAGTCGATCTTCTGGATCCTGCGCCACAGCCCCCCAATGAGCAAGAGGGCGACGACAGCAGGTGCGAAAAGTGCTGCCTTGAGGCCTCCGATCGCGATCGCGACGCGGACCAGAACCGCCCCCAGCGCGAGTCCGGTGTCCATGAGAGCTTCCAGGATGGAGAACGACCCGGCGATAGCGTCGGGTGGAGCCGACCGTTGCAGCAGCGTCCGACCGGTGACGTCGAAGACAGCACCGGCCAGACCGACAGTACCGATGAGGATGATGGCTGGAGCCACCCTGGGGATCGCACCGATCAATGCGAGTGCCACCACGGCAACCGAGAGAGTGACTGTGAGCGTATGCGCCAGATGGCGCCGACCCACCAGAAAAGCGGTGACGAACCCGGCGAGCAGCGCTCCTCCGCCGAGTGCAGCGTTGAGGAACCCCGGGCCACCCGGCCCCATGTGCAGGTAGTCAACGGCGAGAATGACGCAGAGCAGGTCAAGGGCACCGATGAGCACGAAATAGAACGTGTGCAACGTAAGGAGAACCCTGATCTGCGGGTTCCGCACGGTCATTCGTAGGTTTGAGCCTGCGCCCGTTCTGATGGAGGCCGATGCCGGCCCGATCCCTGTCATGAGATCTTCACCGGGTTCGTCGCCCGCTCCAGCGTTCCGGCCGTCCTGCTGGACGACATCCGACGAGATGGCAGCAGCGGGCCCCTTCACACGCGCCACCAGGAATGTGGAGACGACCGTCATGCCCGCCATGACCGCCACCGCGAGCCCTGGCCCTCGCCACGCGAGAAGGACTCCGGCCACCGCAGGGCCGACCAGAGCGGCGGCTGCATCTGTCCAGCCCGTCATCACGTTGGCCGCGGTCAGCTCATCGGGCGCCCGAACGATTGCGGGCAGGAGGGCAGCTTGTGGCGGTCGTGTCATGGTGAAGCTCAGCGACGTGAGCGGGGCCAACACAAATACCGCGACCGGCGCACCGACACCGATGGCGACGGCCACCGCTCCTATCGAAAGCGTCTGTAGTCCGTAGCCGACGCACAACACGCGGCTCGGACGCCGGCGATCGGCAAGAGCGCCCAGGAAAGGGCCGAGGGCGATGCACGGGATAAGTTGAACCAGGACCATCAGCAGGCTCGCGCTCGGTCCGCCATGACCGTAGGCGAAGACCAGCAGCGTTATCCAAACACCAAACTCAGCTGCGCCAAACAGCGCGTAGGCGAAACCGACTCTGCGCAGCACAGGGTTTTCGAAAGCAGCCCGGAACACCGATAAGACTGTGCGGAAGCGCAGGAACATCGAGCACTCCTGGTTCAGGATGTAGCCGGCCGAGTGTGTCTCCCGAACGGTACCCTGGCTGCCGTCCTCACAGTACCCAAGTCATCGCCAGAGAGCGCCAGCGGTCGATACCAAACCACCTGCCTTGCATGCCCATCGCGTATGCATTGATACGGGGCAGGCGGCCATGGTGACCCCGACCACCGATGTCGGGCGCAGCAAACGGGCGCCAGCGCGAGGCCGTCTGGGGTACTTGGCTCAAGAGTCAGGAGCGTCTCTCTCGTCCTCGATTCGGATAGCCAGAGCGGAAAAGACACGGAGAGCGAGAGGTAATACCTGGGAGCTGTCGATCATGATATCTCTCAGGTACTCACCGCCCTTTATGTCTGAGAGAAGCGACGTGAAATCGAGCCCGCGGCAACACCGCCTGAGACACGTCCGTCTCGTTCAAATCGCAGGGCGGTTTCAAGGGGTCCGCGCAACGACTTGGTGAATAGGCAACGCTTCGTTGCCCCAACCAAGGAGTGGCCGTAGATGGGTGTACGTCACATGACCCGTGAACAGAAGCAGATGGCCCGTCGCCTCAAGGCCAAGGGACTGACGCTGAAGCAGATCGCCAGAGATCTGAGCTGTTCGTTGCCGCTGGTGACGGCCAGCGTGTACGTCCAGCAGCCCGAATCAGGCTTGCCTGACCGCTGGAAGCCGGCGCCGGGGCACCTCAGCGCCGAGGATCGTGAGGAGATCTTGTTGGGACTGGCCCGAGGTGAGTCGATGTCGGCCATCGCCCGCGGCCTTGGACGTGCCCCCTCGACGATCACCCGGGAGGTGGCCGCCAACGGAGGGGTTCGCCGTTATGGCGCCTGGAGGGCCCACTGCCGGGCCGAGGGATCGGCACGTCGACCCAAGCCCGCCAAGCTGGCTCATCCTCCGCTCGTCCGCCAGGTGAGCACCTGGCTGGAGAAGCTGTGGTCGCCCCAAGAGATCGCGCAGCGCTTGCGCCTCGAGTTCCCCGACGATCCGATGATGCAGGTGAGCCACGAGACCATCTACCAGTCCCTCTTCGTCCAGGGCCGTGGTGAGCTCCGCCGTGAGCTGGCCCGCTGTCTGCGCTCGGGCCGCACGGCCCGCCGCCACCACGGCCGCGTCGAGAAGCGAGGCAAGAACCCGGACATGGTCATGATCAGCGATCGTCCCGCCGAAGTAGAGGACAGGGCGGTGCCCGGGCACTGGGAGGGCGACCTGATCATCGGAGCCGGCGGCAAGTCCGCGGTCGGCACCCTCGTCGAGCGCTCCACGCGATTCGTGCTGCTCTTGCACCTCCCAGGCGACCACGGAGCAGCCAGCGTCGAGGCCGCCATGCGCAAAGCCATCAAGAAGCTGCCCGGCGAGCTTGCCCGCTCCATCACCTGGGACCAGGGCAAAGAGATGGCCGGCCACGTGGACTTCACCGTGGCGACGGGCATCCCCATCTACTTCTGCGATCCCCATTCGCCGTGGCAACGCGGATCCAACGAGAACACGAACGGACTGCTGCGCCAATACATGCCCAAGAGCACGGATCTCTCAGTACACAGCGCCGCTGATCTAGCCCGATTTCAGCGAAGCCTCAACGGGCGTCCTCGCAAGACGCTCGGATATATGAAACCATCAGAGAAGTTCGCCGAGCTCGTTGCGCTCACCGCTTGAATCCGCCCAGTCAAAGAACCGTGCGGACATAAGGTGTGCGGCGTAGAAGTCACCTCCTCGAAGGTTGACGCGATCGAAGACCACCGGATCGTCCTCGCACATTCGGAAGTTGACGCCGTCGGGCTTGGAGTCAGAAAAGCTGACATCTTGCATGTGGCCTCGCGCAATCAGCGCGCCGGACATCCGACAGCCCCTGAACGCGACACGCGTGAACGACGCTTCCTGCATGTCTGCGCCTGATAAGTCAGTTCCTTCCACCACGACATCAACGAGTCGAATGCGGCCCAGATCGGCGCCGACGAATGTCGAATGCAGAAGATGGCACTCCTCCATCGTCATCTCCGGCAAGTTGGCGCCAGAGAAGTCACCTTCGATGGTCAGCCGATAGAGATCGGCGTCCTCGGCGAGCCTCGAGTGGGGGTGTGACGGTAGATCGCCAGGAAGGCGAGGTGGGGTCGGGTCAACGCTTGCCCGGGCCATACTTGGAGCGTAAGCCCTTTGGTGGAGGGTCGCCCAGACCGAGTGTCGCCGTTCTCCATGGTGAACGAGGCAGCCGTGCTCGCTACCTCGACGCGTAGAGGAGCCCGAACGCCTGTGCCAGGAACCTGATCACCTACGCCAGGAAGTAACCCCCGTCGACGAGCAGCTGCTGGCCCGTGATGAAACCCGCCGCCGGGCTGGCCAGGAAGACGATCGCCATCGCCAGGTCGTCGGCGTAGCCCATCCGTCCCAGTGGTCGCGCCGTCGCCCGGCGCCGGATCTCGTCCATTACCTCCGCGGGATACAGAGGGTCATCGCTGACCTGGCCGCCACCTTCGGTCAGGATGCCTCCGGGGCCGGCACCGTTGACCCGGATGCCGCGCGGTCCCCACTCGAGCGCCATGTCGCGAGTGAGGCTGTCGACGGCGCCCTTGGTGGCGTGGTACGCCGCGAGTCCGGTGAAAGGTGGGCGCATCCCGCCGAGGGAGGACAGGTTGACGATGGCGCTCCCCGGCTTCATCACCGTCGCGCAGGCGGACGAGAGGAACAAGAGGCCCTTCACGTTGAGCGCGAACTGCTTGTCCACGAGGTCCGGGTCGAGCCGGTCGAGCGAGCTGGGCTCGAACGAACCGGCGTTGTTCACCAGGATGTCGAGCGAGCCGAGCTGGTCGACGACCCGACTGACGATGCCGTCGTGCGCGGAGATGTCGCTGACGTCGGCGACAACCGGGAGCACCCGCGGCCCCGCACCCCCGAGATCCTCGGCTGCCGCCCTGAGCGTCTCGCGGTCGATGTCGTTGATCGCCACGCTGGCGCCGGCTTCGAGCATGCGCAGCGCAGTGGCGTAACCGATGCCACGTGCCGCCCCGGTGATCAACGCCACCCGCTCGTCCAGGCGGAACGGTTCGGTCGGCGGCGGCGGTTGCCCGTCCATCAACCGGTGACCGGGCGCCACGTCTGAATCTTCCTCGTGACCGGCGGGACGTGAACGCCTCAGCCGGCGCCCGGATCGAACGGTGGCCGGCCCATCTGGTCGCGCACCGTCACGACGGGCGGGTTCGTCAGGCTCCGGCGCTGCCAATTGGCGCCGTCCACGACCAGAACGTGGCCGGAGATGAACCGGGCGTAGGGCGACGCCAGGAAGGTGGCGGCCCAACCCAGCTCTCGGAGGCGCCCGACGCGCAGCGCCGGCTGGCAGGCGTCCTTGTCGGACGTCCGGTCGAGGTTGCCTCTGATGTCGGCCGTCATGTCCTCGTGGGGGAACAGGCCGGGCACGAGTCCGTTCACCGCGATCCCATAGGGTCCCCACTCGACCGCCAGAGTCTCGACCATCGACTTCACGCCGGCCTTCGCCGCCGCGGAGTGAGCGAACCCCGGTCCGCCGGTCCAGGCATAGGAGGCGCCGATGTCGACGATGGAGCCTGGTGTCCCAGTCGCGATGAGGCGTCGCGCGAACTCACGGGAGCAGAAGAAGGTCCCGTTGAGCGTGATGTCGACGACGGTGCGCCAGGCGTTCGGGGACATGTCCTCCGCCGGCACGGGGAAATTCGCAGCGGCGTTGTTGATCAGCACGGTGGGAGTGCCGAAGGCATGCTCGGCCGCGTCGAACGCCTCCGCGATCTGGTCAGGTTGGCGGATGTCGCACACCACAGTGGCCACCCTGCCACCTGCTTCCTCGACGGCCGCTGCCCCCGCGTCGAGGTGCTCCTGCTTCCGGCTCGCGATGACGACCGAAGCGCCCAACCGTGCGAACTCGACGGCGATGGCCTTGCCGAGACCCGTCCCCGCGCCGGTGATCAGCACGGGGACGGACTCGAAGGTGCCGGCCGGGAGGGCGGTGGCGCCCGGCGGTGGTGGTTCGGGCAATCCCGGCATCGTCAGCTCCCTCGGTAGACCGGTGACCGGCCCTCGGCCCGTGCCGCTCGCATCTCGGCCATGTCGTCCGATCGGGCGATGAATGTCTGGGCGATCATCTCCTCGTCCATCGACTCCAATAGCTCGGGCAGCGCCAGATGGGCCAGCACCCGGCGCGCCGCGCGCACCGTGACCGCCGGCGCCTCGGCGATCTTCTCGGCGATGGAGCGGACCTCCGTATCCAACTGGTCGGCCGGGACGACCCGGGACACGATGCCGTGACCGAGCGCCTCCTCGGCCGACATCACCCGGCCGGTGAGGACCATGTCCGCGGCGACGCCGTGTCCGCAGATCTGGAAGAGGCGGCCCACCCCACCGGTGTCGGGGATCACACCATGCCCGACCTCGGGCAGCATGAAGCGGGCGCCTTGGGCGGCGACCCGGATGTCGCAGAGCAGCGCCCGCTGGAACGAGCCGCCGATGGCCCAGCCGTGCAAGGCGACGATGATCGGTGCGTCGAGCTCGAAGATGGCGCGGATCCCCCGGTGACCGCGCCTCATGAGCTCGTGATGGGTCAGCCCGCTGTCCGGCCCACCGAAGGCGCCAACGTCGCGGCCTGACGAGAACGACTTCCCCTGTCCGCGCCAGATAACGGCACGGACGTCGGGCTGTCCCTTGAGCTGGTCGAGCACTCCGAAGAGCTGAGCGTCCATGTCGTCGTCGAACGCGTTGTGCTTGTCCGGGTTGTCGTTCGTGATGGTCGCGATCGCCCCATCCACTTCGAGATGCACTGCTCCGGCCACCCACGCTCCCGACTCGCTCACCTAAAGACACATACACACACTCAGAAGGCCACCGTATCTCTGCAGCCAGACGACTCGCCTCGGGTCGTGGCAGGCATTTCGTGAGACAGCGACCGCTCACGACAGGTCGACCAGGCAGCCTCCAACCGAGAAGCTATCGAATCGCGGCGAGGTGCGCCCGGGGCGATCTCACGCCGGGTCGCTCAGGTAGTCCGCCACGATCCGGGCCACCTCGGCCTCGCTCGAGCGGAGCGAGTGATCGCCGTTCACGAACACGCACGTGACCTCACCGGGGATCAGCGCCGTTTCGCGCTCGAGCTCCTCCGGCGTGGCGAAGGCGTCACGCCGGCCGGAGACGAAAAGGCAGGGCACGCCGAGGTCCCCGAAGTGGTCCGTCCGGAGGCGGTCGGGCCGCCCGGGCGGGTGGAGCGGGTAGCTCACCAGCACGAGGGCAGCGACGTCGAGACCTTCGGCCACGGCGAGCGAGCACATGCGGCCGCCGAAGGACCGGCCCCCGACGGCGATTCGGCCGGACGGGACCGAGAGCCGCGTCGTCAACGCCGCGGTGGCGGAGCGGACGATCTCCATGCAGACCGCGGGTGGATCGGTGCGCCGGCGGCCCGCGGCCTGTCCGGGGAACTCGACCCGTTCGACCGTCAGTCCCCTCTCCGTGACGGCGTGGTCGATCGCGACGAGCCCGGATTGGTTCCTCCCGGCGCTGGCACCCGGCGTGATCACGAGCCCAGCTGCCTGCTGAGATTTCATCGGTGGCCATCATGCTCGAATCGGATCGAGACTTGCGGCGTGAGTCCCCACCAATCGCCCACACCGACCGTCGTGGCAGGCGTGGATTGTGAGCGGGGCTCCTGATGCCGCGACGGGCGCCTGATGCGACAAGCAGCTGGCGGGTGCGGGTGGAGCGCGCCGTCGGCCCCATCGGCTCCGTTGGATCGCTCGGGACCAGCGCGTGGGTGGTGCAAGCCTCGGGGCTCAGATTCGTCGTCAAGGTCGGGCGCGGCTGCGGCGACGAGGCCGACGGGCTGCGTCAGCTGGGTCTCGTCCCGGGTGGGCCGCCCGTTCCCGACGTGGTGCTGGTCGACGACGACCTGTTGCTCACGGCGGCCGTCGACCAGGCGCCACGGAACGCCGGCCACGAGGAGGCCCTCGGCCGCGCCCTCGCCTCGCTCCACTCGACCCCGTACCCGTGCTGGGGAGGAGGATCGTCGTGGATCGGCGCCTGCCGGGTCGATGCCTCGACCTTCCCGGACACGGCCGCCTTCTACAGCGCCCGGCTCACCGAGCTCGCCGGCCGCTGCGGGCTCGAGCGCCCGGTGAGCGAGGTCGTTGAGCGACTACCCGACCTCCTCCCCGAGGAATCCGCCGCGCTGGTGCACGGCGACCTGTGGTGGGGCAACGTTCTCTTCGGCGCCGACGGCAGATCGTGGCTGATCGACCCGTCCGTCCACGGAGGTCATCCCGAGGAAGATCTCGCCATGCTCTCCCTCTTCGGTCCCGTGCCGGACCGGGTGTTCGCCGCCTATCTCGAGTCCCGGCCTCTGCCCGACGGGTGGCGGCGACGCGTGCCGCTGTTCCAGCTCTACCCGCTCTTGGTGCATACCGTGCTCTTCGACGGCACCTACCGCCGCCAGGCCGAGGCGGCCTGCGATCGGATCACGTGATCGTTGTCGGCGCCGAGATGGCGGCCGGACCAGGCCGCGGCTCGCAGACAAGTCGGACCACGGCCGGCAGCTGGGGGGGCCGGCAGCAGGCAGCTGGTCAGGCCGCGGTCGGTACCTTCATCGCCTCGGCCAGGTTCCCGCCCATGACCTTGGCGATGTCGTCGTGCGAGAGGCCCTCGAGCTCGTCCACGTACGTCAGCGGCTGCGACATCCCCTCGATGTGGGGGTAGTCGGATCCGAAGACGACGCGGTCGACCCCGACCATCTCAATGAGGCCGCGCGGGTTCTCCTCGTGGAACGGGTGGACCCAGATGTTCCGCTTGAGAACCATGATGGGATCCTCCGTGTACAGATGTGGGTTGTGCGCGTACGAGTGACCGAGTGCGTCGATGATGGGCCGGACCCAAGCCGATCCGTTCTCGACCGGGAGCATCCGGAGCGTCGGGAAGCGCGAGAGGAGCCCGTGCCCGATGAGGGATGCGACCGTGTCGAAGATGCCCCGGCTCTGGGTGTGCGCGATGTCCTGGAAGGCCGACGGGCCGGCGAAGGGAAGGTGCTCCCCGTCGGGCCTTCCCTCCCACTGGTTGTAGTAGCGCGTCAGGCCGTCGTCCGAGGCGTGCAGACCAACGGTGACGTCGGCCTCCGTCACCTTCTGCCAGAAGGGGTCGAACTCAGGCAGGGCGAACGATCGGTATCCCTCGAAGCCCGGGACCGGAGCGGGACGGATCAGGATGATCTTCGCTCCCCGTTCCACCACCCATTCGAGCTCCTTGATGGCCTCGCTCACGATCGGGAGCGTGATCACGGGCGTCGGGAAGATCCGGCCCTCGAAGTTGAACGTCCAATGCTCGTGCATCCACTGGTTGAGCGCATGGATGACGGCGTGGGTGCCCCTGGGGTCCATCGGCATCCGCTCCTCCAGGACGCTGGCCAACGTCGGCCACATGAGGGCCCGGTCGAGCCCGAGCTCGTCCATGAGCGCAAGACGCGGCTCGGGGTCGAAGAACGCGTCGGGCGAGCGGATCGGGTCACCCATGAGCTCCCGGCGCGACTTTCCCTCGGGGTTCCCCTGCTTGAAGTACTCCTCCGAAGCTCCTGGGCGGCCGACCACGGAGAAGGTCGGGTTCGGGATGTACTCCGAGATCACGTTGCGGATGGCGATCTTGTCCCGGCCGTTCACCTGGACGAACTTGACGATGCCCTCGTACTCCTTCGGGAGGAACTTCGTGAAGGCGTCGGTCCGCTCGTACATGTGGTTGTCGGCGTCGAACACCGGGAAGTCGACGATCGTCTTGGGCATCAGAACCTCCTGGACGGGTCGGCCGCGCCGCAGTGCTCAATGTCTGCGATCCGAGGCGCCGGCTCAGTCTTTAATATTGACATCGACGTCAAGACTAGCAGGGCCTCGGGCCGGGTGCACGGCCGGTGGCCACCGGCCTCGGCGCCGCGGGCGACCAACCGTCACCGCAGCTCACCAGGGCACCAGGGACGAGGCGAAGTGTCCCCACCCTCGCGCTCGCCACAGCGCCCGCTGCCCGGCCAGTCTCCCGCGGTACTCGGCCCAAGGCGCCCTCGGTCCTGAAGACCAGGCCCGCTCCCCGACTCCGGCCAGCCGTGGGAGAAGCATGAACTGGAGCTCCGACTCGTCGGCGACCGTCTCGGCCCACATCGCCGCTTCGACGCCTGCCACCGGGGATCCCGAACCCGACGCCGACACGCCCAGCGCTCCCGCGGGGTCCCACGCGTAGGCCTGCTCCACCGTCGCCGCGGGTAGGCGGACAATCCGAGGCGCGAGCGCAGCTCGTCCTGGAACTCTTCCGTCGAGGGCTCCCGGTACGGCCGGTCGAGATAGACGTGAGAGACCGGTGAGAGAAGCACTGCGGCGCCCCGTTCGACGGCACGTCGAAGCTCGACCTTGGCCTTGGCGAAATGCTCGGCGATGGCCGGCAGGAGCTCGGGCGGGATGGCGACCTCCGGAGGAAGTCTGGAAGCGTCGATCGGACCGCTCGAGAGTAACGACTCGAGTTCCGGGCCGAACGCAATCCAGTGCTGGAGCAGGTCTCCAACGCCCTCGCTCGTCCGTGCTGCGTCTTCCCATATCACCGGGAGCTTCCCCGCGGACCGGGCGGCCCCTCTCGACATGGCGAGGAAGCGGTCGTACGCCTCGGGCGCCATGCCGAACGCCTCGTCGCCACCGATGTGAAGGTAGTTCCCGGGCGTCAGCGCGGCGACGGACTGGAGCACCGTGCGCACGAAGCGCGCCACTTCGGGATGATCGGGGTCGAGAAGGTTCGTTCCGGCACCCCGGTCACCGGGTGCGGCGGCGAGCGCGGGGTAGGCCAACAGGGCGGCGGCACAGTGGCCCGGCATGTCGATTTCGGGCACCACGGTCACGAACCGCTCGGCGGCGTACGCGACGATCTCCTCGAACTGCGCCACCGAATAGAACCCGCCGGGGCGATCCCCGAACGCACGGCTGCCGCCGATCTCGGCCAGGCGGGGCAGCTCGGGGATCTCGATGCGCCAACCCTGGTCGTCGGTCAGGTGCAGGTGCAGCACGTTGAACTTGTACAGGCTCAGCAGGTCGACGACGCGCTTGATCGCGGCGACGTCGAAGAAGGTCCGGGCCACGTCGAGCGAGAGGCCGCGCCAGGAGTAGCGCGGGCCGTCGGCGATCACGACGTCGCTCTCGGGCGGAGAGGCCATGAGTTGGCGGAGCGTCGTGAGGCCGCGGAAGATCCCCGCGGCTCCGGGCGCGGCGATCAAGATCCCGTCCCCTTCGACCCGCAACTCGTAACGCTCGGCGGTCCGGTCATTGCCGTCGGGCGTCACGCCCGTCGGGGGACGGATGTCGGCGGCGGCGGCGCGGCGCAGGACGAGCGTGAGCAGGATCTCGTTGCCTGTGCCGGCCTCGTCGGTGGTGCCGTCCGCTCGGACATCGAGCAGGAACCGCTCGTACATGGCGGCGAGACCCGCGTCCGCGGCACGCAGACGGAACGGTGGAGCGAGCGTCGGCGGACCCCCACCTCCCGGCCGAGCGCGTTGCGACCGACCATCTCGGGGCGTCCCGCCTCGCTCCGTTCTCTTCACCACTGCGGGCCGCGGGATCAGGTCCACCCCCGCCCTCCGTTCGGCGAGAACCACCCAGACGACGCAGTAGCTGCCATTGCCCTTGCTGAGTCCCCGGTCGCCGTTGCCGCGCTCGACCCCGTTCGCCGACGTCCTGTTGCGAGCACTCGGTCACCGCCTTCCGCGAAAGGATCCGGCTCCCTCGTCGGTGCCGCCTGCGTCGTGGCCGGTCTCAATGTCGCACACGCCTTTCCGGCGGACAACCTCTTGCTGGGGTGCGCATAGACGTCCGCACGGTAGCGGGGAAGTCGGATGAAGACGGCGGAGCTACAACCCGTTGCGAACCGGCGGCGTGCTGTCCATCGACTTCTGCGCGATCTACCCGGGTGGTCGCATCCGTTCGCCACAGGCAAGGGGCAGTTCGTCGACGGCCGCCACGCCAAAAGTGACGGAACCGTTCTCGCCACACGAACGGTCGCACCTGGAGCATCGCATTGATGGTGGACGGAAGCTCCAGCAGACGTTCCAACTCCTCCTGGCGACCGTGTGGCTCCTCCGGGCGATCACCTCCATCGTGCTCACTTCACTCCACCCGTTCGAAGTCCTCCGACGCTGGCGCCGTAGTTACTACTACAAGTCGTAGTAACGGGAAATCCGACTCCTTGTCGCCCGGAGAGTCCGGGACCGGAGCCGACATCCCCTGGGCCGGCCGAACCGGCGATACTGACGACGTCGAGCACCACGGCTCCATCTCCTCAGAGGACCTGCGACTCCATGAACGTTGAGGCCGACAGCACATCCGGCCCGGCCGACGGCCCAGAACGCCCGGGTGCACTGTCGCGGCGCGGCTTCCTCGGCGCCATGGGTGGCGTCGGGGCGGGTGCCGCCGTTGTCGGCGTCCCTCTGCGAGTTGGGTCGCCCTTACGCCGGGGTGAGAGCGATGCCACTGGGGGCGCGACCGAACCCTTCTACGGTGAGCGCCAAGGCGGAATCATCACACCGCCGCAGAGCCATACGTACTTTGCCGCGCTCGATTTCACTGCGACCGATCGGCGAAAGCTGATGGAGCTCTTGCAGCGTTGGACGGCCCTGGCGGCCGGCCTGACCTCCGGGCAGTCCTCCGTGGTCGCGGTCCCGGCTCCCGGTGGATCCGTCACCGACAGTGGCGAAACCGAGGGCCTCGGCCCGGCGCGCCTGACGGTGAACATCGGGTTCGGTCCCGGTCTCTTCGGGGTCGGCGGACCCGATCGTTTCGGCCTGGCGCACCGTTGGCCGATCCAGCTCGCTGAACTGCCGGCCTTCCCCGGCGATGCTCTCAGCCCATCGGCAGCCGGGGGCGACCTGACCGTGCACGCCTGCGCCGATGATCCACAGGTGGCGTTTCATGCGGTCCGGCAGCTGGTCCGCTCCGGCGCCGGCGTCACCACGCTCCGGTGGTCGCAGGCGGGCTTCAACGAGGCGGCTGCCAGCCCTGGCACCCCGAGAAACCTCCTCGGCTTCAAGGACGGGACGTCGAACCCGAGCACCGATGCCGAACTGGCCCGGTTCGTCTGGGCGGGACCCGAGGCCCCCAGCTGGATGGCCGGCGGAACCTACCTGGTCATCCGGCGCATCAGGATCGACCTCGAGCAGTGGGACGCCGAACGGATCCCGACTCAGGAACAGATCATCGGCCGGTCAAAGGCGTCGGGCGCCCCGCTTGGGCGCAGCGGCGAGTTCGACGCGCTCGATCTCAACGCTCGGGATCTGGCCGGACGCCTCGTCATCCCTCTCGATGCGCATGTGCGCTTGGCGTCCGCAGAGGAGAACTGGGGTGCCACGCTGCTCCGACGCAGCTACTCCTACACCAACTCGCTCACCGAGACCGGTGCGTCCGGATCGGCCCCTGCCCTCGATGCGGGGCTCTTGTTCGTCTCGTACCAGCGAGACCCACGGTTGAGCTTCATCCCGCTGTTCCAGAAACTGGCAGGGCGTGATGCTCTCAGCGGTTTCACCGCTCATACCGGGAGTGCCATCGCCGCCATTCCACCGGCTGCGCCAGACCCCGAGAGGTGCATCGGTCAAGACCTGTTCGACTGATTTCTCCTCGTGGGCCACGAGCGGCCAACCGCCGCCCACTCGGCCGACCGTCGCGCTGACTGGGTGACGCAACGCACACTTCGTGTCCGACCTCCTTTCGGTGCTGCTCTTCGTCAGCCTCACCGTAGACAGCGAGTTGGCGTCACGGGCCCGGAGGACAGTCCATCCTCCCCGACCTCCCCACCATCACGACCATTGCGCTGCCCGACGGCGATTCCGTCGAGGTCCACCTCGATCCGCCAGTCGACCTGAGTGATTCAGTCGCCTTCCCAGCAGCCGAGAATGATGTCAGCCACGGTCACGGCGACGTCACCGGCGCTTGTGGGTGGTTTGCCGAACTGCCCTGGGAGGCCCGCAGGATTCACAAGCAGCACCTTCCAGTCCTTTCGGACGATAACCGAGCCGCTCGGGGTCTGGACGGCAGCCTGTCCGAGTCCGAACAGGCTGCGAGACCCACCCATCTGGTGGGCCAGCATCTTCACGTAGGCCTTGGTCTGCGACCAACTCGACAGTTCCTTCACCGACAGCGCCATGGAGCCCGTCGGGTAGACGTACCGGCACGAGTAGAGGTGATCGACCCATGTCGGCTTGGATATGGACGCGGTCTCTCCGAGCGCCGAGGCGATCTCCTGTTTCGCCTGGTCGGCGCAGATCGCTTTGGCGATCTTTGACGGAGTGGGACCGGCTGGGAGGGGTACCGCCGCGCTGGTGCCGGAGGAGCCGAGCGAGCACGCCCCCGAAACCAGCGCCAGGCCCATGAGGGCAATCAGCAGCGCGCCGCGGGTTCTGTTCGATGCTGTCGGCGACCGGAGGGTCATGCACGGCTCCTTTGGAGCCGACGGGACTCGAGCACCTCGTCAGATTATCCACCGCGTGGATGGGTCAGTTGGCGGGGTAAGCCGCGTGTGATCGGATCTCGGGGTCTTTGAACCGGTGCAAGCCACATGCGACCGCGACTCCGTCGTACAGAGCCGCTGCTTCCGCGGAAGCCCAGAATCTCTCGAAGTCTTCCGAAGGGGAGTCCGTGGACTCCAGTACATTTGCCAGTGCGTGGTGGACAGCAGAAGCCGAGCATACGGAGGTCAAGTGCAAGCGCCGTGATCCGACCGGCCGCGACATCGGTTTCGTATTGAACCGCGAGGTCCTTCTCGAACTGATCCGCGCTGGTCTTGTCGCTGAGCTTGGCTGTCTACCTCGCTGGCGTGACCGTATTTCCAAATCAAGAAAGCGCTCACTCAGGTGAAGACGAGCACCCACGATCACAAAGCCGGCCTTGTCGATGTCGAAGTCGGCCATGAGGTCCAGAAGCTTCCGTTGAGGTGGAGCTCCATCGGCAAGAGCCCGGGCACCGGACCGAGATCTACCACCAGGCGGGCTCCGCCGGGCCCGAGCGACGGTACCAAAGGAGCACACAGTCCCGGTACGATTGAAATCCGACAGGGGGTTAGGAGCAGGCTGATGGGCGCGGCAACAAAATGTGACAATCCGATGTGCTCATGCGATCCGTGCACATGTGCCCAGTGCGCCTGCGGTGTCGTGACGCTCGGCGATCTCGAACGTCGGGTGCTGGGTATCGTGTGGGACCTGCCCGATCCCGAGCCGACGGGACGCGACGTGGCTGATGCGCTTCCCGGCCACGCCTATACAACCGTCGCGACGGTCCTGGACCGCCTCGTCAACAAGGGACTTCTGAGTCGCCGCATGGACGGCCGTACCATCCGGTTCGCTCCCGTCGGCGTTCGGGGTGCCCACACGGCCGTCGTCATGCGTCAGGCTCTTGCGGTCGACGGCGACCCGACCGCGGCCCTCGTGTGCTTCGCAGACACGCTGTCGTCGTCGGAGGCTGCCGTCCTCCTTGATGCCCTCGCTCAGCGCACCTCCGAAGATTGAGGCCCACAGAGGCCTCGACTGCCGATGAGAACTGACTCGGTGTGCGCCCGGGGGGCGAGTCCTCCGTGCACTCGGGGGTGGCTGCTAAATCATCAGTATCAGCATGAAGCCCATAGCGACGCACATGACGACATGGCTGGCGTCCTCGAGCCATGGAGCGATGATCAGCCTCATGGCGCCACGAGCGGCCGATGCCGGAGCTTGCCCGCTTGGACCTTCGACCGTCCCGCCGCCCGTCCCACTCATGGCATAGGCCCGAGCGTGCCGGCCGTGATGGGAGGCACCCTTGACCGGTGAGGCCAGCGTGAAGATGGCGGATGCGAAGAACACGACGGCCAGCAGCAAGCTGAGCCCGGGATCGATCCCCGTACTCGACGACGACGCCATCGACATCGACATGGCCCCGGAACGGGCTCCGGCGGGGAACACGTACATCAAGAGCATGGCGAAACTCATCGCAGCGTGAATCAGATAGTGAGTCAGGTGGATGCCGTATGCGATCACCGATTGAATGCTCTGCACGAGGAACCATACGAGTAGCACCGTGAAGATGAGCTCCCAGATCGCGCTCGGGCCGAAGGCCCAGGCGGCGACGAACATACCGGCCATGGACACTCCCATGAATACGTGGGCGATGTCGACGTCCCAACCGGCGCTCCTGCGAACTGCAACGGACACGGCCAGGAGCACGAGGCCGTAGGTGGCCACTGCCAGCATCGCCAAGGCGAAGAAGTAGTAGAGCCAAGCGGGAGTCGGCGTCATGGGACGAGAGCCTCCTTCGACCCGGCCGTCGAGCCCGACGACACGCCTGTCGCGGTATTTCGAGCCGCCGTCAAGGGCCAGTAGATCAAGGCCAGGATGACAACCAGCGGTCCGGAATTGGGGTCGGTGGCCCCGCCGGCCAGGATGCCTCCGAAGTTCTCGGTGGCCACCCAGATGAAGACGAAGGTCACGATCCCGAGGACCAGCGTGACCCGGGTGAACTGCGAAGGAAGGTAGACCCCGATCGCCACGACCGCACAGACCACGGCGAGGAGGACCGCGGCAGTAGTGCCGTGACGGAGGAACATCGATGCCGTGTCCCGATCGATGCGGGCAAGCCATCCGGGCTGTCCGGTGTAGGCGGCCACCAGGTCGTGCAGCGCCTGGGGCGACCGACCCGAGCCGACGACGGCCAAGAGGGCCAACAGGACCCACACCACTGCCCAGATCGCCTTCGCGGTGGTGACCCCGACGGTCCGAGCAGCGACGAACGGCAGATCCGAGCCCGCACTCGGCCACAGCAGGACCGCCAGGAGGGCGTAGAAGAGCACGGCACCCGGACCGCCGCCGAAGGGGGTTGCCCCACCATGAAGGAAGTTCCCGAGACCTTCTCCGAACCACCAGACGCCAAGAGCCCACACGATGGAGAGTGCCAGGACGGGTTTGAGGGATCGCTTCCACACGATCCCGAAGCCGATGAGGAACTGCACGAGCACGAAGACGGTGTTGCTCAGCACCGGGTGGTGAGAGACGTTCGAGGCGTTCCAGGTGATCGAGTGCTCCACCCAACCGGGGTTACCCGCGGCGAGCGAGTTGAGCATGCCGCTGAATCCGTTCGATCCCCGAGTGAACATGAACGGTTGGAGTTGCAGTACCGCATCGAGGAGCCAGACCGTTGCCAGGACGAGCTGAAACGTCCGCTGGAGGTCTCTTGGTTGCTCAACCGAGGTGGTTGTAATCCCCTTGGAGTCGATCACCGCGGCTGGCGCATCTCTGGTCCTCACCTCGGTCACGCTCATCGCTCACCACCCTTATGCCGGGGTTCGCTACTACGATCTGTCGTTATTACTACTACTCGTAGTATTCGTGCAACCCACTTTGGCGGGGCCGGGAGACGGTCGCTGGAGCTCCGCGAGGCGCTCCCCTGGGATGGCCGGGAGTCGGGGCTAGGGCGACTGCCGGAGCCCTCTTCGTGACGGGGAGCCCTGCGACACCTCCCGGCCCGGGCCGCCGATCCCGGGCCGCCCGACTTCGGCTGGCGCAGGGCCAATATCATGGCGAGGTGACCTCGTCAGGAAGTCCAGACGCACCTGGTGCTCGGATTGCCGTCGCCCAGCTCACGGTGGAGGGCATGCATTGTGGTTCGTGCGTCGCACTCATAGAGGAGACGCTCGGAGAACGTGAGGGGGTGACGGCCGCGCTGGTGGACCTTGACTCCGCTCGCGCCGTGATCGAGTACGACCCGTCCACGCTTGGTGTAGAGGAGATCCGTGCCGCCATCGCCGAAGCTGGGTACTCCGCGACTCCCGTGAGCTAGCAGGGTCCGATGCTCACGGCGCCCTCGGAGGAGGCGACGTCCCTCCTCGAGCAGAACGGGCCTTCGGTCGCCAGCGCCGAGCTCGAATTGGGCGGCATGCACTGCAGTGCCTGTGCAACGCGCATCCAGAAGGCGCTCGGGCGCTTGCCCGCCGTCGCGAGCGTCTCCGTCAATCTGGCCACCACCCGGGCCTATGTCGCCTACGATCCCGCCCGGCTCGATCCCGAAGCCTTGTGCCACGCGGTCAGCGATACGGGTTACACCGCGACCCCGGTGGTCCACGGCCATTCCGTCGAATCGAATCGGGATCCCGACCATTGGGATCTGCGGGTACTCGTCTCCTGGCCATTGTCGGTGGTGGCGCTACTGGTCGCATTGGCCGGCCCGGAGTCGGCGACGGCCGGATGGACCGTCCTCGTTCTCGCCGTCGTCGTGGAGATCGTCGGAGGCTGGCCGTTCCTGAGGGACAGCGCCCGGCTGCTCCGGCACGGGGCGACCAGCATGGACACGCTCATCGCTCTGGGAACGTTGGCTGCGTTGGGAGTCAGTGCGGTCGAGGCGATCGCCCTTGGCGGCCGGCACGTGCACCTCGGTGGCGGAGGCGCCTTCGCGGCCAGGTTGCACGGTGTCATGGCCCCGCTGATCGTGTCCGTACTGGCCACCGGGCGGGCCATCGAAATGCGGGCGCGAGCACGGGCGGCGGATGCGATGCACTCCCTTCTCGCGCTGCGGCCGCCCACGGCGCGGGTGGTCGTGAGCATCGAGGACGAGGAGGGGGTGTTGGTTCCGCCGGAGAGCCTTCCCGTCGGAGCCCTCATCCGGGTCCGGCCGGCGGAGGCCATCCCCCTTGACGGCACCGTTCTTTCCGGGTGGTCACCCGTCGACGAGTCGATGCTCACCGGAGAGCCGCTACCGGTCGACCGGGGGCCCGGGAGCTTCGTGACCGGGGGAACTCGGAACGGGAACGGCACATTGGTCCTCACCGTCGCATCCGTCGCCGACGAATCGGTCTTGGCCCACTTGCAGACCCTCGTGGAGGATGCCCAGAGAGACAAGGCGCCGTTGCAGCGGATCGCCGACCGGATCAGCAGCGTGTTCGTTCCCGCAGTCCTCATCGCTGCCGTCGTGACCTTCTTCACCTGGTGGCTGGTCGTCGGCGACGCCGGACGAGCCGTGCTCAGCAGCCTCGCCGTCCTTCTGGTGGCGTGTCCGTGCGCCATGGGCCTTGCCGCCCCGGTCGCCATGATGGTCGGCTGTGGGAGGGCCGCAGCCCTCGGGATCTTCATCCGCAGCGGCGACGTTCTGGAGCGGCTGGCCAAAATCGATGGAGTCGTGTTCGACAAGACCGGCACCCTCACCGAGCGACACGCAGAAGTGACATCTGTGGTTGCGGTGCGTGGGTACTCGGCTGATGAGGTGCTCTCGCTCGCGGCGGCCGTCGAAGCCGAGAGTCAACACCCGATCGCCCTCGCCATCATGGCCAGCTCCGGATCAGAGATCCGGGCCACCGACGTCCGATCCCTCCCCGGAATCGGCGTGGTCGGGACACTGGACGGCCAAGAGATCCGGGTGAGCAGGGTGGTGCTGTCGCAGCTGCCGGAGCCGATCACCGACGCGGTGACCGAGCACTACCTGCGTGGCGAGACGGTGGTGGTGGTCGAGCGCGGTGGTGACGTCGTCGGGGCGATCGCCGTGACGACCCCGTTGCGACCCGAAGCGCTCCCGGCCGTGACCCACCTGCGAGAGCTCGGACTGTCGTCGTCCATCCTCAGCGGAGACAGCGACCCAGCTGTGCAAACGGTGGCCGCGAAGCTCGGCATCACCTCGGCCCAGAGCAACCTGAGTCCGGCGGACAAGGTCGATGCCCTCACGTCCATGCGTGAGGGTCACCGGCAGCTGCTCATGGTGGGTGACGGCATCAACGACGCTCCAGCTCTGGCCGCGGCCGACGTGGGCTGCGCCATCGGCAGCGGGTCGGAGGCGGCTCTGGCCAACAGCGACATCGCCCTGCTCGGTAACGACCTCCAGGGAGTGCCGGCCGCCGTCGGCGTCGCCGGATCGACCTACTCGGTGATCCTGCAAAATTTCGGGTGGGCCATGGGCTACAACGTCTCAGCGCTGCCCCTCGCCGCTTTCGGACTCCTCGACCCCCTGGTCGCGGCGATCGCCATGGGGCTCTCCAGCCTGCTCGTAGTCCTCAACAGCCTGCGACTGACGCGGTTGGGTCGATCGGGACTGTCGAACATCCACCTACCTCGTTTCATGGAGGGCCGACGTGGTGTCGTCGTGTCGGTGCTGCTTCCGGTCGTCCTCTTCGCCAGCCTCACGGTGGTCAGCGAGCTGGTCTCTCCCGCACGGGGCGAATCCCTCCTTCCCGAGCTGCCTTCGATCACGACTCTCGCGCTGCCGCACGATGGTTCGGTGGAGATGTATCTCGACCCTGGGTCTGTGGGAGTCAATGAGTTCCATATCATCTTCAGTGGTTCGGAGGCTGATCTGGCCGCTGTGAAGCCTCTGGTGGTCGTCAGCGTCGCCGGCGGGGCGCCTCAGAACGTCAGGCAGCTACGTGTTGCCGCCGGCCACTACACCGACATCGTGCTGTTGCAACCGGGCCGGTCGACGTTCCACGTAGTGGCCAAATTCGGAGGCACCCCGGTGTCGTTCGACTTCAGTCGAACGCTGACGTGAGTGCCATCCGGCATGCGGAGATCGATTGCCTCGACTCAGTCACCCTCCAACAAACGAGAACGACGTCTGCGACGGACTGATCGGTCCGAATATTTCGCGAGTTCGAAGCCTTCAAGTGCTGCAGCCCACCCCCGGTATCGCATGAGGGTACCGCTCTCGCCTCCGGCGGGAACGTGGTCGGGCGCAGCCTGGTAAGGCCCCCTTTTCAGCCCAGCTCCATCACGTTTCCAGCCGACATGACTGCCGCTTCGACGATCTGGATGTCCGGGGGTTGAATGGCCAAGGGTCCCCCCGCCACGGGGATCTGCCAGACCATCGTCAAGTACGGAGTGGACTGCTGAACGCTCCCTGCCGGGCAAGGCGGTACACCCGTGATCTGTAGAGGGTTCGAGGCGGACTCGCTGCTCGGGCCACAGACCTGCGTGCGCTGATGCCATTGGACGAGGGGGCCGTAGGGCATCGGCGGTGTCGCGAGCGTCGTCGGCAGGATGTACATCGCAGCTGCGAGCACTTCGGTGCCCGCCGGTGTCTGGGCGTAGACCAGCCCGTCGATCGAGTGGGGATCGAGCGTCCTCTTCGCCGCCGCGTTGGCGGCCACGATGGTCGGGTTCACGTAGTAGACGACGGGATAGTTCGTGGGCGACACCGGGACATAGCCGGCGGCAATCGCTTCGGAGGGGGTCGCATACGCTGCGGCCGCCTCGGTCGTGTTCTGGACGTACTGGGTCGCCTTGATCTGCTGGGAGAACGTGGGTTCCGACGAACATCCGGTCGCGTCCATATGGATGTCGGTCGGCCCGTTGGGGCCTTGAGCCATGAGCTCCTGGGCGAAGGCTGTGGGCAGTGCAGGACCGGTGTAGTGCCAGTTGGCCTCGGTTGTGTTCAACCCGGCCGCCGCGCTGGCGTCGGCGCCGTTCATGTTCATGATCACGTTCGGCCCCCCCATGGACATGTTCGGGGTGTTCGTCACGTCGAGGCCCGACCTCGTGGAGCCGTTGTTCCCCCTCGTGCAAGAGGCCGTCGATGCACTCCCACCGCCGGCCGCCATGGAGGAGCCGGACATGCCGGACATTCCTGACATTGCCGTGCTCGGGGATTCCTGAACGGCCACCGGGTAGACGGCGCTGAGAAACAGGGCGGCCACGAGCCCGACGACACCCCCGAGGACCAGCACGGGATACCTCATGAGCGCGATCGAGAACGGGGAGCGCCACGTGGACGGATCGGGTAACGCGGCGGGCACCATGGCCAGAGCCAGGAGGATGATGAGAGGTCCGGTGTTCGGGTCCGTCCCTGAGCCGGTGAAGATGCCGCCGAGACCCTGGCCGCTGACCCAGAAGAAGGCAGCGAGGACGCCTCCCCCGGCCAGGAAGGGAGTCGGACGGCGGAAGAACAGGGGTCCGAATCCGACGATGATGGAGGCGATGGCCAACAGCCACGCAGTCCAGACCCCACCGCTGCCGAACTGGCTGCCGAAGCTGTTGAGGAAGTGGGAGTACGCGCTTGGTTCGCCCGACGACATGCCGGTGATCGCACTTGACACCGAGGTCGTCGTCCGATTGTCCGGAAGCAGGAACAGGACAGCGGCGAGCGACCAGTACCCAACCCAGACCAAGAGCGGCGTGGTCGCTCCTCCGATTCCCCGGCCGGCCGCAGAAGTGGCCAATCCGACCGGTTGTTCGGTCCCTTCGTGTCTCCGCGATCGAGGCCACGCCATCACGCCGATCAGTCCGTACATGAACACCGATCCCGGCGCACCGGTCAGGGCGGAAGCCGATCCGGTGAAGATCAGGCCGAGACCCTCCCCGAAGAACCAGACGCCGAAGGCCCAGAAGAACGACACCACGAGAGCTGGGCGCACCGTGCGCCGGAAGAGCAACCCGGCGCCGATCGCCACCTGAATGAGGGCGAAGAACGTGTTCCACACCGCGACGTGGGGCCCGACGAAATTGCCCACATCGGTGATGATCCACCGGACCACATCGGGCTGGTTCTGAGCATTGTTCAGCAGATAGGTCGTGGTGAAGGTGCTGCGGAACATGAACGGCTGGAACTGCAAACCGGCGTCGAGGAGCCAGAAGAGACCCAGGATGATCTGGAGCGTCCGCTGTGTCCTCACGAGTGAGAGGGAGTGACGGGGCGGATCGATGGGAGGGCTCTCTTCGGTTTTGACGTCAGTCATGTTCACCCCTCAGTAATCCGGACTTCGCCATCAGCGCGGCGTCTCGAGGTCGGGCTCGAGGAAGCTCGTACGACTCTGATGAACGTCCCAAAGGCGTCAGGACCGGATGCGCCAGCGCTCGGGTGACGGTGGTCGCAACGGCGATCACGAGGGGCGCCCCAATAGCCACCAAACCAATTCGCACCGGCCGTCCTCTGTGCTTGATCCGCCCGTACTACTACAACAGGTAGTATTCAGGGCGGTCCACAGGTCGTCAAGTCCCGAGCAAAGGGCCCGTTCTCGTCGCGCTGGCCGGTGCGAACGCCACGGTTGTCATCGGAAAACGGAGGGCGCTGCCGCCACGACCTTTTCTGGTTGTCGGGCCCCTCGGTCGGCTTGCCGCTTGACCTCGGTCGAGAAGTGACGCAACCGCGAGCTGTTCCACACCACACAACCGGACGAGAGCGCCATGGCTGCACCCGCGATGAGAGGATTGAGGAACCCGAACGCGGCAAGGGGAATGGCGATCACGTTGTAACCGAAGGCCCACAGCAGATTGGTCCGAATGGTGAGATAGGTGCGCCGGGCCAGTGCGATTGCCGTCGGAACTGCGGTGAGATCGTCGCGCATGATGATCAGGTCGGCCGACTCCATCGCGACGTCGGTGCCGGATCCCACAGCGAGGCCAAGGTTGGCGCACGCCAGGGCCGGGCCGTCGTTGATACCGTCTCCCACCATCGCCACGCGATGACCCTCCTGTTGGAGGTGTCGGATTGCAGCAACCTTTTCAGCAGGTAGGGCTGTGGCGATCACGTCATCGACTCCGATGGATGTGGCAACGGATCGCGCCGCCGCCTCGTGGTCTCCGGTCACGAGGACACAGTGCAGGCCAAGAGCTTTGAGATCCTGTACGGCGGAGAGCGCAGACGACCGCACCTTGTCACCGACGGCGAGCGCGCCGACCATCATCCCGTCTCGGCCAACGAGCACAACGGTCCGTCCTTGGCTCTCCCATGCCGCGCATTGCGATGTGAGCGAGTCGGGCATGGTCGAGAGAGCTCGCTCCGAGAAGAGCTCGCGTCGCCCCACCTTCAAGTCGTGGCCATCGAGTGACCCACGAGCCCCAAGACCGGCGAGAGCTTCGAAATCCGTCACCATCACCAGATCGACCCCGTCACGCTGCGCCCTCTGAACGACGGCCTTGGCCACGAGGTGCTCCGAGGCCAGCTCGAGCGATCCCGCCCATCGCAGCAGGTCTTGGGTGCAGATCCCTTCCACGACGCTGACGTCTTCGACGACTGTCGCGCCCTCCGTCACCGTTCCCGTCTTGTCCAGGAGCACGGTGTCGATCTCTTGAGACTCTTCGAGCGCCTGATAACCCTTGAAGAAGACGCCCAATCGCGCGCCCTCACCGGAGGCCACCATCAGCGCAGTGGGCGTAGCCAGGCCGAGTGCACACGGACACGCAATGATCAGCACGGAGAGCGCTGCACTGAAGGCTTCCTCGTTCGATTTCCCGGCGAGCAGCCAACCAGCCAGTGTGATGAGTGCGATGCCGATCACGGCCGGGACGAAAACGCCGGCGATCCGGTCCGCCAGTCGTTGCACGTTTGCCTTCTGATTCTGTGCGTCCTCGACCAATCGGAGCATCTGAGCCAGGTGCGTCTCCGCCCCCAGCTTCGTGGCTCTCACCACGAGCCTTCCCCCCACACACACGGTGCCCCCCAGGACCGTGTCACCGACAGTCACGTCGACCGGCATGGACTCACCCGTCATCGCACTGCGGTCGATGGCCGAATGCCCGAAGAGGACCTCTCCGTCGGTGGCGACGGTCTCTCCGGGTCGGACGACGAACCGATCTCCCCTGCGGAGTGCGGCGATCGGTCGGCGCTGCTCAGTTCCGTCGGCGTCGAGCACCGCGACATCCTTGGCGCCGACCGCGGAAAGAGAACGCAGAGCATTGCCACTCCGCCGCTTGCTGAGAGCCTCGAAATACCTGCCGGCGAGGAGGAAGGTGGTCACGCCGGCTGCCACATCGAGATAGATCGCCCCGCTCGACTGGTGAGCCAGCACGTAGCGGAACGATCGAGCGACGTGGCTCGTGTCGCGGAAGAACATGGCATAGATCGACCACGCGGTGGCGGCCACGATGCCCGTGGAGACCAGGGTGTCCATGGTGGCGATCCCATGCCTGGCATTTCGGATCGCTGCCTTGTAGAACGGCCACGCGGCCCAGGTCAGAATCGGCGCCGCCAAAACCAGCAGGATCCACTGCCAGCCGGGGAAGCGAAGCGACGGGACGAGCCAGAAGGCGAAGGAGGCATCGCCGAGCGGCATGAACAGGAGACCCGCCACGACGAGCCGCCGTCCGAGATAGCGCACTCGGCGGTCAGCCTCCGCGCCGACGTCAGAGGGAGAGACGAGGTCATCGACGATCTCGGCGGTGAAGCCTGCCGACTCGATCCGCTCGATGACGACTGCCGGGGACGTCCCTGGGGGCATCCGCACCCTGGCTCGTTCTGACGCCAAGTTGACCCACGCCTCGACGCCATCGAGCGCGTTGAGCCTGTTTTCGATCCGAGCCACGCACGCACCACAGGTCATCCCACCGATGGAGAGGGATACCTCGGTATCCGACGAGGGGACGGCCAGGTCAGTGGCGGTCAACGAGCACCTCGTTGGCCTGCCGAGTCGACCGATTCACGGGCGCGGAAAGATTGCTGCCAGCCAGGCCATCTCTTCCATATACTACGTACCGTAGTAGCCATGCCTCACCCTGCGCCGATGCCCAGCTTTCCGAGCCTCCACGGCGATGAATCCGAGGACGTAACGGCTCGTCGAGGGCCGGGAATGCCACTTGTCGGCCTCAGGCTACGACCCCGCCGGCGAGAGGACAACGAACGCTTGAAGGCGGCCCGAGGGTGAGAAGTCGACCTCGGCCGCTTCGCTGCTCGGGACAGGAGCTGGTTGGCACGCGGCCTATCACCGCACCAGGAGGTCTAGCCTTGGTTCGTGGGATCGAGGTGGCGCTGGCCGCTGGTGACCCTTGCGGCCGTGGCCGTGAGCTGCGTCGTTCCGGGTTCGCTGCTTTCCCAGCCGACAACGGCCGCGGGGACAGCCGCCATCCTGACGGCGGCACCAGCGCCGTCAGGGGGCGGGTGCGCAGCGGTGTCCTGCAACCGTGGGTCACCGTCGTCCTCGGCGCCAGTCCCGAGCCTCGCGCTGGCCGGCACTCTCGCCGCAGGCATCCTGGTCCTCCTCGCGCTGTGCGCCGTCCGCCGCCTGCGCCCAGGTGCGGTCGCCTTACCGGCGGGCTCGCCGTCACGGCTGCTCAGGCCGCCTCAGCGCCTCCTCTCCGCCTAAGCCGCCGGCGCCGACGCGCCGATGTCCTTCATGGAGGGCGTGCACCGAGCACGTCCTACCCCGCCGACGGTGCGTGGTCACCCTCGCGTGACCGCCCGCGTGTCGCTGACAGAGAATCCGGAGAACCGTCATGCCGAACAACCGCCCTCAACCACCAAAGAAGTCAGCCGCCAGCGAGCGTTTCGCCGCGCGCCAAGCAGCCAAGCAGGAGGCCGCACGACGGGAGCGTCGAGCGCGCACCCGGAACTACGGGATCCTCAGCATCGCACTCGTGGTGGTCATCGTCGCCGTGCTGGTGATCGTCAAGGTCGCCGGAGGTGGCTCGGGCTCAGGCTCAGGCTCAGGCACCGTCGACCAGGCATCGCCGCCCGCGGGCACCCCGATCCCGGCGGCCACGCTGGCCAAGCTCCAGTCGGTTCCGCTCTCCACCCTCGCCGCCGCGCCGACCAGCGGCATCGTGACCAAACCGCAATCGGTCAACGGCTCGACCCTCACGGCGGACGGGAAGCCCGAGCTGCTGTTCATCGGCGCCGAGTTCTGCCCGCACTGTGCGGCCGAACGCTGGGCGCTGTACATCGCCCTGTCCAAGTTCGGTACGTTCAGCCCCCAGCCGGGCCGCATCCACTCCGCCAACGAGGATGGTGACGTTCCCACCCTGACCTTCTACGGCACGACGTACACGAGTCCCTACTTCACCTTCACGCCGGTGGAGGTCGACACGAACAAGCCGCAGGGCAACGGCTACGCGCCTCTGCAGACGCCGACACAGTCCCAGCTCACTCTGTGGGAGGACGCGAACGGTGGATCGTTCCCGTTCGTCGACTTCGGCGGGAAGTACGTGCTCCCCTCGGCCCAGTACCTCTTCACCCCGCTGCAGAACCTGCCTTTCTCAACCGTGGCAGCCCAGGTGGGCAACAACTCGACCACCATCGGGGCGAACATCGACGCCAGCGCCGCTCAGTTGATCACGACGATCTGCGGCTCGCTTACCGACCAGAAGCCCGCATCCGTCTGCTCGGCGGTGTCCGGTGGATGAGGGAATGCCCCGGTGGCCCGGGGTGGTCGGGAGCGTGCTCTGCGTGCTCGGGCTGGGCGTGGCGGGCTACCTCACGTACGAGCACTTCACGTCGTCGAGCTCGCTGGCCTGCTCCGACAACGGGGTCGTCAATTGTCTGAAGGTAACCACCAGCTCGTACTCGGCCGTGGCCGGCGTGCCGGTGGCCGTGCTCGGCCTCGTGTTCTTCGCCGTCATGCTGGTGCTGCAGGTGCCGCCCATGTGGCTGCGCCCCGAGCCGTTAGTCCGGCTCGGCCGGCTGGCCTGGGCGGTGGTCGGGCTCGGCACCGTCCTCTATCTCCTCTACGCCGAGCTCTTCGCCATCGACGCCATCTGCCTGTGGTGCACCTCCGTGCACGTGCTCACGCTGGCGCTCTTCGGGACGACCGTATTCGCCACCGCCTCCTACCCCGTTCCGGTGGCCGTCGACACGTGAAACCGGGCGTCGACACGCCGCCGGCAAACTCCAGAACCACGCCGTATCCGAAGATGTGGCTGATCAACGCTCGCGATCAGTTGGGATGGGCGTCGGGTGAGAGGTGGCGTCGCGGTCAGAAGGTGACGTTCCCGCCGTCGACCTGTGCCGGCCAGCCGATCGCCCCCGGCGAACCGGCGGGCGGGACCGTCATCACCAGCCCGAGGCACATCTCGTCGGACGAACCGTCGCCCCACGTGACGAAGCGGGGGGGCAGGTCGCGCAGCGTGGGCAGCTCCTGGCGCAACGTCGGGTCGTAGGTGCACGTGACCTGAATCGTGTCTCCCGGCACCACGGCGATTGGTTTCGCCAGGTTGTAGGCCCTCTGGTAGTGGAAGTTGTAGTTGGGAACATCGAGGATCGTCTTCTGGCCCGGCGACCCGGGGTTCAGCACCATCTGCAGCGAACGGCCCAGCAGGTGCATGTGCGCGCTGACCCGCACGATGGTCCCGGCTTTCGTCACCGGCCAGGAGCACGAGGTGGTGTCGCCGGCGGGCGGGTCGGCGGGGTTCCGGCCGCAGGCCGCTTCGATGCCGTCGACGAACCCGATGGCGCTCGCACCGAAACGCTGTCCGAGGTCGGCGAGCGAGGCGTTGCGGTTGCAGAGCGGGCCGGTGACCCCGGCTGGGCACGGGATGTCGGGCGGAGCGGGGAGCAGGGCGAGGCTCATCGGGCGCAACGGCGTCGAACCGGGGACGGTGTGGAGCACCAGTTTGGCGTGCACCGGCTTGTCGCCGAGGAGCAGGTTGTAGTGGATCTGCATCACGACGAGGCTGCCTGCAGGCAGCGGCTGTCCGGTCCCGGCCGGCAACACGTCTTCGCCGTGGCCGGGCGCCCAGGCCGACAACCATGGCGTCTCGCCGATATGGGCCAGGTTCGCCCCGGGCAGCGCGGTCTCGCCGAAGCAGGTCCAACCTTGGCCGTTGGTGTCGGCGGCTTCGGCCTGCGCCGCCAGATCCGGAGGCACCAGGAACAGGATGGCGTGGTGCACCTCGACGCTGTTCGGATAGAACTCGCTCGAGACGATGAAGGAGTTCTGCTTCACGTGCGGGTTGAGCAACGTGCAGTGGTAGTCGTCGGTGCCGCCGTTGGGGGGATGCGGCGTGTAGGCCGTGGGCGCCTGCAGGCTGAGGGTCGTCACGGGAGGGGAGGTCTGCGCCCCCGCCGGCACGCTTCCGGTGACCACAGTCCCGACGAGAAGGACGAGCGCGGCGACTCGAAGCAGGATCCCACCCCTCATGAAGGATGACACTAGCCGGTCAGCCCCTCGCCACCCGGTCGTGCTGTCGCCTCGGGCGGGTTGCCGTGGAAAGGGTCCCAGGCCCTCTCTCGAAGGCGACCGGACGGTGATGGAGGCCCCACGGCGACCAGAAGTGCCAGCTCACCGGGGTCATGACCCCAGGCGTCCGGATCGCGAATCGGACTTCGCTGGGACCGGGTCAGCGAGAACGGCGGAAGCGCCGATGCGCGTGTCTCGTCCGAGACATCAGAGGTGCGTGGTGACGAGTTGGCCTTCTGGGTTGATCACGTACCACTTGCCGCCGAGGTTGTTGAGGTCCTGCCCGGTGGCGTCCCCAGGTGCCGAGTCGATGACCCAGGTGTACAACGGCCACTTGTTGTACGTGACCTGGACAGTCCCGTCCGTCCGGTGCGTCGTCCCCAACAGCGCGGACTGGACTCCCGCACCGGCGGGCGCCTGGGTCACCCCGGTCGGCAGCACCAGCGGCGGCCATGCCTTGGCACACTGGCCGTAGCACGTCGACGCGCCCGACTGCTTGTCGGGGGCGAACACGTAGAGCGTGAAGCCGAGGCCGTTGACCAACACCGTCCCCAGCCCGTGCACGACGCCCGTCCCGACCTCGTACACGGGCGCCGGCCCGGACGTCGTCGTCGGGGCCGCCGTGGTCGTGGTCGTCGAGGCCGTGGTGGTCGTGGTCGTCGACCCCGTGGTGGCGTTGGTCCCGCCCGAGGATCCGCAACCGGCGAGGAGCGCGAGCGCGGCCACGGCTACGGGCACGAACGGCAACGGGTGTCGTCGTCGCGTGGCCTTCGCGTGCCGTTGCACCTGCCTCCGTTCCGTTCCCGGGCACCTTGCCCGACCTGCGCAAAACCGTTGACAAGGTACCAGGCGACCTCTTTCGGGGAAGGAGCGACCGAGAGGGCTCCAACGGTGCGGGGCGCCGAGCCCGTCTTCAGGTCGTCGGGGTCGGCATCAGCTTTGTCCCGACGCCCATGACCACGTTGGCCGAACGGATCAGGCTGGGGTGGCGATGATGCCGGCAACCCTCGTCGTTGCGGGTGCCGTCGCGCCGGAACGGCCTTCGGACGCCGTACCGTTGCCTGCCGGGACGAACCGGGCGGCGCGGCCACGGCTCAAGCGGCAACGCTCGACAGCTGTTTGGCAACGAGCTCGCTGACGTCCGCCGGACGCGCAGCAGTCGTTCCGTGCGCCTCCGCCGCGTTAGTCCGATGCTCGGCTCTCGACATCACGACGAGCGGGACGACCGCCAGCGCGACCATGACGATCATGATGGGAATGCTCAGAAGCAAGAGTGTCATGTCGTGGTTGAGCGGTGCGGAGGGTCGGCACCGCTCTCTCCTTTCGTTTCCTCAATGATGCGGAATCGATCTCAAGGGCACCGCAAGCTTGCCTGTGCCGTCTCTGTGGAGCTGCCCGGCGTCGCCGCCCGGCCGTCCGCCAGAGCGCCCGTGGGCGCGGATCCCTACGATGCACCGTGTGCGCACGCGCTGGTTCAGCCCGCGGGCGATGCTCCTGCACCTGGAGTTCGCCCTCCTCGTCGCCGGGTTTGCGGCTGCGACATGGTGGCAGTTGCGGCGGGCCCTCGGCGGCAACGGGCTGAGTTGGTTCTACACCTTCGAGTGGCCGATCTTCGCCGGAATCGCCATCGCAGCCTGGTGGCACCTGATCCACGAGGACCCCGAGGCCCGCGCCGCACGCAAACGGGAACGCGAGAAGGTCAACCCGGCGGACCGGAACGCCGAGTGGTGAGTTCGATGGGCTCGACCTGCCCGGAGAGATGCAGCGGCCCGCGACCCTGATCGCGCCGGACGGCATCGGTAGCCTGAAACCGTGGATGACGGGGGGACGGTGCGGGTGGAGGACGATGGATCGAGCGCGGCTTCGCCCCCCGCAACCCGACCCCGCCGGTCGAGGTCGGACCGGCCGTTCGTCGTGATCACCGCGGTTGCCGCCCTCTGCCTGATCGGCTTCGTGTCGTTCGTGGTCCTGCGGGGACCCTCCCACCATCGGACTGCCGGAAGCGCGGCACTGGAGGCGCCGCCGCCGTCCGTCCTCGCGCCAGGCACGACGGCACCCGACTTCACCCTGCCTGCGCTCGAAGGAGGCAGCCCCGTGTCGCTCGCCTCCTTCCGTGGGGGACCGGTCCTTCTCAGCTTCTTCGCCTCGTGGTGCCCCCACTGCCGGCAGGAGCTGTCCTCCGTGGCCGCTGTGGCGCGGATGGAGGCGGGAAAGGTCGCAGTGGTCGGCGTCGACTCCAACGAGAGCTCCGATACGACGGCGCGCCAGCTGTTGGCGGCTGCTCACGCCTCCTTTCCAGTCGCACTCGATCCCGACGCCAGGGTTGCCACCCGCTACCAGGTCGTCGCGCTTCCGGTGAGCTATTTCGTGAACGCTGACGGCAAGGTGGTGGGTGCCAAGCTCGGTGCCCAGACCGTATCGTCGCTGACGCGCTGGATGGCGAGAGCTGAGGCGGGCCAGTGACGTCCTCCGCCGGCCGAAAGGACGAGGTGGCGACGGCGCAGGACGCCGACGTGACGCCAGAGGCGCCGACGACCGTTCCCTATGGTCCCGAGGTGACGAGCAACAGCGCCCCAGCCGGAGTCGCGTCCTCGATCGACCGAGCCGCCGCGCTCGAGAAGGGTGCACCAGGAGTCCCTCCCAACTTCGTCTACTGGGTTCTCGGGGCGGTCCTGGTGCTGAGCCTGGGCGGCCTCCTCGCCGAGCATCTCTTCTCGGCCGTGGGGCTGAACCCACAGGCTGCCACGTCCACGACCAGCACGACGGCAAGGGCCGCTGCGACGACCGCGCCCCCGGCCCCCACGTCAGGAACGAGCCCGCCGGTCTCGGCCCAGGAGCAATCTCTGGAGGCACCGCTGGCCGCCTTCATGGGCCTCTCCACACCCCGACCGTCCCTGACGCCCTCGTTCTCCCTGACCGGTGTCGGCGGCGACACGGTGTCGGTGCCGACGCGCCCGCCGAGCGTCGTGGTGCTCACCTTCTTCGACGCGACCTGCAACGACATCTGCCCCGTGTTGGCTTCGGAGATCCGCGACGCGGACGTCGACCTCGGGACGCGGGCGTCCCAGGTCGAGTTCGTCACCGTGAACACGGACCCGGCCGCCCTGGCCGCCGGCGACGCCGGCCCGGCAGTGGTCGGCACGGGTCTGGGCTCACTGCCGAACTGGCACATGGCCACAGGCCCGCTGGCCGCGGTCGACGCGGTCTGGAAGAAGTACGGGGTGTCGATCTCGCTCAACCAGCGCACAGGGTTCGAGGGCCACAACGACGTGATGGACTTCGTGGACGAACACGGCGACCTGCGCTACCGTGCAACACCGTTCGCCGACGAGAGCTCGACCGGGTCCTTCAGCTTGCCCGCGGCGAACGTGGCGCGTTGGGGCGAGGGCATCGCGACATACGCGGGAAGGCTGATCGGGCAATGAGCTCAGCACCCGCACCGCCTGCACCGCCTGCGCCGACTGCGCCGACCGGCGGCCTTTCCACCGCACCCATCTGGCAACGCCGACGAGGCCTCGTCATCGCGCTGGCGGTCGTCGTCATCGCGGTCATCACGGTCCTGACCGACCTCCCGACCCCGACGTCGAGGGCAAGCGACATCAGCGCCGAGCGCGCCCTGATGACCGAGGTCAATTCCGACCTCGGGCCTTGCGCTCTGGGCATCCACCAGGCGATCGGGATCTGGAACCTCGAAGCCACCCACCGTCTCACCGCCACCAACCGATCCTCGACTCCCGGCCTGCTGAACGACGACCAGTCGGCCTGCTCGTTCACGAGCGATGGGATCTACGATCTGACCACCAACATCGACCCGCCGGGGACGCCCGCCGGGAAGGATCTCGGGAACGTGGTCGCCACGGCCACGCTGTGGACGACGTCGGACGCTCTCAGGATGATCGAGGACGTCCAGACGCTGATGGACCAGCCCGACGACCGCGCCGTGATCCGGAGTCTGTTGAAGGAGCAGACGCAGCTGGCGGCGGACCGCCGGACCGCGCTGGCCCAGGAGCACGCTGCGGACACCGCGCTCAACACCCAGCTCCAGCCGGTTGACCTCCCCGCGGTCGTCCCGGTTCAGACCGGCTGAACAGGCGACGGGACCGGGATCAAGTGGGCGAAGACCCGCCCCCCGGCTCGTGGAGTGGTGGCGTGCCCCGACGCCGCTCCTGGCGCGCCAGGGCGAGCAGCTCCATGTCCGGGTCCTCCGTCTGGAGCCACTGCATGGCGTTCCAGAAGACGAGCGGGATGAAGGCCGCCGCGGCGGCGAACCAGAGCACCGCCGAAGCGATCTGCTGGTCGGCTGCCGCGCTGAGGCCGCCGGCCACGTGGGGAAAGCTGCGGTAGAAGTCGCGGTTGGACAGCCCGGTCGTGTAGGCGAGGATCCAGAACGCCCACATGACGAGTCCAGCGAGGACCGCCCGGCGCAGGTAACCCGAACGGGGGGCGAGTGGCGGCGACAGCACCAACTCGAGCCAAAGTCCGAGCCCGAAGAGGAGAAGGCTCACGGCCTCGAGCGGTGCCACCCAGCCGTGCCGGGACGTGGCGGCGACTGCGGCCGGTATGCGCCAGACGACGACCACTGCGACGTCGCAACCGATGAAGAGCAGCGTCCACGCAAGCTCGCGGTGACGGAGGCGGCGCGCCCGCGACCCGGTCGGCGAGCCCGGTCAAGCGTAGGGCGCGCCACGGTGCGCCGAGGGCCACCAGGGCGGGAAGCGCGAAGGCGAGGAGCGAGAACTGGATCGCCGCCACGAATTCGACGCGGCGGGCCTGGGTGGCAACGGGCGGCACCAGGGCGACGACGGCGACCAGCACGGCCACCCCGAGACAGACTTGACGCCAGGCGGCGTTTCGCTCACGGGGCCGCCCGGTGGCAGCCCCGCCCGTCATCGTCGCGTGGGCCGGCGCTGGAAGAAGCCCCAGAGCATCACCAGAAAGAGCGTCCCGAGGGGAATGGCGAAGGTCAGCGCCTGGGTGGCGGCGAGATCGGATGCCATTGTCACGGTTCAGCCTCCCGGCTCAGATGACATAGAAGAGTAGCCAGAAGAAGGTGGCCACGACGGCGACGAAGCCCCAGAAGTAAGTGCAGCCGTTCAGGTTGGCCCGAAAGAGACGCGCCACGGGGAGGGTGGAGTTCGGGGCTCCGCCGTCCTGCATCATGGCCCGGCGCAAACGCAGCTCGCGGGCGAGGATGGTCTCGATCCAGTAGGTCGCCGACAAGACGACGGCGATGTTCATCGCTCCCCAGGCGATGAAGCACGAGGCGTATCCGCTCGACCCGGGGAAGAACGGCAGATTGGTGAGCTGCCAGATCTGGAGCCCGACCACCAGCAGCCCACCGAAGACCACGGTCCAGCCGGCCACCTGCCAGTCCAGGGTCTCGTTCCGGCGGAACCGGCGGTATCCGTACTGGGTCAGGAGTGCGATGGCCACCGTGATGGCGAAGATGGCGGCGCCGGTGGCGGTGGGGGCGGTCACGCCGCGCGGGCGCCAGAGCTCCTCGTTGTTCGCGGAGCGGAGGTAGAAGTAGGCGAAGGCGAGCGCGGCGAAGGCGAAAGCCCAGATGCCGATGAGGAGACGGCCGCCGGTCCACAGCGCCCCCTCTTGGGCTCGCAACTCGAACGCGATCTCCTCCGGGGTCTCGTGCAGCTCGGGGAAGCTCTCGAACTGCGCGTAATCGGCCGCGCGTTGTGGTGTGTCCATAACTCTTACCGCCTCATGCGATCGGGGGCCGGGGATCGCCTTCGCCTTCGACACCTGTGCCGAGATCGCCGACGTCCTCGGGTCTGACCGAACCCGCGGGCGCGCCGACGACCGCCATGGGCGTGCCCAGGTCCGCAACAGGGGCCGCGTCGGCTTCGCCGTAGTGATAGGGGTCGTTGGTCACGACCGGGATGTGCTCGAAGTTGAACCACGGCACCGGGGTCGGCGTCTGCCACTCCAAGCCGAGCGAGTTCCACGGGTTGGGTGGTGCCGGGTGCGGGTTCAGGTAGATCGACCAGATGAAGTTGACGATGAAGAACAAGAAGGATGCTCCGAGGAAGTAGGCGCTGATGCTCGAGATGTCGTTCAGCGTCTGCAGGTTCGTGGCGTACTCGAACACCCGGCGGGGCTGCCCCAGGATCCCGATGAAGAACATCGGGAAGAACGTGAGGTTGAAGAAGATGAAGAAGGTCCAGAAGTGCCACTTGCTCAACGTCCGGTTCATGGTCTTCCCCGTGATCTTCGGGAACCAGAAGTAGAAGCCGGCGAACAGGGCGAAGATGAGACCGCCCATGATCGTGTAGTGGAAGTGTGAGAGCACGAAGAAGCTTCCGTGCACCGTGACGTTGACCGGCACGTCGGAGAGGAACACACCGGTCACACCGCCAATGAGGAAGTTGAACAGCATGCCGAGGCAGAACAGCATCGGAGTATCGAATCTGATTTTCGCCTTCCACAACGTCCCGAGCGTGACCAGGTAGAGGAAGCCGGTCGGGATGGAAATGAGCTCCGTCGTCAGCATGAAGAGCGGGCGCATGTCGGGGTTGATCCCGCTCTGGAAGAGATGGTGCTGCCAGACGAAGAACGAGAGGAGTGCAACGCCGAGCATTCCCGCAGCCGCCACCCGGTACGCGAAAAGCGGTTTGCGGGTGAACACCGGGATGATCTCCATCACGATCCCGAAGCCGGGCAGGGCCATGATGTAGACCTCCGGATGCCCGAAGAACCAGAAGAGGTTCTGCCACAAGAAGTTGCTTCCACCGTGCTCGTTGACGAAGAACGCCGTCTCCGCGGTGCGATCGAGGATTCCGAAGAGGCCCGCCACGACCAGGGTCGGCGTCGCCAACGTGAGCAGCGCCGTGGTGGCCAGGACGGCCCAGACGAAGACGGGGAGACGACCCCACGTCATACCCGGCGCGCGGTAGTTGACGATGGTGGCGGCGAGGTTGAACCCGGCGAGGATCATGCCGATGCCGATCACCGCGAATCCGACCAGGTACGAATCCATGCCACCGCCCGCCTGCGTCTGCAACGGCGCGTACCCTGTCCATCCGGTCGGGAAGCCACCGAAGAACAGCGCGCTGACGATGACGAGGTACCCCGCCATGAAAATCCAGAACGAGAAGGCTTCCACCCGGGGGTAGGCCATCCGTCGGGAGCCGATCATGAGGGGGACGAGCCAGTTCCCGAGCGGCCCGACGACGGCGGACGACGCCATCATCATCATGATGGTTCCGTGCTCGCTCACGATGGCGATGTAGACGCCGGGCCCGAAGACGTGGCTGGTCGGGCTCAGCAGTTCGGTGCGGATGAGCATGGCCAGCAGGCCACCGGTGAAGAGGAAGATGAGGACGCCGACCGCGTACTGCCAGCCGACCACCTTGTGATCGTCGGTCATCCGGAAGTAACGCACCCAGCTCTTTTGGGGCGGTGCCGGGGCGAGCTCATAGCCGAGGATCTTGGCCACCGGGTAGGTGAAGCCCCCGATGCCCGCCATCCAGCCCGCCACCCCCAACGCGAGTCCGAGGACGATGGCGACGTCGTTCTCCCCCGAGGCGCCCACGGTCTGCAGGTAGCCGCTGGCGATGACGTTGCCGAGCCAGTGGCCGATGAGGTATCCGACGACGCCCCCGGCAGCGGCCCAGATTATGTTGGGTCGCAGCCACTCCGATCGACGCCAGGTGGCGGGTTGCCTGGGCGGCATGTCGACGCCCTCTTCGCCGGGGTACTCGACGTCGCCCAGCTGGGTCGTGTCAATGGCCACGGCTGCACCCCTCCGTCTCGGGATACCGTCGCGATGGTGCGCGGTTCATCTCATCCACCGCCACTGCCACCTCCCGGTTGCCGTGCCCCGTACGTCTCCACGTGCGAGTACGGGTCCACGTTGTCGGGGTAGAACCCCCCGTCGGCGCCGTTGGCGTCCGGGGTGTACGTCAACGCGTACGGCGGCAGCAACGCCGTGTTCCTGCGCAAGAGGCGCTCGGTCAGCCTGGCCCAGACGACGAATTGCGTCGGCGTCACCACCCGGCCTGAGTTGTACATGGCTCCGTGCCAGATGCCGCAGAGCTCGGAGCAGCGGACGATGAAGGTGCCCAGCTGCTGGGGCGTGGCGTAGGCCACGTTGTTGTAGTCGGGATTGGCGTCGGCCTTCACGTTCAGCTGGTACGCCCAGAAGCTGTGGATCACGTCCAGGGAGGTGACGTTGAACTGGATCGTCGTGTTGTCCGGGATCATGAGCTGGTCCGTCTCGAACCCTCCGAAGGTCGGGTAGCGGTAGGTGAACTTCCACTGCTGGCCGATCACCTGAATCGGCAGGATCGTCTTCGAGGTGGGGGTCCAGATCGGGCTCGCTCCCTGCCCGCCGCCCGCCCCGCTGGGCTGAACCAGCTCGTACGTGCCGAAGCCGAAGAGGCCCAGGACGAGGGCGGACGAGGCGAGGATCCACCCGACTTGGAGTCCGAGATTCCCCCTAGCCGCGGGCCCGCCGACCGGTTCGGGGCCACCACGCGACGCCCGCCAGGTGATTATGGCGTAGGCCATATAGATCCACACGGCCAGGATGACCGGCAGCGCCAATATGAACAGCACGTTGAAGTCGAACTGCGCGCCCTGTGCGACGTCGGTCATGGTACCCGGGGGGATGTGGGGTCCAGCGAGGTACCAGTACAGCGGGTCGAGGATGGCCGACAGCACCACCCAGATGGCTATCAGCCGCCACCAGTGGTGGATTCCGTCATATCCTTGACTGGTCTCGCTGGTGGTGGGCGGGACCTCGGGCCCCGGGGTGTCGGTTGCGCTCACGCAACCACCTTCATGAACCCACCCATGTAGCCGAGCGTCGACATCGGCCCCCCGTTGCCGTAGAGGAAGCCGAGCCCGCAGGGAACGAAGCACTGCCAGCGGTAGTTGCCGGGTCCTGGGCTGGTGAACGAGAACCGGATGATGTTGTGCGGGGAACTCGTGGTGCACGGCGCCGCCCCGCACAGGTTGGCGTTGCCGTTGTTGCCGTACAGCGGCACGCTGACGCCGAGCGACGGCATGGAGAACGTGTGGGCCACGCCGTTCCCGGCGTTCGAATTGATCACCCGGAAGGGCCTGCCGTTGAGGAGGGCGACGCTCCCGTACGTCCCGGTCACCTGGCCGAGCTGCTGGTTCCGCAGCGGGCTCCCCGAGTCGTACTGGTAGATCGTCACGTTGATCCGGGTGTCCTGAGGCACCTGGAAATTCGTCGTGTGCACCCACCCGCCCTGGGGGGACCGGACCAGGTAGGAGACCCAGGTGGGATGGGTCCCCGACCCGTAGGTCCCAACCGTCTGCAGCGTCACGTTCACGGGCTGGCCCGGTCCGGACGAGGAGTAGTCGACCGTCGGCGGGGTGCCCAGGAGGTTGACCACGAGGATGACGGCTGCGGCCGCGGCAACGAGGAAGAGAACGACCGTGACGGTCATCTTCCACGCGAAGCTCATCGATCCTCCCCTAGCCCCAGGAAAGCCTCAGCCAGGATGAAACTTACGATCGCGTCACGCGTTCGTCAACTACCTAAAGGAGGAATCTCCGTCCGGATTCCTTCCAGGCACGTGGCCCGGAGCCCTGGCATCAGTTCTGGGAGAAGCGATCGAGGTCGGTCGGAGGCGCTGCCGGCGGCGCCGACCCACGCATGGGTGACGACGCGATGGTAGAGGCACGAAAGGCTTCCAGGGTCGGCTCGGGGTCGCGGTGGAAGAGCCGGTCGACCCCGAGCGAGAAACCTCCCTGGCTCTCCATGGCCCGCCTGATCGCGACGGCCAGCGCGGGGATGGCCCAGAAGTCGCCGCAGACCCAGAGGATCGCCGCCGCGATCTGCTGGTCCCCGTACGGCGACAGCGCGACGCCCGGCACGTGCGAGTACACCGTGTACCAGCTGGATTCGGTGAACAGCGACATCGCCATCGCCAGCACGAACATGACGACGTTCGTCGAGATGATCGCCCCGATCTGCCAGATCGGCTCCGCCTTCAACCGGAACGGGTACGAGGGAACCAACTGGAGCCAGAAGAGCATCCCGGTCACGAAGAGACTGGCGAGCATGAGCCAGACGTGCACCAACTGGTTCTCCTCGGCGAAATCGAAGACCACGGGAAGGTGCCACAGCACCATCGCGGCATTGAACGAGACGAGCGCCGTCCACGGGTTGGTGACGAATCGGCCGAAGGCGCGCCATCCGGGCGCACGCCGACCGAGCAGGAGGACTCGAAGGAGGCGGCGCCTCGGGCCGACCGGCACCCCGTGCAGCAGGGGCAGCCACGGCGCGCCGGCCACGACGAGGAGCGGTGCGTAGAAGGCGATCAGGATGTGCTCGACCATGTGCACGAAGAGGTACCTGCTCGACCAGTAGTCGATGGGCGACGTGACCGTGATCAGGAGCAGCGCCAAACCGCTGTAGAAGAGGAGCGACCGGAGACGCCGGCTCCGGGTCCGGGCCGAGGTCGAGCGTCGTCGCAGGTTGGCGAGGCCGAGCTCGTGCACGAGCACCACGAGCGCGACTACCACCACGAAGGGGTCGAAGCTCCAGTCCTCGAGCACGTAGTTCACGACGACACCCCACCCATCGGCCCGGGCACTCTCGCCACCGTACTCCGCCGCGCCCTGCGGGGATCAGGACGACGAGCCGTACGCCAGCGGGACCGTGATCGACTGGACCTCGACCCAGGCGGAGTCCGCGGCCGTCGTGGTGTACACGCCGAGCAGCGTGCCCGAGACGGTGAACGCGTCGAAGCCTCCACCGCCTCCGGCGGTGGAGGTGGTGCCCACGGCGACTGTTTCGCTGCGGCGCGGCGGTGGAGGCAGGCGGGACCACCCTGTCCCCGGCGCCGTTGTGAAAGACACGACACCGCCCCGTCCATGCACCAGCACGGCGATAGAGCCGGTTGCGCCCACCGCGGTGGAGAGGACGCTCGAACCGCTCGGCACCGTCAGCGCGGCCGACACGGTCCAGCGGCCGTACGGCGCCGACCAGAGGGCGACGAGCGAGCGCCGGCCGCCGACGGTGGCCAGGACGAGCGCGGTGTCGTGAGCACCGGTCGGCTCCAGTCGAAGGATCTCGGTCGAAGACTGCCGCAGCCTGCCCCCCAGCGCCGGGCCGCTCGGGCTCCACACTCCCCTTGTATGCGTGAAGATCCCGACCCGTCCGCCCCGGCGACAGTCGGTGGCGGCCAACGGCGCGCCGTCGGGCGCGACCGCGACCGCGTCGATCGTCGTGGCACCGCATCGCGGCCAGGTGGCCGCGAGAGCGGCGACCGACGTCGTGCGCGACCACGACGAGAGACCCGCTGGCGCGCTCGAGAACCGAGCGGCCGACCACGGCCAGTGCCGGGCCGCCACCGCCGGGAGACCCGGCCAGCGCGTCGGGACGCGGCGCGAGCGCGCCTGGGAGAAAGGCCGGGTTCCACGTCCGGCCGCCGTCGGTGCTGCGGGCCAGCGGCGAGAAGCGCAGCCGCCCACTCGGCAGGACGCCCACGTCGACCGAGACCGGGCTGACGCCGGCGACGATACCGCCGTTGTCCGCCACCCCTTCGGGAGTGACGACGGACCAGTGCGACGACCCCGGGGCCGCGTGAACGAGCTGCCAGAAGGTGTTGGAGGGGACGCCCAGCTCTCCCATCGGCACCACGGCCCAGGTTCCGCTCGTGCCCGAAACCGCGCCGCGCAGCGGGGCCGGCCCGGGTGCCGCGGCGCCCGCAGAGGCTGGCACAGCGATGAGCCAGGCGGTGCCGAGAAGGACGGTGATACCGAGGCACACCAACAGTGCGACCGCGGGGGAACCCGTCACCGGCGGTGACTCCGGCCGGGTGCGCGAAGCCGCCGGCCTCACGAACCGAGGACTTGCTGTATCCGGTCGTAGAGGAGCGACGAGAACGACGAGGCGGAGCTCTGCGTGGGACCCGGATCGGAGTCGAGCACTTCGCGTTCGCGGCCTTGCCGGTCGATGACGAAGGCCAGGTCGCTGTGGGCGATCATGGCCCCGGCGGCGAGGGTCGCCACTTCAAACCCGTACGAGCCCCAGGCGGCTGACAGCTGCGGTAGCGACCCGGTCAGGAAGTACCAGTTCGACAGGCCGCCCAGGCCCTCCTGGCGGTCGAATGCGTTGGTGTAGGAGAGCGACCGGTAGATGGGGTTGGCCACGATGGCGACGAAATCGACATTGCGACGCTGAGCGTCGAGGTTCACATCGGTCTGGCGGAACTCCTGTGCGATCAGGGGGCAATCCGTGGTGCACACCGGGTCGAGGAAGGTGAGCGCCACGACGTGGCCGCGCAGGCTGGCCAGGCTCACGGTCCGGCCGAATTGGTCTGTCAGCGAGAACGGGGGCGCGGGCGCGTCGACCGCGTTCGGCGTCCCGTCCAGGGCTTCGGTCAGGATCGGGTCGGCGTTCGGGTTCGCGGCCGCCATGGCCATCGGCCCGGTGCCTACGAGCACGACGCCCAGCGCGGCGATGGCGGCCAGCGAACGGGCCAGGGAACGAAGGGTGACGCGCTCCCACCAGGCCGGAGATTCCGTCTCGGTCGTGTCGGCGACTGCCGGGTTCGTCAGTTGCCTGGGCAACCGCGTGACGGCGACGTAGCCGGTGACGAACACGAGGAGCATCGGCAGCATCGAATTCGGATTCGTGCCGACGCCGCCGAGGAATCCGAGGTCCTCGACGAGGACCCAGTCGGCGAGGCCGAGCACGGTCAGCGCAACCAGCGCGCCGAACACGAGCCGGCGCCGCCCGGTCAGGAACAGCGCGCCGATGGCCGCCAAGGACACGACGGCGACGAGGTTGACCGCCCAGCCGTGCGCGGCGTCGAAATCGGCGAAGGAGGACAGCCACGAGGACAGGAAGGAGGGCTGCGACGACTGAGCCATCTGCACCACAATGGCGTGCAAGGTGCCGCCGCGGCCCTGCCAGTAGCCCCGCCCGGGCCAGGCCTGCAGTGCCGCCATCCCGATCAGGAACACCCCTCCGGCGCCGAGGACGACGCGACCGAGCCTCGGGGTGGAAAAGGCACGTTCGGGCAGCGCGACGAGGAGGCCGCCCACGGTGTAGAAGAGCACGGCGCCGGGAGCCCCGGAGAGCCAGGTGAGCCCCGGGGCGAAGATGCCACCGAACGCCTCGCCGAAGACCCATACCAGCAGGCCCCAGGCGACGCTCGCCGCTCCGGCCAGGCGCGACCAGCGTCCTCGGGATGCGGCGAGCAGCCAGAGCCCGAGCCCGAGCTGAATCCAGACAACGGCCGACGCGGCCTGGACGGGGTGGTTGGACCAGACGGTTGCGCCGCTGTTCACCAGGTGGCGCACCCATGCCGGCGACGATGCGGCGCTCGGCTGGACGACGCTGGACGGGAGCCCCAGCGGCATGGACGTCTGGAGCTGGAGGAGTCCGTCCAGGATCCAGAGGCACGCGAACCCGATGCGTACGAGCCGGCGGGCTGCGGGCTCGGGACCGCCGGCTCGGTTGCCGGACGGGAAGGCCTTCTGCCCATGTGCGCCGAGCCGGCGGTACTGCACCGTCCGGACGACGTTGAAGGCCAAGAGGCATCCGACCACGATCGCCGCCACGACGAGAAGCTGGTGGAAGAGCGTCGTGCGGAAGGTCGAGACGATCAGGGGGTTCCCAGGCCCCAACGACTGGTCGATTCCAAGCACGGGTCAGCGGCCCCCTCGGTGCGATGTCGATGCGTCCACCAGCGACGACACTATCGTCGGCGTTGCCGCGCGAAGCTTCGGGACCGGTCGCTCGCCCCGTGCTGTCCGGTGTGACCTCCTGCCGCTCCGTTCAGTCCGTTCAGCCGCAGGCGTTCGGCGTCACCCGCCGGCGTTCAGCAGCACCCGCAGCCGCACGACAGGTCGAAGGTGTCGCAGTCTCGCGGGAGCAGCACGACCCCGATGCCGATCGGGCAGCGGATGTCGCACCCCGTGACGCGAAGGTCGGCGACGGCCACGAGGCAGTCGTCGACGTCGGTCTGCTCGCCCTCGCGCTCGCCCGCTGCCGCTTCCGAGACGACCTCGATGATCACGGCGCGCTCCTCGCACGGCGCCAGCGTGAAAGTGCTCGCACCGACGATCGACCCGGTGACTGGGACGGGCCGTCCGCCCTTGGTCGTGAACGCGCTCAACTCCAGAGACACCTCACGCTCGCGGCGCCGCTCGTTGGTGATCGTGATGGGGACGACGCGCCGCTCGCCGAGCCTGGAGTAGACGACGAGATCGAGGTCGTCGCCGATGCAGCACTGGCAGTGGCAGTCGTCAGCCCGGCACCGCCCGCAACCGGCGGAGTGCGAGCGCCCACTCCCGCAGCCGCACCCGCAGTCACCGCCGTGGTCGTGACACTCGCAGCCGCATCCTCCCGCCTTGTACCCGTGCCCGTGGCCGTGGTCGTGTTGGTGGCCGTGTTGGTGGCTGTGCACGTGCGAACCGCCCGGCTGCTGGCTGCCCCAGCCGTACATCGGTGCCCCGGTACGGCCGGTCCGGGTCGGCGTGGTTCGGCCGGTCGCCGGCGAGCCCGTCGTGCCCGTTCCTCCCGCGCCTCCCATCCACTGCGACATGGACGACGTCAACGCGCCCATGGAGGACGAGAACGCGTCGAGGTAGTCCTGCGGCGTCGGCATGACGGCCTGGCCGCAACACGGGCACTGGGTCGGGGTGAGGAGATCCACCCAGGACGGCGCGGACGGCGCGTAGGTCGCGGACGGCGCGTAAGGCATGGTCATGGATGGCTCCTTCTCGGGGTTCTCGGGGCTGACTTGGTCGTCCGCGCCGACTTCGCCGGTGCGGCGCGTGAACGGGCTCGGACGGCCTTCGCCGGCGTCGCCGCCTGCAACTCGTCGGACCGCCCACGCAGAGGCACGACGCGGAAGGTCAGATCGGTGGTGGAAAACAGGGTGAACGCCGTGTAGCGGGTGCGCGGGTCGAGCTCGTCGGGCAGGGTGATCTCCAGATCCACCACCTCGGTCGCCCCCGGCGAGAGCTCACGCGGACCGCCAACGACCTGCACGCGCAGCGCCCCCGAGTGCTCCACCACCTTCCGCCCCTCCTGGACGTAGAGGTCGACGAAGCGGTCGATCGCCTCGTGCTCGCCTCCCTCTTCGGGCCAGGCGACGGTGATACCCCGCATGATGCGGCAGTTGGTCAGGTCGTCGTCGAGCAGGACCTTCCCGATGTCGCTGATCATCACCGGTACGTTGCCGAGGTTGGAGCACACGATCTGCCTCACCGTGCGGTCGCCGGCTCGATTCTCGAGGATCACTTCGGCCGGAGCGATGTCGAGGTGGTACTCCTCGACCACGTGCACCACCACCGCGATGGCCTGTCCGGCGACGACGAGCTCGCCCTCGTAGCGGCCGGGCGGCGTATGGCTCGGGATGGAGATGTTGATCGGCGCCCGCCGCGCTTGGCCGGGATGCAGGACCACCGTCGGCATCAGCACACCGGGGCGGCGACCCGTCGCCTCCTCGATTTGCGGGCTGGAAAAAGTGGCCAGGCGCAGGATCGCCCGTTGGTCTCCTCCGTTGTGGAAGTCGAGCTCGTGCCGGATCCGGCCCGGCGCGCCCACCAAGGTGAGGGTCGCGCCGCTCTCGAGGACGTCGTAGCCGGGAAGGCGATCGCGCATGGTGCCCGCGCTCAGGACCCGACCCGGATGTGAAGCCCGTCCCCGTCGTCTCGGCGTCGGCCGTCCCGATGACCGCGCTCGAAGTACTCGCGACCCTCGACGACCATGGGCTGGCGGTGCAGATCCTCGATCACCGTGTCCTGCTCGCCTTCGAACGTCATGCCGAGCACCTCGGTGCCGAAGAGGGTCAGGCCCACGTGATGCCGGTAGGGCTGGCGGATGCGCGTCTCCGGCAGCCGCCCGATGTTGACCGTGTAGCACAGGTCGACGACAACCGGCTTGAGGTCGAGCGTCGCCTCGAGCGGTTTGACGTCGATCGTCGTCTCGAGCGGCTTCACATCCAGGGTGAGATCGGACTTCAACCCGACGTCGCTCTTCGTCGTGATGTCGTTCTTGATGGGGTCGGGGACGGCCAGGGTGGTCGTCGTGGTGTAGGTGGAGTTGGTGGTGATCGGGTCGGGGACGCTGAGCGTCACACTGACGTCGTCCAACCCCATGATGTCGATCGTTCCGGTATCCGTCGAGGTGACGGTGACCGTTTCGGAGCTGCTGCTACCACCACCACCACCGGGCACGGCGACCTCCTCCGAGAGCGGTTTCATCCTCGCCGTCAGGGGCCCGACTGTCAACAGTTTTGGTCCTCCGAAGCGTCCGTGGCGATCCGGTGGCGACGCCGTGACAAGGACCGGCACGCGACGACGACCTGGTGTATGCCGAGGCCACCGCGCCCGGACCGCCGGGCCTGGTCGCGGCGGAACTGCCGCCTCGCGCCGGCGCGATTCCCCCTGCCTCCGAGCGGGCAGCCACGAGTAGGCTCGTCCGGAAATCGACCGGATGGAGGCGCGTGAGGACGTATCCCTATCGCTTCTACGTCGCCCTCGACGGCAACGGGATCAATGGTTTCGAGGGCATGGCGGGGGTCTGTCTCTTCCTGTTCGACCCGTCCGACAACGCCTACGCCTACAAGGTGCGGTACTTCCAGGGCGCAGCGGCGGGCCACGCCACGACTGTGAACCCGGGGCGGACGGTCGGCTTCCTCGGCAACGCGGGCCAACACCTCCTGTTCTACGACGCGGCCACGCTCGACGAGATCGACCGCGTCTCCACGCTCCAGTTCGAGGTGAACGACACCACGCTGCGCGGTAGCACACACCTGGTCTGGCTCGACGACACCGAGTTCATCACCCCGGTCGGCGACTACATGTACCGCTTCGACCTCAACCGCTTGGCCAAGGGCGAGCGCCTCGGCCCGCACCACTTGAAGCTCCCCCACGCCATGAAGCTCACGGCGTCGGGGCGCTACATCGTCTACGGCGGCATGGATAGCCCGGTGTCCGGTGAGGCCAAGGAGGTCGGGATCTACGACCTCCGCACCGGGGAGGCCAGGCGGGTCGAGCTCCCGGCCACGTGCTGGCACCTGGCCGTCCATCCGACGGAGGACATCTTCTACCCCGTCTCCTTCCGGGTGGCGCCCCAAGAGGGGCGTGACTGGAAGGACTGGGCCATCGGCTTCGCCAAGGAGTACGCCTTCGAGGTCGACGCCGAGTCAGGCCAGGTGCTCCGGCACTGGGCGGTGGGGCGTGAGACCCCCGCCCACCTCAACTCGGACATCACCATCTCCGACCACGAGCTCATCTTCTGCAACGGAGCGAGCCAGAGCATCGTCTTCATCGATCTGGCTTCGTTCGCCGAGTGGCGCTTCATCGACGAGCGGCCCACACTGCGCGAGCAGGCCCGGGTCGCCCGCCAGGTCGGCACCCAGGCCTACGACGCCCTCGCTCGCGGGTCCGTGTTCACGAGCAACCAGCACGTCTTGAGCGCGCTGCGCGCCAGCCGGTTCACGGTGCTCGACTCCATTTACGCCACCATGCTCAGCCGGGATCAGCGGCTGCTCTTCACAGCCAACCGGGGCATGAACCACATCACGATCTACGACTACCCGTCGAACACGATGCGACTACGGGTCAAGATGCCCGATCTGCACGAGTACGTCCCGTCCCTCTCACGCCTGGCCGACCCCCGTCTCGGCTTCCACCACAGCTACCTGGTGAGCCAATGAGCGCTACGGGGTGGCGTGGGCCGAAATCGCCTTGGCCAGCTTCTGGAAGTTCCGCGGCACGAGACCGGTGACGAACGACTCGATCCCCCGGGCCGTCGGACCGCCGATCAACGACGTCACGCCCGGGAGCTTGCCCGGAGCGACGTCGAGCTCGCCCTCCATGACGATGCGCGTCCCGCGGCCACCCATCGCCTCCTCGTAGCGGGTCTCTCCGACGCAGTCCACCCGGTCGGAGAAGACCTGGGGCTCGATCCTCCAGCGGCACACCCAGCCGCTGGCCTGCCACTCGGCCCGGTCGGTCCACGCCAGCATCTCGGGCTTGACGACCGGGCGCAGGAGTGCGGGCACGTCGGCCTTGGCCCGCCAGAGGTTGACCAGGTGAACGGTGCCGTCGGGATCCTCGCGGCGCGAATCGACCGTGACGCTGTCGACGTCGCTGATGAGCGGGACGAGCTCGTCGAGACGATCCCGCACCAGCGTCCACACCCGTTCGCGGTCCTGCCGCACCACAGCCAGAGTCCGGAACCCCTTCACGCCCGGCCTCCGGCGATCACCCGCCACCCTGTCGATCCGGTGCCGGTGACCTCAGAGCTGGGATGCAGGCGTTCCCGCACCGCACGCGACAGGTGCGGGCTCTCGAGGAGCCAGGCGATGGCCTGAGCCAGGGCCTGGCGGCTCGAGCGCGGGCGGTAGCCGTGGGCCATGGCGCGATCGCTGCGGTACCAGTAGTAGCGACCGAGCGCTTTGGCTTCGGCCCGAGTGGAGGCCGGCGGCTTCTTGGTCCAACGGGCAGCGAGCTCCATGGCGGACGCGGCCATATAGGCGGCGGTCAGGGTGGCCGTCCACGTCGGTCCCCGCACGCCACAGAGCTCGGCGATGGTCCGGTGGATCTCGGTCCACGTCAGGTTCTCCGAGCCGAGGAGGTAGCGCTGGCCCGGCTCGCCCTTCTCGGCCAACAGGACGTGGCCACGGGCGACGTCCTCGACGTGAACCACGTTGCACCCGCCCGGGAAGGTGATGCAGAAGGGGTCGTTGAGGTAGTTGACGATGATCGCGTTACTCGGAAGGAGGCGGTAGTCCGGCCCGCCCACGGTGATGGCGGGGCAGGCCGCGACCAGGTCGAGCCCGAGTCGATCCGCCAGCTCCACGGCTTCGCGCTCTTGCCGAGCCTTCATGCTGTAGTACGGCGGGGCGTCGGGATCACGCAGGTGGTCCCGTTCGTCACGCGGCTCGGGGCGAGGCGCGGAGCCGCAGGTGACCGACGACGACGTCAGGACGAACCGGCGCACGCCCTGGCTGTCGGCCGCCTTAATGGCGTTGCGGGTCCCCTCGACGACGACAGACTCGAGCTGGGGCTGGTCCCGATCCCAATACGAGAAGATCCCGGCGGTGTGGAAGACGACGTCGCAGCCGTGCATGGCCGCCTCGAGGGAGGCACGATCGAGCACGTCCCCCGGTATCTGTTCGACGTCCAACCCCTCCAGGGCGCGGAGGTCGCTCGTCGCCCGCACCAGGCCGCGCACCTCGTGACCCTGGGCGAGCAGGACGCGGACGATGTTGGAGCCGATGAGCCCGTTCGACCCCGTGACCAGCGCGTTCACTCGTCGAGAACTACCACGCCGAGGTCCTTGCCGACCTGGCGCGCCAGGTCCGACCACCAGGTGGAGACGTCGGCCGGGACCCTCCGTCGGAGGCGTCCGGGCTGGGGCTCGGCCACCTCGCTGTCCTGGGGTCCCGCGAAGTGCCGGAACCCGTTCTCGTCCAGTGTGCCTCCGGGGTCCTGGCCCACACCGAAACGGCCCACGAACTCGCGTGCCCGCGTCACGAGATCGACCTCGACCCGCTCCGCGGCCTCTTCGCCGTGGAGCGGCTCCCAGGCACGGCCGATCTGAATGTCCTCGCCGGCGTAGGCCTGCGCGAAGTTGTCGATGGTCTCGTCGAAGAACTTGAAGTACTCCGCGCTCACGAACCGGTTCTTTATCTCGGGGAACCGATCGAGGTCGACCATCTGCCAGAACGGGGGCAGTTTGAATTGCTGGCGGGCGACGACCGTGATCTCGGTTCCTGCGCCGGTTCGGACGAACCGCACGCTGCCGTCGTCGTGGGTAGCCGAGTCGTTGCTGCTGTGCACGGTGCGCCACACGATCTTGTGCTCGTCCTCGCCGTAGTGGATGGCCTCGAGCTTGGCCACATCGATCGCAGAGCCGCCGTAGAGCACCATCCAGTTGGGCTGCGGCAGGTACACGTTGCGCTCGGCCTGGTGGGTCACCCTCCCTTCGCCGTCCCGGTGGATCGCCACGGTGTGGCCGCCGATGTAGTCCTTCATGAAAGTGATGGCGTTGCGTACCGGAACGGCGGCGACGAAACGGTCGAAGTCGATCGGCAGCACCTTGGCGTAGTGGAACAGCACCGAGCCGTCGACGTAGCGCCAGCGCAGGCCGTTCTCGTCCGGGGGCACGGCCCGGACCAGTTGTTCGAGGGGTGAGAGGTAATCGACGACGGCGTCGTAGTCGGAACGGCTGAACGAGCTCAGGTCGAGGTCCAGCGGTACTTCGAGCCGGGCCAGCGCGTCCTTGGAAAACAGCGTGCGCCAGGCCTCGACGGCGTCGACGACGGCCGCCAGCCAGGCGTAGCCCCACACCGCCCAGGGCCCGGCCAGCATCGGCGCGGACACCTGGTTGACCCTCGCGATCAGGTCCCGCTTGAACGGAAAGAGCTCGGGATCCGGGCGCACGGTGGCGGAGAGCAGGTGAGCCGCCAAACGGGGGGACTCGTCTATCTTCTTGAGCGCAGCTGTCTGCATGGGATGGACGTTCTCCCACCCCTCGTAAGGCGTGAGGTCGCCGTGCATCGTGTACCTCGGAGGAAGACCGATGTCGTGCAACGCCTTGGCGTTCACCGGAGAGGCGTACGGGTCCGTGTTCATCTTCGCCGCGGCCACGAAGTCCACCAGGATCGGGTCGGTGCCGGCGATGACGGTGTCTGTCCGGAGCGGCCTGGCGGCGCGGTCGCCCATGCTGCCGTGGTTGCTGACCGTGGCGTCGACGATGGCCACGTGCACCGGGGTCGCCCGCAGCAGGTCGACGCAGGTGTCCCAGGGCTTGAGGCGGGAACGATAGTGATAGGCCCGGTCACGCAGGGGCAATGCGCCGAGGACGTTGTGCACGCTCAGAGCGAAGCCGTGCTCGGCGTGGGTCTTGTTCTTGGCGAAGCTGACGCGGATGTCGGCCTCGACCCACGATTCGGCCAGCGCCGACCCGTGGAGTGCGCTCGACGGGGGGAAGGGCGCTTCGACCAGGTCTTCGCTCAGGTCGACGACGTCGTAGGAATTGTCTCGCTCGGTCACGTATCTGTAGCCGGAGAGGTCCGCCACGACCAGGACGTCACGGTTGTCCAAGATGCGTTCGAAGGTGTCGGGCCCGGCCCCGACCGCCACCGTCGTATACCCGTGTTCGGCCAGGAGGTCGACGAGGTGCTCGACCAGCGCGGGCTGCGTCCCGGTCGGGCCACCGGACTCGAAGAGGTTCAGGTCGGGTAGCACGAGGACCCGCATGTCCCCGGGGTCACGGTCCCCCGTCTGGGCCGCCAGGCTCGGCCAGACCGCGCTCTGCTGCAGTGCCTCTTCCAGCGCCACCCTCGGGTCGAGATCCGTTGCGACGGCGCAGAGCGACTCGTTCACCGCCAACCTACTCGTCGGACCAGACGGCGAGCGAGAGCTCGAGGTTGTCGTAGCCGCGGACGGCGACGGCGGCTCGGAAGAGCTGACCCGGCGGGAAGTGGTCGGGATGGAGCTGGACTTCTATGAGGACGACCCGCTCCTCGTACGGCCCGAGCACGAAGCGCTCGGGGACCACCTTGACGGCGGGACGGATCGAACGGCCGTCGCTGGCGGTGAAATCCGAGACGAGGAACGAGATCTCGCTCTCCTCCTCCTCGTTGTTGCGCAAGCTGATGGAACCTCTCGCGGTCTCGCCCACCGTGGCGTGGAGTGACATGGGAATCAGGCGGGGGCCCTGGACGTCGTCGGAGGGCTCGCGGTGGTCGCCGGGACGGTTCGGCACGACCCGCTCGACGGCGTCGAACCACTGGTCGGTGAACGCCTGGGTCCCCTTGAGGAGCTCCTCGTAGTAGCGCACGTTGAGGTCGGCGAGGCGCCGCGGCCAGCCGTCAGGTACGACCCTCGTCACAAAGTCGCCGTATGCCTGCAGCGAGTCCCATTGCGCCTTCTTGGTCCGCTCGCGCCACTCCGCCAGGTCGTAGGGAGCGTCGAAAGTCTCAGACGCGGCCATGCCTCCACCCCCTCCCCTGTTCGAAGGAACCAGAGCCCACGCCTCCGTCCACCGGAGGGACGGAGTCCCTGCTCAGGCACGCCGCGATCCAAAGCTCCACCTCACCGATGCTAACCGGGGGACCCAGGGAGCGGCACCTCGGATTTCGAGACCGAATCCCGGTCAGCAACGGGACGACTCCAGCTGGCGCTCTCGGTTCACCTCCCGATGATCGACCGCGCGGCAACCCGCTCCAGGACCCGGCCGTCGGCCGGCAACAGGTAACCGGCTTCGACCTCGGCGGCCACCGCCTCGTCCCACTTGTGCACGAACGCGGCGTGCGTCGGGTAGAGCGAGGCAAGCTTCGACTGGCTGAACGGGACCGTTCTTCCGAACAGGACGCAGAAGGGGCTTCCCGCGCCGAGTTTCGAACCCACACCGGACACCACGGCGATCGGCGCCTGCACCTGGGGGGTCCGTATCCCGCCCACCGCCTCGCCGTTCTTGTCCGTGACCAAAGACGAGCCGTCGAGGTCGAGACGGGGCGACTGGGGCGGCGGCCGCCCGGTGATCACCCAGTTGTTCAACGCGACGACCGCGGCGCGGAGCTCGTAGGTGTGGGCTCCGGCGTTGAACGGAGTGGTGCAGCTGATCGGTCCCCCGTTCGAGGACACCGGGTGGATCATGGTGTCGAAGGTCTTCACGTCGGCTGCGCCGTTCCCCGTGTCGGCCATCGATTCGACCAAACCGTACGAGTCGTAGTGCGCCGTACCGGCCACCTCCCACTCACGGATGTGCCTCGTCGGCGGTTGGCGGGCAAGCCGGTAGCCGCCGAAGATCACGTCGGTCTCCGTCTCGAACAACATGACGGGCACGTCCAGGTCGGTGCGGATGAGCGTCGGGGTCGGGGTGGGGATCGATGCTTGCGGGGCTTGGGAGAGCGGGGTGCTCACCGCCGCGCTGCTGTAGACGAAGTATCCGTCGTAGACACCCTGTGAATGTGGCCCCAGCGCGTCGATGAACGTCACCAGCCGGAGCGCCGATTGAGACTCCCCGAGCGCCAGCAGACGCTCGGGGTGAAGGCCACCCAGGATGGTGGCCGCGTCGCGTCGGATCGCGGCACCGGCTTGCTGGTAGATGCTGTACGAGTAGCTGTCCCCGGGTTGGTCCAGGGAGCCGTATCGCGCCGCATCCGCCATCTTCAACGCATCGACGCCCGTCGCCTGGGCACTCACGCCGATGTAGGCCATGCCGGAGCGGATCATCTGCACATGGTCCGTGAGCCATGCCGCGGCCGCGTCGACCCCGCCGCTCACGTTGAGCCACTCGACCACCACCGTGCCGTCGAAGCGCCGACGGTCGATGGGTCGGTAGACGACGATACGGGTCTTGTACGGAGCCGTGCCGGCGGTCGTCACCTTCCATCGACCGTTCGAGGCCAGCGGTGCGGCGCTGGCATACGCGTCGGCGTTGCCGGAGAGGAAATACTCGCTCTGCTCGTAGCCGACGGCCCGGAGGTCGAAGCTGGTGGTGCCACGCAGGTTGATCCCGGAGCCGCCTGACATCGGGCTGGTCACCACCGCCCGCGGGACGTCGGAGAGGACCCGGGGCGGCGCACTCGCGGCGGCGGCAGCCGGCACGAAGTGAACGGAGAGGACGACGAGGACGAAGAGCGAAAGGAGTGTCGCAGCAGCGAGGGACGATGATGCAGCCGCGACCAGAGAGTTCGTCCGGCGAACACGCGGCTGCGGTCTTCCGCTGCTCTGCATGGTTCCCACGCTCCCTCGGCACGAGGCCGGCGGATGTCCGGCGATGATGGGCGAGAGGCGACGATAATGCCTCGCTTGGCACCGTGACGGGCGAGGATGCGACAAGCGCGTTCAGGATCGGCTCTCGAACCGCGCCTTGAGCTCGACGTCCGACCCTGGAACCCGACTATAGGAACCCGACTATAGGAACCCGACTATAGGAATCCGCAGTGCAATTTGATCCGCGTTTCTGGTCCGCCGTTGCGCCCGAGGAACCAGGTCGCGTGTCATGTATGGGCCATCTGCAGGCCACCCCAAGCGGGAAGTAGCGTGGAGCGCAGAGCGGGAGGAGCATCATCATGGGACTCGGCGGTCGTCGCGTGATTCGTACAGTTGTGGTTGTCGCGGCATGCCTACTGGCACTTCCGGCCGGTGTTGCGGCAGCAACAGGCGGGGTTCCCGGCAGTCGTTCGGACGCGGCGGAGACAGGGGTCGGCGCGACACCGGCGGCCTGCAGCAAGGCTGCTGGGCCGCACTTCGCCCGTTGCTACCTCAGCTACGAACGGGCGGCCGCGTCCGCCACCGCATCGCCTGGCTCGAGCAACGCCGCTCTCTGCAAGGCCAACAAGGCGGCAGGTTGGACCGCGTGCAACCTCCAGAACGCGTACGGGATCAAGAGTGCGGCCACAAGCGACGGAGACGGCAATCTCGTCGCCATCGTCGATGCGTATGACGATCCGAACGCAGAAGCGGACCTCGGCGTGTACCGCTCGGCGAACCACCTGCCGGCCTGCACCACCTCCAACGGTTGCTTCGACAAGGTGAACCAACTCGGCCAGATGGGCAACTATCCCAACCCCGACGCCGGCTGGGCGAGCGAGATCTCCATCGACACGCAGATGGCGTCGGCGATCTGCCCGCTCTGCCACATCCTCCTCGTCGAAGCCAATTCGAGCGGGTTCGGAGACCTCCTCACCGCGGAGAACGAAGCCGTGACTCTCGGTGCGGACGTGATCTCGAACAGCTGGGGCACGGGCGAGTTCGACGGAGAGATCTCCTACGACACCAATCTCGACCACCCCGGCGTGGACATCACCTTCTCCTCGGGGGACGGTGCATACCAGGGAGGCGTGCAGTATCCCTCTGCTTCACCATTCGTGACATCGGTCGGCGGTACGCAGCTGAAGCCGGCGACCAACCAGCGGGGTTGGAAGGAGACGGCCTGGGTGAACAAGAGCGCCGATCCGCCCACCCAGGGCTCCGGCAGCGGCTGCTCCGCCTACGAACCCAAGCCGTCCTGGCAGACCGATTCGGGTTGCGCCGACCGCATGACCGCCGACGTCAGCGCCGTCGCGGCGGACGTCAAGTTCTACGACTCCCAGGCCGGCGGGTGGCTGTACGGGTTCGGGACGAGCGTGTCGTCCCCGATCATCGCCGGCATGTACGGCCTCGCCGACAACCAGCCGACCTACACGGTGGCGGCCTCCGCCGCGTACGACGCACCGTCCGGCGACCTCTACGACATCACGAAGGGCAAGGAAGGCACGTGCACCCCGACGTACTTCTGCCAGGCCGGACCGGGCTACGACGGCCCCACCGGTTTGGGGACGCCGAACGGCTTCGGTGCGTTCCAGGTCCCGGTTACTGGACCGCCCACCGTGAACTCGGTGAACTTCACCGGGACCGCCGCTGATCCCACAGTGACCATCACGGGGAGCAATCTCGGGACCGAACCGCCCGGCAGCCCGGCCGGGTGCGGCACTACCGGTGACAACTTCCCCGGCTCCAGTCTCACGTTCAACGACACGACCGGAGGCTGGGGTGCCGGCACCGGCGGAGACTGCATCGGACTCGTCGTGAGCAGCTTTTCGAGGTCGCAGATCGTCTACCAGTTCGGCTCGGGCTACAACACCTACGGGACGGCGAACAGCGGCGACGCCTTCAACGTGACGGTTCAGGGGGCGACCTACAGCGGGACGGTCACGTACTCGTAGAAGGTGGGAAGCAGGCCTGCGGCACGGGACCTCGTCTGTGCGCGAGGAAACCTCGTCGCGTGGTTGGGTGTCAACGGCGTCTGTGCAGGGGTGCCGGCGGCGGCTGAGGACGATCACGCCTGAGGTTCTCGAGCAGGAGGTCGACCGTCCGCCCGGCTTCGGCGCGGGCAGCACCAGGGTCGAGGGCGGTCGCCACGAACTGCGCAGCCGCGATGACGGCCGCGAGGAGCATCCTGGTCAGTGGCTCGATCGGCGCATCGACGATCTCACGTTCCTCCACGGCTCGTTGCACCGTCTCGCGCACCAGGCCGAGCGCGTAACGCTCGGTGATGGCATCGCGAGTGTCCGGAGAGAGGACGGCGGGGCCATCGATGGCGCAGATGCGCTGGACCGCGGGATCGAGCACGGCGTCGAGATACGCGTGGCACCCGGCACGCAACACCTCGAGCGGATCGTCACGGCCGACTGCCATGCCGGCTTCGGCCGTCGCTCGCACGACCTCGCTCTCGACCTGCTCGTAGACGGCCGTGAAGAGCGAGCGCTTGTCCACGAAGTGGTGCTGCAGCGCACCTCGGCTCACGCCGGCCGCGGCCACGATCGCCTCGCTCGACGCTCCCGAGTAGCCGTGTTCGGCGAAGAGATCGTGGGCCGCGGAAAGCAGCGCCGCGCGCGTCGCCTCCGATCGCTCCGTCTGGGTCTGGTGCAGCTGTTCCGATTTCCTCCTGACCATACATGCGGTGTGCATGTAACTTTCATGCACACCGCATTTTATTCGACCGCATCGCGAGGGGAGGGACTCTATGACGCTCGCACGTTCCTTGGTCGTGCCCGGGATGATCGACGAGTACGAAGCCTTCGCCGATCTACTCGGCACGCTCTCTCCAGAGCAGTGGGAGGCTCCGAGCCGATGCACCGGCTGGCGCGTCGCAGACATCGCCGCGCACGTGGTGGGCCAACTCAGCGACGTCACTGCCCTTCGCCTCGACGGCCTGGGCACGCCGGAGGTGACGACCCGCCAGGTGGACGAGCGCCGCGGCGCCCCGTCCGCTGCGCTCGCTGACGAACTCCGGACCGGAGCGAAAGCTGCAACGGACATCGTCGCGGGCTTCGACGACGATGCCTACGACTCCGAAGGGCCTCAGGGCAACGGCCAGACCCTCGGATTCGGGCTGGAATCGCTCTGGTTCGACACGTACCTCCACGCCGACGACATCCGCGCCGCACTGGGTCAGTCGACTGATTCGAAGGTGGGCCTCGTGCCCTCGGTGTCGCACATTTCGCAGGTGCTGTCGCAGCAACAGTGGAGTCCCGCCACCCTCCGGCTCGATGGACTCGACGAATTCCTCGTTGGGGGCGGCGACAGCCGGAAGGTCATCACTGGTGACCCAATGCAATTCATCCTGGTGTCGACGGGTCGGGCCGATCCCATCACCATGGGACTCGACCCCGCTGTCAACATCTACCGCTGAACCGGCGGCGACCGAATAGGCGGGTGGCGAAGATCGTCTCGAGACCTCTCGAGGACGACTCAGTTCACTTCGTGCTCGGTGAGGCGGGGACGAGAGTCTGGGTCTTCGAGTCGTAGGTCACCACGGTCACCGGACCCAGCGCGTACGGCTGCCCTGGGCCGAAGGAGATCGGCCCACCCATCCCGGGAATGACGGCGTTCTTCAGCCCGTAGCCGGCCTTGGTGAAGCTGGCCACGGTGAGGTGCTTCCCGGCGGCGTCGGCGATCTTGGCGAAGAGGCCAAGGTATTGGCACGCCTCGATCACCGACTGGAAGGTCGTGTCGGTGCCGGCGATCTGGGTGTTAGGATTGACGGGTGCCGTGATGGTGTCCGACGGGTACGCCTTGTGAACAACGGCCGCACACTTCTTGATCGCCGGATCCTTCCACTGCTGGTAGGCGTTGGGTACCGACGTGGCCCCCAGCACGTTGTCGAGGTACGGGTTTGCGCCCTTGGTCGACTGTACGTACGAGATGAGAGAAGATTCGCTGGTTGCGATGTACGTGGGCTTGTATGTGCTCTGGAGGTCCAGCTGTGCACGAGGCCAGGTCGTCGAACCGGAACCCCCGACGCCGATCACCACGTTGATCCCCGCGTTCTTGAAGCGCAGGCCGATGGTCTGGGTTTCCTGATCGGAGGCAACCGAGTCCGTCGCCGGTGCGCTGTCCTCGGCCGTCGCGATCACGGGGACGTGCAACTTCTTGAGGTCGGCCTGCACGGCCGCGACTTCGGGCGCGTCCGAGGTGGCGCCGTAGAAGATGCCGACCTTCTTGCCCTTGAAGACGCCCCGCTTGTCGAACGCGGCGAGCTGCAAGGGGTCAAATGCCGCGTCGGGCGGGACCAGAGCGAAGTCAGGCGCGGCGCTGGCCGGCAGTGCGCCCGGCAACGACCCGGCGATGACGGGCGTGTCATGAGTCTGCTGATAGCAGTCCGGAAACACGGGGGAGATGGCGACGAAGACGTTGTCGTCCTCGGTGAGCTGGGCGCACGACGACGCCGCATTAGCCGGCAACGCCGGGTTCATCTCGACGAGGTGGAGGTCGATCTTCCGACCATCGATGCCCCCATGTGCGTTCATGTCGTTGACGATCGCGTTGTAAGCGTCAGGAAAGCTGCCGTCGTTGATCGTGACGCCGAGGCTCTTCAGAGCGGCAAAGTTGACGTAGGGAACGCCGACACTGATCGTCGTCGCGGTCACGCCCTGATCGGCGGGACTCGATGCCCCGGCCGGGACCGCTCCGTTGGCGACCATCGACCCCACCAGGGTGACCAGCGCCACGGCGGCCCAGATTGAACTTCGGGTGGCCATGGCCCCTCCCTCGCTCGAAAGTTGAGTTCGAACGATAGACGTCCGTCGGCAAAACCTGGTGTCGCCCCCCTCACGGAGTCCGAGACAGATCCTTCAGCCTCGATGGGGTCGCTGCAGCTTGCGCCACGTTGGGTCACACGGTGGCGACGGGTGTGACCGGCGACCCCACGACACCTGGCATCCGAAGCGGCGGCGCGGTGAGCAGAAACCGACTACGTCCGTGTTCGCGGAGCCAGGCCGCGAGCTCATGCAGGTACCACATCTCGCCCAGAGGAACACCGAGCTTGAACAGACAGAGATGGTGGATGGGCAGGAACGAATGGCGGCTCGGATCACGATCCTTGCCGACCATCCCCTCGACGGCGTAGTTGTCTGCGACGAGAGCAGAGATCTGGGAGTCGGCCAACCATTCCAGGAGGGACGGGTCTCGGGCGTCGAGGTACGCACACATGGTGTGGATCTTCACGGGGTCCGGCTCGCGCTCCCACTCCAACACCTTCGTGGCGAACCCGGTGTGAAGGAGCAACATGTCCCCGGGCTCGACCGTGACCTCGTCGGCGGCCATGATCCCCTCGAGTGTCTGCCGGTCGACGCCCTTCCATTCGTGGCCCAGGTGGTGGGCCAGGTCGATCAGCACCCCACGACCCTGCACGCCGTGGAACGCCATGTGCTCGAGCCCCAGGTGATGAGCAAAGGCGCGATGCGCGCCGCCATCGCCACGGGCGTCCTCCTTGGGACCGACCAGGTCGACTCCCGCTCGATAGCCGTTGTAGTAGACGGCCTCCTCGACGCCGTCTCCGTCAGCGTCGAATTCGGCGCCGACGTGTGCGAGAGAGTCCCACTGTGTCGAGTACTGCAACGAGAGCGTGACGACATCGTCCGCCCAGACATCGACGTAGCGCGGGTCACCCCAGTCCTCCATCTCGCTCATGTGCACGTTGTAGAAGGTCGCCGGCTCCCCCTTCATGTCCTCGGTCGGGGCCACCACCGGCGGATACCGGCGCTGGTTGAGCGAGGTGCCGCCCGGGTAGTCGAGCGGGAGACTAAGGCAGAAGCTCAGTCCCGCTTCGACCTCTCTCACGCCCTGAAGCACTTTGTCCGGGGTGACGAGATTGATACGGCCCAGCTCGTCGTCTTCGCCCCAGTCGCCCCAGGTCGAGTCAGCCGGGCGCTGCTTCCATCGCTTCGTCACTGCGTTGTCACCCTCTCCCTAGGCGGACCCGCGTTGCCGGGTTGGACCGAGCGGTCTAATCTGGTAGAACGAGCTTCGCGCATTTGGGCGCGGTCATTTCCGAAACCACACACGGAAGGGACAGCACATGCCGGACAAGCCCTTGGTCGTCTCGGCGGACGGTCACGTCCTCGAGCCGACGGACCTGTTCGTGACCCGCCTGCCCAAACACCTGCGCGAGCGCGGGGTCTGGGAGGACGACTTCGAGATCGAGCCGTTCGTCGAGGGTGGAGCCCGGATCTTCCGACGCCTGCACACGTCCGGGTTCGAGGGGTGGACCATCTCGCGGTACCGCCAGACGAGTGGGCGCATGCCCGAGGGCGACCCCGAGACAATCATTGAGGACCTGGCTTTCGACGGGGTGGACGTCGGGGTCATGCACCCGAACCTGTCGCTCTTCGGTCTCTACTCCGACGACCACGAGCTCTCCATGGCCCACGCCCGCGTCTACAACGACTACATCATGGAGCGTTTCACTCCGTACTTCGACCGCCTCGCCCCCACGGCTCCGGTGCCACTCACCGATGTCGACGAGGCCGTGGCCGAGATCGAGCGGGTGGCGGCCGGCGGCTTCCGGGCCATTCTGCTGCCCGCGGTACCGCCGAAGCCCTACTACTCGCGCGATTTCGACCCCGTCTGGGCCGCGGCGTCAGCCAATGGCGTACACGTCTTCATCCATACCCAGACGGGCGGGGTGAAGGTCAACGACCCGGAATCGACGACACTCAAGGTGGTGATGGAGAACGCGGCGCAGGTCAACCGTCCGATGACCGAGAAGTCGGCGTCGAAGCGGATGATCACCCAGTCCATCTACTCCACGTTCGTCCCGCAGCAGGTCATCTGCGAGCTCATTGGCGGCGGCGTCGCCGAGCGTTACCCCGAGCTGCACTTCGCCCTGATTGAGTTCAACGCGCACTGGCTGGGCTCGCTGGTGGGCGCCATGGACAAGTGCTGGGTCACCGGGATCGGCCAGGACCCCGACTGGTGGCTGGGCGTGTGGGACGACACCCGGCCCCCCGAGCAGCAGGAGAACATGGCGCAGCTGTTCCGGTTGAACGAGAAGTGGCCCTACCCGCTCAAGCCGAGCGAGTACGTGCAGCGACAATTCCATGTGTCCTTCCAGGACGACCCCGTGGCGGTGGCCTGCCGGCACATCACCGGGCTGTCGTCGATCGTGTGGGGGAACGACTACCCGCACGCCGAGGGCACGTTCCGTGGCAGCCGCCAGCTGATCGCCGAGCAGTTCGCGGGTGTACCCGTCGACGAGCGCGACGCCATGATCGGGGGCACCCTGGGCCGCCTTCTCGGCTTCAAGCTTCCAGTCGCCGCCTAAGCCCCGAGCGGCTGGACTCGGGACGTGCGCGAGCACCGCTTCGACGGGCGCGTCGCGATCGTCACGGGCGCAGGCCGGGGCATCGGGCGTGCCTACGCCCTCCTTCTCGGAGAGCGTGGCGCCCGTGTGGTGGTCAACGACCTCGGTGGTGCCATCGACGGCTCCGGGTCCGACACCGGACCGGCCGCGGACGTCGCTGCTGAGATCGTGGCCGGCGGGGGGAGGCTCTGGCGGACACGAGCGACATCTCCACCGCGGCCGGGGCTCGCTCCGTCGTGGGCGCTGCGCTCGGGAGGTTCGATCAGCTCGACATCTTGATCAACAACGCCGGCATCATCCGCTGGGCCGGGCCGCCCGACGTGGACGAGGAGAACCTGGCGCGACACCTCGCCGTGCACACGGTCGGATCGTTCCACACCGCCATCGCCGCCTGGCCCCACATGCTCGAGCGTGGTTACGGCAGGATCGTGATGACCACCTCAAGCGGCATGTTCGGCTTGCCCACCAACACCTCGTACGCGACGGCCAAGGCCGGCGTGGTCGGCTTGACCCGCAGTTTGGCCGTCGCCGGAAGGAAGCTTGGGATCAAAGTCAACTTGATCGCGCCGGCCGCCATGACCCGGATGGCCGGCTCCGGCGGTGGACCCGAGGAGATGGCCCCCGAGCAGGTGGCCCCGCTGGTTGTCTACCTGGCGCACGAGGACTGCCCGGTCTCCGGAGAGATGTACGCAGCCGGGGCCGGGCGATTCTCCCGCATCTTCATCGCGACCACACCCGGCTACGTGCACCCCGGCGCCACCATGGAGGACGTTGCCGCTCATTGGGCCACCATCAACGACGAAGCGGGCTACTCGGTGCCGCCGGACCTGATGAGTTGGTCGGCCACGTTCATGGAGCACCTTCCGCCCGGCGGCCCCTGACCCGCCGGGCGTGCTCTCAACCGGGCGTCGCTACGGGCTCGTCCGCACGGGAGAAGGTGAACGAGTCGTAGTCGTTGGCGACGACGTCGGCGATCACCGAGAAGAACTTGGGGCGTCCGCCCGAATTGAGGAGGTAGCGCGAAGGCTTCCCGGGAATGTTGGTGCCGAAGTAGTAGCTCTTCTCGCCGAAGGACAGCGGCGACGCAGCTCCTCGGTCGATCATGCGGGTCCAGCGATCCTCGGCTCGTTCGGTCACCTCAATGACGTTGCAGCCGCGCTCGCGTGCCAACACGAGCAGATCGGTCACGAAATCAACCTGATCCCCGTTGTAGCGCGGATTGTTCCCCGCGGCAGCGTGAGGCCCTCCGGGAAGGAACAGGTTCGGGAACCCATAGGTCTGTACGCCGAGAAAGGTGCGCGGACCATCGGCCCAGTACGAGACCAACGGCAGGCCGGAGCGGCCTTCTATCCCCATCCGGGACAATGCCCCGGTTCCGAAGTCGAACCCGGTCGCCCACACGATGATGTCGAATTCCCGAACGCCGTCCGTGGTCTCGATGCCGCCAGGCGTCACACGCACGATCGGGGTCTCGTTCAGGTCGATCAGGGAGACATTGGCCCGGTTGAACGCTTCGAAGTACCCCGCGACGAAAGGTGGGCGCTTCTCGCCGAACCTGTGGTCATTGGGGATCAGGCGCTCAGCCGTCTCGGGGTCCTCGACGATGCCGCGCACTTTGTTCGCGATGAATTCGCACCACTCGGCATTTGCCTCGGGATTGGATAGCAGGTCCAGGTAGTTACTGGTGAGCTTCGTGAATCCGGGGCTGTTCCACATCGTCTCGAAGAACCGTTCTCGCTCGGCCTTCGAGTCCTCGAATGCTGTCCGATCCGACGCGGCGTGGTGGAACCCGTGCACGGAGGTGTTCAGGACCTCGCGCAGCTGTTCGAACCCGGCGCGCAGCTCAACCTGCTCTTCGTCGGTGATCGGCCGGTTGTTCAGTGGCGTACACCAGTTCGCCGTCCGCTGGTACACGGTCATGCACGCGACCTCGTCCGCTACGGCGGCCACCACCTGTACGCCACTCGACGACGTCCCGATCACGGCCACCCGCTTCCCGGCGAAATCGACCTGGTGATCGGGCCACAGCCCGGTGTGATGAGACACACCGGTGAACTCGTCGCGGCCAGGGATGTCGGGCAGGTAGGGCACGGAGAGCACTCCGGTGGCTGCCACGACGAACCGAGCGCGCTCCGTGCTCCCGTCGCCGGTCGTGACGGACCAGGTACCCGATTCCTCGTCGAAGGTGGCGGACACCACCTTGGCGCCGAGGCGCATGTGGCGACGCAGGTCGAACCGGTCCACCACGTGGTTCAGGTAGCGCTCCGTCTCGGGCTGGGCCGCAAAGTGTTCCTTCCACTCCCACTCCTCGAAGAGCTTCTGCGAGAAGAGGTAGCCGTAGGTGTAGCTCTCCGAGTCGAATCGTGCGCCCGGATATCGGTTCCAGTACCAAGTGCCACCGACCCCGTCGCCGGCTTCCAGCAGACGGGCCGAAAAGCCCTCCTCGAGAGCGCGGTACAGCTGATAGATGCCCGTGATGCCGGCACCGACGACGAGCACGTCGACGTCGGGCTCGACGGGGGACGCACCGGCGGTGTCTTCGAATGAGGCGTTCATTTAGTGATCCGGCCCAGGGATGGCGCGAAGGGCTGCGGCGACCTCGGGGATCGGCGCACCGATAGGCAATTCCGCCGCGCAATATTGTACCGACCGGTTAGTCTAACGCCAGTCGAGGCACATCCGAGGGACGACGAGCATGACGATCGCAGCGCAGAAGTGGACAGCCCTCCCCGTGCCCCACGCGATCGAGGTCGTGGACCGGATTCCCAAGGAGCGTTATCTCGACCCCGACTTCTTCGCGGCTGAGGTCGAGCTGCTCTGGCCCCGGGTATGGCAGATGGCCTGCCGTCTGGAGGAGATCCCGAACGTCGGTGACTTTGCCGAATACGAGATCCTCGACCAGTCGGTCATCGTCCTCCGCACCGAGGACGGCGCGCGTGCCTTCCAGAACGCCTGCCGGCACCGGGGCGTCCAGGTGGTGAAGGGCCGCGGCTCACGCCGGGGCGGCTTCGTCTGCCCCTTCCACGGCTGGTGCTACGGGACCGACGGTCGGAACACCCGGGTGACGATGCCGAGTGGTTTCGCCGAGCACAACCTCCGCTCGGAGGATCTCGACCTGACGCCGGTGCGTTGCGAGCTGTGGGGCGGTTGTGCCTGGATCAACCTGGACGACGCGGCACCGCCGCTCCGCTCCTGCATCGAGCCGTTTGCCACGGTGCACGACGCCTGGAAGGTGGAGTCGATGCGCGCCGAGTGGTGGTACGCCTGCCGCCTGCCGACGAACTGGAAGCTGGGCGTGGAGGCCTTCGTCGAGCAGTACCACGTGTTGCAGTCACACCCCCAGCTGCGCATCCCCGGCCGCTACCCCAGCCGGGACGGCCAATTCGACCCGCGCGCGTTCGTCGAGTCGGAGCTGCACTACTTGCGGATCATGAGCGAGGGTATGGCCGGCATGGTTCACGCCCGCGACGTGCTCATCGCGGAAGAGTTGGCGAAGGACCTGGAGCTCCCGGCCGACTACGCGCAGGCGCGCGCCATCTGGGATCGCTCCCTGAACGAGGCGGTCTCGCAGCAGAACACTGCGCGGGGATGTGACATCCCCGACCTGAACGAGCTGGAGGCGCGTGGCCTCAACCAGCCGATGGGCTTCTGCTTCCCTCACTACTTCATCCTCCCCATGTACAGCAGCGCCACGGCCTACCGCTTCCGGCCGCTCGGCCCGGAGGAGACGCTCATGGAGATGTGGTCGCTCACACGCTTCCCAGAGGGCCAGGAGCCGGCGACGCCACCGGTCCCCGAGCATTGGGAGTTCGACGATCCGCGCTGGCCGCCCATCCCGACCCAGGATTTCTCCAACCTGCCGAAGCAGCAGAAGGGCCTGCACGCCAAGGGCTTCGAGTACATGCGCCTGGCCCAGCTCAACGAGGGACACATCTCGAACTACCAGCGAGTTCTCGACGGCTTTCTGGCCGGCCTGCCCTACGAGAAACTCTTCGCCGCGCTGGAGAAGGTCAACCTCAACCCGCTCGAGATGCCGATCGTCGAACTGGATTTCTGAGGTCGACCGAGTGGGAACCTCGCGCACCTTCGCCGACGTAGCCCAGGGCGTCCTGGCCACCATCGCTGCCTACACACAGGCCCTCGACGACGGACGGGTCGACGACTTGGTGGCCACGTTCTGTCCCGACGGACTCTGCGACATACCCGGCCTGGGCCGGCACGAGGGCCACGAGGCGCTCCGAGCGGCCTATGGGGCGTTGACGCCGACGCGGCCGCAGCGCCACCTGGTGCTCAACACGCTGGTCACCGCACAGGGAAACGACGAAGCCGAGGCAGCCAGCGACGTCGTGTTCTTGCTCAAGGACGAACGGGCCTGGTCCGTCCAATTGGTCGGCCGCTACCACGACGTCCTGCACCACGACGGCGACGGCTGGCGCTTCCGCAGCCGGTCCGCCGAGTTCACCGCGTAGACCGGGGGGATGATGAGATTCGGGCTCGATGTGGCACAGCAACGCGTCTCGTGGGACGAGCTCGTCCGCCGCGTGCGCCTGACCGAGGATCTCGGCTTCGACGGGGCCTGGGGATTCGATCACTTCCAGCCGATGTACGGCGACGGGCCAGGCGAGGCTTTCGAGGGGATGACCACTCTCGCCGCGTTGGCTGGCGTGACGACGAGCATCCGACTCGGCCTACTGGTGACCGGCGCCACCTACCGGCACCCGTCGCTCCTGGCTGCCCAGGCGGTCACCATCGACCACGCGTCCCACGGCCGACTGGAGTTGGCGCTCGGCGCGGCCTGGTTCGAGAAGGAACACCTCGAGTTGGGCATCCCCTTCCCGTCGACCTCCGAGCGCTTCGACCTGCTGGAGGACACGCTCGAGATCGTGACCCGCCTGTGCAGCGGCGACGTCGTCTCCTACGAGGGCAAGCGGGTGTCCCTGGACCACGCCCAGCTGCGCCCGACGCCCGTGCAAAAGCCCCATCCCCCGATCTGGGTCGGGGGCACCGGACCACGGCGCACCCTGCCACTGGCCGCGCGGTTCGCCGACGTGTGGCACGGTTTCGGGTCTCCCGGCTCGTTGCGCGAAGCGGGCCAACGCTTGGACCAGCTGGCCACGGCCAACGGGCGCGACCCGTCATCGATCCTGCGGGCCGGCTCGCTCTCCCTCGACGACCTCGAGGTGGCGCGCCGCCACGCGGCCAAATGGCGCGACGCCGGCTACGGCTACCTGGTCTGCGGCTGGCCGGGCGCCGGAGAAGCGCAGGTCGAGGCGTTCGTCCGTGACGTCCTGCCGGAGTTCGTCTCGTCGTGACCACAGGTGGTTTCTAAATGGCCAGGGTGCAACCGATCCGGCCACGGGATTGGCCGCCGGGCATGATGGAGGCGATGGCCGCCGCGCTTCGGCCGGACGAGGCCATCCATCCACCGGTGCCTCGCGATCCATCGAGCCCGAAGGGCCTCAATGCCATGGGTGTCATGGCCCACCACCCCGCCGTCACCCTGGCCTTCAACCATCTGATCAGCCACGCTCTCTATTACACGACCATCACGCCGCGTCAGCGAGAGCTTCTCGTCCTCCGGGTGGCCCACCTGCGTGACTCCACTTACGAATGGGCCCAACACGTGTACCAGGGGACCAAATCGGGCCTCACTCCCGACGAGGTGCAACGAGTCCGCCGCGGTCCCGAGGCCGAAGGTTGGAGCCCGACCGACCGGGCGCTCCTGGCCGCGGCCGATGAGCTGGTGGCCGACGCGAAGATCAGCGAGGCCACCTATGTGGCTCTCTCCGCCGACCTCGACCCCCAGCAGATGATGGACGTGGTCTTCACCGTCGGCGCGTACGAGGCGTTTGCCATGTTCCTGCGCACTTTCGAGGTGGAGGTCGACGACGACCTCAAGCCGTTCTGCTGACGCCCGGCGGCTTCGCCGGATGCGTCAGGTGTTACTCCTGCGAGTTACTTCGTCGATTTAGCTCGTGGTCTGGCTCGTCTCGTCCCGGCCCGGGAACGAGCAAGTGGCGGTGATGTCCTCGGTCAAACCGGCCTGCCGGACCGGAGTCTTCACCACGATGAATACGTCGACAGTTCTCGGCTCCAGCCACCCGTTTGCCGCTGGAGAGCACGAGCCTTTCGTCTGCGTACTCAGACTTCGAGGGACGCTGAACCCCGCAGCTCGAGGGGAACGGCCTTGGCCGGCGCGACGTGGCGACCGGCGCCGCAGCATGGGCAGCTGCTCCGGGCAGTGATCGACGAGCAGGGCCCGAGAGGACTTCGTTGTTGCTCAGGCGGCCGGCTACCTAGGACGAATTGCCGGACGACGTTGCCTTGATATCCATTCCGCAGACGGGCTGGGGGCTGGGAACGAAGCCGCTCTTCTCCGCTCGGAGCACCCAGACGCATTGCTCCGCTGGGTCGTGACCGAAGATGGTCGAATAGTCGATCGGCTTGGGCAGCAATCCGTCCGCGGTGTAGTCCTTGATACTGCGCAGATCCTTTATCACGGCGGTCCTCGTGGGAGTCGTTCCAGCCATCTCCAACCCCTTGATCATGAGGTCGGCACCCGCCCAGGTTTCGTATTGGAACAGGGTTGGAAACTGAGTTTTCGAGAAGTGCTGGTACTTCTGAAGCGCGGCCGCCATCCGCTCGGTCCCCGCGTCGGGAACGGAGAAGGGCCGGAAGATGGACAAGAACTCGTCACCTTGGAGGCTGTTCCATGCTGGCGAACTCACGACGCTGGGGTCATAACCGGTGGCGAAGACCGCGGCTTTGAGTTTGACACCCGCCTGTTCGAGTGCCTCAGCAAGTGCGAAGTTCGAGGCGTCGATCATCGTCGGGAACAGCGCGTCCACATGATGTTGCTTAGCCACGAGGGCGACGCTGGTGAAATTCACGCCGCCGAACGGCAGCGAGGTGTCGAGGACGCCCAACTTGCCGCCGGCATGCTCGAACGACTTGACATCCTGGGCCGCCTCTCGCGACGAGGATGGCGAGATGCTGTAGCCGTAAGAGCCGAGTACGGTCCCACCGAACTGCCTGAGGACCTTCCCCTCAAGGGTGTTCACAGGATACGAAGGATCAACGCTGCCGAGATCCGACGCGAACATGTTCGTGTAGGGCTGCTCACCCCACTCGGGCCCGTCGGTGTACGACCCGGTCACAGGGACCCCTTGCAACTGGGGGTACTTGGCAGCGAGGAAGAAGAGTGGGCTGGCCGACACGATGCCGAATGCCCCCTTGGACAAAGCAGTCTGCACGGCTGTCACGATCTGGGTTGGGCTCGTTTGGTCGTCGAGCACAAGTGGAACGAGCTTGTGGCCATTGACTCCACCTTCGGCATTTTGCAAGGCGATGCGCGCCAGGAAGCCGGCGGGATCTGTCGAAGTTTCCGGGGAACTAGGACCGGTGAGCGAGGTGACCAACGCCAACGTAATCGGCGCTGGGGACGCTGACGCTGATGGCGCCGTCAGACAGAGCGAACCCAGGGCGGTCCCCGTGACGGCCGCTCCAAACATGAAGTTTCGGACTCGCCGTCGCATCTGCCAACCCCCGCATCGAAGGACGCACTTCGGTACCCGGTGCGACCTGATATTTGTTCCGAAGCCTAAGAGCGCCCATCGGGGGCGTCAACAGCCCACGGTCGGTTGAAAAGCATCCGTCGAGTCACGGGTTGAGCTGGCCCGTTGGGCGAACGACCAACTCGTTCACGCAGATCCCCTCGGGCAAGCTCATGATGAAGGTGATGCAGTCGGCAAGTGGTTCGGGGTTTGCAGGCCCCGCACCCTCGACGAACATGGGCGCGTCCGTTACGGGCACCTCGCCGTCGACGATGACGCCCTCCAAGGTGAGCCCTTCGGTCTCGAACATTCCGGGCATGACGAGGCTCACGTTGACGTCGTGGTGCGCCAGCTCGAGGCGAAGACTGTCGAATGCCGCTTCCAACCCTCGCTTGGACGCGGCGTAGATACCGACACCGGGCATCGGTGTCAACGCGCCCGTTGAGCCGACGATCACGACGTCGCGCCGTCCGGACTTGGGGAATCGAGCCGTCGCATAGCGCACGGTGGCGAGCGGGCCGACCAGGTTGAGGTCTATGAGCTCCCGCCATCGCTCGGGGCTCCCGGAGGTGATCCCGCCGGCCATCATGCGGCCGGCCACCGTAACGACGCCGTCCAATCCCCCGAGGAGATCGGCAACCTCGTTCACACCTGCCTCGAGCGCGCCGAGGTCGGTGACGTCGCAGCACACAGCGGTTGCGCGGTCACCGAGCTCCTCGGCGAAATCCTCGAGTCGCTGCTTTCGTCGAGCCAACATTGCCACCGTGCCGCCCCGGTCGACAATGGCCCGGCAGGTCGCCGCACCGATGCCACTCGATGCGCCTGTCACGAGCACGCGTCGACCACTTAGGTCTCGTGCCTCGCTCATTCTCCCCTCCTCTGCCATCGCATTGACGCCCGCCCCACCCGATCGCTACCTTGTGAACAAATCTTAGGTTAGCGGGGAGGCGTCGTGGAATCGGGGGGAGTGTCCCCGGCAGTGCCGGTGGCTGGAACGGGAAGACCCGACGAGAACGGCGACGAGTTCGGCCTCTTCGACGACTCCGTCGCGGGAGATGCGAGAAACCCATACCCGGAGCTAGCCCAGGCGAGGCACGAGCATCCGGTACAGAGGCTCGATTCGTCGACGATGCCGCACGACGACGAGCTCCCGGTTTTCTTCGTCTATCGGTTCGACGATATCGCTCGGGTGTTGCGCGACTCCGCCGCGTTCTCGTCGGGTCACATTATCGACATGATCATGGGTCCGGTGATGGGTGAGCACATCATCTTGGGCATGGACGGTGAGCGACACCGTCGATACCGGGCCCTGGTGGCATCGGCTTTCCGCCAAAAGGTGCTGACCGACTCTGAGGACCAGCTGGTGGCCAAGGTGGCCAACGAGCTGATCGACGGTTTCGCAGATCGGGGCCAAGCTGAGCTCGTAAAGGAGTTCACGTTTCCCTACCCGACCCAGGTGATCGCTGGGATTTTGGGGTTGCCCCGAGAGGACTACAAGCAGTTTCAGCGTTGGTCGATCGCCATCCTGAGCTTCCTTTCCAACCAGGACGTAGCCGTCGCGGCATCCCGGGAGATCGAGGAGTACATGGCTGGCATCCTCGCCGACCGTCGCAGGACGCCCCGCGAGGACCTGATCAGCGGGCTCGCCCACGCCGAGCTTGACGGCGAACGGCTCAGCGACGACGAGATCTTCTCATTCCTGCGGCTTCTCCTACCCGCTGGGGTCGAGACGACTTTCAGATCGACCGGCAATCTGCTCTACCTGCTGCTCGCACAGCCGGAGCAATTGCAATCGGTCCGTTCGAATCGGTCGTTGATCCCCCAGGCGATCGAAGAGGCGCTGCGACTCGAAACACCTCTGCTCAACATCACGCGGCTCGCGACGAGGGACACGGAGATCGGCGGTGTGGCGGTGCCTGCAGGCTCGACCATCATGTTGATGCTCGCAGCAGCCAACCGCGATGAATCTCGATACGTGACGCCCGACTGTTTCGACACAGCTCGAGCGGACCCCAAACCACACATTTCATTCGGGCACGGTCCCCATGTCTGCCTTGGGATCCACCTCGCTCGTCTCGAGATGCGTGTTGCTCTCAATCTTCTGTTCGATCGCCTGCCCGAGTTGCGCCTCGATCCCGAGGCGGACGACCCCCATATCCGAGGTCAGGTGTTCCGCTCTCCGACGTCCCTTCCCGTGCTCTTCGCCTGCTAGCGACAAGTCGACAGCACCAAACGTGAGGACGAAGAACGATGGTACCGACGCCTGGAGCGGATCCGAGCCAGTCAACGTCATGAGCCAGGCCTCGACCCCGACGCCTTCCAAAGGAGTGGACCAGCATGGATATCGAGCAGCTCCTCACCTCGACTCGGTCCGCTCGCCGGTCACTCGATCTGACCGTGCCGGTCGATGCAGCGCAGATCCGTGAGTGCCTGCGCATCGCCTTCCAGGCCGCCAACGGCTCAAACCATCAGTCGTGGCGCTGGATCGTTGTCAGCGATCGTCACCTTCGCCGCGAGATCGGGACCCTGTATCGAGAGTCTTATCTGCATATGACTGGTGGGGCGATGGTCTCCGACCTCCTCCCAGACAGACGACTTCGGGCGATTGATGTCGTCGACGGAGTGGCTCGTTGAGCACCTTGCGGAGGTGCCGGTTCTCGTCATCCCGTGCTACGAGCCCTACCTGCCCGATTTCGGCGACGACGATGGCGCCTTCCAGGCGGCGACCTTGTACGGATCGATCTTTCCCGCCGTGTGGAGCTTCCAGTTGGCCCTCCATGCCCACGGGTTCGGAACGTGTATCACGACGATGCACCTCCTCCACCAGGCCGAGGTTGGTGCATTGCTGGGCATTCCGAGAACTTACGTCCAAGGCTGCCTACTGCCGGTCGCCAAGCTGCGACCTGGGGCCACGTTCCGACCGGCACCACGGCGTCCCCTCGAGGAGGTCGTCGTCGTCGACCGTTGGGACGGACCGTCGATCCCGGCGCCAATGGACGCGGAGGTCTGATGGACGAGCGCACAGAACGGACGCTCCTGGAGCAGCAGGATCGAGCGGAGATCCTGGACTGCGTTACCCGTTACGCGCGAGGGATGGACAGACTCGACAGGGAAATGGCTCGTTCGGCGTATCACGAGGGCGCGATCGACGATCATGTTGGCTTCGTCGGCGGGGTCGACGACTTCCTCGATTGGGCGTTCGCCTACCACGGCGGACAGATTCGCCATCAGCACTACCTTACGAACCACCACGTCGAGCTGGACGGTGACGAGGCGCACGCCGAGACGTACTACATGTTCATCGGCACAGAGCGCGACGCCACAGCCCCGCTCACGGTCTTCGGAGGTCGGTATGTCGACCGATTCGAACGCCGTGAAGGGAAATGGGCCATCACGGTCCGCCTGTGCCTGGTCGAGTGGGCCACGAACCCGGAATCACTCCTGCCAGCGGATGTCAGCGACACGCTGGCCGCGACGGGGACAGTTGCCCGCAACTCGACGGACAGCTCCTACGAGCGGCCCCTCCAGCCTCGTCGGACGACCATGAACCAATGAGCACGCGATCAGGAGCGAAGGCATCGGATTCTGGAGGACGGACGCGCCGTCCAACGATAGGAAGGCGAAACGAGTGATCCGCTTCGATGGCCAGGCCGCGATCGTCACTGGAGCAGGACGAGGCCTCGGGCGGCTCTACGCGCTCGAGCTCGCTCGTCGTGGCGCGTCCGTGGTGGTCAACGACCTCGGTGGCTCAATGCGAGGAGAGGGCGCGGACCCTCTCCTCGCGGAGCAGGTCGTCCTCGAGATCGAGGAGGCCGGCGGAGTGGCCGTGGCATCTTCTGACTCGGTCGCCAGCCCGGAAGGTGGTGAAGCCATCGTGCAAACAGCACTTGACCGATTCGGCCGTCTGGACGCGGTCGTGAGCAACGCTGGGATTTTCAGCACCATTGCATTCGACGCACTGCCCGCGGAGGAGTGGCGACGCATGCTGAACGTACATCTCGACGGCGGGTTCTATCTGAGCCAATCAGCGTTCCGGGTCATGAAGGACCAGGAATACGGACGATTCGTCTTCATCGCTTCGTCGGCTGGACTCTTCGGACAGCCTGAGTCAGCCCACTATGCGGCCGCCAAAGCCGGCCTTCTCGGCCTCACCAACGTCGTGGCGATCGAGGGAGCGCCACACGGAATCCTGGCCAACAGCGTGCTGCCATTCGGCTACTCACGAATGGTCTCCGAGACGATCGGCGATCGAGACCAGTTCCCAGCTGAGCCCTCCTTCCTTGATGCCATCGAACCCGAGCTGGTCGTCCCGATCGTTGTCTTTCTCGCTAGTCCGGCATGTGAGGTGACGCACCGAAACTATTCAGCATGCGCAGGTCGCTTCGGTCGTGTTTTCGTCGGCCTCGGGCGCGGGTGGCTGGCCGATGTTGGCAGCAAACCGAGTCCGGACGACATCGCGGAGCACCTCGCCGAAGTCTCTGCGACCGAGCCATTCTCAGTTCCCGATTCGATCTTTGACGAGGTGGCGGAGATCTGCCGGCGCCTCGGTATCACCGGTTAACCGGTAAGTCGAAGAAGCGGTGGGAGCCTCCCAGGCGAGGAGGATGGGTGGAGCATGCGGTAGTTCACTCAGCTCCGCCCAGCTCAGCGCCGCCTCGCCGCACCTCGCAGCATGGTGTCCCGAACGTGGAGGAGAGCCGTGCGCTTGCCATAGGTGTGCAGGATGCCCTCGGGTACCCAGGTGAGGTCAACGATCGCACGGGCAGTGAGTTCGGTCGAGGGGCCCTTGATCCTGAGCTCGCCTGCCGCGAGCGCCGTCTTTCAGCATCACCTTCAGACGCTGCAACAAGCTGGGAAACGACCAAGCCATGTCCGGCGTGTCCGGGGGGGACTGTCGCAGCCACGCCAGCTGGATCTTGAACTCATCGTGGAACTGCTCCAGGACGTTGATCTGAAGCCACGCCACAGCGTCGAGCTTTTGAACACTGGTGGCCGTTGAGACCAATGCGGCATCCCATCCGGCGACAACCTTCTCGGAGAAGGACCGCATGATCGACACCAACAGCGCCTCCTTGGAGCCGATTTCGCGGTAGACGCTGCCAGTGCTCATCTGCGCTGCTCCCGCGATGTCCCGGACCGTGGTGGCCTCATAGCCTCTCCGACCGAATTCGGTTCGGGCGACTGCTCGGATGAGTGTCGACCGGTCAGACTCTGAGACGGGACTTTCGTCCCACGACCGCATGACCTCCTCGACGGCCTGCATGGCCTTCGATCCGTCGAGGTGAATGTCCCGAGGAGCCCGTGTCGCCACTCCGAAGAGGACCATGTCGCACAGATGGTCGGCCACTCGGTCGACGGACCGGTAGCGATGGTACAAGCCCAGTCCAATGTGCAACATCGTCTGAGTGAGCCGATGGGAGAGCATCTGCAGTTCGATGTCATCTCGAAGGAATCCGGAGGCGTGCCCGGCCTCGAGGGTCTTGAGCATCGCCTTCTCGGTCGCCGTGGGTGCCCGGGCCACCAGTCGGACCAGTTCGTGGCCGGCGCTGACCGGAGGGTCGTAGAACGAGAATTGCACCGCCGCGCTATGGCGCGATGCGCACTCCGCGATCGAGGTGCTGAAGGCGGTGATCCGGCCGGGAAGGTCTTCAGGGGCACTCTCGCGGAGCATCCTTGAGGGCGATCTCCGCCTGGCGATCGAGGTCGGCGTGATACCGCTTGACCAGCTCGACGACGATCGCCTCTTTGGATTCGAAGTGGTGATACAGGCTTCCCGGCTGGATGCCGCTCGCCTCGGCGATCTCCTGCAGCGTCGTGCGAAGCCCAGAGGAGGCGAACACGCCGGAGGCGGTGTCGAGGATCTCGTCCCGGCGCTGCGTATCCAGAGCGTCCATCGAGTCGGCGTCCACCGCATGGGGGCGGGGCTTCGCCGCGCTCATCTCAGAACCCGCTCCGGGCTCGCCGTCGAGTACGGAGCCGGAGAGCCGTAGTCGAATCCCCTCGGCATCGTGATCTCACGTGTCCCTTCCCAGTGGCCTCCGCTATGAGATTACCGTGGGCCTTGATCCCAACGTTCGTTCCGACCACCGTGCTGCTATCCGCTCTCGTCGACGTTCTTCGGATTGCATCGCCCGTCAGGGTTGGTCGCCACATTGGGCCGTCCCGATTGGGCGGACTCCCAACCGTCCCAAATTCCCGCCATGTAGGGACCGGGTTGCCCTGCTTCCGCATAGAAACCCTGTGGGTCGTAGACCTTGGCCTCGGGGAAAGGCCAGGGGCAGGCAACCGAGGTCGCAGCACCCGTCGCTCTGATCACGCCGAAGCTCGCGCCGTAGGCGAAGTACGCGACATTGAGAATGGCGAACATGACGGTGAACGTGGCGAGCGCAGGCCGCGCCTGAAAGAGGCGGAAGGTGCGAATACGCTGAGCCAGCTTCTCGGCCTGGGTGCGGCCCGTGTCGTCCCGGTAGAGCAGGACTCCAGCTGGAATCATCACCCAGCACACGAACGTTGACTCCCAGAGCAGCGGGAATTGATACGGCTTGCCAGCGAAGAGCGATCCGAATGGGATCACCTGGGAGTAGATGTAGAGCTGCATGCGAACCAGGATCGTCTCAAGGATGGCGTCATAGGTGAATCCGATAACCAGGATCAGCAGCGCCAGACTGATGAGCGGATGCCGCCAGGCGAACGAATCCACCGACCGGCGAGCCTGGATCCGCCGCAAGATCCAGATGGCCGGGAAATAGGCCCCCAAGTAGAAGGTGGCGTACCCCAACCCGATGAACGGCTCGACGGTCGGCGATAGCGACGCTAGCGGCCACGTCTCTGGAAAGTGCGTGAGCTGTGGATTGTAGGCCGCGTACGGCGCCCAGTTCATGATGGGGTCCATCCACACGATGGCCGTGGTGGCGATCACCATGAGCAGCACCGGATGCCTGGGATAGCGCTGCCAAGCGAGGACGAAGATGACGACGAGCGCAACGACACCGAGCGCGGTACCAAGCTCGAGGGTGGGGACCCAGTCGTGATGGAAGAGTGGAGCTACTGGCCTCGGTGCTCCGTGGACGGCGGGGTTGGCGATCCGTGACGCCACGGCGCCGCGGCGGCGTTGTACTGAATGGCGACGATGGCGACGTTGGCGAGAAGCAAGAGGATGATCACCCAAAACGTCGGCCGCCAGGGCGCCGGGGTCGGGTGCGGGGGCGACCCAGGGGGCGGGTCGCTCGCCGGTCTGGTGTCGATCTTGGTCACAAGCGCCTACTCTTCACCGAACCGGCCGACGAGATGTGAGTGTTCGCCATCAGGGTCGAGCGTTCGCGCGACGAGGTAGCCAGCCCCCATCCAGCCTCGCCTCGTCCATTTTCCGAATGACAGATAGGTACCGGGAGATCCAGCTGCGGCCGGGACCATTTTCACCCTTTCGAGTGCCTCCTTGACACCTCGAGGACTGAGGGGATGGGCATCTGCGAATGTGTGAAGGAGCACGGTGGCGAAGTCCCGGTTCACGAGCGGCAGCACCCATTCGGGCCGACGACCGTACGCCGCTTCGAACTGGTCCAGGAATCCCTGTCCCACGGCGTTGCTCTCGTCGTACTGGTCGACGCCGATCCAGCCGAGCATGGCCTTCCACATGGCTTCGTGGAACCAGGCGTTCTGGAACGCCGTCCCCATGATCCGAGTCGGATCCCATCGCATCGACTCGAGCGCTCCGTTTACGTAGAAGACCCCGAAACCGAACCCGCAGTGAACCAAGGCCGTGGCGTTCGCCCCGTGCAGGCTCTTTAGCGCGGACTCCACCTCGTGTGCCGTCTGCGCGACCCACTCCTCGGCCACGATGGAGATGCCACGATCACGACAGGCCTTGCGGAAGTTCCGGATATAGGACTCGCCTACCAACGACTGCTCAATCAGAGCACCCACATGCGTGTGCCCGCCCTTGGCAAGGATCTGAGCCCAGAGAATCGGCTCGTCGGTCATCGAGCCCTGAGGGAGGGCAAACGTCCATTCACCGAGCCACTCGTCCGATCCCGAGCAGCTGATCGCCGGGACGTGGAACCGATCCTCGATCGCCTCGCGCATCGGAATGCAGTTGTCCGAGATGCTCGGCCCGAACACGGCGAGGCAACCCTCGTCCACTAGTTCCGCGTAGGCATCCACGACGGCCTTGACCGAGCCCTTCGGGAGCCCCCAGGACTGGCGGACGACGAGCTCCACCGGACGATCTATAAGACCGTGTTTGAGACCTTCTCCGAACACCAGTTCGAATGGCAGGAAGAAGTCGTCTACGCGCTCCTGGGGATGGTCCTCGGGCACCACCCAGTCCATGAGGATCCCGAGCTTGATGGATTCGGCGTGAGTCTCGTAGGACAACTCGCCCTCCCTTGACGACGCCTCCGGGAGGCGAACCTGAGATTTGTTCCAGAACCTAGCGATGGACCCTCTTCCTGTCAAGCACCAGATGTCTCCGTCAGGCAGAAGTGGGTGGAGCGTACGCGTCGATCATTTCGAATAGACCCGCGGTGACCAAGGGGTCGTCGGTCAGGGGGCCGGCGATGGCAGCTCGTGCCGCGTCGCGCAGCTCAAGGCCTGCAGTGACGAGCCGCGCTGCTGCAACGAGGACGCGCGTCGATGCGACTTCGCGCAGTCCGGTCGTCTCCAGACGCCGGATCGCCCCACCGAGCCGCACCAACTGCGTCGCCGTCTGCTCGTCGATGGCAGCTTCGTGAACCAGGATCTTCTTCTCTACATCCGCCGGTGGGAAGTCGAGCTCGATGGCCACCATGCGTTGGCGCGTCGAGTCCTTCAGGTCCTTCAATACACTCTGATAGCCCGGGTTGTATGAGACGACGAGGCAGAAGCCAGGCGCTGCGTCGAGGGTCACGCCGAGCCGCTCCATAGGGAGCTGACGGCGATAGTCCGCAAGTGGATGGAGCACGACGGTGGTGTCCTGACGAGCTTCGACGATCTCGTCCAGGTAGCAGATAGCTCCCTCCCGGACTGCACGAGTGAGCGGACCGTCGACCCACACGGTTTCTCCGCCGCGCAGCAAAAACCTCCCAACGAGGTCCGCGGTCGTCAGGTCGTCGTGACAGGCCACGGTGATGAGCATGCGGCCGAGATCATGCGCCATGGCTTCTACGAAGCGAGTCTTGCCGCAACCAGTCGGGCCTTTCAACATGAGCGAGAGGTCCTGTTGGAACGCGGCGCGGAAGACTTGCATCTCATTTCCGACCGGGACATAGAACGGCGGTGCGTCGTGGTTCATGCCCTACTCCTTTCCATCGCCAAGCGCTCCGTTGACCGCATTACTCGCTCCGATCGCCTCCGTTGAAACTCGGCGGTCCCGAGTGCGGCGCGGAACAGGGGTCCGATCGCACCAGCCATCCGGTCCGCAGTGCCAAGTGCCGCATAGGCAGCTGTACCGAAGACTCTCCGGAGTGCCTCCGCGTCCGTGGTTGAGGCGATGCTCAGGCAAAGGCATCCGATGCCGCGATGCCGAGCCTCGGATAGCGCGCGTCGAGCATCGGCTTCACCGTACGTCCCTTCGTAGCCGTGGTCGTACGCGAAACCGTCGGACAGCACTACGAGGAGCCGCCGGCCGGTTCCTGCCTCCCGTTCCAGTGTCGACGCGCCGTGACGGATGGCCGCTCCCAAGCGTGTGAACCCTCCAGGGCTTAGTCCGCCGAGTCCGCCATCCGTCAGATTCGATATTCCGTCGTCGAATCGCTTCACCGGGAAGACGTGAACCGCGGAGCGCCCTTGCGACCGAAATCCGTACAGGGCTACCCGATCCCCCACGTCGTGCAACGCTGTCGTGAGGTCCGTCGCAGCAGAGCGCTGGTGGTCGTGGACGACGCCGCCCGAGCTGCTCGGCTCGCCAGCGGATCCGGAGATGTCGAGGAGAACGAGCACGGAAAGGTCCCGTCGACTCCGTTTGCTCTCTATGTAGATGCCGTCGTCCGGGAACGAGCCGGCCCGGACCTCGACGTACGAGTCGATAGCGGCGTCAAGGTCGAGGTCCTCGCCTTGCGGTTGGCGACGGTGTCGCTCCAGCTCCGTTCCGAGGCGGACAAGAGCGCGTCGCAGGGACCTTGTGTCCCGTAGCGGAATGCCGGATCGTTTCCCGCGCTCGGGCTCGAGTTCAACCACTGTGCACCACTCAGGCCGATACCTCTGGTGATGGACGTCCCACTCTGGGTAGACGGATCCTCGAACGCCGCCTGAGCTTCCCCCCTCGGCTACGATCATCCCGCTCATCGTCGGCGAGCCCAGACTCGAGACCCGGTTATTGCTCCGAGCGAAGCGAGTGGGAGCGTTCGCCCCTGGGGCGCCGCTCCGTGAAGATCTCGCCTGTCCGAGGAGCCGTTTGAGCAGTCGGCCGATCGGACCACCCCCACCGACAGGGCTGGAGAGAATGTCGACGACCGGGTCTTCTCCAACGTCATCCTCGAGTTCGCGGAGAAGTGTCTGCCTCTCTTGTCGCAGGGCGTGGGTGAGTCCGAGTCCGTGGGTTCGATCGTCTCGAACCTGTCGGACAAGACGGGGGCGGATCACGCCAAAGACGGCCGGCGGGTCCGGAATCACTTCGTTTCCGAGGGCGATCATCACCGACGACTGCGGAGAGTCTGTTCGCTGTGCCGTCTCTGCGTCGGGTGGGTGGAGCACCGTGCTCGGGAGTAGACCCCAGAGCGCGGACAATGCGCGGTGTCCTTCGAGGCTCAGGTAGCGGCGAGTCGTGGAAGGTTTCCGGGCCAACTTGCCGAGAACTCGAGGTTCGAGGCTCCCCGCGCAGAGGAGCGCCGCTTGAACTACGACGCACTGCAATTGCGTCTGGTGATCCGTCTCGGCGTCGATAAACACGGTGCGACCGTCGGTCCACGCCGGCATCCCTGGATCCCCGGCCGCGACTTCCAGGCGTCGGCCGCAGACGGCGGATGCCAGGAGCACGAATCGATCACCGGCGTTGACAACGAGGTCTACCGGGTCCTCCTCTGGCGCCATCACGTTTCCTTCCCCCACACAGGACGTGAATTCCCCGCGTGATCCTGCCTTGACCCGGCGTACAAGTCATGTCGCGCGGGTGGAGCCTAAGAGGAACAACTATTAGGGTCAATCCTTGGCCACAGAACGGCCGGGACGCACTCGATCCCACAACCAAGCCGCTTTTCATGAAGGCGGTCCGCCGCACGGTCGGTCTCCGTGTTGGCGCCCGAACTACCCGGGGTGCGCATGGAGGACAGCTGTACTCGGAGGCCGCAATTGGGCAGTCGATCAGCTGGGGCTGCCCGGCCCCGAGGTCGGACTTCTGACACAGATCCAAGGACATACGTTCGGTCGATTCGTCCCGACACCGGCTCTGGAACCCCGATATCGCTCGAGCTCCGGGTCGTGGCAGCGGCGAGCCGAAGGGCTCAAAACCCTCTCGGAGGCGAACAGGCACAAGACCACGAAGAGGACATGGCCGCCGGATCAGGCCGCCCGAGACGCAACAGTCAGTGTTGCCGACAACCAAGAACCAAGCTCGGCGCCGTCAGCTCGACATATCAGCTGGCAACAACGACAACAAAAAACAGTCCTGATCCGGATTGTCCGCGCTCAGGCGGCGCGGCTGACCTCTCGACCGGCCACCGTTTGGCGTACCTTGCGGGCCACCGAGGGTACGGCTTCGAGGATGCGACGGAACTCGCTCCGCGACCCGGCGTAGACCATCCCGGGGGTGGTGGCGGTCACCGTTGCGTTGCGACGACCGAAACCGCCCTCTTGAAGCAGGGCCATCTCGCCCACCAGATCCCCCCGCCCGAGCGTGGCGATCACGTGGTCTCCCTGCGTCACCGTCGCCTCGCCGTCGGCGATGATCATGAATTCGTCCCCTCGTGCACCTTCGTGGACGAGGACTCGCCCGGCCGCTACCGGCAGCATCGTGAGGTGTCGCCTGATGAGGGCGAGCTCCGATCGGCTGACCCCGGAGAACAGCGGGAACTCCGCCAAATCGTCTGTGAAGAGACGCATTCTCTTCTCCTCTCTCTGCTCAACGCCAGGCTGGCGCGCTGAAATCTATCTGTCAATCAGTTCCAACCGATACTTTTCATCATTTATTCCGATCTTGAGGTTTGTTCTCGGGCAGGTCGGGAGAGTCCGGACCTCGCCGAGGACGACCGGGCGCAAACAGCCTCACCGCCCTATGGCAGTCGCACCACCGTCCGGCCGACCGTCTCGCGGCTCTCGAGCGCCCGGAGCCCGGCAGGGACCTCGGCGAAGTCGATCTGCCGGCCGATCACCGGGCGGATCGTTCCGGCTCGGGTGAGGTGCAGAATGCGGTTCCAGATGTCGACGCCCTGGGTCGTCGACAGAAAGTTCATGCCAAAGGGGCGAGCCGGCCGCGGCGAGTCGACGTAGGCGAAGCAGATCCCCACGAGGTCAAAGTTGCCGTAGATGCTCGGCTGGATGGAGAGCGGGCGCTCCTCCGCCTCGATTCCCGAGGCGAACCCGATGATGAGGTGGCGGCCGTTGAATGCCATCGCCCGAAACGTCTCGGTCGTCACGGCACCACCGACGGTGTCGAACGCCAGGTCGACTCCCCGTCCGTTCGTGACGTCGTCCACGAAACCAACGAAATCGTCGCTGCGATAATTCACGCCGTAGTCGGCGCCCAGCGACCGACAAAAGTCGACCTTGTCGTCGGTGCCCGCAGTAGCGATCACCGTCGCTCCGAACGCTTTGACCAGTTGGACGGCGGCGGACCCGACTCCGCCCGCCGCGGCGTGGACGAGCACGACGTCGCCTTGGGCCACCCGACCCCGGACCTTCAGGGCCAGGTAGCTCAACTGGAAGGGGAAGTACATCGCCATCCCCTCGGCCGCGCTGAGCCACGTGGGAAGACGCTGGAGTGTCGCTCCGTCCAGCAGCACCGCTGACGCGTAGGCGCCCTGCACGCCAACAGTCGTGCCGACGACTCGTCGGCCGAGGAGCCCCTCACATCCCGGCCCGACTGCGTCGACCGTTCCTGCTGCCGCCATGCCGATGACAAACGGCGGTTCGAACTTCAACAGCCCGTACCGACCGCGGATCGTGTCGATGTCGTTGAAGTCGAGGCAGAACGCTTCGACGGCGATCCGCACCTGGTTGGCACCTGGTTCGTCGACATCCACCGTTTGGATCTCTAGGGCGTCGGTCGGTGCGCCCAAACGCGTGACCATCCACGCGGTCGCCGTTGTGCTCATGCGGAGCCTCCATAGCGGACAGGCAGGTGTTTGATGCCGTTGAGCCACGACGAACGGAGGCGGCGGGGCGGACCTGTCAACGTCGTGTCGGTCAGCTCGTCGGCGATCACGTCGAACATGACTTTCAGCTCGAGTCGGGAGAGGTTGGCCCCGATGCAGAAGTGCGAACCGCCGGCGCCGAAGGTGACGTGGGGATTCGTCGATCGACCGATGTCGAACCGGCGAGGATCCTCGAACACCTCCTCGTCGAAATTGGCGGAGGCGAAATACAGGCCGACCCGCTCGCCTTTGCGCACCAGGTGGCCGGCGACCTCAGTGTCCTCCTGGGCCGTGCGCTGGAGCACCACGGCGGGCGAGGCCCAGCGCAAGATCTCGTCGACCGTGGTCGTGGGCCGTTCGGACCGCCATCGTTCCCACTGGTCCGGATGTTGCAGGAAGGCCAACATGCCGTGACTGATCGCCTGACGGGTGGTCTCGTTACCGGCAACGGCGAGGATCATGAAGAAGAACGCGAACTCTTCGCTGTTGAGGCGTTGACCATCAGCGTCGGGTTGCACGAGTCGGCTGGTCACGTCGCCGAGATCGTTCTCGACACGTGCCTCGGCTGCGGCGTGTGCGTAGGCGAACATCTCGACGACCCCCGGGAGATCGGACCTGGCGTACTCGGGATCCTCGCTGCCAGCCATCTGATCACTCCAGCGGAAGAGTTGCGGGCGATCATCGTCGGGGATGCCCATCAGTCCGGCGATGGCCTGCAGGGGCAGATGGCGCGCGACGTCGATCACGAAGTCGCCTGTGCCGTCATGTTTGGCAGCCCAGACGATGCGATGGGCCCGCTCGCGTAGGTCGTCCTCGAGTCCGGCCAACGCCGCGGGGTGAAGCACCGGTTTCCCACTCTGCGAACTCGGGTGTGCCTGGGCGGGTCCATGCACAACAGAAGGTTCTTGGTGGACTCGCCGGTTGGGTCGGACTCGTCCAGCCGCCGAATGAAGGCGGAGTTGGCCTCCACAGACCATCCGGGACTCCTCGTCACCGCCGTGACATCAGCATGACGGGTGAGCGCCCAAAATCCGGCGTCGCCGTATCCCGCCACGGACGGTTGAGGGTTCCATCGGATGGGTTGGTTCCGTCGCAGCCAGGCGAACTCATTCAGGGGCAGATGATCGGCCAGCAAATCGGGATCGGTCAGATCGATTCGAGCGTCGACAGACGTCGAGAGCACGAGGGCAGACCTCCTTCCTTGACACCGCTTGGTGTCAAGGACCGTAGACTTTGATACTCAACAGTGTCAACTAGGCTGGTCCCAGAAATGGACTACCAGGTGACGATGCCTTTCCGTGGGGTCAGCGCCGACGACCGGCGTATGGATCGAAGGAAACGTCTGGTGGGGTCCGCCTTCGAGATCGCTGGAACCGAGGGCGCCGGCGCGCTCGGTGTCGGTCGTGTGTGCGTGGCCGCCGGGCTGACCAAGCGGTACTTCTACGAAAGCTTCGCGTCTCTCGCCGATCTCCAGAGCGCCGTCGTCGACCATGCGATCGCGGTGATGTCCGAGCGTGTCGGTCCGTTCCGGCCGACCAGACCGGGCGGCCCGCCACAGGCATGGCTCGAAGCCTTCGTCGGCGCATTGGTGGACGACGAACGTCTCGCCCGGGTCCTGCTCACCGAGACCCACGGTGGCGTGCTCAGTCCATTTCGGCACCAGATCATCGACGTTGCCATCGCGGGTATGGCACCCCCTGGCTCAGACCCGCAGGCGGACCTTCGGGCTCGCCTCGTCGCCTATGCACAGATCGGCACCTTGAGCGAGCTGTGCCAGGCGTGGCACCAAGGGCGGTTGGCGATGGAGCGGGAGGCACTTGTCGACGTGCTGGCTGATCTGTTCGACCGCATCGACGGAGCTCGGTCCACCTGAGCGAGACGGCAGTTTCCTGAGCGCTTCATGCTTCGGGAACCGCGGTTGCGGGAAAGGCCGGAGGACGCCGCAGATGGCCATCCACTCCGGGCCATCGCATCCTTGATGGAGCCGCGGCAGCAGCGGCCATGGTGCCGGCGAAGTGGCGCAGATCATGGAACCGAGGGCGGGCAGACCGACCGTTCTCTGGCCGCCCTCGAGACCTCTTCGAGTCCCTGGGGAGGCGTGGAGGCCGGTGCGGCCGACGGAGAGCGCCGCGTCCGCTTGCGCCCACCCTTGACTACCGCTTCTTGCGACTTCAGCAGAGCCTCATGCCCAGATTCCCAATGACCACGATGGGTCGACCATCGGATTTCGCAAAGTGGTGATTTCGGTCTCTGTGGTCGGCGTCAAAGCTGGCCAAAGCGATCTACGAGGTGGGCCGAAAGACCATCCGCATCGAGGCGCCGGGCCACCAGGTACCCGGCACCCATCCAGCCGCGGCGAGTCCACTTGCCGAACGACAGATAGGTCCCTGGAGCCCCACTGGCGGCTGGGATCATCTTCACTCGCTCCAAGGCTTCCTTCACTCCTCGGGGCGTGAGCGGATGCGCGTCAGCGAAAGCGTGGGTCAGGACGGTTGCCAGGTCTCGGTTGACGACCGGCACGCAGTATTCCGGCCGACGGTCATATGCCGCCTCGAAGTCATCAAGGAATTGCTGGCCAACGGGGTTGGCAGGGTCGTATTGGTCGACACCGGTCCAGCCGAGCATGGAGTTCCAGATCAACTCATTGATCCAGGCGTTTTGGAAGGCGGTTCCCATGAAGCGAGGCGGGTCCCAGCCGATCGCATTGAGGACCGGATTGACACCAAGGACGCCGAAACCGAAACCGCAATGGACCAGCGCGTCGGGTTGGGCTTCATGCAGTTTCTGTACCGCGCCAGTCACGTCCTGTGCCGTCTGGGCGATCCACTCCTCCGCAACGATCCGGATGCCCTGCGCAGCGCACGCCTTGCGAAAGTTGCGGATGTATGACTCGCCGATGAGGGACTGTTCGATCAGGCAGCCAACCGTTGCGTGCCCGCCCTTTGCGAGAAGCTGAACCCAAAAAATCGGTTCATCGGTCATGGAGCCCTGGGGAAGGGAGAAGGTCCATTCGCCGAGCCAATCCTCAGTCCCGGTTACGGTAATGGCGGGTACATGGAACCGAGACTCGATAGCCTCGCGAGTCGGCACGGCATTGTCAGAGATCGCCGGCCCGAACACGGCGAGGCAACCACATTCAACCAGTTCGCCGTAAGCGTCAACGACCGGCTTGGCTGAGCCTTTCGGGAGACCCTCGACCTCGCGGAAGATGATCTCGACCGGACGGTCGAGGACTCCACTTTCGTGCGCCCGTTGGAAGACCAGCTCGAAGGAGCGGGTGAGATCGAGCCGCTTTTCTTCGGGATAAGTGTCAGGCAGAAGGAAATCGAACAGGTAACCGAGCTTGATCGGCTCCGCATGGCTCTCGTAAGACACTCCTGCTTCCTCCTCCTGGCGGCGCTCCGCCATGACGTCGGGTGCTGACTGGACTATCTGTCTCTCAACTTCGGACACAGTGAGGCGCCCTACGAGCTGTTACGAGTACTCGTACCCGCGTAGTCCTTCCCACAGAATGGTTTCGCCGAGACCGGGACAAAGCCCGACTTTCGGGCCTGCATGACCCACGCGCACTGGGGCAGGTCGTGACCGAAGACCGTTGAGTAGTTGATGGTGATGGGCAGCAAGCCGTTGCCGTTGTAGGACTTGATACCGCGCAACGCCTTTACGACGCTGGTGCGGCTCGGGTGTTGTCCCGCTCGCTGTAACCCCCGGATCATGAGGTCGCAACCGAGCCACGACAGATCCTGCCCGTAACCGGGAAACTCACCCTTGGTGAAGTGTGCATACTTCATGAGAGCTCCGGCCATCTGCTCGGTGCCTGCGTTCGGTACGGAGAGCGGACGGGTCAGAGACAAGAAATACGCTCCTTGGAGGCTCGGCCAGGCGGGCGAATGGACAACAGACTGTTCATAGCCCACGGCCAGGAGGGCGGCCTTGACCTTCACCCCCGCTTGCTTCAGCGCCGTAAGGAGAGCGAAATCCGAGTCGTCGTCCATGGTCGGAAGGATCGCGTTCACGTTTTTCTCTTTGGCGATGAGTGCTTCGGGAGTGAAATCCACGCTGCCGAATGGGACGGATGCATCCTCGACGCCAATCTTTCCCCCAGCCCGCCGGAATGATTCAGCGCCGCCTATCGCTCCATCGGCTGAGTTCGGGGACACGCCATAGCCGTAGACGCCGATAGTCGTTCCACCGTGCGACTTCAAGAAATTGCCGAAGATGCCGTTCACTGGATCCGCTGGGTTCTCGCTGCCTCGGAACGCGTCGAACATATTGGTATAGGGCTGCTCCCCCCACTCTGGACCGTCGGAGGAGTTTCCCGTCACGGGCATTCCCGCCTGTTGCGCGTACTTCGCGGCCAAATAGAAAAGCGGTGAGTTGGCTACGATCCCGATCGCACCCTTGGAGATTGCGCCTTGGACCGCCGTCGACGTCAGTGTCGGGTTCGTCTCGTCGTCAACAACCGACAGGATGACCTTGCTCCCATTCACACCGCCTTCAGCGTTCTGCAGGTCCACCCGCGCCACGCACCCCTGCTGGGAGTTGGCGTACTCAGATGCCCCCGGACCGGTGAGCGAGGAGATATAGGTGATGTTGAGGGGCGCCCCGGACGACAATGCGGGAACTGCGACGAGAACAAGACTTGCTGCGGACAAGGAGGTGACTGCCGCGGCGACGATTCCGGTCTTCATCAATCGTGACAACGTGAGCACCAATCGATCATGCGTCGAGCGCGCTCACGCAATAGCTGCGGACCAGGGGTTCGAGATCGAGCATGCGCCTCGGCGTGAAGACGCGTGCGAGCAGCACTCGGTGTGCGTCGTGGATGGACGGATCCTCGAAGGGGGGGATGCCCGGCGGGATCTTGACGCCGGCGCTGATGATCTCCATGACCGTGCCGTGGCCGGAGCTGTATGTCTCCCGGTCGATCAGTGCAGGCTTGACGTCGTCCCACCTGCTCAGGGCGTAGAAGTCGAGCTCCCCGTTCCAGTACAACGGAGATTCGTCGATGAGCCGGCGCCAGGTGGGGTACGGATCATCGTCGATGTCGTCGTAGGGGTCGTCGTGCACCGCTGCAGCTGGAGTTGTCGGAGCCATGCGCGTCCTTCGATCGATCGGTCAGGGACCCAGGTGAGTGGCGCCCTGAAGCGGTTGGTTCGGCACGCCTGGAAACAAGGGAGCCGTCGGTCCTGCGGTCACCTCACCCTCCAACTTCGTCACGAGATGGGGCGCGAAGATCGCGCCGTAGAGAAGGTTTGCGAGCACCACGACACCGACGATGGACAGGACGGTCGACCAAAGGCGGCTCGGTGAACTCCGGTGAGCCCACGTCTCGATGACGGTACGACCTTCGGGATCCGTCCGTCCGAGGAGGTAGGCGAAGACCATCACCATCACGCCCATGGCGAGGGCGTCGTAGAGCGGGTACTGGTGCTTGGTCCCCTGCCACAGCGCAAGCCCGGGGATGACGCGGCCGTAGTAGAAGACGCCGAGCCGAGCCCCCAGGATCCCGTTGAAGAGGAAGGCCCAGAGGAAGCCGACGACGAGGCCGACACCGAGGAGGGTGGTCGGCATGCGCCAATGGAACCTCGAGCTCAGCCGTCGCCCGAGCGCGGCTCCGACCAGAGCGGGCGTCACGAAGTAGGAGATGTAGCCGACGGGCACCGACGCCGGCAGTCCACCCCAGGTCATGTCCAGTGGCCACCACGACGGCATGCGGGGGATGGCCGGAGCGAACTCCGCGTAGACCGCCCAGTCGTAGGGCGCCTCGATCCACGAGATCGAGATCGCTGCGAGGCAGACGAGCAGCAGGGGGTGAAGGCGGCGGCGGCGATACGTCTGGTACACGCCGAGGGCGAGGAACGCGAACCCTCCGACGTACGCAAAGCCGATGGCCGCCGTCAGCACCGGGGTCAACCCATGGCTCACCGGTCACGGTCCTGGCCCCGAACACGACGCGCTTCGGGGTCGTAGCGAAGCACTAGGCCGAAGATGAGGACGATCAGTCCCAACAACGTGCCCAGCATGATGACGGCACCCATGTCCCCTCCCCTCCCGCAGCAAGCGCCAGACCGCTTAGATAGCGTACACTATCTTACCTCATGCGCCGCCAGGCGTCGGCTGGAGGAGTGAACGACCGTGTCCGAGCGACCTTCCACCGACAAGCAACCGGCGGAGGGCACACCGTCCCGGGCGACGCGCCGTCCCAGGGGCGAGCCCCGGCGACTCCTGCTCGATGCCGCCCGCGACCTCTTCGCCCGCCAGGACTACCGCCGCACCACCACCCGCGAGATCGCTGAGACCGCCGGTGTCATCGAACCCTTGCTGTTTCGTCACTTCGGCTCGAAGGCCGCCCTGTTCCGCGAGACCATGGTCGTTCCCTTCACCAATTTCGTCGACGACTTCGGCCTGACGTGGCAGGCGGTCGTCCCCGACGAGACGGACGAAGAGGAGCTGGCCGGCCAGTTTGTCGGACAGCTCTACGACGTGTTCGTGGAACATCAGGGCCTCGTTCTGACGCTGTTGGCCTCGGACGCTCTCAGCGAGGAGGAGATGGCTGAAGCCGGCATCGCTGATATTCGCCGGGCTCTTGCCTTCCTGGGCCAGATCAGTTCTGAGGGCATGGCGATGAGGGGGATGCGCTCGAGCCATCCGGACTTGGCGGCCTATTCGACGGTGGCGATGATCGCAGGCATGGCCGCGTTGCGTCCGACCTACTTCGGAACCAGGTCCCCTTCGAGAGAGGCGATCGTCGAGGAGCTCACCCAGGCGATCCTCCACGGCTTCCTCCATCGGGACGGCTGAGCAGCCGATATGCCGAGTTTGTCGTACCACCAACAAGAGATTCTCGCCGGCACCCAGCAATGGCAGGACCGTCTGCGCGGCTCTGGACAGTTCACCCGCTTTCTTCGGGTCTTCGACGAGGGCATCGACCCTGACGCGCCCGAGACCCGGGACGAACGCTTCGAGTTCGGCCTACGTTGCGTTCTTGACGGAATCGCCGCTCGAATCGCCCGGCAAGAACGTTGAGCAGCGCCTGGAACGAGCCGAGTCTGGAATGCCTGGACGACGACATATCACGGGAGCGGAATGGACGATCAACCGCACGAGCCGACGGTCGAGGAGCTCGCGAGCCTCGGCCTTTACGATGCCGCTGCACCGGGCGCTGTCGACCGGCTCGAGCTGTTGCGCTACGTCCTCGCCCGGGGCGCAACGGTCGAGCAGATCGCCATGAGCAGGAGTCTTGGTGACCTGGCCCTGGATCTCAGCCTGCGAACCGGTCCCTGGTTCGAGCTGTCCCAGGTCGTGTCCTCGGCCGGCTTGGAGTGGGACGACGCCGAACGGCTTCTGACCGCGCTCGACTTCCCGGCGCGCCCGGATGACCGCGTCACCGCCGAGGAGGCGGCGGCGATAGAGCTCCTGGGCGCCGCCAGTACGCGCCTGCTCGGTCCCGAAGCGACCATCCAGGTGGCGCGCGTGGCCGGCACCGCTATGGCCCGGGTGGCGGACGTGCTGGTCGGGGCATTCCGTCTGCGCTTCGAGCTTCCTCGCCTCCAGGGCGGTTCGGCCTACTCGGATGTGGTCAAGGAGTATTCGGATCTGACCGAACAGGTCTTGCCGGGTTTCGTACAGACTCTCGATGCCCTGCTCCGACGCCAACTCGTCGCGGTGGCCGACCGGGTCTGGTCGACCGACGCGGAGCAAACGGCCGTCACCTTGGCGCGCACGGTCGGCTTTGCCGACCTGGTCGGCTATACCGCCGCCTCCGCCACAATGTCGGTCGGGGAGCTGGCAACCGTGCTCGCCGCGTTCGACGAGCGGGTGACCCGCGTCGTATACCGAGGCAATGGTCAGTTGGTGAAAACGCTCGGTGACGAGGCCATGTTCGTGAGCGAATCCGCCGACGACGCCTGCCGGATCGCGCTCCAAATTGACCCAGGACTTCGCGTCGGGCCTAGTGCCACCCGTACGAGTCGGCTTGGCGGCTGGCAACGTTCTGTCCGTGTTCGGTGACGTCTACGGACCCGATGTCAACCTGGCCGCCCGTCTGGTCGGCTCGGCCGGGTCGTCGATGGTAGTCGTCTCTGAGTCGGTGCGAGACCAGTGCGCCGACGACTTCCGATTCGAGCCCTTGGATCCTCTGATTCTCAAGGGCTTCGCGACTCCGGTCACTGCTTACCGTTTGCTCGGCTCCCGACCCGGTGAGGAGTTGCCCTAGTCGAGCCCCCACAGTGGCGCACCGAGTTTGACCCGCAGGTGGCGCTGTGAGGCGCCTATGCCATCGTGCCGGGCCTATCGTGAAAAACTGAGAGTGACCAAGCAGAAGCGAGGCAGCCATGGAGAGAATTCGGCTTCACCGGGACCAGATCGCCCTCCTGGCCGGGATCGTCCTGCCGCTTGCGGTGGCGGCCATTCTCGTGCCGTTCCGCCCGAGCTTCGCCAACACCGCAGCAGCCTTGATCCTCGTCGCGGTGATCGTGGCGGTGGCGGCGTTGGGAAACCGGGCCGCCGGATTCGTGGCCACGGTCTCAGCCACAGTGTGGTTCGACTTCTTCCTGACCCGTCCCTACGAGAAGTTCGATATCACCCATCGACCCGACATCGAGACGGCCGTGTGCCTGTTCGTCGTCGGGCTGATCGTGACCGAGCTCGCCGCTCGCAACCGTCATCACCATGAGACCGCAGTCGAGGAGGCGGATTTCGTGGGATTGATTCACGACGTCTCGGAACTCGCCGCTTCGGGTGCTCCGTCCCGCGACGTCGTTGAGCGGGTACGCAGGGAACTGGTTCCGCTGCTCCTCCTTCGGGACTGCCGCTACGAATCGGGGGGCACATCGCACCCGATGACCCGGATCGAACACGATGGGCAGGTCCTTCTCGCGGGCCGGACCTGGGCCGTCGATCAGCTGGGGCTGCCCGGCCCTGAGGTCGAACTTCTGGTGCAGATCCAAGGACGTACGCTCGGGCGCTTCGTCCTGACACCGACCCCGGGAACCCCGGTATCGCACGAGCGCCGGGTCGTGGCAGTGGCGATCGCCGACCAGGTCGGCCCGTCACTGCGACCTTTGCTCGGCTCCCGGGTCTGATGAGCCTGCGGCTTCGAGAAGTGCATCGCGCGGTGTTCCCAATTTTTTGACGGTCGTCGGTCGCACGTACGGGTCACTCATGGGCGTGCCGGAAGACGTATGGCCGTAGTCGAACCGTTCGAGAGCTCCAGCCTCACGGCGTGGCTGCAGCGAGATACCGCGCTTCGCCGCTTTCTTCAAACCGAGACCGCAAGTGCCGCCTTTCTCCTCGCGGCTGCCGTAAGCGCGCTGATCTGGGCGAATGTCGACGCATCCTCGTACGAGCAGGTCTGGCAGACCCGCCTGTCCGTGCACCTGGGTGACGCGGCGGTGTCGCTGGACCTGCGCGGCTGGGTCAACAGCGGGCTCATGAGCTTCTTCTTCCTGGTCGTGGGGCTGGAGGCCCGGCGGGAGTTTGACATCGGCGAGTTCCGGGAGCGCCCCAGGATCATCCTTCCCGTGCTCGCGGGACTCGGCGGGATGGCGGCCGCGGTCGGGCTCTACCTGGCGGTGAACGCGGGTCGCTCGTCAGCGGACGGTTGGGGCGTTGCCATGTCGACCGATACGGCCTTCGCCCTGGGTCTGCTGGCTCTTCTCGGTCGGCATGCTCCCCAACGACTGCGTGGCTTCATACTCACACTCACGGTTGTCGACGACATCGTGGGCCTCGTCGTGATCGCCACGGTCTACACCCACCATCTGACTGTCGCCCCGCTCCTCGTCGCAGCTGGGCTGATGGCAATAGCCGCTCTCGCTGCGGCTCGCCGGATCCATTACGGCCTTCTGTACTTCGCGCTGGCCACGGCGACTTGGGTCGCGCTGGTCGAATCCGGCGTCGACCCTGTCGTCGTCGGACTTGCGGCCGGTCTGATCGCGTACGCCGCGCCACCAGCCCGTACGGATCTGGAGAGGACTTCAGATCTGTTCCGGGACTTCCGGGAGCAGCCGACGGCCGGGATGGCGAGACAACTTCGCGCCGGCGTTCGGACTGCGGTGTCCCCCAATGAGCGCCTCCAGCAGATGTGGCACCCCTGGACGAGCTACCTCATCGTCCCGTTGTTCGGACTTGCCAATGCGGGCATCCCCGTCGAAGTGGGATTCCTCGCCCAGGCGTACACCTCGCCCATCACGCTTGGCATTCTGGTCGGCTACGTCGTCGGCAAGCCGGCCGGGATCATGACCACGTCCGCGCTTGTCAACAAAGTGACAGGGGGCCGACTCCGTCCGCCGGTGGGCTGGCTGGCCGCCCTCGGCGGCGGAACCCTGGCGGGGATGGGCTTCACCGTCTCACTGCTCGTTGCCTCGGTCGCGTTCACGGGTGTCCAATTGAAGGAGGCAACGCTGGGCGTGCTCACCGCCGCCGTGGTGGCGGCGGTGAGCACGTGGTCGGTGTTCCAGATCACGGGACGACTTCCCCCGCCACTTCGCACCCGAGCGCTCCTGGGCCAATCACGCGCCATCGTCGACCTCGCCGACCCCGTCGATGGCGACCGGGACCACATCCGTGGGCCAGCCGACGCCCACGTAACCCTGGTCGAGTACGGCGACTTCGAGTGTCCATACTGCGGGCAGGCAGAATCGGTCATCCGGGAGCTGCTGGCCGAAGACGGTGACCTGCGCTACGTCTGGCGCCACCTGCCGCTCAACGATGTGCACCCGAGAGCGCAATTGGCGGCCGAGGCATCCGAGGCCGCCGCGGTCCAGGGCGCGTTCTGGCCGATGCACGACTTGCTGATTGAGCACCAGGCGGAGCTGGGTCCCAAAGACTTGATCCGATACGCGGACCAGCTCGGCCTCGATGTGAAGTCGTTCACTGAGGACCTCGAGAGCCGCCGACGAAGCGAACGTGTCGCGGCGGACATCGAGAGCGCCGACTTGAGCGGTGTCGCAGGAACCCCGAGTTTCTTCGTCAACGGGCAGCGGCAAGCGGGAGCGTACGACCTGACGACTCTCGGCCGAGCCGTACGCACCGCTCGAGCACAGGCGGCCATCGGATTCGGCGGTTGACCCGAATCTCCTTGATCCGGCTCACCGACCCCGGCAATGAAGCGTTCAGCGCTCCGGGAGCTCCGACGGCGCGCTGTACAGGCCCGGCAATCCCCGGCGGCCCATACTCCGCGTGAGCTGAGCCCGGGTGGCCGACGTGCCGAAGGGGAGCCGGCGCAGGGGCACGCTGGCACGCGACACCCACGAGAGAGTGGTCTCGTCGCAGAACCCGATTGCGCCATGGAGCTGGTGGGCGACGCGGAACACAATCTGGGCCGCGTCGAGTGCGGCGGCGCGCAGCGCCAATGCGTCGCGCTGCGCTGCCGGGTCGCCGGTCTCGATGCTCCACAGCGCATACTTCGCCAGCTCCTCCAGTCCGACCCGCTCGACCTCACCGTCCGTGAGTTGGAATTGAACGCTCTGGAATGTCGCCAGAGGTTGGCCGAACTGCCGCCGCTGGAGCACGTAGTCGCGTGTGAGCTCGAGCGCGCGGTCGAGCATGCCCAGCAGCGTCCAGCAGGGGAGGACGAGGCCGAGGCTCACGTCGTCAGCTCCCTTGTCGTCGAGAGGTTCCAACTCGAGCGCGCCCACGAAGGCATCGCGGCGTGGCTGAGGCGTGCCGGCACGGCAGACGGCGAGGCTCCGTCGGCCGTCGAGATCGACGGCGACCCAGCGCAGGGAGAGGCCCGCGACCGGTGCCGCCGGCATGTCCGGGTTCACCACCACCAGGCCGTCCGCCTCGACGTCGCGCGGACGGCTGAGCCGCTCCGCGATCGGGTACGCCACCGCCCAGTACCCGGCGCTGCGGCACATCGCCGCTGCGGCCTCGGCTTCGTCCGCGCCAGACCGGGGGTCCAGGTCCCACGCTCCCAGTTCAGCCAGGACCGGCGCGACGAGCTCGTCGCGCCGCTCCGGCTCGGCCTCGGCCAGTTGGGCCAGCCGGTCACCACCCACTGACTCGAGCACCTTCCAAACCGTCAGCCCGTACTCGGTCGCCTCCTCGCTCAGTTCGGTGATCATGCCGACAGAAGCGCGCGAGCCAGGAGCATGCGCTGGATCTCGATGCTGCCCGACGCCACGGTCGAGGCCTGCGCGTAGCGCCAGTGTTCGTCCACGGCTCGCTTGAACCTCTTGGCCTCGCTTCCCTCGAGGATCGCCAGCCCGGTGATCTCCATCAGGACCTCGGCGCTGTGCTGGTCGAGCCGAGTGACGGCAATGCGGTAGGCAGCGACGTCACCGGGTCGGACTCGCCCCGATTGCTGCATACCGACGACACGGTATGCCAGCAGACGCGCCCGCCGGCAGTGCGTGAGCGATTCGGCCCAGCGCGCCCGCAGCTCCTCGGGGAGCTCCTCCCACTGGTCACCGAGGGCGGCCGGGGCGAGGCTGAGCAGCCGCTCACAACGGGCGTAGCGCGCGATGCCGACCCGCTCGAAGGCCAGCACCTCCTGCACCACCTGCCACCCCTCGTCGACGGGCCCCAGCATGTCGGACTCCGTCACCCACAGCTCGTCGAAGAAGACCTCGTTGAGATGATGGGGGCCGATCATGCTGGCGATCGGGCGCACCTCAATCGCCGGGTCAGACATCGGCACGAGGAAGATCGTCAAGCCCTGCTGCTTCTTCTCGCCTCGCGACGTGCGGGCCAGAAGGAAGCACCACTGCGCCATGGTGGCGTACGAGGTCCAGATCTTCTGGCCGGAGACGAACCAGCCGTCCCCGTCCCGGCGGGCGGCCGTCTGCACCGACGCCAAGTCGGACCCGGAGTTGGGCTCGCTGAAACCCTGGCACCAGATCACCTCGCCCCGGGCGATGGGGGGAAGATGCGTCCGCTGCTGCTGCGGCGTGCCGTGACGCATGATCGTCGGACCGACCCAGTTCACGCCCATGTACTGCGCCCCGCGAGGCTCGTGGTGCGCCCACATCTCCTCGCGGACCGCAGTCTGGACCCACGGGGACGCACCCTTGCCGCCCCACTCCTCGGGCCAGGCCACACACAGCAGCCCCTGCGCGGCCAGCAGCTGACAGAAGGACTGCGCCACCTTTAGATCCGCGGGATCATCGGTGAAGGCGCCGAAGTAGTCGGGCGGGACATGGTCGCCGATCAGCCGACGCAGCTCGCTGCGCACAGAGGCGACGTCTTCGCCCATGTCGAAGTCCACCGGGCGTCACCGTAGCCCAGGGTCGCCGCCGGGTGGCCCGTGGGCCGTCATCGACCTCGGAGCGCGGCGGCAAAGTGGACGCCATCCGTGACCGCAGATCGGGACTCGATAGCGTACGAGCATGACGTCGACTGCGGTCACTGCCACAGGGCCGCTCTGCGCGCAGTGGACCCGTGAGCACCAAGTCGACCCGATTGGCACGATCGGGTCCTACCGTGCCTTCCTCCTCGTCGAGTGGCCGCTGCCCTGGCCGAGGGACGTCGGCGAGATCCCAGAGCTCCAACCCCTGGCCGGCAAGCTTTCGCACGCTCACGGACGTTTGCAGGCGCTCGTCCCTGACGAGCGGGCGGGCGGAGCCTTGAGGGCTGCGCTCTACCGCGCGGACCCGGGCGCGTTCGTGGCGTACCGGCGTACCGAGGTGGTGGGACCGCCCCACGAGATCGTCTCACTGGCCTCCCGGCTGCTCGACACCGTTGGATCCCCGGACGTGGCGGACCCAACGGACTCCGCGGACGTCCCCGGCCAGGAACTCCTGATTTGCACACATGGCGCCAGGGATCGGTGCTGCGGGTCACTGGGCACGAGGCTGGCACGCGCCGTGGCGGACGATGTAGGCCCGGACGGCACCACTCGGGTACGGCGCACGAGCCACACGGGCGGCCATCGCTTCGCACCGACCGCGATCCTGCTTCCCGAGGGAACAGCCTGGGGGTATCTCGACGACGGCATCCTTCGCAGGATTGTGGAGAGATCGGGCGCGGTCGCCGACGTCCTCCCCCATTACCGCGGCTGTGCTGGCCTTGCCTCCCCACGCATCCAGGCGGTGGAGCGCGCCGTCCTGGCCGAGGTGGGCTGGGATCTGTTCGACTGCGCCCGCCAAGGGTCCGAGGAAGGCGACGGGACCGTGCGGTTGACCATGGTGCAGGCGGACGGCGAGCAGGTCTGGGCAGCCCGGGTTCGTACGGGCCGCATCCTCCCAGTGCCGGGATGCGGGACGCCGATCGAAGTCGACGGAAAGACGTCAGAGGAGTACCTCGTCGACGCCTTACGACGCCTGCGTTGAGCGCCGCTCCGAAGGGTCCGCCTCCTTCCCACCAGCCGACAGGCTCGCACCCGGGCCCACTCCGCCATATCTGCGCCTGGACGTCTCGCCACGTGCATCGCCATACGCCATGATTTGCTCTCTGCGGCACCAATGCTTCGCCGGGTGCCACCACCCGGGCAGGTAAGGAACGATGATGATCTTCAACACGACTGCTGCCGGGTGGAGGCCGAGGTGAGGGCATGACGACCCCTTCCGCGCCGTTCAGCCCGACCATCGTGCAGCTTCTCCGTCACGCCGAGCAGCGCTTCGCAGGTCGTGACTACGTAGTCACACACGACAAGCGGTTGACCTTCGGATCCGCCGACGAGCAATCCCGGCGTTTGGCCAAGCGACTGCTGCACGCCGGCATCGGCAAGGGGACGCGCGTCGGCGTCCTGTTCCCCCAAGGGACCGACTTCGTGACCGCATTGCTCGCCATCACCCGCGTCGGCGGCATCGCCGTGTTGCTGAGCACCTTCCTTCGCCCTCCGGAGCTGGCGCGCGTCGTCCGGCACGCGGACCTGGACACGCTTATCGCACCCCGGTCCCTGTTGGGACAGGACCTCGAGGAGCAATTCGAGATCGCGTGGCCAGAGCTGCGACGCTTCCCAAGCAGCAGTCTGTACCTGACCGATGCTCCCTACCTCCGCCGGATCTGGCTCGTCGGCGGAGCCGAGCGGCATTGGGCGACCGCGACGCCGGAGTTCGGCGACCGGGGCGACGATGGCGACGTCAGCGAGGAGATCTTCGAACAGATCGAAGAAGAGGTCCGACCATCGGATCACATGGTGATGATCTACACGTCCGGGGCGACGGCCGAACCCAAGGCCGTCGTGCACACGCACGGAGCCCAGATCAGGCATGCCTGGTCACTGGCGCAGCTCTACGGGTTCACCGAGGACGTCCGGACCTTCACGACGATGCCCTTCTTCTGGGTCGGTGGGCTCACGGTCTGTCTGCTGAGCCACCTGTACGTGGGGGCGACAGTGATCACCGTCGAGAAGATGGATCCTCCAGCCATGGTCGAACTGATCGAGCGCGAACGAGCGACCCGCCTCGTCGGATGGACTCTCCTCGATCGGATCACCGGTGACCCCGCGCTGGCCGACCGCGACCTGTCCTGGCTCGTGGAGCTAGAGGCATCCGGCTCAGCTCCCGACCCCGGCCTGCGGCACAACTCACTCGGGATGTCGGAGACCTGCGGCCCACACACCGCTGCCGCCGCGGCCGAGAAGGAGGTGGACCTGCCCGAGCGGCTACGCGGCTCATTCGGGCCCCCGGTGCCGGGCGTGCAGCACAAGGTGGTCGATCCCGAGAACCCCTCGGTCCAGCTACCCGACGGGGTCGAAGGCGATCTCCTGGTCCGTGGCTACAGCCTGATGGACGGCCTGTACAAGAAGGAACGGTCGGAAACCTTCGACGAAGATGGCTGGTATCGGACGGGCGACAAGGGTTTCTTCCGCGACTCCTACCTGTTCTTCACCGGACGGTCGACCGAGATGATCAAGACGGGCGGGGCAAACGTCGCGCCCCGAGAGGTGGAATTGGCGATCGAATCGCTCCCGGGCGTCCAAGCCGCCTTTGTCGTCGGCCTGCCCGACGCGAAGCGGGGTCAGCTGGTGGGCTGCCTCGTCTGTCCGGAGCCGGACACCGAAATCGATCCCGCGGATCTCACCTGGCAGCTACGGAATCTCCTGTCGACGTACAAGATCCCGCGCGTGGTCAAGGTCGTGTCCTACGAAGACGCGCCGTGGCTCCCGTCGGGGAAGATCAGCAAACCCGGCGTGGCCGACCTGCTCTCAGAACCGACCTGAAAGGGGTCGGATGGGGTGATCCCGGGACCGTCACTCCGGACCGGTTGAGCGGCGGGAGTACCTCCGACGTAGGACCTCCCGCGAGCGGATGCTCCGGTCACCGAGTGAAGACGATCTTCCCCGACGTCTCGCCGGAAAGCATCGCCCGGAACCCCTCCTCTGCCCGCTCCAGCGGCAACACCAGCCCGACCTGCGGCTGAATCCCGCTGGACTCGACGAAGGCGAGCAGGTCGATCAGCTCGCGCCTGGTACCCATGGTCGAACCCTCCACGCGGATCTGCAAGAAGAACAGCCGCTGCAGGTCTGCATCGGCATGCGCGCCCGTCGTGGCCCCGGAGCAGACGATGACACCACCCGGGCTGACCGCCCGCATGGAGTGCGCCCATGTCGCCTCCCCCACGGTCTCGAAAACGCCGTCCACCCGAGCGGGCAGACGCTCGCCCGACTCGAACACCTCGTGGGCACCCAGACGCAGGGCGAGGGCACGCTTCTCCTCGGTCCTGCCGGTGACCCAGACCGTCATTCCTGCGGCCCGGCCCAGTTGAATCAGCGCGGTCGAGACCCCGCCCGAGGCGCCCTGGACGAGCATCCGCTGGCCGGGCCGTAGTCCGGACTTGAGGAAGAGCATGCGGTAGGCCGTCAGCCATGCCGTACCCATCACCGAGGCGTGAACGGTCGAGAGGCCAGGCGGCTTGGGGACCGCGTTGCCCTCGGGCACCATGACCACATCGGCAAAGGTTCCCTGGTGCACCTCGGTCAGGAGTGTGCGTCGTGGATCGAGCGTCTCGTCTCCCCGCCAGTCCGGTGCGTTCACGATGGAGTGGATGACCACTTCCGTCCCGTCCCCGAGAGTGCCCGCGCCGTCACAGCCGAGGATCATCGGGAAGCGATCCGGCGTGATGCCCACTCCGCGCAGGGTCCAGACGTCGTGCATGTTCAGGCTGGCCGCACTGACCGTGACGGGAACCCAACCAGGCTGCGGATCCGGAGCCGGTCGCTCCCCGACGACCAGCGATGCCAGCGGGTCGTCAGGACTCGCCTCTGACGCGTAGACGGCCAACATCACCCCAGACGATACGTCCGGGCGCCATCTCAGACACAGTTGGTGCCCTGCCCGTTGAGCTCATCGTCGTTCCACGCCGGAACGAGCCGAATTCGGACTCCACGTTCGACCGGGTCATTGGTCGGAAACTCCCACTCGCATCCGAAGAGTCCGATCAGGCACCCAGCTCGAGCTCGACCGGCTCGAGCGCGAGTGTCGGACTCAGCCCGATGCACTCATCGGGGCGGTCGTCGTTCACATCGAGAGCGACCCTCGCTGTCCGGACCCCGGTGAGCACGGTAGCCAACGAGCCCAAGGTGAAGAGGGCTGCCACCCCGAAGACAGCGTCGAGGGGGTGGACGATGGCGCTCCCCCCGACGCCGGCCGTGAGCTGTGCCTTGCCGGCCATAGCGTTGAAGGCAGTGACCAGGACGGCCAGGCCGATAGCCGCGCCGAGCTGCTGAGACATGTTCACCAGCCCAGACGCGGCACCCGCGATCTCCGGCTCCACCTGGTGCAATGATGCGTTGGTCAGTGACACGAACGTCATGCCGGCGCCCGCACCTATGAGTACGAGAGACGGGACGATCTGGAGGTAGCTGGTGCTGTCACCCACGCGCGTGGCGAGGAGCAGCCCGACGGTGGCGATGGAAGTACCCATCACCATGACGACCTTCTCGGGTAGTCGGCGGAGGAGCACACGGCTGGTCAGCTGGGACGAGAGGAAGACCGAAACGGGCATGGGCAAGAAAGCGGCCCCGGCCCGCAGGGGTGAGTAGCCCTGGACGTCCTGGAGGAACTGGGCCATGAAGTAGAAGAGTCCGTAGAACCCGGCATAGAGCAGAGCGCGTGCCGCGTTGGCCGAGCTCCGCGTGCGGTTCGTGAGCAGGCGGAGCGGCAGGATCGGCTCCTCGGCGCGGCGCTCGACGTGGACGAACGCGGCCAGCAATACAACGCCACCGGCGAGGGCTGCGATGGGCAACCGGGCGGACCAGCCCTGCGAACCGGCCTCGACCAGACCGAGGACGATACCGGTCACGCCCAGTGTGCATGTGAGCGCGCCGGCGAGGTCGAAGTGCCCGTGGCGCTGCGCGGTCTCCGGGAGCGTTCTGCGCCCAAGGATCCAGACGGCGGCACCGATCGGGACGTTGACGAACATGACCCACCGCCAGGAGGCGAGTTGGGTGAGAAGGCCACCGGCCACCAGACCCATTGCGCCACCGGCGGCGGATACCGTCGTGTAGAGGCCGATGGCGCGAACCCGCTCTTGACCCTCGGCAAAGGCGGTCGTCAGGAGCGAGAGCGCCGAGGGTGCGGCCAGGGCAGCGCCGGCGCCCTGAAGCGCCCGGGAGGCCAGGAGCGCCCATGCGGTTGGCGCCAGCCCGCCGAGAAGGGAGCTGATCGTGAAGACGGCAATGCCGAGGAGGAAGACCCGGCGACGACCGAAGAGGTCACCGGCGCGGGCCCCGAGGAGAAGGAACCCGCCAAAGGTGAGGATGTAGGCGTTGAGCACCCAGGAAAGCGTGCTCGTCGAGAATCCGAGGTCCTGCTGGATGTGGGGCAGCGCGACGTTGACGATCGTGGTGTCGAGCACGACCATCAGCTGAGCCGTCAGGATGACGGCTAGGAGCAGGCTGCGACGCGCGGGACGAGACGTACTTCCCTGACCTGGGATTTCGGGAGCGACGTGCCCGAGGTCACTGAAACCTGGGCGCGGACCGCTAAGGGTTGCGTTGGGCATTGACTACGACCTTTCCGCCGCTAATATGGTGGAAACGGATACTTCCTCCGTTTATTATACGGAGGGTTCCTCCGCTTAGCAAGCCACAGCACAGAGTTTCTCGACATGACCACGAAGCAGGACTCTCCAACCGCAATCCAACCGGGCGAAACCGAGGGCGCCGACATCGAGCGGCCCCTACGTGCCGATGCCCGGCGGAACCGCGAGCGCTTGGTGGCGGCGGCGCGGGAGATCTTCACTGAGTTCGGCTCTGCTGCGTCCATGGAGGCGATCGCCAAGAGGGCCGGCGTCGGCGTCGGGACCTTGTACCGCCATTTCCCGAATCGGTTCGACATCGTCGAGGCCGTCTACGAAACGGACGTACACCAGCTGGCCGAAGCGGCGCAGCGAGCTGTGGCCGAGCTCGAGCCCTGGGACGCCGTCGTCGCCTTCTTCGACGCCTTCAGACGGTACGCGCAGACTAAGCAAGCGCTGCTCACCGAGCTTCAGCAAGCGTTCGAGAAGAACCCCGACCTGAGATCTCGTGCCCGGGAGCTGATCGACTCTTCGTTTGACCTCGTGATCGACCGGGCCAAGGCGGCCGGTGTCGTACGCGACGACGTCGACGGATCAGATCTCACTCAGCTCGTGAGCCCAATCTGCACCAACGCGAGCATGTCGGCGGAACAGAGCCGGCGACTGATCGGCATCCTCCTCGACGGGTTGAAGGTGACCTCAGGAAGAGCAGTCTGAGATACCAGCTACCGGCCGAGGATCGCGGAATGCTTGACCTGAAGACGTAGCGGCCGTCCGCGCCGTGCACAGGTCCCCAGCCAGTGCTCGAATGTGCAGGCGGGTCTCTCGAGATTCAGCGGGAGATGAAGGGGGTGGGCGTGCTCAAACTGTCAGAAGGTGACGCCTGTAGAACGCAAGAGCGGCATCTCTTTCGAAGAGCGGGATACCCACATGGGGTCCGGGATTGATGTGCATCGTCTTTTCCTCGGCACCGAAGGCATCCCAAAGTGCCAGACCTCCCTCACGGGTCATGAGTTCGTCGTCCCACTGGAAGAGAAACAAGAGCGGGATCGCTATTTGAGATGCCTGTTCACGTAGGTCCTCACTGTCGTCTCTCAGCGCGCCGAGACCGAGTACGCCGGCGACAATGCGATGCTCGCCGGCGAGCAACGGAACTCCGAATGCGGTTCCCATCGACACACCCCAATAGCCGAATGGACCATTGGCCCACTGCGGAATCGTTGTCAAATCGTCGAGAAGTGCCTTCCATTCAGCGACTGCTTGCGCGGCCACGCCGCTCAATGCCCGAATTCGCCGCTCTGGCAAGGGGGCGAGCCGATCGCCCCGTCGGCGAGCGATCAGTTCAGCTCGTTCTTGCTTTTGCTCTTCCGTCATTCGGTCGCCATGTCCGGGAGCATCGAGTGCGACGGCGCCGTACCTGCCATGCCTCACCAGTGTTCTGGCCAATCCGAGTACGTTTGGTACTCGCTTGTGCTGTGTTCCCCCATGACCGATGAGCACGGTGGGGTAAGCGGCGGCGTCCGTCTCGGGTAACCAATGGATCCCGGGCACGATCTCTCCATTGACGACCAGATTGAAGCGCCGCTCAATGACGCCCTTCTCGCATGCCTCGTCCAGAATCTGCATCGCGCTACCTGCCGTTCAGTATGTACCTGATCAGTTCGCCGATGCGATTCTTCCGGCGCGGGCTGAGGAATTCGAAGGTGTCAGCACCTGGTCACGGCTCAGCTGTCGGGTGGTCTCCGTCGCGTCCTCCAACTTGAGGTTCCATGCTGAGTCATGAGTTTCGGGGAATGGATGCGCCTGCCCATGGTCTTGGCAAATGACGTCAGGTCACCGTACCAATGGCTCGAGGTCATCAATGGGGTGCCGCCGATTCGCTTCAAGGGCATGCGCTACATCGCTCTCAAGGTGGCAGACGTCGGTCAATTCATCGCCGCGGTTTCCCACCATCTGCGTGACCAGATCCCACTTTCCACTGGGGAGCCATCGGGACGGTCCCACCTACCGACGGCCTCATCGTGGAGCTGCCGAAAGACATCGTCGCTGTAGTTCGTCACCCATCCGAGCTTGCTTCTTCCAAGTTCGGATGGGCTCGCTTGGGGCACGCGCTCAGAGCACGAGAGCTCCCTCGCAGAACGTTGGCGGGAGGTTCAGCAAAGTCTGCAAGCGCGGTCGGCGGGGATATCGGAATCTTCGCCGTGCAACAGCACGGCAAGGAGCTCCACCCCGTCGACGACCCGTGGCCCGGGTCGCGAGAAGTGGGCGTTGGCGTCGACCGCGTAGACCCGTCCGAGGAATTCGGTCGCCTCTGGCCGAGACAGCAAGGTCGGAGCTTGGGCGATCGTGCCGTCGAGGTCGAACCCGCAGGGCGAGAAGATGGTGATGTCCACCTCCTCAGCTTCGATGTCCTCCCACGTGAGCCGTCGAGACCGTTCACCCGCTACGGCAAGCACGGGTTCTCCTCCGGCTGCAGCGACCATGTCGGGTACCCAGTGGCCGGCGTTGAACAAGGGATCCGGCCACTCGATGACGAGAACCCGAGGGTTCGTCGTGCCCGACACCTGCTCGCGCACGACGCCCAGCCGTCGGCGGAGCTCGCCCATCAGCGCGTCGGCCCGTGCCTCGGTGCCCGTGGCCGTACCCACGGTGCCGATCGCCTCGATCACGTCGTCGAGGCGGCCGGGGTCGAGGGACACCACCTCGGCGTGGCAACCGATCACGTCCAGTGCCTCTTCAACGGCACCGGAGGGGACAGCGCACACCGCGCACAGATCCTGGGCCAAGATCAGATCGGGTTCGATCGCCCGCAGCTGGGCATCGTCGAGGGTGTAGATGGACACTCCGGCGGCGACACGGCTGCTCACCTCGGTGTCGATCTCCTGCGCGCTGAGCGAGCCGTCCGCCGGCAGGGCCGTCCCCGAGACAACCGGGACGGATCGAGCCTCAGCCGGGTAGTCGCACTCGAAACTCACACCGCAGAGTTGCGCACCGAGCCCGAGTTCGTAGACGATCTCGGTCGCCGACGGCAGCAGGGAGACGATCTTCACCATCCCATCATCTCGTATCGCGAGGTCGGACCCGGGACGGCCAGCCTGCGCTGTGCTGTTCGTCGCGGCCCTTGGCCGAGTGGCGGCCCCGCACAGCGGTAACCATAGGCGGCCGGGGTTAGTGCCCGCGTCGACGACAAAGCCAGTGCCTGGGTCGATGTAGGTCGAGCGCCTGGCGAGTACGGCGTCGTCGTGGGTCGCCCGCACTGCTCGTGGGCTCTGGACGGCCGGCATCTGCCCTTCGATCCGGAACACTCGACCACCATGTCTCCGCCAGGCTCATTCAAGGGGCTGGAGTCCTGCTGCAGTGAGTAGGTAGGCCGGAGCCACGACGTCGTCCGTGGCGCAGACGCACCATGCTCGTGGCAGCCTGGTCAACGGTGAGGCTCGAGCCCGGCTGGGCGGCGCTCGAACCACCGTACGCCTCGGTATAGACACGACCGAGATCGGTTGCCGGCGTCAGCTGCGGCAAGACGGCGACGAAGCGGATGTCCAATCCATTGCGCTCCGCTTCGGAACGCGCGTATGAGCTGATGAACTTGATCGTGGCTTTCGCGCCGGCATAGCCACCGCTGAGCGGCGATCCACGCAGAGCAGCACCACTCGACAGGCTGATAACCACCGAGCCGGGGTCGAGCGGAGTTCCCAGGGCCTCGCGGACGAAGCTGAAGGTCTGGCGCACATCGACGTTCCAGTTCGTGCTGAAGTTCTCCCACGTCTGATCCTGCAGTCGAGCGACGGCCGGGGTCGCACCGGCGTTGAGCACGAGGGTCCTGGGTCGATACTGGGACATCAGCCGAACCGGGAGCTCTGGGTCGGCCACATCGGCCACTTCGGGAGTGAATGCGTCCCCGAGCTGAGCTCTCAGCTCGGAGAGCAGCGCCTGATTACGAGCCACGCCCACAACGTGGGCGCCTTCCTCGACGAGCGCAGATCGCGATCGCCCGTCCGAAGCCCCGGCTTGCACCGGTGACGAGGGCAGTCGTTCCTGCGAGTTGACGAACAGACATTGCTTTCTGCCTTTCTCTCTCAATTGTTGATGGACCAATACGGGAACTGATTTCTGGCACCGACCCGAGCGGGGTATGAGACTGGAGTTGTTCCGCCGGGCCCTGTCCCTGCCGCGTGCTCGTCACTCGACCACGGGAGCCACAAGGTCAGGAGAACCGACGCTTTCGTTGCTGGTCGCTGGAGACCGCCTTTGCGATGCCGGAGCGTCGGACGAATAGGAGCGCCACCGGGATGGCGACCAGACCGGTCAGGCCACAGACCCACAACGCCCAGGTGAACCCGCCGGTGAGGGCAGCTGAGGTTGCGTAGCCGTGGTGGACGAGCGTCTGGAAGCGAGAAGCTGCGACGGACGAGGCGACCGCCACACCGATGGCGCCACCGAGCTGCTGCGAAGTGTTGAGAAGGCCGGAGGCCACTCCGGCATCACGCTCGGTGATACCGGTCAGGGCGCCGATCGAGACGGGGATGAACGCGAACGCGGTGCCCATGCCGGCGATGAAAAACGGCCCAGCCAGGTTGTGCCAGAAGTTCCCGTGTGGCGGAATCTGCGTGGACCACAGGATGCCGGCTCCGATGAGAGCCATGCCGAAGGCCATGACCAGCTTGGCCGAAGTCTTGGTGACCAGCATCTGCGACAGACCGGCGAAGGCCACTGACGTGACCGACGCTGTCAGCCAGGCCAGTCCGGTCTTGAGGGCCGAAAACCCGAGCACCTGCTGCATGTAGAGGGTGCCGACGAAGATGAAGGTGTAGAAGCTCGCGGTGAGCAAGAACCCCACGGCGTTGGAACCCGCAACGGTGCTCAGTCGGAACAGGCGTAGCGGGAGCAGCGGTGCCTCGACACGGGTCTCGATGACCAGGAAGGCGACGAGCAGTGCGGCCGCCGTCACGAGCATGACGATGGTCTGAGCAGTGGCCCAGCCCACCTGTGGCGCCTGCGAAATGGCATAGACGAGCACCACCAGCGCCGAGGTGATGGACGCCGCCCCGAAGGGGTCGTAGCGGCGCCGCTCTGCGCTCACCCTGCTTTCGGGCACGACCTTGGGCGCCAAGACCAGGGCGGCCGCCCCGATGGGCACGTTGAGGAAGAAGATGTACTGCCACCCCACGTAGCGGGTGAGCAGTCCGCCGGCGAGCAGCCCGACCGTGGCGCCAGTGGCTCCCATGGCCCCCCAGATGCCGAGGGCCTTGTTGCGCTCGGAGCCCTCGGGGAAGATGTTCATCACGATGGAAAGAGCTGCTGGCAGCACGATTGCCGCACCGAATCCCTGGATCCCGCGCATGACGATCAAGAGGGTGTCTGAGTGTGGCGAGCCCACAAGCGAGGGAGGCGGCGGAGAAGACGGCCAGTCCCGCCATGAGCAGGCGCCGACGTCCCAGCAGGTCCGCGGCCCGACCCCCGAGGAGCAGAAAGCCACCGAAGGTCAGGCCGTAGGCGGTGACCACCCACTGCAGGTCGGACTCGGGAAAGTGGAGCTTGATCCCGATGGTGGGCAAGGCGACGTTCACGATCGTGAGATCCACGATGGTCATGAAGTACGCCACGACGAGCAGGGCGAAGGCCCGCCAACGGCGCAGGGTCGGCTGGGAGCCCCGTCCCGCCGCGGGCAGCGTCCGCATCGACGCGCCTCGATCGCCGAGGATCCCGGACTTGACGCCGGACCTCGGCGTGGTCTGAAGGGGTGGTGACGTGCGCCATCTTGAGCCTCCTCTGTCTCGATGTTGGGTCGTACGAAGGTTGAAACACCGAGCCCGAGCGGAATTGGGCGATGAATCTGGGATCGCCGGTGGTGTTGCAACTTCAAAGAGGCATCAACGGAAACGAAGGGAAGACTCAATGATTCGATTCGGTGCTCGCCCGAGCTCAGTCCGGCGACGGCGAGGCCTTCCAGGAGCTCACCGACCCCTACCGTCGGGAGCTCCGCGTGCACTGTTACCGGATGCTCGGATCGTTCCAAGACGCCGAGGACATACTCCAGGAGACCCTGTTGTCGGCATGGCAAGCACTCGATCGATTCGACGGCCGCTCACTACGGGCGTGGCTGTACCGCATCGCCACCAACCGCTGCCTCAACTACCTCCGCGCCACGTCGCGTCGCCCGAAAGTCACAGGCGCGAGCTCGACTCGGACTCACTGTTTGCCGACGCCGGTCGCTCAGAGCGAACCGTGGTGGCTCGAACCCTTTCCGGACGCCTTGATCGACGACATTCGAGCCGGGACCCGAGGCTCGCTACGACGCGCAGAGAGTCCATCGCTCTCTCTTTCGTTGCCGGCCTCCAGCATCTGCCGACCCAACAGCGAGCAGCTCTGGTCCTTCGCGACGTCCTCGGATTCTCGGCCACGGAGGTTGCCGAGATGCTCGATTCCACGCCGGCCGTCTGTCAACAGCGCGCTGCAGCGGGCCCGCGCCGGATTTCAGCCCATGAGAACTCCTGATCGCGTAACCCTCCCGCGATCGCCACACGAAGCCGAGGTCGTCGATCGGTTCGTCGACGCAATCCAGCAGGGCGACCTCCAGCGTGTCATCTCCCTCCTGACCGACGATGCCCAACTCACGATGCCGCCCGAGCCTTTCGAATTTCACGGACCACGCTCCATCGCCCAATTCCTCGAGCGGGCCGTCTTCTGGGGTGACGATCTCAAGGTGGTTCCGACGAGAGCCAACAACGACCCAGCCTTCGGCTACTACCGACCGGACCCGAACGCAAATGTCCACAGAGCCAGCGGGTTCATGGTGTTGAAAGTCTCGGGTGAGCGTGTGTCTTCCATGACGAGGTTCGGTGACAAGAGCCTGTTCGCCTGCTTCGGCCTTCCCCGAACCATCCCTCGGAATAGTGCCTGACCGTTGAGGTGCCCGGCCGTTGAAGGTGCGAGATGGCGGTGTGGCTAGCTGAGTCCGCCACCTGGCACGGAGCGGCGGGACCTATTCCAGTTCCTTCCAGTGCTCTCGGCCGAACAATCGGCCGAACCGGGCAGTGAGTGAGGGGCCTTCGTCACGAGCGGTATCGGGATGAAGGACCAAAGCTCCCTTGGGGGCAGGCAGCGCCGCCGCTTCTTCGTCTGAAAGAGCGCATCGAACGGCGGTCGTCGTGATCGCATCGATCTGATCCCGGTCCACGAATCTCAGGCCGTGGTGAGTCTTAACGGCGATACCATCGAAGAGATCTAATTCCGGAATCTGTAGGACGTGCTCGACGGTGCCAAATTGGTTGCCGGTCGAACTCAGAACTGGTGTACCAATCTCGAGCGCCTCGTATGAGATAGGTGTTCCGTCAGCCATGTGCTCCTCGTTCAGTGATCGATCCCGTTCCAAGGTACCCCAGAGGTGCATGTGGCATTTTCGAACTTCGGCTGAACGCCATGGCAACAGGGCCTCAACGGCGCCGGCCACGGCAACGACGAGAGCGGGTCTCAAACGAGATGCCTGGCGGCGGCGCGTGCTGGCGTGCACGCACCTCCAGTATGAAGGCAGGCTGTGGCAGTGAATCTCGGTTTCCGCGGCGAAGTAGCCGACCTCTACCACCGCTACCGCCGGGGCTATCCATCCGAAGTTATCGACTTGCTGGTCCGGGCATTCAGCCTTGACGACCAGGATGTGGTGATCGACGTCGGCTGCGGCACCGGGCAACTCACTCTTCCGATCGCCGGCCGAGTTCGAACCGTCCTGGGTGTAGATCCCGAGCCGGACATGCTCCAGCGTGGTCGAGAGTCAGCAACCGAGCAAAGAGTGGGAAACGCCATCTGGATTCTGGGGTCCGACAGCGACGTCCCGACATTAGGAGGTGCGCTCGTTCACCATAGTGTGGGCGCCGTAACAATCGCCCAGGCCCTCCATTGGATGGACTACAACCGGCTGTTTTCGTCTGTTGCTGCGCTGGCACGACCTGGCGGAGGCGTGGCCGTGGTCACCAACGGGACGCCGTTGTGGCTACAGGAGTCCGCATGGTCCCAAGCGCTGCGGGTGTATCTCGAAGACTGGTTCGACACAAAGACCACTGCGACGTGCGGGACTGACGCCGAGAGCCAGCAACGCTATAGGGACGGTCTCGAGGCGGCGGGTTTCGATCTAAGCGAGGCAAGTTTCGATTACGCCGACGAGCTCGGAATAGATGATGTCGTCGGCGGCGTCTACTCGGCGCTGGGGGAAGACAGGCTTCCTGCACATGAAGAGCGAGCGGGTTTTTCCGATGCGATCTGGCGAGCGTTAAAACCGCACGAGCCGTTCGTCGAGCCAGTTCACGTGGCCGTATTGATAGGACAGGTTCCGGCGAACCTAGGCGTCGGAAGCTTGCCGGCGCCCGGAGCGTTCTAGGAGCGCTTGTTCACGGGAGGGGTATGAGTTCGTGGTAGCGGGTGAGGGCGGCGAGGATCTGATCGGCCGTCTTCACCCAGACATATGGGCGTGGGGTCCTCGTTCCATGTGAGAGATCCAGTCGCGTGATGTCCTCTGAGTGCTCTTACGCTCATGTGGGATCCGCGTTTGATCTTTTTCGTCGTCAATTTCGGCGAACCAGCGCTCGACCATGTTGAGCCATGAGCCAGAGGTCGGGCGTGAAGTGGAGGTGAAAGCGCGGGTGGCGCAGCAGCCAACGATGGATCGTCGGGCGTCTTGTGGTGGCGTAGTTGTCGAGCACGACGTGGATCGTCGAGCCGCTCGGGACCTCGGAGTAGATGCGGATAGAGGAACTTCTTGAACTCTGCGGCCCGGTGACGGGCGATGAAGCGAGCCGATGACCTTGCCAGTGGCCATGTCCAAGGCGGCAAAGAGGCTCGTCGTGCCGTGGCGGACGTAGTCGTGACTGCGGCGCTCGGGCGTGCCGGGCATCATCGGCAGAATGGGCTGAAACCGGTTGAGTGCCTGTATCTGGGACTTCTCGTCCACGCAGAGCACGACGGCACGCTCGGGAGGATCAAGGTAGAGACCGACGACGTCACGGACCTTCTCGATAAACAGCGGATCGCTCGACAGCTTGAAGGACTCGTAGCGCCACGGCTGGAGACCGAAGGCGCGCCAGATCAAGCTGATCGAGGTCTGGCTCATACCAGTCGCCTGGGCCATGGAACGCGTCGACCAGTGGGTAGCGTCCTTGGGCTTTTCCTCCAAGGTCTTCACAACCACTATCTCGATCTTGTCGTCGGTGATCGTGCGCGGAAGCGCCGGGGCGCGGCTCGTCGAAGAGACCGTCGAGCCGCTCGGCGATAAAACGCCGCCGCCACTTGCCCACGTGGAAAAGCAGAACGAAGAGTAGGCAGCGACCGCGAGTAAAACCGAAAAAAGCACAGAAAGCAAGATAAGAGCCACGTAAACAAAGAAAGAAAGCAAAAAGCGGAAAAGAAGATAGAGAAAAAAAAAAGAAAAAAGAAAAAAAAAAAAAAAAAAAAAAAAAAAAGAAAGAAAAAAATAAAAAAAAAAAAAAAAAAAAAAAAAAAAAAGAAAAAAAAAGAAAAAAAAAAAAAAAAAAAAAAGAAAAAAAGAAGAGAAAAAGAGAAAAGCTAGTACCTTTCGACAAGATGGGCCCTGCTTTCGGGGAGTTCGTACGGGTCTGGCCAGAAGTCGGTGATGCGGATGATGGTGCCGTCTTCCTGAAGATCAAAGAAGCAGAGCCCAGGCTGGACCGTACCATCAGCGTTCGTGAACTCGATCCAGCTGGATGCATGTGACCCTTCAGCGATAATCCTGATGACCACCAGGTGCCAATCGCCCGGGAAGCCCTCGGCGTTGAATCGTACGTAGTTGCCGCGACCCTGAACCCGCTCTCGGGTCTGCGGACCCTCGTACACAACTTCGTCTGACAAAAGGTCACCGAAAGCGTCCCAATCCCTCTCGTTCGCCGCCGTCCAGTACGCGGTCACCACGTCATGGGCATCTCGCATGCCAAGATGCTAGATCCGGGGTGTCGGGTTCCACGGCAATCGCCCGATCTGTGACTCGCCGTGGCCTCCCTCTGGCCCCTCCCAAAACCGGCACCCACTCGACCGGGATCTCATTGCGCCGCTATGGGAACAAGGTTCGGAAAGACGGTCTTCACCAGCGTGATCGTCGCTCGAGGCCACGACGGCGCTGTCATGCTGAGAGGCAGGACGCTACGTTTTTCCCCATGGACCACGCACGACTTGGACGAACCGGCCTACAGGTATCGAAACTGTGTCTTGGGACGATGACCTTTGGACTGCAGTGCGACGAGCCGACTTCACGGTCGATTCTCGATCGAGCGGTAGACGGTGGCATCGACTTCATCGATAGTTCGGACGTCTATCCGCTTGGCGGCGATCTCGCGACTGTGGGTCGCACCGAGGAGATCCTTGGTCGCTGGCTACACGGGAAGAGGGACCGCGTCGTCGTCGCCACGAAATGCTTCGGACGCACCGGGCCATCACGTTTCGACGGGGGAAACTCCAGAAGGCACATCCTCGATGCGATCGACGCATCGCTGCGCCGTCTACAGACCGACTACATCGACCTCTATCAGCTCCATGGGTTCGATTCGGCGACCCCGATCGATGAGACGCTCGGCGCTCTCGACGACCTTGTCCACCAAGGCAAGGTCCGCTACATCGGATGTTCGAATTTTCTCACCTACCAGCTGGTTCGCGCCATCGGGCGCAGCGAGACGCTCGGCCTGGCGCGCTTCGGCTCGGTACAACCTCGCTACAACCTGCTGTTCCGCCAGATAGAGCGTGAGATGCTCCCGTTCTGCGATGAGGATGGTGTGGGAGTCATCCCGTACAACCCCATTGCCGGCGGTCTGTTGTCGGGCAAGCACCGACGTGGTGATCCCCCCGCAGACGGCACTCGCTTTACCCTCGGCAACGCTGGTCAGACGTATCAAGGCCGCTACTGGCACGACCGTGAATTCGACACTGTCGATCGACTCCTCGCCATTGCTGAAGAGGCCGGAGTCAGTCTCGTGACCCTGTCCGTGGCCTGGGTATTGGCCAACAAGGCAGTCACCGCACCCATCATCGGGGCGAGCCATCCTGACCAGCTCGCGGCGAGCCTGGAAGCGGCTGAGTTCGTGCTCGAGGACGACTTGAAGAACCGGCTCGACGAGCTGACTCATGAGTACCGCATGGGCGATGCTCCACGCTAATGCCGCGCCAACGTTTGCGTATCCCCGAAGCAGGCACCTCGGGGGCAGGGCGGACTCACGGCAGGAGCAGCTGCAAGCATGGATGCGTGGTAATCCGGATGATGGCGCTCAGTCGGTGACCGTAAGATCCTCCGACGAACGAGAGCAGCATCGTCGATCACTCTGGGCGTACTACGACCGGCGGGTGACTGGACGCTTGCCTAGTTTGGCCAACGCCCACGCCTACTGGACGGGTCTGGGCGTCACCGTCGAAGTCGAAGAGGTCGCCGCTGAAGCTGCGCAGCTTGAGCGCCTCGTTGGTGAACTCTCCGCGGTCCGTTTTGTCGAGGTGGGTGCCGGGCCAGGCACGTTCACCCGATACCTTGCGGGGAGGGGCATCGCCATCGACCAGAGTCGAAGGGCGCTCGACATTCTGCGCACCGAAGTTCCGGGAGTACCTGTGATCCAGGCAGATGCCACGCTCCTACCCTTGGGGACCCACGCCGTCGACCGCTACTTCTCCGCCCACCTTTATGGCTTGCTTCTTCCAGGTGAGCGTGAATCCTTTCTTGCAGAGGCGCACCGGGTGGCGTCCGAGGTCGTAATCCTTGACGCCGGTCGCCCCCAGGGAGTGAACGCCGAGGAGTGGCAAGAGCGGACCCTGCCGGGGGGAGACAGCTACAGGGTCTTCCGCAGACACTTCGATGCGGACGCATTGGCCGCCGAAGTAGGTGGTGTGGTCCTGTTCGCCGGGCAGTTCTACGTGCTGGTGAGCATCGCCGCCATCTCGTAATTCTCAGCCCCGGAATTGAGGGGGACCGGGGAGAGATGGGCCGATCCTCGAGCTTTCCGTTACAAGCCTCAGCCGCGCGCCTCGACCGGTACGGTTACGCCTTACTTGCCGTGGCCGCCCAACCGAATTCGTTCGTCTTGACCTCGACGCCTCGGAACCCGACTGACACCAGGCGGGGCGGCAACTGATCCGGGTCGATCGGATTGTAGGTATCGCCCTCGTGACCCGCAGCAAGTTGGGCACTGGCCAAGCTGTCTCCGGCCACTAGTACGCCTCCTGGTCGGAGAACACGAAGCACCTCTGCGAGCAATCGATCCTGCAACTCTCGGGTCGCCACGTGGTGGAGCATGGTAAAGCAGGCTGCGCCGCTGAACCGGCTGTCGGGGAAGTCGAGAGCCGTGGCGTCACCAACGACGATGGTAACGGCAGCACTGCCAGCGAACCTCTCCTTCAGCATGGCCGCGAGCTCCTGGTCGATTTCGACTGCCGTCAGACTCGGCAGCCGTTCACCCAAGACATCGGTGGTGGCCCCGTAGCCGGGTCCCACCTCCAGCACGTCGTCGCCCAGGTCAATGTCCCCTAAAGCCCACGGGAGGATGGCGTCGCGCACCACCGCCCTCCACTCATCGCTCCCGCACTTCCTGTGGTTTTCGTTCACGGGGTAAGTCTGCCCGGCCCACTCGGTACGTGCCGATTGCGGTCTCCCCGTGTGAAGCGTTGCCTCATTCCTCTGGCCGAGGGCGTTCGCGATCGTGGCAGAGCGCAGTTCTGGGGCGGACCAGAGTGGTTGCACCTGTCGGAGGTCACAGCGCAATTTCTGGGTAGAGCGGGTGTCGTGTCAGCAGGTCAGCGACCTTCGAGCGTGCGGTGCGGGCGATGCGCTCCTCGAGGCGGAACTGCACGAGCGAGGGTTTGCCCTTGCTTGGTCCGGATGTCACGACGCCGGCGGAGCTGGCACGGAGAACAGCGGCGACAACCTCGGCAATTTCGTTCATCTCGTTGGCACCCATGCCGAGCGTCGTGACGGCGGGTGTCCCCAGTCGCAGGCCGCTCGTGTACCAGTAGCCGTTCGTCTCGTCGGGTACGACGTTGCGGTTCAAGGTGATGCCCGCGGCTCGCAACGCCGCCTCTGCTTGGCGCCCGTTGAGCCCGAACCTGCGGACATCGACGAGTACGAGGTGGTTGTCTGTTCCGCCGGTCACCACGGGAATGCCACCAGCGACCAGACCCTGTGCGAGCGCCCGCGCGTTGTCGACTACTGCTTCTGCGTACTGGCGAAACGACGGCTGCGCCGCCTCAGATAGCGCTACGGCCTTGGCGGCCATGACATGCGGAAGTGGACCACCGAGTACCAGCGGACAGCCGCGGTCGACGAACTCGGCGAGGTCGCCCTGGCAGAGCACCATCCCGCCGCGTGGACCGCGCAGCGTCTTATGCGTCGTAGTGGTCACGATGTGGGCGTGAGGGACTGGGTCGTAGTCACCGGTGAGCACCTTGCCGGCGACGAGCCCGGCGAAGTGCGCCATGTCGACCATGAACGTTGCGCCGACCTCATCCGCGATTTCTCGTAGCACACGGAAGTTCACGAGCCGGGGGTAGGAGCTATAGCCGGCGATGAGAATCAACGGCCGTTCTTCGTGCGCCCGCTGCCGGACCACGTCGTAGTCCAACAGGAAGGTATCGGGGTCGACGCTGTAGGAACGGTGGCGGAAGAGCTTCCCGGAGATGTTGGGACGGAAGCCGTGGGTAAGGTGACCGCCCGCTTGGAGCGACATCCCCAGCAACCTTTGGTTGCCGAGCTGCTGGCGCACCATCTCCCAGTCATCATCGGACAGATCGTTCACGTGGCGTGCCGCGAGACGTTGCAGGGCTGGCGACTCCACTCGCTGAGACAGGACCGCCCAGAACGCGACCAGGTTGGCGTCGATCCCACTGTGCGGCTGCGAATACGCGTGGTCGGCGCCGAAGAGGGCACAGGCCAGTTCGTTCGTCCGCGACTCGACCGTGTCGACATTGTCACACCCGGCATAGAGACGATGACCGGGCGCGCCCTCGGCGTACTTGTCGCTCAGCCAGTTCCCCATCGCCAACAGCACCGCTGGGCTCGCAAAGTTCTCGCTGGCTATCAGTTTGAGGTGACTGCGCTGGTCGCCCAGCTCTTGCACGACAGCCTCAGCGACGCCAGGTTCGAGACGAGCGACCACATCAAGAGCGGCGGCGAACCCGATCGTCTCGACTGAGAGCCCTTCGGTGGAGATCCCGAATCGCGAGAGGTATGTCTCCAACAACCTGCCGACGGCCACATTGAGCTCCTTGCTCTCCAATGGCCCAGGCGCTCGGCACGGCTCGAAGGTCGCTCCCCGGTGGTTGACTCCACCTTGCAACGCCAGTCACGACCTCAACCACGAGGGTACCGGGGAACGCGCCGACACGTCGACCAGCCCACCCACGCGGCGCAGACACCGAGAGGCTGGTGGGCGAGCAGCCAGTTCGGCCCGACGGTTAGGCATGTTGCCGACGGCGTCGTGCGTAGGCGTCCGAGCGGCAGCGCCGCTTGGCGTTCAGCGTCTGACCGGCTGGGCCGGGGCGCCGGAGGTCGCCGCGCCATGGCTGTCGTCGCCATCCGATGCGGGCGTCGCCAGCCCCCAGCTTCCGGCGATCAGAGAGAGCGAGCGCACCCGTGTCTCGTAGGAGTGGGATCGCGTCGAGAGCATGATCTCGTCGGCGCCGGTGCGGTCCTGGAGCTGGCGGAGGCCATCGGTGACCATGTCCGGGTCACCGATGAGATGAGTGGACATGGCGTCTTCGACGATCGACCTCTCGGCGTCGGTGAACGAATATTGCGCGGCCTCCTCCGGAGAGGGCAGCGTGCTCAGGCGTCCCGTCCTCAGCTGCAGGATGCTGAGAGCGGTCGAGCCCGACAACCATCTGGCTTCGGACTCGCTCGGGGCGCAGAGCACGGACGCGGCCACCATGACTCTGGGCTCGGCGTGCAGCACCGATGGGCGGAAGTTCGATCGGTAGGTGGTCAGCGCTGCGTCGAGGAGTTGCGGGGCAAAGTGATACGCGAACGAGAACGGGAGCCCCAGAATGCCCGCCAGCTGCGCGCTGAACAGGGACGAGCCCAGGAGCCACACCTCGGGAAGGTAGCCACGGCCCGGATTCGCGAACGTGCGACCGGGAGCGCCTTCCCCTGGCAGGAGGTAATTGATCAACTCGACGACATCGTCGGGAAACGTGTCGGCGTGCATGTCCGGCGTCCGCCTCAATGCCCGCACCGTCACCTGGTCCGTCCCTGGAGCACGGCCCAGCCCGAGGTCGATCCTCCCTGGGTGCAGCGCTTCGAGAGTTCCGAACTGTTCGGCGATCACGAGGGGGGCGTGGTTGGGCAACATGACGCCGCCCGAGCCCACTCGCAAAGTGGTCGTCGCCGCGGCCAGGTGTGCGATGAGCACGGCGGGTGCGGAGCTGGCCACAGCGGGCATCCCGTGATGCTCCGCCACCCACAGTCGGCGGTACCCGAGTCGCTCCAGCACGGGCGCGATCTCCACCGTCTCGCGCAGAGCCTGGGCGGCGTTCGACCCTGTCGCGACGGTGGCCAGATCGAGCACGGAAAGAGGAATCACGCGCTGTACAACACGCGGACTCCCCCAATGCTTCCGGAGGCCGAGGATCGCATCATCCCAGCCGCAGAATGGCGGGTCGACTCAGGTGGCGCGCTCGCTGGATTCGATGCTCCGTCGGATGACCGAGCGTCGGCCGCCGGGTGCGGTCCTGCGGCACCGGGCGGCCGGAATCAAGCATCCAAGGCTCGTCCGCAAAACATGCATCGATTTGTGGACTTGTCCAGGCGGCTGTTGACGCCGGGTGTACCGAGGACGGCCTCGAGGATCGTGATCGTGCACTCCAGACGTCAGCCGTCAAATGCCACCAGCGGCTCGCCGGCCTCTTCGAGCACGTCCTCGAGGGCGGTCACCGGGGCGCTCGCCGGGGCGACCGGCAGCTTGGGCAGCGCCAGCGCCAACAGAGCGCCGACGACCAATCCTCCACCGGCGATGGCGAAGGCAGCCCGGTAGCCGGCAGTCAGCGCCGCCGCCGCGTCGTGAGCGCCCACGAGGTGGTTGGTGGCGACCGTGGTGGCCACCGTGGCCATGATGGCGAGGCCCAGGGCACCACCGACCTGGCGGGTGGTGTTGATCAGGCCCGAGGCGAGCCCGGCCTCGTGAGGCGGCACCCCGGTCGTCGCCGAAAGGGTCATGGGGACGAACGACATCCCGATGCCGAGTCCGATGAGCATGACGGGACCCAGCACATGGGAGAGGTAGGCGTCACCCGCCCCGATGCTGGCGAGCCAGAAAAGGCCGGCAGCCGCGAGGGCCGGGCCAAGCATCAGTTGGCGCCGGGCCCCGATGAATTGCACCAGTCGGGTACCTATGAGGGCGCCGGCCAACGTGCAAAGACCGGCGGGCAAGAAGGCGAGGCCGGCCCGGAGGGCGGAGTAACCGTTGACGTTTTGGAGGTAGAGCGAAAGGAAGAAGTAGGTGCCGAAGAGCCCGGCGCCGATGGTGACGGCGATCCCGTTGGCCACCGAAAGAGAGCGGCGACGGAAGATGCCCAGGGGAATCAGTGGGTCGCGAGCGAAGCGGGCCTCGTTCACGAAGAAGACGGCCAACAGGGCCACCCCGACGGCCAGAGTAATGACGGTCCGAGCCGATCCCCAGGGGTGCGTGTTGGTGCTCACGATGCCGTAGACCAAGACCGCGAGGCCGCCGGTGACGGTGACCGCTCCGGGGATGTCGAGGGTGCGCTTCGAACCGAGCTCCTCGGTGCGAGGTAGCGCCATCCAGGCGCCGACCATCAGCACGACGCCGATCGGCACGTTGACGAAGAGCACCCACCTCCAGTCGAGGAGGCTGGTCAGCACGCCGCCGGCGAGCACGCCGACCGCCGCCCCGCTGGCCGCCGTGGCGGACCAGGCACCCAGTGCTCGCCGCCGCTCCCCGGGGTCGGTGAAGGTGGTGACCAAGATGCTCAGGGTGGCCGGGGCCAGGATGGCGCCGCCGATGCCCTGGGCGGCGCGAGCGGCGATGAGCCAGCTCCCGCTCTGGGCCATGCCGCCGATGAGGCTGCAGATGGTGAAGACGCCGAGGCCGATCATGAAGACCCGACGGCGGCCGAAGAGATCGGCGGCCCGGCCGCCCAACATCAAGAAACCGGCGAACGTGAGGGTGTAGGCGTTCACGACCCACTGCTCTCCGGCAACCGAGAGCCCGAGACTGTCGCGCATCTGGGGCAGGGCCACGTTGACGATCGCCACATCGAGGACCACCATGAACTGGGCGATGCAACAGATGGCCAGGATTGCCCTCGTCGGGCGGCGGTGTTCGGCCGTGCGCTGGTCCACGGGTCAGCTCCTCGGGTTGCCTGGATACTCTTAACGTTAAGATATTCGACCTTGAGAGATCAGTCAAGTCTCTGAACGTTAAAGGAAGTACGGTTTGCCTGTGCCAGTCGAGGAGCCACTGGACGACATCGACCGGGTCATCGGGTTCTGGAAGGAAGAGAACCCCCAGCTCGACGTCACGACCAAGGCAGTCGCCATGCGTCTGCGCCGCGCCTCACAGCACCTGGAACGGGCCGTCCGTTCGAACCTCGGCGAGAGCGGCGTCGACGAGTACTGGGAGCTCGAGGTGCTGCTGACTCTCCGTCGTGCCCCTGACTTTCGAGTGAACGCCGGCGAGCTCGGACGCGAGTGCCAGGTGACGTCGGGAGCGATCACCAACCGGATCAGCCGGCTGGAGAAGCGGGGCTGGGTGCGGCGGGACGTCGACCCCGACGACCGTCGCCAGGTGTTGGTCAGCCTCACGGCGGCCGGCCTGGCCCAGGCCGATCACATCATCGCCATGAAGACCCAGGCCGAGCGATGGGCCTTCGACGGCGTCGACCGGGAACTCCTCAAGAGAATCGGCCGGGATCTACGGACGCTGCTTCGCGCCTTCGACCAAGGAAGCGACCACGTCGACGACGCCACCGCGATGTCCGGCTGACCGGGCCGGCCTCCCTGAACGACGCTGCCGCTCGCTCGTTCGCTCGGGTCAATCGCTACGTCGACTCACCCTTGAGGCCACCGATTCCGAGGGACCCGTCGCCGGCGGAGGCGGTACTTCCCATGACGGGCTCATCGGCCGCGGTCGTCGCGCTGCTGACGTCGCCCGGCAGGGCGGGAGGGTCGTCGAGGAAGTCTGCCGTGGGGACGAAGAACAGGCTGCCGGTCACCGCGGTGGAGAAGTCGAGGATCCTGTCGTAGTTGCCGGGCCGGTCGCCGAGGAACATGCGCTGGAGCATCAGCTCGGTGACCGAAGGGGTCGCGGCGTACCCGATGAAGTACGTGCCGAATTCGCCCGCGCCCAAGGATCCGAAGGGCATGTTCTCCCGCAGGATCTGACGCTGGGTGCCGTCCTCCTCGATGATGGTGTTGAGCGCCACATGCGAGTTGGTCGGCTTGACCTCGTCGTCCATCTCGACGTTGGAGAGCTTGGCCCGCCCGATCACCCGTTCCTGCTCCTCGACCGTCAGAGCACTCCAGGCCGCCATGTCGTGCAAGTACTTCTGGACGATGACGTAGCTCCCACCGGCGAAGGGTGGATCCTCGGCCCCGATGGTCACCGCCGCCTCGGCGGCCGACCCGGTGGGGTTCTCGGTCCCGTCGACGAAGCCGAGAAGGTCCCGCTCGTCGAAGTACTTGAAACCGTGGATCTCGTCGACCACCCTGACCGCCCCGGCCAACCGCCCGACAACCAGAGACGCCAGCTCCCAGCAGAGATCCATCGTCGCCGCCCGGATGTGGAACAAGAGGTCGCCGGGAGTGGCCACAGCCTGGTGCCGGCCACCGTCGAGGGCCTCGAACGGGTGGAGCTGGGCCGGCCGAGGGCCGACGAAGAGGCGATCCCATGCGGCCGAACCCACCCCCGCCACGACGGCCAGCCCGCCCTCGGGGGAACGGAAGCCGACGGTTCGCGCCAGTCCGGACAGGTCGGCGAGAAGGTCGTGGAGGACGGCCTCACCGCCCTCGTCGATCGTCATGACGAGGATGACGGCACTGGCGGTGAGGGGAGTGAGCACAGGCTGGCCGACCGGTGGCCCGGCCACGGCGACCGGTATCTGTGAGACGGAAGTCATGAGCGTCCTCCTGTGATTCCTCTCCGGTGTACCTCGAGCCGACAGGCCCCTGGAAGCCCGGGCCGCTTCGGGCGGTGAGCGTAGCGGGGACCGGCCCGGGCGGGCCGCTCCCGGGGATAAGGGACTCGGCGGAATTTACTGCCGAGCCTACGGATCGTCATGTCCTCGCACCGGGTCTTCGGGAGCCGACCCCGTCCGTTTGCCGGGTGCGCGGGGTACCGCGGACGGCTCTGTGTCTGTCGCCACCGGGAAGTGGGTTGAAGACGCTGCCGAGAACGGCGGGAGGCCGGTGCCGGCCTATCGGCAATCTGCATTCCCGCCGCTCTCAACACGAGACTTCTGTGACGGGATCTCTTCGGGTGTACGGTTTTCGCCGGACGACCGAGAAAACACCGCCTGATTCAACCGTATCCATGATTCGCTTTGGATTGTCCGCTGTCACATTGTGGACAGTGATTACGTACGCAAAAGTTACGTTCAGTTACGCAGAAGTTACATCGAGTGTTGCGAATTACACCTTCGCCGTCGTAATTGTTGAAGACGGTGTGGAGTTGACGGCGATGCTGATCCGTGCCATGTACTACTGCAGGAGACCCACGTCGGATTCGCAGAGAGCAGTGTCATTCTCGGGATCCGGCTGAGCCGATGGAACGGACATTCTTTCAAGGGTAAGGGCGAAACTTCGTCACCTCTTCAAGTACGGCGACGCGAGATCCCGACGGTCTAAAAGAGTTTATGAGTGAAGCTTGATTCCGCGACTTACTTGCACGTGTCGTGAAGGATTAAGAGCGCATAACCATATCGGTGCAATAAATCCGCATCTTTGAACGACCACCGCTTACCGATTCGGTGGCGAATACTCGCAGGTTCTTCTGCGATACCGGCCTTTGGCGATCAGGCCCGACGATGGGATCCGACAACACCCGGAGGTGTCACCGAACATGGCGTCGATGAGGCGGTCCATTCCGCTGCGGTTCGCTGTTGGGCCCGCTTTTTTGGCGCTCGTCCTTGCCGCCCTGGTTCCTGCGGGCACTACCGGAGCGGTCGCCGCGGATGGGCCTGGTCCCGTTCTGGTGACGCTCCATGGACATCAGCCGGCCACGTCGCCGCTCAGTGGGTCGTTCCTGGACCCGCCGAAGAACTTCAGCATTCGCACGCGCTCATTCAGAACGGCCGCAGGACCAGATCCCGCCCGTTGGGTCCATCGGTTCACTCCTGATGACGCGGGCACCATGGGCAACGAAGAATTTTACAACTGGGCCGGCCAGATCGTCACCGGGACGACATTCACGGGAGTGTCCAGTTCCTGGGTGGTTCCCTCCGTCGTTCCGGCAGAGTCGAGCGAATATTCCGGCAGTTGGATCGGCGTCGACGGCGCGACCGACTCGTCGTTGATTCAGACGGGCACGTCTCAAGACACGAGCGGGGGCGTGACCAATTACTTCGCCTGGTTCGAGGTCCTCCCCTCGGCGGAGACCCCGATCGATGCACCGGTGGACCCCGGTGATGAAATGGCTGCGGAAGTGGCAGAAGTCTCTCCAGGGCTCTGGGGTATCGAGATCGAGGACCTCACACAGGACTGGGAATATCAGAATACGCTCGACTACTCCGGTCCCAGAGCATCAGTCGAGTACATCGAAGAAGATCCGTCGGTCGACGGGGTGGAGTCGACCCTTGCCGATTTCGGCTCGGTCACGTTTACGGACCTCGCATTGGGTGGTCAAGATTTGAGCAATGCTTCCCTGACGTCGGCCTACATGACCGACTCTGCCGGAGACATCGACGCCTATCCCGACAGCATTCAGTCCAATAACTCATTCGCGATCCACTACGGCTCGCCACCACAACCGTCGATCACCTCGGTCAACCCCAATAAGGGACCGACCAACGGCGGCACGAGCGTCACGATCTCGGGCAACGACCTGGGCTATTGGCCGACGGCGGTCTACTTTGGCGACACTCCTGCGGCGTCGGCTTCGCTCAACGCCGAGACCAACGTCATCAGCGCCACCTCGCCGCGTGGCACCGCTGGAACAGTGGACGTCAGGGTGACGACGATCGGCGGAACGAGCTCGCCTGCTCCGAGCGACAAGTTCACTTACGTTCCGCACGGCTATTGGTTGGTCGGTTCGGACGGGGGGATCTTCACGTTCGGGAACGCCGGGTTCTATGGCTCGACGGGGAGTCTTCGCTTGCAACGTCCCGTCGTGGGTATCGTGCCGACGTCCGATCGTTACGGCTATTGGCTCGACGCTTCGGACGGGGGGGTCTTCGCCTTCGGCGACGCCGGCTTCTACGGCTCCATTCCTGGACTCGGTCTTCATCCTGCCGGTTCCGGCTTGCCGAATTCCCTCAACGCGCCGATCGTCGGCATGGTGCCGTCTGCCGACTCCGGCGGGTATTTCATGGTGGCGTCGGACGGAGGGGTCTTCGCCTTCGGCGACGCGAAGTTCGCCGGATCGTGTTACAGCGTCGGTGGGTGTGCGGGTGCGGCCGTCGCGGTCATGCCCGACGCCTCCGGGTACGGGTATTGGGTCGTCACTCAGACCGGGGACGTGTACACCTTCGGTGATGCCCCCTATTTCGGCGCTCCGGGCAACGTAGGCTCTCCGGTGACCTCGGCCGTGCGGACGCCTGACGGCCGGGGCTATTGGATCCTCGTTGCCAACGGCACCGTCTACGCCTATGGCGACGCCCACAACTACGGGAGCCCGAGCGGGCAGTTCGGGGGCCTCGATCCCGCCAGCGCTGTCTTCTCGACCTCCGATGGTGGCGGCTATTGGGTGGCGGCGGCTGATGGCTCCGTCCACACGTATGGCGATGCACCCAACGACGGATCGATGGCGGGCACGAAGCTGAACGGTCCGATCATCGCCGGCACCGGTTGGTAGTCCCGGCCGCAGGCGGGGGCATTGCCCCTCCCCTGGACTCCAGTTCCCCTCGTCGACGCCGCTACGACTCGACCGAGAAGAAGCGATTGAATGCCGCTTGATCACTGTAGAAGGATTCAATCCTCGAGATCCGAAGCAGCCCGTTCTCTCCGGTCACCGAGACGAGAAAAATGACACGGAAATCGTGCTGTTGGCCTTGGCGTTGTAGGTGAATCCTCGCAAGCCCTGCGACGTTGTCGACCCCGGCCATCCAATCCTCCCATTCGAGGACGTCGATCGGGTCCTCTGTCAATCGGAGAAAGCTTGCAAGGTGCTCCGTGACAGCTCGAGCTCCTCGAAAGACGCCTGAGGGCGCGCGTGTTCCAGGTACGACGTCCACGACCTGGGGATCGAGAAGATCGGAGGCGGCTGAAACATCGCCTCCAAAGACCTTCTGAAAGAAGTCGGCGGCCAACTTGACGCGGGAATCTGGCATGACTCCAATCCTTCCACTCCCAGTGCGTGGCTGGTCCGACCTCTGCGGCTTCCCGGAAGATCGCTCGTCGTGCGAGAGTGCGGCTGGCGGGCCCCGATGATGCTGTCGTGGCGCGCACGGAGGTAGGGGAACCGATGACCGGGATGCTCCGGGCATTCCGGGCGGACCCGACCTGACGCCTGACCATACGCCGGCAACTCCCCGAGCGGCCGCGATTGACGTCGGCGGCTCTTGGCACTACGCGAGGCGGCAGTGGCCACAAAGTTCCCCGCTCGGACGGACTCCCCCTCGACGACGGAGTCAGCCCGCGCCGTGGGGCGGGCCGTCTTCTTCGCCCCCATCGGCGACGGCCAGCGGCGTCGGCGGGGGTCCGACGGCGTTCGGCTGATCCTCGCCTCCTTGGCGGTGCTCTGTGCGGTACTGGTCCTGCGATCCAACTCGCACCCCGAAGACGTGATCACCCACGTGCTGAGCCCCCCTCCCTACGGGATCCGCTGGCTGGTGACACTCTTTTGGATCGGCGGATCGTTCGGAACGATCGCGCTCCTCCTCGTGACAGCCAGCCTGGCCAAGCGCTGGATGGTGGTGCGGGACCTCGCAGCCTCGGCCGCCGGGACACTCGTCGTCAGCGGGATTCTCGTCCTCGCTCTCGGGGCGAGCGGCGGCCGACCCCGCAGCATCGAGTTCTACGGCTACGTGTTGAGCTTCCCCGTCTTGCACGTGGCTCTGGCGCTCAGCGTCGCCACCGCAGGCCTCCCGTATTTGTCGAGGACCGTTCAGCGCCTCATTGAGCTCATCGTGTTTCTCACCGTGCTCGCGACCGTCGTGGCAGGCCATGGCCTTCCGGCCAACGTTCTCGGCAGCATGGCGATCGGTTGGGGCGTGACCGCCGGCATCCACCTCGGCTGGGGCTCGCCACTCGGCTTGCCCTCGGGTGAGGAACTGCGAGTGGCGCTGGCGACGGTCGGGATCGATGCGATTTCGGCGCAGCCGACCAGGTATCAGACCTGGGGCGCAGCCCACTACCTCGTCGTCACGAGCGCAGCGGAGTCCTTGGTCGTGTCGTTCTACGGCCGGGACGCTGCGGACGCCCAGTTCCTCGGCAAGGTGTACCGGGTCATCATGTATCGGAACTCGGGACCGGCCATCAGCCTGACCCGGATCCAACAGGTCGAGCACGAGTCCTCGGTCACGCAGCTCGCAGCGCGGTCGGGCGCGCGGGTGCCTCAAGTGATCAGTGCCTCCGAGATCGGACCGAGCCACGACGCTGTCTTGATCGCGCGTGGCGTGTCGGGGACTCCCTTCGACGAGCTCGGCCCGGACTCGGTCTCCGATCAGGTCCTCGACGACCTCTTCGCCCAATTGCTCGACCTCAGGTCGGCCCGGATCTCCCACGGAGCCATCAGCCCGCACACTCTTCTCGGAGACGTTCAGCACGGCACGGTGACCCTGGTGGACTTCCGCAGCGGGATTTCGAATGCCACGGACTTCCTCTTGGACCAGGACCTCGCGGGCGCCATGGCTTCGGCGGCCCTCGTGGGCGGCCCCGAACGCGCGGCGCAATCGGTCGTCCGGGTCGTTCCGTCCGCCCTGTTGCCAGGGGCGATGAGCCATCTCCGTCGAGCCGGTCTGGACCCGGCCATCACCGTCGCGTTGAAAGGGAAGAAGCAGTTGCTCGACGAACTCCGGTCGAGCACGGGGCAGCAGGCCGGCATGGAGGTTCCCGAGCTCGTCGAGCCGAGGCGCTTGAGCTGGAACCAGGTCCTGGTCGCGTTGGGATCCCTGGTCGGAGGCTGGGCGCTGATCCTCGTCCTGATCAACGCTTCGCATTCGATCAGCACCATCAAGAGCGCCCAGTGGGGTTGGGTCGTTGCCACCGCGATCCTCTGCGCGACCGCGTACCTCGGCGGCGCGACTTCGAACCGGGGCAGCGTTCCAGGTGCACTCCCAATGGGCCGGGTCGTGGGTTTGGAACTCGCGAACTCGTTCACGACACTCGCCGGCGGGAACGCAGCCGTTCTGGCCACGCAGGTGAGGTTCTACCAACAGCAGGGATTCGACACGACCACCGCCGTCACTTCCGGCGCGCTGGTGAGCCTGTCGAGCCTCCTGATAAAGCTGGTTCTCTTCCTGATTGCGCTCCCGATCGCCTGGAGCTCCTTTCACTTCGGCCACAGCCTGCACCAGGGGAGCCACGCCAAAATCCTCTACGGACTGCTCGTCATCGTGATCGTCTTCGGTCTGGTCCTGACGGCCATATTCGCCGTTCCGCGTTGGCGTCAGCACGTCGAAGAGAAGCTCAGACCCAAGTTGGCCACGATCGTCGAGAACTTCAAGGCGTTGGCCACACAGCCGATCAAGATCGTCCAGCTCTTCGGGGGCCAGATCGCGGCGCAACTCCTCGTCATCCTCGGCCTCGGGGCGGCATTGCACGCCTTTGGGACCCAGCTCTCCGTGGCCGCGCTGGTGATCGCCGCGACGATGGCCGGCGTACTGGCCTCGGCCTCGCCGGTCGGAGGCGGCATGGGGGTCGCAGAGGCGGGCCTCATCCTGGCCCTCACCGCTGCGGGGATCTCGAAGGACCAGGCGACGGCCGCCGTCTTCGTGCAGCGGACATTCACGGCGTACCTCCCTCCGATCGTCGGTTGGTTCACCCTCATGTGGATGCGTCGGAGGGAATACCTTTGAACCGGGAGCCCAAGACCCGAAGCGACGGAACGCAGGGACCCGAGGCGACGGGCGGCAACCAGACGGAACACCACGCGGCCAAGCGCGTGGTCGGGCGCATCGTGGCCCTGGTGGTGACCGGAGTCGCCCTCTATGTGGTGCTGCCGAGCCTGACGGCGGTGTTCGGGGCGTGGCCGAGGCTGGCGAACCTGAGTGCGGTGTGGTTGGTCGCGGCGCTGGTCGCCGAGGCGGCGAGCTTCGTCTGCAACTTCGGAATCCAGCGCATTGTCCTGAGGACAAAAGGCTGGTTCGCCGTCGTGGCGGCAGGGCTGACCGGGAACATGGTGACCAATGTGCTGCCCGGCGGTTCCGCGGCGGGAGCTGCGGTGCAGTTCCAGATGCTCGAGACGGCCGGTATCAATCCGGACGCGGCCGCTGGCGGCTTGACGGCATCGTCACTCCTCGGTGTGGGCGGTCTGTTGATGCTTCCAATTCTGACACTTCCCGCCGTGCTGGGAGGATCGCACGTGAACCACGCCCTCGTAAACACGGCGCTCATCGGTGTCGCGGGGTTCATCGTATACGTAGGGCTCGGAATCACCCTCCTCGAAACCGAACGACCGCTCCGGCTCGTCGGGAGGGGCGCCCAACGGATTTGGAACAAGGTCCGCCGTCACCACGCGCCCTTGAAAGGGCTCGACGATCGTCTGCTGACCCAGCGCGACCAGATACGGGGCGCGTTGGGAAAGGAATGGAGGCAGATCTTTCTTCTCGTAGTGGGACGCCTGGGTTTCGACTTTCTCTGCCTGCTCGCAGCAATACGAGCGACCGGGAGTCAACCCCACCCCTGGCTCGTCCTGCTTGCGTACTCGGCAGCCGGCGTGATCGCGTTGATCCCGGCCACCCCCGGCGGCTTGGGCATCGTGGAAGCAAGCCTCAGCGGGCTGCTCGTCCTTGCCGGAGTGAACGGCCGCAGCGCCGTTCTGGCCACTCTGGCCTACCGGTTAGCCGAGTACTGGCTCCCCATGGTCGCCGGCCTCGTGGGCTATTGGTTCTACCGGCGGCGATATGGACTGGTTCGGTTCAGCGAACCGACTCACCACTGATTCGTCGGCCTGCGAGAAGGGACGCCCCCCGAGCGCATACCTGCGGGTCCGCCACCCTCGCTGTCAAGAGATCGTCAGGGTGACAACCGCTCCATCCGCCAGTTTCCGGACTGCGCCTGATAGCGGAGCCGATCGTGCAGGCGGTCCGCTCCCTCTTCCCACAATTCGACGACCTCGGGGCGGATCCGGAAACCGCCCCATCGAGGAGGGCGTGGTGGCCCCGTTTCCCCGGGGAACGCTTCGGCCAGCTCGGCCACCCGCTCTTCGAGCACCGCTCGATTCACGACCACCTGGCTCTGGTGGCTGGCCACGGCGCTACGACGAGCTCCTGGCGGCCGCGACCGCCAGTAGGCGTCCGACTGATCGTCACCGACCACCTCCACCGCTCCGGTCACCCGGACCTGTCGGTGTAGCGGCAGGTACCAATGGAAGAGGGCAGCGGCAAACGGATTCGCCCTCAACTCGCTGCCCTTGGCGCTTTCCCGGTCCGTGTAGAAGACGAGACCTCGGTGGTCGAGGCCTCGGAGCAGCACCATTCTGGAGGACGGGCGCCCGTCGGTCGTGGCCGTGGCCACCGCCATCGCCTCGGGCATGGGCTCGCCGGCTGTCCGCGCCACCTGGAGCCAGTGGGACAGTTGGGTCATCGGATCGGGATCGACGGACGCTTCGTCCACGGCCACAGTCTGCTCGCTCGGGAGCAGGTGGGTCGGCCGACCATTCGCCGGCATCCTGATCCTCGAAGGCACTGCGCAGGCTCGCACGAGTCGCTGCCGTCACCCGGTCTCGCAAAACCCACTATTCGTCTCTGAATAATCGCAAAAACGTCGCTGTCGCCGAACCTCGTGCCTGAGGAGCCACCCAGGGGCTGATCGGCTTCGATCGCCCATAGAATTCGATCGTGAATGGCCTGAGCGAGACCGAATCAGCCGAGATGCTGGAGGGTCTGTCCGGATCCGAGCACGAGGACATCGTCATCACTCGACGTGCGACGAGCGGTCTTCGAGCCATCATCGCCGTCCATTCCACCCTCCTGGGTCCCTCCCTGGGCGGGGCCCGGTTCTATCCCTATGAGGACGAGGCGGTCGCGCTCGACGATGTCCTTCGTCTCTCGAGAGCCATGACGGAGAAGGCGGCTCTGGCCGGACTGGCACAAGGGGGTGGCAAGGCGGTCATCATCGGGGATCCGAACCTCGTGAAGACGCCAGATCTTCTGCGCGACTTTGCTGCTGCCGTCAACCGCCTCGACGGGCGCTACATCACCGCAGAGGATGTCGGGACGACCCAGGAGGACATGGATCTGATACGGGAGACGACGCCTTTCGTGGGGGGCACGACCACGTCGCGCGGCGGCTCTGGCGATCCCAGTTCGGCGACCGCTCTCGGTGTGGTGGTTGCGATGGAGACGGCGGCCACCCACCGGTGGGGTGATGACCTCGAGGGAAAGACGGTATGTGTCGTGGGCGCCGGCAAGGTGGGAAGGGAGGTCATTCGGCTCCTCGTTCAGCGGCAGGCCGTCGTCATTGCCGCCGACGTGAGTCACGAGAAGGCCGAGATTGCCGTGCGCACCGGTGCCGCCCGTCTCATCGACCCGTCCGATGCTCCCGGCGCGAGCTGCTGACATCCTGTGCCCGTGTGCGTTAGGTGGGCTGCTCACCGAAGATGCAGTGCCTGATCTTCACTGTGAGATCATCGTCGGTGCGGCAAACAATCAGCTCGCGAGCGATCAGGTAGCGGACTCACTCGCCGCAGCTGGCATTCTTTACATCCCTGACTTTCTGGCCAACGCGGGTGGCATCATCAACATTGCCGAAGAAGCCCATGGATATGATCAGACGCGCTCCTTGAAGGCCGTCGAGCAGATTGGAAGCACAACGACCATGGTGCTCGAGCGCGCCCGGAGCGCGAGGCATCACTCCGCTGGCTGCGGCCGAGGAGCTCGTGGTCACACGACTGGCCGAAGCCAGGGACGGCCGGGGTCACTTCGTCGAATCGTCCGACGGCGCAAACCATCGGCAACCGGGTGACACGCGAGGAGTGGAACCGAGTACTCGCTAGCGCCAGAGCGCATCGTCCCGACGATCGGGTCACTCCTGAGAGAGTCTGCGTGCCCTCAACGCCGTCGGGGCCTGAATGGCCATTGAGGCAAGGCGGATGGAAAGCGGCACCTCGCATCGTTGGGGCGTTGCTGCCCGCATGCGCTTGGTGCAGCCCCGGGGCTCTGCCATGGTGGGTGGGTGAGCACCATCGTCGTGTCGTCCGGGGGCGCCGGCTACGGATTCATCGTCGACGACCATGGTCGGCTACACCAGGCGGGGTTCGGGCCCGGGATCGACGCTCACATGCGGGGGCTGCCCGACAGGATCCCGCCGGCGCTCTACCCCCTGGCCTATCCCGCCTACGACGAGGAGCCGACCCGGGCGCCCGCGTTGCGCGTCACGCACAGCGACGGGACCACGACCACCCGGCCGAAGGTGGAGGACGTCCGGCTGGTCGGCTCTCGGACCGACATCCTCCTCGTCGACCGCGACTGCCCGCTGGAGGTCACGCTGTCGTTCTGCGCTGAGGACCACGGCGTGCTGCGCCAGTGGGCGAGCATCACCAACCGGCAGCGCGGGGTGGTCACCCTCCACGAGGTCGCCGCGGCCTCACCTCTGCTCGCCACCCCCGCGCCGTACCTGACCCACTTCGGCGGGGGTGACTGGGCCGCCGAGTGGACCACGACCACCGAGGCCCTGACCCCGGGGACCAAGGTGGTGGAGTCGCGCGGCGGTGTGCAGCCTCACCTGCGGTCCTGTCCCTTCTTCTTGCTCGGCCCTGACGGTTTGCCAGAGGAGTCGTGCGGTGCCGTCCTCGCCGGCGCGCTGGCCTGGGTTGGCAACACTCGCTTCGCCTTCGAGCGGACGACGACGCCGGCGCTTCGGGTCTGGTGCGGACACAATCCGGCGTCGGCCGAGTACGTGCTCGACCCGGATGCCACCTTCGCCACCCCCGAGCAGATCTGGATGTGGTCGACCGAAGGTATGGGCCCCCTCTCACGGCGCTTCCACCGCTGGGTCCGCGCCCACGCCGTGCGCGACGGCGACACACTGCGGCCGATCGTGGTGAACAACTGGGAGGCCACCTCTTTCACGTTCGACACCGACCGGCTCCTCGGGCTCATCGACCAAACGGCAGACTTGGGTGCGGAGCTCTTCCTGCTCGACGACGGCTGGTTCGGCCGGAGCCATCCCCGTGACGACGACACCGCCGGGCTGGGTGACTGGGAGGTCGACGAGGCCAAGCTGCCCGGCGGCCTCGGTCCCCTCATGGCGCGCGCGGACGCTCGTGGCGTCCGGTTCGGTCTGTGGGTGGAACCAGAGATGGTGAATCCCGACTCGACCCTCCACGAGGAGCATCCGGACTGGGTGGTGGGCCAACCGGCGCGTCGCCCACGCCGATGGCGCCACCAGCTCGTCCTCGATGTCCTCCAACCAGATGTCCGCGAATTCGTCTGCGATGTGGTCGACCGCGTCCTGGCCGAGAACCCGGGCATCAGCTACCTCAAGTGGGACGCCAACAGACCCCTGACCGACCCCGGGTCCCCCACGCTGGCCACCGACCGGCAGGCCAACTACTGGGTCGACCATGCCCGGAGCACCTGGCGCCTGATGGAGACCGTCGCCGAGCGCCATCCGGAGCAGACGCTCATGCTGTGCGCCTCGGGCGGCGGTCGGGTCGACCTCGGGTCGCTGCGCTGGTTCCACGAGGTCTGGCTCTCGGACAACACCGATCCCGTCGACCGGGTGCGGATGCAGTGGGCCGCGTCGCACTTCCTGCCGGCGAACGTGGTCGGCGCGCACGTGACCCGGGAAGGAGACCGGCCGGTGGCTTTCGGGTGTGCCGTAGCAATGAGCGCGCGGTTCGGCTTCGACATCGATTTTGCCGGCATGACCGACGACGAACTGGCCGTCTGCCGCCGCGCCGTGACGCTGTACCGAGAGTTCCGGCCGCTCGTCCAACAGGGCGACCTGTGGCGGCTGGTCGCGCCAGATGAGCGCGCCGCCCTCAGCTACGTGTCCACAGACGGCCGGCGGGCGATCATCTTCGCCTACCAACTGAGGAAGCGCACGAACGATGCGGGCCCGTTGCGCCCTCGTGGGCTCGACCCCGAGCGGACCTACGAGGTCACCCCGGTCGATCTCGCGGCCGGCCCCGATCCGACCGGGACCGACGGAGAGCGACGACGGGGCGCGGCGCTCATGGAGGCGGGCCAGGAGTGGCCGCTGTCCGAGCCTTGCACCGCCCGCATTTTGTTGCTCCGGGCCATATGAGGACCGGTGAGCAGTGCCGTCGTCGACCCGATCCGGCTGCGGGCCTTTTCATCCCGCATCAGGCAGCGGCGTCCAGTTCTGCTCGACGACCCAACAGACGCCTGCGGCTGGTGATCCAACCGGGCCGTGCTTGCAGAGGGTCGTCGGTGGGTGATTGTCATGGACCTCCACCACCCGGTACGCAGTTGGACCATAGAACTTGTCCGGGCCGTAGGTCAGAACTGGTGAGTAACCGCCCGGGAAGTTGGTGACGCGTGACATTGCCTCGACGAAAGTCCGCCGATTGAGGTTCTTCCCGGCCATGGTCGCCGCCTGGGCGAAGAGGCGGATCTCTTGACACCAGCCCTGGACCGGTCCTTGCTCTTCGATGTCATCGTTGATGTTGCCCTTGGGTTTCTGCGGGTAAGCCTTGTGCCATACGTCCCAACAGCTCCGTACTCCCGGGTCATAGCCCCCCTGTGACTCAGGTCTCGGAAGGTCGATGCCACCGAGTGTCTCTGCCGTGACACCCTCCTGGTTGTTGAGCGCCTTCTCGTAGGGGACAGGGATCAGTCCGAGCGCAACCTCAATTTCGGACTGGTAATCGCTGAGGAGGAGCTTGGGGAAGTAGTCCTGCGAAGTCTCGGCGCCGATGTATGGGGTGAAGGCGTTCTCGGGCAACAGGGGAATCACCGATTGGACCCCCGACGCCTTCAGCCGTTCGACCGCAAGCGTCGCGGTCGAGTCGGTGGAGGCGGTCTCACCGACGTCCGCCGTGACGGTGACCACCTGAGGGACCACACCGATCTTCCTCAGGTCCGGCAGGAGGTAGGAGTCGAGTGCGCCTTGGTCGCTGGCCAGGTCCGAAACCACGACACCGACCTTCTTGCCGTGACCGAGGCGACCCGAGCTGAGGCCCCAGCGCACGGTAGCCGCGAGGATGGGTGCGTCATCCGCCCCCGTCCACCATAAGTAAGGAGAACCGAGGTCCGTCCAGTTGGTGGTCGTCGTCCACTGCGAGAGCATCGGCGTATGACCTTGCCGGGTGACGCAGAGCTGATTGGTCCCTTCGTATGTGCCGAGCCCGTCTACGACGGCGAAGACGGGCGGGTTGCCCTCGGTCCACTGCTCGCACAGCGCTTGCTCCTCGTTCACGTTGGTCGGGTCGAAGCTCACGATCATCGGGTTGATCTTCCGGCCGTGTATTCCCCCGGCATCGTTGATCTGGTTCACGAAGAGGTGGATCGCTTTCGTCTGCTCGCCGTACTCGGCGTCCGACTTGATTTCGAACTCTCCCTCGATACTGGTGAACGAGATGATCGGAAAGACCACGTTGATAGCGTTTACCGTAACGCCCCGTGCGCTTGTGCTCGCCTCGGTGACGGGGGTCGGTGGCGTGGTGGCACCCGACGGCGCTGCGAAGCTCAACGCCACCGTGCTCCCAAGTACGGCGAAAGACCCGCCGGCTGCCAGCAGTCTTCTCCGTGCACCCGATTTTCCCCAGCGCCGCATCGCCATCTCCCCCAGGTTCTCCGTCCGGACCGAGCAACCCGGAAGAGGGTATCGCTGGTGGGACAGACAATTACGGCAGCGGGTACCCACCGTGCTGGCGAACGGAGGGCAGCGCCGACCATGACGTTGCTCGTGCGGTCACGGCACCGACCATGGCCGCCCGTTGCGCGATCAGGTCTCGTCGTCGGCGCCGGCGCCCGCCTTCATCTTCTCGTCGATCATGTTGACGACGGTCGGGTCCAACAGGGTGGTCACGTCGCCCAACTCGCGATTCTCGGCCACGTCGCGCAAAAGGCGGCGCATGATCTTGCCGCTACGGGTCTTGGGCAGCTCAGGAGTGAGCAGGATCTGGCGAGGCTTGGCGATAGGCCCGATGGTCCGCGCCACCGTCGCCCGGAGCTCTTCGACCAGGACCTCCCCTTCCTCGGGAGTCTGCACCGTGTCGCCCTTGATGGTCACGAAGGCGACGATGGCCTGACCCGTGGTGGCGTCCGAGGCGCCGACCACGGCCGCCTCGGCTACCCGCGAGTCGCCCACGAGGGCATGCTCGATCTCGGTGGTCGAGATCCGGTGGCCGGAGATGTTCATGACGTCGTCGACCCGACCCAGAAGCCACAGGTCGCCGTCCTCGTCCTTTTTGGCCCCGTCGCCGGCGAAGTACCGCCCCGGAAAGCGCGACCAGTACGTCTCCTTGTAACGCTCGGGGTCACCCCAGATACCCCGCAGCATCCCGGGCCACGGCGCGGTGATGACGAGGTATCCACCTTCATCGTTGCCGACAGGGGTGCCGTCGTTGTCGATCACGTCGGCCGAGATCCCAGGGAACGGGGTCATCGCCGCCCCGGGCTTGGTTGCGGTGATGCCAGGCAACGGGGTGATGAGAATGCCCCCCGTTTCTGTCTGCCACCAGGTGTCGACGATCGGGCACCGCTCGCGGCCCACGTTCTTGCGGTACCACATCCAGGCCTCGGGGTTGATGGGCTCACCCACCGAGCCAAGCAGGCGCAGGCTCGAGAGGTCGTGCCCGGCGGGGTACTCCTCACCCCACTTCATGAGAGTCCGGATGGTCGTCGGTGCGGTGTAGAGGATGGAGACCTTGTAGTCCTCCACGATCCGCCACCATCGGTCCCGGCCTCCGGCATCGGGGGTCCCCTCGTAGAGGATCGAGGTGGTGCCATTGGCCAAGGGTCCGTAGACGATGTAACTGTGGCCGGTCACCCATCCGACGTCGGCCGCCGTCCAGAAGATGTCGGTCTCGGGCTTGATGTCGAAGATGTAGTGGTGAGTGGTCGCGCAGTGGACCAGGTAGCCGCCGGTGGTGTGGAGGATGCCTTTGGGCTTCGCCGTGGTGCCGCTCGTGTACATGATGTAGAGCGGCTGCTCGGAGTCGAAGAACTCGGGATCGTGGGTGGTCGGCTGGGGCTCGACGAGGTCGTGCCACCAGTGGTCACGACCCTCCTCCCAAGCCACGTCCTGTCCCGTGCGCCGGACGACCAGCACGCTACGGACGTCGGGGCACTGGCGCAGGGCATCGTCGACGTTGACCTTCAAGGCGGCCGCCGCGCCCCGGCGGTAGCCGCCATCGGCGGTGATGACCACTCGAGCGTCGGCGTCGAGGATGCGCCCGGCCAGGGCCTCGGCCGAGAACCCGCCGAATATGACCGAGTGGGCCGCGCCGAGCCGGGCGCAGGCCAACATCGCCACCACCGTCTCGGGGATCATCGGCATGTAGATGGCGACACGGTCGCCTGTCTTCACCCCGATCTCGACCAGGGCGTTGGCGGCCTGGCAAACCATGGCCTGTAGCTCGCCATAGGTGATGGTCCGGGTCTCACCATCCGGCTCGCCCACCCAGTGATAGGCGACCTTGTCACCCCGTCCGGCCGCCACGTGGCGGTCCACACAGTTCACCGAGGCGTTGAGCTTTCCTCCCACGAACCACTTCGCGAACGGAAGGTCCCACTCCAGCACCTGATCGAAGGGTGTGTTCCAGGTAATCCGCTCGGCCTGGGCCGCCCACCACGCCACCGGGTCCTCGGCCGCCTCCTGGTAAATGCCGGGTTGGGCGTTGGCCTGGGCGGCGAATTCGGGAGGCGGGGGGAACCGCCGCGTCTCGTGCAGGAGGGCGGAGAGGGCCTCGCCGCCGCCCGATGACTGGACCGGGTCGCTCATGATCTTCCTTTCCTCGACGTGGCTGGTTCCCCCGACGTCTCCTCAGGCTGAACCTCCGCTCAGCGCGGCTTCGGGGCCAAGGGTATGACCGGGATGATGGTCTTTTTGAACGTCTCGTTCGTCACTCCGGCAAAGGATGCATACCAGGCCGCGGCGGCCGTGGCGACGCCGAACCAACCGGCCCATTTGGTCACCCCGGTGTCGGGGGTATGGAAGTTGGCGATGGTGAGAAGGATGAAGGTGATCGTGAGGAGGACGAAGACCAGGGCAACCGCGCCGGACACCCGGAACGAGGCGATGGTCATGTAAGCGGTGAAGATCGTCCAGCCGAGGGTGAAGACCCCGAGCATCACCGGGATGCTCCTGAGCGGAACTCCCGGCACCACGAACTTGACCAGCACGTAGTAGGTGATCCAGAACGCACCGTAGGAGGTGAAGGCAAGCGCGCCGAAGGTGTTCTTGCGAGCGAACTCCCACATGCCGGCGAGCAGCTGGGCCAGGCCGCCGTAGACGAGGGCGAGACCGAGGGCGGCGAAGGCACCCGCACCCCAGACGTTCGTGTTGGCAATGCTGAGCGCGAAGGTCGTCATGGCGAAGGCCGCCAAGCCGAGCGGTGCGGGATCAGCGACCAGCTGAGCGACCGCCGGACGGACGTCGGCTCCTCCAAGGGGTTCGGCACCAGCGGACGTGTCAATTGCCATTTTGTGCACCTCCATGGTCGTACTGCTGTGCAATCGCAATCTTGCCTCAGCGAAACAGAGAATTCACGTATTATCTTCATGCCGTTCATTTGACACCTCGTCCACGGAACCAAGCGCCGAAATCCGGCGTGACGCGATCAGGCACGGCGGCCTGCCTGGAGCGGGCCTGACAGCTCGGGAACGCGCCGCCAAAAAAACCCGTCCTCTTACGCTCGAGATCGCTCGGTCACGAGCAGTGATCACGCCCTACGAGAGCCGGCTGTCCGGCATTGGATCCCAAAATGTGCGCCGACTTCGTTGACAGGGTGACGGCAGCCTGAATCACGCTGTGCTTCGTTGAGGCTCAGACCCCGGATCTGATGTTGCTATTTGTAGCGGGTCCAACGGGATTCGACGCCGTCGTCGCTCTTGAAAGGAGCGCGTGGTTGTGTCCACCGGGCAGTTAGCGAATGCCGTTTTGCCAACTCAGATTGCTAAAGCAGCCCACGCGTCTATTCACGTAGACCGCTAAATGCGCCTCAGAAGTTCGGCGATTGGATGGACAATCCGTGACGGACGCAAGCATGATGTTTGAGTCGAAAGCGGGCGACGTCGTCGGCGGGGCCTGTCGCCACGCCTGTTATTGGGTTCGCAGCTCCGTCAGCAAGTGCAGAAGCGAGGCACGCAGAGCCTCCAACTCCTCTGGACTGGTCAGCTCCGTCCACTGTCGTTCGACCCTTTCAGCGGTCTCGTGCGTGACCGGCTTGACGGAGGCGCCGCGCTCGGTCAGGAAAACCAACCTCGAGCGGCGGTCGAGAGGGTTTGGTCGTCGCTCGACGTAACCCATGCGTTCGAGCTGCTCGACTGCTTCGGCCATCGTCTGCTTGCGCACTCGGGCGAGCTCAGCAAGTCCGGAAATGCTGATGCCCTCGGGTGGAACGAATGGGAACACATTTGAATGCGCGGGACGGATGTCGTCGAAGCCGGCTTCTCGAAGTGCCGCATCGATGTCCTTGGCGTACTCCTGGTAGAGCAGTCGCAACAAGAGGCCGATCAACGGGCGTGCCGGAAAGTTCGGTTCCAAGGATAGACAGGCCCCTGTCTAGTTGTTAAGGTAGTCAGGTACCTGTCCATCGTACGAGAGGAATCGAGAAATGACAACGCCGGAGTCCTACGCCCAGTTCGGCCAGACACTTGCCTTTGCCGAGCGCACCCTCACCGAGGTCTTACGCAGGCACCTGGCGCAGCGCCAGATCGTCCCCGAGACCTGGTACGCCCTCAAGCTGATCGCCACCGGTGGTCCAGGGCTCTCTCGTCGGACATTGACCGACGACCTCGCTCGCTCACGGAACCTCGACGCAGATTCCACCAGCAAGCTGCTCGTCCGACTCGAGGCCGAAGGGCTGATTCGTGGTGAGAGCGAGGTCGACTTCACCGACGAAGGAGAGAGCCTCTATCGAAGCCTCCAGGAGTTTGTGATCCGCCCGACCACCGAGCTCCTGAGTCAGTTCGATATCGAGGACATCAACACAACCGTGCGAACAATCCAGGGAATAACACGGCAGGCAGCGGAGGGTCTCGCGGTCGTCAACGAGAGATCATGAGAACACCGGACGGCATTCTCGGCACCGACAGACCGGGAACCAACGCAATCTCGCGTCGGCTCGCCGATTACGAGGCCACTCGGCTGCTCACAACTTGATCGGCGTGACGCCTCCGCTCCGCTGCCACACCACGTTGAAGGTGTCCGCCTTTGTCACCGCGGTGGTGTTGTCGAGCGACTCGAAGCCCAAACGACCGGGCGACTCCTTCCCGTTCAGGTTGTACACCATGTCAATGGCGTACGAGCTCCCGAACGGGAAGGCGGAGATCGGCAGGGGCACAGCACCGACACTGGCCATGTTGTCCGTCATCGTGGTCGTGCCGAAGTTTGCCAACGCGACCAGCCAGCAGCTGGTCTCACCCTTGTTGCAGTCGGCGTATCGCTCGTTGATCCACTCGGCCGACGTTCGCTCGCAGGTGCCGCAGGCCGCCGACTTCGTGTAGGACGTGTTCGCCGTCGTGTCGGCAATGGTCAGAGTGAACTTGCCCGCCTTGTACGCCACCGACGCGGAGATGCTGTCGCCTGCGTTCACGTCGAACACATTGATGGAATTCGCTGGATACATCTCGTACCATGCCTGGTACATGGGCACCGTGTGGCCGCTCCCGCCACAGAAGGCATCCGTGCCATCCTGCTCTACCGTCTGATTGTCGAACCCGTCTAAGCCCACCCACTCCGAGGTCCCGAGCCCCTCCCCGCCGATGCCGCCCGGGCACTTGACCGACGGCTGCACGAAGGTGCTCGAGACCGACGTGAATTTCGAGCTGCTCGTGGGAGGCGTCACCGCGTAGCCGGACCAGTTGAGGCTGTAGGTCGGCAAGGGCTGGTTGGTGATTCCGTGTTGCCCGTCACGGATCATCGGCAGGCCGCCGGGATTCGGTCTGGTCGGGGTGGCCGCGACGGCCGAGGCGGCCACGCCCACCAGCATCAAGCTCAAGACGGCTCCAGCCGTCAGAGGTATCAGGAATCGCCTCATGCGCTCCATCCTTCGTCGGTCCGACCAGACAATGACAACTACCGCCGGAGACATTGGTCCCTCGGGACGGGCCCGTCAAGCGTCGGGCCGGATGGTGCACCGGAGTCCGCCGTCGCGCAAACACGGTCTTCCGTGCGAAGCGCTCCGGGATGAGGACTGCAGTCCAGACCCCAGCCTTGACTGGCCCCCGCGCGCTTTTGGTCAGCTGGCAGCAGCCGCCAATTCGGGCACGAACAAAGCAGCGTTCACCGTTCCGACGCCCGAAGCCAGGTCATAGCCCTTCGTCGCAGGAAAGCCGACGACCGTGTGCAGCTTGCCTCCCTGAGTGAAGCTGACGGTGTTGTTGCCCGAACTGATGTCGACGATGCCTGGTGCACTCTCGGCCGACATGGCGTAGAGCGACGGATTGATGTCACCGATGGGATGTCCGGCCACCTGATCGGCCAGGGCCACCACGCCCGCGAACAATGGAGTGGCCTCGCTCGTACCGCACGTGGGGAACCAACCGACCTGGCCTGGGAATCCCTGGTAGACATCCACGGCTCCATTGCAGGCGGCGCTCATGGAGATGTCTGGGACGCCTCGTTGGTTGCCCACCACCGAGGCCACACCGTCCTGGAAGGCCGGCCGGCTGAAGATTATTGACTGGCCTCCGCCACCGGCCAACGGATTCGGACCGGCATTCCCCTCGATGTACTCATTCGTCGGTACGTTGTAGGTGTCGTTCCATACGCCGTCGGGCGCCGTCTTGGTGCCGGCATCATTCAAGTGCAGCCGCGTGCCTCCGACACCGGTCACGAGGGGATCGCTGTCGGGCCACGAAGTCACGGGGTGGAGGTAGTACGTCGACTCGTCCGGCCCGACATCGGCTGCACCACTGTCACCCGACGCCGCCAACACCGTCACACCTTTTTGGGCGGCATCGATGTAGGCACCTCGCAGGGCCAGGAGAGATTGCGCCGTCGGGAACGATTCCTCCGTGGCGCTGAAGCTCTGGCTGATGACCCCTCCCAGGTGGTGATCGATGACGTACTTTTCGGCGGTCTCGATCTTGGGAAAGCCGCTGGTACCCTCGTTCTCCGACGTTGGAGTTTCGACCAGCAGGATGTTGGCATCCGGAGCCATGACGTGGGAGTACTCCACATCGAGTGTGGTCTCCCCTGCCCATCCCTCCCGATTGCCGTTCGCCACGTACGGAGGTACCGGTCCGGCGGGTTGGATCACGGTGAGCGACGGGGGAGCAGGCAGGTCGAACGCCTGGTCGAACACCGCAAGGTCATGCCCGATGGTCGGTGAGCCGTACGAATCCACGATGATGATCGTCTGACCCTTGCCGTCCACCCCCTTGGAGAACAAGGGGGCCAGGTTGTAGGCATCCTGAATCTGGAACGGCTCATAGCAGGCCACCTGGTACTGGGCCTCGCACTCCGCCGTCGTGGGTGGACCCGAAGTCGTAGCGGCCGGGCCGGCCGGAGGTATGTGGGTGACGCCGGGGGAGATACGGACGACCCCAGGTACTGCCCCGTCCGCCTGACCGGATCCGGCCAACACCTGCATCGGAACCATGAGGAGCGTCATTCCGCCTGCGGCCAGGAGGGCTTTGGGGATTCTCACCGGGCTCCTTGGAGGTGGTCAAGGGTCGCCGACGTGACGAGCCTGCTGCGATCGTAGCCACCGGGATGCGGCGGACATAGATCCGTAGCCGCTGATGACCACTCCCTCGGACGGCCCAAGTCCGCTGTAAGGACCAGATCCTGGCCTTGGCACCGCTCCCATCTTCAACGGTCCCAAACGAGGCTGCCAACAATTCGATCAAGCGATAAAGCGTGCCGCGTGCGGATTCACGTCGTTCGGAGCTTCCGGCGTGGTTTCTATACCAGGAATCCTGACTGTTCACTCCTCGAGACGATCACGCCAGTCTGAAGCTCTGTCTCGACAAGCAGGTCAAGGGCCTCACAGTTGGCGCGAACCTCAATCCCGTTGATCCCGGGTCCGTCGGTCATCACAGCAAGCGCATCTCCTCTGGATCCGACCTCATCCGCCGGAGTCCTCGTCAGGGATTCCTTACCCTGAAATCCGAGGTGCCGTAAGGGCACCACAACAAGGACGTGATGCTTCCGGGACAACCGCCGATGCCGCAGACGATGCTATCGAAACGAGGCCTCTGGCTGGCTGAGATCGTTAGCCTTTCGGGATGGCCGTCGTCCTCCCCGAGCTCGATGTCGAGAAGGTTAAACGGTGGTGCCGCGAACGCGTCCCGGCCAAGTTGGCCGACGAGGTACGCCTCGAGGTAAGCGCCCGGGGCAAGTCCGTCTCCATCCATGAGTGCCGACCCGTTTGGAAGGGCGCGCCCGGTGAGTGGACCAAGATGCCGATCGCACAGATCCGCTACGAGGGCGACGGCACGTGGACGCTCTACTTCGGCGACCGCTACGGCAAGTGGACGATGTACTTCGATCTTGACCCCAACCAGCCCATCGGTGTCATCCTTGACGAGATAGGCAAGGATCCCACCTGCGTCTTTTGGGGATGAAGTCGATCACGGAACGGAGGGTTCCATGCGCCTACGATCACGTCAGACCGAGAATCACTGCTCCACCACTCGGCGGGACGTCGTCGCGTAGACCCTCAGGTTCCACGAGTTCTCACTTCTCCGAGGCATCGAGCCCGACAAGCAGAAGGCCTCCACATGTCCATCCGCTTTGGCCAGCGCTACTCGAGTAGTTGGGCAAGGTTTGGGCAACTGGTGCGGCCGCTTGGCAAGGAGTTCAGATCTGACCTTTGACCGACCCTCAGATTCCTAAGAGCCCGTGGACCCAAGTTCCCGCCATCGGCATCCCTGAGGGCGATCTCCGCGGGATGGTTCCGCATGGCCTCGTGGTACTCGACCAATTATTGCTGCCGTGGCCTAAGTCTAAGAGCGTTCTCATAGGAGAAACGAATGTGCCGGCAGCTAAATCAGAGGAACTTAGCTTAGAAGGTGAAGAACCCAATACGTATTTCCGCACGTTTAGCCAATAATCCAAGACTTCAGTTCCTCCTTCTCTACGGCATCCAGGTCAAGCTGGCGTGATGCGGCTTGATTCATCACGTTCTTCAAAAATGCTTTGGTGATTGTAGCACTATCGGGCGCCGGACTTGAATCTAATCGCACCCCGCCATACATAGCGCCACGAGCGACAAACCCAATGGCATTTCTTCCCACATGCAAATCCAGCCCCTCAATGTAATCCCTGACTTTCGCTGTCATTTGCGTGAAGTCGAATTCATATTCCCACAAAAACGAGGCAAGTCCTTCAAAGACTGCTCCAAACTCTTCTCGAGTCAGCCTTGGCATCCCTGTTACACGGGCCACTCTCTCGACCGAAGGAGGTAGGACTCCGGGCTGGCCTTCCAAAGCCTGAGCGCGAGGTGGCGATTGGAATGCAGGGTCCCAGACGTAATGCGTTGTCCAACGTAGATGGGATGTTTCAGACACCCGAAGTGCTGCGGTCATAGTCCCTGCTCCAAACCATTTCGAGACCTTGACAACTGCGCCAAGCTGCTGGAGTATCCGATTCGCAACGTCCCCCAGTGGCACCGCCGTGCTCGACGCGGCAACCCGTTCCAGAAGGATGTCGAGAGCCTTTTCTCTCAATTCAGCCAATGGACGATCGTCTAATACGCCAGTTGTTCCGGACTCGTGACTGGAATCGGTGACGAGACCGTCTTCGGACGACGGCTCTTCAGCAAGGGATTCCGTAGCTAATTCCGCTTCTTTCGGATCTGCGATGAGATTGATCAAAGCTTGTTCTTCCAAGAATGAATCGGCGATCCGCTCGTAAGCCCTGGCGATCTGACTGCTGCAAACGATCATCGTCCTTCGGTCGTGTTCACGAACCCGCTGCAATACGGGCGTGAAGTCAGCATCACTTGAAAGCAAGATGAACTCATCAAACACGGTTCGATGCTGAAGTGCATCTAAGATATCGATTACTATACGAATATCTGAGGCGTTCTTATTCTGAGCGGTTAGCGCTGGACAATCAATAACGGCAAATCCTGCTCGTGTTAAGAAGGGTCGGAACGTTGAGAAATAGATACGTTTCTCCGGATCCTTCTTGTTGATGCAAGAACCTTGGGGATTAAGATAACACCGCCTGACGAGAAAGTCTCTAATGATTCCTTTGTGTTGGTCGAGCTCGCCTAGCCGCTGCAACCAGTCTCCCGGTGCCTCTGCGAAATCAATAGCGGCTCGATGATCTAGCTCCATTAGGCCAGAGAAAACGTTGTCAAAGTCTACATAGAGCGCCGTCTTGTAGCGCTTGGGATGAGACTCGATTTGCTTATCAATGATCAAGATCCAGCACCTTTCCGTTGAATAACTTCGCTCATTCGTTGAGAAGGTCCGAATCGCTCGTCAAGAACTGCCCCATTATTTCGGTGAGGCCGCAACCGTTACCGCAGTAAAGATCTGAGTTCATCAACCGAAGATCCAAGTCAAAAGACCAAGGTACACTGCGCACCAGAAGGCCGCCATTATTGCGGCAGCGCCGATTGTCCGGTGACTGGCGCGACTATCCCCGCGTGATCCGTAATACCAAGCGACGCCCGGTGCTCCACCGACGATGCTTCCACCGACGTAGGCGAGGTGGCTGCCGTTTCTGAGGATCCGTTCAGCCCAAACGCCGCGGAAGTCTGGCTGCGTCGTATTGCTCTTAGATGTATCTCCGTAGACCCTGAGAATGGGCAGGCCAAAGATCAAGTAGCCCCCAATCGTTACCACAACGGTCGATAGGAGCCATGCGAACAGGAGAGGAGTCACGAGCCATTCAGAGAACTTGACGACGGCGATCATGAGGAATTCACCCACGATTAGCGCACTCGCCATGGTTGCAACAGCAAAGAGATGCTTCTTCCCCCGGGTCGAAGGGCGAGCGTCAACCACGGGACCGATCCAAGAACGACTGCGTCCACCAGCTTGAAAGACTCCGGCAATGCATTTCCGCCACCTAGTTCCCGCCAGTCAATCGTTTCTGCCGCTCTCGCCAAACTCTTTAGAGGGTATCCCGGCGCGCCATGTGTTGCAACGAGTATTGAGTAATTCGGTTGGACGATCTCGCCGGAGACGGTGCGAGGCGGGTGGCGAATTGATAGTGATAACGCACGTCTCGGTCTCGGTCACGTAAGGGTGAGGGCCTGGGGAACGGCCCTCGTCCGGCTCGTCTCACAGTTGCGCAAAAGCTTGGCGGACGTGCTCGATCGCCGTATCGCGATCGATGGCGAGCTCGGCTGCGACGGCGGCATAGGTGGTTGCCGCCTCTCGGATGGCTCGGTCTACTTGGTCGGGGTCAAGTACCCGCGGAGCGCTCTTCACGTGAGTGCCGTGGCGACCGCGGGTTTCGAGGACCCCTTCGTTCTCGAGCTCTCGGAAGGCTCGTCCGACGGTGCCCGGAGCCAGAGCTAGATCGGCCGCCAACTGACGGACCGTCGGCAAACGGCTGCCAAGGGGGAGTGCGCCTGTGGCCACGAGGCGCCGAATGGCGAGGCGGAGCTGTTCGAACGGGGGAACGGGCGAACGCGGATCGACGGTGACGATCACAGGGTCGTCGCGCGGGGAACCCGCCACGCCGCCCCGCGCAGCCCCCAGGCCACAAAGCTGCCGACGAGGGCCGCGACCCCTCCGAGGACGCCGATGACCTGGAGCCCTTGCGCCGACGCGGTGACACCCATCCCGAAGAGGGAGGCGGCCGTTCCGAAGAGGGCCACGGCGATCCCCGCGCCGGCCAGGGTATGGATCGCCTGGGTGCGCATGGCGTCGTCCGCCGCCACGAGGTCCGCCGTTGTCATCGGCTGGGCTCGGCCGACGACGACTCGAACCCCGAGAAGAGTGCCTGCGGCGGCGACGGCGGTCATGAGAAGTCCAACCGGGGCGCCATTCGAGGTGACATTCGCTTGGTGAGGCTCGAGGTTGTACACGATCACCGCCAGCGCACTTGCACCGAGCGCAATGCTCGGCGCCAAGAGGCCGAGGCGCGAGAGGTAGTCACTTGGGCGCCGGGGAACGAGCGATGCACGTCGGGGTTCTGTTCTTGGCAGGCCGGGGATAAGCGCGGCCACGAAGGCGCCGACCAGGTACCCGATCAACCCGTAGAGAAGACCCTCGTTGGGGATGCTCACGCCCAGGCCGCTGAGGACCGGGGAGAGGCTCAGACCGATGGCAGCGCCCCCGAGACGCCCCGCTCGGCCACGTCGGATGGAGCGGGCCAAGGTGCTTGAGGTTTCCGCAGTGCACTCGACGCTGTAGCGCCCGCAGAACCTTCGCATCTCGCGTGAGGAGACGGGACGGACGGCAAGGACGGCCAGGATGACGGGAAATGCTGCCCAGAGTCCGTTGGTGACGACGTAGCTCCAATTCATGAAATCAGATCTTGCCACGGCTCACGGTTCTGTGTCAATGTATTGACACAATGAATCAAACAGTGAAGGCGGAGGTGGTAAGCAAGTGGTTCGAGACCGAGTGAGATGGCGGCATATTGCGGTGGTGGTTCTCTTTATCGGCGTCGTTTTCGGGGCGCTCGTGCAAGCCGGCGTGCTGATGCCGAAGTTCGGAGTCGGCAGCGGAGGAACAGGGGGAACGAGCTCAGATGGTTCCTCGCAGGCGGTCTACGCCAACACCGTCGAGAACCAATCCCTGCGTTCGTGGACGATCATCGGGTTGGGGTTACCTCAAGGAAGGACTGAGTCGCTGCCCGACGGGAGCAAAGTCCACGTCGGTGGCGTCTACAGAGGGGCGAACGTCATGAACGTGCTCCAGGGTCATCCACCTGCTCTCGTGCCGCCGCTCACCATCGGACCTGGGCAGCAACTCACGGTCACGCTCGTACGGGATTTCCCACCGGCCTGTCGCAAGCCCATCGGTCCGAAGAGCCTCGCTCAGTTCCGCAACATTGAAGCAGGGCATCCGCCACCCCCTCACGATCTCCCTGCCGTGATTGCGATAAGCACCCCGCTCGGCTCGCGGACTATCGCAACGACCTTCAGCGTCACTTATGGCTGTTTTGGCTCATGAGAACGTCGGTCCAGATCGGTGTCTGAATCGTTCGAAGCTCGACCGCTCGGTTTGACTTCATCGAGCCAGCTCACAGCATCGGCCGAGAAGCTGAAGTATCCGAGGCCGCGAAATTGCCGGCGCCACGGTTTGCCACCGTTGCCCCAGCCGAAGGATCTCAGTCGGGCAACCGGCGGACCATCCAGATGGCGACGAGCGAGCTGATCCCTTAATGCGAGCGCGGTGTTCAGCGGCCGAAGTCAGGCGGGGCTCCAGGATCGCCTCGACGCCTGGTCGATAGGATTGTCCACGTGGGTAAGGCGGTGTTCCAAGGCACTGTGCCGACGTTTCCCTGCGAAGAGGTGTCCGGCAATCGGGGCTGTCGGCGACCGGTTCCCCTCGGCGCTGAACACTGCGGCATACCAGAGCACGCAGTGGCTCGTCCCGAATCGAAGACCCGGCCCGGCCGCGCCTACGTGTCGAATAGGGGCAAGCGCCCGACCATCACGGTCGACGAGGACTTCGATCTCATTGGCGAAGAGGTCGGTCCCCACTTCGGCACCGAGGAAGCCATTGCACTCCCTGACCTCGACCCAGAGCACTTCGACCCTTCCTCACTCAAGGTCGCCACGAGGTGCCAGACAGAGTTCACGGGTCACCACCAGGTCACCCCGGAAGTTGCGATCGAGGAGATCCGCCAATTCGCCGAGTACGCCCTGCGGCAAGGCGATTACGAGCGACTCGACGACGGGGGCCACTATCTCTCTCGTGACGGGTTCACCATTTGGCTGAGTCCCGACGCCCTGATGGTGACGGGCTATCGGACGCTTCACTTCGAGCGCACCCCTTCGCAGGTGCGCGGCGGTGTCCGCTCGCGCTTTAAGGGGAGGCGGAATGTGAAAGGCTCACGCCCGCTCGTCACGCGGGGTCCCGCGCTTCGCCTGGAGGAGATGGCCGCCACCGTCGATCCTGCCTGCGTCGCTATCTCCGAGTCGGCGATGAACTCGTTCGCCAAGTCGCACGGAACCCGTGCCAAGGACCCTCTGGTTGAGGGATGGCTTCGCCAAGAGCTTGGTCAGGCTCTCGGGCTTGGCACATGGGCTCAGGCCAAGGACTCGGGCGCATACGTGCTCCGCAGCAACGATCGCGGCTGGGTCTTCACCGACGACGCGCGGCTCCTTTTGGCAACGTTCGTCGAAGAGACGCCCCCTGAGGCTCCTCGCTCGCAACCGGCCTGAGCAGGCGCCAACCGGGTCACGTCGTGACCGGGCTCGATCCCGAGCTCGTTCGCAGGATCGAACGCAGCTCGCAGAAGACGCGCAGCGCCTCGTCCTGCCGCCCGCTACAGCGCAGCGCAGCGCGATCATCCGCGCCATAACAACCGCTCGCCAATCGGATGCACTGTTGACGAACTCGGCCTCCGGTGCCATGGAGGAAAGGACGCTGCCAACATCTTTACCGGTCCGAGTGAGTAGCCATTTAACTCGGTTACAGCGAACGAAAGTTTCCACCGCGGGTACTCAATTCAAGTCGCGGTACCCGGGTCCGAGTCGTCTCGATCAAGGCCCGCCGCTGCATTAGCTGCCATCCGCGCCTGCCTGGCCTGCTCAGCTGCCGCTGACGAATGACCGGCCGCCACAGCAAGCTCGCCTGCTTGCGCCGCACTAATAGCGGCGGCAGCATGAGCTTCTGCTTGAATGTGCGCGCTGACCGCCACATCTGCGGCAGCCACAGCAGCCAGTTCCATTGTCTGTTTCTTCCAGGTGCGCGGCAGGAGAAACGTCTCAAAGGCAAGGAGGATCCCAAGTGGCATTCGCCGCGTCCATGCCCAATCCTCCCCCCACGTGACGGGGGTGCTCCACCGATGGAGGGCTACGAAGAACTCAGCGGCGCCAACAAGTGCGATCAACAGCATTGCCACGCTGAGAACGACGAATATCCCTGGCTTGAGTTCGTAGGATTTATCCTCATGGCTCGTTACCTTTCGCCATGCTCCGTAGCTGAGCAGGTAACCGACAACCAGGACTGAAGGACCGAGAAGGTATAAAGAATGGCCGTCTTCGAGTATGCGATGCGGATATTGAGGCCCATTGACCGCTCTGGCGGCAACATACAGCAGACCATTCACGAACAAACCAACGATGAGCAACGTCACGATGAAGGCAATGCGAATGGCGGTTAGAACACCATCGTCATAGTGACGATAGAAGAGAACGATCCATGACAAGGCGAGAATCATGGATGTTGTCGCGAGTGCAAAAGGAACGCTCGCCCAGGCCAGCTCAACGACTGCAACCGAGCAGTTCTGATTGGAGGACGTGATCTCGAACATAAACGCGCTCAGCAACCCCATTACGAACACTGCAGGCAACAAAATTAACGGTTGCGCTGCTCTTCTTGTCCCGCCAATATGAGTGTGATCACCAAGCGTCATCAGCAGCACAAAGGCGGTTAGGGAACCCGCTGCAATCGCTATAGTAAGAGTGCCGAATCCTGCTGCAGCAGTACCGACGTCAATGTGAAGTATTCGGGAGCACACCGGCATGGACATAGCTTCGTAACCCCCCAGTCTTCGGGAAACAGAGTGGGTATACAATTGTTGTCCGCCAAACCAACGTAACGTGATAGCGGTCAATTCGTTCGAAGGGACGCGGGTTTCCCAGCGATGTGTTTCTTTGCGATGAAGGGAGAGGCTGAGCCGGCACCATTACGGACGGGCCGACTGGCTCGCCTGACTTGATCAAGCTGAGCAGAATGCCACGACAGGCCGGAACATATGTGCGCTCTGAGGGAGCTGACTGAGGTTCCAGCGAGGTACGTTTCATGTCACATGAAGGTCCCAAAGATCATTGCTCTGAAAAGGCAACGACAAGCAAGCAAACCGGGCTCTTCGCTGCATTCCCAACCGTCTGCTTCGCCAGAGACCGGAAACCGCGTCTTTGCCGTGATTATCTCCCGGATGAGCCCCGGATTGCGACCCTCTTTGCGCGGCCTTGGCGAGTGGAAAGCCCGGTCCATCACAGCATCGAACAAGAGGCGCGGACCCCGCAGTGGACCGCACAGCTCTCGAAAAGCTCCTGGAACCTCTCAGCAATTGGCGAACTAGCGAATCAGGCATGGCGGTTCAAAGGAGATCTGCGGACGCTACGCGTGGCGGGTCACTGGAATCGAACACCACGTGTCGCTGCCTGATGCATCACCCTGGAGCGATTGGAAGGTGCTCGCCTCCGAGTTTTGGTTCCCCATTGGGACGCATGATCATCCGTATTGGAAACCCACTATTGTTTTGTGGCTGGTCGTGATTCGTCGGCGTCCGGACTCGGCGAGGGTGTAGGCGTTCGAGTAGTGACCGGCTCCATCACAGGCTTCCTTGCCTGGGCAAGACACGGCGAAGAGGGTGCTGTCGACCCCTGGATTTGTATTCGGCGTGATGGTCCACGACGTACCATTCCAGAACTCCACGAGGATAAACAGTTCGATTCGTCTTGGCAATAGCCGACCTCTGCGCACGCTGGAGACTGTGACGCGAAGTACGAAACGCCCCAGAGGAGAGCGGGTCGCTTCGTCCACTGGATTCTGATCCGTACTGTTACCTCTGCTTAGGGCGGTGTCTTCGTCCAGCCCCTCTTCTCAACTAGATCCAAACGTGGCTCCATTGTTGGGCAGTTGGATGGGCAAGTTCCCGACCGGAGCTGCGCCGAACGGGCCTGGTCTCGCTCTGATTGTTCTTCGGCATTGGGGGCGATCACTGAGTTTCCGCCACTTCTGATCATCGAAACCTCCCAGCCTGACCGAACACGGGAGCGGACACGAGCGACCCGAGCCAGCCGCGTGGCTTGGACACGGCCAGGGAGGGGTCAGCCCGCCTTGTAGGTGAACGTGGCCGTGCTCTTGCTCGGGCCAGAGCCGGTGAAGTCGGACTCCTCGGTGGTGACCCTGACCGTCACCGTCCGGCCGGCCACACCGGGCGGTGCGGTCGCATCCACCTGGTCCGTCGAGCCGCAGGCCAGCGGGCCGGGCGCGTTGGCGAAGGTGGTCGCCTTCACCGTGCCGAAGGTCACCGAGGTGACGCAGCCCAGGTTCGTGCCGTCGATGGTGACGGCTGTGCCGCCCGCCGCCGGACCCGAAGAGGGCGTGACCGACTTCACCAGCGGATTGCCCGGTGCGTAGATGACGAACTGGTCCTCGGGAGGGTTGAGTGAGCATCCGGTCACCGAGCACACCTGCACGTCGACGGTGGCCGGTTCCTGCTCCACCGTCTGCGTGGTGATGGAGCTGTTGCTGTTCACGCTGTACGTGTACTGCGCGCCATAGGAGGAGGGCGGCTGGCCGGGGAACGGCGAGGGTCCGCCCACGAACAGCACGGGACCGGTCGCTTGGTCGAAGCCATGGCCCGTGATGGCGATCGGCGTGCCTCCGGTGTCGGGGGCGCCGTCCTGTCCGCCCGGCGACGTGAGCACTCCGGAGACGGCGGGCACCCCGGCGTACGTGGCGTCCACCGCGTTCGAGGTCCCGGTGATGTTGACCACGCTCACCGGGAGGTTCATCGGCCCCACGCTGGGCGTGCCGCCCTCGGGCACCAGGGCCGGCGCGCCGACCTGAATCTCGGTCCCGCTCTCGTAGAGGACATCGAAACTCTGCGAGTCGGCCTTGGACGCCGGACCCGTGTTCACCCACGAGACGGTGAGGGGGTCGAAGCCGGCGCCCGTCAGCGTCAGCGTGCTGCCGCCGAACTCGTCGGCGTAGGCGGCCGGTCCGCTCGAGGTGGAGATCGATGTGATCTTGGGGTCAGGAGAGTAGTCGTACTCGGTGAGGGCTGGGGCGATCTCGCAGCCACAGTTGGGCGGCACCTCGATCTCACCTCCGCCGCTCGTGGGCAGCGTCGTCCCTTCGTAGGGCGGCAGGATCTGAGCCAGAGCACTCGACCCCGACGACGTCTGCACCTGCACCTCCACCTGGCAGACGTCGGTAGTCGGGCTCTGCCCCGTCAGTGATGGCGCGCAGGTCTCGCTGCCGAAGGGGGGCGGCGTGACCCTGATCTCCGAGTCACTCAGCACGGTGAAGCTGCTCGCCGCCGTGCCCCCGAATCGCACGGCGCTGGCGCCGGTGAAACCCGACCCGAAGATGGTGACCGGTGCCGGCGACACCTCCGATCCGCCGGTGGGGCTGAGCCCGCTGATGTCGGGCAGTGTGGTCCCGCCTGACTGGGCCACGTACTCGATGGTGGACGCTGCCGTCGGCGGGCTTGACGCGCCGTCGCTCAGGATCACCACCACATTGGCCGCGCCCGCCATGTCCTGGGGCGACTGGGGCGGCAGAGCATTGGCCGCCGGTGGGAAGGTTGCCGTAAGACGCGTCGGGCTGTCGACGGTGGTCTCGGTCGCCTTGCCCGCGCCCACAGAGATGCCAGTGACCGTCACCGACCCCTTGGAGAATCCACTGCCGTCGATTGTCACGCTGCCGCCGCTCGATCCCAGCGAGGACGGGCTCATGCTGTCGACAACCGGCCGCCGTGGCGCGGCCGCCAGGCGGCACAGATCGCTGGCCAGGCCGACGCTCCCTCCCGGGCCGGTGAGCTCGGGGGAGCCCAGTCCGGTAGCGAGGTCGAAGCCGGCGGTGGTGGGGAAGACCTTTCCGTCGTCCAATCCGAAGACGTCGTTGTTGCCCACGGTGATGTCGTTGTACGACTCGGCGTACGTCGTGGGATTGGAAGCCACGGCGTACAAGAGCGGCAGCACGAAGCCGACGCCGTCGGCAGTCACCGGGTTGGCGGCGCAGGTGGGCGAGTCGTTCACCAGGGCCAGCAAGGCGGCCCAGATGGGCGAGGCGGACGAGGTGCCGCCCGTCGTGCTCCAACCCCCGTACAGTTGATTGCTGTACGACGTCACTGCCCCTGTGAACTCGTCGGCGTCGGCTGATACGTCCGGTGTCAATCGGCACGGCGTGTGGGGTGTGGTTCCGGCAACCTCGCTGTCACAGAAGCCGCTTGGGTACCCGTACTCGCTCTGCACGCTGTTGGCCGCCGTGTAGTCCGCACCTCCCGGCCGCACGACGCCCGGCACGGTGGATTCGGCCTGCCACGCCGGCATCGTCCAGGACTCAGAGATTCCGCCGTTGCCCGAACCCCACGTCGTCCCGTCGTTCCAAGAGGTCTCGGTAGGGGGCTGTGTGGCGTCGTCGATGGTCGTGCCGCCCACCGCCAGGACGTAGGGCTGGCTGGCCGGGTCGCCGACCGAGATCGGGTCCTGCCCCGGCGAGGGCGTGGTCGGGAACCCGTCCTCACAGCCGTCGCTGCCGTTGTCGCCGGTGGCGTTGAGCATCGACTGGCCCTGGGCGGCCCCCTGCTCGAAGAGCAGGTTCTCCACCTGTTGGAAGCCCGGGTCAAGCTCCTGCTGCGTTTGCTCGCACCAGCCCCAGCTCGATGTCATCACCTGGTCCTTGTCCTGCTCCACCATGGCGGCGTAGGTGTCGAGGGTGCCCAGGTTCGTGTTGTCGGGTCCCTCGTACACGTCGATGGTGGCGCCCGGCGCAATGCCCGAGATGTCGTCGACGTCCAAGATGGCTTCGCCCGATCCCGGACCGGTCGTCTGGCCGCCATCGATCGGGACGACATTGACGCGCTTCAGCATCTGGGCCGCCTGGGTGGCGCCGTAGTAGCAGGTGTCAAACGTGGACAGGTCCGACATGAGGAACGGCTCGAGCTCGAAGACGCCGATGCTCTGTCCGGCGCCGAGGTCGCCGGCGTTGTACAGGCCGTCCGCCCCGTAGGCGTGGGCGATCTGGTCGTCGGTGAGGCCTCCCAACGAGTTGGCGGCCGAGGTGGCCGCCGCGCACGGCTGAGGACCCGAGGACGAGTCGGTGTGGGCGGTCTGCGCTGCTGGGCGGGAGCCGGCCAGCGCGCTCGGCGTGTGCAGCAGGCCCATCGGGCGAGCGGTTACGAGGTTGTTCAAGCCCACTACCGCCTGTACAGACGACGCGATGGACGCCGGGACGTCGACGGCCGAGGTTGTCTCGGTCCCGCTCGTGCCGTCGGCCAGCCGGAAGGTGTGGAGCCCCGTGCGAAAGGCGGACTCCACCTGCGCGGCCGTGCCCGAGAACGGCAGCATGAGGCCGTCACTCGACACCGAGCCCACCGTGAGGCCGTCGTGCTGCAAGACCGCCCGAACTGCCGAGGTGCTGGCCTCCGTCGGTCCGAAGCGAGCGGCGAACGCCCCGGCCGCCAGATACTGGTGGAACTGAGGTGACGAGGCGGTCGTCACGGCGCTGATGAACGAGGTCAGCGCTGCTGGGTCCCGTGGTCGGAGGGCCACGGCCCCTGTGATCCTGCTGGCGTTGTTGACGGCGCCCTCGTCGGCCACGCCCGCCACCATCTGGGGGCCCGCCTGCACCTGAGTGGGCGTGCTAGCGGGAACGGCCGAGGGTGTGCCTGCACCTGCCGACGTGGGCGCCAAGGCACAGAGCCCGAGGACCGTCACCAGAGAACCCGCCAGCGGGGCGAGGACCCCGAGTCGCCAACGTCGCACGATCAAACCTCCCGCCGAGAAGAGCAGCTTGGTCTAACAGTTCTAGCCCGGAGTTCCCAACCCGACCGGGCGGCCGGCGAGTGCGGGTTCAGGGGTGCGACGGGAGCGCTGGTGCGGTGACCGCCTCGAGGCACCCGGTGCAGGACGCCCATCGGTCCCCGGCGCGGGCACAGAGCGCGGCGCTCGAGATAGCCGAGGGCGTCGGCCATGGCTTGGTGGTGGGCGACACGGACGGCGGCTGAGACCTCGGGTTCGGAGAGCCCGCAGAGCTCTCCCTTCGTCATTCAAACCGCCGGCCCTGAGACTGAGTTCTTTCATCGGCACCCCGGTGAGCCGGATTGTGCGTGATCCGGCCCCAACGGACTCCCTGAGCCAGTGCGCTCCGGATGATGCCGTGAACTCGTCGGATGGCGGCCGGGGCGTACGGACCGCGTGAACGACCGACCTCGACGAACTGGCGGTAGAGCCGATCGAGATCCGAGGGCGTGAGCTTCGTGACGGGCTAGGCCCCAAGGCAGAGGATGATCGTGTCCTCGATGTACATTCGCGTAGTCTCGACGGTCTTGGGCGAGAAGCCCGAAGCCGCGTGTTCAAGCCACTCAGACACTGAACGGCCATCGCCTACGTTTCATCCCTCGATGGGGGGACGTCACCGTCAGCCTTGGTCAGCGATCAGTCGAAAGGGCGAACCGAGATCACTACCATGGTGAGCTAGCGGGGAGTGCTGTCCAAAGGGGGACCAAATGCGCCACACCAGGTCGTTGGCCGTACTCGCTGTTCCCATTCTTCTCGTGGTGCCACTCCTCTTCGTCGCTCCGCACGCGTCGGGGACCACTGCACCTGCTGCCAATCACGGCGGCGTCATCACCAACTTCGGTCTCGGCATTGATCACCCGCAAGGAATCGCGGCCGGGCCAGATGGCGCGCTCTGGTTCACCAACTCCTCGAACAACTCAATCGGCCGCATCACCACCTCGGGGGTCGTGACCAACTACACCGGCACCGACATCGACAAACCATACGGGATCGCATCGGGCCCAGACGGCGCGCTGTGGTTCACCAACTCCGGGAACAACTCGATCGGGCGCATCACCACCTCGGGAGTCGTAAAGAACTACACCAGCCCCGTCATCGACGAACCCAGAGGCATCACGGCCGGTCCTGATGGCGCGCTCTGGTTCACCAACTACAAGGGCAACTCGATCGGGCGCATCGACACCACCTCGGGAATAGTCTACAACTACCGTTCCTCGAGCATCGTTCGCCCGGACGACATAGTCGTTGGCCCCGACGGTGCACTCTGGTTCACGAACTTCGGGAAGGCTTCGAACGGCTGCCGGGACTGCTCGGTCGGGCGCATTACGACCTCGGGGGTCGTGACCAACCACCGGGGCGTCGACGACGACGACCCGGTGGGCATCACGTCGGGGCCGGACGGGGCGTTGTGGTTCACAAACACCGGGCCCGGATTCAACTCGATCAGCCGCATGACCACAGCAGGAAAGGTGACCAACTACTACAGCGACCCCAGCATCGATGACCCCGAAGGAATCACGGCGGGCCCTGATGGGGCGTTGTGGTTCACCAACTACGGGAACAACTCGATCGGGCGCATCAGCACCTCGGGGGTCGTGACAAACTTCACTGATCCCAGCATCGCCTCCCCCGTAGGCATCGTGGCCGGGCCCGATGGCGCGCTTTGGTTCACCAACTACTTCGGCACCTCGATCGGGAGCATCACCACGTCGGGGATGGTGACCAACTACATGGGCACCGGCATCGTTGGACCGGGGGGGATCACATCGGGCCCAGACGGGGCGCTCTGGTTCACGAACGGCACCAACTCGATCGTGCGCATCACCACCTCTGGGGTCCTGACCGAGTACAGCGGCACCGGCATTGACGAACCCCAAGACATCACGGTCGGGCCTGACGGCGCACTCTGGTTCACGAACTTCGGGAACCGCTCGATCGGGCGCATAACCACCTCGGGGGTCGTGACGAACTACACCGGCGCTGGAATCGACGGACCGGAGGGGATCACATCGGGACCAGACGGAGCGCTGTGGTTCACCAACCTGGCAAACGACTCGATTGGGCGCATCACCACCTCGGGAGTCGTGACCAACTACACCACCGGCACCGGCAGCGTCGCCATCATCGCACCGCAATCGATCACCTCAGGCCCTGACGGTTCGCTCTGGTTCACCAACACATTGAACGGCGCCATCGGCCGCATCACCACCTCAGGCGTCATCACCGAGTACAGCGGCACCGGCATCGATCAACCCTACGACATCACGTCGGGTCCTGACGGCGCGCTCTGGTTCACGAATTTCTACAACAACTCAATCGGGCGCATTACGATCTCAGGGGTCGTGACCAACTACACCGGCGCTGGCATCGACGGGCCACGTGGGATCACAGTTGGCCCAGACGGCGCGCTGTGGTTCACCAACTTTCTGAGGAAGACCATTGGCCGCATCACCACAAATGGGGTTGTAAGCGTCTTTGGTGGCGGCGGAATAAACACAAAAGGTGTATTGGACATCACCGCTGGCCCTGATGGCGCCTTGTGGTTCACCAATCCAGGTAACAACTCGATCGGGCGGATCACAGCCGTGCCCGAGCTGACTCCCTCACCATCGTCGGCCGGACCGGGTGCAGAAGTGACCATTACCGGCGAGGGATACCAGCCGGGCGAGAAGGTAACGGTCAAGTACCAGACGGGACTGACGAGCCCGTCCTCGGTGTCTTTGTGCACGGCTACCGCGTCTACTGGCGGCACGTTTAGCTGCTCGGGTGGCATCCCAACTGGAGCAAACGCCGGTGCTGTCGGGAGTCATGAGATAAAGGCAAAAGGGAAGAGTTCCCTTGCCGAGGCGAACACGACCTTCATGCTCACCTGAGGTGCGCATCGGCCCCATACGGAAGAAGAATTGAACCTGAATCGGCTCCGTTTTAGTTGGCGTGTTTAGGGCTCGTGCACACGAGACATGGACGGCATCCCCGATCACCGGTACGGGGCAAGGGTGTCGAAGCCACCATCGCCATTGGAGCCTTCAACTCGCTCAGTGCGTTGTCGGTGGATCGTCCGACACGAGGTGGATTGCTTGCGGCTGGTTAGCTCTGAGTTGAAGCGCCGCCGCCCTTACCCGGCCTCGGTTGCCTCGCGAGCCTTCCGAAACACCCCGGCGAGAGCACTTGCCGCCTCTTCGTCCGCCTCCGGTAGGAAGTGGGCGTAGACGTTCAGTGTGGTCGCCGGGTTGCGGTGGCCGAGTCTCCCCGACACCGTGCGGACGTCAATGCCCGACGCCAGCAGGCGGGTCGCTACGTAGTGGCGGAGGTCGTGCAGCCGAACACCCCTGATGCCTGCCTGTGCGCAGAGCATCCGGAAGGCTCTCGAGGTCGAGTCGGGGCGCCAGGGAGTTGACCCGTCCACCTCGTGGCTGAAGACGAACGACTTGATGGTGATCCCAGTCCCAGCGGAGCGTGCGACCTCCTCGGCCCGCTTCTGGTGGTCCTCGAGGGCAGCAACGGTGTCGGCATCGAGCGTCACCCGTCGGCTCTGGTGCGTCTTCGTCCCTTGCTCAATCAGATCGCCGTCGGCCAGGACGATCCCTCGCTCAATGGTCAAGACCGCTCGATCGAGATCGACGTCGCTCCAACGCAGTGCGATGAGCTCGCCGCGACGGGCCCCACTCGATGCAGCCAAGAGGATGAATGCTGCCAACGCCGGATGCCGCTCCTCGGCGAGGCGAAACAGGCGCACGAGCTGTTCGGGCGTCGGAGGTGACAGCTCCTTGACCGGGACCCTGGGCGGCGAGGCGTCGACAGCGGGGTTGTGGGAGATCCATCCCCAACGGACCCCTTGGGTCAGGGCACGTCGGACGATCCCGTGCACGCGCCGGATCGTCGCCGGGGCGAACGGGCCGTGGCCTGCACCGTGTTTGAGAAGCTGGCGATAGAAGCGATCGAGGTCGGCGGGCGTAAGCTTGGCGCACGGGGATGGCTCCGATTCCCGGGATGATGGCCGTCTCCATGTACTGCCGACTCGTACTGACCGTGCGTGGCGAGAAGCTCGAGCTCGCGTGCTCGAGCCATTCTCGGAGCAAGTCCTCGACGGTTCCCTTCTTGGCCGCCTCGGGTGTGAGCCGCTCCGCCTCGACGATCAGCGCCGCGAGCGCCTTGGAAGCCTCACGCTTCGTGCCTCGGAACGTGCGTTCGATATAGCGCTTGAGTCCGTTCAGCGGGTCACGGCCGGCGTGGACGCGCAGTTGCCAGGAGCCCTTGCCGGGTTGTCGCGTCGAACCCGCCATGGTCATCCTGTGTCCGTCTTGTCCATCCGGTGGGACATGATGTGCCCGGGTAGTTGCGCAAAATGATGGACAACTCCTTTGCCTGTTCGGAGAACTACTCCGATTCTGCCTCTGAACTGGGAGTTAGAAGCAGCCCCAACGGGATTCGAACCCGTGTCGCCACCTTGAGAGGGTGGTGTCCTAGGCCTCTAGACGATGGGGCCGAGCGGAGGTCGCCGCCTTGAAGCGGTAGGCCGCCGGTGCTCGGGGGGAAGGACTCGAACCCTCAATAACTGGACCAGAACCAGCCGTGTTGCCGATTACACCACCCCCGATCGGGTGGACGTTCAGATTAGCCGAGGGGTTCCGGGAGTGTTTCGCAGCGCCGATCGGGCCGGTGGGACCTCGAAGGGCGCGTTGAATGAAGTCATCGCCGGTGGAATGATGCGTTCGTCGGGCACACCCGGCCCGAACAAGTGGAGGTCGACGCAGTGGACCGGTGGTGGCTAGCCATCGCCGCCGCCCTCGTGGTGGCGGCCTCCGGCACGTGGCTGCTGACCGCACCGGCGCCTGCTGGAGCGTCCAGCATCTACGTCAAGGTCTCACCGGACCGGAACCTCTCCCATGGCGAGTGGGTCACCGTCTCGGGACACGGGCTCCCCCGGGTCAAAGGGCAGACCTGGTTCGTCGACCAGTGCACCGCGGCGGTCCGGCGCCGCATGAACCCGGCCACCGACACACAGCACTGCGACCTCACCGCGGCGAAGGTCCTCAGAATGAGCCGGAAGGACACCTTCTCCACGCGGTACCGGATCATCACAGGTATCGTCGGTGACGGCTATTGCGGCACACCCGGCCATCTCAGCTGCGTGCTGAGCATCGCCGATGCGGCGGGAGGCGGAACGGTCGTCAAGATCGAGTTCCGGGCACCCCCTGCCTCCCACCCCACCGAGACCACGACGAGCACGAGCACGTCGACCACGTCCAGCACGAGCACGACGAGCACAACGACGACCACCACGACCACGCCCGCCGACTCCACGACCCCCTGACCCGCCGGCGCATTCGCCGCCGGAGCGCCGCCTCACCTCACGCGTCGTGGAGCCACTCCAGGTGGCTGTAGCCGATTATCCGGCCGAGCCCGACGCCCACCGCCTCTTTTAAGAAGTAGGGGAACGTGGCCCAACCCGAGATGGGCGACGTCTGCGTCGGGGTGGGAGAGGGGGTGAGCCCCTGCTGCGAAGCGATGGCCATGGAGCGGTCCTCGTGGAACGGATCCGTCGTCACCAGCACGCTCGTCGCTCCACGAGCGCGCAGCTCCGGAGCGGCGTCAGCGATGTTCTGGAAGCTGTCGTGGCCCCCCACCTCGAGGATGGCCGACGACGGGACACCCGCCCGCTCGAGGTACATCGCTCCCGACTCGGACTCGGTGTAGACGTCTCCCGGCTCCTTGCTGCCCGTCAGCATGATCAGGTCGGCGTCGTGGGCCTCGTAGAGCTTCAACGCCTCGTCCAGTCGCGCCGCGAGGTCGGGTGACGGCGTCCCGTCGTACTGCGCCGCTCCCATGACCAGGATGGCGCTCGCCCGGTGGGGGTCGTAGTGCCGCGACGTGAGCCAGACCTGGACCAGGGTCACGGCGAAGTAGGTCACTATGACCAGCAGGACGATCACCACGATCTTCAGGGCCAGGCGGAGCGGACCCAGCAGCATCAGCCGCGGGCGGCGAGCCGGTCCAGGGCGGAGGCAAGCCGGCGCTGTGTCTCCTCCCTCCCCAGCACGGCCAGCGAGTCGAACAGCGGCAGGCCCCGCGTCCTACCCATGACGGCGACACGGATAGGCGCTTGGGCTTTGCCGAGTTTGCGGCCCACGCTCTCCGCCACACCGAGCGTTGCGGCGTGCAGCGCGTCCGCCGTCCACTCGCAGGCCTCGTACGCCGTCATGGCCTCGGCCAGGATCTGCGGCGCCAGCTCGTCGCCCACCATCGCCTTCTGCCAGCTGTCCTCGTCCTCGGGCGCGCCGTCGAGGAACAAGAAGTCGACCAGCTCGGGGATGTCGCCCAGGACCGTCACGCGCTCCTGGGTCACCGCGGCCACCGCCTCGAACGTGGCGGCGTCGAAGCGCTCCGGCGGCCACGGCGGAGGCTCGGTCGCCGGCGCTCCGGTGTCCGGGTCGCGCCAGCCCCCCGGCGACCAGCTGCCCGCGACCGGGTCGACCCACGGGCGCGCCGCCGCGACGAACTCGCTGGGCCCGAGATCCCTGATGTACACGCCGTTGAAGTGCGTGAGCTTCTTCACGTCGAAGAACGCCGGCGACCGCTGCACGTCCTCCAGCCGGAAACGCTCCACCACCGACTCCATCGGGAGGATCTCCTCCTCCCCCGGGTTCCAGCCCAGTAGCGCCAGGTAGTTGCAGAAGGCCGCGGGCAGGTAGCCCTGCTCCCGGTACATCTCGACGGCCACGGGGTCTCGACGTTTGGACAGCTTCTTCCCCTGCTCGTTCACCAACAGCGGAAGATGGGCGTACGCGGGAAGGGCCAGCTCTGAGAGCTCGGCGGCGTTCAGCGCTCCCCAGAGCAGGATCTGCCGCGGCGTGGTCGGCAGCTGGTCTTCGCCGCGGATCACGTGAGAGATCGCCATGGTCCGGTCGTCCACCGCGTTGGCCAGCACGAAGAGCGCCTTTCCGTTGCCCTTCACGCAGATGAAGTCCTCGAGCGCCCGCAGCGGGAAGTCCACCGTTCCCCGGACCAGGTCGTCGACGCGGACCACGCCCTCGTCGGGCGTCCGGAAGCGCAGGGCGCGACCTTCGCCTCGCGGCAATCCCAGATCGCGGCAGTGCCCGTCGTATCCGGGCCTCGGGTCACCTGCCGCCGCGCGCGCCTTGACCCGTGCGTCGATGTCCTCGCGGGTGCACCCGCAGGCGTAGAGCGCCCGGTTCGACCAGAGCGCCTCGATGGCGTCGTCGTGCACCGCCTCCTGGGCCGACTGGAAGTACGGACCCTCGTCGGGCGCGAGCCCGAGCCAGTCCAGCGCCGAGAGGATCCCTTCCGTCCATTCGGGCCGGTTCCGTTCCTCGTCGGTGTCCTCAATCCGCAGCACGAACGTCCCTCCGTGCCGGCGGACGAAGAGCCAGTTGAACAGCGCGGCCCGCGCGCTCCCGACGTGGAAGTAACCGGTGGGGGACGGCGCGAAGCGCGCCCGGGGAGGTCGGTCGGCGTCAGGCATGCGATGGGTCCGCGGCGGGCCCCACCCGGCGACGGGTCGGTCTCCCCCGCCGGAGCGTCAGTCTTCCTCTATGGAGATGGCCCCGGTCGGGCAGCCGTTCACGGCCTCACGGAGCCGCTCGCGCAACTCCTCCGGCGGGTGCTCGTTGAGGATGTAGAGGTAGCCGTCGTCGCGGACCTCGAAGACCTCGGGCACGATGCCCATGCACACGGCGTTGCTGGCACACTCGTCGAAGTCCACGACGACCTTCACGCGTTCCTCCTGGTCATGGCTCGTTCCGTCCGGGGCGACCGGCTGGGCCGAGCATACCGGCCGGACCCTTCACCTCAGGGTTTGTCGGCGCTGACGACCCACATGGCGAAGAACTGCGAGCCCCCACCGTAGGCCTGGCCGAGGGCGCGCCGGGCGCCGGGCACCTGGCGTTCGCCCGCCAGCCCGCGGACCTGGAGCGCCGTCTCGAGGAAGCGCAGCATGCCGGAGGCGCCGATCGGGTTCGACGACAGGACACCGCCCGAGACGTTCCAGGGGATGTCACCACCCTCGATCATCGAGGTCGCGCCCTGCTGCGTCAGCTTCCAGCCGTCGCCCTCGTCGCAGAAACCGAGGCTCTCGAGCCACATCGGCTCGTACCAGCTGAACGGCACGTACACCTCGGCCATGTCGAAATCGCGCCGTGGGTCGGTGATGCCCGCCTGGCGGTACACGTCGGCGGCGCAGTCGCGGCTGGCCTGCGGATTGACCTGGTCCCGACCGGCGAACATGGTCGGCTCCGAACGCATGGCCATGCCGTGGATCCACGCCGGGGGCCGACCCGTCGCCGCCGTGGAATCGCCCGCCGCCCGCTCCGACCCGATGACCATCGCCGCCGCGCCGTCCGAGGACGGGCACGATTCGAGATAGTGGAGCGGGTCCCACAGCATGGGCGACTCCTCCACCGTCTTGAGCGAAATGTCGGGGAGGTGGAGGTGCGCGTACGGGTTCTTCAATGCGTGCAACCGGTCCTTGACCGCGACCATCATGCCCACGTCTCGCGGCGCGCCCGACCGGTGCATGTAGGCGCGGATGATGGGAGCGAAGTAGCCCCCGGCTCCGGCCAGCAGCGGGGCGGAGAAGGGCTGGGGCACCGACAGGGCCCACATGGCGTCGGAGTCGCTCTGCTTCTCGAAGGCCACCGTGAGCACGCGATCGTGCAGGCCGGATGCGACCAGGTGGGAGGCCACGATGGCGGTCGAGCCGCCCACCGAGCCCGCGGTGTGGACCCGGAACATCGGCTTGCCCACCGCGCCCAAGGCCGGCGCCAGGTAGAGCTCGGGCATCATGACGCCCTCGAACATGTCCGGGGCCTTGCCGATCACGACGGCGTCGATGTCGGCGAACCCGACGCCCGCGTCCTCCAGCGCCGACAGCGCCGCCTCGCGTACGAGACCGGCGATCGAGACGTCCTCCCGCTTCGACTTGGCCACCGTCTGGCCCACGCCGATGACCGCGGAGCGATCTGCCATCACACTCCCTCCAGCACGCACACCAGGTTCTGCTGCAGGCAGGGTCCCGAGGTGGCGTGGGCGACGGCGCGATCGGCCCGACCGGACCAGATCGCCCGTGCCGACTCTCCGATGCGGATCAGGCCCGCCGACATCATCGGGTTGGCCGCCAACGCGCCTCCCGACGGGTTCACCGATACCTCGCCGGCGAGGCCGAGCGCCTCGGTGAGGATGAGCTCCTGGTGGGCGAAGGGCGCGTGGAGCTCGGCCACGTCGACCTTCTTCGTCCCGACGCCCGCCCGCTCGCCGGCGAGCTTGGTGGACGGCGAGACCGTGAGGTCGCGGGCCCCGAGGGAGTGCGTCTCAATCCGGTGGTCGATGCCCGTGATGAACGCCGGCCGCTCGCACCATTCGTACGCCTTGTCTCCCGCCGCCAGAACCACGGCGGCGCAGCCGTCTGTGAGGGGAGGCAGGGTGTGGCGGCGCAGGGGGGCCACCTCGTAGTCCTCGGCCAGGAGCTCCTCGGGGGTGCGGTCGTAGGCGACCTGCGCCTTCGGATTGTCGAGCGCGGCGCGTCGGGACCGGCTGGCCACGGCGGCGAAGTCGGCCTCGTTCGCCATGCCCCGGTCGATCATCGCCTGAGCCTGCAGGGCGGCGAGAGACGTGGGATCGGGCCAGAGCGGGGCCACGTAGTACGGATCGAGCTGCAGGGCCAGTATCTCCGAGAGGTTTCCCGGGGATGACCGGCCGAAGCTGTAGACCAGCGCGGCGTCGATCTCGCCTTCCTGGAGCAGGACCCACGCTTCGTAGAGCGCCCAGGCACCGTCCATCTCGACGTGGGACTCGGCGCGCGGCGGCCAGACGCCGACGGCATCGAGCGCGCTGACGAAGGAGAACGGTCCCCCGATGAGATAGTCGGTCGACCCCGAGCAGATGAACCCGACGTCGTCCTTGGTGATCCCGATGGAGCCGAAGACCTCCGCCACCACCGGCATCAGCATCTCGACCTCGTTGCGCGCCGACTCCCGGCGGACGTTGTCGTACTGGGCGAACGACACGACACCCACCGGCCGTCGACCCGACACCAGATCGGGGAACGTCGTCACAGGTACTCCTTGTAGGTCTCGTACTCGGCGTCCGGCTCCCCGTTGGGGCGGAAGTACTTGACCGATGCCATGGTCGGGCCGAGCTGGTCGGGCTCCACCCAGACCGCCTCGACCCGCATGCCCATGCGGACCTGGTCGGTCGGAACCTCTTGGATCAAGCCCATGAACGACAGGTTCGACCCGTCCAGCAGGATCTGCGCGCAGGTGTAGGGGATCTCTATGGACTGGCCGGCGAAGGGGACGTTCACCACGCAGTAGGTCGTCACCGTCCCGGTGTTGGGCAGCTCGACCACCTCTTCGGTCGGCACCCCGTCGACCGGGCACGACCCGCGCGACGGCGTGTAGACCTTCTTGCACTTCGGACACCGCTGGCCGATGAACTTGCCCTGCTCCAGCCCGTGCAGGTTCTTGCTCTGCGCCACGCCCGGGGTGAACTCGTACTCGAGGCGCATCGGGGCGTTCATCATCGTGACGGGACCCCGCTCCGCCGGCGCGGTCTCGCCGTCCGTCTTCCCGGGCTCTGCGGTCATGCGTCGACCGCCACGAAGTGGCTGATGTCCATCACGTGGCCGACCCGGTCGGCCTCGGGCGCGAACTCGGGTCGTACCCGCATGCCCGTGCGCACCTCTTCGGGGCTGGCAGCGGGGAGCACGTGCAGGAACGAGGTGTCGGCGCCGTCGAACCGGACCAGCACCCACGCGAAGGGCGTCTGCAGCGGGTGCTTGGGCCGCGGGCTCGGCACCCACGACCACGACATGACCGTGCCCTCGGGCCCCACCTCGACCACGTCGGAGGTCTCCTCGCCCGTGTCGGGGTCGTACTCGGTCGGCGGGACCACGATGCGACCGCCGCGGCCGCGGGTCCCCACGACCTTGCCGTCGCGTAGGCCCGTGAGGAACGCGCCGACGGAGGGGCCGACGGAGCGGACGTACGGGTACTCAAGGACGTGCTCGGCCCGGTAGACGACCTCGTCGTCAGCCACGGTGAACGGCTTCGTCGTCAGCCACGTGTCTTCGTGTTCTCCCTGTGTCGAAGGCCCGGCAGGACCCCGGAGGAAACTAGAACAGATTCCAGTTCTGCGCCAAAAGCCGCTGCCCCGGCCGGTCTCGTGCTACCGCCGCGAGGTCCTCACCCGGCCAGGTCGGCCAGGTCCACCCCCTGGAGGAGCCGGGCCACGAAGGCGCGGTCGTTGAGGATCGGCACCTCGGACACGAACATGCGCCCGTAGCGCTCGAAGTACATCAGCTGTTTGGCCAGCAGGAAGGTGCCGCGGTCGAAATCCGACATCAGGCCTCCCGACTCGTCGGCCAGGCGCCGGAGGCGCCGCTGCTGCCGGAGCCGCCGCACCACGGTCCTCACGCTGCGCCGGTGCGCCTCGATCCCCTGGGCCTTCGCCATCTGGAGCTCAATCGTCTGGAGGATCCCCGCCAGCGACACCTCCCCGAACGGCCGGTTGAGCGCGGGCTCGACGATGGAGCGGAAGAACCCGCTGAGCTCGTCGTCGGAGAGGCCCACCGCCAGGCCGATGGCGGGGCCGTAGACGTCGGTCACGTGCTTGGTCACGATCGGCCACGCGGCCTCGTTGCCCATCGCGCCCGAAAGGAGCGCCAGGAAGAAGCGGTGCGCCGCGGGAGTCAGCCGGCCCACGATGCCCCAGTCGATGACGCCGATGCGGCCGTCGCGCAGCAGCAGCATGTTGCCGGCGTGCACGTCGCCGTGGAACGCGGCCCAGCGCACGGTGGTGAGGAAGAAGGCCCGCATGATCTCCTGCACCAGCGGGGTCGGGTCGATGCCGAGCGCGGCCACCTGGGCCAGGTCGTCGATGGGCACGCCGTCGAAGTACTCCATGGTGAGCACGTTGCGACCCGACAGCTCGACGAAGGGCTCGGGCACCGCCATCAGCCCGAGGTCGAACTCGTGCTGCAGGCGGCGGAAGTGGAGCATGGACCGCGCCTCGTTGCGCAGGTCCAGCTCCTCGCCGATCTGCACGCGGAAGCCGTCGAGCATCTGCAGGGTCGACCCGGCCATCTGGTCCCCGGTCTGGCGCACCAGGATCTCGAGCAGCGGCTGCATCAAGTCGAGGTCCGTGGCCACCACGTGCTCCACCTCGGGCCGCAGCACCTTGACCGCGACCTGGCGCCCGTCGAGCAGGCGGGCCCGGTGGACCACGGCGATGGAGGCCGTACCGATGGGCTGCGGTTCGAACTCGGCGAACGCGTCACGCAGGGCGAGCCCGAGGTCCTCCTCGACCCGCTGCCGGACGTCGGCGAACGGCACGGGCGGGCCGGTGTCGAGGCAGGCCCGGAACTCGTCGGCCACGTCGTCGCCGAACATGCCGGGCGACGACGCGATGATCTGACCGAACTTCATGAACGTGCCACCGAGGTCCTGGAAGCTCTTGCGCAGCGGCCGGGCCAGCTGCGCCGCCGGCAACGGGCCGTGGCGGATGTGGCGCAGCTGTCGGAGCACGGTCGGGGTGAAGTGCACGCCCACCACCGTGGCGATCGTGCGCCCACGGCGCATCAGCTCGCGCCCGGTCGGCTCGGGCAGGCGGCGCGGGTGGATCCGGGGTACGTCCTCGCTGAGCGGCTGCACCGGCTAGGCCGGCGCCAGTGTGCCGGCCAGCTGCACCGTGCCCGCCGCTGCGTCTGTCACCGCCTCAGGGTAGGCGGACCCGGGTTGCGCCGGTTCTCGCCCACCCGGAGGGCGCGCCGGCGCGCGGCCGGAACCGGGACGGGGACCTACGAGAAGTTGGCCTCCAGCTCCTTGAGGGCCGCCTGGTAGGTGTCGCCGAAGATGGGCGCCATCTCGTCGGGCACGACGGCATAGCTCCACGTGACCTTGGAGCCGTCACCCTCGGCGTCGACCGCAATGGTGGCGGTGTGGCTGTCGATCGGCACCCCTTCGACGACCGAGTACGTCAACGTACGTGCCGCTTCGTCGCGGGCGAGCAGGCGCTCGCGGATCTCCATGCCGAACATGCCGATGACACGGTCGTCGCCCTCGGTGCGGAACGACTCGATCCCGGGAAAGAACACATCGATACCCCCGAAGTCGCCCACGATCTTCCACACCTCGTCGGCCGAGGCGCCCACGCTCACGTTCACCGACCCCTCTGCCATGGCTTCCTCCTCGTCGCGCTCGGAGGCCCGCGAACCGGACTCGGCCCCGAGTCCCTCACGAGCCAGCCGGTAGGGTACCCCTGGTTCGGGATTCGGGTGCACGGCGTCGAGAGGACGGGCGCGGTCACCGGGGAGGAGTGGGCCGTGGAGATGCGGACGATCGGGTCGCTGCAGGTGAGCGCGGTCGGGCTCGGGTGCAACAACTTCGGCGGTCGCCTCGACCGCGAACGGACCGCAGCCGTCGTCGCCGCGGCGCTCGATGCGGGCATCAACTTGTTCGACACGGCCGACGTCTACGGCGGGGCGAAGAGCGAGGTGTACCTCGGCGCGGCGCTGGGGAGCCGCCGGGACGAGATCGTGCTGGCGACCAAGTTCGGCGCCCCCTACGAGGGGCACGAGGGCGGCGGCTCCGCCGCCTACGTGCGCACCGCCGTCGAAGACAGCCTGACCAGGCTGGGCACCGACCGCATCGACCTCTACCAGCTGCACGTCCCGGACCAGAAGACGCCGATCGCCGAGACGCTGGGCGCGCTCGGTGAGCTCGTCGCCGAGGGCAAGGTCCGCGAGGTCGGCTGCTCCAATTTCTCGACCGCCATGCTGGTCGAGGCGGAGGACGCCACACCCGAGGGGTCCCCGGGGTTCGTCAGCGTGCAGAACCAGTACAACATCCTCGCCCGGGAGCCCGAGGACGGGGTCCTGGCCGAGTGCGAGCGAACGGGTCTGGCCTTCCTGCCCTACTTCCCCCTCGCCATGGGCCTGCTGAGCGGCAAGTACCGCGCCGGGGAGGCGCCTCCCGAGGGCACGCGGCTCGGCGGCATGGGCGACGCCGCCAAGACCCAGCTCAGCGACGAGCGCCTGGCCAAGGTGTCCGCGCTCGACGAGCTGGCTCGGGACGAGGGCCACACCGTGCTGGACCTCGCCTTCGCCTGGCTCCTCTCCCGGCCGGCGGTGGCATCGGTCATCGCCGGGGCGACCAAGCCCGAGCAGGTGGCGGCGAACGTCGCGGCGGGTGGTTGGCGCCTCAGCGACGAGGTGTTGGCCCGGGTCGA
>CAWGHA010000028.1:0-25345 GCA_963822265.1 uncultured Acidimicrobiaceae bacterium
CCTCACCGACGTGCACCCCCGCGCAGAGCTCCACACCGAGCGTCGGCGCCGCTTCCACCGCGGCCAGGGCGCATCGGACGGCGTCCGGCGTGTCGTCGAACGCTGCGAGGAACCCGTCTCCGAGGTGCTTGCACTCTTCACCGCGGTGAGCGTGGATGAGGCGGCGCATCAGATCATTGTGGTCAGAGATCAACGCGGCCCAGGGTTCATCACCGACGCTACGGGCTTTCGAGGTGGACGAGACGATGTCGGTGAAGAGCATTGCCGGGCGCACTTTGTCGGAGAACGGCTTTTGGACTCCCGTCACGAATCGCTCCACCTCGTCGATGACGGGATCGGCGTAGTTGCGCAGGAAGACCTGATCGCCCCCGGGCAGTAGGACGAGCCGAGCGTTCGGGATGGAGTCGGCCAGGAAGCGGCCGTGACTCGGCGGGATGTTGAAGTTGTCCTCGAGGTGGAGCACAAGAGTCGGCGCACTGATGTGAGGCAGAACGGAACGAATGTCGTACGTGACATTGATCCTGAAAAGGCCAACCAGCTGGTCCCGGCTGGTCGCGTCCAACTCCGCCTGCTCGGCCGGGGAGTGGTCCCGGCGGGGCGCGAACATGTTGAAGATCTTTCCCTTGGCCCAATCGGTGCGATATCGCTCCTCGGCGCGGTCGAGGATCTGCTCGGTGAAACCGATTGGGAAGTCGGGCGCCCACTGCAGGCGGGCCCACGTGTTGCAGAGCACGAGTTGGCGTACCGGGTGCCGCGAGGCATAGATGGCAGCTACGGCGCCGCCGTTGTGCGTCCCGAACAGAACGGGGTCGGTGACGCCGGCCGCGGTCATCACGGCTTCAAGGTCGTCGGCCAGGTCGTAGACGGTCGGGAGCGTCGCGAGCTCCATACGGTCGGAATGGCCCATCCCCAACTGGTCGTTGGTCACCAGTCGCGGGAAATTGGCCATCCGCCGCAACGGCCTCGCCGTCACCGGATCCTGCCAGGCGAGGCTCATGGCCATGGAACCGGCGACGTAGACCAGATCGGGCGGTCCGGTCCCCGCACGCTGGAAGGCCAAATGCTTTCCGTTACGAAGGACGAACTCCGGCGGAGGTGGAGCGAGGGGCACGCTACCCCGCTCCGGCCTTTCGACGCCGCCGCATGAGCCCAAGTGTGGCATGTCAATGCTGGCGGGGAAACTGGCGTGTCCAGCGAGTCACATTTCCCTCGCATTTCACATACCTATTGCGTTAACGTTTAGGACATGGCAGTGGGCATGATCCTGCAAAAGGGGATCGATAACGCGCTTTACGATCCCCTGTTACCCGAATACGCGGCTGTCAAAGCGGCGGTCGATGCGGCTATTACAGCCGACTCGACCGTCGGCGCGGCTGTGGAGAACGCCGGGCTCTACGCGGGCCTGACCTCTCAGGAGGAAAAGGAGGCCCGTGCTGTCTTTGCGGCGATGCCTCCCACGCTGAACAAGGCGATCCTGGCCGCTCTCGGTAACGCCTTCGATCGGGGTCTTGTCATCCGCGTCAACTGGGTCGAGATCACGCAGGGCCTCATGCACGCGCATTTCGAGGAATCCACCGACAAAACCACGCTCCTCGTCCAGCTCTGGACCCGGGACGGGGCAACTTACCTCACATCCTCGAGGCCGGTCCGTGTTACGAACTGGGTCGCCGCGATGCATACACGGACGAAGCGCACGGCCAAGAAGCGCTCCGCGGCGAAGCGAGCGCCGGCCAAGAGAAGTGTGAAGAAACGGGCCACGGCCAAGCGGCCGCCGGCGAAGCGCACGGCCAAGAAGCGCACCGCCGCCAAGCGGGCGCCGGCCAAGAGAAGTGTGAAGAGACGGGCCACGGCCAAGCGGCCGCCGGCGAAGCGCGCGGCCAGGTAACGCGCCGGCCGGCATCGTCGAACACCGGCCTTCGGACGGCGTCCGTCCCACAGCTCATGGTGGAGTCGTTTGTGGTGAGCGAACCTCCGCCCTCATCCTCCGGGGAGACGTGCCTCGTACACCTCCCATTCGCCCGAGATACCTTTTAGGGTCTTCCGTCCCCGGTCCTCGAACACGAGGTCCGACCCTTGGCAGTCGTCGCGGGCTGCTGCCGAGACCAGGACCTGACCCGGCTCGGCTGCGGCATTGATCCGGTCCGTCAAGTGCACGGCAAGCCCGGAGAGATCGCGCTCGTCCATGCGGGTGACCTCGCCCACGTGAATACCGGCACGCAGCTCCAGTCCGAGCGGTCCAGCAGCTTCAACAGCGGCCAGAGCGCATTGCACCGCCGCCGGGGAGTCGGTGAACACGACCAGAAATCCGTCCCCCCTGTGCTTGCACTCCTCGCCGTGATGGGTGTGGATGAGACTGCGCATCAGATCATTGTGAGGCACGATCATCTTCGCGTTCCACGAATCGTCGCCGATGGTCTCGGCAATTGTTGTGGAGTCCTTGATGTCGGTGATGAGCATGGCAGCATGGATCCGGTCGGTGAACGTCGTCCGACGGCCTGTCAGGAACTCCTCGACCTCGTCGACCACCTCGGTGCCGTGGTTCTTCAATAAGAAATGGTCTGAACCTGGGATGAGGACGAGACGCGCTCCCGGGATCCATTCCGCGATGTACTCGCCATGCGCTGCAGGAACGAGTCGATTGTTCTCAGTGTGGATGACCAACGTCGGAGTGATGACCGCCGGCAACAGATGACGGACGTCATACACGCGATTCATCCGGAACAATGTCGCCGCCTGATTCCGCCCCGTCGTGTCGAGCTCGTAGCGGCCGGAAGAGGAGTTCTCGCGCCCGGAGACGTACTGGGCGGAGATCTCTCCCTGCCCCCAGTCCGTTTCGTGACGCTTCTGCTCTTCGTCGAGAACGCGGCTGCTGAGGCCGATGGGGAAGTCGTCAGCCTCCTCCAACCGGGCCCAGCTGTTGCACACGATCAGCGCTCGCACCGGATGCCGAGCGGCGTAAGCGATCGCCACCGCGCCCCCGTTGTGCATGCCGAACAGCACCGGATCGGCCACTCCGGCGGCTTCGACCACCGCCTCGAGGTCAGAGATGAGGTCCTCGAACGAGGGAGGATTGCCGACGTCGATCGAGTCTGACAACCCCAGACCATGCTGGTCGTACGTGACGAGCCGGGTGAAGCTGGCCAACCTCCGGAGGACCTTGGCGATTGAAGAGTTGTCCCAGTGGACTGACATTGCCGTCGCTCCCCCGACGAAGACGAGGTCCGGCGGGCCGCTGCCCTTCACCTGGTATGCAAGGTGAGGTCGGTGGGTCGTTGTCACCACCTCTGGCGCGTCGAGGAGGGGCCCCACCCCTGAAGTGTGGCACCCGGGAGCCGGCGGCGAAAAGGGCCGCGACGGATCACATTCAGTTTTCCTGCTTGTCACATGCCCATTGCGCTAGGCTTCGCACATGCCCATGATGCGGGTGGTGGGGTATCTCAACGGCGTGTTGGGCAGTCCCGGCACGCCGGCGTACGACCAGGCGAAGAGAAGCGTCGAGAGTGCTGACAGCGTCGCCGAGGCCTTCGTGAATGCGCAGGACAACCTCGCGATCCCGGCCGTAGTTCAAGACGAGGTCGGCGAAGCCCGCGCGGTCTTCTCGGCCCTCCCGCCCGCCGTGGACGAATCGATCCGCGCAGCGCTGAAGAGCGCGTTCTCACGGGAAGCGCAGATCAGCTTGGGCTGGATCGAGCTATTGGACGGGCCCATGCAGGCGCACGTGCACGAGGGCGAAGACGGTCGGGTGATCATCCAGCTCTCGAGCCCCAGCGGCGACACCTTCACGTAGTTCCTCACGCTGAGCGGTCGGTCCGGCGCCTCAGGCTGGGCGGCGCCGAGGACGCAGGTCGAAAAGGTCCCGGGGGATCAATCTTGAGTTTTCCTGCTCTTCACATACCCATTGCGGTACTATTGAGCTATGGCGGTAGGAATGATTATTGACCAGCTCAACACCATGCTGGTCACGAGCAACCTTCACTATCTCCGGTTGAAGCGGATCGTCGATGATCCAACGACTGCGCCGACCGTGGCCGCGGCCGTCGAAGCGTCGGGGGTCTACGAGTTAGTGGATCCAGTGCAACCAAACCAGGTCGTCGAGGCCCAAGCCGTCTTTCAGGCACTCGCGGGCCAGCCTGCCGTGGACCAACAGGTCCTGACTGCCTTGCAGAACGCGTTCGCTGCTGGGAGGTCGATCAGCGTGGCCTGGCTCCCGTCGGACGGCCCGACGATGACGGTCGCCGTGAACACAAACGGCCATCCGGTGACCATCACGCTCAACTGCCCCCCCGGCGACACCTTCGTTTAGGCGACCACATCGACGTTCCTTTAGGCGGCGACCTCGTCACCGCCGAGCGCTCGCTGTCGAGGTGGGTGGCTGCGATCAGCCCTGGGAACTCTCGGCAGGCACACGCCCGCGCGGGCGGCGACGCCAGGTGTCCACGCACCCGAGCGAGCAGAACAGCACCGTCGAGCCGCGGGCGTCGTGCGCGATCTCCTCTGCCGTCTCGGGCGTCAGCGGCAACCCGCAGATGGGATCGCGCTCCGCGTCACCGTCGACCCGAGCCATTCGGATGCTCGAAGCAGGAACCGGCCTCTCGACACCGCGCAGCGTGACGTGCATCTCCTCGTAGGCCGTGCCCCAGCTCGGTAGCCGGTCCATGACAGAAGGGTCGGCCAGCGCCTCGCCGGCAGCGGCCAGGTCGCAAAGACGGGCGGCCACGTTGACGCAGTGCCCGACGTAGTCGTCGCCCTCCATCAGGATCACCTCTCCCGAGGTGATACCGGAACGGATGGAGACGGTCTTCACCGGTCCTGAGACCTCGGAGACGACGTGGTGAATCTCGAGGATGGCCTCGAGCAGCGGCCGGGTATCGACGCACACCAGCATCACCCCGTCACCGAGCCACTTGGCGATGCGCACCCCCCGGCGTGAGCAGATGTCACGCAAGAGGGCCCGGAACGCGGTCAGGACGTCCACGGCGCGCTCGTCCCCCTCGAGCTCCGTCAGCGCCGTGAAACCCGAGACGTCGACAAAGGCGAACGTTCGGTGGACGCGCACGGTTCGATGCTGCCACGGCCCTGCGACAGTGGCCCAATCGGTCTGCCCACCAGGACCACTCCGGGCGGGTGGGCCGGTCAGAGCCGGGGAAGCCGGCGGCCGGTCGCGCCCCTACCATGTCCGGATGAACTTGGCCCACCTGGGGACATTCGCGCTCGCGGCGACCGTCCTCATCGTCATCCCTGGGCCGAGCGTGACCTTCATCGTCGGCCAGGCGCTCGCCCGCGGGCGGCGAACCGCTGCGGTCACGGTGTTCGGGAACGCCGCTGGGGCGTACCTCCAGGTCGCGGTGGTCGCCCTCGGCCTGGGCCTGACCGTCGAGCACTCCATCGCCGTGTTCGACGTGGTGAAGCTCCTCGGCGCCGCCTACCTGTTGTGGCTCGGAATCCGGGCGTTGCTCCGACGAGGCGACCTGGCCGCCGAGCTCGCCCTCGGGAGCCCCGTGAGCGCGCCCACCGCCTTCCGCCAGGGCTTCTTCGTCGGTGCCTCCAACCCAAAGACGATCATCTTCTTCAGTGCCTTCCTGCCCGAGTTCGTGAGCCGCGGCGCCGGATCGGTCCCCGGACAACTCCTGCTCCTCGGGCTCGTCTATGCGGTCATCGCGCTGGCCAGCGACTCGGTGTGGGGTCTGGCCGCTGGAACGCTGCGCCATTGGCTCCAGGGGTCACCCCGCCGCATGCGCCTGGTGGGGGGCGCGGGTGGCCTCGCCATGATCGGGCTCGGAATCGGGATCGCCCTCACCGGCCGCAAGGACTGACGTGACACAACCGGCGGAGGACAAGGGTGGCGAGCGTCGCGGCCGGCTCGGCGGCAAGGTCGTGCTCCTGAGTGGCGGGGCCTCGGACATCGGACGGGCCACGGCCCGACGCTTGGCGGCCGACGGCGCGCATGTCGTCGTCGGAGACGTGGCGCCGGGCGGCGCGGAGGAGGTGGCGAACGAGGTCCGATCAGCCGGTGGGTCGGCGATTGGCCTCGAGTGCGACGTCCGCCGCGAGGACTCTGTCGCCGCCTTCGTGGCGAGCGCGGTGGCCGAGTTCGGCGGCGTCGACGCGCTCGACCACAACGCGGCGTGGAGCCATCCCCGCCTCGACACCGACGCCGTGGAGGTGGACCTCGGAGTCTGGGACCGCGCCCTGGCGACCATCACGCGTGGCGCATTGCTTCTCGCCCGGCAGGCCATCCCGCACATGGTCGAGCGCGGCGGTGGATCCATCGTCGCCATCTCTTCGGGAACGAGCACCATCGGCGAGTCGACACGCGTGTCCTACGGAGTGTCGAAGGCCGCGCTCAACCAGCTGGTGCGCCACCTGGCCGTGCGGTACGGGCGCGACGGCATCCGGGCCAATGCCATCGCTCCGGGCTTCATCCTCACCAAGACGGCGACGGCCATGGTGCCCGGGGACGTCGTGGAACGGCTCGCCTCGGCGAACCCGACCAGGCGCCTCGGTCGCCCCGAGGACATCGCCGCCGTCGTGTCGTTCCTCTGCAGCGACGACGCCGGATACGTGAACGGCCAGGTGCTCCACGTCGACGGCGGCCACCAGATCGCCGGGATGATGTAGTGGCGGTGACCCCGGCCGGAACTCGGCGGGTGGCCCTCGTGACCGGGGCGAGCCGTGGCATCGGGCGCTGCGCCGCCGTCGCGCTGGCGCGGCGCGGCTTCGACGTCGTGATCACCGCACGCACGGTGCGCGAGGGCGACGGACGGGCCCAACCCTCGAGCGTGCTTTCGGCCGATCACGCCACGCCGATCCCGGGGAGCCTCGAGTCGACCGCGGACGAGATCGAAGCTCTGGGCGCCGCGGCGCACGTCGTGCCCATGGACCTGATGGAGCGCTCGTCGGTCGAGAACGCAGCAGCGGAGGCGCTCGAGCGCGCCGGGCGGGTGGACGTGCTGGTCAACAACGCGATCTATCAGGGGCCGGGGACGATGGACCGCATCTTGGACCTGCCGCTGGAATTGGCCGAGCGTTGCCTGGTGGGCGACTACCTCCACCCTCTCCTGCTCACGCAGCTGCTTCTCCCCCAGATGCTCGAGCGGAACCAGGGTCGCTTGGTCAACATGCTCTCCGAGGCGGCGTTCACGACACCGCCGGCACCGGCCGGTCGGGGTGGCTGGGGGGTGGCCTATGCCGCGGCGAAGGCCGCGTTCCACCGGGTGACCGATATGTGCCACGTTGAGTTCGCGGCCTCAGGGATCTCGGCCTTCTCCATCGCACCAGGGCTCACCTTGACCGAGTCGATGCGCGCTTCGGGGACGGACAAGGTGCTGGTGGAAGCCGGCCACGTGCCGGCGCCACCCGAAGTGGCCGGCGAGGTGGCCGCCTGGCTGGCCGACGACCTGGGTGCGGTCCGCTACTCGGGCCAGATGGTGTCGTCGCGTTCGCTGTGCAAGGAGCTCGGCCTCGTGCCCGGGTGGCCGCCACCGAAGCCGGCGTAATACGGCGGCTTCGGCCCGGATGACCTCCGGGCGCAAACATGGTCGATTCACCTCTCGGGATCCGTCGTGGGCCACCACTTCGGACCGGTCGCCCAGCCGATCGTGCCGAGCCGGTTGAACCAGCTGGTCGCATTCGAGACCATCGGTGAAGTGGTGCTGCGAATTGGCTCGTCAGATGAGCCAATTTGCAGTAGCTCGACCCTCATACAACGCAGAAAACCTCGGCGAGCGGCAGCCGACACGGCGACGGCGCCCACCACCAGGCGCCTGGCGTGGTCGGACGAGCTGATTGCGCAGGACGAGGTCAATGCGGGCGCGGCAACCCCATCGGGTTCGGGTACGGGAGCACCCCCGACGCGGCGATCTCCGCCGCGCACGCGCCGAGCGCGCCGCGCAGATCGGCGAGCGCCGTGTCGCTCAGCGCCGCGTAGGGCGGCTCGGCCAGGCGGTCGGTCTGCGCCTCGATGGAGGCGTGCAGCGTGCGGCCGGCGTCGGTGGCGCGCCCGTCGTCGTGCAGCAGGCCGCGCGCTGCCAGCGCGGCCGTGCCCCGGTCCCAGTCCTCCTCGCTCCAGCCGCGGTTGTCCCGGAGCACCTCAGGGGGCACTCCCGTGGTGCCCGACACGAGCAAGTGGGAGTCGAGGCCCCCCACGCCCGCGGTCACCAGCGCCGCCACGTGCCCGTCGCCGCGGTGCTCGCGCAGGGCCGTGCAGGCCTGCCAGGCCTCGGCGAGGCCGTCCCCGCCCGGCTGCCGGCGCGAGCGGCTCCACAGCGACCGGTTGGCGGCGGCCAAGACTCGACCTGCCCCGTCCGCCGCGTCCACGGCCCGAGCCAGGAGTGGCAGCGCCGAGGTCAGGCCGGTTCGTGCCTCGGTGCTGCAGAGGTCGCAAAGGGCGGTCGCCGCGGCGGAGGCACGGACCGCGCAGAGGGTCTCCGGAGCCACGGTGTCCCAGCACGCGGGGACGGTGCGGCCCACCATGTCGCCGTGGAAGCCGTAGAAGGCGGCCGTCACGGTCCCTGCGGTCGCCCGACCGAGCGGCGCGGCGCGGGCAGCGAAGTACCCCGACCAGAACCCGCGCAGGCCCGATTCGCGCAGTGCGGACCGGCAGGACGGAGCGAAGTAGGTGACGGCGTGGACGCTCTCGAGGGCGACCCAGAGGTCGCGCGCGCCCGGCCGCGAGGTCAGCGGCTGACCTCGCGCACGCCGGTCGGGGACGTCTCGGGGACGCTCGGGCCGTTCGTGGTCAGCGGGGCGATGTCGATGCGCTCTGGCACGGGCTCAGGTCCGAGCTCGGAGTGGACGTCGTCGGGCCGCGGCGCCGCCGGCACGGTGGAGTACTCGCCGTCCGCCGAACGACGCACGATGACTGGCCTCTTGCGCTTGCCGATGCCGTGCACGCCCTGCATCTCCCGGCTGAGCTGGTAGGCGACGAGACCGGCCACGACGGGGACCACGAAGACCGCGATGCGGAAGAACCACAACGTCGCGTTGAGCGAGACGTGGAAGAAGTTGGCCAGCACGTCGGTGGAGCTGGCCGCGAAGAGGGTGAAGAGCAGCCCGATCATGGCTGCCCCGGCCGCTGTTCGCTTGGGCCGGTTGCGCGGCCGGTCGAGCAGGTTGTGCAGCTCGTTGTCCCCGGTCCAGCGACTCTCGAGCGCCGGCCACAGGAGGCAGATGGTGAAGATGAGCCCGGGGAACACGACCGCGGGCAGGAAGACCTCGAGAGGGATGGTGTGCCCCGCGCCGGCGAACTCCCACGACGGCATGATGCGCAGCGCGCCGTCCAGCCAACCCATGTACCAGTCGGGCTGCACGGCGTAGGAGATCTTTGACGCGTCGTAGGACCCGAACTGCCAGATCGGGTTGATCTGCGCGAACGCCCCGAGCAGGGCGGAAGCGGCCGCCACCATGAAGAGGAAACCCGTGGTCTTGGCCATGAACGTCGGGAACATGGGCGAGCCGACCACGTTGTCCTCGGTGCGCCCCTCGCCGGGGAACTGCGTGTGCTTCTGGCGCACCAGCAGGCCGAGGTGCGCCGCGATCAGCCCGAGCAGGATCAGCGGGATGATCAGGACGTGGATGATGAAGAAGCGCGGGATGATGATGTCGCCGGGAAAGCGCCCGCCCCAGAGGAACGACACCAGGTAGCTGCCGACGAGCGGGATCGACTCGGCGATGGAGTAGCCGATGCGAAGGCCCGTGCCCGAGATCAGATCGTCGGGCAGCGAGTAGCCGATGAAGCCCTCGAAGATGGCCAAGATCAGCATGATGATGCCGATGGTCCAGTTCAGCTCGCGCGGCTTGCGGAAGGCCCCGGTGAAGAAGATGCGGGCCATGTGCACGATGATCGAACCGGTGAAGATGTCGGCCGCCCAGTGGTGCATCTGGCGCACCAGGAGGCCCCCGCGAACGTCGAAGGAGATGCTCACGGTCGATCGGTAGGCCTCCGACACCCACTGGCCGTCGAGGGGCCGGTAGCTGCCGTGGTAGACGACCTGGTTCGTGGAGGGGACGAAATACAGCGACAGGAAGATGCCCGTGGCGATGAGCACGATGAACGAGTACAGGGAGATCTCGCCCAGCATGAACGACCAGTGGTCGGGAAAGATCTTGTCGAGGAAGACGCGGCCGCCCTTGGCCACCCCGAGTCGGTCGTCGAGTTCGTCGACCAGTTTGCCGACGTGGCCGTAGGGGCCCATCTCCTTGCGCGCGCTGCGCTTGGTCTTGCCGTTCGACTTGGCGGAATCGGCAGTGGAGCTCATGTGGTCCGCTCCCAGAAGCCTGGGCCAACCGCTTGATCATACGGCGCCGTGGCGATGAGGTTGCCATCGTCGTCGTAGCCGAGCGGGAGCTGCGGCAGCGGGCGAGGCGCCGGACCGAACTGCGGGACGGCGCCGTTCCGCACGTTGAACATCGACTGGTGGCAGGGGCACACCAGGAGCTCGAACTCCTGCTCGTACAGGCCGACCGGGCATCCGAGGTGGGTGCAGAGCTTCGAGTAGGCGACGTAGCCGTCGGGTGTCCAACTCTCACGGCCCGGCTTGGTCGTGAAGGGCTGGTCCGAGACCCGGATGAGCACGGTCTGGTCGATCGCCTGGCCGTTCTCCGTGATTTGGCCCGTCGTGGGGTTGACGGTCGCCTTCGGGTAGACCGTCATGATCCCGCCGGTCACCAGGGTGTTCTTGCGGACCGGCCGCCCGTTCGAGTCGACCAGGATCGTGCCGGCGCGCCAGTCGGTGACTTCGAAGGTGTTCGCCGGCACCGGGCCGAGCGAGCGCAGCAGCGGGAACAATGCAACGATCCCGAAGAGGCCCGCACCCGCGGCGAACAGGCCGCCCAAGAGGCGGCGCCGCTTGACCACGACCGTCGTGCGCTCGACCAGCGCGGCCGCCATGGAGTCGCGCTCGTCGGGGCTCGATGCCAGGGTGTGGCGCTCCTCGACGAACGGGCCCTGAGGCATGAGGTACTTGCCCCACGCCGTCAGGCCGAAGCCGAGGAAGAACATGCCGGCCCCGATCGCCCCGCCGAGCGCCCACGGGTTCCAGTTCTGCCAGTAGGCGGCACCGAAGAGCGCGAAGAAGCCCATGGCCACGACGAAGATGACGGCGATGATGCCCTCCACCCGTTGGGGGTGCTTGGCGGCGTCGCTCATGTGCGGGTCGCTCAGCGCCGCCATGGGCATGGGCACCCTGGTGCGCGACGGCTGGTGGTCCGTGTCCGCGTCGCTCACGAGCGCTCTCCGATCCAGAAGCAGATGAGGACCAGGCCACCGACTCCGAGCAGCAGAGCGACGAAGCCCTCGGCTACCGGCCCGACGCCGCCGAGCGAGAAGCCGCCCGGGTTGGTCGGGTGCGCGAGCCGGCCGGTCACGTACGACACGAGGTCGCGCACCTGGGCGTCTGACAGGTTCCCCGAGAAGCGGGGCATGTTGGCCGGGCCGGTCCGGATGGCCTCGGCGACCTGTTGGGCGGTGATGGATCGGTTCTCCAGCGACGGCGCGTTGGTCCCGAAGGCCAGGGCGTCACCCGAGCCGGTGATGGTGTGGCAGGCGGCGCAGTTGAGCGAGAACAGGTCGTTGCCGACGGACTGGTCCGCGCCCTGCAGGTGGGGGTAGGGCACGGCCGGCACGGCCGGGTCGAGCGAGTTGACCCAGGCCGCGAGCTCCAGCGCCTGCAGCGCGGTCAGGCGGGTGGGCCGGCGCTCGGCCTCCACCGCTTTCACGTCGGCGGCCGGCATGCGGCCGGAGCTCACCCAGAAGTCGACGGTGGCTGCACCCACGCCCTGCAGGTTCGGCCCGATGGTCGGCTGGCCCTCGGGCCCGACCCCGTTCGCGTCGTTGCCGTGGCAGCTCGAGCAGGTCTGCGCGAAGAGCAAGCGCCCGGCGGAGATGAGCGACATGGGAGGATTCTCGTAGGTGATGGCTTTGTTGCCGTAGGAAACGAGATGCCCGTCGTGGCAGTGCAGGTTGGAGCTGGTGAAGGGGTTGCCCGAGTTGGGGGTGGGGGACACGCCCTTGGTGTTGACCGGCCCGCATGCTTTGGCGACGGCCGCGGCGTGCGACACCGACACCTTCGACGCGTCGGTGTGACCGCTGGCCCCGGCGGGGGCGCCCCCGCCGCCAGAGAACACAGCCAGGCCGGCGAGCCCCGCAACTCCGAGCAGCCCGGCGCGGACCACCACGGCGGCGAGCATGTGCCCTCGCGGTCGCGACCGCGTTCGCTGCGACCGTGGCCGCTGGCGGTGCGCCAGGCCTGACGAGCGGACTCGCATCCCTACTTGAGCAGGAACAGGCAACTGTAGAGCCCGACCCAGACGATGTCGACGAAGTGCCAGTAGTACGAAACGCCCTGCACGGCCGACAGCTCGCCCGGGTCGCCGCCGATGTCGCCGCGCATGCGGCCCAGGAGGAAGACCATGGCTACGAGGCCGATGAAGACGTGCAAACCGTGCAGGCCCGACATGATGTAGAAGAGCGAGCCGTAGGCGTTCGTGTACCAGCGCGTGGGGCTGAACAGCCACTCGTAGCCCTGGTTGGCCAGGAACGCGATACCGAGGAGGATCGTGGCGACGATCCACCGGCGCGCCGAGCGCCGCTTCCGCCATTCCACCTGGAACACGGCGCGCTGCATGGTGAAGCTCGATGACACCAACACGAGGGTGAAGAACCCGGCCCGCAACGTGTCGAGGGTTGTCCCCGCCGGAGGCCATGGGCCGATCGTGTTGGCCCGGATGGTGAAGAAGGCCGCGAAGAGGCCGCTGAAGAACATCAGCTCCGACCCGAGCCAGATCATCACCCCGACCGCCAACATCGGCGGGCGGTCGTGGACGATCTTGCCCTGAGGTGCGGGCACTTCAGCCGAGATGGCCTGAGTCACAGGTGAATTTCTAGTTCACGCCGACTTCGAGGCGCCAACCCCTCTGGTGAGGGCGTCGAGCCACCCGGAGTCCCAGGTCAACGCAGTTCCACCGGAAGCGCGCCGGCGTGTACGACGACGAGGCGACGCGTCGGTCGCGTGAGCGCGACATAGAGGGTCCGCAATCCCCGTGTAGTGGGGATCGGGGGGGCCTCGCCCGAGGCGTCGCCGCCCACCGCGGCGACCAGGGCGGGCTCGACCACGACGACGGAGTCGAACTCGAGCCCGTTGGCCTCATCGGCCGGCAGCACGACCAACCCGGCCGTGAGGCCCGCCCCCGCCGGGTCGCGCGGGTCGACCGGGTCGAGTCCGGCGTTGGCGAGGGCCCGCGTCACCTCGGGCAGCACTACCGACGACCCCAGGACCGCCACCCGGCCCGGCGCCACCGCAGCCACCTCCGCCGCGGCCAGCTCCGCCGCGGTGGCGGCCAGAGACGCCCGGGCGGTCCGGACGATGAGGGGCTCCCGACCCGCCTGGCGTACCGGGCGCGGCGGAGTGACGCCGGGCGCCGCGACCGCCAGGACCTGCGCCGCCAGCGCGATGACCTCGGCCGGTGTGCGGTAGCTCACCGTCAGCTCCACGAGGCGGGGCGGCCGTTGCGGGCTCAGGTGACGGGTCACCTCGTCCCAGCCCGTCGGAGCCCACGGCCCGGTCGCCTGCGCAATGTCCCCCACCACCGTCATGGAGCCCGAGAGCGATCGGCGCGCCAGCATCCGCAGCTGCATGGGCGAGAGGTCCTGCACCTCGTCGACCACGATGTGGCCGAAGGAGCGGATCTCCTCCTCGGCCGCGGCCGAACCGGCGGAAGTCCCGCGGCTTGCCCCCGATCCGGGCGCCGGCGAGGCGGTGAGCCCGGCCGGCCAGAATCCCACCTCACTCGCCGACCCCTCCTCGCCGCGGGCGGTGCGGGAACGCCCCGGGCGGCCGCGGCGAGGCCCGAGGACGGCGCGCGCCTCGTCGACCAGCGCAGCGTCGCCCGCCGTCCAGGCGACGGCGTCGAGGGTGGCGCTGCGGGGCCGGTAGAGCCGCTGCACCTCGTCGGCCGTCAGGATCCCCTTGCCGGCGGCCGACAGCAGCGGACGGGCGCCGAGCAGGTCGTGCACCAGCTCGTGCGGTGAGAGCCGCGGCCACATGCGGTTCAGCGCCTCCACCACCTCGGGCGTGCGGCGCAGCCGGTGGATCAGTTCCGCCCGCACCTCCGCGTCGTCCGCGCCCTCGACGTCGTCCATGCCCTCCACGCCCTCGACGTCGTCCACGCCGACGAAGTCGTTCGCGCCGGATCCGTTTCCTCGACCCCGCTCGAGCCGGCTGAGATACTCGTCGACCAGCACGCGCAGCACCTGCGATTCGACGAAGCGCCGCCGGGAGTTGTGCGTTCCGGGACGGCGCCGGGCCAAGGCGACGATCTCCTCCGTCGACGAGGCGCGCAGCCGCAGCACGCCGGCTCCGAAGGGGACGGCGACGTCACGGCGCAGGGGCCGCTGCCGGGTGCGCACGGCGCGGGCCACGACCTTGACCATGCGCGCGTCACCCTTGAGCGAGGCCACCGCGGGTTCGTCCACCCCGCGCACACGCACCTCGGAGACGAGGCCCGACACGGTCGAGAGGCTCACCCCGGTCTCGCCGAGCGAGGGCAGCACCTGCTCGATGTAGCGCAGGAACAGTGGATTCGGCCCGACGACGAGGACGCCCTGGCGCTCGAGCGGGAAGCGGTGCGTGTAGAGCAGGTAGGCGGCGCGGTGCAGCGCCACCGCGGTCTTGCCCGTCCCGGGGCCGCCCTGCACCACGAGAACACCCGGCAGGGGCGAACGGATGATCTCGTCCTGCTCCCGCTGGATCGTCGCCACGATGTCGCCCATGTGCCCGGTCCGCGCCTCGCCCAGGGCCGAGAGAAGCGCGCCCGGGCCGCCGAGGACGAGCCCGTCGCTGAGCAGTCGCTCGCCTCCTGTACCGGTCCGGGAGAGAGACGGCGAGGCCGACCCCTCAGCTCCCACATCCCGCTCATCGACGACGTCCACGACGTCCGGACCGGTCGCGCTCGCGCTCGCGCCCGGGATCCCGAAGTACTCGTCCTCGAGGCCGACGACGAAGCGGCCGCGCACGGCGAGGTGGCGGCGCCGCGCCAGCCCCTGCGGGTCCAGCCCCGTCGCTCGATAGAAGGGCTCGGCCACCGGCGCCCGCCAGTCGACGACGAGGGGCTCGTGGTCGGGGCCCGAGACGGCCAAGCGCCCGATGTGGAACGACTCCCCGGCGTGCCCGTCCTCGGGGACCCGGTCGATGCGGCCGAAGTACAGCGCCTGGTCCCCGATGTCGAGTTGCTCCAGGCGGGCCAGGCTGGTCCGGACCACGATGTCGCGTTCGGTCCGGGACTGGAAGGTGCCGCCCCGGCCCAGATCGAGGACGCCGTCGAGCATGTGGCGCGCCTCGCCCCGCATGAACTCCAAGCCTTCGTGGGCGCGGTCGAGGTACTCCTGCTCCGCCTCCAGCTCGGGATGTTCGGCCACCGCTCCCCTTCCTCCCCGCGGCCGGCGTCCTGCTGCCGGGTGCCGAGCGGGAAACGGTCCAGTCTAGAACGGGACGAGCCAGGGCCGGGTCTCGCCCCTCGGGGCCCGGTGCGGCGTGGCGGGCTCGGGACGCCGGCAGTCGCGCCTTACGATGAGCGGGCCATGCGCATCGACACGACCACCTTCGACCTGGGCGACACCTGGACGGACATCGACTGGACCGGGATCTGCGCCGACAGGACCGCGGTCGTCGTCGAGCCGCTCGGGTGAGCCCCGGACCCGACCCCGGCGCGGACGCGGACGCGGACGCCGGCGCCAGCGCGGGCGCGGGCGCGGGCGCGAGCGACACCCGCCTCGTCCGCGCCTGCTTCGGCAAGCCGGTGTCCCACACCCCGGTGTGGTTCATGCGCCAGGCCGGGCGGGCGCTCCCCGAGTACCGGGCGGCCCGCGGCAGCGGCTCCATCCTCTCGGCCATAGCGGACGCGCCGCTGGCGGCGGAGCTGACGCTGCAACCCGTGCGGCGCTACGGGGTGGACGCGGCGATCCTGTTCTCGGACATTGTGGTCCCGCTCCACGCCGTGGGCTTCGGCGTCGAGATCGAAGCCGGCCGCGGACCGGTCGTGGCGCGGCCCTTCCGTGAGGAGGACGACCTCGACCGACTGCGTCCCCTCGTCCCGGAGGCCGACGCGCCGTACGTGGCCGACGCGGCGCGGATGGTCGCGGCGGAACTGGCGGGGAGCGGGGTGGCACTCATCGGTTTCGCCGGCGCTCCGTTCACGGTGGCCAGCTACATGATCGAGGGCGGGCCGTCGCGCACCTTCGCTCGGGTCAAAGCGCTCATGCACTCGGCTCCCGAGCTGTGGGACCGACTCGTGGCGCGGCTGGCGGACATGGCGGTGGCCTCGCTGCGGGCGCAGATCCTGGCTGGAGCCCAGGCCTTCCAGCTCTTCGACAGCTGGGCCGGAGCGCTGTCCCCCGCCGAGTACGCGCGCTTCGCCCTGCCGGCCACCCGCGCCGTGCTCTCGGGACTGGCCGACCTCGGCGTGCCGAGCATCCTCTTCGGGGTCGGAACCGGAGAGCTCCTGACGCCCATGGGGGGCGCCGGGGCCGACGTGGTGGGCGTGGACTGGCGCGTCCCTCTCGACGAGGCGCGTCGCCGGGTGGGCCCGGGCCGTTCGGTGCAGGGGAACCTCGACCCGGCCATCTGCCTGGCCCCCTGGCCGGTGGTCGAGGAAGCGACGCGGGCGGTGCTGTCGGCGGCCGGCGAGGGTCCCGGCGAGGGTCCCGGGGGGCACATCTTCAACCTCGGCCACGGCGTGCTGCCCGAGACCGACCCGGGGATCCTGCGTGCCGTCGCCGACCTGGTGCACCAGGAGACGAACCGGCCGTGACCGTCGGCGTCCTGGTGATGGCGCACGGGACACCGACCGGCCCGGCGGAGATTCTGCCCTTCTACACCCGCATCCGGAGGGGACGCCCACCCGAGCCGGCGCAGCTGGCCGAGCTCGAGGCGCGGTACGCCGCCATCGGCGGCGTCTCACCCCTGGCCGAGCGCACGCAGTCACAGGTCGACGCGTTGCGCAGCGAGCTCGAGCGGCGCTCGCCGGGACGTTACGTCGTCGTGTTCGGCGCCAAGCACACGGAGCCGTTGATAGAGGACGCCGCGGCCGGCCTGATCGCCGGCGCCCCGGGGGGCTCGAGAAGGTCGTCGGCCTCGTGCTCACACCGCACTCGTCCTCCATGGGTTCGGGCGAGTACCTCGAGCGCGCCGCCGGCGCGCTGGCGCGCCACGCGGCGGAGACGCCTTTCGTACGTGTCGGACCCTGGTACGGCGACCCGGGACTGGTCGATCTCCTGGCCCAGCGGGTCCGGGCGGCGGGTGCCGCGGACGCGCGGACGCGCGTGATCTTCACCGCGCACTCGCTCCCGGAACGGATCGTGGCTTCGGGCGACACCTACGCCGAGCAGCTGGCGGAGTCCGCCCGCCTGGTGGCTCGCGCGGCACGGCTCGACACGTGGTCGGTGGCCTGGCAGAGCGCGGGCCGCACTCCGGACCCGTGGCTCGGGCCGGACGTACGCGACGAGGTCCGGCGCCTGGCGGCAGGGAGCGACGTCGACGCCGTGGTGGTATGCCCGATCGGATTCGTGGCCGACCACTTGGAGGTGCTCTACGACCTCGACGTCGAGCTGGCCGCGGTGGCGGCCGAGTGCGGGGTCGCCTACGCCCGCACCGCCTCGTTGAACGACGATCCATCCTTTGTCGCCGTCCTGGCCGGGCTCGTGCAGGCGGCCGACGCGGGAGCTCCGGAGGGCGGGACCGACGGAACGGGCGGAGCGGGCGGGACGGAAGGGGTGCGCTGAGCCATGGCGTCCCGACGGGTCGTCGTCGTGGGCGGAGGCATCGCCGGCCTGGCGGCCGCCTGGGAGCTGACGGGCGGGGCGGAGCACAGGCCGGACGCACCGGACGTGGTGGTCCTCGAATCCTCCGACCGTCTCGGTGGCGCCCTGCAGACCGCGACGTTCGGCGGCCGCGCCGTGGACCTCGGGCCCGACGGCTTCCTCGGGCGCCGGCCCGAGGCCGCCGGCCTCTGCCGTGAAGCCGGTGTCGGCGACGCCCTCGTCCCGATCGCGGCGAGCGGCGCCTCGGTCTGGGCGCGCGGCCGGCTGCGTCGGCTGCCCGAGGGGCTGGCATTGGGGATCCCGACACGCCTGTGGCCCACGGTGCGCTCGGGCACTCTCGGGTGGCGCGGTCAGTTGGGCCTCGCCCGTGACGCCGTGCTGCCGCGCCCCGACGTCCGCGGTCCGATGGGCGACCGCTCGGTCGGGCCGCTCGTGGCGCGCAAGCTCGGCCACGGCGTCGTCGACGCGCTCGTGGACCCCATGATGGGCGGCATCCACGCCGGCTCGGTGGAGGACATGTCCGCCGCCGCGGTGTACCCGCCGCTCCTGGCCGCCGCGCAGCGGCGCGGCGGGCTGATGCGAGCCCTGCGCGCCGAGGTCCAGTCCTCGGCGGCCGGCGCGTCCGGCTCCGGCGCCGCCGATGAAGCGCCGCCGCCCCTCTTCTGGGCGCTGCGGGGCGGGATGGAGACCCTGGTTCACGCTCTGGCGGCCGGCTTGCGGTCCCGGGGGGTCGACATCCGGCTCGGGACCCCGGCCGAACACCTCGGCCGCGAGGGCGGGGGATGGTGCGTCGCCACGGCCGGCGCTCCGCTCGAGGCAGCCGGCGTGGTGCTGGCCACGCCGGCATCCGACACCGCCGCGCTGCTCCGCCGACACGACGAGGAGGCGGCCACGCTGCTCGACGGAATCGACGCCGCCTCGGTCGTCCTCGTCACCTTCCGCGTCGGCGCGGACGACGTCCCGCCGTTGGAGGGCACCGGGTTCCTCGTGCCCCGTCACGGGCGGAGCCCGCGCGGGCGCGACGGGTGGGCGGTGACGGCGTGCACCTATCTCGATCGCAAGTGGCCGCACCTCGCTCGTGACGGGGAGATCCTTCTCCGCTCCTCCCTCGGCCGGGCGGGCGACACGAGGGCCGAGGCGTGGGACGACGCGGAGGTGCGCGAGCGAGCGTGGGAGGAGCTCGGCCTCCTCCTCGGCATCGGAGGAGAGCCGGCCGAGACCACCGTGACGCGCTTCCCCCACGCGTTCCCGCAGTACCGCGTGCACCACCTTCTCCGCACGGCCGGGGTCGAGGCGGCGACGAGCCGCCTGGGCGGGCTGGCTGTCGCCGGCTCCGCCTACCGAGGGGTCGGGATACCCGCCTGCGTCGCGAGCGGGCGCGCGGCGGCACGTGCCGTCTCCACCTCCATCCCGTGAGCCGCCGGGGCCGCGTCGCGGTGCCGTCGGCGGCCGCGGGCGTGCTGCTCGCCCTCTCGCTGCCCCCGTGGGGCTGGTGGCCGCTCGGGATTGTCGGAGCGGCGCTCCTCTACTGGCGCCTGGCGGGCCTCGGGCTGCGGGCGCGGCTCTTGTCGGGATGGCTGGCCGGCGTCGGGTGCTTCGCCATCGGGCTGGCCTGGGCCCGCGCCTTCAACTGGTACGGCGCGCTCGTGCTGATCCTGGCCGAGGCGCTCTTCCCGGCGGCGGCCGCCGCCCTCACCCCGCCGGGCCGGGGCCGGGCGCTCGGATACGTCGGTGCGTTCACGCTGGCCGAAGCGCTCCGCCTGACCTGGCCCTTCGGCGGGCTCCCGCTCGGGGGCGTCTTCCTCGGGCAGGCGGCCGGTCCCCTGGTGCAGTTGGCCCGGCTGGGCGGTCCCCTGGCCATGACGGCAGGGGTCTACGCCGGGGGGGTCGGTCTGGCCACCGCGGCGACGGCCCTGCAGGCGCGGGCGAGCCGGGTACCAGGTCCATCGCTCCTCGGGCCGGCCGTCGTCCTCGCCGGCCTGCTCGCCGGCGTCGTGGCGGGCGCGGCGGCGGCTGACGGGGGCGCTCCGGTCCGCACGCTGCCGGTGGCCCTCGTCCAGGGCGGCGGGCAGCGCGGGGTCAGCCGGGAGGACGTCGCGCCGGTCACCGTGTACCAGGCTCAGCTGGCCGCCACCTCGCGCGTCGCCGGCTCGGACGCCGAGCTCGTCGTCTGGCCCGAGGACGTGGTGGCGCTCGACCAGCCCCTGGCGGGCTCGCCGCAGGCGGCAGCGCTGGCGAGACTGGCGCGGCGGCTCCGGACCACCCTGCTCGTCGGCGTGACCGAGCCGGGGCCGTCGGCCAGGACGTTCCGCAACGAGGTCGTGGTCTGGGGACCCCGGGGGCGCGTGGTCGCGACCTTCGAGAAGGTCCACCGCGTTCCCTTCGGCGAGTACGTACCCGACCGTGCCTTCTTCGCCCACTTCGCCAGCCTCGCCGGTGTGCCCGAAGACGCCGTGCCCGGGACGGGGACCGGGCTGGTGCGCACGCCCGCCGGACCGCTCGGTCTGATGGTCTCCTTCGAGGTCTTCTACGCCAACCGGTCGCGCCCCTCCGTCCGCGCCGGGGCGCAGCTCCTCGTCGTCCCGACCAACACCTCTTCGTACAGCAGCTCGCAGGTGCCCGCCCAGGAGCTCGCAGCGGCGCAGGTCCAAGCGGTCCAGACCGGACGCGACCTCGTGCAGGCCGCCCCCACGGGCTTCACCGCCGTGGTCACCCAACGCGGTGTCGTGGTCCGCCGCAGCGTGCTCGGGCGCCGCCAGATCGTCACGGCGACCGTCGCGCTGCGCCGCGGCATGACGCCCTACGACCGCTGGGGCGACGTTCCTGCGCTCGTCCTGGCGGCCGCCGCACTCGGGGCGGGCTGGCTGCGCCAAGCCCGGTGGTCCGCCACGTCGTAAGCCGCCCCCGCCGCGGTCGATGTCACTCGTAGTAGCCCGAGTGGATGTAGACGCAGGGCACTCCCGCCGCGACGTACATGGCGTGGTTCGAGGGATCGTCCTCGAAGGCGAGGCGGAGGTCGAACCCGTGGGCACGGAGGTCGGCCACCGCGGCCTCCTTGAAATCGGTGACGAAGGCGTAGTCGCCACGGGACCGCATCAAGAGCAGGTCCCAGCGCAGCCCGTAACGACGGAGCCAGGCCAGGGTCTGGGGCGCCACGCGTTGGGGACGCCCGGTGAGGAGGACGACCGACAGCGACGGGTCGAGGAGCTCCAGCAGCCGGGCGATCTCCTCGATCACGGGGTCGTCGCCGCACGCTTCGAAGAACGCGTTCCAGTCCCGGCGGCCTCGTTCGATGTAGTGCTGGCGGCCGGCGGCGTCGGAAAGGACCCCGTCGATGTCGAAGATCACCGCCGGGCGCCCGGCCTGATCCTGTTCGGACCCGTCCGCTTCGCGCCAGGTCCAATTCGCACGGTCTGGCACGGGGGCCGAGGCTAGGTCGCTTTGGATGCCGATGCCCCCCGGGCAAAGAGTGCTTTCTCGCCTCGACCGAGCCCGGGTGTCGAGATGGACACAGGGGTTACGCCCATGTGTCCACGACTCCGGCTTCCCACCGCCGATTCCTACCGCTGCGCACCGGCGACTTCCCTCCATTCCGGCGGTACCGCGCCGGCGGCGAGACCGTTCGCCCCGGGGAGGAGCCCGGCGGGCAGAGGTGACACGATGGGAGTGCATGACCGAGGCCGACGAACGGGGGAACGGGGCTATCCGGACCGCCACGACGGACGGCGGGCATTGCGTCGAGGTGCCGCTCGGCCGCCGGGTCGAGATGATCGGCGACCTCCTGCTCCCGCCCGAGCCGACGGCGAGCTCGCAGGCCGCGTGCCGTGACGTCGCCCGGCGGCTGAGCGAGTGGCAGGGACCCGGCACCGTGGTCGTCTGCGGGCACATAGCCGCCTCCGGCGGAAAGGAAGGGACCGCGGCGGGGGCGTTCGGCACGCACCCGGCCCTCGGCGAGGCGTTCGCCGCCTTCGCGGCACGGCCCGACTCCCAGGTCATCGTCGTCATGCCCGCCGGGTCCGACGATCCGGAGCTCGTCGAGGCGCTCACGTCGCGCCGGGTGAGCGTGCGCGACGCGGTCGACCTGCGCTGCGAGACGGGCGCGGGCACCCGCACGGTGCTGGTGCGCGCCGGATCGCTGCGGGACGACGTGGCGCCGGGGACCGATGTGCCGGCCACCGACGACCGTCCGTGGCTGGTGGGGATGGAGCGCCTCGAGGACCCGCACCGGGCCCGCCTCTTCGTGACCTCGCGGCTCTTGTACCGGCGGCTCCGCCGCTACCTGTGGGCACCGCCGCTGATCCTCGCCGCCATCGCGCTGTTGCTGCGGATCGAGTTCGTGGTCGACGGCTTGGGCCGGTTGTTCCACTCGCCGCGCCAGCAGGACGCGCTCCAGCGCGCCTACAACGCGTCGTGGTTCAACCGCTTCGTCGTGACGCTGGTCATCGCCGGCGTCCTGGTGGCCGTGCTCGCCGTCGTGGTCGCCGTCACCTCCCGCGGCATCTGGCGCGCCCTCGGCGGCGAGGGTCTGCCGCGCCCGTGGGCCGGCGGGACCTCAGGCGCGCGTCCGGTAGCCCATTCTCTGCTCACACTCGACGGCGAGGACGCGCTGCGACGCCGCGCGCGACGCGGTCGCGGCCGGAGCCGCCGGAGTGGTGGTCGCCGGCGCGCTGGTCCCCGAGTTGACCCACCTCCAAGGCGGCTTCTTCGCCTGCCCGGGCGCGACATCGGAGATCGTGCGCGAGCACCGCGGCCGGTTGGGCCTGCCCCCGACCTTCCTTCACCACCGCCAGGAATCGACGCTGGAGCTCGAGACGGGTGCCGACCTGCACGTGCGCCTGATGCTGGCCGAGGTGGACCTCCCCCTGGCGACCCTGGGCGAGCGCCTCATCACGTCGGACAGCGTGGTCAAGGGCCGGGCCCGGGCGGCGGACGTACACGCCGAACTGGCGGCCGGATGGCCGAGCGGGGCCTCGTGGCCGCCCGCGCCCGAGGTCGCGGCCGACCGTGTCCGGGTGCGTCGCATCAGGCGGATCGCTGCCGTGTCGCTCTTCGTCGCCGGTGCCATCGAGCTGCTGTCGTCCGTCACCGCGCCGATTCGCGAGCACCTGCAGCTCGTGGCCCAGTACCTGCCGGTCGCGGTCGTCCAGGCGGCAGGAGCGCTCAGCGCCATCGCCGGGATCGGCATGATCATGTTGTCGCGCGGCATCCTCAAAGGACAACGGCGTTCGTGGCTCGTCGCCGTCGCCTTGCTGGCCGTGTCGCTGGCACTGCATCTGCTCCACGCCGCCGACGTCATCACGCTGCTCGTCTGCGCCGGCGTGCTCGTCCTACTCCTCGTCCGGCGGCAGCTGTTCCGGGCCGAGACCGAGCCGGCCACGTTGCTGACCGCCTTCGTGATCCTGGCGCTCGGCGGCGTCATCGCCGCCCTCGGCGGTTTCATCGCCGTCGAGGTGGCCGGCCGGGTGCGCCATCACCCCCTGCCGTCGTGGCCCAACGTCCTCGCCGGCTCGGCCGAGCGCCTCGTCGGCGTGCGCTGGGTTGCGTTCCCCCCGACGATCGACCGGTTCGCGTCGGTCAGCCTCCTCGCGGTCGGGATCAGCCTCATCGTCGTCGCCCTGTACCTGCTGACCCGTCCTGTCGTGGACCGGCGGCTGTCCTCGGGTGGCGCGCTGGTCGGGAGGCGCGCGGCCGAGCTGCGGGCGCGCGACATCGTGCGCCGCCACGGCACAGGGACGCTCGACTACTTCGCCCTGCGCGACGACAAGCAGTGGTTCTTCCATCGAGACTCCTTGGTCGCCTACGCCGTGCTCGGCGGGGTCTGCCTGATTTCGCCCGACCCGATCGGCCCGTTCTCCGAGCGGGCGCACGTGTGGGACTCGTTCCGGCGCTTCGTCGACCGCAACGGCTGGGGCCTCGGCGTGATGGGCGCCGGGGAGGCGTGGCTCCCGACCTACCAGGCGTCGGGGATGCGCTTCGTGTACATCGGCGACGAGGCCGTCGTCGACCTCAGCCAGTTCTCCCTCGAGGGCGGCAAAATGAAGGGGCTGCGCCAGGCGGTGAACCGGGTGGCCCGCTACGGCTACACCGTCCGCTTCCTCGACCCGGCCAACCTCGGTCTCGACGACGCGGCCCGGGTGGCCGAGCTGATGGGGAAGAACCGCCGGGGCGAGCACGAACGCGGCTTCTCCATGACGCTGGGCCGCATCTTCGACCAGCGGGACTCGGGGCTCCTGCTGACGCTGGTGGAGGGTCCCGATGGTGCCCCGGTCGCCATGTGCCAGTTCGTGCCCTCCCCGGCCATCGGGGGCTTCTCCCTCGACCTGATGCGCCGCGACCCGGGGGAGCACCCGAACGGGCTGCTCGACTTCGCGCTGTGCTCGACCATCGCGCACCTGCGCGAAGGGGGGAGCAAGGGACTCAGCCTCAACTTCGCCGCCATGCGGTCGGTCCTCGAGGGCGAGTCCGGCGACGGGGTCGGCCAGCGGGTCGAGCGTTGGGCCCTCAAGCGCCTCTCGGGCGTGCTGCAGATTGAGACGCTGTGGCGGTTCAACGCCAAGTACGAGCCCAGCTGGCTCCCGCGCTACATCGTCTTCGACTCGGCCGAGCAGTTCGTGCCGGTGGCGGTCCAGATCATGCGGGCCGAGTCGCTGACCGAGGTCCCGGTCATCGGCCGGCTCTTGACCACCGGTGCGGCCAAGCGGTCGGGTTCGAGCGTGCCCGCCGAGGTCCAGGCCGCGCTGGAGCACGCGAACGGGTCGCCGGCTCCCGGACGCGAGGAGACCCAGGCCGCGGGGCGGCCGTGACCGTGCCGTGACCGTGACCGTGACCGTGACCGTGGTCGTGGCCGGTTGCCGCGCCACGACAGAAGGGAGGACGCGGTGAGCCTGGCCATGACGTCGAGCGAGCGTGAGGAGTTCCTCGCGGGCGTGCACGTGGGTGTCCTTGCCGTGGCGGAGGCCGGCGGCGGGGTTCTCTCCGTTCCCGTCTGGTACGCCTACGCGCCGGGAGGCACCATCGACGTGATCACGGGCGGCGAGAGCAGGAAGGCACGCTGCCTGCGCGCCGCCGGGCGGTTCTCCTTGTGCGTCCAGACCGAGACCGCGCCCTACAAGTACGTGAGCGTTGAGGGTCCGATCCTCGTCGAGGACGCGTCGGTGAGCGGCGCCGAGCGGCGCGACATGGCCCACCGGTACCTGGGCCAGGAGTTCGGGGACCTCTACCTGGCGGCGACCGAAGCCGATGCGGGCGCGAGCGTCGTGTTCCGGATGTCGCCGCGGCGATGGTTCACGAGCGACTTCGCCAAGCAGTTCGGAGAAGTCTGAGCTCGAGCGAGCGCCCGGTCCCGCCGGGGCGCGCCAACCGGTTCGACCTGTGCGACCACCGACCATCGCCACCGCCTGCCAGTCACTTCGTCCATCAAGCAGCATGAACTCGAACACATTCGACTGAGGTCTTCACCGCCTGCGGTGCCGCCGATCAGTTCACCGATCGAACGCGGAGCCGGCGCAGCTTGCAGCGCCCTGGACCGGCGAA
>CAWGHA010000029.1:0-83241 GCA_963822265.1 uncultured Acidimicrobiaceae bacterium
CTACCAGACCCCGGGAAGCAACCTCCACCGGACACGGCCGCGGTAGGCACGGTACTCCTCGTTCGTCGCGAGCAGACGGTCCTCGACGACGGCACGGCCGATGTTGCAACTTGACGCCAACACCATCACGAGGGCGTTGCGCAACGAGATGCTCTGCAGCACGTATCCAAACTGAAGCAGGAAATAGGAGGCGTAAATGGGATGGCGGACGACCGCATAGGGGCCCCTTTGCACGAGCCCTCGGTCGGCGGCGACAAAACCGAAGGAACGGCCGAGGGTGAGGAACGAAGCCACGCAGATCCCCAGGCCGACCACCTGAAAAGCCAGCCCGCTGGTGACACCCCACTGAGGATGGGCGCCCACCGGACGGAACAAGACACCGCCAAAGGTTCCGCCGAAGGCAAGGAGCCAATCACCCCACCGCCGGCTCACCGTGCGCGCCGGCCGCCGGATCAGGTACGCGGCGACCACCCACATCTGCTCGGCGAAGAAGGCAGCGCCCAGCGGTCGATGCGTCTGGAGGTAGACCCGCAGGGTGGCCTGCGCGAAGAAGGCGGCACCGGCAGCTCCGACGAGGTTCAAGGAGATCCTGAGGAACCGCTCCGCGCGCGGCCGAGCAGATGGCCGCCGGTACACGCCGGCGGTCGGAGGCCGGGGTGCGAACCAGCCCCGCCTGCAGGGACCTCAGGTCCCCGTCGAGGGTGCTCGGCAGCGCGCCGGCGCCCCCCGCCACGATTAGGCCTCCCGGACGCGTCGCTCGATGACTGCGTCGAGACTGAATCGACCGGAACCGAGGAGCGCGACGACGAGCGCCAAGACCCCGAGAGCAAGGTTCAGCTGATAGCCGGGAGGGGTCGTCTGCGAGTTGATCCCCGTGGCCCACGTCACGGTGATCATTGCCATCACCATGTCCCCGAACAGAGCGAGGCCGGCGAGGCGCGAGAAGAATCCGAGGGCGAGTGCGACCCCGCTGCCGAACTCGATCAACCCGCCGATGACGGCGAAGAGCCCGCCCGGATGGAGATGCGCGGTCTGCGAGAAGTAGAGAGCGGTCTCATGAATACCTGGACCGTTGAACGAACCGAAGAGCTTCCCGGCACCGTAATAGATGAAGACCCATGCCAGGGCGATGCGGGCGAAGAGCAGAGCCCAATCGCCGGCGGGCGGCGGCGAGCGGGTGCTGACCACGGTCGCCAACAGGGTGCGACCCGAGCGACGGTGCGTTCCGGTGGTCGTCGTCACCATGACGCTGCCTCCTCCATCGTCACTTCCGGGCTGTCCGGAGACGGCGCGCACGCCGAAGCCCCTTTCGTCGCTTCCACAGGCCGAAGGGGAGCTGTTCGAACGGACAGGGGCGGTGTCACGTGGTGCATGGGACGGAAGGGTGCCAACATCTGAGCGGCGAGGACCGCAAGATGCTGCGGGCGCGCTGCCGCTTGCTCGACGATCAGCGGTCTGCCGGGCAAGCCCGTATCGATTCCCACCGAGTCCCGGTTCGGGAACACGGCGCGATGAAAGATCTGATCCCAGATCGTGAGCGCGAAGCCGAGGTTCACGTCCTGTGGTCCGTCCAATTGATGGTGGATGCGGTGATAGTTCGGACTCACAAAAATCTTTCCCAGCGGCCCGAAACTCAAACGGGTGTTGGAGTGAGCGAAAGCGACGATCCCGCCATACATGACGAGAACGGTGATCGACAGCGCTCCGTTGGCCAGAAGGACCACACCCGGCATCAGTGCCAGGAGGTAGGAGACATGGATCAGAGGATGGGTGCGAAACACCGTCAGCACGCTCATGTCCTCCTGCGAATGGTGCAGCTCGTGAAAGCGCCAGAGCACTCGGACGCGGTGATTTGCAAGATGGACAAACCAGTTGCAACCGTCCATGGCAACGATGATCACCGCGATCGCGCCCCAGCGTGGAACCGTGCCGATCTTTGGCAGGACGATCCACGGGAGCTCCCGGCGAACTATCGCCACGAAGGCGAGAGTGAGCGCAGTCACGAGTGGCGCGACAAATGCGGCGTTCACGATGGTGAGAAGGAGATCGTGACGATAGCCGCGCGCGAAGAGTGGTCGCTGCTGCGCCGGCCATATTCGTTCCACGACGAGGAAGACCCCGATGATCGCGAGGGCCAAAGGACCCACCAGGACCACACGAAGACTCGTCAGGGATCCGGAGAAGCGTTCACCTCCCCAGTGGTTGGACCAACCGACCGCGATCAGAACGGCGGCCAGAGCGGCAATGCCGGCCGCCGGGAAGTAGACCCGTGCCGACAGAGCGATCCAGGGCCGGGTCGCGTCCCGGATCCCTCGCTCCATTGGCGAGGGATCCGGGACCCGAGATGGTGCAACTAGAACAGACGACACGACCTCATCCCTGTCTCGAGTCTCGGCACTAGAACGACACTCCCCCTGTGCCCGCAGTCGACCCACCAGAGCCGGTGGTCGAAGTCGTACCGGTGGTGGGAGTCGCGCCAGAACTGGAACTCGACTGCGCAGGCTTCGCCGTGACGAAGACATACCACTTGCCCCAAGTATCCGTCAGGTCTCCATGCACCTGGCCGGCACTCCTGTCGCCGACGAACCAGTAGAGCGGCTTGCCGTCATATGTGACCTGGAGGTCGCCATTGCTCCGCTTGACGGTGCCCAGCTTCGAAGCGCTCACGCCTTTCCCAGCTGTGGCCTTGTTGACACCTTTGGGCAGCATGAGCGCTGGCCAAACCTTCAGGCACGCTGTGGAGCAGGCCGTTTTGCTCGGCTTCAGGGTGTAGAGGGTCTTCCCGCTCACCAGGATCGTGCCAAGTTTCTGGTTCTTGGTCGTCGACACGACGACCTTGGTCGCCGCGCCTGCGGTGCCTTCGGCGAGCATCAGCCCGGACAGCCCGGCGAGGGCCACGATGGCACCAGCCATTCGTCCGAGTGGCGCCCTATGCCTCGGGGTCCGGTCCTGCATTCCCTGTTCCATGTCCTGTCTCCTCCTGGGGATTCGTCCCCTCACTTGGACTTACGGAGGTAGCCCGCCGAGGGATCGGTGCGGACGATGTATTTGGTCCACGACTCCCGATCGCCTGCCCTGGCGGGAGGGCGGGAGGGATCCGAGCCGGACGATCGGGTCACTTCCCCAAGGTGCCCATCTCACCACAGTGGAGCCATTCACCCCCATTTTCACGGGCAGCTCCGCGCTCGCGGAAGCCACAACCCGCGATCCTCCCCTGACCAGCCAGAAGCTCGCCCTCGGCGGCGATCGCGAGGGCGACGCCGACCCAACCGAGACGCACCGGGGGCCCGATCTGCCGCGGCCAAGGTTCACCCGCCGGACCGTGGAGGTTCAACAGCCAGTCACGGCTCCTTTGACCAGGCGCTCGCAAAGGTCCCGCTCGAAGCTCTGGTGATTCCGCCAGCCCGGAAAAGATTACCCTCGGGAAGGCGTGGAACGTGGAGGCGAGTTGGCTGACCGCCACGACGATCGCCTCTCAGATTCCGCCATGGCAAATCGATACACGGCCACGTACTCGTCGACCATACGGTCTCTGCTGAATCGTTGCCGGGCCACGTCTCGAATTGTCCTCCGGTCGAGTTGATCGACGCCTCTGACGGCTTCGACCGCCGATGCGACGTCAGCCACAAGGAAACCTGTCGTCCCGTCGCTGACGATCTCCGACATGGAACCTCGGTCGAAAGCGATCACGGGGGTACCACAGGCCATCGCCTCCACGACCGAGAGCCCGAACGGCTCGTCGAAGTCAATCAAGTGGAGGAGAGCGAGGGCACCGCCCAAGAAGGATGAGCGATCCTCAGCTCCGACGGACCCGATGAACCGAACATGCTCGTCGTCAAGGCGGGGCACGATCTCGTCCTTGAAGTACGCCTCGTCCTGAACAATGCCCGCAATCCGAAGTGGGATGCCCGTCTTTCTCGCGACGTCGATAGCGGCGACCACTCCCTTGTCCGGGTGGATGCGTCCGAAGAACGCGAGGTACGAACCGGCAGCCGAATTGAAGGTGAAGGCTCCGGTGTCGATCCCGTGATGGATGGTGGCCGCAGTAATTTAGAGAGGGATGCCTGTCGGCATCGCTGATCGCGACATAGAACACCTTGTCGTTGTACTTGGCGTACACCGGCACAATTCGAGGCGATGAGAAGCCGTGGATAGTCGTCACGACCGGAGTCGAAATCAACCCGGAGTAGGTAAGTGGCAGGAAGTCGAAGCTGTTGTGGATGACATCGAACTCAGATGCCCGCTCGAAGACCTCCGAAATATGGAGGCATTCGGAAACCTTCGGGTCGACGTCTGCATCCTCCGACCAGCCCCGGGGGATGACGCTGCTCAGCCGGCCCGACGTCTCGGAATCACCAGTGGCGAAGAGCGTGACGTCGTGTCCTTGCGACACGAGTCCTTCGGTCAGGAGAGAGGCGAAGAGTTCCCACGGCCCGTAGTGGTGCGGCGGGACACGCCACGCGATCGGCGCGAGTACCGCAATACGCACCGAACCCTCAGCGTCCTTGCCTCAGGTGATCAGCCTTGTGGTCTCGCTGCTCTCGCTTCTCCTTCTTGGCGTCTCTCTTCTCCTTGAGGGACTTGCCAGGCTTCTTGGCGGATGGCTTCTGGGGTGATCTGTCGGGCACAGGATTCTCCAGTCATTGGTGGTGATAGGTGACTCAATTGGGGATTGATCTCAGGGACGCAAGAAGTTCGTTCAGGGATACGGTCGCCACGCCGATGGCGGAGTCGCCGATTCCGTACGGAATGACAAGGGTGTCCGCATGGAGGAGGGCGCCACAGGAATAGACGACATTGGGCACGTACCCGTCCTGCTGATCGCGAGCTGGACTGAGGAGAGGCTCGCGCAGCCGGCCGATGATTCGGGTGGGGTCTTCCAGGTCCAGCAAGATGCACCCGATGTTATAGGTCCGCATCGGACCGACACCGTGGGTGAGCACCAGCCAGCCTGCCTCGGTTTCGATTGGCGACCCGCAGTTGCCCAGTTGAACGACTTCCCATAATGCCGTCGGCGTCTGGCACGCCAATCCCTCTTCCCAGCGGCGTGGGTTGTCCGAATAGACGATGGTGTTCGACTCTCGATCGCTTCGAGAAAGAGCCGCGAATCGGCCGCCGATTCGGCGGGGGAAGAGAGCGAGACCTTTGTTGGCCGCCGCCGCTCCGACCATCGGCGAGGAGGCGAAGTGCACAAAGTCTTGCGTTTGCAGCAATTGTTGACCGATGTCGGTGCCGTTGTAGGCCGTGTAGGAGGCGAAATAGGTCGCGCTGCCATCGTCGTCGATGAAGCGCACGAACCGCGCGTCTTCCATGCCCTTGGATTCGGCGCTCATCGCCGGCATCAGGACCTGCTCACTCAGTGGTGCGCCGTCCTCGAATCGGACGCTGTAGCTCCGTTCGGCGATCCTGCGCATGAGGCCGACGGTCCTCTTCGCCTGTTTTCGAGTGGCACTATGGTCCTCGAGGGTGCTGAGTCTTCCCTCCATCTCGGCTTCAGTGAACCTGGGCCCGAGGTAGTCCAGGACATAGTCGGCATCATCGCCGCCTCCACGCAGCCGGCGGAGCTCGGCTTTGAACACCTCGGCCTCGAAAATCGCCCCGTCAGGGCGTCCCTTCGTGGCAAAGGTCGGCGTCGGATCTAGGTCTACGTCACCCGATTCGGTGATCGTCCCGGTACGGAAGCCGATGGAGGAGCTGTGGCCCTCACCTATGGCCCGGACACTCATCACGAACCGCCGGCCGCCTGGGCTGACCCCGGTCTGGTCGGGGTGCATCACCATGCTCGGATTGCACAAAGCAGCGCCCTCAATGGCGTATTCACTCGTGAAGGTGGCACCGAGCAGCAGGAGGCGGGTCGGGGAAAGCTGGCATTCAGGGTCGAGACGATCGGAGAGCTGTTCGGCGTGCCGGAGGAACGTCTCGCTCAAGCCATGATGTCGACCCTCGAAGCGCGCGAGCACATCGTCATAGCTTCGCTGAACTTCGTCGTCCGATAGAGCCAAAACGCGCCGCAAGACCGCAGAGGAGCGGGATTCTTGGTGGTCGAAACCCTCGTGCCCTGGAACGAACAGGCGTGTGACCACGCGCGACCGGTCGGCCGCAATGTGGACCGGGCTGCGACGGGCCAGGCTTGGAGCTTGCACACTCATTGCAAGACGCCCAGTCGTGACCGCGCGTGCTGCATGGTTGAAATCAGGGCGAGAGTCGACTCGGTACCCTGGTTGAGATTGGCGCCGTCTCTCTGCAAGCCATCAAATGCTCCGCCGGTGCTCGGGTCCCACATGAGGACCTCTCCATCATTGTCACCAAGAAACCATTCGGTGGCGACGGAGATCCCGTCCGTCCACCGTCGGTCACCGTCGACAGTTTGAGCGCGTGCACAGGCATCGGCGAGTGCAGCGACCTCAATTGGTTGTTGGTCGAATGCCGGACCACGGTCGTCGGGGCCGCTGCCACCGACCGGGGTGACGGAGAGATGGCCGTTTCGGGTCTCGCGTTCGAGCAGCCATTCCAAGAGGTCCAACCCCTGCCGCAGGAGGAGCGGACGTTCCAGCGACGTCCCGGCGGCGATCATCGCCTCGGGGAGCGTGGCGTTGGCATAGGTGAGGCGGTGCTCGGGCCACGGCCACTCGGCATGCGGGTTGGGCCTGGTCATCGAATCGGCGGCATCGGACAGCAAGAAGCGAGCCGTCGCGTCGTCGGGATAGATGCTGAGTACCTCGGCCGCACCAAGCGCAGCGAATGCCATGGCCCTGGGCCACGGTGAGCGCTGCCTCATCGCTCGCTCGAGCCCCCGCGGGCCAAGTGGCGTATCAGGTGGTTCTCGCTTTGTGAGACGGCTGTGCCCAGCCCCCAGATGCTCCGGCCCCAGCAGTCATCGACTGCCGGTGAATCCTCCCAGGCACCCCGTCGGTTCATTCGGTTCCGACACCTGCCATCAGAGTCCAACGCGTCCTGCAGAAAGCTCAGACTGAGCATCGCGAGCGTCCGCATCGCCGATCCTCGGCCTCGCTCCCGAGTGGCGACGACAAGCACGCGGGCCATGTCGTCGCTGCAGTAGCCGTGCTCAGGTCTGGGCTCAGTGAAGAGGGCGTGCTCGAAGGTCCCGCGCGCGTCGGTCATGTGGATGAGGTGGTCGTAGTCCGGCTCGGGAGCTTCCAACGGGGAGTTCACACCAGTGCGAGGCGCTCTGCGAGGAGGCCATGGGCCAAGTCCAGGTACTCGCCGGCCACCACCGACCATTCGAGGCCCGGCGCGAGACGGGACGCTTCGGCGGCCATCTTGGCCGCCAGCTCCGGCCGGGTGAGGACCCTCCTCAGTGCGCGTGCCATTGCATCGGGGTCATCGTGGTCCACCACGAGCCCAGCGCCGCTCGAGAGCAGCTCAACGGCATGCGGAAAGGCCGTCGCCACCACTGGCCGACCTGCCGCAATGGCGTCGACGAGGACGCCGGACGTCACCTGGTCCTTGGAGTCGTACGGAAGGACGACCACCTTGCTCGACTGGATCAACGTGGTGAGCGATGCCACATCGCGGTAGTCGGCGTCGAAGACGACGGACGAGGAGATCCCGTGGCGTTCGGCTTGCTCTATCCGGTCCCTTCGGTAGGACTCTCCGTGGGCCGCGAGGACTTTGGGGTGGGTCTGCCCGGCCACCAGATAGCGCGGCCGCATCGGGAGATCATGCAACGTTCGCATGGCGTCGATGGCGCGCTCGATCCCTTTGCCCGGCCCGATGAGCCCCCAGGTGAGGATGACGGGCCGGCCGTCCCGATCAGGTACGACCCTTCGCGTCGGGATGGCAGCACCGTGGGCGATGGTGATCACTTTGGATGGGTCGACATCGAAGCTGTCGCACAGTCGTGCCCGAGCCGCCTCTGTCATGACCACCACCCGATCCGCCAGCGCCGCAACATCGTTCAGCACTGAACGCTGATGCGGCGTGGGGTTGGTCAGAATGGTATGGGCGATGACGATGGAAGGGATGTGGAGCCCGCTCAGAACCTGGAGCACTTCGTTACCGTCGGTGCCTCCGTAGAGCCCGTACTCGTGCTGCACCACTGCCACATCGAATTGGTTCAGCAGGTCCGAGCTCGCGACCAGGGAGCGCTGGGATCCGTTGACCAGCTCGCCGACCACCCGATCGCCCGGCGAAGGCTGCCCGCCGCCGTCGACGATCCGCACCACGCCCGCCTGGGTGTCGTGCGCCGACATTCCGGACGCCAGCGCGGCCGTGAACGTGGCCAGACCACAGGCAGTTGGAGGGTAGGAGCTGAGGATCCCGAAAGACGGAGCGCGACAGTCAGGGTCTTCCATGGGCAAAGCCGCGACGCGCAAAGAGGCTCCTCAATGAGGCTCGGTCGAGGCCTTGACCTGCACGGGGCTACATCGGCCGGCACGGCCGTCCTGCCCAAGCGAAGCGACTCTCCCAAGGGGACGAGACGCCCAGCCTACCGCGTCGACCAAGGGTTCGTTTCGTCGGACGCAGCTCAACTTTGGTTGAACCGCGCACACGTGGTTCACGTCCCACCGAGAGGGTCCTGACCCGTCGCAACCGAACCGCGATGGGGGCCCCGCCAGTCTCTTCGTCGAACCCGTCTGCGCCAGCTGAGGTTCCGCTGCGCACAACTGCCGAGCCGGGAGCTCGACCAGGGCGGGGTCGACACTCGAAATGCGTCGTGGCCAGGCTACGAAGGAGGCGCAACGCCTCATCGTACGATCCCTACGCGAGATGGTGGCAGCTGACCTCAGGCGAAGAGCGACTCGCGACGGCGCACGATGGCGCAGAGGGTTTCGTTGTACGGGGCCTCGAGGCCGAGCTCGCGGCTCTGAGCGACGACCTGCCCGTTGATGACGTCGATCTCCGACGGCCGTCGGGCGAGGTGGTCGAGCCGCATGGAGGGGCTGGCGTTCGGAATCGTGGCTGCGAAATCGGTGACGTAGCGCAGAGGGTCGTCGAACGAGAACACGATCCCCTTGACTTGGCCGAGCCGGTAGGCCTCCGATGTGCAGCCGAGAGCGACGTTCCATGCCGCGGGATCTGACATCAGCTCACCCACCGTGACGTCGAAGACCGCACACGGAGCGCTGAGCGTGACGTTGCAGAGGAATTTCTCCCAGATCATGAGGGTCACGTCGGCGAAGGCCTTCACGTTGAACCCGGCGTCGAGCCACGCCCGCTCAATTCGCCGGACCCGATCCGTCATGCCGCCGTGCATCTCGCCGATCCGGATCAATCGCATGCCCTCGTGGTGGACGTGTCCCGGCTCGGGGATCGACGACCCGAACCCCTCGGCGATCCCTATCACGACGTGCTCCTCCGGGATGTGGAGGGCGACCCGCTCGCCGGCACCGAGCCCGTTCTGGAAAGCCATGACCATACTGTCGGGCCTGAGTAGTGGTGCGATCTCCGCCGCCACCTCTTCGACGTCCGGGGCCTTCGTCGCGATCATCCATACGTCGCAGGGTCCGGCGTCCTTTGGCGAGCGTCCGACGTGGAGGCCGTCGACGACGAAACTGCCGCTGGCGCCCGAGACCCGAAGTCCGGAGTCAGCGATGGCGTCGATGTGTTCCCGCCAGGTGTCGATGGCCCATACCTCGTGTCCTGCTTTGCCCAAGAGGCTGGCGTAGACCGATCCCATGGCACCCGTTCCGACGATTGCGATCTTCACGCGCCCCCGGCAGGAATCGAACCTGCGCCACCGGCTCATGAGGCCGGCCTGGGATGTTCAGACCGTCTCGCCCGTCCGTCCCAGTGCTCCTGAAGAGGCCCCCTGTCCAGGGGATTTACCACCATCTTTGCGGTCGCACCCATTTGACTGCCAATTGTGATTGCCAGGATCCGCTGGCGGACGGGAGCCGCTCCGCACGACTGAAAACGCTCGAGTGTTGCCAGGCGCCGTCGTTCTGGAATGGCCCATTCCGTTTTGTTAGCGTAACCGGAACCAATAGTTCCGTCTTGGGGTAGACCCTCCATGGTCCGCAGACACACCCATTACGCCGTCACCTTCGTGGTGCTCGCCACGGCCGCGCTGGCCTTCAGCCTGCTGCAGTGCTTGGTCATCCCGGCCATTCCACAGTTGGAACAGATATTGCACACGTCGGAGAGCGCGGCGAGCTGGCTGCTGACCGCCTATCTGTTGAGCGCAGCCATCGCCACGCCGATCCTGGGCCGCGTTGGCGACATGCTCGGGAAGGAGCGGATCATCGTGGCCGTCCTCGTCGCCCTCTCGCTCGGGTCGTTGATCAGCGCGCTGGCCACAACCCTGCCCGTGATGCTGGTCGGCCGCGTCATCCAGGGCGCAGGCGGGGCCGTGTTCCCCCTGGCATTCGGGATCATCCGCGACGAGTTCCCGGCCGAACGGGTGGCGGGCGCCATCGGCGTCATGTCGGCCATCCTCGGCGTCGGCTCGGGGGCGGGCATTGTGTTGGCCGGCCCGATCCTGGTCCACCTCAATTATCACTGGCTCTTCTGGATTCCGCTGATCATGTCGGTCGGGGCGACGATCGCAACCTTCGTCTTCGTGCCCGAGTCGCCCGTGCGGGCACCCGGCGGCATCAACTGGTTCGGCGCGTGCCTGATGTCAGGCTGGCTGATCACCGGGCTGCTCGCCATCTCTTATGCGCCGACGTGGGGGTGGGGGAGTTCCTCCGTTCTCAGCCTGCTCGCCGCCACCGTGGTACTCCTCGCGCTCTGGGTCGTCTCGGAGAACCGCTCCGCTTCGCCGCTGGTCGACATGAAGATGATGCGCATCCCGGCGGTGTGGAGCACGAACCTCGTCGCGCTGCTATTCGGGTTCGGCATGTTCGCCATGTTCATTGTGCTGCCCCAGTTCACCGAGACGCCGACCCGTGTGGGTTACGGATTCGGCGCCTCTGTGACGCAGTCGGGTCTGTACCTCCTACCCTTCGCGGTGGCCATGGTGATCGTGGCTCCCATGACCGGTCGCCTTTCGGTGCTCTTTGGCTCGAAGATGGTTCTCGTGGCCGGGTCGCTCTTTGCCGCCTCGAGCTATCTCGTCCTGGTGCTCGCCCACAGCCAGGAGCTGACCATGTACTTCGCGACGGGGTTGCTCGGCATCGGGATCGCTCTGGGTTTCGCCAGCATGGCGAACCTGATCATTGAGGCCGTACCGGCCGAGCAGACCGGCGTGGCCACGGGCATGAACACCAACATCCGCAATATCGGGGCCGCACTGGGCACCGGGATCGCCACCAGCCTCGTCATCAGCGCCCTGCTGCCCGACGGCTACCCCAAAGAGGCGGGCTATGTCCTGGCCTTCGCAGTCAGCGGGGCGGGACTGGTCGTGGCCGCTCTGGTCGCGCTGCTGATCCCTCGGCGCGCCGGCCCCTCCGTCGTTGTCCGGGAGTCGCATCCGGCGCTGACGGCGGAGGCCGAGGTGATCGTTGGCGCCATGGCGTTCGGGCCCGAGGACCTGGCGTGACCCGACGCAGCGTCGTTGCCGCCGCCCCGGTCCTTCGTCCTGATCTCGGCGCGGGTGCGGACGGGGAGGTGCGACCGCTTCGACGCGACGCCGAGGTGAATCTCGGACGGATCCTGGCGGCGGCGCGCGACGTTTTTGCCGAGCAGGGATACGACGCACCCATGGAAGCCATCGCCATCCGGGCCGGTGTGGGCGTGGGTACCCTCTATCGACGCTTCCCTACGAAGGCCGATTTGTTCGGCGCGGTGGTGGAGGCGGCGCGAGAGCGAGTGCGCCAGATCGCAGCGGAGGTGCTGGCCAACGTCGCGCCTGCCGAGGCGGTGTTCGAGTTCGTACGGCGGTGCATCGCGGTGCCCAGCGTTTGGCGGGCCACCATCTCTGCACCGCCGTGGGGATCGTCGCACGGCACCGTCCTCACGCAGCTAGCCCCGCTACTGACCGACATCGTCGACCGGAGCAAGGGAGCGGGAACGCTGCGCACCGACGTCGTGGTCACGGACATCGTCGTCGTGCTCAAGGCGGCGCGGGCGATCGCCGACCTTTGCGACACGCTGGAGGCGAAGCCGTCCTTGCGTTTTCTCGAACTGACCCTCGACGGGCTCCGCCCGGGCCACGATGCACCAGCACACCCGCCACTGAGCGTCGCGCAGCCTGGCCAAGCTCCTCGATCAGCGCTGACGAGGCCACGGCAAGGGACAGGCCCCGTCACATAGGCCCGGCCGTCGTTGAGCGATCTGTCCATTCGCCTCGAGCGTTCCGTCGTCGGACGCTATCGATCTCTGTCCGCCGCCCCCGCTTCCATGGGTTCGGGAAAGGCCCGTCAGCCGCGAGCCTTCCTCGTGTGAGACGTTGTCCTCTGGACTCCTAGCATGGACGCATGTTCTCCTCATGTGGTCGTCCGAGTTAGAAAGGCGTGTTGGGTGTTCATTCGCTTTCCCGCTCGTAGTTTGCCCGGGAGGGCTGCGACCGGGGCATTTATCCTCCACTCCGGGCTGGACAAATGGAACGGTCCGTCTGCGCAGGCGGAGGGTGTCCACGCCATGGCGGTCGGGCGCCTTCCCGTTCCTCAAGTCGATCCCGCCCGAACGGTTCCTCAAGGTACTGGCTGCCAGCGAGATCTTGACCGGGGCGCTGCTCCTGGCCCCTTTCGTCCCGAACGTGGTGGCCGGCGGCGCCCTCACCGGATTCTCGGGTTCCCTCCTTGCGATGTACGCGCGGACGCCGGCCTTGCGCAAGCAGGGCAGCGTCTGGCCGACGCCGGCAGGCATCGCGGTGAGCAAGGACGTGTGGATGCTTGGCATAGGCCTCGGGTTGGTCGCTGACGCAGCCAAGCGAACGCGGGCGCGCCGGCAGGTCCCGGAAGCGTTGGGGGAATCTCCGAGTTACACGTGACGTGATGCCACGTTCCGTACTCGACCGTGCCATCGTGGCAACCGGGACGACCTCGGCTGAGTCCGGTGAGAGCTCGTCGTGGCGGAACAATTCGGAACCCTTGGAGGCGCTGCACCCCGGAAGCATCGATCTCCGTCTCGGATTAGGTCTGCGGCCGTGCGACGGTCGGGGTACTTCGGCCTACGCCGTACTTGCTCGCTGACACATTTCCAGATGGTGTCGTGGACCTGATCGACTACCTCGACCCCGGCGAAGACGGCCCTCGGGGGTCCACCCCGGGGTGACACCCGCGCCGGCTACCTACTGAGCGGCAGCGCACGAGCTCCGGGTGGCTCGCGAAGCCCTCACGACGGGTAGCTCTCGCACAGCTGAACCAGGCTCAGCGTCTTCTGGACCTCGTGCTCGAGGCGTGGCAGTTGGCCGGAGAGCCTGAGAATGTCCTTGGCATCTTCGAGGTCCGGACCCCACATCCGGATAAGGGTCCAGACCCTCTCCACGTCGGTGCGAGAGGTACACGAACCGGCAAGCCTGTCGATCCAGGCGATGCCCAGCGCCCGGAGGTCATCGAGGAACATCAAATCTTCGACGCGCAGTGACGTTGCCGTCCTCGGTTCTGTTGCGGGGGCCGCTTCTGCCATGGACAGAGGATAGCGCAAAAGATGACTAAGTGCATCGACTTTATAGCGAACCTCACCTTGGCCGGTTCGGGAAGGCGGGGGGAGCAATAGAGACAGCGCACCTCCTCATCCCATAGAGCTCGCGGCCGATGGCTTGGGACGACGTCGACCAGACGACTGGTCTGGGACCGGGGCCCGAGGCGTTCTTGCTTGTGTCGGAGAGCCGGGATAGATTACCAATTCCATCGGAGTTAGAGAGAAAAACCTTCGTCTCCACCCTTGGGACTAGTCGACAAAGAGGGGAAACCCCTCCCCGTCAAGGAGGCTGACTCAAATGTCCATCTACGACGAGGTCCTCGCCGCCAACGACGAATATGCGTCGAGTTTCGGGACGAAGAGTGACCTGGCCCTGCCTCCCGCTCGGCATTTCGCCATCCTGACGTGCATGGACGCCAGGCTCGATCCTGCCAAGTACGCAGGTCTGAGTGAGGGTGATGCTCATGTCATCCGCAACGCAGGAGGCCGGGCGAGTGACGACGCCATCCGTTCCCTGGTCATCTCCTACAAGCTGCTCGGGACGAAAGAGTGGTTCGTCATTCACCACTCCAACTGCGGCATGGAATTCTTCACGGACGAGGTCATTCGCGACCTGTTGTCAAGCAGTCTGGAAACGGCCGAACTCGTTCCCGATGGATTTCGTGATGTGGGGCGAGGTCCGGGTTCCTCGGAGGCGAACTTCATCGATTGGCTGACGATCGCCGACAACGCTCAAAGCGTGGTCGACGATGTCACGCGTATCCGAAACCATCCGTTGGTTCCCAGCCGCATCGCGATCTACGGGTTCATCTACGACGTGAGCACGGGACGATTGGAAGAGGTTCAAGAAGCGACGAAGGCGGGACTGCCGAACTGAAGCTGCGCACGCCGGCTCAACTCATTCCCCCGGTACGCGGCAGCGAAGTCACCATGATGCTGTTGGCCGTTCGGTAGGTACTCGAGGAGCGTTGGAGCGTTCGTTGATCGCAGAGGTATCGATGTGCGCCATGATTCGATTTGCGTCGCGCCCAAGCCGTCGCAGTTGCCCAGCCGACAGCACGTCGATCACGAGAGAACGTACATGTGCGACATGGCGCGGAGCGGCCTCAGCCAGTGTTCGGAGCCCCTCTTCGGTGAGAATCGCTTTGGTGAACCGCCCGTCCATCGCATCGGGCTCGCGCCGCACCAGTCCTCGCTCCTCGAGTCGTGTGACCACGCGCGACAACCGAGACATGACGCGTTGGTGACCTCAGCCAGCGAGCTCAGCCGCATCGTCTGCTGCGCCCTCTCCGAAAGCATGGCCATAACCTGATAATCGACCATCCCGAGCTTTGAATCGCGTTGCAGTTGTTGATCGATCGCACTCCGTGGTACTCGTCTGATCCCCCAATCCGATGGCCATCGAGGGCGACCCGCTTCAGGGGCCGGCGTTCGGGCCGCCTGAACGAGATGGCGCACAGGCATAAGAACTGGGTTAGCGCGGCGGGCAGGAAGTGCGACTCGATCGTTTGCCCGACAGCGGGTGCGGTGGGTCCTCTTCCGCACAACACCCAAGTTGGTAGGAGAATGCATCCCGATCGGACAACGACGCCCGCGTCTCGGAGACCGTGCTCCACATGGCTTTCGGGACCATCTGGTGCTGCCCGGCCCATCCCGGTCGATATCGCCCGAGCAGCATTTTCGCAATTCGCGCTTGCCGGGCGCGGGACGTCGTCATAATCTCCCCGATGGGTCGGGAGCCAGTGCTCGCGCCACTGGCGAAGTGTGGACCTGTGAGTAGTTGAGATTGGGGGTTCCCGTGGCAATGCGCACCTATCGGCGGAGCAGCATGTGGAAGCCATTGCTGGCGGTCACCAGCCTTCTGAGCGTGCTGGGCATATTCTCAAGTGCCTCAGCGGGCTCCTCAGGAGTGACAAACACGACATCGGCGACGGCATGGGTCGCTCCCAACAAGGTCAACGAGGTCGATTGCAACGGGTGGAGTTCCGCGTATAAATCCGCCAAACCAGCCATGAGGGGGCTGTGCACCGATCCGATTCAGATCAAGAACGGCAAGGCAGCGCGATTCATTGACAACGGGTGGTACGTGGGCCACGACGAGCCGAGCGTCAAGTTCATTTCCAAAGTGCCGGGCTCGGGCAACACGATGACCTATGACATGCAGGTACCGGTTGACCCCACGGCAAAGCCCACGGTCTCGGGCAGCGTCACCGACTATGGCGAATTGAGCATTGCCCCCTGGTTCGGCTTGCCAATGTGCGACCCGCTGTCGTATCCGCAAAACTCGTGCACTCCGGACAGTGATAGCAACATCGGCTCAATCAGTAGCCCGAATGCGGCCGGTTCCGCTTTCATGGAGCTTCAGCTCTATCCGCCGGGGTTCGGCCCGTTCACCGACAGCTTCAGCTGCAGCCAGACCCAGTGGTGTGCCGCAATGACCATCGACAGCTTGGAGTGCAGCTTCGGGTTCGCGACCTGCAATCCGCGCTGCGAGGAGCCGGTCAACTTCTCCTACCTGCAGACGAACGGAGTTCCTTCAGGGCCGCCGAGCCCACAGCTGTCGGACCTCGACACTGAGATCGGCAATGCCAACACGCTGAAGATCAATCCTGGCGACGTCCTGGAGATCTCCATCACGGACCCGTCCAGTGGTTTCACGACAGAGATCAGGGATCTCACCACCGGCCAGACAGGCTATATGACCGCCAGTGCGGCAAACGGCTTTATGGACACCAACATGACGACTTGTGACGGCCGCAAGTGGACATTCCATGCCGAGTACAGCACCGCCTCGAAGCGGAATCAGGTCCCGTGGGCGGCCCTGGAGGGCGGCGTCCTCATGGAGCAGGAGATCGGCCACTTCGAGACGTGTAACGCTCTGGCCTACCAAGACGGCTTCTCTGCCACGTACCCGGACGGCTCGACCACTTCGGATCCCGACGTCTATCAGACCTGTATCGGTGGCGAGGAAGGTCGAAACGAGGTTGGGCCTGGTCCCTGCCACCCCAATACCGACCTATGCCACGACGCTGAGACCGAGGGCACGACGGGACCAATCGCATGCCCGACCGAGAATGCCGGCACGGGCCAGCTTTGCGAGTTCTCTGGCGGGTACTGCTTCCCGGCGGGCAATCGGACAGTGCTGTTCAACGGGGTGGCCTCCAAATGGGACTGGCCGGTCGCGGGGTGCAATGACGACCAGTATCAAAACGGCGACCTGGACTTCGACGGAGTCCCATATCAGACCGATACCTGGCCCGATGGCAGTTCCAACCACCCGACGGCGGTCCGCTATCTCAGGACCGTTCATGGCCAATGGCAAGCCATATCCCACTGTCCAGTTCGAAACGGATATAGCGGGGTCCGAGTTCCTCTGTAACACGACCAGCGGCGAGCAACTGCGACGTCAAGCCCCTCGGCTCGAACTTCTATCCGTTCTTCTCGCTCAACGACTCCCAAACACTGGACGGGATAACCATGCCGACCTCTGCTTGCGTCTGGAACTTCGGTGACGATCTGAATGGGGTCACGACGCAGGACTTCGGAAAGGACGCCGAGTATGGTTCGTCGGACACAGCCCGCTACGGAGGAACGATCATCAGTGCCCCGATGGCGAATCCAGAGTTCTCGGGCTCGTGTCCTTCGTTCACTCAGAGCTCTTGACCCCTTCCGCATCCTCGTAGGCCGACCCGCCTAGACCGGCGCCGAACACCGTCGCGAACGGGCTGAACGTCCCAGAGCTCCCAGCGCGCCGTCGACCATGACGTATGCTTGACTCGAGGGACCGAGCGCACTGGGACCTGACATCCGACCGCTGCTGCCCGGTCCTTTCTCTACTCGGACATCGGCGTCATCGCCGGTCGATGGACGGAGCTACAGATCTCACCTCCCGCCACATCAGCCACATGTTCGGTCCGCCATTCGGGAGCTGCTTCGTGTCCATGACATCGAAGCCATGCCGACGGTGGAACGGGACGTTGCTCTCCCGTTGGGTCTCAAGAGAGGCGGGAAGACCGTCGGCGTCGCATGGCCCAAGACCGGGGCCAGAACTGCCGAGGCGAGTCCCCGCCTCTGCCAGTCGGGATGCGTGCCGAGAACTTCGAGGTACCACTGGGGCTCGGATGGGTGCACCTCTGCGATCTCGATCAGAACCCGCAGGGCACGATCGAACCTCTCACCCCCGCCGCCTCAGCGAATGGTTCGGCCATCATCCCGATCTGCTCCTCGGAGAAAGGCCAGGATTATGGCGGCGCCCATACCGCCATGCAACCACCATCATCGGTCGTGTAGATGCTTTCGTTGGCCATGGACGCGCGAATCATGCAGTCGAGCAACAGCGTGGCGCGTCGGTCAAAGTCGTCGGCACGGAGCATCCATGTAATCAACGGGTCGTCCTCAAAGGCCCGCATTTGGCCATGGGTTCTCTGAGGAAGATCATTGAGCGTTGCCAGTCGGACCGTAGTCACAGGGTCAATGTGTTCGACGCAGGACTCGAAGTCGGCCGGCCTCCATTTCGTGGGGGAGTGTCGGTGCATCGCGCTGCACCGGCGAGCATGCCGGCTTGGCTGGTCAGTTCGAAAGCCGCTCGGTCAGGCGAACCATGACCGTGTCGCCCGCGTCCTTGCCGATCCTTTTTCGGATCTCAGCCTTGATCGGCAGCTTGTGTGTCCCGTCACCGAGCGCCATGAAGGAGCTCTGGAACGGCTCGCCATCGACGGTTCCCCGCACCTTCACCAGACCCTTCGTCCCGAAGTACTCTGCCGATCCCGTCATGACGACGTATGTCCATCCGCCCTTGCTGGGACTCTTCTGCAGGACGGCTCGAAATGTCTTGTTCATACGGCGATCTTCTTCTTCTCCTCCGTGACCGTCCAGTGTGAAGGTTCCCTTCTTTTTCGTGAGAGAGCGCGTTACCGAGGAGATCGCACTCTGGTTCGGGTGCACCTCAAACCGAACATCTGAGTGGCATCGGGTCCCACCAGCTAACCTTGGTCCTTGCGCGACCTGAGGAGGCGCCAATGCAAGATATGAACTCCTCCTATCCGGCAACATTCAGCTTCGACCCACCGGAGAAGGTGGCCAACTGGCGACCGGTAGTCAACTGGTTGCTTGCCATCCCCCATCTCGTGATCCTCTACGGATTGAGGATCCTCTCGCAGGTAGTCGGCGTCATTTCTTGGTTTGCGGTCCTCTTCACAGGCGAACTTCCGGAGAGCTTCGCCAACATCCAAACGATGTATATGCGATATGAACTCCGCACGTACACGTTCTTCCTCTTCATGTGCGAGGAGTACCCGCCTTTCGCCTTCGGAATGACGCCGACCGACAGTGGTGAGGACCTCCGCGTTCGGGTCGAGTTCCAGCCTCAGCTCGATGATCGCAACCGCCTCACCGTCGGGTTCCGGATCATCCTCGTTATTCCGCACCTGATCGTACTGTTTGTGCTACAGATCATCGCGACGATCATGATCGTGATCGCTTGGTTCGTTGTGCTCTTCACGGGCCGTTGGCCCGAAGGAATGCGAGCTTTCGTCCTCAACGTCATGCGCTGGTATCTGCGGGTTCAGACCTACTATTTGCTACTGACGGACGATCTATCCGCCATTCGAACTCGAACCACACGCACCATAACCAGCGGGGGACGTGTCCTGACACGGCGGGACGATCGTAGGCGGAGCCCTTGCCCGTCCGCGCGGAGCTGCCGTGATCCGCAGATCCGCGAAGTCAGGCGACCCGGGTTCGGAGAGGAACGCGGTCAGTAGCTCGCAGCAGGAGGATAACCGAACCCGTGGAGGGTCCCCGCCGACGACGACCGCCAGGCTCGGGAGGTTTGGGTCGAGAGCACGGAGACTGATCGAGGCACACCGGGTACGGCCGGAAAGAGGTAGATCGAAGCAGTCATGTCGAGCGCGAGGCCGGGCGCTTCACCCCGCGAAGGACGGAGGCGCAGTTCGAGCGGATCCGACGCCACTCCGGAGCTCCTGGAGCGACAACGATCACATGGACGATCTCGCCGGTCAGCAGGTCGGTGCAGTCCGTACGGAGGGTCTTGCTCATTATCGCCTCGGCCGAGCCAATGGCCGTCAGAGTGGGAAGGGCATCCGTTCCCGCCGTCGGCATCAGATCCCATTTGCGATACCCCTAGATTTGAGCAGAATCGGAGCAGACGGACACGCGGTGGGGAGTGGGGAAGACATCTGATGGCCATGAGCTACGAAGAGGCCTGTGCCGAGGTCACCCGCCCCGGAGGATTCTTCGAGGTCGGCGCGGAGTCGGTCGATGGCCTCGACTACAACGTCTTCCAGAACGGTCCGGGCACTCTGGCCCAGCTGTTTGCAGGCGCTCGGGACGACGAGTCGACCTTTCTGGTCTACGAGCAGCAGCGCTGGTCTTTCACCGAGACCGCACGGCACATTGATGCGCTGGCCCACGCATTGGTGCACACCTTCGGAGTCAAGAAGGGAGACCGCGTAGGCATTGCGATGCGCAACCTCCCTGAGTGGATCGTGTCCTTCGCGGCCATCCTTTCGGTAGGCGCGGTGTCGGTGTCGTTCAACGCGTGGTGGACCGAGAGCGAGCTGGACTACGCCCTCGAGGACTCCGGAAGCGCCGTCCTCATCGTCGACGGGGAGCGAGTGGATCGCAGCCATGGTCCGGCCGGGCGGCGCGAGGTCCCGATCGTCGCAGTGCGCACGGCCGCGGCAGAAGAGCTCCCGCCGGGCGTGCGGAGATACGAGGACGTAGTCACCCTTGGTGACCCAATGCCGACGGTGGACGTACTCCCCGACGACGACGCCACCATTCTCTACACCTCGGGGACCACCGGGTTCCCGAAAGGGGCCGTGTCCACTCATCGGGCGGTGACCCAATCGCTGATGGCGTTCTGGGCACGGACCTCCATCCTGACGGCCCGTCGCGATCGAGACGGAGAAGGGCAGGAGGCGGCGCCCCGGCCCCAGTGCTTCATCCTGATCGTCCCGCTGTTCCATGTCACCGGCTGTGTCCCCGTCATGCTGACGTGCTTCGGTCTGAAGATGAAGCTGGTGATGATGTACCGCTGGGATCCGGAGGTCGCGTTGCAGTTGATTGAGGCCGAACGCGTCACTGCTTTTGTCGGCGTGCCCACCCAGAGCTGGGACATGTTGGAAAGCCCGGCATTCGAGAACTATGACACCTCCTCGCTGGCGACCGTGGGGGGCGGTGGGGCGCCGGCCCCCGTCAAGCTCGTCGAGCGAGTCGAACATTCCTTTGCCCGTGGCCGTCCGAACATCGGCTACGGCATGACCGAGACCAACGCCTTCGGACCGGGCAACACCGGGGACGACTACGTCACCCACCCCTCGTCGACGGGACGAGCCACGTTTCCGACCTTGGAGATCGAGATCCGAGACGAGCAACGGAATCCCGTTCCGACCGGCAGCCGCGGTGAGATCTGGATGAAAGGCCCACACCTCTTTCGCGGGTACTGGAACAAGCCCGAGGCGACCGAGGAGGTGCTCGTCGACGGATGGCTGGCCACCGGTGACCTCGGCCGGATCGACGGAGAGGGTTTTCTCTACATAGAGGACCGGGCGAAGGACATGGTGATCAGAGCCGGCGAGAACGTGTACTGCGCCGAAGTCGAGAGCGCCATTTACGAGCATCCCGGGGTCTACGAGGCGGCCGTATTCGGCGTACCCCACCACCGGCTTGGTGAAGAGGTGGCGTGTGTCATCAATCGTCGCCCGGAGTCACGGCTCGATGCCGACGAGCTGCGGGAATTCCTGACCGGCAAGGTCTCGGTCTTCAAGATTCCGAGCCGGATCGCCTTCAGTGAGGATCGATTGCCGCGGAACCCCTCAGGCAAGATCCTGAAGCGAGAATTGCGAGATGGCCATTTCGCCGCTTCGGACTAGGCAGGCACACTCGCGACGCGGACTGCGATCTGCGTGCCCAGGACAACGACGGGAACTTCGCCCACAGGTGCGCCAGGAACGCCGTGGTGCGACCTTGTGGTGATCGACTGTCGTGCCAGGCTCAGATGGTCGGCGTCGACGAGGAACAATCGCGACCTGCCAGCTGTTCATAGCTCTCATGAAGAGTATTGGGTTTCTATCGTTCGGTCACTGGACTCCCTCGGCACAGTCGCAGACCCGCTCGGCGTCGGATGCCCTGCTGCAATCCATCGACCTCGCGGTCGCCGCAGAAGAGCTCGGCGCGGACGGGGCGTACTTCCGGGTCCACCACTTCGCCAACCAGCTGTCCTCGCCATTTCCGCTGCTCGCGGCAGTTGGCGCCAAGACCAGCACGATTGAGATCGGGACCGCCGTGATCGACATGCGCTACGAGAACCCGCTCTACATGGCCGAGGATGCCGGCTCTGCTGACCTCATCTCGCACGGGCGCCTGCAGCTCGGCATAAGCCGCGGATCGCCCGAGCAAGTCATTGAGGGCTACCGCTACTTCGGCTACGTACCGGGCAAGGGAGGCGATCAGGCCGACATGGCTCGCGAGCACACGCGAGTCTTCCTGGAGGTTCTCAATGGCGACGGCTTTGCCGAACCGAATCCCCGGCCGATGTTTCCCAACCCCCCGGACTGCTTCGTGTCGAGCCACACTCCGTTGGTCTGCGCGACCGGATCTGGTGGGGGGCCGGCACCAGGAAGACTGCCGAGTGGACCGCCCAGAAGGGTATGAACCTGATGAGCTCGACGCTTCTCGGCGAGGACACCGGTGTGCCGTTCCATCTGCTGCAGGCCGAGCAGATCGAACGATTCCGCAAGGCCTGGGCTGATGCTGGCCATGCCCGCGAGCCTCGCGTCTCGGTCAGCCGCAGCATCTTTCCCATCGTCAGCGATCTCGACCGAACCTATTTCGGCCGCGAAGGTACCTCGCAGGACCAAGTCGGGTTCATCGACGGCGGCATAGCGCGCTTCGGCAAAACCTATGCTGCGGAGCCTGAGGCGCTCATCGAGCAACTGGCCCAGGATCAGGCCATCGCCGCCGCCGATACCCTGCTGTTGACCATCCCCAATCAGCTTGGGGTCGACTACTGCGCTCACGTCCTCAAATCGGTCCTGATCGACGTTGCGCCAGAGCTTGGCTGGCGATGAGCTGCGCGACTGCGTCGCCTGAACAAAAGGCCGGGGCGGACGTCTCTCCGGATTGAGTGGACTTTTGCGAACCTACCGGGTCAGTAGAGGGTGCAATCGGTCATCCTCCTGACGCTGGCACGACGTATGGGAATTTCGCGTCCCGCAGTTTTCGTGAAACAGACGAGTTCAACCCAGAGGGAACAGCGGTATTCGTGACGAGTGAGAGCATGACTTCTGGCGCGTTATCGGCGAGTGTTCGGCCGTTCCGGGCCGCGAAGCCATAGAGCGCAGGCGTGCCAACGACGTAGGACATGACGTCCGGGAACAGTTCACGGGCCACTGTCCGACCGTAACCTTTGGGGTCCCCTGACGTGCCTGTCGCAGCCACTGTGGATGCGATCAACTCGGCAATGTGCTCGCCGTCCGCGTCGAAGTCTTCGGAAGGCTGCCGGGTATTGGCAGGATGGCTGAACTGAACGTCATCTGGCCAAAAGATCGGCCACATCATTGGGTGTCCGAAGCGATTGATCTGGTGCCAGTCGTTCGGTCCCTCAGACACTTTGGTGGCGCACCACACTGCGATTGGTGTGCTCGGCGCCAGGGTTGGATGCCGGTGGGACACCTCCAGCACAATCGAATCGACCGTAGTGTCGTCGAAGCTGTTCTTCGCATTCTCCGGGTGCCACTCGGAGAGGTCCAGGGCCGTCCCCTTGCGAACCGCCCCGTTGACCAAGTCCAACAGGGACAGGTCTATGTAAAACGAGTCACCGATCCGTCCGGCCCAGAGCTTCGTGTCACGGCCGCTTACCGGTTCGCCGGTGCGCCCTTCGAGCACGAATTCGCCTGCGGCAGTATTGTCACGGGCTTCTGCGCCAGCGAGAGCGAAGAGTTGGAGCGGCTGCCGGCCTGCAGAGTCAGCTTCACCGAAAGTCACGCGATATGTAAGGCCTTCGACGTCAGCGCCATTGAAGTGCACCTTGAACTCGTACCGCGCCCCGGGTCGGAAAGAGGGCTCCGAATGCTCACCCGTGACGCTCGAATTGACGTTCAAAATGAACACGGTGCTGTTGTCTCCGGGAAAGACGTACATGTCGTCGATGTACAGCTGTCCCGTCTTCCCTGCGAGCGGTGTAGCGAGGTGGTGTGACATGGCGGGAACCTCCTGTCTGGTGGGGCGGACGGTGTGAAGCGCATCGTACGCCTGCGTGCCGTGAATGCCTCGCGGCGACTTCAGGCGCCTGGGACCGTGTCTCACTCGCACCATGCGGGGTTTGCCAAGTGAATCCATGCCGACCGCCCTTGTGGCAGTGCACTTGCGGCTGTGCACTTGCGCCTGCCCGGATCTACCGTCGCCGTAGTTACGGATCGCTGCATCCACTGTCCCGACGAAGGGCCAACTCGGACGAACTCAAGCAGTCCTCAACGGAAGCCTCTGGGCGCAGTCTCAGTCTCAAACCCAACCCGCCAGCAGTCACCGAATCCGCGTCGGTTCAGTCGGGCTTCCGTTGTTCACAGGTTGCGTGGACCGGGGCCTTCTTGTCCGAGGAGATCGTCGGGGTTCACGAGCTTGCACAACCCCAGTGACAGGCATCCGCAGCCGATGCAGCCGCTGAGTCGGTCCCGCAGGTGCTGCAAACCAATGATCCGCTGATCCAGGTCGTCTCGCCATGCAGCGGAGAGCCGCTCCCAATCCCGACGGGTTGGGGTGCGACCGTCCGGCAAGCGCTCGAGAGCGTCCTTGATGCGCCGCAGTGGGATGCCCACGGCCTGGGACGCACGGATGAACGCCACTCTCCTCAGCACTTCTCGCGGGAATCGTCGCTGGTTTCCCGCGGTACGCGTGCCATGGATAAGCCCCTCGGCCTCGTAGAAGTGGAGGGCAGTGACAGTGACGCCGCTGCGAGACGCCACCTGGCCCACGCTCAGTTCGGCCGAGGAAAGAGAAGATCGAGACATGGTCTTGACCTCAACCTTACTTGAGGTTCTAGCCTTCAGTCATGGCCTTTCGTGACGCCGAAGTGCGTTTCCTCACCCGTCAGCACCGTGGACACCTCAGCACCTTGGGGCCGAACGGGTTCCCCCAGGTCAAGCCCCTGGGATTCACGTACAACCCGACACTCGGCACCATCGACATCACCGGGTTCAACATGGGCGGAAGTGCGAAGTACCACAACGTGCAGGCGAATCCGAAGGTGGCCTTCGTCGTCGACGAGGTCACGGAAGAATCCATGGAGGGCGCCCACTTCCTCGAGATTCGCGGCATGGCAGAGACCACTGTTGGCACCCACGACCCACAGGGCCATCTGGCGCCCGAGATCATCAGGATCCATCCCCGGCGCATCATCTCGTTCAACGTCGATCCCGACGACCCGGGTTTCGCGGCCCGAGATGTGACCCCGGCCGGTTTCCGCAAACCGGTCGTCTGACGTGCGTGCCATCGAAGTGGCTCGTTTCGGGGGCCCTGACGTCCTCGAGCTGCGCGACCTACCAGACCCCATCGCCGGGCCTGGGCAGGTCCTGGTGGCGGCGTCGGCATGCGACGTGCTCTTCGTCGACACCATGATCCGTTCGGGTCGGGGGGCCGACTACTTCCCGATTCGGCCGCCGTATGTGCCGGGCAACGGTGTGGGCGGAACGATCGCCGCCCTCGGCGCCGGGGTCGATACCGGCTGGCTCGGCCGGCGGGTGGTGGCGCATACAGGCGGAGCGGGCGGCACTGGCGGCTACGCGGAACTGGCGGCGGTCGACCTCACTGACTGCGCACCAGTGAACGACGACGTCGACCTCCTCGAAGCCACCGCCGTCCTCCACGATGGCACCACAGCGCTCCGTATCCTGGAGAAAACGGCACCGACGGAGGGGGAGTGGATACTCGTTCTCGGCGCGGCCGGGGGCATGGGGTTGCTCCTCGTCCAACTGCTCGCCAGGCAGGGGGCAAACGTTGTGGGTGCCGCCCGCGGACCGACGAAACGAGGAGTCGTGACGGAGGCAGGGGCCGTGGCGTCGATCGACTACGGCGATCCCGGTTGGACGATGCGGTGCTCGACGCCGGCGGCGGGCGTCGTCCGACCGTGGTGCTCGACGGAGTCGGAGGAACGATCGGCGGGGAAGCGTTTGGACTGATCGCCGACGGCGGGCGCTTCTCGGCGCACGGGACCCCGAGCGGCTCGTTCGCACTGATCGACAGGGCTGAGGCAGAGCGCCGTGGCGTCGCCGTCACCACGATCGCCGACCTCCAATACGGCGAAAGCGACCGGTCTCGGCTGATCGCCGCTATTCTCGGCGAGATCGGCGCCGGGCGAGTTGCCCCCCTCGTGGGCCAGACCTTCTCACTGGCTGAAGCATCCAAGGCACATCTGGCGATCGAATCCCGAGAGACTGTCGCCAAGACGCTCCTCTGTCACCATGATGGTGATCTTTCAGTCGTCCCCGGGGACCGTCCGCCGGAGCCCGCGGGGAGAATGACCCGAAGATTGCCGAAGGTCCGCGCTCCCATCCAGTTGCCCAACTATGTAGGCATATTTGGTCCCAAGGAGCAGACCGTCTGCACGAGGTCATCGCCCTGAACAGAAACAACGGTACGGGTCAGAATCCAGTGGACAGAACTCCCGGTCTCTCGATCTGGCGGTGCCGGGCTCCAATCCGAAGAAACCTAGGTCCTCGCACGTTTGAACGGGACGGTTGCTACGCGGCGAGCTCCCACGAAGAGCCCCGTCTAGGGAGTGGGGACAGCTGCTGGCACATCTCCCAAAAGCCAACAAGAAGCGTCGCCGTCGACCGTCGTCTTGACGTTTGAGTTCCCGCTGAGGACCGTTGTAGTCGCGCGCGCATCGTCACGGTGACGCTGTACACGGAAGGCGGGGCAGACCGAGCTCCTCTCGACGCCAGCGATCCTGCCGGCGATGCACCGAGACGGGCTCGAGTTCCTGCTCCAACATGGGTGTTCGACGGTGATCGATTCGCCGAAGGTCATCTCGCATCGTGACGAGTCCCTAGGGTCGGCCGAGAGGTGCCGCGATATCTTGACGCAGCACAGCTGAGGGGAATCAGTGTGGGTGAAGGCATCCTTGACGGCGTCCGCATAGTGGATATGGCCGCGGGCATCGGTGGGTCGGTGGCCGCACTGCTCCTCGCGGAGGCCGGGGCCGACGTGGTGAAGATCGAAGGACCGTGGGCGGACCCGGCCCCGATTGGCGCGGAGAACGGGACCAGGACCTGGAACCGCAGCAAAACCCGTGTTCTGATCGATATCCGTACCGCTGTGGGCCGTGAAGAGCTGGAGCGCCTCTTGGCGCGTGCTGACGTCCTCATCCACGAATTTTCCCCGCTTCGGGCGACGGCCGTCGGGTTGGACGATACGGCGCTGGCCCGGCGCCATCCCCGCTTGATCGTCTCCTCGGTGTTGTCGTGGCCCGCCAATCACCCAGACGCCGAGCGGCCGGTGGACGAGCTGCTCGCCATGGCTCGGCTTGGAATATGCGACGAGCAAAAGGCAATGACCCGTGACGGTCCGGTCATGATTCGCTTTCCGCTTGGTGCCTGGGGCGCCGCCTACCTGGCCGCAATCGGCATCATGGCCAGGCTCCTGGTTCGCCTTGACACAGGCCGCGGCGGCCCAGCCCACACGTCGCTTGTCCAAGGAGCCCTCGTGCCCATGGGGATGCACTGGTCCCGGGCACAGAATCCGACGCCCGCACTCGCGATGGGGATGCCAAAGGAGGGCGGCGGGTCGCAGATCAGTCTCTTCGAGTGCTCCGACGGCGTCTGGATCCACCTGATGGCGTGCCCCGATCAATCACCCCTGATGAGTGCCGCGTTGCACGCCATGGGCGAGGAGGGAGTCGAGCAGGCGAACGCTGCCGTCACTGGAGACGCCTTCGCCTATCCCAATCGGGGGGCCAACATCGTTGCGTTCCGCACCCGCCCGTCCTCCGAGTGGTTGGCCGACTTTTGGGCCAGTGACGTCGCGGCCCAGCCCGCGCTCCCGTTCGGGGCCATCCTTCACGACGAGCAGACCGTGCTCGGGGGCTACGTCGTCCAGCTGGGAGATCCGCAAGTTGGCACAATCGTGGTGCCAGGTGCCTCTTTGACCATCGAGCCACCTGCCCGGATCAGATTCCCGCGTCCATCGTCCACCGTGGAACCGACCGATGTGGCTCTCGACTGGGAAGCTCGCGCTCGAAGACCCGATCTCGATCGCCCGGGTGCCGATGTTGCCGTCCCCAGATGGCCGCTCGAGGGACTCAAGGTGCTCGACCTCGGCAACTACCTCGCCGGTCCCTATGGCCCCATGCTGCTGGCAGACCTGGGTGCAGATGTCATCAAGGTCGAGTCGACTGCTGGGGACGCGATGCGACATGTCCCATGGGCTTTTGCAGGCTGCCAGCGAGGTAAGCGCAGCGTCGCACTCGATTTGAAAGACACTCAGACCCGGCCGGCGGTCGAAGCACTGATCCGTTGGGCCGACGTCGTCCACCACAACTTACGTCTGCCCGCGGCCCGCCGACTTGGACTGGATTACGACAGCGTCAGCCAGTCCAACCCCGACGTCATCTATTGCCACACGTCCTCCTACGGACCGGCAGGCCCGCGGGCCGACTGGCCGGGCTACGACCAACTGTTCCAGGCAGCGTGCGGCTGGGAGGTGCTCGGAGCCGGCGAGGGGAATCCGCCGATGTGGCACCGCTTCGGGTTCATGGACCACCAATCCGCGATGGCCTCGGTCGTGGCCACTCTTCTGGGTCTGTATAGGCGCCGGATGAGCGGGCAAGGCTCGTCGGTGGCGGCGTCTCTGCTCGGCGCCGGAGTCCTGACCGTCTCGGAAACCTACGTCGGACCAGATGGGCAGCTGGCGCCGGTCGCCGGCCTGGATACGCAGCAGACCCGCATCGATCCCGGCTATGGCATATTCGAAGTACTCGACGGCTGGATCGCCGTCGCTTGCAGGACCGACGAACACCGTCGCGCCCTTTTGGAGGTAGCTGGCGCAGCCAACCTCGACGAGGTTCCCGGAGCTCTGGCACCTCGGCACGCTGCGGTTGTGCTCGCCGACCTGGCCTCCGCCGGCGTACCAGCCGACGTGGTCGCACGGGCGCAACGCGACACCTTCTTCGATACTCCCGCCAACAGAGCCGCCGGATTGGTCACCTCGTATCACTCCGAGGAATACGGCCGTATGGAGCAGCCCGGAGCCATGTGGTACTTCGGTGACCTCGACGTGCGACTGGAACTGGCTCCCCCCGCCCTCGGACAGCACACCATGGAGGCGCTTACCTCTGTCGGCGCCGACATCGAAGAACTCCGCCTTTTGATAGCGCAAGGAGCAGCGCGGCAATGGTAGATACGACCGAGTTCGGCGGGGGCGGAATTGCGGGCCTCCACCTGAAGGACACCTCAGTGGACATCGGTATGCCGGAATGACGTTGAAGGCGATAGGCCCGGGAGCTCGGCCTGTTCGTTGCCGCTGGTGACGGCCAGCGTGTGCGTCCAGCCGCCCGAATCAGCCTTGCCTGACCGCTGGAAGCCGGCGCCGGGGCGACTTCAGCGCCGAGGATGGTCGGAGATCTTGTTGGGGCTGGCCCGAGGTGAGTCGATGTCGGCCATCGCCTGCGGCCGTGGTCGTGCCCCGTCGACCATCCCCGAGAGGTGGCCGCCAACGGAGGGGTTCGCCGCCATGGGGCCTCGAAGTCGCACTGACGGGCCGAGGGATCGGCACGTCGACCCAAGCCCGCCAAGCTGGCGCACCCGTTCATCGTCCCACAGGTGACCACATGGCTGGAGAGGCTGTGGTCACCCCAAGAGATCGCAGAGCGCTTGCGCCTCGAGCACCCAGACGATCCGATGATGCAGGTGAGCTACGAGACCATCTACCAGAATTCAGAATGGCGAAGACGACAAGAAGCCGGGTTCCCATCCACGAGACCGGCGTCGGAGAGGTCCAGTCAGCTTCTGCACGTCCCTGGAGCGACAGTCACTACGACGGTGGCGGCGGAGGGATCATCGGTCACGACAAGCCGCGCTGCGTCCGCCGCCGAGGCCACCTTTCCGCCGGTCACCTTGGGGCAATAGCCGTCCGGGTAGTGCCTCGACACCGGGACGAAGATCACCGTCGGCGCCGAGATCGCGTGGTCGACGCGATAGCTGAGACGAAAATCCGCCGTCGACGGGTTGAACTTCATCGAAGTGGGTGTTCCGGCTATCGCCTGCGCGTACGTCTCCGAGAGGGCATCGAGTTGGGCCGAAGTGTCGGGTCCCGCCGGCCAGAGGCCAGAGTCGTGCGACCCCGTGGGGTCCTCGTAGTAGAGCCATTGCCAGTACATCCAGCCCACAAGGTCGGCGTCGGCGTCGGCCACCATCCGAGCCAGGTCGGAGGCGTCTGTCGTGGCCCCGAATTCAGTGAGAAACCAGCCGGGACCATCCGGCTGCGCCAGTGAGGCATCGTTCGCGCAATCCCGCGCGCTGCCGGCGAACACCTGCTCCTCCGGTGCCGGGCACATCTGGGAGTAATCGGGCGCCTCAGGTCCGTTCGGCACGTGCAGGGGGCAGTAGTCGTGGAAGTTGTAGACAAGGCGGGGGAAGTCCATCGGGCCGATGTGGTTCGGGACCGGGCCGCTGGTGTGGTGTCGGGTTCATAGAAGACAGCATGGCGATGATCGGCGCGCTCGATGGCGGAATCACGCCGGTCTCGGGGTCGTCGGGCGGGCAGACGGTGATCCGCCGCCCGGACTGGGTCTTGCCGGGATGGGCGCGGCCGGCGTAGAAGCACTGCACCTGCGCGTCGAACGCCGCGTTTTGACCCGTATGCAGGACGATGCTGGGTGAAAAGGGCTCATTGATCGGGTCGTAGCCGATGACCCAAGGGTTCCCGGCGAGCCGGGATGCCACCCTGGCCCAGATCTGGTCGTAGGCGCCCTGCAGATTGCCCACAACATCGTCGTCCCAGAAATGTCCCTGAGCCTGGGCCATACCGGGGTCGATCTGGTTCACGCCCCATGCAGCCACGTTGCGGTAGGCCACCGGAGTGATCCCGTCGGTACAGACGGCCCAGTTAGGGAATCCCTCCCGGCGAACACCTCGTTCATGGCGTCCTGATGCATGTCGACGAGGGAGTAGATGCCATGTCGGGCCAGGAGCGAGATCGTCTGCTCCAGCTTGGTCATGTACGCGTTGAAGATCTTGGCGTTGAACTGAGCGGGACCTGCCGCCTTGGGCTTGCCTGGGGTGCAGATGGCGGGGTCATTCATGGGCGCGGTGCCGGGCTCGAGACCCTTCCAGAAGATGCCAAGACGCACCACGTCGAACCCGTCGGAGGCAATGGACGCCGCTTCCGCGTTCGTGAGCACGTTGACGCCCGTGCCTCTCGTGACAATCTCGTACGGCGGGAGCTTGTACATGAGGTCAACTCCGTGCATGAGGACCACACGGCCATGGGCGTCGCGGAGAAAGGATCCGCCCGGGCGCTGACGGGGGCCACTGGGCCGGGGGTCGCTGGCGACGTGGTCGTCGCTCTGGCGGAGCCAGAGGCGGCCCAGACGACGATCGCAACCAGTGCCGCCGACATCCCCACTGCCTGTCACGTTGCGAAACGTCGGTGCTCCAATCCCCGGGCGCACCACGGGGTTGGAAGGTAGCACTTTCGGTCGAATCCATTGGGTGCGCTCGATCCGTGGAACCGGGGCCGCCTCTCCGGACCCGGCCTGTATTTCCCCATCAACTGATCGGGCAGTGCCGGACGATCACGTGATAGCCCCGTTTCGGGGCCCCAACCCGATCACCGCGATGGTCGTGTTCTTACGCGTCGTACAACGCCTTGGCCGCAGCGGAGTCCTGAGCCTCCGGTAAACGCCGGTACCGATTGACCATCTCAACGGTGCGCCAACCGTGCCGGTCATCACGCTCGCCCATGGTGTACGCTCGAAGGCCGTTGACCAGACGGGTCGGGCGAAAATACCTAGGAAGACGGCTTGGCCTGGCGTCGCATCTCTTGGCTCGTCATCGGATCGTTTCTTGTGGTCCTTCAGAAGGTTCATTGTCTTCGGACCAATAGCGATGCGACGGAGGTCGCGGGTCTTCGTGCCCTCGACCTGGCTCCCGCCCGGAACAGCAGCGACTGACCTTCGAGTCGTCAGGTTGCCCTTCTTGAAGTCGACATCTTCCCAGCGAAGTACAGACCTTCCCCTTCGCGACAACCCCGTCCAGGCGATGACGGCGACCGGTGTGCCCCGATCAGGGTCGGTCACGAGCAGGTACTCGATGACGGCGCGTACATCGTCGGAGGACGCCGGCTCCATTTCTCCGGCTCGGAATGGAGGTAACTCGACGCCATCGGTGGCGATGATCGAGACGTAGCCACGCCGGCGGGCCCAGGCCAGCGATTGGCGAAGTGCCCGGTGGATCTTCCGGATTCACGACCCCGACTGTCTTTCGGTCACCAGCGTGCCCTAGAGGTCCTCGATGTGGTGTGGCCGCAACCGGGCACGCGCATCGACCCGAGTAGGATGGCGAATCAGATTGCCCGGCTGGTCTCGCAGCGCATTGGCCAGTTAGCGACGGATGTGAGATCCAGGGCAGCTCGTGAATGCGCCAGAGATGACTTCGACTGTTCGCAGATACGACCCAGGACTCTCCCGGAGTCATGAATGAGAATGGTTTCACTCCGACATCAGCCGAACATGTCTTGGGCCATGGTTCGCTGGGGAGTGGCCGATTGCAGCCCCCGCACTAATGACGCCTGCATGCCAGGTAGTTTGGACTTCGACGGCGCACAGGGCCACACGTAACGCCTTGCACATTACGCCTGTGGCGCTTGCTTGATTTGGAGTCTGGTAGTTGTCCCTTTGACGGGTTCCGCTTTTGAAGAACTGTGCCGCATTAGGCCAACCTCCGGTTCCTTCAACAGGCCCTGGTGTTCCAATCGGTTTGCGCTGGGTTCAGGATCGCCGCAACTCCACCGCAGCAGCCTCAATACGGCTGCCGAACGCTACGTCGATATTGCGCCAATGAGCGAACCGCGCTGACGGACCTCGTCACGACGTACGCCCGCAGCAACGCTGATACCGTCTCGACGAGGCGCTGGCGGGCTGCATCGTCCATGACCATCTTCACGAGCTCGTTGGCCTGACCGAAATCGTCATCCTCCGCGTGGAGTGTGTACGCCGCTCGCACCATGTCGCCGTCGGCGGCCCACACGGCGTGTTCGGCATAGGTCGTCTCATCAGCGGCCGGAGAGTCCACACGACGCGGAGGTGCAGCTGCGTGACGTTAGGATCGGACCGCGCCACGCCGATCCGAGGACCACGGCCATCTACGACCGCCGGCGGGAGAACTTCGACCGCCATGCGGCCTATGTCGTCGTAGCCTTTGTGGCAGGCGCCTAGGACTCGCCGAGCCCTATGCCCCGACGTTCGGCGAGTGCGGCTGCGATGTCATCGAGCGATCGTCCGGTTCGTTCTGCCGCTAGCCGGCCACGGGTGGAGGGACGCACCGGAGCAACGGGAGATCCGCGACCTCGTAGAGACTCATCACGGCGGAGATCAGAGTCGCATGCTGCTTCCAGCAGACATAGAGTCAGGAGTGGAATTGACCTACTGACCGAGAGGACCTTTCGGGTGCCAGAATCGACGGCTGAGACGCAACGACCTGGCTTGCGGGTGGGCTCGACCAGAGAGTTCAGCCTGTTTTTTCGAGTCAAGTTGGGTCATGCAGACGATCTCCGTCGGGCCCTGCGAGACCTGAACGATGCTGACGGCTACAAACCGGGAGACTACGACTTGCCGGTGGCCAGCATCCATGAGGCCAGGTTTGTGATGTTTGACGAAGACACTCGCCTGCTGTTCGCGACCAGTTTCGACGGCAGTTGGGACGCCTACATGGACGATTTCGCCTCGAAGCCTCTGTCGTTATTCGATGCCGTATTCCGTCACGTGGAGGGATATGACGGAGCCCCCGATGTCGCAACCTTGAAGACCTTCATTCTCGGAGCCCAGGTCACGGCGGCCGCCTATGCGCGGAACTACCCGGGCACCGTAAAGGAGATCCGCAAGGCTGAACGGAGCGACAAGGCGTTTCAGCAGGTGCTCGATGATCCCAATGCTGCTGAAGCGTTGCAGCATCCCGCCTTGAAGCCGTTGCTGGACGAGGCCGCGGGCTGAAGCCCAGCGGTCGGTCAGGAGCACGCGCAGGTGTCCGATCACATCTCAGGGCCACGGGCACTGGCCGAGCCGGCGGCGGACATCACCGACCTGTATGCCTTCACCAGTCCGGAGCGCCCGGGACATCTGTCGCTGGTATTGAACACCCGGCCATTTGCCGAGACCAGCGATGGGTTGTGGGAAGCGCTGGTTTATCGATTCCGGATTCGACCTCTTGCTCTGGCCAACGACGAGAAGGTTCCGTTCGTCGTGAGCGAAGAGGAGTTCGCCTTTGATTGCACCTTCTCGGCCCCCACCATGCGCGGTAGCGAGATCGAACAACAGGGCGAGTGTCGCACTCCGAGTGGCAAGACGGTCCCTATTCAAGTGGGAGAGACATCCGAGCGTGACGGGGTGCGAATCTTCGCAGGAGCACGTTGGGACCCATTCATCATGGACGCCAGGGCCACGCTCAGGACGATCGAAACCGGGCAACTCGCGTTCCAAGACACCAGCTCGATCTACCTGGACGGGAAGAACGTCCTCAGCATCGTCCTCGAGGTGGACTGCGCCGAACTTCCTCGGAGGCCCAGGCCTCGTCGCCGTGGTTGGAGAAACACTGGCGAAAGGAGTGGTGGAATTTCGCTTCGAGCGGACGGGCCGGCCAGAAGTTAAGAACATGCTGCTCGCGCCCAAGCAGTTCGATCAAGTGAATCGGGACTTGGAAATAAGAGATCTCTACAACTCCGAGGACGCCTTTCGGCTGGCCGACACGTACGGGGGCGCTTACCGCGCCCGACTGAACGCCAACCTCGCCTTCTGGGACAGCCTCGACGGCAAGGTGGACTGGCCGAGTGACGCGAATGGTGATCATCCCCTCACCGACCTGATTTTGGCCGACTTTCTCGCCGTCGATTCTTCTCGGCCTTACGCCGAACAAGGCTCATTTCTCGAAATCGAGATGGCCAGTCGAGCGGGTCGCTCGCATGTGACTTGCGGCGGCCGCAGCATCAACGACGATGTCATGGACACGCTCTTCACGCTGTGGGTGAATGGAGGCAACGGGCCGCCAGTCCGAGATGGCGTCGACCGGGCAACGAAGCCCGCAGCCACGGAGTTTCCCTATCTGGCATCTCCCAATCCGAATCCTCCACGCGCTCCCCACCAGCATTGAGAGACGGGGACCACATGAGCCAAGACTCGATCGACACTGTCGACCTGGAGCTTGACGACATCCAATACGGAGCGATCCGACAACGCCCGTCCCCGTACGTGGCGACCTATCTTCTCGTTCGCATAGACGACCGCAAAGCAGGGCGGGAGCTGATGCGACGGCTCCATCTACTGGTCGGAGCCGCTCAGCCCTCGGCCGAGCGGGCCTCCGGAGACGGGAATCACGGTGGCGCTGACCTACCAGGGACTGCGAGGCGCTCGGCGTTCCCTCGACTCGCTCGAGAGCTTCGCATCCGAGTTCAAAGAGGGCATGGCGGCGAGCGCCGCCGAATTGGGCGATGTTGGGGACAGTGGCCCGGATCAGTGGGAGTCGCCCCTGGGCACACCGGATGTGCATGTGGCAATAGCGATCCTTTGTTCTGACGACGAGCAACTCCAAGAATCGTTGGAAAGAGCCCGTCGCACCTACGAGCAACTGCACGGCGTTGAGGTGATCTGGCGTCAGGATTGCTACCAACTACCAACAGGCCGCACGTCGTTCGGGTTCAAGGACGGCATCGGCCAGCCCGCCATAGAGGGGAGTGGTATTCCGGGTACCAATCCGATGGAGTCACCTCTAAAGGCGGGCGAATTCATCCTCGGCTATCCCGACGAAACCGGCGCGTTGCCACCGATGCCGATTCCGGAGATTCTGGGCAAGAACGGGACATATATCGCATTTCGAAAGCTGCATACTCGGGTGGCCGCCTACCGACAGTTCTTGCGGGCCAACGCCGCAAGCCGGGACGAGGAGGTTCGCCTCGGCGCCAAGATGGTGGGCCGCTGGCAAAGTGGTGCGCCATTGGCACTCAGTCCGGACGAAGATGACCCTGAGCTCGGCGAGGACCCTCAGCGAAACAATCGGTTTCTCTATGCGGACGACCCGGGTGGTTTCCGTTGCCCGGCTGGCGCACACGCCCGCCGTGCCAATCCAAGGGATGCCCTCGACCGCGACGGAAACGTCAACGTCCGCCTTCATCGAATGATTCGACGAGGCACAAGCTACGGCCCCCCACTCCCCGTTGACGTGCTGGAAGACGATGGAGCCGATCGGGGCATCGTGTTCGTGTTCGCTGGCACGCACCTCAGCCGCCAGTTCGAGTTCGTCAAGACGCAATGGATCAACGATGGCATCTTCATCGGCGCGCCCGAGGAAATGGACCCTTTGGTCGGATCGGCCGATGGCAAGGGACGCTTCACGATTCCCCTACGACCAATCCGCCGGCGCTTACATGATGTACCTCGCCTCGTCGTGACCCGTGGAGGCGAATACTGCTTCGTTCCCGGCCTCCGGGCGCTTGCATGGCTCGCCGCGTTAGACACCTAGTCGCAAAAGTAGCCAAGGAGTAAGAAATGACCACACAGCAGCCGACCAACGCCGATCGGTGGGCCGCGTTGGGCTTCCGTCCGCCCGACACCGACCTGGCCGAGCCTGCTCAACCCGTGACGGTCGAGTACCTGAAGGACGGGCGGATCGCCGTCATTACGCTCAACCGCCCTGCCGCGGACAACGCGATCACCACGGAAATGGGCGCGCTCTTGACGGAGATCTTCGAGGGCGTGGCAATCCGTACGGACGTTCGGGTTGCCATTCTGACCGGAGCCGGGGACCGGGCCTTCTCCGTGGGCAGCGACCTGCGGCAACGAAAGGCCATGACCAAGCGGGACTGGTTGCGGCAACGACAAGACTTCGACCGCACCCTCTACACCCTCCGCCAATTGAAAAGACCGATCTTCGCTGCCGTCAACGGCGCAGCGTATGGCGGTGGCTCCGAACTGGCCCAGAGCACCGACTTCATCATCGCCTCGGACACCGCGACCTTCGGCCAGCCCGAGGCCATGATCGGCCTTGCAGCGGGTGGGGGCTCTCCGGCGTTCCTGCCGCGACTGTTGCCGCCGGGACGGGCCATGCAGATGCTGCTCACGGGGGATCCCATTACCGCCCAAGAGGCGCATCGGCTCGGGATGGTGAACGAACTCCACCCTCAAGCGACGCTCATGGACGCCGCTCTGGCGATTGCGGAAAAGATTGCCAGCAACTCTCCGACTGCTGTACAAGCGGTCAAATGGGCTACCCGCACAGGACAAGGAGAGCCCCTGGAGCAGGCCATCAGCATCATGATGGAGGCCCACTGGCGCTCCGCTATCCACCCGGACCGAGCTGAAGGCATCGGCGCGTTCAACGAAGGGCGCGAGCCCACCTTTCAGGATTCGGACTACTGAGCGGTGACAACATCATCACCGCAGTGGGCATCCGGCATGGCGCGTGATGAACCAGCGCCCGGCCACAAGGCGGGCACGACGGCTCCTGCGTCGCTCACATCTGCCGGTGGCCGCAGCCACCATTGGCCACGCCGGCGACGCCGCTGCCGCCAGCTCGGGCAATCAGGATGACCGGTGCAATTGATCTATTGGTGATCGGCGGCGGCCCCGCGGGCGTCACCGCCGCCATACAAGGGCGCCAGCTGGGGGCCAAGGTCACCCTGCTCGAGGCGGACCAGGTCGGCGGCACCAATCTGAATCGGGGACCGGGACCAGTGCGCACAATCGCCCGCTCAGCCAGGCTTGCCCACGACTGGGAGTCATGGTCAACGTTCGGACTCGAAGGTCCCTCTCCGAAACCGAACCTTGCGGTAATCCTCCGCAATAGCGATCGTGTGGCCCGCCACGCTTTCGAGAAAAAGCACCTGGCCGACCAGCTGCGCCGCAATGGCATCGATCTCGTCGAGCATCTCGGACCAGTCCATTTCGCCGATCCCCACACCGTGACGGGCGGTGACGGTCGCTCGTGGGGAGCTGAGCGCATCGTGTTGGCCGTCGGAGGCCACGCCGGACGGCTGGCGATTCCGGGAAGCGAACTGGCTCTGACGTACGGTGACTTACGAGGGCTGACGTCGTTGCCCGCGGTGGTGGCTGTTGTCGGCGCAGCCGATACCGGATGTCAGATCGCTTCGATTTTGTCCGACTTCGGCGTCCGAGTATGTCTATTCGAGGCAGCTCCAACGATTGTGCCGCACGCCGACCCCAGTGTTTCGGTTGAGTTGGAGCGGGCTTTCGAGCACCAAGGCATCGAAACGATCACCAAAGCTGTCGTGGACTCCATACGACCCCTCGGAGACCAGCTCCTCGTCGCATACACGAGGGATTCGGAGTCCTCCGAAATGGCCGTTGGAGCCGTGTTTTTCGCCGTTGGCTGGCCGCCCAACGTCGAAGGTCTCGGACTTGATGCCATCGGCATCGGGCCCAACGTTCGGGGAATCCCCGTTGACGCCTATTTACGGACCGAAGTCGACCACATTTTCGCTCCGGGCGACGTCAACGGCCGATCCATGTTGGTCCAGGTGGCCCGGCTTGAAGGGCGCGTGGCTGCCCAGAACGCCCTCGTCGGCCCGACCCGCGAGGTCCGCTACGACGTGGTGCCGAGTGCCAGTTTCACCAACCCCGAGTATGGCGGAGTCGGCCTGACCGAGCCGGCAGCTCGCCGTGACCATGACGTCGTGGTGGGCATCGCTCATTACGACGAACTCTTTCGCCCCGTCGCGGACGGTCACGAGGAGGGATTCTGCAAGCTCATCGCCGATCGAAGCACGAGAACGGTACTTGGGGCACACGTGCTGGGTGAGTATTCCGCCGAGATCATTCAGGTAGTCGTCGCATGCATGGCAGCTGGCATGAAGGTCGAGCAGATCGCCGAGTTGCCTTTCGCTTTTCCGACCTACACGGAGGGCATCACGATGGCAGCCCAGAAAGTCTGCTCAAAACTCAACATCGGCGACTTCCCTCCGGTGTGGAGCTACCTCGGACCGATCGACTAGCTACTTCTGCGCCTCGACAGCGTCGGCTTCGATTGCCTTCTGGTCCGCCTTGAGCCTCCAGAAGGTGCCGGTACCGATTGACCATCTCGACGTATGCCACCCGTGCCGATCCATGACTTCGCCCACGCCTGCGCCGCTCGTGATACTGGTAACCGGCGCAGAATGATGCCGAAGGTCGTGCAGCCTCATTCGAGGAACGCCCGCACCGGTACACGCGTGGACGAAGGTGCGCGTGATGCTGTACGGATGGTATGGCCGCTGGCCCGCCGGGTCGGGCGAGAATATGCAAGAAGGCGGCTCGATCTCGGCGTCACACCTCTTGGCTCGTGCCTCGGATCGTTTCTTCTGGGCCTAAATGGAGAGCGCCCCCGGCAGGACTCGAACCTGCGCCACCGGCTCCGGAGGCCGGTGCTCTATCCGCTGAGCTACGGGGGCGGGTTCGCACGCCACGGGGGCGCACGAAAGCGACAGTCGATCGTAGTCCCGGCCGGGTCGGAGCCTCCGTCGACCTGCCGTATTCTGCACCGTCGTGCCCACTGCGTCGTCGGAACCGGTCGTACCTCTCGCGTCGCCAGCACCCCCCGCGCCAGCGCCCCCCGCACCCGCGCCCCCTCCGACCTCCGACCACGACGTCGCCACGGCGCCCATCGAGCGTCACCTCCTGCCGCACACGGCCGAGGTGGGTGAGGACGGGCACCTCCGGGTGGGGGACATCGACCTGCTCGACCTGGCGGCCGAGTTCGGTACGCCGCTGTTCGTCTATGACGAGGACCACCTGCGCCGTGCCTGCCGGGAGGCGGCCGCCGCCTGGGGTGACGGTGTGGCCTACGCCACCAAGGCCTTCCTCTGCCGCGCCATGGCCCGATTGGCCCACGAGGAGGGCATGCACCTCGACGTCGCCTCCGGCGGGGAGCTCCACGTCGCCCTGGCGGCCGGGGTACCCGCCTCCCGGCTCGTCCTGCACGGCAACAACAAGTCGACCGACGAGCTCGCCGCCGCCCTCGAGGCCGGCGTCGGGCGCATCGTGGTGGACTCCTTCGACGAGATGGCACGGCTGGGCGGGCTGCTCGAGTCGTCCCCGCCGGCCGCGCGAGCGGCCCAAGGTCCTCGTCCGGGTCACCCCGGGCGTCGAGGCCCACACCCACGAGTTCGTCCGCACCGGGCAGGAGGATTCCAAGTTCGGCTTCTCCGTCTCTTCGGGCGCCGCGGCGCAAGCCGTCGCCGCGCTCGAGCTCATGCCGGCCGTCGAGCTGGTGGGGGCGCACGCGCACATCGGGAGCCAGGTCTTCGAGGCCTCGTCGTTCGAGCGTGCCGCCGAGGTGCTCGGCGCCTTCTTCGCTCCCCTGGGACTGCCCGAGCTCGTCGTCGGCGGCGGCCTCGGCGTCGCCTACGTCAACGGCGAGACGGCGCCCAGCCAAGCCGAGTGGGCCGAGGCCACCCTCGGCGCGTCCGCGCAGGCGGGCGTCGACCCCGGCACGAGGATCTCCGCCGAGCCGGGACGCTCCATCGTGGCCGCCGCGGCACTCACCCTCTACACCGTCGGCACCGTGAAGCACCTTCCCGGCATCCGCACCTATGTCAGCGTCGACGGCGGCATGAGCGACAATCCGCGCCCTGTCCTTTACGGCAGCGGCTACGAGGCCTTCCTACCCCGTAGCCCCGCGGCGCCGCGCACCCGCCCGGTGCGCGTCGTCGGCAAGCACTGCGAGAGCGGCGACCTCGTCGTGCCCGACGCGTTCGTGCCCGACGACCTCGAGGTCGGCGACGTCCTGGCCACCCCGGTCACCGGCGCCTACGGCTACGCCATGGCCTCCAACTACAACAAGGTCCCCCGCCCCGCCGTCGTCTTCGTCTCCGGGGGGAGCGCCCGCGTCGCCGTCCGGCGCGAGACGTTCGAGGATCTGACCCGCCTCGATGCCTGAAGGAGCACGCCGATCAGGCCGGTCCGCCCGCGGGCACCCTGTACCGTGTCGCCAGTGTCCGTAGCCGCCGACCCCGAGCGCCTCCAGGCTCCGGCGCAGGCCCGGCCCGTCCCCGGCCCGGGAACAGGAACCGCTCCACGCGGCGCATCCCGCGCCGACGGTCCGGGTCGCCTTGCTCGGCTGCGGGAACGTCGGTGGCGCCCTGGCCGAGATACTCCTCACTCGCATCGACGACGTCGCGGCCCGCACGGGCATCCGGCTGGAGCTCGTCGGCATCGCCGTGGCCCACCCGGAGAAGTCCAGGCCTGACGCCGTCGACCCCCGGTTGATCGGCACGGATGCCGCCGCCTTGGTGGCGCGTGACGACGTCGACGTCGTGGTCGAGCTGATCGGCGGCCTGCACCCGGCCCACGAGCTGGTCGAGGCGGCGCTGCGCGCTGGCAAGCCCGTCGTCACCGGCAACAAGGCCCTCCTCGCCGTCGCCGGCGCGGAGCTGGCCGAGGTGGCCGCGTCCGCCGGGGTGGACCTTCTCTACGAGGCGGCCGTCGCCGGCGCCATCCCAGTGATCCGGCCGCTGCGCGAGTCGCTCGCCGGCGAGCAGATCGAGCGCGTCATGGGGATCGTGAACGGCACCACCAATTACATCCTCACCCGCATGGAGGAGGAGGGCACGCCCTACGACGAGGTCCTGCGCGAGGCCCAGGAGCTCGGCCTGGCCGAGGCCGACCCGTCGGCCGACGTCGACGGCCACGACGCCGCGGCCAAGGCGGCCATCCTGGCCGCGCTCGCCTTCGGCGGCGACGTCGTCGACGGCAGACGTGTACCGCGAGGGCATCAGCGGGCTCGACGCCGGGGACGTGGCCTACGCCAACCGGCTGGGATACTCCGTGAAGCTCCTCGCGGTGGCCGAGATGGTCGACGGTGGCCCGGAGGTGTCGGTGCGCGTGCACCCGGCCATGGTGCCGCGCACGCACCCGCTCGCCTCCGTACGGGGCGCGTTCAATGCCGTGTTCGTCGAGGGCGCGGTCAGCGGCGAGCTCATGCTCTACGGGCGCGGCGCCGGCGGGGGACCGACGGCGAGCGCCATGCTCGGCGACCTGGTCGACGCCTCCCGCAACCTGCTCGCCGGCGTTGCCGCCCCCGCGCCCAAGCGCACCAGCGCCACCGTGCGGGCCCAGAGCGACTTGCGCTCGGCCTTCTACCTCTCCATGGACGTGGCCGACCGGCCCGGTGTCCTGGCCGCGGTGGCCAAGATCTTCGGCGACCACGACGTCTCCATCCGCGCCATGGAGCAGGTGGGCCTGGCCGAGGAGGCCCGCCTCATCTTCCTCACCCACGTGGCGCGCGAAGGGGACCTCCTCGCCACCATCGACGAGCTGCGCCGGCACCAGGCCGTCGACCGGGTCAGCGGCGTGCTGCGCGTCGTCGGCGAGCACGAGGAGGGCAGCGACGCCTCGCCTTCCCGCGCGGTGAGAAACGTCGTGGCGCCCGGGAGCGCGCCGTGAGCACCGGATGGCGCGGCGTGATGGAGGAGTACCGAGAATTCCTTCCGATCACCGAGCGCACCCCGGTCGTGACCCTGCTCGAGGGCGGGACGCCGCTGGTCCCTGCCCCACGGCTCTCCGAGCGCGCCGGGGCCGAGGTGTGGCTGAAGGTGGAGGGCGCCAACCCGACCGGGAGCTTCAAGGACCGGGGCATGACCATGGCCATTTCCATGGCCGTCGACGAGGGTGCGAAGGCCGTCGTGTGCGCGTCCACGGGCAACACGTCGGCCTCGGCCGCCGCCTACGCGGCGCGGGCCGGGCTGAGCTGCGTCGTGCTCATCCCCGAGGGCCACATCGCCCTCGGCAAGCTCGCGCAGGCCCTCATGCACGGCGCCCGTGTCCTGCAGGTCCGGGGCAACTTCGACCAGCTCCTCACCATCGTGCGCGACCTGCCGAACCACGCGCCGGTCACGGTGGTCAACTCGGTCAACCCGCACCGCATCGAGGGCCAGAAGACGGGCGCCTTCGAAATCGTCGATGCACTCGGCGACGCGCCCGACGTCCACTGCATCCCCGTGGGCAACGCCGGGAATATCTCGGCCTACTGGCGTGGTTATCTCCAGTACAAGGAGGCCGGCCGGGCGACGAGGCTGCCGCGCATGCTCGGGTTCCAGGCCGAGGGCGCAGCGCCCATCGTGCTCGGCCATCCGGTGGAACAGCCCGAGACGATCGCCACCGCCATCCGCATCGGGAACCCGGCCAGCTGGTACGCCGCGACGGCGGCTGCGTCCGAGTCCGGGGGTTCGATCACGGCCGTGAGCGACGACGACATCCTCGACGCCTACACGTTCTTGGCCCGCGAGGAGTCGGTGTTCTGCGAGGCGGCCTCGTCGGCCTCGGTCGCGGGCCTGCTCAAGCAGGGCGTCCCGGCCGGCTCCCGGGTCGTGTGCGTCCTCACCGGCCACGGGCTCAAGGACCCCGACCTGGCCATCAAGGCCATCTCGGTTCCGTCGGTGGTCGATCTCGACCTCCGAACGGTGCTGGCCGAGATCTCCCTTTGAATCCGGCCCGGTTCTCCCGATGGCTCGGACGCGCACCGACGGTCGTTGTCCCTTTCGCCTCGGCGTCTGGTCGATCCCGATCCCGCGATATGGAGTCCGGTTGCACGGAAAAACTCTCTGAAACGGGGGTGGTGTTGGCAATCGCCCGGTCCGCCCGCTACAGTGTGTATATCCCCTCTGCGCTTCGAAGCGCTCTCCGCGGGTACAAGCGGTCCCGGGAGAGCATGACGCAGTGGTGATCCCGGGGGAGGGACTTCACACGCGAATCCTTCCCCCTTCCTGAAACTTCTTCGCCTCGCGCGGTGACAAACCGGGCAGGCGACGACCCTCTTGAAGAGGAGCCCGATGACTGCGGAACAGCAGCTCGAACGATCGGTTCTCGAAGGCAAGGAGCGAGACGAGCTCAGTGCCATCGCCCAGGCCATGTCGCTGAAGACGACGTCCCGGACGAAGAAGGCCGACATAATTGATCAGATTCTCCATGCGACCGGCGTCACCTCGAGTGGCAGCGGCAACGGTGCCACGACCTCGGTTGACGGCCCGTCGAACGGGACCAAGCCGGCGCGTCGCTCTCGGACCTCTGCGGCCAATTCGACGGCCCCGGCGGAGACCGTGGCCGAGCCCGCACCCACTGAGCCTCCGGCCAAGGCCGCGCCGGCTGAGACCGCGGCCGAGCCTGGGACCGCCGCCAAGGCCACGCTTCCTTCGGCTGAGGCCGCCGACGTCTCCTCCGTCGCATCGGCCGAGGCGGCCCCCGCGGCCGACACCGGACCGGCCGTCTTCGTGGAGCCGCCCGAGCTGGCCGACGGCGCCGACTCCGGACCCGGGCGCCAGAACGGGCAGGGGCAGCAGAACCAGGGCAACCGCAACCGGAACCAGAACCACAACCAGAACCAGAACAAACCAGAACCAGAACACGCAGACCCGCCAACCCGACGGCGATGTCGGCAACCGCCGCAGCCGCCGCCGCCGCGGGCGCGAGCGCGGCCAGGGCGGCGAGCTCCAGGGCGGCGGCCAGGAGCAGCCGTACTCGGGCGAAATGGTCGAGGTGCGAGGGATGCTCGACCTGCGGGACGAGGGTTACGGCTTCCTGCGTTGCGACGGCTACCTCCCGTCGGCCAAGGACGTCTATGTCTCCATAAGCCAGGCGCGGCGCTTCGCGCTGCGGCGCGGCGACTACGTCGAGGGCGCCTGCCGGCCGGCGTCGAACAACGAGAAGTACCCGGCGCTGCTGCGCATCGACACGGTGTCGGGCATGGAGCCCGAGGAGGCCCGTAGCCGGCCACGGTTCGAGGACCTCACTCCGCTCTTCCCCGATTCGAGGCTGAACCTCGAGATGCCCGGGGACAAGGACAACCTCACGGCGCGCATCGTCGACCTGCTCTCACCGATCGGGAAGGGGCAGCGCGGCATGATCGTGTCGCCCCCGAAGGCCGGCAAGACGACGGTCATGAAGCAGATCGCGCACTCCATCGAGGCCAACAACCCCGAGGTGCACCTCATGGTGCTGCTCGTCGACGAGCGGCCCGAGGAAGTGACCGACATGCGGCGCTCCGTGAAGGGAGAGGTGATCGCGTCGACCTTCGACCGTCCGGCCGACGAGCACACGCAGGTGGCGGAGCTCGCCATCGAGCGGGCCAAGCGGCTGGTCGAGATGGGCCGGGACGTCGTCATCGTCCTCGACGGCATCACCCGCCTCGCCCGCGCCTACAACCTGGCTGCGCCGGCCACCGGCCGGATCATGTCCGGTGGTGTCGACTCGGGCGCGCTCTACCCGCCGAAGAAGTTCTTCGGCGCCGCCCGCAACGTCGAGGAGGGGGGCTCTCTGACCATCCTGGCCTCGGCCCTGGTCGAGACCGGTTCGAAGATGGACGAGGTCATCTTCGAGGAGTTCAAGGGCACCGGCAACATGGAGCTGCGCCTGGACCGGCGGCTCTCGGAACGCCGGCTCTACCCGGCCATCGACGTGAACGCCAGCTCCACCCGCCACGAGGAGCTCCTGTTCGAGCGCGGCCAGCTCCAGCAGGTCTGGAAGCTGCGGCGGGTGCTCAACGCGCTGGCCAGCGACGGCAAGGATGCGGCCGGCTTGGAGCTGCTGATGGACAAGATCCGGACCACCTCGAGCAACGACGAGTTCCTGGCCGAGATCGCCAAGGGCCCGGGCACCTGACCGAGGGCGCGCTCCTCGTCCCGGGTGCCCGACCCGACCCCTACACTGGTCCGACCACTTCGACTGGAGAAGCAATGAAGACCGACATCCACCCCGACTACGTAGAAGCAACGGTCAAGTGCTCGTGCGGCAACACCTTCGTCACCCACTCGACCAAGGCCGATCTCCACGTCGAGCTCTGCAACGAATGCCACCCCTTCTTCACCGGCAAGCAGAAGCTGGTCGACTCGGGCGGTCGCGTCGAGCGCTTCCAGCGTCGCTACGGCGAGCGCAAGGGCGCCAAGAGCCGCAAACCCGCCCCCGCGGCCAAGGACTGACTCGGCGCGGGCCGCTCCGGCCCGCCAGCCCCGAGAGCCGGCAGCCATGATCGAAGACCGGATCGCCGCGCTCGAGGCGGAGTACGGCGCCGTCGAGGCCGACCTCTCCGACCCGGCTGTCCTCACTGACGCCGACAAGCTCCGTGACCTGTCACGCCGGCACAAGGAGCTGGGAGAGATCGTCAAGACCTGGCACGATCTGACCGCCGCGCGCGAGGACGTGACGACCGCCCGCGAGATGCTCACCGAGGCGTCGGGGGACGACCGCGAGATCATGCGTCAGGAGATGGACGACGCGGAGGTCCGGGTCGGCGCGCTCGAGCAGCGGATCCAGACGCTGTTGCTCCCGAAGGACCCGAACGAGGGCCGCAACGTGATCATGGAGATCCGCGGTGCCGTCGGCGGGGACGAAGCAAACCTCTTCGCACGCGTCCTCTACGACATGTACCTCCGCTACGCGGCCATGCAGAAGTGGAAGGTCGAGGTCCTGACCGAGGACGCGTCGGACAAGGATGGGATCAACGAGGCGGTGTTCGTCGTCAAGGGACCCGACGCCTACATCCAGCTCGAGCACGAGGGCGGTACGCACAGGGTGCAGCGAGTCCCGGTGACCGAGGCCAAGGGTCGGATCCACACCTCGACCGCGACCGTGACCGTGCTCCCCGAAGCCGAGGAGGTCGACGTCGAGATCGACCCCAACGACCTCAAAATCGACGTCTACCGTTCCACCGGGCCGGGAGGGCAGTCGGTGAACACGACGGACTCGGCTGTACGCATCACGCATCTCCCGACCGGGACCGTCGTGGCCATGCAGGACGAGAAGAGCCAGATTCAGAACCGGGCCAAGGCCATGGTGGTGCTGCGCGCCCGGCTGCTCAAGGCCGAGCAGGAGCGCCAGGAGGCTGCAATGTCGGCCCAGCGCCGCGGCCAGGTCGGTGCCGGGAGCCGCACCGACAAGATCCGCACCTACAACTACAAGGAGAACCGGGTCACCGACCACCGGATCAACCTCACGCTGCACAAGCTCGACCAGATCGTGGCGGGCGACCTCAGCGATCTGATCGAGGCCCTCATGGCCGACAAGCGCGCCCGCCAGCTCGCGGGCGAGGAGGGCGCCGGCTGATGGTCGCGGCCGGCGCGTCGGCCGCCGCGTCGGCCGCCGGACTGACGCGCCACGACCTCGTGGCCGAGCTGACTCAGGTGGTCGGGGCTCCGCACGAGGCCCGCTTCATCGTCGACGAAGCCGCGGGACGTGGCACGCTCGCCGGGCCGATCGCGCCCGAGGCCATCGCCTCGGCGCGGGTGATGGCGGCTCGGCGCGCCGGGGGGGAGCCGCTCCAGTACGTCTTCGGGCACTGGTCGTTCCGCTCCCTCGACCTGCTGGTCGACCGGCGCGTTCTGATCCCGCGCCCCGAGACGGAGCAAGTGGTCGAGGTGGCACTGGCGGAGGTGCGCCGGCTCGTCGGCGGCCCCCATGCTGCCGGCGGCGACGACGGTGCGCGTGGCGCGAACGAACGCGCTGGCCTGGTCGCGGTCGACGTGGGCTTCGGGTCAGGGGCGATCGCGCTGTCCTTGGCGGCGGAGCTCGGGCCCGGGATTCTGGCCGCGGTGTGGGGCGTCGACGCCAGCGCCGACGCGCTCGCCGTCGCCGCGTCGAACCTCGGCACTGTTCTTTCCCGCGACCGAGCCCTTCCTCCCGTGTCTCTGGTCCGAGGAGAGTGGCTCGACCCGCTCCCGGCCCGACTCCGCGGCCGCGTGGACCTCGTCGTCTCGAACCCGCCATACGTGAGCGCGGACGAATGGTGGGCGCTCGAGCCCGAAGTCCGCGCCGAGCCGCGCCGGGCGCTGGTGTCGGGACCCGGTGGCGACGGGACGCCGGGTCTCGCCGGGGTCGAGGCAGTGCTGGTCGAGTCGCTCGTCTGGCTGAACCGTCCCGCTGCCGTGGTGGTGGAGCTGGCGCCGCACCAGGCCGACGCGGCGGCTCGGCTCGCCCGCGGCCTGGGCTACGCCGACGTCCGGGTCGAGCCCGACCTGGCCGGCCGCCCCCGTGCCCTGGTGGCTCGCGCCGCCATGCCGACGTGAGCGACGAGCAGGAGCGAGCATCGCGGCCGCGCTTGGTCGGGCCGCACGAGGGCCCGGCGCTCGCCGGCGCGCTCGACGCCGGCGACTTGGTCGCCGTGCCGTGGGTGGGCGGCTACTGCCTGGCCGCCCGGGCCGGTGACGTCAAGGCGGAGGCGCGTCTGCTCGACGTCGTCGCCGACCCCGAGGGACCGCACTACGCCGTCGGCGAGCTCGACGCAGTCCGCGGTCTCACCTCGGGCTGGACGGCCGATCTGCAGAAGCTTCTCGAGCGCTGCTGGCCGGGCCCGCTCGAGGTGTTCGTGCCGCGATCCTCGCATGAAGACGATGAGGGTTCGGGGACGGGTGGATGGGCGGCCGTGGTCGGTATGCCCGAGAGCAGGGCGCTGCGCCGGCTCTGCCGGGAGCACGGGCCATGGCGCACGGTCCCGCTCGTGATCGACGACGCCGGCGAGGTGGCGCAGGCGTTCGCCGCATCAGAGGTGCCGCTGGTGGTCGACGGCGGTCGGCGCGACGGTGCGCGCCCGACGCTCGTGGACGCCACCGTGACGCCGTTGCGCATCCTGCGCGAGGGCGCCCTCCCGGAGGCCTTCGTCGAGGGAGCGATGGCCATGGCCAACCGCCGCCGCCGCTTTCGGCGCCGCTGACCCCCGGGGCGGGCGTCTGCCCCGCCATGGCCGCTCGTCAGCGCGTGGTGCCGAGCGCGGCCACGTAGATGGCGCACGGATTGCCAGGCTGCCAGTCGGGGTATGGGTCGATCGCATCGATCTGGACGAATCCCTGGCCCTCCCAGAATGCTCGAGTGCTCTCGTACGGCGGGTAGTCGGCCGAGCCGTCGAGCGTCTTGACTTCCACGAGTTCGACCCCGCCCGTTCGGAGTTCGTCGATCACGTGGCCGAGCAGACGGGTTCCGGCACCGGAGCTTCGGTGAAGCGGATGGACGGCCATCCACAGGATCTCGGCCGCGAGGCGCGATCGACGTTCGACCACCGAGAAACCCAGCACGCGGTCGTCATCGGTGATCACCCATCCCTGGTGGTCTCGGAGGGCGATGCTCACCTTTTCGGGGACGTCCTCGGTGAAGTACTCGGGCAGGCGGTGGACGATGTCGATGAGCACCGGCAGATCCCCGGGCTCGCAGGGACGGACTGTCCGCACGACCCCGATTGTGCCTCACCTCCGATCTCAGCGGTGAAGGAGGCGGTGCAGGTGCCGGCGGATGTCGTTGGCGGACGACCGGGCCAGTCGCGCGGCATCGGCTTTGATGCCGGGTTGCGCCTCGAGGGGGGGCGTCTCGCGGGGCAGCCCGCTGAGGTCGGCCGTCTTGGCGCACATGAAGGCCACGCGCTGTCGGGCTTCGAAGGTCTTCATACCCTCCGTGCTCGCCATGTCGAGGGCGAGCGGGACGGTGCGATAACCGAACTGGCCGGCCAGCGCGGCGACCGCCTGGCGGGTCGGGACGAAGATCATCTCGTGGTCCAGACCGTTCCTCGGATCGTCCAGGTTCTCGTGACGGATCTCGAAGCAGCTGCTCGGGATGTTCGAGACCCTCGTGTCGATGACGAGGATGTCGGCGCCGGACCGTGCCATCACCTCGAACAGCTCGGTCGGTTTGGACACGTGGTAGAGGAGACCGAGGCAGAGTACGACGTCGAAGTCGTTGCTGACCGGGTACGACAAGACGTTGCCGAGCTCGAAGCGGTAGCGGTCCGGATCGATGCCCTTGGCTTCGAACACGAATTTCGCCTGGTCCACGTGCATCTGGCGGCCTTCGATCCCGAGCACGTATTCGGCGCCGGCCTGAATCGCCTTGAGCGACCAGAACCCCGAATTGCATCCGAGGTCGAGCACACGGCGACCGCGGAGCGAGCCTCCGGTGACCTGCAGCAGCCGCTCGAAGAAATAGTGGGACCGTTCCTCGTGCCGGTTGACCCGGTCCTCACTCCAGATGGGTGTCGCGACGCCGCCGTCGAACTCGAAGCGGTAGTGCCAGCGTCCGAGCTCGCTGATGCGGGATCGCAACTCGGTCGGGTCCATGCTCATGGGCATACGCTCCCGCTCACCGGGCTCGTTCGTCAAGAAGGCGTCCCGGCCGTCACGAGGCTGGCCCGGAGGCCTCCTTCTGTGCCGGCCGGTCGACTGCGGGCAGCGAGCTGACGGATCGTTTCGCCTCCCAGTGGTCGCGTCGTCCGAGCGCGGCGAAGTAAGAGGGCCGATCGGTCAGCGCGTAGGTGGCGAGCCACAGCCGCTTGAGGTGCCGCTTGTAGCCGTGCGTCACGTCGTCCTCGTAGGCGGTGCGCCCGTGCAGCACGTGGTAGTTGTTGATGAACTGCATCTCGCCCGGCTGCAGGTCCATGTACACGTTGAAGTCGGGCTCGTTCGCCAGAGCGGACATGCGCGCGATCGCCTCACGAGCGGTCGCGCTCAGGCGGGGAGCGTCCGGATGGCGCTGTGACGCCAGGATGTACTGCGGGATGAAGCGGACGAAGAGTCTCCCGGCGTGCTCGGTGAACGCGGGCACGCGGTAGAAGGCGGCCCCGCCCTTCGCCTGCTCGCCCCGCGTGTCGTAGGGCATCGGCTCGTAGAGCTCGGCCGCCAGGTCCGGGCACTCACGCACCATCTCGTTGTGGATGGCCACGGCGTTGGCCACGCACGACAGCCCGCCCGAGCGCGCGGCGCGCAGGCAGAGCAGGCCGACCAGGTCGGACCCGTCGGTGTGGTAGTCGAGCGCGATGCCCCCGAGCTCGTTGCCGCGCACGGTGGGGTCGTCGACCGTCTTGCCCTGGTCGGTCACGTCGCCCAGCACGTGGCCGTGCTTGTTCTGCGCCCAGGGTTCGCCCAGGTGCAAGCCGATGCCCCAGTACAGGAGGGTCAGGTCCTCGTCCCCGTAGCGCTCGACGTCGAGGGTGGCGATGCGAGCGAAGCCGCGGCCGTTGAGGAGGACGTCGACGACGATGCCGTCGAGCTTGGCCGCCAGGCCTTCGAGGGGGAAGTCCGCCCGACCGAGATCGAGGGGGTCGGTGCTCTTTGCCTTGGCGTGCGCGAGGGCGGCCGCGAGCTCCGCGTGGTCGGTCTCGTCGAGGCGCAGAGTCCAGGCCTCGGAATCGGCCACGTCCGCCGCGCGCCACTCCGCCGCTGGCTCGAGCTGGTGCAGCGCCCTTGCTCCGGACAGGGCCTGCGCCGATGTGCCGGCGCTCATGCGGCGTGTCCGCGTACCAGGCGGCCAGGGAGGGCTCCGGTGGGCTCGCCCTCGCGGTAGGTCACCTGGCCCGATACCACCGTCGCCGTGTAGCCGCGGGCCCGTTGCAGCAAACGCTTGCCGCCGGCGGGCAGGTCGTAGGCCATCTCCGGTGCCTCGCAACGTACGTGGTCGAAGTCGATCACGTTGAGGTCGGCCTTCATGCCCGCCGCCACCACGCCCCGGTCGCGGAGTCCGACGGCGCGAGCGGTGTTGCTCGTCAACCGCTCGACGACTCGTCCCACGGGCATGCGGCCGTGGGAGCGGTCACGCCCCCAGTGTGAGAGGAACCAGGTGGGGAAGCTGGCGTCCGAGATGATCCCCACGTGCGCGCCGCCGTCGCCCAGCCCGAAGAGCGTGTCGGGGTGCGACAGCATCTCGCCGCAGGCGTCGAGGTTGCCCTCGGCGTAGTTGAGGAACGGGACGAGGAGGAAGGCGCGCCCGCCGTTCTCCGCCAGGAGGTCGATGGTGAGCTCGGCCGGGTCGATCCCGCGCGCCTCGGCGAGGTTCTGCACACTCGTGCCGGGCGACGGCTCGTAGTTGGGCACCTCGCCCAGAGGGAACATCCGCGACGGATCCACCAGCCGCCGACCTCGGCCGCCGGCGTCCGAGCTCTGTAGGAGGCGGGCGCGGAAGGCGGGGTCATGCAGCGCGCGCACTTGGTCCTCGAGCGGTTGTCCCGCGATCTCGGCGAAGACGGGGTTCCCCGAGAACGGGTGGAACGAGGACTGGAGCCCGAGCAGCAGGCCGACGGGTCGGGGCGCCACCTGGGCTCTGATCGGGAGGCCTTCGGCCGCCGCCCGCTCTATCTGCCCGAGCAACTCGCGCCACGCCTCGGGCCGTTCGTGGCTCTGGGCCAGGGACACCGAGAGCGGCCGGCCGGACAGTTCCACCAGACGCCGCACCATGGCGAACTCTCCCTCGGCGTCGGGCGAGAAGTCCGAGATGAGCTCGACGACGCCGTGGCCCGCGTCGGCGACGCCGAGGACGATGGCCTCGAGCTCCGCGGCCCCTGCCTTCAACGAGGGCGTCGGGTCGCCGGTCGCCGTCCTGTGGTTCAGCGTGCGCGACGTCGAGAAACCGAGGGCGCCCGCAGCCATGGCCTCGGTAGCGAGACGGCGCATGGCCGCCGCGTCCTCCTCCGTGGCCTCCTCCAAGCGGGCTGCACGCTCACCCATCACGTAGAGCCGCAGCGCGCCGTGGGGGAGCTGCGCACACAGGTCGATGTCGTGCGGCCGCCGTTCCAGGGCGTCGAGGTACTCGCCGAAGTTCTCCCACGACCAGTCGATCCCCTCGTGGAGTACCGCGCCCGGAATGTCCTCGACGCCCTCCATCAACTCAATCAGCCGATCGTGCGCGTCGGGGCGCACCGGCGCGAAGCCGACCCCGCAATTGCCCATGACGGCGGTCGTCACCCCGTGCCAGCACGAGGGCGCGGTGCGCGATTCCCAAGTGGCCTGGCCGTCGTAATGCGTATGGATGTCGACGAAGCCGGGTGTCACGAGCTGACCCGCCGCGTCGATCTCCTCGTTGCCGCGTTCAGGAACGACGCCGACCGCCACGATGGTCCCCGCGGCCACGGCGACGTCGGCGGCGAAAGGTTCACCCCCGAGGCCGTCGGCCACCTCGCCGCCCCGGATCACGAGATCGTGCGCCACGCTCGGTCGTCCTCCCTCCCGGCTGCTGCCGGGCTCTCCCGCTCGATCCAGTCCAACCAGTCGAACAGGTCCAACCAGTCGAACAAGTCCAACCGGTCGAACAAAGTCAATCAGTTCGCACGGTTGGGTGGATCGTCCGTTCAGGTAGTTAGGTCAATCTAACTATATTCCGGACCGCCCCTCCGGCGCAAGACCCGCCGGACGAGGCCACCGCCTCGGGGTCCGGCCGGTCCAGGTCGTGCTCAGGGGGTCGCGCCGAAGACATTGCCGAGGCGTTCCGCCCGGGTCTCGGCATGGGCGTCGTAGAGGTCTCCGAGCACGCGCCGCATCGAGGCCAGGTCGACGCCCGGCAGTAGCTCCTCCATCCGCCCGGCGAGCCCCTCCTCGAACCGGGCCACCCTCTCGCGGCCCGCAACGGTGAGCTCCACCCGCGTCGCCCGACCGTCCCCGGTCTCGTCGATCGTGTCAACGACCCACCCCTCACGGCGCAGGCTGTTGATCATGGACGACACGGTGGGCTTGGTCACGGCGTTGGCCGCCGCCAGCTCGCCCGCCCTCTTGGAGCCGCCGAGCAAGTACAGGAGGGTTCGGTACTGCGCCATGGAGAGGTCCCCGCGGCGCGCCACCTGCTCGAACTCGCGGTAGAGGGAGACCACGAGCCGCACGGGCGGCACCCGGTCGTTCCTGGCTGTGGCCACGATCGCACCCTAGACACGCGGCGAGGGTGGGGTGCCCACCCCGCGGGCGTAGCCAGCAGGCGGCCGGTCGCGATCAGGCCGCGTCGGGTCCCGGCGGGTCGACCGCGGGTGAGACCACGGAGGCCTGCCACAGCGCAACGACCGTCCCGCACTTGGAGCCGGTGGTGCACCTAGGCCGTCCCCGGGCCTGGAGCGCCGCCTCGCCGTAGCCGACGACCAAGAACGTGGTGAGCGACGAGCCGTCGCGGAACACGTGACCGGACTCCTTTTGCAGCACGGCCTCGGGGGAGGCGTTCACCACGGACGCCTCCGTCCAGCGGTACCCGTCGCTCGCCAGCTTGACCACGACCAGGTCGCCCTTGGCCACGATCGACGAAGTGCCGTTGCTCGAGTTCGTGAGGACGACGACGCCCTGGTCGCGGCTCGACGCGCCCGGCGAGCTCGCGCCGGCGGGGACGGCGAACATCCAGATCCCGACCGAAGCCGCCAGCACGGCGGCCGGGAGCAGGCGCTTGCGACCCTGAACGAAACGATGGAGGTGTTGACGGGGCACAGTTCCCCCTTTCACCCGGCCCGGCGAGTATCCGGGCGGGGACGTCGCCGACCCACTCAGGCTACGACCTTCCGGGTGTACGCCCTCCGAAGCTGGCGCTGCCGCCGCACGCCAGCACGGACCGACTCGTCTCACGCCCCCGCCAGGGAGAGCGCGCCACCGGGGGCCAACTTCCCGGTGCGACCGATCCCCTCCTCGGCGCACATCTGCGCCAAAGTGTCCGAATCGGTCACGTTGCCCCAAGCCCTGGTGCCGTCCGGAGTGCGGCAGACCACGATCCCGAGCTCGGGCGAACCCTCGCGGTCGAAGGTGACGGTGTACGTCTCGACCCGCACGGGCCCGGTGGCGTCCGCATCGACGGGGCAGCGCGGCAACGCGTCCACCTCGGGCTGGACGTTGCGCCAGGCGAAGTTGCCCCCGCGCCCGGGCGGCCGCGAGGCGTAAACGCCCAGCGCATGCTTCGTGGAGTACCAGCCGAGCCCGCTGACCAGTCCGAGCGCGCCGGGAGCCGCGCGGAGAGCCTCGACGCAGCGCGCGATGCCGTGCGAGGTGTAGTTGTTGCCCGGGCCGCCGCCGAAGGTCAGGCCACCGGTCAACGTGAGCGGCCGCCCGGGGTCGTCCAGCGGGAGGCCGAGCTCGGCCGCGGCCATCTGGACCGCGGCCGGGAAGCACGAGTAGAGATCCACCGCGGCGAGGTCGTCGACGCCGACGCCCGCCAGCTCCAGCGCGGCGCCGCCGGCGAGCCGGATGGCCGGAGAGCGGTGGAGCTCGGGTCGATCCGACACGTACCAGTGGTCGTTGGCATCGGCACCAGAAATCGGGAAGACCCACCGATCCTCGGGTACTCCGGCAGCGCGCGCCGCCTCCGCCGAGCACACGATGTACGCGGCGGCCTGGTCCACCTGGAGGTTCGCCGTGCACAGCTTCGTGTACGGGAACGTGATCATCCGGTTGTCGGGTCCGGGGGTGACGATCTCGTCCGCAGTGCGAGGAGCGCGGATCCAGGCGTCGGGGTTGCCGGCGGCCACCTCGCTGAACCGGGACCAGAGCGCGCCGATGCGCGCTGCGTGCTCGGCCAACGAGAGCCCCTGCGCGGCACGCAGCGCGTTCTCGAAGAGCGGGTAGGCGTGGACGGGCAGCTGCATGCCGCGCGCGAGCTCGAGCTCGTTCGCTCCGAACCTGTCCGTCCCGAAAGAGACCGGCTCGGGCGTGTCGTCGGGCTGGGTCGACCAGGTCAGCGGCGTCTTCGACGGATCTCGCCTCGACAGGGCGCGGGTGTACAGCGCCTCGGCCCCGGTCACGAGCACCACGTCGAGGTCGCCGCGGCCGATGGCGCGGCAGGCGTCGTGCATCAGCGCCTGGGGGGAGTTGCCACCGACCGACGACAGCATGAGCTCGGGAGGTTCTTCGCCCTCGGCGAACCCGAGGCGCCCCGCCACCTGGAGCGCGGGGTTGCGGGTGTGCCAACCCAGGGGGGACACGACCCGCAGGCTGCCGGCGCGCCGGACGAGGGTTCGACCCGCCGGCGCGTCCGCGCCCGGAGCGGCGCCGTCGCAGTCCTCAGCGGCCCGGAGGAGGGCTCGGGCCATGAGCTCGACCGGTTCGGGCCGCTGCGCCGGCTCCGTGGCCGGGTCGGGCCTCACGACCACCTGGCCGACGCCGACGACCACCGGGGTGCGAGGGTCGAGGGGCATGGCTTGGGGAGCGTACCAACGCGCCGGGGCGCCTCCTGGGGTCTCCCGGGCCTGTCGGTAGACTCGTGGGGCGGGCCGGGCCCGCGGGCGAGCGTCGGGAAGCCGCTCACACGCCACCTCGTGGAAGGGACCAGTCGAAGAGACCCATGATCAGCGACGACACCGCCCTGGCCGCTGACCCGGAGCTTGCGGCGCTCCTCGCCGAGGAACTCGAACGCCAGCGGACCACCCTGCAGTTGATCGCCTCGGAGAACTTCACCTCTCCCGCCGTCCTGGCCGCGACCGGCTCCGTGCTGACCAACAAGTACTCCGAGGGTTACCCGGGCCGCCGCTATTACGGCGGCAATCGGGTGATCGACGAGGTGGAGGACCTGGCGCGCGACCGCGCCACCTCGCTGTTCGGAGCGGCGCACGCCAACGTGCAGCCGCACGCGGGCGCGAGCGCCAACCTGGCGGCGTACCACGCCCTGCTGGAGCCCGGCGCCACCGTGCTCGCCATGCGGCTCGACCACGGCGGCCATCTGACGCACGGCTCTCCGGCCTCCATCGTGTCGAAGTTCTGGCGGTTCATCTCCTATGGAGTGACACCGGCCACGCGCGACGAGGACGACCCGGGCGAGGTCATCGACTTCGACCAGGTGGCCCATCTGGCCAAGACCGAGAAGCCGGACCTGATCGTCGCGGGCTCGACCGCGTACGCCCGGGTCATCGACCCCCGGCCCTTCCGTGAGATCGCCGATTCGGTCGGGGCTCTGTTCATGTTCGATGCCGCCCACCCCGCCGGCCTCATTGCCGGCGGAGTCCACCCGAACCCGGTGGGTGTGGCCGACGTGGTCACCCTGACCACCCACAAGACGCTGCGCGGGCCCCGGGGCGGCGCCATCCTCTGCGGCGAGGAACTGGCCAAGCGGATCGACAGCGCGGTGTTCCCCGGCCTGCAGGGTGGACCGCTCGAGCACGTCATCGCGGCGAAGGCGGTCGCCTTCGCCGAAGCAGCGCGTCCCGAGTTCCGCGACTACGCCGCCCGGGTGGTGGCGAACGCCCAGGCGCTCGCCGCTGCGCTGGCCGGCCACGGGTTCCGGCTCGTCTCGGGGGGAACTGACAACCACATGCTGCTCATCGACCTGAGGCCGTTCGACGCCGAGCTCAACGGCAAGGTGGCGCAGGAGGTGCTCGATCGTGCCGGCATCACGTTGAACCGGAACACGATCCCCGACGACCCCCGTTCGCCCTTCCTGACGTCGGGCCTCCGCCTCGGGACGGCGGCGGAGACCACCGCGGGGATGGGCCCGGGCGAGATGGAGGTGGTGGCGGAGCTGATCGTACGCACGCTCAAGTCGCGCGACGACGAGGCGGAGCTGGCGTCGGTGCGGTCCGAGGTGGCCGCCCTCTGCGCCGGGTTCGCGCCGTATCCCGACCGCACGGGGTAGCGCATGCCAGACATCGGCTGGTACGGGCTGGTCCTGGTCATCGCCGCCGCGGCGACGGCCCTTTTGACCGGCCCGGCCCGTCGGATCGCTTACAAGGTGGGCTACGTCTGTATTCCCGGCCCGCGCTCGGTGCACGACAAGCCCATCGCGTACGGCGGCGGAGCAGCCATGTTCATGGGGTTCCTCATCGCGGTGCTGGCCGCGGCCGCCATGCCGGCGTTCCGGCAGGCGCGCGTGTTCGAGGACTCGCCCGAGATGATGGGGGTGGTCCTCGCCGGGGGTGCGATGTTCGCGGTGGGACTCATCGACGACGTCCGGGAGATGTCCGCCCCGGCCAAGATGGCGGGGCAGGTACTGGCGGCCAGCATCCTCTACTTCACCGGCGTGACGTTGTGGCAGTTCAAGATCCCCCTGGCCGGTTTCTACTTGCTCTCGCCCGGCGTGGTCCCGCTCATCACGGCACTCTGGGTCATCTGCCTGACCAACGCCGTGAACCTGATCGACGGGCTCGACGGCCTGGCCGCCGGCGTCGTGGCCATCGGCGGGGGAGCGCTGGCGATCTACGGTCTGAAGTTGATCGGGCTGGGACTGTTGCCGGCGGACAACATCGGCCCGCTGGTGGCAACGATCGCCTGTGGCATCTGCGTCGGCTTCCTGCCCTTCAACTTCAACCCCGCTCGTATCTTCATGGGCGACGCCGGCGCGCTCTTCCTCGGGCTCCTGATGGCGGCCTCGACGATGGTGATCGGCGGCCGCGTCCCCACGTCGGTGCCGATCAGCGGCGTGACCTACTTCTTCTTCGCGCCTCTGTTCATCCCCCTGTTGATCCTGGGCGTGCCGTTGGTGGACATGGCGTTCGCGTTCGTGCGCCGCACGGCGCGCGGCAAGGGCTTCGACACCCCGGACAAGGAGCACATCCATCACCGCCTGGTACGCCTCGGCCACGGCCCCCGGAGGAGCGTCCTCATCCTGTGGGCCTTCACCGCGATTCTGTCGGGTTTCCTGCTGTTCCCGCTCTTCGTCCACCAGGTGAATGCCTTCATCCCCCTCGGCGCGGCGGCGCTCGCGGTGGGCCTCTACACCTTCTTCCACCCGGGACTGCGGCGCGGCGGCCCCGACGAGGTCGAGGACGCCGAGGCCACCAGCCGCACGAACGGCAAGGAAACGCCCTTCGACCAGGCAATTCCCGCCCAAGCCGCCGGTCAAGCCGCCGAAGCGGCACATCGCGATCCCGTCAGCGAGGTGGTCCGTTTCCCCTCGTGACCGTTCGTGACCGTTTGGACGCGATCAGGGCCGGGATGCGATGATATTGGCTGTGTACCCCGTCCACCTCGCCTCGCCCGATGCTGCCCACATGCACTTCTGGGCGATGGACACCTGCGCGCCACGCACCGCGTAAGGGGGGAGCAGTCGCATGCGTGGTCAGATGAGGCTCGTTCCGCGCGCCCGTCGCGGTGAGCGGTTCGGACGAGTCGCAGCCTCCCAAGGAGCCGCGGCCGCTCCCGGGGGCCATGTCCTTCCTGGGCATGGGCCTGTCCGCGGCGGTCTGCGTGGGTGCCTGCCTCGCTCTCGGGCTGTGGCTGGACAGCCTGCTGCACACCGCACCCGCCTTCTTGCTGGCCGGTCTGGCTCTGGGACTGGCCGCAGCCACCCTGAGCGTCGTCAAGCAGATCCGAACGTACTTGTAACCCGCACCGGCGGTGCCCCGGGGTGAACATGCTCTCGGGGCTCTCTGATCTGGGCGGCGACGCGCTGGCCAAGGTGCTTCGCCGGACGGTGGTCTCGGCCCTCGTCGTCGGGGCGGCTGCGGTCGTCATCGCCCTCCTCCTCTCGTCGCCCTGGGCCGCGCTCGGCCTGGCCATCGGCCTCGGGATGGCGCTACTCAACCTCCGCTTCCTCGACGCCGGGGTGGCCAAGCTCCAGACCGGTGGCGCCGACGCCGACGCCGACGCCGACGCCGACCTCCGGCACAAGGTGCTCCGGCGCGCCATCGGGACCAAGAGCGTCACCCGGCTCGCGGTGATCACGGCGATCGCCGTCGGCCTCCTGCTCCTCAACGGCGCACTCGGCATCGGCACCGTCGCCGGGCTGGTGATCTTCCAGCTCCTCTTCGTCGTCAACGTCGGTCGGGTGATCGTGTCCCAGGGGATCCAGTGACCAACCACTTCATCCTCGCCAGCGGCAGCATCACGATCGGGCAGCACCACGGGGTGGTGCACGTCGCCGGCCTGACCATCTACCTCGACGTGGTGTGGACCACGCTGATCGCGGCCGCCATCGTCCTCGGCTTCGGACTGCGCATGCGGGCCAAGGTCACCTCGGGCGTGCCGGGCAAGCTCCAGCTGTTCTGGGAGACCCTGGTCGAGCAGGTGTCCGACCTGGCCGCGTCGGCCATCGGCCCCGAGGGTCTCCCCTTCGTGGGCCTCGGCGTGACCGTCTTCTTCTTCATCCTTATCTGCAACTGGCTGGCTTTCATCCCGAGCGGGGATCCCGGGTTCCTCGCCCCGCCGACGGGCGACGTGAACCTCCCGCTCGCCCTGGCTCTGACCGTGTTCTTCCTCGTCCACTACAACTCGGTCAAGGCCCGCGGGGTCCGGGGCTACTTCAAGCACTACGCGCAGCCCTACGCCGCCCTCACGCCGATCAACATCATCGAGGAGATCACCAAGCCGATCACGCTGACGTTCCGGCTCTTCGGGAACATCTTCTCGGGCGTGCTGATGGTCGCCGTCATCGTGGCGCTCATCCCGCCGTACCTCTCGTGGATCGGCCTGCTGATCTGGAAGCCCTTCGACGAGCTGTTCATCGGGGCCATCCAGGCGTTCATCTTCGCCCTGCTCACGATCATGTACCTGGGCATGGGCATGAGCCGGGACGCCCATTGAGGCATCGCGGGCGAATTTGACGGCGATCTTCACTCACAACCTCGACAAAGGAGAGGAAACATGGCAACAAACGACATCGAAGGTGCGGTCCGGATCGCCGGAGCGCTCGTGGGCGGCGGCCTCGCCCTCGGCGGAGGCGCCATCGGGGCTGCGGTGGGCGACGGCCTGGCCGGCTCGCAGACCATCGCCGCCATCGCCCGCCAGCCCGAGATCGAGGCCAAAGCCCGCCAGTACTTCTTCCTGACGGTGGGTCTCGTCGAGGCCATGTACTTCATCAACCTGCTGTTCATGGTGGTGTTCGTCTACGTCTTCGCCGCCAAGAGCATCTCGTAGCGGGACCCCTACCCCACACCGTCGACACCGAGAGACTGACCGGAAACCGAGAGCAACATGACCACTGCAGGCATCTTCCTTCTGCCCAACGGGACGTTCTTCATTGAGCTGGCCGTCTCCCTCGTGCTCATCTTCGCCATCTACAAGTGGGTGCTACCGCCCCTGAACAAGGCGATGGAGGAGCGACAGGAGAAGATACGCAGCTCGCTGGAGGCGGCCGACCAGGCCCGCGCCGACGCCGAGGCCGCCGACGACGAGCGCCGGTCCGTGTTGGAGCAGGCGCGCCAGCAGGCGCGCGAAATCGTGGCCACGGCGAACCGGACGGCCGAGCAGGTCCGCACCGACGCCCAGGCCCGTGGTCAGAGCGACTACGACCGCATCGTGGGCAACGCCGAGATGGAGATCGACCTCGCCCGCCAGCGCGCCGTCGAGGAGGCGGCATCGCGCCTGGGCGAAATCGTCATGGAGGTCGTCGAACGGGTCATCGGGCGCGAGGTGAACGCGGAAGCGCACCGCGACCTCATCGACGAGGCGGTGGCCGCGCTCCGCGCCGACACCAGCGGCGGCGCCGCGGCCGGCGCCGGGGCGCGCCGGTGAACCCGACCGTCCAGGGGTACTCGGCGGCGGTCGCCGAAGCGGCCGGTCGCGACGCCCTCGCGGCGACCGTGACCGATCTCGAAGCGATTGAGCAGCTCGTCCTGTCCAACCTGCAGCTGCGGGCCGCGCTCAGCGACACCTCGGTGCCCGGGCCCGCCCGCCGCGCCGTCCTGCTCGACCTGCTCGACGGCAAGGTCTCCCCGGCGGCGCGCCGGCTGGCGGCGTTCACCTCCATGACCGTGGCGGCCCAGGAGGTGACCGGGTCGCTGGCGTGGCTCTCGAACCGGGTGCGGCATCTGGCCGAGGGCCTGGACGCCGAGCCGGCCCTCAGCCTGACCCAGGCGCGTGATCGCGTGGGGGGCTACGCCACCGCGCTCCACGAGGACATGACGCCGCCCGAGCTCGAGTCGATGGAGGACGACCTCTTCCGCTTCGCGCGCATCGTGGACGCGACCCCGCCCCTGCGCGCTGCGCTGTCCGATCGCGACCTCGCGGTCGAGGCGCGCACCGGACTGGTCACCCAACTGTTGGAGGGCAAGGCTCCGTGGACGACCCTCGCCCTCGTCCGCTACGCCGTCGCCGGCGGCCGGGCTCGTGACATCGTGGGCACGCTGGACTACCTGGTCGAGCTGACGGCGCAAGCCCGCGGTTGGCGCATCGCCCGGGTCCGCGCCGCCGCCCCGATCGACGAGGCCCAGCGGGCCGAGCTCACCGAGTCGCTGGGCGCCCTGGCGGGCGCTCCGGTCGAGCTCCAGGTCGAGGTGGACGATTCGCTGCTCAGCGGCGCGCTCATCCGCATCGGCGACCTCCAGGTGGACGCGACGGCGCGGGGCCGCATCGACGCCCTGCGCGAGCACTTGACGCCGGCGGGCTGGGAGCCTTCGGGCTTCGGCCGGCGGGAAAACGGTTCGACTGATCAGACAGAGGGAGCACAGTGATGACAGAGCTCACGATCGGCGCGAGCGAGATCACCGAGGCGCTCGAGCGCCACGTCGAGGAATACACGCCCGTGGTCGGCACCGAGCAGATCGGCCGCATCGTCGAGGTCGGTGACGGCATCGCCCGCGTATCCGGCCTGCCGGGCGCAGCGGTGAACGAGCTGCTCGAGTTCGAGGACGGGACGCTCGGGCTGGCGTTGAACCTCGACGAGGACACCATCGGTGCCGTGGTCCTGGGCGAGGTGGACAGCCTCGAGGAGGAGCAGACGGTCAAGGCGACCGGCCGCATCCAGACCGTGCCGGTCGGCGACGGCCTGCTCGGTCGGGTGGTCAACGCTCTCGGGGAGCCCATCGACGGCAAGGGACCGGTCAACACGACGGAGACCCGCCGCATGGAGGTCCAAGCGCCCGGGATCGTGGGCCGCCAGCCGGTGAGCGAGCCGTTGCAGACGGGGATCAAGGCGATCGACGCCATGACGCCGATCGGGCGGGGCCAGCGCGAACTCATCATCGGCGACCGCAAGACGGGCAAGACGACGGTCGCCGTGGACACCATCATCAATCAGGCCGGCCAGGGCGTGAAGTGCATCTACGTGGCCATCGGGCAGAAGAACTCGTCCGTGGCCCAGACCGTGGCCACGCTCGAGGACCACAACGCGCTCGAGTACACGGTCGTCGTGGTGGCCTCGGCCGGAGACCCGGCGCCGTACAAGTACCTGGCCCCCTACGCGGGCTGCGCCATGGGCCAGCACTGGATGGAGAACGGCGAGCACGCACTGATCATCTACGACGACCTGTCCAAGCAGGCCGAGGCCTACCGGTCGGTATCGCTCCTCCTGCGGCGCCCGCCGGGGCGCGAGGCATACCCGGGTGACGTCTTCTACCTGCACTCGCGCCTTTTGGAGCGCGCCGCCAAGCTGTCCGACGCGCTCGGGGGCGGGTCGCTCACCGCTCTGCCGGTGATCGAGACCAAGGCCGGCGACATCTCCGCCTACATCCCGACCAACGTGATCTCCATCACCGACGGACAGGTGTTCCTCGAGACCGACCTGTTCAACTCGGGCATCCGGCCGGCGATCAACGTCGGCAACTCGGTGAGCCGGGTCGGGAGCGCGGCGCAGGTGAAGGCCATGAAGTCGGTGTCGGGCACGCTCAAGCTCGACCTGGCCCAGTTCCGCGAGCTCGAGGCTTTCGCCACCTTCGGCTCCGAGCTCGACCGGGTCTCCCAGGCGCAGCTCGACCGCGGCTACCGGCTGACCGAGCTGTTGAAGCAGCCCCAGAACGCGCCGGTGCCGGTCGAGGAACAGGTGCTGGTGATTTACGCGGGCACCAACGGCTGGGCCGACACCGTGCCCGTGAGCGAGGTGCGGCGCTTCGACGTGGAGCTCGTCGAGTACTTCAAGGGCAACCACCCGACCGTGCTCGAGTCGATCCGGAGCACCGGGACGTTGCCCGACGGGGACGAGCTGGACAAGGGATTGACGTCGTTCCTCGAGGGGTTCGACACGGGGAAGGTCGACTGAGCGATGGCCGGTGGCCAAGAGCGCATCCTGCGGCGGCGTATCCGCAGCGTGCAGTCCACGAGGAAGATCACCAAGGCGATGGAGCTCATCGCCGCCTCGCGGATCGTGCGCGCCCAGAACCGGATCGCCGCCAACCGTCCCTACCGGGAGGGTATGGAGCGCATCGTGCGGCTGGCGGCGGCGGCCGATCCCCAGGCGGCGGAGAAGCTGCTCGGGACGCCCGAGTCGCCGCGCCACGTCGGGATCCTGGCCGTCGCGGGCGACCGCGGCCTGGCCGGCTCGTACAACTCGGGCGCGTTGCGCGCCACCGAGCGTCGGGTCGCTGAGCATCGCGCCGCCGGCGTCGAGGTGACGCTCTGGGCGGTCGGGCGCAAGGCGCCCACCTACTTCCGCTACCGCGGCATCCCGGTGGCGCAGTCGTTCTCCGGTTTCGTCGATCGGCCGGATTTCTCGGACGCGCGCGAGATCGCCGCCGTGGTGGCGGCGCCCTTCGTCGCCGGCGAGATCGACCTGGTCGAGATGGTCTCGACCCGCTTCATGTCGGCCGGCGTCCAGCGCGTGGAACGGCTGCAGATGCTGCCCCTCGCGCTGCCCGACGAGGACGGCGACGAGAGCGGCGAGGCCGGCCAGGAGTCCCCCGACACGCTCGAGGGCTACACCGAGTTCGAGCCCGAGCCCGCGAAGCTCCTCGTCGAGCTGGCGCCGCGAGCGCTCGAGGCGGAGATCTTCGCCGCGCTGCTCGAGGGAGCGGCCGCGTTCTTCACCGCCCAGCAACGGGCCATGGCCGCCGCCACCGAGAACGCGGACGAGCTCGTCCGCACCCTGACGCGGGTCATGAACCGGGCCCGCCAGGACGCCATCACGACCGAGATCATGGAGATCGTCGGCGGGGCCGAGGCGCTCCGCCAAGCGAAGGGAGCCTGACCCGATGACCACCACCGCACCCACGGAAGCCCCGGCCGAGCGCGCGCTCGAGGACGGCCGCGTCGTCGCCATCGCCGGACCGGTGATCGACGTCGAGTTCCCGCCGCACGCCCTGCCCGAGATCAACCACGCCGTCGACTTCGAGATCGTGCTGGACGGGAAGACCAACACGATCACGGCCGAGGTGGCCCAGCAGATCGGGGACGGCCGGGTGCGCTGCATCTGCATGCAGCAGACCGACGGCTTGGTGCGCGGCGCACCTGTCCACAACCTCGGGCGTGGCATCACGGTCCCGGTGGGCAACGGCGTGCTCGGGCACGTGTTCAACGTGCTCGGCCAGCCGCTCGACACCGACACCATCGGCGAGGTGGACGACTACTGGGAGATCCACCGCAACGCTCCCGCCTTCGACCAGCTCGAGCCGCGGGCTCTGATGTTCGAGACCGGGATCAAGGTCATCGACCTGCTCGAGCCCTACGTGCAGGGCGGAAAGATCGGCCTCTTCGGCGGCGCTGGGGTGGGCAAGACCGTCATCATCCAAGAGATGATCCACCGGGTCGCCCAGCAGCACGGTGGGGTGTCCGTGTTCGCCGGCGTGGGGGAGCGCACGCGCGAAGGCACCGACATGTGGCTCGAGATGCAGGAGTCCGGCGTCATCGACAAGGCAGCGCTGGTCTATGGCCAGATGGACGAGCCGCCCGGCGTCCGCCTGCGCGTCGGGCTGGCCGCCTTGACCATGGCCGAGTACTTCCGCGACGTCCAGAACCAGGACGTGCTCCTCTTCATCGACAACATCTTCCGCTTCGTCCAGGCCGGCTCGGAGGTCTCGACCCTGCTCGGCCGCATGCCCTCGGCGGTGGGCTACCAGCCGACGCTGGCCGACGAGATGGGCGAGCTGCAGGAACGGATCACCTCGACCAAGGGCAAGTCGATCACATCGCTGCAGGCGGTCTACGTGCCCGCCGACGACTACACCGACCCGGCGCCGTTCACCACCTTCACCCACCTCGACGCCACGACGGAGCTTTCCCGCCAGATCGCGGCGCTCGGTATCTACCCCGCCGTGGACCCGCTCGCCTCGACCTCGAACATCTTGGCGCCCGAGATCGTGGGCGACCGGCACTACGCCGTGGCCCGGCGCGTGCAGGAGATCCTCCAGCGCTACAAGGAGCTCCAGGACATCATCGCCATCCTCGGTATGGACGAGCTGTCCGAGGAGGACCGGGTGACGGTGAGCCGGGCCCGCAAGGTCCAGCGCTACCTGTCCCAGCCCTTCTTCGTGGCCGAGGTCTTCACCGGTGTCCCGGGCATCTTCGTCCCGATCGACGAGACGGTGGAGTCGTTCGAGGCCCTGGCCAACGGCGACCTCGACCACGTCCCGGAGCAGGCGTTCCTGAACGTCGGTGGTGTCGAGTCGGTGCTGGAGAAGGCCCAGAAGCTCGAGGCGGACGCGGGCTGATGGCCGACGGCGTCTTCGGACTCGAGGTCGTCACGCCCGAGCAGTCGCTCTACGCCGGCGGCGCCCGCTCGGTCGTCCTGGCCACGTCGGAGGGTGATCTCACCGTGCTCGACGGCCACACGCCGCTCGTCGGCGACGTCGTGCCGTGCGAGGTGCGCGTCGAACCCGGAGAGGGAGAGGTCCTCTCGCTGGCCGTGCACGGCGGCTTCGTGCAGGTCGACACCAGCCCCGGCGCCGCGGCAGGGCTGGCCGAAGGCGACGGCCCGCTGCCCGGGCTCTCCACTCGGGTCACGGTGCTGGCCGGCGTGGCGGAACTTTCCTCGGAGATCGACGCGGCGCGCGCCGAAGCCGCGCGCGCGGCCGCATCCCAGCGTGTGGCCGACCTGCAGGCGGGTCGCGGCGTCGGGGAGGACCAGGACCAAGCGCTCGCCCTGGCCGAGGCCGAGGGCGCGCTGGCCCGAGCCGAGCTGCGCGTCGAGGTGGCCGCCGGGAAATCGTAGGGGGAGCCGGGGCGGCCCAGCCGCCCGAACTCGAAGCCTCAGCCGAAGGAGATGGAGCTGAACTCGGCCAACTTCGCCAGCGCGTGGCTGGCGTCGATCTTGCGCAACGTGCCCGATTTGGAGCGCATCACGAGCGACTGCGTCGTGGCTCCGAACTCGTGGTACTGCACCCCCTGGAGCAACTCGCCGTCGGTGATGCCGGTGGCGGCGAAGAAACAATTGTTGCCCCGTACGAGGTCGTCGGTCGTGAGCACGGCGTCGAGGGCGTACCCCCCTTCGAGCGCGGCGGCGCGCTCCGCCTCGTCGCGGGGATAGAGCCGGCCTTGGATCTCTCCGCCCATGCACTTGAGCGCGGCCGCGGCGAGCACACCCTCGGGGGTGCCGCCGATGCCGAAGAGGATGTCGGTGCCGGCGCCGGGCCATCCGGTGGCGATGGCGCCCGCCACGTCTCCATCGGTGATGAGGCGGATGCGGGCGCCGGTGGAGCGCACCTCGGCGATGAGGTCCTCGTGACGCGGCCGGTCGAGGATGACCGCGGTCAGGTCGCGCACGGGGCGACCCACGGCCTTGGAGAGGGCGGCGAGGTTCTCGGTCGGGGTGCGGCGGATGTCGCAGGCGCCTTTGGCCCGCGGGCCGACGGCCAGTTTCTCCATGTAGACGCACGGTCCGGGGTCGAACATGGCGCCGCGCTCGGCCACGGCGATGACGGCGAGGGCACCGCCCCGGCCCTGCGCCGTCAGCGTGGTGCCGTCGATCGGGTCGACCGCGATGTCGGTCAGCGGCGGCGTCCCGTCCCCGATCTTCTCCCCGTTGAAGAGCATCGGGGCGTTGTCCTTCTCCCCCTCTCCGATGACGACGATGCCGTCCATCGGCACGGTGGAGAGCACCGTCCGCATGGCCTCGACGGCAGCGCCGTCGGCTCCCAGCTTGTCGCCCCGGCCCATCCAGCGGCTGGCGGCCATCGCGGCGGCCTCCGTCGTCCGCACGAGGTCCATGGCCAGGTTGCGGTCGGGCGCTTGTCGGGAGACCATCATCCGCCCGACGATATCCGACGGCCGATCCGCCATGGCCGAGACCGCTCCGGGCCAGCGGCGATACTTGGACCCGTGGACCGCATCGTCGTCGAGCCCGCGGGGCCGCTGTCGGGCACCGTCCGAGCAGGCGGGGCGAAGAACTCCGCGCTGAAGCTGATGGTGGCGTGCCTCCTGGCGGAGGGGCGCTCGGTGCTGTCGAACGTACCCGACATCGCGGATGTGGCCACCATGGCCGAGGTGCTGCGCGCACTCGGGGCGCAGGTCGAACGACTCGGCCGGGGAGACGTCGCGGTCACGACGCCGCCCGCGGACGCGCTGGTGCCGGAGCCGCCCTACGAGCTGGTGGAGCGCATGCGCGCCTCGGTGGTCGTGCTCGGACTGCTGCTGGCGCGCTGTGGTTCCGTGCGCATGCCCCTGCCGGGCGGTGACGACTTCGGCGACCGGCCGATCGACTTCCACGTCCACGGGCTCGAGGCGATGGGCGCGGTGTTCGAGTCCTCGCACGGCGAAGTGCGCGGCCATGTCCCCGACGGCCGGCTGGTGGGAACGCGAGTGGTGCTGGAGTACCCGAGCCACACCGCCACCGACAACCTGCTCATGGCCGCCGCGCTGGCCAAGGGCACGACGGTGATCGAGAACGCGGCCAAGGAGCCCGAAGTGAGCGACTTGGCCGCCCTTCTGCGCGCCATGGGGGCCGAGGTGCGCGGCGCGGGCACGTCACGGATTGAGGTCGAAGGGGCCGATGAGCTGCGCCCGGCGCAGCACGCCGTCGTGGCCGACCGCGTGGTGGCGGCGACGTATCTCGCCGCGGTGGGCCTGGCCGGCGGCGAGGTGACCGTGTCCGACGCGCGGCCCGACCACATGGAGATGCTCCTGCGCAAGCTGGGCCAGATGGGCGTCTCGGTCGAGATGGGCTCGGACGGGCTCCGGGCCTGGTCGTCGGGGCGGGTGACCGCAGCCGACGTCGCCACGCTGCCGTACCCCGGAGTGGCGACCGACTACAGCCCCCTGCTCGTCGCCATGCTGACGGTGAGCGACGGGGTGGGGATCCTGACGGAGAACCTGTTCTCGGGGAGGTTCCGCTACATCGAGGAGTTGCGTCGCATGGGCGCTGACATCCGCACCGAGGGCCACCACGCGGTGGTGCGGGGCGTGCCGCGGCTCTCGGGCGCCCCGGTGCGTGCGCCCGACATCCGCGCCGGGGTGGCGCTGGTGCTGGCCGGCCTGGTGGCCGAGGGCCAGACGGTGGTGAGCGGTGCCCACCACATTCTCCGCGGCTACGAGGACCTGCCGGGCGCGTTGCGCTCGCTCGGCGCCCGAGTGTCGTGCTCGTGAGCGGGGGGCCGCGGACCGGCGACCCGTCCGAGCTCCTGGAGCGCGCCGGCGCCGGCGACCGCGTCGCTCTGGCCCGTCTGCTGTCCTACGTCGAGCGGGGCGGGGAGAACGCTCGCGTCGTGGCCCGCCTCACCTACCGCGCCCAGGTTCCCTTCACGGTCGGGCTCACCGGCGCCCCCGGCGCGGGCAAGTCCACCTTGACCGACCGCCTGATCATTTGCGCGCGCGCCGGTTGGCCGCCTTTGCCCGGAGTCGGAGTCGGAGTCGGAGTCGGAGTCGGGGGATCTGGCCCCCGAGGAGATCGCCCAGGTGGGCGTCCTGGCCGTCGACCCCACCTCGCCGTTCAGCGGCGGCGCCATCCTCGGGGACCGTGTCCGCATGGGCCAGCACACGCTCGACCCCACCGTCTACATCCGCTCCATGGCGACACGGGGGCATCTCGGGGGACTCTCGCTCGCCGTGCCCGACGCGGTGCGCCTGCTCGGAGCGGCCGGGATCCCGCTCGTCATCGTCGAGACGGTCGGCGTGGGGCAGATGGAGGTCGAGATCGCGTCCGCGGCCGACACGACCATCGTCGCGGTGACGCCCGGGTGGGGGGACTCCATGCAGGCCAACAAGGCCGGTCTGCTCGAGATCGCCGACGTGTTCGTCATCAACAAGGCCGACCGTCCCGGCGCGCGCGAGGCGCGGCGCGACCTGGAGCAGATGCTGGACCTGTCGCCGCCCGGCGCGTGGCGGCCCGAGATCGTACAGACGACGGCGTCGACCGGCGACGGGGTGGACGACCTGTGGTGCGCCATTGCACGGCACCGGGCGGATCTCGTCACGTCGGGCCGCCTGGTCACCCGGCGCTCGGCCCGCCTGGGTCAGGAGCTGCGCCGCGTACTTCTGGCGCGTTCGGCCGCCCGCGTCGACGAGCTGGCAGGCAGCGAGGAGTTCACGAGCGCCGTCAAGGCCCTCGCCTCGGGCGAGCTCGATCCGTACCAGGCGGCCGAGCGCCTACTCGGCGGATGACGCGCCCGATCGCGCTGAGGCCGCGGCACGCGGCGTCCGCTACGGTGCGCGGGTGAGCTCGCCCCCGATTCCGGTCAGCGCCGGTGACGGCGCCTTCGACCCTTCGGCACGGTGGTTCCAACACGCCGTGTTCTATGAGGTGCTCATCCGGGGTTACCACGACGCCAACAACGACGGCACGGGCGATCTGCGCGGCCTGCGCGAGAAGCTGGACTACCTCGAGTGGCTCGGCATCGACTGCCTCTGGCTGTTGCCCTTCTACCCCTCACCGTTCCGCGACGGCGGCTACGACATCAGCGACTTCTTCAACGTGCACCCCGACTACGGCAGCATCAGCGACCTGGTGGCGTTGCTTGAGGACGCGCACCGGCGAGGGATCCGGGTGGTCGCCGACCTGGTCATGAACCACACCAGCGACGAGCACCCCTGGTTCACCGAGTCCCGCTCGTCGCGTGACAACGCGAAGGCGGACTGGTACGTCTGGAACGACGACGACCAGAAGTGGCCGGACGCCCGGGTCGTCTTCACCGATGTGGAGCGCTCCAACTGGACGTGGGACGACACGCGCCAGCAGTACTACTGGCACCGCTTCTACCACCACCAGCCCGACCTCAACTACGACAACCCCGAAGTGGCCGACACCATGATCGACCTCGTCCGCTTCTGGCTCGACCTGGGTTTCGACGGCTTCCGGCTCGACGCCGTGCCGTACCTGTACCAGCGCGACGGCACGCCGGGGGAGCACCTCCCGGAGACGCACGCCTTCATAAAGCGGATCCGAAAGCAGATGGACGCCGACTACCCGGGCCGGATCCTGCTGGCCGAGGCGAACGGATGGCCGAGCGACGTCGCCGACTACTTCGGCGACGGGGACGAGTGCCACCTGTGCTTCCACTTCCCCCTGATGCCGCGGCTGTTCACGGCGGTGCGCCGCGAGCAGCGCTACCCCATCACGGAGATCCTGGCCCAGACGCCCACGATCGACGACGCCTGCCAGTGGGCCATCTTCTTGCGCAACCACGACGAGCTGACGCTCGAACAGGTCAGCGAGGAGGAGCGCGACTACCTGATCGCCGAGTACGCCAAGGACCCCCGCATGAAGCGGCACATGGGAATCGGGCGGCGGTTGGCGCCCCTGATCGACAACGACCGGCGCACGGCGGAGCTGCTCTACGCCCTCATCCTGTCGCTCCCCGGCAGCCCGGTGATCTACTACGGCGACGAGCTGCTCATGGGCGACAACATCTACCTCGGCGACCGGGACTCGGTCCGGACCCCGATGCAATGGTCACCCGACCGCAACGGCGGGTTCTCCGCGGCCGACTTCGCCCAGCTCTACCTGCCGCCCCTCATGGACCCGGTCTACGGGTACGCCGCGCTCAACGTCGAGGCGCAGCTGCGCAACCAGGGCTCGTTCCTGCACTGGCTGCGACGCATGCTGAACGAGCGCCGCAGCCTGCCGGTGATGGGAGTGGGGGAGATGGAGGTCCTGCCGTGCGCCAACCCCTCGGTGCTGGCCTACGTCCGCTCCGGCGAGGTGGCCGACGTCCTGTCGCGGGCGGGAGCGCAGATCGGGCCCTCCGTGGCCGCGCCGGCCGAGGGCGTGGTGGACTGGGGCCACACGGCCGTGCTGACCCGGACCGTCCCGGCGGGCAACGAGGCGGCCGGCGACGTGGCCGTGCACCGGGAGCAGGCGGTGCTGTGCGTGCACAACCTGAGCCGGTTCGCCCAGCCGGCCGAGCTGGCGCTGGCCAAGTGGTCCGGGTGCACGCCCTACGAGGTCCTCGGCCGCGTGCCGTTCCCGGCCATCACCGACGAGCCGTACGCCGTCACGTTGCCCCCTTACGGGTTCTTGTGGTTCGACCTCGTCCCCGGCGAGAGGCCGGCCTGGGAGTGAGCACCGAGCACGACCCGGCGTTGCGCACGCTCACCGAGGCGTGGCTGCGGTTGCGGCCGGCCGCGCCGGCGGACGTCGGGCCGGTGTCGATCGTGCGTCGAGAGGTGCTGCGCGACGGCCGTCCCGGTCTCATCGACGTCGTAGCTCGGGTAGGCGCACCGGGAACGGAGCGGCTCGCGCACCTCGTGGTGGGCCAGCACGGGGTGGGCGAGCAGCCTCACCTGCTGCGCGCCGGCGAGGAGTGCGTGCTGGGCCTGCTGGACGACGAGTCCGGCCTGGCGGTCTGCACCGATGCGTTGCGTGACGCGCAGCTGGCGCCACTCCTGCTGGCCACGATCCGTCGCGTCGCAGCGCGGCCGGGTCCGGTGACGGTGGTCTGCGACGACGAGGACACGACGGTGCTCGACTGCGGCGACCGGGGCGACCTGGTGGTGTTCCCATGGCTCTCCGAGAGGCCGCGGCCCGACGTCGACATGCTGATGGCGCTGGACGCAGCCGGCTTCAACCATGTGGCGGCACCGCTGGTGCGCTGGACCTGGGACGGGCGGGACCTCGGAGTGATTCAGGAACCGCTGGCCGACCGCTCGGCGGGGTGGGCATTGGCACTGACCTCGCTGCGCGACCTCTACGCGTCCCGGGAAGCGCCCGAGGCCGCCGGGGGAGACTTCGGCGCGGAGGCCCGGGCACTCGGAACGATGACGGCGCGGATGCATCTCGCACTCGACCGCGCCTTCGAACGTGAGAGGGAGGCCGTCTCGGACTGGGTCGACGTCGCCGAGGCCGAGATCACGGCGGCCGACCGCACGCTGCTCGACGCGCCCGGGGTGGCCGATCTGCTCAAGTGGATCCGCGAGCCCGACTCCCGGCTCCCCGCGATCCGGGCCCACGGCGACTTCCACTTGGGACGCACGGCACGGACCGATCAGGGGTGGGTGGTCAGCGACTGCCGTCCGGGCGGGGTGACGGGGCACGGCGAGGTGCCGAGCCGGCGCTCACCGCTGGCCGATGTGGCCGATCTCCTGTGGTCCATGCACCGGGCGAGCGTCGTGGCGGCCGCCGATCGCGACCCGACGGGGCGTCTGGGCCTCGAGCCTCTCGGCCAGGCCTGGGAGACCCGGAACCGCCGGGCGTTCATGGCCGGCTACCTGGGCACCCCGGGGATTTCGGGCCTGGTCGGCCCCGATCGAAACCTGGTGCTGCGCCTGGTGAGCTTCTTGGAGCTGGCGCGCTCCGTGCGGGAGTAGGCGCCGGTCCAGGCATCCGCCGGCTCGACCCGGCCGGGGCCCGTGGCTCAGACGGCCAGGGCGGCGACCTTCAGCGTCTCGGCTGCTTCCTCGGGTGAGACGACGTTGATGGCGACGCCGGTGCCCAGCTCGAAGCCAGCGGTCGTGGTGGCCTTGGGGAAGACGTGCGCGTGCCAGTGGAACGGTTCACCGACCCGATACGGGGCCGAGTGGAACACGACGTTGTAGGCCACGTCGCCGATCGACTCTGCCAGCTGCCCGAGCGATCGCCGCAGTCCCTCGCCGACGGCGATGAGGTCCTCGGTCGAGCTCTTGTGCAGATGGGGGTTGTGCTCGCGAGGGATGACCAGCATTTCGTAGGGGAGGGCGCTCCAGAAGGGGCACACCACCACGACGTGGTCGTTGGCGTAGATGACGCGCTCGCCCGAGTCCTCCTCGGCCTCGAGGGTGGTGCAGAGGAGGCACGAGCCGACGAAGCGAGCGAAACGGGCCTGCTCCTCGGCCAGCTCGCGCGGGATGAACGACATGCCGAGCAGCTGACCGTGGGGGTGCTCCAGAGAGGCGCCGGCCTCGCGTCCGGAGTTGACGATGGCCTGGGTGTAGCGCAGGTTGGGCTGCTGGGCGTGCTCCTCGAGGCGGTCGCGCAGCGCAGCCATCACCAGCTCGACCTGCTCCTGGCCGAGCTGTCCCAAGGTGACGTCGTGCTCGGGGGAGAAGATCAGGATCTCGTGGATCCCCCCGGCGGTCGCCTGGGTGAACACGGGGCCGCGGTTGGCCACGACGAAGGGCTCGTCCCCGGCGAAGGCCGGGTACAGGTTGGGCACGACGCGGACGAGCCAGCGCCCGGTCGGGCCGTAGGTCTCGAGGGCGGGCGGGGTGTCCTCCTCGTTGCCCGGGCAGAAGGGGCAGGGCCGGCCGAGGGAGTCGGCCGGCCAGGGAGTCCGGGTGACGAAGGAGTAGGGCCGCTCCGAGCGGCCGGGGCTGACGACCACCCAGCGGCCAGACAGCGGATCGAGACGAAGTTGATTCATCGGCGCTTCCCGTGTGGTTCAGTCATGCCCGCAGGGTTCGCTCGCTCCCTCATGAGAACCTCTCCCTCTACGGTACAGGGTCCGACACCCACTCGGGCATCACCGTCGCGCGTCCGTCACCCCGGAGCGAACCCGGGTCGGGGAAGATGTCGGCTGTGCAGCACCAGCCGACCGGGGCGGCGTTCGACCTCGTGCTCCTCCTCCATGCCGGATCCGCCGTGGTGGGGCTCGTCACCACCGTGACGGCCGCCACGACCGGCAACCGGCTCCGCCGGGTGCTGAGCTCCAGCGTTGCGGTGCCCGAGGTGGTGCGGCGCTACTTCCGTCCCGGCTTCAACTGGGCGGGACGGGTCGTGTACGCCGTTCCCGTCCTCGGGTTCGCCCTCCTGGCCATGAGCCATGGCGCGTACACGTGGCGCGACGCCTGGGTCGTGGCCGGACTGGCCCTCTTCGCCGGTGTCGTGCTCCTCTGTGAGGGCGTGGCGTGGCCCGCCGAGCGCCGGCTCCAGACCGCGCTGGCGGCGGCGGGCAACGACGCGGCGGGGCTGCGGAGGGACGCGACAGCGTTGGCACGCTCGGCCGGCGCCGCAGCGCTCCTGCTCGTCGTCGGCGTGGTGATCATGGTCGCTCAGCCTTGAGCACAGGTCCGCTGGACCCGCTGAGGCGGGAAGTGCTGGCGACGAGGATCAGCCGCCGACGGCTTCGGCCAGTGCCGCCCGCGCGTCGTCGACCGCTCCGGCCCGGACGAGCTCGGGGAGCGGCCCGTCGAGCAGGGCGCGCCAGTCGACCGCGTCGGTCCGACGGCCCGAGGACCGGAGTCGGCGGCGGGCGTCGCCGAGCAGCGAGGCCAGCGTGCCGGCGCCATCCACGACGCCCTCGCCGGCGATGCGGGAGCGGAGCCACACCGCGAGGGCAGGGCTCGCTCCCCCGGTGGAAACCGCGACGGTCACCGTCCCGTCGCGGTGCACGGAAGGCAGGATGAACGACGAGTGACCGGGGTCGTCGGCGCTGTTGACCCAGATACCGGCCGCATCCGCATCGGCGTAGACCGCCGCGTCGACGTGGAGGTCACCGGTCGCGGTGATCACCAGACGAAATCCCGCCGCGTCGCCCGACCGGTACGGACGGACCTCGACGGCGCGCAGCGACGAAGCCAGGGCGCTCATCTCCGTGCCGACCGACGTCGCGATCACGGTCACGGTGGCGCCGAGCTCGAGCAGCCCTCGCGCCTTGTGCGCCGCCACCGCGCCCCCGCCGACGACGAGGCAGGAGCGACCGGCGACGTCGAGCGAGACCGGGTAATACCCGGCGCCGGTCTCAACCATGGAGGCGGGGCGAACCCACCATCCCGGCCGCGATGGTGGCGAAGGTGAGCTCGTCGATGAGAACGAAGCTGCCGGTGATCCGGTCGACTTCGTAGCGGTCGACGGCCAGGGGCGAGGCCGTGCGCAGGGTGACGACGCCGATGTCGTTCTCCCGGAGCTCGGCCGCCTCCGTCACCTCGAGCTCGTTCACGTCGAAGGTGCCTGAGACCGCCTCGACCACGGCGGGCGTGACTCTCGTGGTGTGCTTGAGCCGGATGCGGTCACCCGGCGCGAGCGGGCGGTCGTGGAACCAGCACACCGTGGCCTCGAAGGTGTCGGTGACTTCGGGCGCACCCTCGGCTGCCGAGATCATGTCGCCGCGAGACACGTCGACGTCGTCGGCCAGATGCAGGGAGACCGACAGCCCGACCTCGGCGCGGGGCAACGGGCCGTCCGCCGTGTCGATGGCGCGGACCGTGGTCTTCGTCCCCTGCGGCAGGACGACCACGCGGTCACCGGCGCGGAATGGTCCGCCGTTGACCATCCCCGCATAGCTGCGCCCACCGCCGGGCCGGCGCAGGACCCACTGCACCGGCAGACGTGCGCCGGTCCCGTCAGGCCGACCGTGCCGGGCGGCCCAGCCGCCGGCCCGGGCCGACTCGAGCGCGTCGAGCACGGTGGGGCCGTCGTACCACGGTGCGGCGTCCGAGCGGTCGACCACGTTGTCGCCGTGCAACGCCGAGATGGGAATGACCGTGCACGCAGAGATCCCGAGGCGCTCGGCCAGCGTCTCCATCTCGTCGACGATGCGCTGGTAGGCCGAGCGATCCCAGTCGACCAGGTCCATTTTGTTGGCACACACGACGAGCTGGTCCACTCCGAGCAGCGCGGCGATGCAGATGTGACGGCGCGACTGCTCGCGCAGGCCCGCAGTCGAGTCCACCAGCACCAGGGCGAGGTCCGCGGTGGAGGCACCGGTCGCCATGTTCCGGGTGTACTGGACATGCCCCGGGCAGTCGGCGATGACGAACTTGCGGTGAGGAGTCGCGGCGTAGCGGTACGCGACGTCGATCGTGATGCCCTGCTCGCGCTCGGCGCGCAGCCCGTCCGTGACGAACGACAGGTCGACCTCCCCCAGCCCGCGGCGTTCGGATGCCACCTCGATCGCGGTCAGCTGGTCGTCGAAGAGCTGACGGGTGTCGAAGAGCAGGCGCCCGATCAGGGTGCTCTTTCCGTCGTCGACCGAGCCGATGGTCGCGAACCGCAAGAGGTCCATGGTGTCCGTGCCGAGCTCGCCGGCCGGCGGCGAGCCGGGCAATGCGGTCATCGGATTAGAAGTAGCCCTCGCGCTTGCGGTCCTCCATCGCCGTCTCCGAGAAGCGGTCGTCAGCCCGGGTCGCGCCGCGCTCGGAGATCGTCGACGCAGAGACTTCGCGGATGATCTCCTCCACGCTCGCCGCGTGCGAACGGACGGCACCGGTGCAGGTGGCGTCGCCGACGGTGCGGAAGCGCACCGTTTCCTTTCGCGGCGACTCGCCATGCTCGGGCGTCACCCACTGGCTGACCGCCAGGAGCATGCCGTCACGCTCGAGCACCTCGCGCTCGTGTGCGTAGTAGATGGACGGGAGCTCGATGCGCTCGCGCCGGATGTACTGCCATATATCCAGCTCGGTCCAGTCCGAGAGGGGGAACGCGCGCAGGTGCTCCCCCGGCCGCACCGTGGCCTGGTAGAGCTGCCACAGCTCGGGGCGTTGGCGCTTGGGGTCCCACTGCCCGAAGGAGTCCCGGAAGGAGAGCACGCGCTCTTTGGCTCGCGCCTTGTCCTCGTCACGGCGGGCTCCTCCGAAGGCGGCGTCGAAGGAATGCGCCCGGATGGCGTCGAGCAGGGTGGTCGTCTGCAGCCGGTTCCGAGAGGTGCCGGGGCCGGGGTCCGACACGCGGCCGTGGTCGATGGAGTCCTGCACGCTGGCGACGAGGAGGCGGGCCCGCACGGCCTCGACCTGGGCGTCGCGGTACGAGAGCACCTCATCGAAGTTGTGCCCGGTGTCGACGTGGAGCACGGGGAACGGAATCCGCCCGGGCGAGAAGGCCTTGGCGGCGAGGTGAAGCAGGACCGCGGAGTCCTTGCCCCCGCTGAAGAGAAGCACCGGCCGTTCGGACTCTGCCGCCACCTCCCTGATGATGAAGACGGCCAGGGACTCGAGCAGGTCCAGGTGCCCGAGAGGATGCTCGACAGGTCGTACCAGGGGTGTGACCGAGGCACCCGGGCCGGGGCTGGTCCCGGCGGGGTCTGCTTCGTGGCGGAGGGCGGTGGCTCTGTCCATGTCGGTCCTCGGTCGGATCCTCTCTCGAATCATGACCATTTTGGTCATGTATACTAACGGTCAGATCCGGCCGTACGTCAAGACCAACCGGCGAGGGCCCGTCGGCTCGAGAGAGAGGTGGTGATGGTGATCGACACCAACGTGAGCGAGCTGAGCATCGGGGAACTCTCCCTGCTCAGCGAAGACTTCGAGACCGCCCCGGCGAGCAAGATCGTCGGGTGGGCGATCGACACGTACGGCGACTCGCTCGTCCTCGCGGCGTCCTTCGAGGACATCGTACTGATCGACCTGGCCACCAGGATCGCTCCCGGGTTGGAGATCGTCTTCCTCGACACCGAGGCCCACTTCCCCGAGACGCTGTCCTTCGTCGAGGAGGTGCGCGCCCGTTACGACCTGAACCTGACGGTCACCCGGCCAGGGCCTGAGGCTGCGGCCCATCCCTGCGGCACCCCACAGTGCTGCCAGTTCCGCAAGGTCGACCCGCTCCGCCGGGCCATTCAGGGAAGCCGAGCCTGGCTGACGTCGCTCCGCCGCAGCGACGGGCCGACGCGGTCGAACGCTCCCATCGTGAGCTGGGACGCCGCGTTCGGTCTGGTCAAGGTCAACCCGCTGGCGACCTGGACCGACGACGACATCGAGTCGTACCTGGCCGACCACGGACTGCCGAGGCACCCGCTGGTGGGGCACGGATACCGCTCCATCGGATGTGCGCCCACGACCCGGCCGGTGGCCGAGGGTGAGGACCCCCGCGCCGGCCGGTGGGCCGGGCTCGACAAGTCCGAGTGTGGGCTCCACGCCTAGTGCCGCGGGACCTGGACAATCCCTATGGCATCGAATTCCGGGGACGGCGTGACCGGGGCCTGAAGTTCGTCCGGCCCTACCGGACGATCGGCGAGCTCAACCCGGTCGAGCAGCTCAAGCTCTCGCGCCATCCCTTCGAGGTGGCCCAGGCGGTCATCGACACGTACTCGAAGCGGGGGCCGCAGTCCATCGCCGAAGTCCCGGGCGAGGCCGAGCGCCTGAAGTGGGTCGGTCTGTATCCGCAGCGACAGGGCGGCGACGCGTTCATGATGAGGATCAAGGTGCCCGGGGGCGTGATGACGTCCGCGCAGGTGCGCGAGGTCGGGGTGGCGGCCGACGCCTTCGCCGAGGGACCCGACGACAGCCCCGTGTTCGGCAACCGCTACGCCGACCTGACGACGCGCCAGGACATTCAGCTGCACTGGATCCGCATCGCCGACGTCCCCCGGATCTGGCAGCGGTTCTGGGAGGTCGGGCTGACCACGGTCCAGGCGTGCGGCGACTCGGCGCGCAACGTCTGCTCGTGCCCGGTCTCGGGGATCGATGCCGGCGAGCTGGTCGAGGCCCTACCGGTTGCCCAGGCCATCTCGGCTTTCTTCACGGGCAACCGCGAGTACGCCAACCTGCCGCGCAAGTTCAAGATCGCGGTGACCGGATGCAGCGAGGACTGCGCCCGGGTGGAGATCAACGACATCGGGCTGTGGCCGGCGTCCGACGCGGACGGGACCCTCGGCTTCAACGTCCTCGTCGGAGGCGGCCTGTCCGACGGCGAACGGATGGCGTCGGACATCGACCTGTTCGTCCTGCCGGATCAGGCGGTCGAGCTCTGCCGAGGTGTGGCGCAGGTGTTCGGCGAGCTCGGGAACCGCGAGAACCGCGGCCTGGCCCGGATGCGCTACCTGGTCCAGGAGCTGGGGCCCGAAGGCTTCCGGGCTGCGCTCGAGGAGCGCACCTCGTTCCCGTTCGTGCCCGCGGGGCGAGAGCTCACCGACCGCTTCCGCGGCGACCACGTCGGTGTCCACCCCCAGAAGCAGGCCGGGCTGGTGTACGTCGGCTGCTCCGTCCCCGTCGGCCGGATGCACGGGATAGAGCTGGTGGAGCTGGCCCGCCTGGCCGAGACCTACGGCGACGGGAACGTCCGGGTCGGCATCGGACCAGAATTTCGTGATGTCGGGAGTCCCCGAGGAGCGACTCGACGACCTGCTGGCAGAGCCGCTCGTACAGCAGTACTCGCCTTTCCCCGGCCCCTTCGAGCGGGGCGTGGTGGCCTGCACCGGTTCGGAGTTCTGCCGCTTCGCCGTGGTCGAGACGAAGGAGCGGGCAGTCAAGTGGGCCCGGGCGCTCGACGAGCAGTTCCCCGCCGGCGACCGCGCCGACGCCGGGGTCATCAGGATGCACTTCTCGGGCTGCTCGGCCTCGTGTGCGCAGCCCCAGATCGCCGACATCGGGTTCCGGGGCGACATCGCGCATGTCGACGAGCACATCGAAGAGGCGGTCGACATCGGTCTCGGCGGCTCGCTCGGTCCCGACGCCGCGTTCATCGACTGGGTTGCCGGGGCCGTACCGGTCGAGAAGGTCCCCGACGCGCTGGTGCGCCTGGTGGGGCGCTACCTCGAGGACCACCGCGCCGGCGAGGCCGTTCTACTCGTGGGCCCGGCGCACGGAGGGTCAGGAGCTGCTGGGCACGCTCGTCGGGGTGAGCGAGGTGGTCGCGCCATGAAACGCTTCCGCCTCCGGGAGGAGATGAACGGGATCGCGGAGCCCCCCGGCAAGGTCTGGTTCTGGGAGCTCGAGGCGGGCGTGATCCACGCCGACCGCTGCATCGAGTGCGGTACCTGTGTCGCCGTCTGCCCGTCCAATTCCATCGGCGTCAACGAGGACACCGGTCTGCCCGAGCTGGTGAAGATGTGCACCGGCTGCTCGCTGTGCTGGGACTTCTGCCCGCGGGGCGGCTTGCGCTACGAGGCCCTCTGGCCACCCTCGACCGCCAGCGCGAGGAGGAGGCGGACGTCGTGCCGACGCAGGTGCGCAGCGACTCGTCCGACACCTACTGGAAGATCAGCGGCGGCCCTCCCGGTGGGGGTCTGGGCGCCGTGGTCGACACGTTCGCCGTGCGGGCGGCGGCGCAGCTCGACGACGTCCAGGACGGCGGCGCGGTGAGCGCCCTCCTCATAGGGTTGCTGGCCTCCGGCGAGATCGACGGCGCCCTCGTGTCCAAGCCGAGCGCCGATCCCGACGAGCCGTGGAAGGGCGTGGCGACCATCGCCACGTCAGCGGACGAGGTCCGTGCCGCGGCAGGCAGCTTCTACAACCAGACGATGGCACTGGCCGAGCTCGACCTCTCGAGGTACGACCTCCCGGCAAAGCCACGCCTGGCGGTGGTCGGAACGCCGTGCGAAGTCCAGGGCCTGCGCGCCATGCAGGCGCGCCGCTGGCCGACGGGTGCACACCGCGTGGACGCGGTCGTCCTGACCATCGCACTGATGTGCACGAAGAACTTCGACTACGAGGCACTCACCCTGCACGAGCTGCGCGACAAGCGCGGCGTCGATCTCGATCGGGTCTCCAAGATGGACGTGATCAGGGGGCGCATGATCGTCGAGTACCGCGACGGCCAGGTCGCGGTGAACGAGCCGGTGAAGGACTTCCACGGCGCCGCGCTCAAAGGCTGCGACGAATGCGCCGACTTCCTCGGCCGATCAGCCGACATCTCGGTGGGCAGCGTCGGCTCCATGAACGGCTGGACGAGCGTGATCGTCCGCACCGAACGCGGCCGCTTGGCCTTCCAGGCGGCACGGTCCAAGCTCGACGTGCGGGGCCTGGACGACCCGGCGGCGCTGCTCCGCCTGGACGCGCTGGACAAGAAGATCGCCGATCGGTCCCTCCAGCGGAAGCTGGACCCCGATGCCCCGCTCTTCATCGACTTCGAGGAGCACGTGCGCGCCTACGACGGGACGGATCGCCGGCCCGTCTACATCCGCCGGTGACGGGAGCGGTCGCGGTGGCCGAGGCTCCCGTCCTCCACATGCCCGACGAGCCGACGGCATTGATTGAGCGGTGGCTGGACGCCGTCCGATCAGGCCAGGGACTCGACGAGGTCCTGTCCGGGGAGGGCGGCATCACCTCGTGGCTCTGGTCGCGCTGGCGGTTCCTCGCCGCGGTCGGGATCGACGAGGACGAGCTCGGTCGCATCGTCGACGGCTACCGGCGCGAGCTGTGGTTGTGGCTGGCGGGCGAGCGCACCTGGACGCAGTGCTGCGCCGGGTTGATCGGGCGCATCGACCGACGCATTCCGGCAGGGGAGTGAGCGGGGGCCGAGCCGCCGTCGATCTCGCAGGTGTCGAGGTGCGGCGCGAAGGCGTCCCGGTCCTCGCGGGCGTCACCTGGCGCGTGCTCGAACACGAGCGGTGGGTGGTTCTCGGCCCGAACGGATCGGGGAAGACCACGCTGCTCCAGGTGGCTGGTGCGCGACTCCTGCCTTCGGGCGGCCGGGTGGAGATCCTCGGGGCGCGTCTCGGCCGGGTGGACCTGCGCACGCTGCGCCCCCGGGTCGCGCTGGTGAGCGGCGCGCTGACGCGACAGCTCCGGGCCGACCTCCCTGCTCGTGACGTGGTCGTGAGCGGTCGCCATGGTGCGCTCGAGACGTGGTGGCACCCCTACACGGGCGCGGACTGGGATCGCGCCGACGACCTGCTCTCCCACGGCGGTGTCGGTGCGATCGGGCACCGGCCTTTCGGGGTGATCTCCGAGGGCGAGCGCCAGCAGGTGCTCCTGGCGCGGGCCCTGATGAGCGACCCCGAGCTCGTGCTCCTCGACGAACCGTTCGCCGGGCTCGATCTCGGTGCCCGCGAGACGCTCCTCTCACGACTGTCCGCCTTGGCCGCCGATCCGCACAGCCCTCCGATGGTGCTGGTGACGCACCACTGTGAGGAGATCCCGCGTGGATTCACCCACGGCGGCCTGGTGCGTGAAGGCCGGTTGGTCGCCGCCGGACCGCTGCACGAGGTGATCACCTCGGCGCGCGTGTCCGAATGCTTCGCGGTGGGGGTCGACGTCGGTTGCAACGACGGCCGGTGGTGGAGCCGCGCCGTCACCTCACGCCTGTGAGCAGGGCGGCGACGGGGGACTTGCTTCCTGTCGCCGACAAGGGTACAAACGAGGCCAGCGGAGAAGTGCTGACGATGTCGGCGCTGTGCATTTCCCCAACCATCCACCACGTGGGACGCGTGGTTCCGTAGGATTTTCGGAGGAACCGAGGCAGGTCGTCGGGGGAGTGGCGAATGTGATCTTGTTGATCGTCGTGGTGCTGCTGTGGATCGCGGTCCTCGCGCCAAGCGCATGGCGCAGGTTCGGCGAGCGACAGAGCGTCGGTTCCATCGACCATTTCCACCAGCAGCTTCAGCTGCTGGAGCACGCGGGGCCGAAGACGGTCGCGCCGGCCTACCGCCTGCACACGGCCTCCCCGGGGAGCAGCGGGGGTTCGGCCGTCCCTTCGGTCGACTCGTCCCGTCCGAAGCTGGTACTGCTCCGCCCCACCGACGACGCCGAGGCGGCCGATGTCGACGACGGCCAGGGCGGTCACTACGAGCGGATCGGGGTGCTGGACCCGCCCGAGCCGGTCTGCGTGCCCGACGACAGCACGGACCTGACCCTGTCCACCTACCGCCGGAGTCCGGCACGCCACCGCTGCACCCTGCTGATGCGCTGCCTTTGTGGCGTCGCCCTGACGACGGCCGTCATCGGCGTGGTTCCGGGCCTGCACCTGGCGTGGGTCGTCACCGGCCTCTGCGGGCTCGCAGCCCTGGGGCTGGTCGCCCTGATGGCCTACGCCCGCGAGCTCGACGAGCAGCAGCGACGGCGGCTGCACCGCGCCGCCGGCTTCGCACCCTCGTCGCCGACCGCCGCCGAGGTCGCGGGTCGGGGCTACCCCGGGGCCTGGGACGAGGTGGCGGAACCGCAGGCCGCCGCCCGCTGACGCGTCTCGGGCGTTTTCGGCCCGGACCGGCGGGACACTCCGGCCGGACTACTCTGTGCGGCGGCCCCGGGGGTGTAGCTCAGCTGGTAGAGCGCTACGTT
>CAWGHA010000030.1:0-35211 GCA_963822265.1 uncultured Acidimicrobiaceae bacterium
CCTTCGTCTACTCGGTTCAGCTGGCCTGCCTGATGAGCGCCGGCGTCCCGTGTGGTCCCAACACCACGGTCACCGTTCCACTCGCCGGGTCGACCGCACCGCCCATGGGCACCTGGACCTACTCGGTCAACAGTGCCGTCCCGGGGCTGCTCGCCTCTCCCGCCGGAGCGCTCACGCCTCAGACCGACCCCAACGGGGACGGAGGCCAGCAGCTGGTGGTGCCCCTGTCCGACGCCGTGTTCGTCGGAGGTTTCAGCGGAGCGATTCAGCTGTCGGTGACGCCACCCAACCACGCCACGGCGAACGGCACGACCTGGCCGGTGACGCCGACTCTCGCCGGCGGCGCACTCGGGAGCGTCACGGCCTCCACTGCGGCCACGGCGACCGCCACGTCGACCCTCGAGCCGGCTCTCTCCGCGTCCGCCTCCCTGGCGCCGGGTTCGAAGGACAGCGTCACCTACACGCTGACCCCGACCTGTGACGCCAAGAACGCCGCTCGGCGACGAGTCGCCGAGCTCGGGCACGCTCGTCGACCACCTTCCCGCTGGGACGACGTTCCGATCGGCGACGAACGGTGGCGTCGACGACCCGAATGCCGGCACGGTGACATGGACCTTCTCCTCGCCGGCCGATCTGCCTACTGGCTGTGCCGCCGGCGCGACCGGCGCCACCAGCGCGGCCTGGTGCTGCCACCGACGCGGTGACCGTCGGGTTCTCGAACGGTACGGCCGCCTCGGCACCGGCCGACCAGGCGACCTTCACGGTGGACGGTGCCGGCGCGGCGACGGCGAGCGCCAACGCGTCCACCTCACCGGTGGTCCCCGGGGATCCCACGGCGCCCGCACCACCCGCACCGCCGAACGCTCCTCCCGGGCCGCTCCAGCAGACGGGGGAGATCACCATCTCACCCGCGCACCAGACGCACCCGACAGGGACCGCCCAGACCTACGACATCGACGTCTCGTGCAGCGGCGAAGGCAACGCCGAATGCGGCCCGAACCTCACCGTCACCATCCCGCTGGACACCACGACGACCCCGCCGATGACCGACCCCAGCTGGTCCTTCAGCGCCCACTCGAGCCCGGCGGTGCTGCTGACCAGCGGGCCCACGGTGGTGGGCGACAACCTGGTCCTCGGTCTGAGCGACTCCGCGCTCACGGCCGGGAACAGCGGCAGCATCTCCCTCACTGCCACGCCGCCCAACGACGTGACTCCCAACCACACTTCGTGGTCGCTGCTCCCGACGCTGACGGGCGGCCACATCCCGACCGTGACCGCACCGACCCCCGCCCACTCGGTGGCCACGGCCCAGCCGCTCCTGTCGGTGGACAAGACCACCACGGACGGAGGGAGCGTCTATCTCGCCGGCGACAACATCTCGTACACCATCGCGGCCCACTGCGACGTTGCGGCACCGGGCAGCCTCTACCTCAGCGACGGAAGCCTCGTCGACCCGCTCCCGCCGGGGACGACCTTCGTTTCGGCCAGCAACGGTGGGGTCTTCGACTCGGGCACCGACACCGTCACCTGGTCCTTCCCCACCCCGGCGTCCACGCCGACCGGCTGTGCGGCCGACGCCGCCGGACCGAACTCCTACAAGGTGGTGGTCACCGCACCCACTCCCGCCCCGCCACCCCAGGACCAACCCCTGATCAACAAGGCCACGTTCTCGGGCACCGGCCCTGATGCCACCAACCCGGCCGGTATCACCGTGTCCACCAGCGCACAGGTGCCGGTCGAAATCGTGAACAAGGCGCCTACGGGACCGGGCTCGCCCGGGTACGCGACCATCTCCAAGACCTCGCTGGCCCCGCTCGACGAGCCGAACGTAAGCCCGAATCAGTACGTGGGCACCTATCCAGGAAACTGGGTGCCCACCACGGCCTCGCCGACATACACGGTCGGCGCCGCAGCCGCCTCGTTCCAGGCCACGATCGACTACTCGCTGGTCGGCGTGTACCAGACCCAAGTGGTCGATCCGGTGCCCTGCTTGGACAACGGGACAGGCAACCTGTACCGCTCCGAGCCGTACAACAGCTCGCCCTGTGCGAACCCCGCCTTCCACCCGCAGGTCATCGAAGTCTCCAGTGCCGGGTTCTCGTCCTCCACCGGGCTCGGTCAGGCGATCGCCGGAGGCTTCGTGCCTGAGGCCGTGCTCAGCGACGGGACCACGGTGCCCCTGTCGCCGAACGGGTCGGTCGGTGCGCACGCTTCCAGTGCCTTCTTCTCCATACCAAAGGCCGACGTCGGCCTGGTGGCAACCATCGAACTGCCGCCCAACGTGGCCCTCATGGACAACGTGCTCCAACTGACCATGTGGGGGTACACCGACATCACGTTGGCCAACCTGAACGACGGCGTGAACCAGCTGTACAACATCGCCACCGCGGTGCCGATGCTGGATGGGACCGCCTTGACTCCGGTCCAGGCGCACGCCAGCGTCTTCACGGTGCCGACGCCGATCGGGCTCGGCATCTCGAAGTCCTTCGGACCTCTGGCGGGTGGTCCGGCCGGGACCACGGTGCTCAACCTGGAAGGAGCGATCAACCTCGACGCCGTACCGCTCGAGCACAACGTCGTGCTCACCGACCTGCTCCCCCTCGGAATGACCTGGGCGAACCCGAGCTCGTCGGGGACCTTCACCCTCATTGAGGGGGGTGGTGCCATCACCAAACACGTCACGGCCACGGCGTTCAATTTGCCCAATTACCTCGGAACCGGACGCGACCTCATTCGCATGGACATTCCGGCTGCAGATTTCACGAGCACCGGTGCATGGACGATCAGCCCGCCGACGAACTTCTTGGAGATGACCACGCCCACTGCCCTGGGCCTCTACAAGAACACCGACCAGATCTTCCTCTTCGGTTTGGCGCCCGAAGAGATCAACCCTGGCTGCAGCAATCCGACGCAGGTCGGAGGCGGCTCGAGCACGTCCACCTTCGAATCGGCCGACCCGGAGAACCTCGACGGCGACGGCAACAGCAGCGAGGACTATTGCCAGGCCCGCGCCAGCCTCAACGTGTTGGGAACGGGAGCCGCTTTCGACCTGACCAAGACCGTGCAGGGCAATCTCGACCCGGCGCCCAAGGGTGCGCTCGGCATCGGCGACGCCTCACCGGGCGGATCGGGGACCTACGGGCTCACATGGTCGAACGTCGGCACCGACACGCTGGACCTGCCGGTGATCTACGACATCCTCCCCTACGTGGGCGACACCGGTGTGAGCCAAGGCCAGAACACGGTCCCGCGCGGCAGCCAGTTCCAGCCGGTCTTCGCCTCTGTCGCGGCATTGCCGGCGGGTGTGAGCGTGCTGTACTCGCAGTCCACCAATCCCTGCCGCGACCAGGTCTTCCCCGACTCGGCCAACCCGACGTGCGTCAACGACTGGACGACGACTCCGCCGACCGACCTTTCCACGGTGCGGGCGCTCGAGTTCGCCTCGACCGGGACCTACGCGGCTGGGAGCGGTTTCTCGGTGAACTTCACGGTCGACGTGCCTCCGGGCATCGTCAACCAGGTGGCCTGGAACAGCGCGGCCACCAATGCGGTCGACGTCACGACTCCCTCGAACCATCCGCTCCCGGCCGAGCCGCCCAAAGTGGGTCTGACCGCGCCGAGCACGCCCACGCTGGTCACCGTGACGTCAGCGCCGACGACGGCTTCGTTCTCCTCGTTGAGCGACAAGGTGGAGATCACCGGGACCGGGGGTGACCCGGGGACCCTGGCCTGGCAGCTTCTCGGACCCGTGGCGCCCGTCGGCGGCTCGTGCGCGAGCGTCTCCTGGACGGGAGCGCCCACGGCTGCGTCGGGCAGCGACGACATCACGGCCGACGGCACCGTGACCACAGGGCCCGTCACCGTCAGCGTGGTGGGTTGCTACACCTGGACCGACACCCTCACCTCCGACCCCGGCGACTTCCCCTATTCGGCGAACTCCCCTCCGGGGGCAACGAACGAGGTGACCCAGGTCCAGCCGTTCACGCCCAGTCTCAGAACGGTGGCTGCAAGCAGCATCAGTGCCGGCGTCGAGTCGGTCACCGACAGTGACAGCTTCAGCGGCTTCCCCTCCGGGGCGCCCGCGAACACGCTCACCTGGACCCTGTACGGACCGGTCACGGCTACCAGCGCGGGGACCTGTCCGACCAGCTCGTCGCCGTACCTCGCGGCCCACGTGGATCGGTCCGGCACCCTGGCGGTGACCGGAAACGGCACGGAGACCACGCCCTCGACCGCACTCCCCGGCCCCGGCTGTTACAGCTACGGCGCCGACCTTCCGGCATCGGCGACGAGCCAGGAGGTGGTCCTCGCCCCGGGCACCCCGAGCGAGACGGTGCAAGAGGTGAGCCCGACCATCACGACCAAGACGTCGGCGGCGACGCTGCCGGCCTTGAGCTCGGCTTCGGACGACATCACCATCAGCGGCCTCGGATCGGACTCGGGCACCTTGAACTGGTCCCTCGTCGGCCCGGTGACCGCCGGTGCCCAAGGGTGCACCGGGGTCGACTGGAGCGGGGCGGCCACGGTCAAGACCGGGACCGTCGCCATCAGCGACGGATCCCCGACCAGCGTCACCGCCGGCCCGGTGGAGCTCTCGGCGCTCGGTTGTTACAGCTGGGTCGCGACGCTGACGAGCAGCTCGTTGCCCACCGGAGTGACGAGCGCCGCTGGGACCGCGGGCGAAGTCACACAGGTCGTGCCGTACACCCCGACGCTGGCCACGAAGGCGGCCCTCGCCACGTCCGCCAGCGGTGCCAAGAGCGTCTCGGACTCCGTCACCGTCAGCGGCATCCCGGCGGGCGCCCCCACCGCGACTCTCACGTGGACCCTCTACGGTCCGGCGGCCGCGAGCATCGAACGGAGCCTGCCCCACCACCTCCGCCAGCTACGGAGGGGTCGCCGGCACAGGCACGGTGCAGGTCTCGGGTGACGGCACGGTGGTCACGCCTTCGGTACAGCTCGTCACGGCCGGGTGTTACAGCTACGGAGACAGCTTGGCGGCGACCACTCTCGGCTCCGCCGCCGTCGTCGCACCGGGTGAACCGGCGGAGACGGTGAGCGTCGCCACCACGCCGACCGGGCCGCCGTTCGCCGTCACCGGAATGACGCCGGTGCTCTTCGTCATCGGTGTCCTGCTCACCGCGGCAGGCGCGCTCCTGGCCGTCCTCTCGCGGCGTCGGCGGATCCGGCGCCCGCCGGTCCTCTAAGACGCCGAAGGGAGGGGTAGCCGGGCCGACCCCGTCAGCGCGTCCTTCATGAATTGGCGATCGATCGGGATCCCTTGCGGCCTCGAGGGATGAGAGAATCAGGACCCTGAGCGATTGGGGGGGTGAGATGTTCGATCTGGTCATCGACATCGAGAACACTCCGGGCTCGCTGGCCGAGGTGGCGGCGGCCATAAGCGACGCCGGGGTCAACATCGCCTCGGCCACCTGTCTCGGACAGAGTGGGCGGACCGAGCTCCATATCCTCGTTCCCCATCCGGAGGCGGCCAAGCACGCGCTGGCGATCTCCTCCCAGGCGGTCACCAGGGAGCGCGAGGTCGTCGTGGTCGACGTCGAGGACCGCTCGGGTGTGCTGGCCGACCTGACCCGCCGGATCGCCAAGGCCGGCGTCGACCTCGACCTCGTCTACGTCGCCACTCAGAACCGCGTGGTCTTCGGAGCGGCTGACCTGGCCGCGTTGCGGGCGGCCTTGGGAGCCGACGCGCGCTGAGCCGCGGCCGGCGGCGGCTGGAGCGGCGACGATCGCAGCCCGTGCCACGCCGACGCCGCAGCGATAGCGTCGGGCGACATGACCGGAACTGACACCACTGCGGCAGGCTCCGACCCGGCCGGCACCAGGGAAACGGCACCGCCACCGATCTTCTCTGACAACGACGGGATCGATGCGCTCTGGGTCCAGGCCTACCAGGGCGAGGTTCTCGGCGAAATCCTGTTCGGCCGCCTCGCCGTGATCCTCGACGACCGGTCGGAAACGGATCACGCCGGCTCCATGCGGGTGCTCGAGACCCTCGAGCGTCGTACCAAGGAGGCGGTCGCCCCCGCCCTCACCCGGGCCGGCATCCCGACCGCGCCCGACCAGGAGCAGCTCGACCTCGCCGCCGCGCTCGCCGAGGGCTCGGCCGACGCCGCGTGGGAGGACCTCATGACGGCCACGGTGGCGATCACGGGCCAGTTCATTCCGCTCTACCAGCGCATCGGCGAGCTGAATCCCTCCGAGCGGGACGTCGCCCAGCTGCTCGTCGCCCACGAGGAGGCGCTGCGCGACTTCGCCCGAGCCGAGCTGGCGGGCCGTACTTCGACGTCCCTCGATCCGATCCTCGCCCTGCCGCACATGGCCTGAGCGGAGGGACCCGTGGCGGGACGCCGCGGGACGGGGGCGGGCATCTCGATATGACCGATTTCACGCGCTTCGACCGCCGTCATTACGAGACGCTCCCGGCGCGTCGGGGCTATGCGGCCTGGGCATCCACCTACGACGACACCGTCGACGACTCCATGGACATGGAGCTGCTGAATCGCATCGCCTCGGTTCCCTGGCCTGCGGTCGCCCGAGCGGCGGACCTGGGCTGTGGCAGCGGCCGCACCGCGCGCTGGCTCCGCACCAAAGGGGAGTTCCCGATCGACGGCGTGGACGTGACGCCCGAGATGCTCGAGCTCGCCCGCCGCCGCAAACTGCACGACCGCCTGATCGAAGCGGATGTCCGCCGGACCGGGCTCCATGCCGGTGCCTACGGCCTCGTGGCCTGCGTCCTGGTCGACGAGCACCTCTCCGAGCTCGGGCCGCTCTACGCGGAAGCCAGGCGGCTGCTGGCGCCGGCCGGTGCCTTCGTGCTCGTCGGGGTGCACCCGTTCTTCCTCATGGCGGTCGGCATGCCCACGCACTTCGACGGCCCTGACGGCCGTCCGGTGGCGATCGAGACGCACCTGCACCTCCCCGGCGAGCACGTCGCGGCCGCCTCCGCCGCGGGGCTGGTCGCGGCCGAACTCCACGAGGGCCTCGTCGGGGACAGGCTGATCCAGCTCAAGCCCAGCTGGGAGGCCTATCGGGGCTGGCCGTTCTCCTACGCCTGGATGTGGTCGGCGCCATGAGGCCCGCTTGGAACCCCGGGACCCCGCCCCCCTACCATGGTGGGCCAAGGCCATGGCCCTCGTCGTCCAACTCCGCGCCGCGGTCGCTCTCGCGGGCCGCTTTCCCGCCCTCGCCGGGGTGGACCTTTCCCTCGAGACGGGCGAGGTGGTCGTCGTGGTCGGCCCGAACGGTGCGGGCAAGACGAGCTTGCTGCGCGCCTGTGCCGGACTGCTGCCCGTCACCTCCGGCGAGGCCACGGTGCTCGGCGTCGACCTCACCGCGGACCACACCGCCGTGCGACGTCACGTCGGTCTTCTGGGCCACGCCGCCCCCCTCTACGACGAACTCAGCGCGGCGGAGAACGTCCGCTTCGCCGTCCGTGCCCTCGGCCTGCGGTCCTCGGCCGCCGATGGCGCGCTCGAGCGGCTCGGACTGACCGGCCGCCTGCGCTCGACCCCGGCCGGCCGGCTCTCGGCCGGGCAGCGCCGCCGGGTGGCGCTCGCGGCACTGGTCGCCCGTCGCCCGGCCCTCTGGCTGCTCGACGAGCCGCACGCCGGGCTCGACGCCACCTCGCGCGAGCTCCTGGGTCGCCTGGTCGCCGAGGCCGTCGTCGACGGCGCGTCGGTACTGCTGTCCTCGCACGAGCCGCAGCTCTCGGTTCCCATGGCCGACCGCGTCGTGTCCATGGCGGGCGGAAGGGTGGTGCGCGAGGAACCGGGGGGCCGGCGCGCTCCCCTCAGCGCGGTGCCGTCAACCGCACGCGCGGTGCGCGGGTTGGATGCGGGAGCGTCGCATGTGGCATGACGCCGTCCTCGTCGCCGGCAAGGACCTGCGCATCGAGGCCCGCTCGCGCGTCGGGCTCTGGCAGGTCGTCCCGTTCGCCGTGTTGGTCCTCGTCCTGCTCGCGTTCGCCATCGGTCCCGACCAGGCCGCGCTCCACCACGCTGCGCCCGGCATCTTCTGGGTCGCGCTCCTGTTCTCCACCGTGCTCGCCATTCAGCGCAGCGTCGCGGTCGAGTCCGGCGAGGGCACACGCGACGGGTTGCGTCTCTCGGGCATCGACCCCGCTGGGATCTTCCTGGGCAAGGCCGCGGCGGTGGGCCTGCAGCTGCTGGTGCTCCAGCTCGTCCTGTGGGCGGGTGTGGCCTTCCTCTTCGATGTCAGGGTGCAGGTGTTCTGGCTCGCCGCGCTGTCGTGTGTGGTCGCGACGGTCGGCCTGGCCTGTGCCGGCGTCCTCTACGGCGCGATGTCGGCCGGGCTCCGGGTGCGTGACACGCTGCTCCCGCTGCTCGTGCTGCCGGTGCTCGCCCCGGTGCTCCTGGCCGGCTCCAAGGTTTGGCAGGCGGCACTGAGTGGCAGCGTCTCGTCGGGCGCGCAATGGCTGAAGATCCTCGTCCCGTTCTCGGTCATCTACCTCGTGCTCGGGGTGGTCCTCTACGGCCCGCTCCAGGAGGCGGCGTGACGACGGCACCGGACGCGCCGGCAGCGGTGACCCTCGCGCCCGAGCGGGTGCGACCGCGCTGGCTCGACGTGGTCGGCGCGCTCGCGGTCCTCAGCCTCGCCGCCACCGTGTGGCTGGGGCTGTGGGTCACGCCTCCCGACGCGGTCCAGGGCAACCTGGCCCGCTTGCTCTACGTCCACCCCGCGGTCGCCACCGTCGCCCTGTACTGGGCGGGCGGCGTCGCGCTCGCCGGGAGCCTGCTGTACCTGTGGCCGCGTACGCGCTCGTTCTTCTGGGACCGCCTGGCGGCGTCGGCCGTCGAGGTGGGCGCGGTGTTCTCCGCCCTCACGCTCGTCACCGGGTCGCTGTGGGGTCGGCCGGTGTGGGGGGTGTGGTGGACCTGGGACGCGCGCCTGACCTCGACCGCCCTCCTGTTGCTGCTCGAGCTGGGCTATCTGGCCTTGCGCCGAGTCCCCTCGGAGCCGCACGTCCGGGCCCGCCGGTGTGCCGTGGCGGCCATCCTCATCGCCGTCGACGTGCCGCTCGTGCACTTCTCGGTGGACTGGTGGCAGACGCTGCACCAGGGTGGCACCATCCTCGATCCCGGATTCGAGCTCCATGTCCACGGATCGATGCTCTGGACGATGCTGCTCAGTTTCGGGGCGTTCTCCTTGGCCTTCGTCTGGCTGCTCGGCGTGCGCTACCGGGTCGAGGTGCTCCAAGACGCCGTGGGTGACGAGGAGCTCGAAGTCTCGCTGGCCGAGCGCTGGAGCGAGAACGACGCGCCCATCGACGATCCCGCCTTGGTGGGCGTCGCGGCGGCGCCGCGGACCGGCGCGGACGGAGGACCCGGCGCGTGAGCTACGTCGACGCCGGCTACGCCATCGCGCTCGGGACTCTGTTCGCGTACGCGGTGTACCTCGTGGCGCGCCGGCGCCGACTCGAACGCGCCCTTCGGGCCTCGAAGGTGCCGGTCCGAGATCGCGACGGCGCCGCGGGAGATCCCCCGCACGGCGGACGGTCGTGAGCGACATCGTCACCGACACCAGCCCGCCCCCCACGCCGCCTCCTGCCGAGCCCGCCTCAGGCCCGGCGCTGCCGACGCCGCGCCGTCGCCGCACCAGCAGGAGGCTGCTCGTCGTCTTCGTCGTGCTCGCGGGTGCTCTCGTGTTCCTGCTCGTCGAGGGACTGGGGAGCTCGCTGGACTACTTCGACACGGTCAACCAGGCGCTCACGCACCACCAGCAGCTCGGCACGACGACCTTCCGACTCGAGGGGGTGGTGGTCCCCGGCTCCATCCGCGCCACCGCGGCCGGCGCGGACTTCGCCCTGTGCGAGGGCGCCAACACGGTCCGCGTGGACAACACCGGCAGCCCGCCGCAGCTCTTCCAGTCGCGCATCCCCGTCGTGGTCGTCGGGCACTTCGCCTCCGACACGTCGACGAACTTCGTCTCCGACACCATCATGGTGAAGCACTCCTCCACCTACAGCGCGCAGTACCCGGGCCGCGTCAAGCCGGCCACCGGCGCGGCCTGCTGATGATCGACGCGCACGTCGGGACGGTCGGCGTCTGGCTCGCCTTCGCGGCCAGCGTCGCCGGGATAGCCGTGATCGCGGTGGGCTTCGCCACCGGCCGGCGCACGGCGAACGCCAACGGCAACGGGAACGGCAACGGCAACGTTCCCGGGGTGGCCGGCGACGGCCGCCTGCTCGCCCCCGTCCTCCTCGCCGGCGCGCTGCTGGCGACGCTGGCCATGGAGCACGCGCTCGTCACGCACGACTTCTCGCTCTCCTTCGTGGCCGAGAACAACAGCCGGGTGACGCCGTTCCTCTACTCGGTCACCGGCCTCTGGTCGGCGCTGGCCGGTTCCATCCTGCTGTGGGGGCTGCTCCTCTCCGTCTACACGGCGGCATTCGTCTGGCGCTACCGGCGCACGGGGAGCGACACCGTGATCCGCTGGGCGACCCTCGTCCTCTACACCGTCAGCGCGTTCTTCTTCGGGCTCATGATCGGGCCGGCGAACCCGTTCGTCACCGTGAACGGGGTGACCTCGGGGCTCGGCCCGAACTCGTTGCTCCAGGACAACCCGCTCGTCGCCGTCCATCCGCCTCTCCTCTACGCCGGCTTCGTGGGCTTCACCGTGCCCTTCGCCTTCGCCATCGGCATGCTGGCGACGGGCCGCGTCGGGGAGCGTTGGCAGGTCGAATGCCGGCGCTGGACCCTCGTCGCCTTCACGTTCTTGTCGGTGGGCATCGTCCTCGGCGCCTGGTGGTCCTACCAGGTGCTCGGGTGGGGCGGCTTCTGGGGTTGGGACCCCGTCGAGAACGCGGCGCTGCTCCCTTGGCTCTGTGGCACGGCCTACCTGCATTCGGTCCTCGTCCAGGAGCGGCGCGGGTTGATGCGGGTCTGGAACCTTTCCCTCTCGGTCGCCACCTTTTCGCTGACCATCCTGGGCACGTTCCTCACCCGCTCGGGTGTGATCGCCTCGGTGCACGCCTTCTCGGAGTCGTCGCTCGGGCCGATCCTCATCGGCTTCTTCTTCGCCGTGATCATCGTCGGTTTCGGTCTCATCGCCTGGCGGGGCGACCGGCTCCGCTCGCCGGGCGGCATCGACGCACCGCTCGGTCGGGAGGGCGCCTTCCTCCTCAACAACGTGCTGCTCGTCGGATTCGCCTTCGTGGTCCTGCTCGGCACCGTGTACCCGCTGCTCTACGAGGCGGTCACCCAGCAGCAGGTGACGGTCGGCGCGCCCTTCTTCGACACCGTCGCCGTCCCGGCCGGCCTGACCCTCCTCTTCCTGATGGCGGTGGCGCCTGTGCTCAGCTGGCGCAAGATGAGCGGGGCCGCGCTGTGGCAGCGCCTCGCCATCCCGGCCTGGATCGGGGTCCTCACCGTCGTCGGGTGCGTGGCGTTCGGGCTGCGCGGGACGGGTGCTCTCGTCGGCTTCGGCCTCGGAGCCATGGCGGCCGCCACTGCCGGCCGTGCCCTCGTGCTGTCGGTGCGCGCGGCGCGTACCCGGCACGTCGGGTGGTGGCGGGGTGTGGTCGGGCGCGCCAACGGCGGCATGGTGGTGCACCTCGGCGTCGTGCTTCTGGCGGTCGGGATCATCGCGGCCACCTCGTACCGGCACCAGGCCGAACTGGCCCTGCACCAGGGCGTTCCCGTCACCTACGACGGTCACCGCTTCGAGTTCGAGGGGCTGCGCGCGGTGCACACGCCGTCGCGCTCGGCCCAGGAGGCGCTCGTCGCCGTCGACGGCTCGGTGTTCAAGCCGGCGGTGACGAGCTTCGGCGGCAACCTGGCCGTGGTCGGCACCCCGGCCATCGACTCGAGCGTGGTCGACGACGTCTACTTGACCTTCGACGCCGTCGGCGGGCTCGGTTCGTCGTCGGGCAACCTGGCCATCAACAACCTCCCCTCGGGATCGGTGGCCATCGGGGTGGTGATTGAGCCTCTCGTCGCCTGGCTGTGGGCGGGCGGCCTCCTGGTGGGCCTCGGTGGGCTGCTCGCGCTGGTACCGGGGTCGAGGCGCCGGGCCACCGATCCCGCCTCTGCGCCACCGGGCCTCGTCACGGACTCCGCTCGGCGGCCGTCAGCCCCCGACGACAACGCGGCACCCGAACGCGAAGACGAGCCCGAGCCCGTGGGCGTCATGGCAGCACGCCGGGTGCGGCCGGCATGAGCCGACGTCGGCGCCATCCGATCCGCTGGGTGGCCGGTGCGGTGCTGGCCACGCTCGCCATCGTGGGCGTCGTGCTGGCCACGCGGACGCCCCAGGAGGCGACGGCAGTGCAGAGCCCCCTGGACGGCCGCCCCGCGCCGCAGATCAGCGGGGCCGATCTCCTGGGCGGGAGCCACGCGTCACTTTCGTCGCTTCGCGGCCACTATGTGGTGGTCAACTTCTTCGCCAGCTGGTGCACGCCGTGCCAGCAGGAGGCGCCCGACCTGTCGCGCTTCGCCTACGACCAGGCACACAAGCGGGGCGGTGCGGACCTGCTGAGCGTCGTGTTCCACGACACCTCGTCCTCGGCGCGGGCCTTCCTCGTCGCCAACGGGGACCTCTGGCCCGTCGTGGCCGACCCCGGCGGGGCCATCGCGGCGCGCTACGGCGTGACCAGTCCGCCGACCACGTTCGTGATCGACCCCGCCGGCCGGGTGAGCGCGGTCCTGCTCGGCCCAGCCACGGGCCAGAAGCTCGATTCGTACCTGCGGCCGCCGAGGTCGGGGAGCCCGAGCTCCGATGGCTGAGCCTCGGGCCCGCCTCCCGCTGTGGGTGCGCGTCGCGCTGCCTCTGGCCGTGCTGGCGGTTGCGCTCGTCGTCGGCAGTGGCATGTTCGACAGCGGTGCGCCCTCGGGTGCGTCGCGCGCTGCCGCCATCGAGTCCACGGTGCGCTGCCCGTCGTGCACGGACATCTCGGTGGCGCAGTCGAACGCGTCGACGGCGATCGCGGTTCGGCACCAGATTCAGGACATGGTCGCCGCCGGGCGCTCGAACGCGCAGATCGACCAGGTGCTCGTCTCCGAGTACGGCGAGACCATCCTGCTCGTCCCGCCCGACGCCGGCGGAGTCCCGCTGATCTGGTTGATCCCGCTGGTGCTCGGGGCCGGAGCCGTTGTCGGCGTCGGCCTCGTGTTCTGGCGGCGCTCCCGCCAGTTCGATGCGCTCCGGGAGACGGGGCGCGTCAGTGAGCATGAGCCGGCATGACCGTGGAAGGGACGACTCGACTCGACCCCGACGAGCGTTGGCATCTCGCCGACGAGCGCGACTTCTTGCGCCGCTCGCTCCAGGACGCGGCGCGTCGAGCACGCGGCCGGCGACCTCTCCGACGAGGACCACGCGCTGTTGGTGGCGCGCGACACGGCGCGCCTGGCCGAGGTGGAGGCAGAGCTCGCCCAGGCTGACGCGGTGTCGGCCACGACCGGCGAATCCGACACCGCCGACGGCGAGCGGGCGACGGCAGCGACGGAGGCGTCGCCACCAGCCGAGCGGTGGCCGTTGTGGCGGCGGGTCGGCGTCGTGGCCGCCAGCCTCCTGATCGCCGTGGGGCTCGTGGTCCTCGTCACGCACTCCGTCAAGGCCAGACAGCCCGGCCAGTCGTCGTCGGGCAGTGTGACCTTGTCGCAGGCCCAGCAGATCGAACAGGAGCTCCAGCAGGCGCTTCCCCTCGGATCCACGAATCCGAAGGCGGCGCTGGAGCTCTACGACAAGGTCCTGGCCCAAGATCCGTCGGACCCGGCTGCGCTCTCCTATGCCGGCTTCCTCGAGTGGAATCTCGGTTCGACCCAGCACGTGCCGGCCCTGGCCCGCATCGGGCGGGCGGAGGTGGAGAAGGCCGTGCGGGTCTCACCCTCCTACTTCCAGGGTCATCTCTTCTACGGCCTCATCCTCGAGAACCAGGACCACAACGCCAAGGCCGCGGTGGCCCAATTCGGCGACTTCCTGGCCGACGACCCCCCGGCGTCCGAGCTGCCCCAGGCGGCGCCGCTGGTCGCCCCCGCCTACCGGTCGGCGGGGGCGCCGCTCCCGGCGGCGTTCGGCACCGCTACGACTCCCGCGCCCTAGCGGGCGCCGCTCAACCGCCGCGGGAGAGCGCGCGCAGGTCGCCCACGACCGCGGGGAAGGCGGCGGCGAACGCCTCACAGTCGGCGGCGGTCGTCGTCCAGCCCACGCTGACGCGCAGCGAGTGACTCGGGTCGGCTCCCATGGCCTCGAGCACCGGCGAAGGCTCGATGCTCTCCGACGAGCACGCGGACCCGGAGTGGACCGCGACCCCTCTGCGGTCGAGCCCGATCAGCACCGGCTCGGCCTCCACGCCGGCGACGCCGAGGCAGACGAGGTGGGGCAGGCGCGCCTCGGGATCGCCCGGGCCGACCAAGGTGACGCCGGCGACCGCCTGAGCGGCGCGGCTGATGAGGTGGACCTGGGACCGGGCCGTCTCGGCCTCGGCCTGGATCCGTCCGGTGCGGGCCAGGACGCCCGCGGCCGCGCCGAACGCGAGCAGAGCCGGGATGGCCTCGAGGCCGCCGCGCCGCCCCCGCTCCTGCTCGCCACCGACGATGAACGGGGCGAACCGGCTCCCACGGCGCACGACGAGCGCACCGCCCCCCGGGAATCCCCCGAGCTTGTGGGCGCTGACGCTGACCAGGTCGGCACCGAGCGCGTCGAGGTCCGTCTCGACGTGGCCGCAGGCGGCGGCGGCGTCGACGTGCACCGTGACGCCGGACTCCCGGCACAGCGCGACGACGTCGTGCACCGGCTGGAGCGTGCCGACCTCGTGGTTGGCCCACTGGCAGTGCACGAGCGCGGGGCGCGCCGATTCCGGCGCGGACAACCGGGCACGGAGTGCGTCGACGTCGATGCGGCCGTCGGCGTCGACCGCGAGGGTCTCGGTGGGCGCGGCACGCGCCGAGGCGTCCCGGACGGCCGAGTGCTCGACGCCGGCGCAGAGAACGGGCGCGCCCGGGGCGGCGGAGGTGGCGCCGAAGACAGCGGCGTTGACCGCTTCGGTCGCACCGGACGTGAACACGACCTGTCGCGGCGTTGCTCCGAGCAGGGCAGCCACGTCCCGGCGCGCCTCCTCGAGCGCGTCACGGACGATGCGCCCCTCCTCGTAGAGTCGACCGGGGTCGGCCGCCGCCCACCCCGCCCACTCCGTCACGCGCCGCGAGCGCCTCGGGCCGCGGCGGTGTGGTGCTGGCGTGATCGAGGTAGGCGCGAGCCACGGGGGCTCAGGCAGAGGCGGCGCAGGTGTCGTCGCCCCGGGCCCGTGACGACAGGATCACCGGCAGCGCCTGGTGCGCCGCGCTGCCGCACAGCCCGGCGAGGAGGCCCTTGACCATGCCGCGGTCGACGGCGCACAGGACGGGGTTGGTGGCGCTGGCATCGCCGAAGGGGCACTGCTCGGCGATGACCGCCGTCGTCTCGCCCCGATCCTCGGCATGGGCCGCGAACCCGTGCGCGGTGAGCGTCTCGGCGACGACGTGCATGGCGGCGCGCACCGTCCGTTGGCCCTCGCCCGGAGTCATGCGGGACGCGAGCGAGCGCCCGTACTCCTCGCCCACGTGCGCGGCCATCGCCTCGGCCTCGTCCGGCCCGAGCCGGCGCATGGCCTCGCCGAGGAGGCGCATCAAGAGGTCGTCGCGGCGCTGCATGAGGCCGAGCGAGAGCTCCTCCTCGACGCAGAAGTACCGCTTCGAGGGGCGCCCGGCCCCGCTCGGATTGCGGCTGGTCTCCACGCGCAGATAGCCGCCGTCGACCAGGCGGCCGAGGTGATGGCGCGCCACGTTCGGGTGCAGCGAGAAGGTCGTCGCCACCTCGCTGGCCGTGACCCCGGGTGTCCCGCGGACGTGCAGGAAGATGTCGCGCCTCGTCGGGTCCCCGAACGCGGCCGAGACGGCGGCGACCGCGGCGCTGAAACGGCCGCCCGTGGCGTCCCGGCCTTCGGTGCCCACACCGGGGTCGACCGTGACTGGAGCTGTGCTCACGGTGGGTAGTCTACCGAGCGGTCAGGCCCTTCAGCAGGGCTGACGCGTGCGAGCGCCCGCTCTGGCGCAGCGCGGAACGAGGCGAGCCACTCGAGACGAGGGAGTCCATGGCATCAGACCAGGCGGAGCTCGAGGCGGCGCTCGGCGCCGTCGTCGACCCGGAGCTGGGTCTCCCGCTCGGTGACCTCGGCCTGCTGCGCTCGGTGCGACAGCGGCGCCGGCGGGCGAGGATCGAGCTCGCGCTGCCCGTTGCAGCCTGGCCGGGTGCCGAAGAGCTGGCCGACGAGGTTCACCGCGCCGCCATGGCGTGCCGTGGGATTGAAGAGGTGGAGCTCGACGTCGTCACCATGAGCGACGACGAGCGTGAGCGGCTGCGCCGCCGCCTCCGGGCCGACATGGAGGGAACCGAGGGCGCGGCCGGCGGGCACGAGCACGCGGACGGTCAAGGCCACGGTCACGGGCACGCGAGTGCCCCGACCCCCGCGTTCTTGGCGCCGGAGGCGCCGACCCGGGTGATCGGAATCTCCTCGGGCAAGGGCGGCGTGGGCAAGTCGACCGTGACGGTCAACCTCGCCGTGGCGCTGGCCCAGGCGGGCCACCGGGTCGGGCTGCTCGACGCCGACGTCTACGGGTTCTCCGTCCCCAAGATGCTCGGCACGGACCACGACCCGGTGATCCTCGGCGACATCGTGATCCCGACGTCGGCCCGCGGCGTGCGCTGCCTCTCCATGGGCTTCTTCGTGCCCGACGACCAGCCCGTCATCTGGCGCGGGCCGATGCTGCACAAGGCGGTCCAGCAGTTCCTCACCGACGCCTACTGGGGAACGCCCGACTTCCTGCTCGTCGACATGCCTCCGGGGACCGGCGACGTCGCGCTGACCCTGGCCGAGGTGATGCCGAGAGCAGAGATCGTGGTCGTCACGACACCTCAGCCCGCGGCCCAGCGGGTGGCGCAGCGCTCGGCCTACGCGGCGCGCCGGCTCAAGCTCTCGGTGCGCGGGGTGGTCGAGAACATGAGCTGGTTCACCGGTGACGACGGGACGCGCTACGAGCTGTTCGGCTCCGGCGGTGGCGCCACGCTGGCCAAGGATCTGGGCGTGCCGCTGCTCGGGCAGGTGCCCTTGGTCAACGCCGTCCGGCTCGGCGGCGACGAAGGCCGTCCCGTGGTGGCGGTCGATCCGGACAGCGAGACGGCGGCGGCCTTCCGTGCCGTGGCCGACAAGCTGGCGTCGCTCGGCCCGGCCCGCGTCTACCGCCGCGAGCTGACGCTGCGCTGACGTGCGCCGGGCTCCGACGAGCTGGGGCGGTCCCGTAACTGTTCATGCGGGTGGTTCAGGTGATGACATCCATTTGCACAGCGCCCGATCCGGAGTGACGATCAACCGGCTCGGGACAGACGCTCGGATACTCAGAGCTACGCACACCACGTCGATGTATTCATGACCGCCCGGCTCACGCGAGAGACGCCGAGTTGGTGCCGGGGTCTCTCTCGGGGCCAAATCCAAATCGGACGAACCGATTAACTCTTCGTCGCGTACCAGGTGTAGTCGACGCCCGAGCACACGGCGAGACCTGGATCGGCCTGGCTGTTGTATCCCGTCGTCGTCTTCGTCGCGTACCAGGTGCAACCCGAGCCGTTGGTCTCCAAGAAGGTGATCGTCCCGCCGCTCTTCGACCAGGTCCAGTGGCCCTTGAACCCATCTGGCGGAATGTACGAACTCTTCGCGGTGTGGTTGCTGTAGACGTTCCAGTGGTAGTCGGCGCCTGAGCTCAAGAACGCGGTGTAGTGATGCACGGTCACGCCTGCCGGGACCGCAGCGGTTACCGCGCTGCCTGCAGCACCCGCCGTCACGTCCGCTGAACCGGCGGACGCTGGTACGGAGCTGATCCCGAGAAGACCAAGACCTCCGAGAGCGACGACGCCCACCGCCGTGATCCGCCATTTCGGCAACAGCGACTTCCTCATATGAATGCCCTCCATTTGTCGGCCCTTCACGTGTGCAGAGACATGGCGTCGCCAAAAGTGAAAGTGCTGCGACGCCGCCGCACGATCGACGATAAGCCCAGCATTGCAGAGCGTCAACCCCAATTTTGAACGCCTCAACGATCTTCACTCCGTTGCGAGCAGGCATCTCACTCCACTCCAATGAAAGGTTCAGCCGAATCCCAGACCTCGTTCCCGTGCGTCACCATTGGCGGCAAAGCGTCGCCTTCCATGTCGAGAACGCGTCTGCCGTGGTCGAGCCGATCCGCTGGGTTGAGCGAGCCCGTTCGTGGCCGCGATGGAGCCGACAAAGAACCGCCGGCGAACGACCACCTCGGCCGACACGAGCGACGAACGCGACGCGGTCCAGACGACCGAGATCATGAGGCGGAGTGGATCCACCGCACGACGGGTCGGCCGCCTGGTTAGGGTTGGCGCGCGAGCGGCAGGAGGCGTCATGACCCAGGACTGGGCCCGTCCCGTGGTGCACTGGGAGATAGAGGCGAAGGACCCCGAGCGCCAGCGCGCCTTCTACGCCGCGCTGTTCAACTGGCGCATCGGCGACCTGCCCATCATGGAGATCCCCGCCGGCATCGGTGGGCCCGAGCCCGGACCGTCGGGGCACATCCGAGCGAGGCGAGCGCTCGGGCGTGACGCTCTTCGTGCAGGTGGCCGACCTGCGAGCCTCACTCGAGCGCTCGGTTGCCCTGGGCGCCACCGTGGTGGCGGAGCCCTTCGACGTGCCGGGCGGGCCCACGCTCGCCGGCATCACCGACCCGGAGGGGAATCCGCTGATGTTGGTGCAGGCCTAGCCGATGGGCGTGGTCGAGGTCACCCAATTCCGGCTGGCCGACGGAGTGAGCGACGACGCGTTCTTGGCGCACGACCGCAGGCTCCAGACCGAGCTCTTCCCGAACCGCCCCGGATTCCTCCGCCGCACCACGGCACGCCGCGACGGCGACTGGGTCGTGGTGACGCTGTGGTCGAGCGAGGACGACGCGTCTTCGTTCGAGCGCGCCACGGGATCGGACCCACTGGTGGTCGAGTTCGGTCGCCTGGTCGCGCCGGGGAGCCTGCAGCGCGCCCGCTTCGACACGCTCGACTAGGAGCGGGGATCGGGAGCCGGTTGCGATGGAGCTCGACGAGCTGAAGGCGACGCGCTACGAAGTCAAAGCGGCGGTGGCGACCATCACGCTGCACCGCCCCGAGCGGTTGAACGCGTGGACTGGCCGCATGCACACCGAGTACCGCGCGCTGCTGGCGCGGGCCAGCGCGGACAGCGGGGTCCGGGTGATCGTCGTCACCGGGTCCGGCCGCGGCTTCTGCGCGGGCGCGGACACACGCGCGCTCGAAGGTCACGTCGAGCGGGGCTCGTACGACGCGGGGCTGGCCGAAGGAGTGGCGCAGCCCGGCTACGGGGTGCTCCCCGAGTTCGACGCCGACTTCGCCTACCACTTCGGCATCCCCAAGCCGATCATCGCGTCCATCAACGGTCCCGCCGCCGGGGTGGGGTTCGTCCTCGCCTGCTACTGCGACCTCCGCTTCGCCGCCCGCGACGCCAAGCTCACCACGTCTCACGGCAAGCTCGGCCTGCCGGCGGAGTACGGGCTGTCCTGGCTCCTGCCCAGGCTCGTCGGCGTCACTCGTGCCGCGGATCTGCTCCTGTCGAGCCGGGTGGTGCTGGCCCAGGAGGCGGCAGAGATGGGCCTGGTGAACCGCGTCCTCCCCTCGGACGAGCTGGCCGCGTACACGAACGAGTACGCAGTGCGGCTCGCCACCGAGGTGGCGCCGTCGTCACTCGCCGCAACCAAGCTGCAGCTCTACCGCGACCTCCATCGGGACGCGGCCTCGTCGGTCGAGGACGCGTCGGCACGTATGGCCGTGATGATGCAGCAGGCGGACTTCGCCGAGGGTGTGGCCGCACTGGCCGAGAAGCGCCCGCCCAATTTCGGCGATCCCGGCTGACCCGGCCGATCGGCGTGGACCCGTCGACCCGTTGATCCGCTGAGCCCGCTCAGCCGTCCACGCCGGCCGGCAGCTTGTCCGGGTCCCAGCCGAGCAGCGCCACGGCCTGGCGGAAGGCGAAGCGGTCCGTCATGCCGGCCACGTAGGTGACCGCGGTGCGAACGGCCTCCTGGCTGCCCGCGACGACGTCGAGAGGGTCGCTGCCCGCGGACTCGGCCACGAGGTGCGGACGGTCGGAGAAGTGCTCGACGAGCGCGCGGAGCACGTGGACCACAGAGTCGCCCTGGCGGACCGACGCGTCGCGCAGGTAGATCCGCTCGTAGTTGCAGGCCCGGAAGGCGGCCAGCGCTTCGGCCGCGTCCTCCTCCATGCCGACCTGGCCCGTGCGCAGGGTGGCCGAGACCACGCCGTCGATGAACGCGCCGAGCTGCGTGCTCCTGCGGGCGCCGCAGCGCAGACGGACCGAGGCGGGGAGCTGGTGGGGCCCCACGATGCCGGCGTGGACCGCGTCCTCCCAGTCGTGGCACACGTACGCGATGCGGTCGGCCCAGCTGACCACCTCCCCCTCGGGTGTCGAGGGTGCCGGTCGCGACCAGCTGTGGTTGGCGATCCCGTCGATGGTCTCCCGGCACAGGTTGAGCGGCTCGAGCGACACGAAGGCGCCCCACGGCGCGTGATCGAAACCCTCGGGCAGGTAGGGATCGAGTGCGTCCTCGCTGGCGTGCCCCCCCGGACCGTGCCCGCAGTCGTGTCCGAGGGCGATCGCCTCGGTGAGGGCGACGTTGAGGCGGCACGCTCCCGCGATGGCCGTCGCGACCTGCGCCACCTCGAGCGCGTGCGTGAGGCGAGTCCGCTGATGGTCCTGGGGGAACACGAAGACCTGTGTCTTGCCGGCCAGGCGCCGGAAGGCGGGGGCGTGGAGGATGCGGTCGCGGTCGCGCTCGAAGCACGTCCGCCACGGGTCGGGCTCCTCGACCCGGGACCGGTCACCGGCGCCCGCGGCGCGGGTGGCGCCCCCCGCCAGGAGCATGTGCTCGAGCTCCTCGCGCTCCTCGCGGCCCCGGGGCGCGGAGCCGGCGGGAGCGGCTGACGAACGTCCCGGTTGTCCGGCGTCGGGCCGGTCGGCCTCGGGCACAGGCCCCACGACGGCGTGGGAGTCGGCGTGGGCCAGCCGCGCCGGGCCGGCGTAGCCGTCCATGGTCGAGGCCCACCGGGCGCTGCGCTCGCTGGGGCCTGTCTGCGATGCCTGCGCCATGTCCGCCAGTCTGCCCGCTCCCTGTAACGTCCAGGGGGCCGCGGATCGGCCGCGGGTTCCGAGAGGAGTACGAGCCAGGTGGACGTGCGCATCGGCATCACCCACACCCCCAAGGAGATTGAGGTCGAGATGCCCGACGACGTCGAGCGCGACCAGGTGGTGGCCGACATCGAGAAGCTCCTCAAGACGGGTGACGGCGTCCTCTGGCTCACCGACCGCAAGGGCCGCCGCGTCGGGGTCCCCGTCGTCAAGGTCGCCTACGTCGAGGTCGGGGCGCCGACCTCGGAGCGACGCGTCGGCTTCGGCGCGCCCTGACGCGATCGTCGGCGCCCGGGGCGTGACGGCGGTGACGGTGACGCCCGGGCTGCTCGACCTGCGCCTCGTCTTCGTCACGGGGAAGGGCGGGGTGGGCAAGACGACGGTCGCGGCCGGCCTGGCGCAGCTGGCCGCCGAGCACGGCCGGCGGGTTCTGGTCTGCGAGGTCGACGCCAAGGGCGACGTGACCTCTCTCTTCGAGGCGCCGCCCGCCGACTTCACGCCGAGAGAGGTGTCGGCCGGGGTCTGGGCGATGTCGATGGACACCGAGGCCTCGCTGCGCGAGTACCTGAAGCTCCATCTGCGCATCCCCGTGGTCGGGCGGATCGGCCCGCTGGCCAAGGCCTTCGACTTCGTGGCCACCGCCGCACCCGGCGTGCGCGAGATCCTCACCGTCGGCAAGCTCTGCTACGAGGTGCGCGAGGGCCACTACGACCTCGTCGTCGTCGACGCACCGGCCAGCGGTCACGTCGTCGGCCAACTGGCGGCGCCCCAGGCCATCAACGACCTGGTGAAGGTCGGGATGATCCGCGGCCAGACGGACTGGATGCTCGAGATCCTCTCCGATCCGCGCCAGACCGGGCTCGTGGCCGTGTGCACGCCCGAGGAGATGCCCGTCAGCGAGACGCTCGAGCTGGTCGACCGCGTCCGTGACGAGACCACGGTGCGCACATCGGCCGTGGTGGTCAACCGGGTCCTGCCCGAGCTTTTCGGTCAGCGCGAGGAAGAGATCTTCGAGCAGCTGCGCGAGCCCGCGACGGAACGGATCCTCTCGGACCGGGCCGGTGGCCCGGTCGCACCCGTGCTCGAGGCGGCGCGGCTCGCCGTCACGCTGCGCCGTACCCGGTCGGCCCACCTGCAAAGGCTCCAGGCGGGCCTTCCCGAAGGCCTGCCGGTCCTCCTGTTGCCCTACCTCTTCGTGCGCAGCTTCGGGCCTCGCACGACACGCCAGGTGGCGCACTCGCTCGGCGAGGAGCTGGGGCTGTGACCGCGGCGCGTCCGCAGCCGCCCAAGACGGTCGCCCAGCTGCTGTCCGCCAAGGACATCGTCGTCGCCTGCGGGCCCGGCGGCGTCGGCAAGACGACGACGGCCGCCGCGCTGGCGGCGACCGCCGCGGTCGAGCAGGGGGGCAAGGTGCTCGTGCTCACGGTCGACCCGGCGCGCCGGCTGGCCGACGCGCTCGGTCTCAAGGGGATCGGGAACGACGAGGTCCGCATCTCCGACGAGGCGTTCTCCGGGGCGGCCGCCAACCTGAGGGGAGAGCTGTGGGCGGCGATGCTCGACACCAAGCAGAGCTGGGACGACCTCATCCGGACGCATGCCCCCGATGCCGAGACCCGCGACCAGATCCTGGCCAACCCGCTGTACCAGAACATCTCGTCTCGCTTCATCCAGTCCCACGACTACATCGCGATGGAGCGGCTCTACGAGATCCACGCGGCCGGAACCTACGACCTGATCGTGGTGGACACGCCGCCCACCCGCAACGCGATCGACTTCCTCGACGCGCCGCAGCGCATGGCCGACTTCTTCTCGTCGCGCCTGTTGCGCTGGCTCATCGTGCCCTATCGCTCACGCCTGGTGAACATGGCCTCGAGGCCCTTCTACCAGGTGGCCGACCGCATCCTCGGCACCCAATTCCTGGCCGACATCTCCGAATTCTTCGTGCTGTTCCAGTCGATGTACGACGGGTTCGTCGAGCGGGCCGAAGCGGTGAGCCGCCTGCTCTCGGACCGCCGCACCACGTTCATGGTCGTCTCGACCCTGGAGGCGACCCCGGTGCGCGAGGCCGAGTTCTTCTCGGCGGAGCTGACGGCGCGCCGCCTGCATCTCGGCGCCGTGGTGCTCAACAAGGTGCTGCCCGAGTACCTGCGCAACGCGGCGACGGACCGGCTGGCGAGCTCCATCCCCGGCCGCGCCGCCGAGCTGGCCGAGGGGCTGACCGACGAACCGTCGGTCGCGGCGCGCGTCCTGGGGGAGGTGGCGGAAAGCTTCCTCGACTTCGGCGTCGTGGCCCGGCGCGAGGCCGAGCAGCAGGCCGAGCTCAAGGGGGCACCGGACGTGCTCGTGACCGTGCCGTTCTTCGACGCGGACATCTACGACATGGCGGGACTGCTCCGGCTGGGGGCGACGGTCTGGGAGTGACGACGCCCGCGGCGCCTACCATGCCTGCATGATCGATCCCGAGGTCCAGGAGTACGCCGACGAGCACACGACGGCCCCCCCGGGCCATTTGGCCTCGGTCGACGCGTCCACCCGGGAGGACTTCGCCATGTGGGGGATGATGGTGGGGCGACAGGAGGGGCGCTTCTTGGAGCTCCTGGTGTTCGCCGCCCAGGCCACCCGGGTGCTCGAGATAGGCACGTTCACCGGCTACTCGTCCATCGCCATGGCCGCGGGCCTGCCCCAGGGCGGCTCGATCGTCTCCCTCGAGGTCGACCCCCACCACGCCACCATCGCGCGGGGCAACATCGCCGCCGCGGGGTACGAGAGCCGGATCAGCGTGATCGAGGGACCGGCGCTGCGCTCCCTCGACGAGCTGCAGGGCCCGTACGACTTCGTCTTCATTGATGCCGACAAGGTGTCCTACGACGCCTACTACGAGGCGGTGCTGCCGAAGCTGTCGCCCCACGGGATCATCGCGGTCGACAACACGCTCCAACACGGCGCCGTCCTCCCCTCGGTCGCCGAACCGCACGAGAACGCGCTCGCCATGCGCGCCTTCAACGACAAGGTGGTCAACGACCCGCGGGTGGTCTGCGTGCTCACCACCATCCGCGACGGCGTCACCCTGATCCGCCGGGCCGGCTGAGGACGCCGGAGACGAGGCCGACGCCGTGCTGGACTACCACCTGCACCTGTGGCCGCACACACAGTCCGAGACGCCGCTCGACCTGGAGCAGCTCGCGGCCTACTGCGAGCGCGCCGAGGCGGCCGGGGTCACAGAGCTCGCACTGACCGAGCACCTCTTCCGCTTCCGCCAGGCCGACGCGCTGCTGCGCGGCTTCTGGGAGGACGAGCGCGTGCCGCCGGCGCTGGCGGCGTCCATGGCGCGCTATTGGGACTTCCATGCCACCGCGGATCTCGACGAGTACGTGCAGTGCGCGCAGGAGGCCGTGGCCGCCGGGCTCCCGGTCGTGATCGGGCTGGAGGTCGACTACTACCCCCAGCGCATGGACGCGGTGGAGCGGCTGCTCGCCGGCTACCCCTTCGACGTGCTGCTCGGGTCGGTGCACTGGGTCGGAGGTTGGCGCTTCGACGACCTCGACGACCCGGTGTCGATGGCCGAGTGGTCGGCACGCCAGGTGGACGACTGCTGGGACGCGTACACGACGGCCATGGAGGAGCTGGCGGCGTCGCGCTCGTGCGACGTGCTCGCCCACCCCGACCTGATCAAGGTGATGGGCCACGTGCCCGACGCGCCGGCCGAGTGGTGGGACCGCATCGCCGACGCGGCCGTGTCGTCGGGCATGGCCGCCGAGCTCTCGTCCGCGGGGTGGCGCAAACCGGTGGCGGAGCAGTACCCGGCGCAGGGGTTGCTGCAGCGGTTCGTCGCGCGCGGCGTGCCCCTCACCACCGCATCGGATGCCCACCGCCTTCAGCACGTGGCCGACCGGGCCGACGACCTGCGCGCCCAGCTGGCCGCGGCCGGCGTCGACACCTTGCAGGCCTACCGGGCCCGCGCCCCGCGCCCGGTGGCGCTGGCGGCGCGCACGGGGGTGTAGCCGTGCCCACCCCGGCCGAGCTGGCCCAGAGCCACACCGACCTGCGCCCAGAGGAGCTCGAGCACCTCCAGCGCCTGCTCGGGAGCTGGAGCGTGCTGGCCGACCTCTCCTTCTCGGACCTCTTGCTGCTGGTGCCGGTGCGGGCGGGCGACACGGCCACGGGCGAAGAAGACCCCGAGCTCGTGGTCCTGGGCCAGATGCGGCCCAACAACCGGCCGACCCTGGTCGACCAGGACCTGGTGGGCCAGACGGTGAACGAGTCCCAGTGGACGCTCGTGGCGCGGTGCCTGCACTCGGGTGAGATCGTGCGCGGCAGCATCCACCACCCGATACTGGGCGAGGCCGTCCCGGTCGAGAACATCCCCGTCCGCTACGACGGGCGGATCATCGGCGCGTTGCTGCGCGTGTCGCTGGCCCCGCTGAAGGGCCCGACGAGCATGTACGAGCGAACGTACCTCGACGTCTTCGAGCGGCTGGCCGACATGGTGGCCCAGTCGGCCTTCCCCTTCCCCGACGAGGACGTCGGCACCGAGGAGGCGCCGCGCGTCGGCGACGGCGTCGTCGTGGTCGACGCCGACGGCCGGGTCGAATTCGCATCGCCGAACGCCCTGAACGCGTTCCACCGCATGGGCATCTACGTCCAGCCCGAGGGGCGTCGCTTCGGGGACCTCGACATAGAGGAGTCGGCGGTCGAGTGGGCACTCGCCACCGGGCGGCCCGTGGTCGAGGAGGTGGAACGACGCCCCGACGTGATCGTGCTGGTGCACTGCATCCCGTTGCTCTCCCACGGTGTCGTCACCGGGGCCATGATCCTGCTGCGCGACGTGACCGACGTCCGCCGGCTGGACCGCCTGCTGCTCTCGAAGGACGCGGCGATCCGCGAGGTCCACCACCGGGTGAAGAACAACCTGCAGACGATCTCCTCGCTGCTCAGCCTGCAGGCGAGGCGGGTGGGCGACCGGGCCGCCCGGGTGGCGCTGCACGAGGCGGAACGCCGCGTGCGCTCCATCGCGCTGGTGCACGAGATCCTGTCACGGGACCCGAGCGACCAGGTGCCCTTCGCCGAGATCGTCGCCTCGCTCGTGCAGATGGCCGAGGACTCGGTGGTGTCGTCGCAACCGATCGTGATCAGCGTGCAGGGCGACCTGGGCGAGGTGGCGGCCGACGTGGCGACCCCCCTCGCGGTCACGGTGGCCGAGCTGCTGCAGAACGCCGTCGAGCACGCCTTCGACCCGGAGGCGACGGGGGCGCAGGACGGCGCTGCCGGCCTGGAGGGCGCCGGGGGCTCGGCCGGCTACGCGCCGGTGGGCCACGTCGACCTCACCATGTGCAACGAGAGCACGGCGTTGCGGGTGGAGGTGCGTGACGACGGCTTCGGGTTGCCCGAAGGCTTCGACATCGAGGGCACGACGAGCCTGGGCCTCTCGATCGTGCGGGACCTGGTGGTGAGCCAGATGGAGGGCTCCATCACCATGGAGGGCGTCCCCGCCTCAGAGGGGGGTGGGACGCGAGTGCTGATCTCGGTTCCGGTGCGGGCGCCCCGGTGAGGTCCCGGGACTCCCCGGACCCCCAGGCCTCAGTAGCCGGCGCGCTGGGAGCGGCGGGCGGCCAGCCAAGCCTTGCGGAGCTTGCGGCGCTCCTCCTCGGACGTGCCGCCCCAGACGCCGGACTCCTGGTTGGTGGCGAGGGCGAAATCGAGGCACGGCTCGAGGGCCTCGCAGGAACGGCACACCCGCTTGGCCGCCTCGATCTGGTCCACGGCGGGTCCCGTCGTGCCGACGGGGAAAAAGAGGTCCGGTTCCGTGCTGCGGCACACGGCCGAGCGACGCCAGTCGTCCGCGTCCCAGTCAACGGTGCGGTTCCACATCAGAGCCATCGGGACGAACCTCCACCCACTGTGATTGTGATCCCTTTCACATGATCGGACCTTAAGAGTATCCGTCTACGAAAGGGTTTTGTCGGCAGAAGACGGTAGTTCTCACCGACGAACCCGGCAAGGAGTTTTTTGTGAAAATTGTTACCGGTTGTCGGAGATCTGGTGACGAGCCGCGCCGGCCGGCCGTGCGATGACGGCGGTCTTCGCCCATAGGGGTTGCACCGAGGGATTCACGGAGAACACCCTGGAAGCGTTCGCCGAGGCGCGGCGCCGCGGCGCCGACGGGGTGGAGCTCGACGTCCGCCTGACGGCCGACGGGGCGCTCGCCATCCACCACGACGCCGCGGTCCCGGGTCTCGGGCCGGTGTCCGAGCTCGTGGTCTCCCAGCTCCCCGCCCACGTCCCCCTGCTCGCCGGCGCCCTCGCCGCCTGCGAGGGCATGGTGGTCAACGTCGAGATCAAGAATGCGCCCGGCGACGCCGGCTACGACCCCGGCGAGGCCGTCGCGGCGCTGACGGCGGCGGCGATCGACGACGCCGGCTGGAGCGAGCGGGTCATCGTCTCGTCGTTCCAGGCCGACACGCTCCGTGCGGTCCGGGCGGCGGACCCTGGGCTGGACCTGGCCGAGCTGTGGCCCCTGGTGCCCGGGGGGGACCCGCGGGACGCCCTGGACCGGGCGGCGCGAGGCCGGTTGGCGGGCCGTCCACCCGTTCGTGTCCTCGGTCACCCCCGAGCTGGTGGCCGCGGCCCACGAGCGGGGGCTGGCCGTGAACGTCTGGACCGTCAACTCGCCCGACGACATGCGCGCCCTGGTCGAGATGGGGGCCGACGGCCTCGTCACCGACCGCCTCGGTGACGCCCTCGCCGTGGTGCGCGCGGAGGGGGTGGGGCGGGTCGACTGACCGGCCCGAATGGCGGCGGGGCGGCCCGGTCGTCAAAGATGGTCGGCCATGAACGTCGTCGTATGCGTCAAACAGATCCCGGATCCGGCCGCTCCGGCCAGCCTGAAACCGGACACCAACACCCTCGATCGCTCCGGCAAGCTCATCATGGACGACTCCGACAATTACGGGGTCGAGATGGCGCTCCAGCTGGCCTCCGGGGAGGGCGACGAGGTCACGCTCGTCTCCATGGCCCCGGGCGGTGAGACCTCGGGCCTGCGCACGGGGCTGGCCATGGGCGCGGCACGGGCCATCCTGGTCAGCGACGACGCCCTCGCCGGCAGCGACGCCCTCGGCACGGCCCGGGTGCTGGCCGCGGCCATCGGGCGCGCCAACCCGGACCTGGTGGTGATGGCGACCGAGTCGACAGACGGTTACACCGGCACCCTGCCCGTGCAGGTGGCCGAGCTGATGGGCCTGCCCTCGGTCACCTTCGCCAAGGCGATCTCCGTCGACGGCGGCTCGCTGAAGGTGGAGCGGCAGACCGAGGCCGGCTACGACGAGGTGGTCTGCCCGATGCCCGCCGTGGTGACGGTGACGGCGGGCGTCGTCGAGCCGCGCTACCCCTCGTTCAAGGGGATCATGGCGGCGAAGTCCAAGCCGGTGGACAACCTGACGGTGGCGGACCTCGGTCTCGACCCCTCGCAGGTCGGCGCGGCCGGCGCGGGGCAGGAGATCACGGACGTGTCCGAGGCCGAGGCGCGCGCCTCGGGAGAGATCGTGGTGGACGAGGGCGACGGCGCGCAGCGCATCGTCGCCTTCCTCGAGCAGCTGAAGGTGGTCTGACATGGCGATCGACAAGGTCTGGGTGCTGGCCGAGACGGGCGAGAGCGGGCCGACCCCGCTCACGCTGGAGTTGCTGACCGAGGCGCGCTCGGTCGCCTCGACGGTCGAGGCGGTGGCGTGGGGCACGGACGTCGCCGCGCTGGCGGGTCCGCTCGGCGAGTACGGCGCGACGACGGTCTACGACGTGGGCGATCTGGACGGCTCGCTGCCCGGCGTGCCCGTGGCGGCCGCCATGGCCGCGCTGGTCGAGGGCGGGAACGTGCCCGACGCCATCCTGTTCCCGGCCACCTACGAGGGCCGTGACATCGCGGGCCGGCTGTCGGCCAAGCTCGGCAAGCCGGTGCTCACCAACGTCACCGGGCTGGTGGAGGCCGACGGGGGTCTTTCGAGCCAGGACCCCTTGTTCGGCGGCAGCCTACATCGTGACGGCGCGCTTCACCGGGAGCGGCCCCGGGCTCTTCGTCATCCGGGCGAAGTCGTTCGCCGCCGAGCCCTCGGGCGGGGCCGCAGCGGCGGTCACCCCGGCTCCGGTGCCCGACGTCGCCGCGACCAACACGGCCAAGGTCGTCGAGCGCCACGTCGAAGAGCGCAGCGGGCCGAAGCTGGACGAGGCGGCGGTCGTGGTGTCAGGCGGCCGTGGGCTGGGAGACGCGGCCAACTACGCCCTCATTGAGGAGCTGGCCAAGCTGCTCCACGGCGCGGCCGGCGCCAGCCGCGCCATCGTCGACGCCGGCTGGGTCCCCTACTCGCACCAGGTGGGCCAGACCGGCAAGACGGTCAAGCCGACCGTCTACGTGGCCTGTGGCATCTCGGGCGCGACCCAGCACCTGGTCGGCATGAAGGGTTCGAAGAACATCGTCGCCGTGAACAAGGACCAGGAGGCGCCCATCTTCTCGGTCGCCGACCTCGGGATCGTCGGCGACGTGCACAAGGTCCTGCCCGCGCTCATCGAGGCGCTCAAGGCCAAGGCCTGAGCCCAGCCGCTCCGGCGCGGGCGGGGCCGGGGCGGGAGCCCCGAGCGCGCGCCGGGCCCCGCGGGTGCAGCCGCGGGCGCGAAGGGCCGCTGTACATTCGGCGCAACCACCTGATCGCGCCCAATGCTCTTTCCGACCATAGATTTCGCCATCTTCTTCGCCGTGGCTTTCACGGTGAACTGGGTCCTCAATCCGTACCCGGGTCCGTGGAAGCTGTCCATGGTCGCGCTCAGTTACGTCTTCTACGGCTGGGTCGGATGGAGCTACTGCCTCCTCCTGCTCGCCACCACCGTCGTGGCCTTCGGGGGCGGCACCTGGGTCACGGCCACGAACACCGAGCGCCACCGCCGCGTCGCGATGAGCGTCTCGGTCGCCGGCCTCCTCGGGATTCTGGGTTGGTTCAAGTACTACGGCTTCGTCTCGGTGAACCTGGACAACCTCTCCCACGCCGTAGGCCTGGGGAGGGCCGTCCCTCTCCTCCAGGTGGGCCTGCCCATCGCCATCTCCTTCTTCACCTTCATGGCCATCAGTTACGTCGTCGACATCTATCGGCGCCAGCTCGAGCCGGCGCGGCCGATGGACTTCATGGTGTACATCTCCTTCTTCCCCCACCTGCTGGCCGGACCCATCGTCCGCGGCGGTGAACTGCTGCCCCAGATCCGGCGCAAACGCGACCCCGGATCGGTCGACTACTCGCGGGCCTTCTGGCTGATCCTCGCCGGCCTGTTCAAGAAGGTCGTCATCTCCTCGTACGTGTCGAGTGCGATCGTCCAGCCCGTCTTCACGTCGCCCAGGCAGCACTCCGCCCTCGAAGCCGTCTTCGCGGCCTGGGGCTACGCCGTGCAGATCTACTGCGACTTCAGCGGCTACACCGACATCGCCATCGGCCTCGCCTTGCTGCTCGGCTTCCGGTTCCCCGAGAACTTCAACGCGCCCTACACGGCACGCAGCCTGCAGGACTTCTGGCGCCGCTGGCACATGACGCTGTCGCGCTGGCTGCGCGATTACCTCTACATCCCGCTCGGCGGCAACGCGGGCAGCGAGGCGCGCACCGTGCGCAACATCATGATCACCATGGTGCTGGGCGGACTCTGGCACGGCGCCGCCTGGACGTTCGTCGTCTGGGGCGCGTGGCAGGGCCTCGGTCAGAGCATCGGCCACGTGCGCCGCCTCAGCCGGGTCCGCCGGGGCCTGCCCGCCGTCGCCGACGGGCCGGTCCGGATCTGGGTGCAGCGCTTCCTCACCTTCCAGTTCATCTGCGTGGGCTGGGTGTTCTTCAACGCGTCGGGGATGTCCCAGGCCTTCGCCCTCCTGGGCCGCATGGTCGACGGCTGGGGCGAGGCCTCGCCGCTGGTCACCCCGCTGCTCGTCGTCGTCATCGCCGGGACTCTGGCGTCGCAGTTCGTGCCCCAGCTCTCCGTGGCGCGGCTGCAGGCATCCTTCTCGCGCCAGCACGCCGCGCTCCAGGTGGGGATCCTCGGCGTCGCGTTGCTCGCCATCACGACCTACGGCCCCGTCGGCGTGGCCCCGTTCATCTACTACCGCTTCTGATGACGACCGACGTCCCTCCCCGCCCGAGCGTCAGCACCCGGACCGGCGCGACGCCGCCCGACGGGCGCGTCCGGGCGCGCTGGACCCACGTGCTGGTGCTCGGCATCGCCGCGTTCGGCGTGTGGTTCCTCCTCTTCGCGCCGACGCTGCAGCACAACGCACAGGTCTCGCCCGTCGGCACCCGCCGGACCATCAGCCTCGACACCGTGGGCCCGGTCGCCGCCCTGAGCCGGGCGCTGGGGCTGTCGCACATCGTCTCGGCCACCGGGCGCGAAGGCGGCCTGCCGGGCGGAACGAACGGACTCATCACCGTGGGCCCGATCGTTCCGCCGCCCAAGCCACGCGACTCCAGGGGCAGGTCCCACACCGGCATCACCGCGACGACGATCGCAGCGAGCCCCAAGCACCCCACCGGCACCGACCCGCTGCGCGTCCTGATCGTGGGCGACTCGCTGGGCATCGACATGGGCTCCGCGCTCCAGTACGACCTCTCCGCCACCGGCGTCGTGAAGCCGTCGCTCGACGCCCGGGAGAGCACGGGCCTGACCCGCCCGGACTACTTCGACTGGCCGGCCGAGCTGGCGTCGGACATCAAGGCAACGGCTCCCCAGGTGGTGGTCGTCATGATGGGTGCCAACGACGCGCAGGATTTCCTCGGGCCCCCCGACGTCCCCTACACGTCGCCGGAGTGGAACACCATGTACTCCCAGCGCGCGGCGCAGTTCATGAAGATCGCCCAGAGCGGCGGCGCCACCGTGATCTGGATCGGGATGCCCCCCATGGAGAACCCCACCCTCAGCGCGCAGATGTCCGACATCGACACCCTGGACCAGCGTGCCGCAGCGCAGCAGACGCCTCCGGTCCACTACCTCAGCACCTGGACCCTCCTCGGCACGCCTCAGGGTGCGTACACCGCGTTCATCACCAACGCCGCCGGACAGGTGGTCAACATCCGCACGCCTGACGGCACCCACCTCACCCCCGGCGGTGGCCAGGTGGCAGCGCAACTCGCCATGAGCGAGCTGGCGAACCTCGGGTACCGCATCTGACGCGGGCCGCCCGACATCACACGCGTCGGCACTCGACATCGCCCGAGGTGGGCCGAGACGACGAGCGAGGGACCACCTCCCCACGGGTCAGTGGCGCTTGCGCCTGTCATGCCGAGATTGCGCTCGTTTGGTCTTCCGGTTCCGGCGACTGGCGTCGTTGTGGGCCGCGTGCGCTTCCTCGTGTTCCGACGTCCTTCGCCGACGGGTTGCCGCGGTGATGCCGGCGAACACGAGCACGACCGCGAGGATGCTGAAGACCAGAACGTAGAACATGGCCCATTAGACCATCGTCTTTCGAGAGACGTGCTCGAGCGGTTCGTCTCCGGCAACGGCGACGTCCCGATCTCGGCCCTTTTCACACCAGGGGCCAGGGGTAGGGCGGCCAGCCCCCGTCGTCGACCATCTCGGGCAGCGCGCCGAGGCCGAGCAACCAGGCCAGCCGGTCCCAGGTGGCGGCCACTTCCGCCGGCTCGAGCAGCCGGCACAGCGACGTTGGGGGGCCTTCGTGCGCCAGCCGGGCCAGGTCCTGGCGCACCGCCTGGTCCAGGGGGGCGCCGCCGAAGTCCCAGATGACCGTTCGGAGCTTGTCCTGGCGGTTGAAGCAGAGCCCGTTGTCGATGGCCCAGAGCCGGTCCTCGGCCAGGAGCACGTGGCCGCTCTTGCGGTCGGCGTTGTTGGCGACGACGTCGAAGGCACAGAGCCGCATCAGCTCGCCGTGCCACCTCGGCTCCTCGCGGAGCGTGAAGTAGTGCGACGTCCCGTCCTCGTCCACGAAGCGCTGCACGGACCCCGGTCCGAAAGGCGCCTCCTCCCGCTCCACCGTCTCGGGCACCACGCCCCAGCCGAGCAACTCGGAGAGTGCGTACGCGGCCACCTCCCGGCGGAAGAGGCCGCCGGGGAAGTCCCACAGCGGCCGCTCTCCCCGGCCGGGTTTGTAGACGGCGAGCAGCTCCTCGCCGTCCAGGCGGCACGTCACCAACATGGTGGCGTTCGAGCTCCCGGCGATGCGGCCGTGGACCTCCATGTCGCCCTCGGTCAGGACCTGCTTGACGCCGTCGTCGGCCACGGCGCTCGTCTCAGGACGCCGGAGGGCGGTGCCCGTTGGTCCGCGGGCAGTTGTGCCCCGAGGGGTCCAGTGGAAGGGAGCACAGCGGGCACGGCGGCCGCCCCGCCTCGACCAGCCGTGTGGCGTGGATGGCGAAGCTCGCCGCCTGCTCGCGGCTGAGCGCGACCCGCAACACGTGGCCGCCCTCCTCGTCGTCCTCGTCCTCCTCGTCCTCCTCGCCCACGCCCATCTCCTCGAGCACGATGACGATGCGGTCGAGCTCCTCGTCGTAGGAGACGCCGATGGTCCCCACCACCCACTCGAAGTCGTCCGTCCCGACGTAGTCGAGGTCGTCGGGCAGATGGCCGGGGCGGCCGAGCTCCTTGACGATGCGGCCGAGATAGCCCGAGAGCACGGCGATCTGTTGCTTCTCGACCTTGACCGTGGTCTCGGTCAGGCCCTGGCGGCAGTAGAAGACGAAGAGGCGCCGACCGACGTCGCCCAGCGCACCCACGGTGCACACGTCGGGTGCGTCGAAGTCGTGGTCGTCGCTCACGACGGCACCAGCTCGTCGAGCGTGCCGGTCGAGTTCACGGTGAGCATCATCGGACCGCCCGCGCCGAACAGGATGCCCGAGACCGAGCAGGGCGAGATGACGAGACGCTGCATGAGGTCGAGGGGGACACCGGCAGCCGCGGCCACGATCGCCTTGATGGGGTCGGCATGCGACACGGCGACGACCGACTCACCCGGGTGCGCGGCCACCAACTCGAGCACCGCCTGCATGGCGCGCACGGACATTTCGGCGAAGGACTCGCCCTCGGGAAAGCGGAAGCCGCTCGGCCAACGATGCACACCCGACCATCGCCTGTTGCGCGCCAGCCGCGCCAGTGGCTTCTCGGTCCACTCGCCGACGTCGACCTCGATGAGCCCGGGGGCGTTGCGCACGCGCACGCCCAGGGCGCGGGCGATGGGGGCGGCGGTCTCGCGCGTGCGCTCCAGGGGCGACGCGTAGACGGCCGCGGGCGCCTTGGTCAGGGCCGCGATGCGCTGCGCCGTCGCCTCGGCCTGCTCCCGGCCGCGCTCGGAGAGGTGCAGGCCCGCCGCCTGCCCCGGCAACAGCCGGCCCGTCGACGGGGTCGTCCCGTGCCGCACCAGCAGCACCAGGGTCGGCCGCGGCCCACTGTGCCGTCCCCCGCGGCGAGAGACCGGGCGAGGAGCGGCTGATCGGGCGGACGCTGGCACGGGAGCCCATCGTAGAGTCTGCGCCGTGGGGTCCGACCGGGTAGCGAAGGACTCGCTCGCCGCGGTGCAACGTGACGTGACGGCCTGCCGCCTCTGCCCGCGCCTCGTGCGCTGGCGCGAGGAGGTGGCCCGGACCGGCCGCGCCGCCTACGCCGGCCAAACGTATTGGGGTCGCGGCGTGCCCGGCTTCGGCGACCCCGGGGCGAGCCTGGTGATCGTCGGCCTGGCCCCGGCCGCCCACGGCGCCAACCGGACCGGGAGGATGTTCACCGGCGACCGCTCGGGCGACTGGCTCTTCGCCGCGCTCTTCCGCGCCGGGTTCGCGTCCCAGCCCATGAGCACCTCGCGCGACGACGGGCTCACCCTGGACGGCGCATACATCACCGCCACCGTGCACTCCGCGCCGCCGGGCAACAAGCCGAATCCCTCGGAGCGCGCCGCGTGCGCGCCCTACCTCGCCCGCGAGCTCACGCTGCTCGGTCGGGCGCCGGTGGTGGTG
>CAWGHA010000031.1:0-27829 GCA_963822265.1 uncultured Acidimicrobiaceae bacterium
CAGCTGAGGGTGCGCTGCTGGCGGTCCACGGTCACCACGACCATGACGACGCCCTCCTCGGCGAGCTTCTTGCGGTCGCGCAGCACGCCGTGCTCGACGTCCCCCACCGTGCCGTCGACATAGACGTAGCCGGCCGGCACCTTGCCCTCGCGGGCGATGCCCTTGGCGTCGAGCTGGACCACGTCGCCGTCCTCGCACAGCAGCACCTTGGCCGGGTCGATGCCCATCGACAGGGCCAACCGGGCGTGGTGGACCATGTGGCGGAACTCGCCGTGCACCGGAACGAAGCACTCCGGACGGGTCACCGCCATGAGCGTGCGCAGCTCGCCCTGCCGGGCGTGCCCGCTCACGTGGACCGCTTCGGCTCCCGAGTGCACGACCTCGGCCCCGCGCCGGTGCAGGTCGTCGATCACCCGTCCGACCGACCACTCGTTCCCCGGGATGGGGTGGGCGCTGATGACGACGACGTCGTCCTCGCCGATGCGCAGCCACTTGTTGTCGCCGGTCGCCATGAGGGAGAGCGCGGACATGGGCTCGCCCTGTGAGCCGGTGGAGATCACGCACATCTCCCCCGGGGGTACGGAGTCGACGTCCTCGATGTCGACCAGGACGCCGTCGGGGACCGCGATGATGCCCAGGCGCCGCCCGAGCTCGACGTTCTTCCCCATGGAGCGCCCGAGCGTGGCCACCTTGCGGCCGTTGGCTATGGCGGCGTCGATGATCTGCTGCACCCGGTGCATGTGGCTGGCGAAGCAGGCCACCACGATGCGCTTGTCCGGGCTGGGCGGCGAAGACCCGGCGCAGCGTGACGCCGACCGACGGACTCGGACTCGGTGAAGCCCGGCTCCTCGGCGTTGGTCGAGTCCGAGAGGAGCAGGCGGATCCCGTCGGTGCGGGCCAGCTCGCCCATGCGCGACAGGTCGGTGCGCCGGCCGTCGACGGGCTGCAGGTCGAGCTTGAAGTCCCCCGAGTGGAGGATCACGCCCTGGGGGGTGTGGAAGGCGATGGCCATGGCCTCGGGCACCGAGTGGGTCACCGGGATGAACTCGACGTCGCAGGCGCCGACGCGCACGCGCTCGCCGTCGCGCACCACGACGAAGCTCGGTCCGGCCGGCCAGCCCGGCCTCCTCCACCCGGTGGCGGGCCAGCCCCACCGTCAGCTCGGAGCCGTAGATCGGCACCTGCAGCTCGCGCAGCAGGTAGGCGAGTCCGCCGGTGTGGTCCTCGTGGCCGTGGGTGAGGACGATCCCGTCGACCCGGTCCTTGCGGTCTAGAGGTAGGTGAACTCGGGCAGGACCAGGTCCACGCCGGGCATGTCGGGGTCGGGGAACATGATGCCGCAGTCGAGGATCACGATGCGGCCCTCGACCTCGACGCAGGCGCAGTTCCGGCCGATCTCCCCCAGCCCGCCCAGGAAGACCACCCGGACCGGCTTCGGCCTCCTCTCAGCCAAGCGTGGCGTGACCACCGGTGGACCGAGAGCGTCGATGATCTTCGCCGCCATGGCGTCGAGCTCGGGCGTCGCCGCGCCCATGGGCAGCCGGCACTGGCCGACCCGCAGGCCGAGCGCCCGCAGCGCCGCCTTGGCCGGGAGCGGGTTCGGGATAGTCCGCGCTCGACTCGAAGTCGAAGGAATCGAGCAGTTCGGCGTTGGCGGCGACGGCGCCGGCGACGTCGCCGGCGAAGAAGGCGTCGAGGGCCTGTCGGAACTGGGGGCCGGCCCAGTGCGCGGCGACGCTGATCACGCCGACCGCGCCGACGGCGAGCAGCGGCAGCGTCATGACGTCGTCGCCGCTGTAGACCTCGAACCCGGCCGGCGCCTGCGCCACCAGGTGGGCCGTGGCGGGAGGGTCGCCGGCCGCGTCCTTCAACCCCACGACGGCGGGCACCTCGCGGGCGAGCCGTAGCAAGGTCGGCGTCTCGATGCGCCGTCCGGACCGGACGGGGATGTCGTAGAGCACGACCGGGAGGTCGCCCGCGGCCTCGGCCACGGCGCGGAAGTGCTCGTAGAGGCCGGCCTGGGAGGGCCGGTTGTAGTAGGGAGTGACCACCAGCACGCCGTCCACACCCGGAGTCCGCCGCCAGCTTGGTCATGGCGACCGAGTGGGCGGTGTCGTTGGACCCGCTGCCGGCCAGCACCGGGATCGTGACCGCCTCGGCCACGGCCCGCCACAGCGACACCTTCTCGTCGTCGGTCAGCACCGAGCTCTCGCCGGTCGACCCGCTGAGCACCAGGCCGTCGCTGCCGTGAGCGGCCAGCCACCGGGCCAGCTCGGCTGCCGCGCCGAGGTCCAGTGCGCCATCGTCGTCGAACGGGGTGACCATCGCGGTGACCAGCCGCCCGAATCGGGGCTCGGGGCTCATCGCCCCCTCACGCTACCAGCGGTTTCGGCTGACGCTCATGCGACCTGGCGTTCTGCCGGGGAGCCGTCCGCGAAGGCGTCCTCCTCCTCGGTCGAGTCGGTCCAGTCCTCGAAGGCGATGGCGCCCATCTCGGTGAACTTCTGGCGCAGCCAGCCGTCCGCCGCGTCGAGCAGCCCGAGCTTCTTGAGGTTGGGCACGATCTTGGAGAACAGGAGGATCTGGAAGTCGTCGCGCTCGGGTCCCGCGTTCATGAGCGTGACCACGTCGGCGGTGGGCACCTCCATGCGCTCCCACACCTCCTGCATGACCATGCGGTCCTTCATGCGGATGGCCGCCTCGAAGGCGAACTCCTGGCGCTCGCGCAGCTCGGCCGCGCTCAGCTCCTGGTAGTACTCCTGCAGGCTGAGCACCCCGAAGGCGACGTGGCGCGCCTCGTCGGCCATGACGTAGCGCAGAAGCTTCTTGAGCAGAGGCTCGGTCGTCATCATGTGGATGAACCCGAAGGCGGCCAGGGCGAGTCCCTCCACCATGATCTGCATGCCGAGGTAGGTCATGTCCCAACGCGAGTCGGCCACGATGTCGTCGAGCAGCATTCCGAGGTGGGCGTTCATCGGGTAGTGGCCCGAGAGCTTCTCGTCGAGGTACTTGGAGAACACCTCAACGTGGCGGGCCTCGTCCATCACCTGGGTCGCGGCGTAGTACTTGGCGTCGATCCACGGCACCGTCTCGACGATCTTGGCCGTGCACAGCAACGCTCCCTGCTCGCCGTGCATGAACTGGGACAGCATCCAGTTCTGGTTCTGGATCCCGAATTCGATCCAGCGCTTCTCGTCCCACTTCTCGAGCACCGTGCCCACCAACGCGGCTCTCGTCGAACCGTTGCTGGGCCGGATTGGCCTCTGCGTTGGCGATGACCACCCGCTCCTGGTCGACCTCGATCGACCAGTCGAGGTCGGTCTGCGCGTTCCACTGCGCCTTCTTCGCCTTCTCGTAGAGCTTGTCCAGCTTCGGCTTGGCGCCCTTGCGGTAGTCCCACGTGAACTCGGCCGGGCAGGTGTCCTGGACCCGGTGACGCCCCTCCTTGTCGTAGCGGCCGACGAAGCTGAGGACCGCTTCGAGGTCGTCGATCTTGTCCCGGCCGATCAGCTCCAGGTTGGACCGCAGCTGGTCCTGATCGTTGTCGAGTGTCGTCATGGCACTGCCCCCTTGGTGGTTTCTGGGTCGGACGGATGGACGAGAAGAGCGAGGATGCCCGGCAGCACGAAGGCGCGCACGAGCGCGCGGCATTCGTCCGGGTCGGCCAGGTCGGCCGAGGGTTCCGGTTCGTAGAGGTAGGCCAGCACGATGCGGGCCGCCCATTCGGCGGCGCGGGAGGCCTGATCCGGTTGGAGCCAGCGGGCGAAGAAGGGCGCGGCCACGTCTCCGGCGGCGAGGAGGAGACGGTCGAGCTCGGCGAAGGTCAGGTGGGGCAGGATCACCCCGGGCTCGTGGGTCAGCAGGTAGGTCAGGGCCGCGTGTGACCGCAGCCGCCGCGTCGACTCGACCATCCCCGCCACAAGCACGTCCTCGAGGTCCTCGGCCTCGCCCATGGCGACGGCGAGGGCCGAGGTCAGACGCGCCGACTCGGTCTCGACGACCGCGCCGAGAACGGAGTCACGCCCGCCCGGGAAGGTTCGGTACAGCGTGGCACGGGACAGGCCGGCCTCGCGGGCGATGTCGTCGACGGTGGTCTTGGCCACTCCCTGGCGAGCCAAGCAGCGTAAGGCGCCGTCGACGATGCGGACGCGGGTCGAGGATCGGTCGTCCGCGCCGAGATGGCGCACGACCCGATCCCGCCCGGCGCGCCGCGCCGGGCCGACGGACGTCACGGAAGCACCCACTGCTGAAACAGTAGGGCGATTTTTGTCTCAGTGTCAACCACCCGCCTCGGACTCGAAGGCCTTCCCGGCACCGTGATGGACCATTCGGTCCGGATTCAGGCACACCGCCGCAGCCGTGGCCTTCGCCGTGGCGAGTCGGCGGAAGGCGCGTCGGGCCGAACTCGAGGACGCGGAGCCCGAGCTTCCCGACCCGCTCAGCGACTGGGCGCAGGAGGCGTGAGAGGTCCTCGCGAAACCTGGTCGATCGTGGCGACGACTCGCCCTGGGCCCGTTGAGGGGTCGGACCTCGACCCCGGCTAGCACCCGAGGCCCCGCCATGCGGGCTCGCTCAGCTCCTCAAGCCCCACTCTTGCCCTCGGAACCACCCGAAGGTGCGTTCTCACTGCTTGTATCTACTGAGTCTTCCTCGGGCTGAGACTGAGTTTGAGTTCGCACTCGCGGGGCGAGCAGCGGCGCGTGCCAGTGCTCCGCCGCCGGCGTGGTCAACTCCAAGAGCTGGATCGCATGTGTTCCTGTCGCACCGGTCTGGTCCGGCACACAACGGTTTTCCAGGTCCATTTGATCATCAGCGGAGATCAAGAAGTGGTACGGGCGCGAAGAGTATTTCTTTCCGTGAGGTCCGTCGAGAGAGAGCTCCAGACGGTATTCACCAACGGGAACGGTAAAGGCCTCGTCGACGAACTCACTCGTAAAGTTGATCCATTTGGTAATGGCCTGGCGATCCGGCACGACGATGGCGCTTGCCGCACCTTCGACCTCCAGACGCGTGCCCCAATAATCGGGCTGCGGCGCCTTCGTGTTCACGTAGTAGAGCCACGAAATCGACGTCTCCCATGAGCCGCCGATCACCTCTATGTGGCCGGTCATACGCGTGATGGTGGCGTCGCTGGCACCGTCGTTGAGGAGCGTGACCGCAGGAGTGATCTCAATCCCCTTCTTCTCCCTCAAGTACGCGAGATACGCATACTCTCCAAGCACCACCGACACATGGGCCTTCTTCCAAAACTGCTGATACAGGGTGAAGGCACTGACACCGAAGGACACGAAGGACACTGCAAGTGCAGTGACGGCGACTGCATTCGACACGACGACGAGTGTAGAGCGCGGTGTGGCCAGATCGACGAGCCGGTACGTCGCCTCCACCCGCCTCGCTCCCCGGCCAAAACACGGAGTCCTCCCCCTGTTTCTGGCCCCATCGTTTCAGGACCAGTTTCAGGACCAATTGACGTGCCCCGGCGACACCGACGTGATCAGCAGGGCGAGCACGCCGACGGCGACGGCGCTGCCCCCGACGGTCAGCGCCAACGCCTGGCCGCGGTCACGCAGCCCGCCGGCATAGTCGTAGAGAAGAGCGAGCAGGCAGCCGGTGGCGAATCCGCCGAGGTGCGCCCGCCAGTCGATGTTGCCGCTGAAGCCGATGAGGAAGTTCAACACCAAGAGCCCGACGACCGGCGCCACCGGAAGGTGCCGGCGCAAGCCGATCACCACGTAGGCGCCGAGGACGCCCATGATCGCACCCGAGGCCCCGATGCCGTACTCGTTGTGCGGGCCGAGCAGGTACGAACCGACGCTCCCACCGAGCCCGGCGATGAGGTAGAGCGCGATGAACCGCGCCTTGCCCAGCAGCACCTCGACCGCCGGACCCACGATGATCAGGGCGATCATGTTGAAGAGGATGTGGAGGAAGTCGGCATGGAGGAACATCGCCGTCACCGCCCGGTAGTACTGCCCCTGGTGGTGGACGAGGTCGGGCTCCATGGCGTAACGCTCAATGAACGACAGGTTGTTGCCGAAGCGCTCGAGCACGAAGACGACGACGTTCACGGCCACGATGGCCAGCACGACGGGCGTGGGGTTGGTCGCGCCGACCACGCCGGTTCGATTCGGGCTGGTGTGGGTGAAGGCCGGCACGTGACGCGAGCGCCGCGCCCCGGCCGCCGTGCAGTCCGGGCACTGCCAGCCCACCGGCGCGTGCACCATGCACTCGGTGCAGATGGGCCGATCGCAGCGGGCACAGCGCACCGAGGCCTGGCGTTCGGGGTGGCGCGCGCACGCCGGGAGCGGCGGCGCCGGCTCGGGCGGAGACCCGGGTCCGAGCGGCTCGCCCGTCATCGCACGCCGGCCAGGAGCTCCGAGCGCACCAACAGGGCCACCTGGCCGGCGTCCTCGAGGTCCCAGCGGCCCGGGGAGGCGATGTAGGACAGCACCATGCGCGAGAGGAACTCTGCCGCCGCGTCGCGGTCGGGGCCGGGTGCCATCCCGTGACGCTCCAGGTACGGCATGAGGAAGGCGGCGATACCGGTGTGGACCTGCGTCGCCTCGACGGTCAGACGGGGGAACAGCACTTCGGGTTCGGTCACCAGGACCCGCTGGAGCACCTCGTGGTCGAGCAGGGCCCGGCGGGCGAAGAGCAGACCCCGCTCCATGACCTCCTCGAGGGTCTCGGCGTCGTGCACCTCGTCGTAGAGGCGGCGGAAGAACCGGGCGAACTCCCACCCCACGACCGCGCTCATGAGCTCGTCGCGCCCGCCGGGGAAGTAGCGGTAGACCGTCGCACGCGACACGCCGGCTTCGGTCGCCGCGTCCTCGACCGTCGTCTTGTTGATGCCCCAGCGCGCCACGCAGTCGTAGGTGGCCTGCAGCAGACGGTCGCGCACCGCCGGGTTCACAGGCCGAGCAGCGCTTCGAGCCCGACGGTCAGCCCGGGTCGTGCGCTCACCTCTCGCACCGCCAGCAGGACACCGGGCATGAAGGAGCGCCGGTCGTAGGCGTCGTGACGGATCGTCAGGCTCTGTCCGAGCGCCCCGAAGACGACCTCCTCGTGCGCCACCAGGCCGGGGAGGCGCACCGCGTGCACCCGCACTCCGCCCGGGCCTTCGGCGCCGCGCGCCGACTCGAGCACCACCTCGGTCGTCGGGTCGGCGGCAAAGGGCCCGGCTCCCGACGCCGCCCGCGCCGCTGCGATGCCCTCGGCCGTGTGGAGCGCGGTGCCCGACGGAGCGTCGCGCTTGGCGTTGTGGTGCAGCTCAATCACCTCGACCCCGTCCATGTGGGGCGCAGCGAGGCGGCAGAAATGCATGAGCAACACGGCGCCGATGGCGAAGTTCGGCGCGACGACGGCGTTGGCCCCGCCCGCCTCGAACTCGCGCGCCGCTGCCGCCAGGTCGTCGTCGGAGAGCCCCGTGGTCCCCACCACGGCGTGGATGCCTCGTTGCGCGTAGTGCACCAGGTTGTGACGGGCCGCGGCCGCGACCGTGAAGTCGACCACCACTTCGGTGCCCAGGTCGCCCAGCGCGTTGACCTCGCCCACGATGGTGTGCCCGCACGCGTCGGCGCCCTCGTGAGCCGGGTCGACCGCAGCCGCCAGCTCCAGGTCCGGCGCCCCGGCCACGGCGCGGCACACCTCTTGGCCCATGCGTCCGCCGGCGCCGACCACACCGACCCTGACCATGGACGGAGAATCTACCGGGCGGCCATCGCGGGGACGTGCCGGGCCAGGCCGTCCGCGTCGAAGGGTCCCACCGCGCTCATGGCGCGCGGGGACAGCGCGAACTCGACGGCGACGTCGAGCACCTGGCGACCGTCGACGGCGTCGACGCGGTCCAGCACCTCGTCGACGCTCAGCACCTCGCCGTGCAGGAGCATCGACGCGCCCAGGCGGCTCATGCGGGCGCCCGAATCCTCGCCCGAGAGCAGCATCTCGGCCCGCAGGTTCCCCTTGGCCACGGCCAGCTCGCGATCCGTCACGCCGTTCGCGGCGAGGAGCTCGAGCTCGCCGTCGACGATGCGCAGCACCTCGTCGACGTTCTCGGGTGCCGTGCCGACGACGACGGACAGCGAGCCGGCGTCGGCGTAGGCCGCCCGTTCGGACCAGACCGAGTACGCCAGGCCGCGCTCTTCTCGCACCTTCTGGAACAGGCGGCTGGACAGGCCGCCTCCGAGGACGTGGTTGAGCACGGCCAGCGCCCACCGCCGGTCGTCGAACCGGTCCACCGAGCGAGCGCCGTAGACGAGCTGGGCCTGCTCCGTGGGCCGGCGCACGACGTCGAGGGGCACCAGGTCGTCCCCTGGCGGCGTCCGCTCGGGAGCCGTGCCTCCGGCCGCGCCGGCAAAGGCGCGCTCAATGCGCTCGGCCACCTCGGCGTGGTCGCAGTCCCCGGCCGCGGCGACCACCATGTTCGACGGCCGGTAGTGCCGCGCGAAGAACGCGGCCACGTCGTCGCGCTCCATGGCCTCCACCGAGGACGCCGTGCCGAGTGTGTCGCGTCCGAGCGCATGGCCCGGGAACAGCGCCGACTGCCACCGCTCCGCGGCCAGGTCGGCCGGCTCGTCGGCGTGCATGTGGATCTCCTCGAGGATGACGGCGCGTTCAGCCTCGATGTCGTCGACCCGCAGCGCCGGCTCCCACATGATCTCCGAGAGGATCCCGAGCCCGAGCGGCAGGTGCTCGGAGAGCAGCCGGACGTAGAACGTCGTGTACTCCTTGGTGGTGAAGGCGTTGCAGTCGCCGCCCACCTCGTCGAGCGCCTCGGCGATGGCCGCGGCTGAACGCTGCGACGTGCCCTTGAACAGGAGGTGCTCCAAGAAGTGCGAGGCGCCGGCCTGCTCGGCCGGTTCGTCGCGCGATCCGGTGCCGACCCAGTACGAGACCGCGACGGACCGGACGTCCGCCATGGCCTCGGTGACCAGGCGGATCCCGCAGGGCAGGACCGACGTCTCTATCAACGGCGACGAGGGCGGCTGCCCCGGCGGCGGTCCCGATCGCCGCGGTCGCCGCGCCCGGGGTCTCCCGCCACCGCCCCGGGGCCGAGGTCCCCCAGCTCGGCGGTGAGCTCGGCCTCGAAGGCATCCTCGAAGGAGACGCCGTTGGAGCCGGGTGCCGAGGCCGAGGCGGGCGCCGAGGCCGAGGCGGGCGCCGGGGCCGACGCCGAGTCAGCTCGCGACGGCGCTGCGTCCCCGTTGCCGGCCGCCTGCGTCGCCGCCGCGCCCTCGCTGGCGCCGGCCAGTGACAGGGACACCTTGCCCTGAGGGTCGATGTCGTCGACGCGTACCTCCACCGGCTGACCGAGGGTCAGGACGTCCTCGACGTTGTTGATCCGCTTCCCGCCGGCCAGGGGCGACAGCTTCGAGATGTGCAGCAGGCCGTCGCGCCCGGGCAGGACGTTGACGAACGCGCCGAACTTGGTGATGTTCACCACCTTGCCGTCGTATGTCGCACCGACCTCCGCGGTCGGCGGGTCGAGGATCAGCGCTATCCGCCGGCGCGCCTCCTCGACCGCGTTGCCGTCCTTGGCTCCAATGGTCACCGTTCCGACGACGCCGTCGTCGTCGACGGCGATGTCGGCGCCGGTCTCCTGCTGGAGCGTGTTGATGACCTTGCCCTTGGGCCCGATCACCTCACCGATCTTGTCGATCGGGATCTCCATGGACACGATCTTCGGCGCGCTCGCCGCCACCTGCTGGCGCGGCTCGGAGATGGCCCCGGCCATCACGCCGAGGATGGTGAGCCGGGCCTCCTTGGCCTGGAGCAGCGCCTGGGCCAGGACGTCGGCCGGCAGCCCGTCGATCTTCGTGTCGAGCTGGAGCGCGGTGACCGCGTCGGCCGTGCCCGCCACCTTGAAGTCCATGTCGCCGAAGGCGTCCTCCGATCCGAGGATGTCGGTCAGCGTCACGTAGTTCCCGCCGTCGTAGACGAGGCCCATGGCGATGCCGGCCACCGCTGCCTTGAGCGGCACGCCCGCCGCCATCAGGGAGAGGGTCGAACCGCAGACCGAGGCCATGGAGGTCGACCCGTTGGACGCCAGCACGTCGGAGACGACGCGCAGCGTGTAGGGGAACTCGTCCGCGCCCGGCACCACCGGCAGGAGGGCCCGCTCGGCCAGGAGGCCGTGGCCGATCTCGCGCCGCTTGGGGCCGCGCATGAAGCCGGTCTCCCCCGTCGAGAACGGCGGGAAGTTGTAGTGGTGCATGTAGCGCTTGGTCTCCACCGGCGTGATCGTGTCGAGCAGCTGGTTCATGCGCGGCATGCCGAGGGTGGTCACGTTGAGCACCTGGGTCTCGCCTCGCTGGAAGAGCGCCGAGCCGTGCGCCGTCGGGAACAGGTCGATCTCGGCCGAGAGCGGGCGGATGTCGGCCGTGCCGCGCCCGTCGACCCGCACGCCGTCCTCGACGATGCGCTTGCGCACCAGCTTCTTGGTCAACGACCTGATGGCCGCCTTGACCTCACCGGCGCGATCGGCGAACTCCTCGGCCAGGGTGGCCTTGATCTCCTCGCCGGCCGCGTCGAGCGCGGCGTTGCGCTCCGCCTTCGTGGTGACGAGGTTCGCCGTGGCGATGGGCTCGGTCCCGACCGCCTCGACCCGCGCCCACACGTCGGGCTGGTAGTCGACGAAGGTCGTGAAGGGGATGGTCTCAATCGGGCCTCGCGCCGCCTTCCAGGCCTCGACGAGCTCGCGCTGCAGGTTGATCGACTCGCGGATCCACTGCTTCGACGCCTCGAGGCCCTCCGCCAGTACGGCCTCGGTGACCTTGGGCGCGCCCTCCTCGTAGTAGGACCACGACTTCTCGGTCCCGCCGGCCTCGACCATCATGATGGCGATCTCGGTCTCGGGGTCGTCGGTCAGCGCCCGGCCGGCCACGACGAGCTCGAAGGTGGAGGCCTCGCCCTCCTGGAAGCTCGGATGCGGGATCCACTCCCCGTCGGTCGTGTAGGCGATGCGCACGGCGCCGATGGGGCCGTCGAAGGGGATGCCCGAGATCATGAGTGCGGCCGACGAGGCGTTGATGGCCAGCACGTCGTGCGGGTTGACCTGGTCGGCCCCGACGATGGTGCCCACGATGTGGATCTCGTTGCGGAAGCCGTCGGGGAAGGACGGCCGCAGCGGCCGGTCGATCAGGCGACACGTCAGGATGGCCTGGTCCGAGGCCTTACCCTCCCGGCGGAAGAACGACCCGGGGATCTTGCCCGCGGCGTAGGTGCGCTCCTCGATGTCGACGGTCAGGGGGAAGAAGTCCGCCCCCTCCCGGACCGAGCGGGCGGCCGTGGCGGTGGCGAGCACAATGGTGTCGCCGATGCGGCCGAGCACGGCCCCGTCGGCGAGTTGGGCCAGTTTCCCGGCCTCGAAGGACATGGTGCGATCGGTCCCGCTGATCGGGGCCGAAACGGAAATGGCATCAGACATGATGCTCCTCGTGTGTCGGGGGCATCTCCACGTCTGGTTCCCAGTGGTCGACCACCTCGTTCGAAGTGACCGGCGACTGGCAGCCAGTGGCCGAAGACGCCCGGATGTGGTGGTGCCCCGCTACCGTCGGATGCCGAGACGGCTGATGATGGAGCGGTAGCGCCCGACGTCGTTCTTGCGGACGTAGTCGAGCAGCCGCCGGCGTTGGCCGATGAGCTTCATCAGGCCTCGCCGGGTGTGGTGGTCCCCTTTGTGCACCTTCAGGTGCTCCGTGAGGTGGTTTATCCGACCCGACAGCAGCGCGATCTGGACCTCCGGGGAACCGGTGTCACTCTCGTGGAGCCGGTACTCGGAGATGGTGGCCTGCGTGTCGGGCATGAAGGAAGAACCTCGGAACGTCGTCGGGATACGGCCGGGAAACCGGTCACCGGCCGCCTTCCATGTTAGCAGCCGGCTTCTGATCAGGGAAGATCGGCCGAGGCCAGCACCCGCTCGGTGGCCTCGACGTCGGCGCGCATCTGGGCGATCAGCGCGTCGACCGACTCGAAGCGCAGCTCCTCGCGCAGGCGGTGGGTGAAGGACACCCGGGCCGGCTCGCCGTAGAGGTCGCCGTCGAAGTGGAGCAGGTAGGCCTCGACGAGGACCGGAGCGGTGCCCGGGTCGTAGAAGGTGGGCCGCCGTCCCACCGAGATCGCCGCCCGGAGCGTCGTCCCGTCCGGCCTCCGGTAGAGCCCGGCGTAGACACCGTCGGCGGGGAGGACGATGTCGTCGGGCACCTCGACGTTGGCCGTCGGGAACCCGAGTTGGGGACCGCCCCGTCCGTCCCCCCGGACCACCGTGCCGGGGACCTGATGGGGCCGCCCGAGCAGCTCTGCCGCTGCTTCGACCTCGCCCGCCGCGACCAGGCCCCGGATCCGGGTGGAGGACACCGCCTCGCCGCCGTCGCCGGTGAGGCCCACCCCCACGACGTCGAAGCCGTGCTCCGCGCCGAGCCGGCGCAGCAGTTCGACGTTGCCCCGCCGCCCGTGGCCGAAGTGGAAGTCCTCCCCCACCACGACCAGCCGCGCCGAGAGCTCGTCGACGAGCACTTCGGTCACGAAGTCCTCGGCCGACTCCTCCGCCCTGGCCTCGTCGAAGGGGATGACCACGGTACGGTCGATGCCGCACGCCGCGAGGAGCTCGAGCTTCTGCTCGAGGCTGGTCAGCTGCTGCGGCGCCGACTCGGGCCGCACCACCGATGCCGGGTGCCGGTCGAAGGTGACCACCACCGTGGACAGGCCGGCAGCCTCCGCCCGCGCCGTCAGGTCGTCGAGCAGGGCCCGGTGCCCGAGGTGCACGCCGTCGTAGGCGCCGATGGTGACGGCCGTTCCTGGTCCTGGCATCGCGCCCTGAGGGTAGTCGTCGCTCAACCCGCACCGAGGACGACAGCCGGCCGGATGCGGTCCGAGCCCGTCGCCTCGTAGACGGCGAGCAGGGTGCCCTCCTCGTCCACGATCGCCCAGGGACCCTCTCCCGCCGCTCCGAGCGGCACCCGGTCGAGCGGGAGTCCGGTCGCCACCGAGGCGGCTGACGCCGCGTCGACGGTGACGGCCTCGAGGTCGCGCATGGCCTGGGCCGGTGTCAGGACGTCGTCGGGGCCGAGCCGGTCGAGGGGACGGGCCTCGGACTCGTCGAAGGAGCCGATGCGGGTACGCCGGAGGCGGTCCACGTGGGCGCCACCCCCGAGCGCCCGGCCGAGGTCCTGGGCCAGGACGCGGACGTAGGTGCCCGACGAGCACTCCACCTCGGCGCGGTACACGCCGGCGCGGCCCGGCACCGGTTCGGTCTCGAAGCGCCAGACGGTGACCGTCCGCGCCGGTCGCTCGACCTCGACTCCCTGGCGGGCCAGCTCGTGCAGGCGACGCCCGCCCACCTTGACCGCCGAGACCATGGGCGGCACCTGTTCGATCTCGCCGGTCAGCGCGGCCGCAGCCCGGCGGACCTCGACGTCGGTGACACGGCTCATGTCGTAGGTGCCGGTCACCTCGCCCGAGGCGTCGAGCGTCGACGTGGCCGTGCCGAGCACGATGTCGGTCACGTAGGTCTTGGGGAGCGCGGTCAGGAATCGGAGCAGCCGCGTGGCGCGGCCGAGGCCCACCAGCAGGATCCCGGTGGCGTCGGGATCGAGCGTGCCGGCGTGGCCCACCCGGCGCTGGCCGAAGAGGCGCCGGCAGCGCGCCACCACGTCGTGCGAGGTCCAGCCGGCCTCCTTGTCGACGACGGCCAGGCCGTTGACCGTCACCGCTCGTCCTCGGGCTCCCCCCCGCCTCGGGCCCCGGCCGACCCCGACTCGGTCTGCAGACCCCGCAAGAGCTCCTCCACCCTGGAGCCGGCGGCGATGGCCGGATCGGCCTTGAAGGTGAGCCGCGGCGTGCGCTTCATGGTGGTCTGCGACCCGATCAGCCGCTGCAGGTGGCCGCGCCGTTCCTCCAGGGCTTCGGACGCCTCCAGGTCGAGTGTGGCGACGTAGACGACCGCGGTGCGAAGGTCGGGCGCGGTGTCGACCGCCGTCACGGTCACCATCCGCATTCGCTCGTCGGCGTCGGCCAGCCGCTCGATCTCGTCGGCCACCACCTGCCGCAACACCCGGTTGACCCGCAACGCGCGGGGGTACGTCGCCGTGCGCCGTCTCACGCGTCAGCTCCTCGCGATCTCGCGCTCCTCGTAGGTCTCGATCACATCGCCTTCCTTGAGGTCCTGGAAGTCGGAGAGCCCGATGCCGCACTCGAAGCCGGCGGCCACCTCGCGCACGTCGTCCTTGAAACGTCGCAGCGAGTTGATCGCCCCCTTCCAGATGACCGTCCCCTCGCGCAGGAAGCGCACCTTCGAACCGCGGGTGATGCGCCCGTCGCGGACGTAGCAACCGGCGACCGCGCCGACTCGGGGAACCCGGAACACCTCGCGCACCTCGGCCTCGCCCGTGACGACCTCCTCGAAGACGGGGGTCAGCATGCCGAGCATCGCCGCCTCTATGTCCTCGAGGAGCTTGTAGATGATCTCGTAGGTCCGGATCTCGACGTCGGAAGTCTCGGCCAGCTCGCGCGAGCGCTTGTCGGGGCGCACGTTGAAGCCGATGATGGTCGCGTTGGAGGCGGCGGCCAGCTGCACGTCGTTCTCGGTGATGCCGCCCACACCGCGGAGGACGAAGCTGAGCTTCACGTCGTCGCGTTCGAGGCGCTTCAGCGACTCGGTGACCGCTTCGAGCGAGCCCTGCACGTCCGCCTTGAGCACGATGTTGAGCGTGGCCGTCTCGCCTCGCGAGATCTGCTCGAACAGGTCCTCGAGTCGCGCTCCGGCCGCGGCAGCCACCGGTTTGTGGCCGGACAGCCGGAAGCGCTGGGCGCGGGCCTCACCCAGCGTGCGGGCCCGGCTGAGGTCCTTGGCCACGCGCAGCTCGTCCCCCGCCTGCGGGGGCTCGGAGAAGCCGAGCACCTGGACCGGCGTCGAAGGCAGCGCCTCCTTGATGTGGTCGCCCTGGTCGTCGACGAGCGCCTTGACCTTGCCCCATGCCGCGCCGGCCACCACGGGGTCGCCGACGCGCAGGGTTCCCTGCTCCACGATCACGGTCGCCACCGGGCCGCGCCCGGCCTCCAGGTTCGCCTCGAGCACCACCCCCCGCGCCTCGCCCTCGACGCGGGCCGTGAGCTCCTCCACCTCGGCCACGAGCACGATCTGCTCGAGCAGCTCGTCGATCCCGGTGCCCTGGAGGGCCGAGACCTCGACCGTGATGGTGTCGCCGCCCCACGCCTCGGGCACGAGCTGGCGCTCGGCCAGCTGCTGGAGCACCCGGGCAGAGTCGGCGTCGGGGCGGTCGATCTTGTTCACGGCGACGATGATCGGCACGTCGGCCGCCTTGGCGTGGTCGATGGCCTCGATCGTCTGCGGCATGACGCCGTCGTCGGCGGCCACCACGAGGATGACGATGTCGGTCGCCTGGGCGCCGCGGGCGCGCATGGCCGTGAAGGCGGCGTGGCCCGGCGTGTCGATGAACGTGATGGGGTGGCCCCGCCAGTCCACCTGGTAGGCCCCGATGTGCTGGGTGATGCCGCCGGCCTCCCCGGCCACGACGTTGGAGGAGCGGATCCGGTCCAACAGGAGGGTCTTGCCGTGGTCGACGTGGCCCATGACGGTCACCACGGGCGGCCGCGGTCTCTGGTCGGCCTCGTCCTCCTCCTCGTCGTCCTCGAAGTAGCGGGCCAGCAGCTCGGCTTCCTGCTCCTCGCCGGGGTCGACCAGCCGGATGTCGGCACCGATCTCGGCCGCGAAGAGCTCGATCATGAGGTCGGTGAGCGATTGGGTCGCCATGACCATCTCGCCCTGGAGCAGGAGGAAGCGCACGATGTCGCCCGCGCTGCGGTTGAGCTTCGGGCCGAGGTCGCGCGCGGTCGAGCCCCGCTCGATGATGATCTCGCCCTCGGGTACGGGTGCCGTCGAGGGCTGATAGGTGGTCAGCTGGGTCGGCTCGAGCTCCTCGACGTTGCGCCGGCGCCGGCGGGACCGGCGTTGGGGTGGCCGACGTCCGGCCAGGCCGCCGCGACCGGCTCCGGGCGGTGCGCCCGCAGGTGCGCCCGCACCCGAGCGGCCGCCGAAGCCGCCACCGGGACGGCCGCCGTAGCCGCCGCCCGAGGTTCCACCGCCGGGACGGCCGGCGCCGCCCGCGGGTCGCCCACCGGTGCGCTGAGGGTAAGAGCCGGGTGCCCGCGTGCCGGATGAGGAAGGCGCTCCCGTGCCGGGCCGGCGGCCACCCATGCCTGGCGGCGGCGGGATCGGCCGGCCGCTCGGTCCGAGCGGCGGGCGCGGCGACGGCGGGGGCGGGACGGGCCTGCCCGACGGGCTGAGGGGCGGGCGGGCGGGCCGTTGCTGCTGCTCGGGCGGGGCGGGCCGCTGCTGCTCGGGGAGGGCAGGGCGCTGCAGATCGGCCGAGATGGGCCGCTGTTGCTCGGGCGGGGCCGGTGCCGCAGGCGGGGCGGGCGGGGCCGCCGTGTCCACAGCCCTGGCCGCTGGGACCTGCTGCGCGGGCGGTCCGTTCGGCGGACCTTCGGGAGCGCGCGGCGGGGCGCTCGTCGGCCGGCTGGTGATCAGGCGCGGGCCGGGGGTCGTCGGGGCACCCACGGTCCCGGGAGCGGACGCGGCGACGCTGCGCACCGGTGCGGGAGCCTTCTTCGCCGGGCTCGAGCTGGTGACGGCTCCGGCGCTCGAGGCCGCGACGGACCTCTTGGCCACCCCGGCGCCCGCGGCTGTTCCCGCCGCGCGAGCGGTCTCGGACCTCGCCGGTGCCTTGGCGGCCGGTGCCGGCTCCTCAGGCTGGACGGGGCGGCGCAGCCCCTCGGCGTCGGCCTTGCGGCGGACGCGATCCGCCTGCGCGTCCTCGATGGAGGAGGAGTGGCTCTTTACCCCGATCCCGAGGGATAGTGCCAGCTCGAGACCCTCCTTGTTGGTAAGGCCTAGCTCTTTGGCCAGCTCGTAGACGCGAATCTTCTTTGGCAAGTGGCTCTCTTCGTCCTTCGTTCCTCTCGGGGCCCGGCGTCAACCCGACCCCTTATCCTCGCACATCGTCCATCAGGCGCCCCCACGACCCTCCCAGCTCCACGCGCAGCCGCTGCGCCGCCCCGGGCTCGACGGATGCCCTGAAGGCACGGTCGAACCGGCGCCGGGCCACTGCGTCGTCCAGGCACGCCACCGAGCCGTCGCACAGCCAGGCGCCCCGCCCCGGCCCGTGGCGGTCGACCGCGAGGGTGCCGTCGGGTCGGCGGACCACCCGGACCAGACGCTCGGCCGGCCGCGCCGTGCGGCAGCCGACGCAGGTCCGGTTCGGCGCTATGCCTCGGCCTCCTCGGTCACGCCGCCCGGAGGAGCGGCCTCGGAGGCGGTCGCCGTTCCGTCTCCGGTGGCCTCGGTGGCGGTCGCCGTTCCGTCGCCGGTGGCCTCGGAGGCGGTCGCCGTCACGTCTCCGGTGTCCTCGGCCTGGTGCGACCACTCCGCGGCGGACATGGCCTCACCGCCCTCGGCGGGCTTCCACACCAGGTCGCCGCTCTCGTCCTCGACCCACTCGCCCTCGGCCCATTCCTGGTCGCCGTATCCGCCGGCCTCCTCTTCGGCCAACTGGGTCTCGCTCTTGATGTCGATGCGCCAGCCGGTCAGGCGAGCGGCCAGGCGCGCGTTCTGGCCTTCCTTGCCGATGGCGAGCGACAGCTGAAAGTCGCTCACGATCACCGTCGCCGTGCCCGACTCCTCGTCGAGGCGCACCTCGCGCACCCGGGCCGGCGCCAGCGCGTTCTGTATGAGCTCGACCGGGTCGCCCGAGAACGGGACCACGTCGACCCGCTCGCCTCGCAGCTCGTTGGTCACCATGCGCACCCGCGAGCCCCGGGCGCCGACGCACGCCCCGACCGGGTCGACGTTGGGGTCGTTCGACCAGACGGCGATCTTGGTCCGGTGCCCCGGCTCGCGGGCCGCCGCCTTGATCTCCACCACGCCCGACCCGATCTCCGGGACCTCGAGCTCGAAGAGGCGCTTGATGAGCCCGGGGTGGGTGCGGCTGACGACGATCTGCGGGCCCTTGGTGGTCTTTCGCACCTCGACGATGTAGGCCTTGAGCCGCGTCCCGTGCTCGTAGCGCTCGTAGGAGACCTGCTCCGCCTGCGGGAGCAGTGCCTCCACCTTGCCCAGGTCGAGGAGCGTGTAGCGGTTGTCGGTCTGCTGGACGATCCCGGTCACGATGTCGCCTTCGCGACCCGCGTACTCCTCGTACTTCATGTCGCGCTCGACTTCGCGGATGCGTTGGAGGATCACCTGCTTGGCCGTCTGGGCCGCGATGCGCCCGAAGTCGTTGGGGGTGTCGTCCCACTCGCGAACGACCTCGCCTTCCTCGTTGAGCTCCTGGCCGTAGACGCGGATCTCCCCCGAGTCGGGGTCGATGGTGACCACCGCCTCCTCCGCCGCGTCGGGGCGGCGCTTGTAGGCGGCGACCAGGGCGTTGGCGAGCGCGTCGAGCAGGGTCTCCACCGAGATCCCCTTGTCGCGCGCGATCTGGCCCAACGCGTCGAGGAACTCGAAGTTGGTCTTGCTCATGGCCGCTTCACCTTCTCTCTCGTCGCTCTCCTCGGCTCGGGTCCCCACTGGAACACCGTGCGGGCACGTTCGACCCGGCCGTAGTCGATCTCCATCGTCCCGCCTGGCACCTCGGGAGAGGCCAGGGTGAACCCGTCCTCCCCTGCCGCCTCCAGCGTGCCGGTCACCCGTCGGACGTCGTCCGTGCCGGCGTCCAGGCGGACCGTGACGGTCTCCCCGAGGGCGCGAGCGAAGTGGGCCGGCGTCCGCAGCCGGCGCTCGAGCCCTGGGCTCGAGACCGACAGCGTGTAGCGGCCCGCTATGGGGTCGATGTCGTCGAGGACCGCCGAGACCTCGCGGGTGGCGTCGCCCAGCTCATCGAGGCCCACGCCGCCGTCCTTGTCGACGTACACGGTGAGGCTGGCGCCGTGCACCTCGACGTCGACCAGGTCGAGTCCGCGCGCCTGTAGCACGGGCAACAGCGCGCCCTCGAGGTCCATGTCACGATCGGTCAACGCTGTCACCTCCTCTCCACTTTCTCGACTCTCTCGGCCTCGCCCCCGCAAAGCGAAAGCGTGGGCCGCAGCCCACGCTTTCTACGAGGTACTGATTCTGTAAATGGACAGCTGACGTCAATTATAGCAAGCGTCCGCTAATAGGAGCGGCCCACCACGGCCACGAGGTCGGCCTCGTCGTCCCCTGGTTCGGCCAGGGAGCCATCGGGACGCTGCAGGCAGCGGACCGTCAGGGCGTGCCGGGCCAGCCGGTCCTCCCCGTCGGGTCCGAGCGCACCGAGACGGACGCGGGCGAAGCCGATCTCACCCGCCTCCACCGCCTCCTCCAAGGAGGCGACGTCCGTGGTTCGGGCGTCCCGCGACGCCGTCGCCTCGGCCAGGAGGTCCGCTCCCACGGTGCGGAGCGCGTCGGCCACCTCGGCGGCCGCTCCCGCCAGCGGCACGGTGCGCTTCTCCCTCGTGTGGCGCACGACGAGCGTGACGTTGCCTTCGGCCAGGTCGCGCGGGCCGACCTCCACCCGCGCCGGTACGCCCTTGAGCTCCCAGTGCACGCTGCGGCGGCCGAAGCTGGTGTCGGTCCGGTCGTCGACCCGCACCCGGTGCCCGGCCTGGCGCAGCTCGGCGGCCAGCGCCAGCGGCGGCGGCGCCCACCGCGGGCTCGTCCTTGACCACGACCACGACCACCTGCGCCGGAGCGAGCGCCGGCGGCAGCCGCAGGCCGAAGTCGTCGCCGTGGCCCATGACGAGGGCCCCCACCAGCCGGGTCGAGACGCCCCACGACGTCTGCCACACGTACTCGAGCGCGCCGTCGGCGTTGGAGTAGGTGGTGCCGAAGGCACGGGCGAAGTTCTGCCCGAGCTCGTGGCTCGTCCCCATCTGGAGCGCCTTGCCGTCGCCCATCATCCCCTCGCAGGTCCAGCTCCGGATCGCGCCGGCGAAGCGCTCCCGCGCCGTCTTGTGGCCGGTGAAGACGGGGATGCCGAGGACGTCGACCATGGTGGCGCGGTAGACGTCGCTGAGGATGCGCAAGGCGTAAGCCCGTGCGTCGGCCTCGGTGGCGTGGGCGGTGTGCCCCTCCTGCCACAGGAACTCGGTCGTGCGCAGGAAGAGGCGGGGGCGCAGCTCCCAGCGGACGACGTTGGCCCACTGGTTCAGGAGCAGCGGCAGGTCGCGGTGGCTCTGCACCCACTTGGCGAAGAAGCTGTTGATCACGGTCTCGCTCGTCGGCCGCACCACGAGCGCCTCTTCGAGCTCCTTGCCGCCGCCGTGCGTGACCACGGCGAGCTCGGGGGCGAAGCCCTCGACGTGCTCGGCCTCGAGCTTGAGGAACGACTCGGGGATGAAGAGCGGGAAGTACGCGTTCTCCGCGCCCGCCTCCTTGATGCGCCGGTCGAGCTCGGACTGCATCAGCTCCCAGATGCCGTAACCCCACGGCCGGATGACCATGGTGCCGCGCGCCGGGCCGTTCTCGGCCATCTCTGCGCCCGCGACGACCTCCTGGTACCAACGCGGGAAGTCCTCCGCTCGCGAGATGACGGCGCCTTTGGCCACGGCTGCGCAGGCTAGTGGTCGGCCGGACCGGCCCCGGCGCCGGTCAGGCGCGTCGGCCGCCGGAGGGTCGGTCGGGGACGATGACTACGACGGAAGATCTCACGTGCCTTTGGCGACGGTGGCGAGGTTCCCGGCCTCGACGCGAGGGCCTACTCCTCGTGATGCCGGCGGATGATCTCGATCTTCTCGGCGGTGTGGTTCGGGTCCACGCCGGTGGTGTTGAGCAGCGCCTGCCGGTCCGCCTCCGCCTCGGCGGCCGCGCCCGCGTCAGCCGCCGCCATGCGGGCCTCGACGCCCTCGGCGACCAGCCGCTCGGCTTCCTCGACCAGTGCGGTCACCATTTCGGCCTCGGGCACGACGCGCACGATCTGGCCCCGGATGAAGAGGTGGCCCTTCTGCCGGCCTGCGGCGATGCCGAGATCGGCCTCGCGGGCTTCGCCGGGTCCGTTGACCACGCAGCCCATGACGGCGACCTGAATAGGCAGGTTCAGCTTCTCGAGCGCCGCCTGGGCCTCGTTCGCCACCGCGATCACGTCGACCTGGGCCCGGCCGCACGACGGGCAGGCGATCAGGTCGAGCCCCTTGCGCTCGCGCAACCCGAGCGATTCGAGCAGCTGGCGGCCGGCCCGCGCCTCCTCGACGGGATCGGCGGTCAGCGAATAGCGGATCGTGTCGCCGATGCCCTCGGCCAGCAGGGCGCCGATGCCCGCCGTTCCCTTGACCAGCCCACCGGGCGGAGGGCCGGCCTCGGTCACGCCGAGGTGGAGCGGGTGGTCGAAGGTCTCCGAGGCCAGGCGGTAGGCCGCGATCATCAGCGCCACCGAGGAAGCCTTGACGGAGATCTTCACGTCGTCGAAGCCGACCTCCTCGAAGAGGCGCAGCTCGTTCTGCGCCGACTCGACGAGCGCCTCGGGAGTCGGACCACCGTGCTTCTTGTAGAGGTCGGGGTGCAGCGATCCGGCGTTGACCCCGATGCGGATCGGCACGCCGCGGTCGAGCGCGGCCGTCGCGACCTCCTTGATCTCCGCTTCCTTGCGCAGGTTGCCCGGGTTGAGCCGCAGGCCGTGCACCCCCGCTTCGAGGGCGGCCAGCGCCATCTCGTGGTGGAAGTGGATGTCGGCGATGATGGGGACGGGCGAGCGAGGGACGATGTGGGCCAGCCCCTCGGCGGCCGCCTGCTCGTTACAGGTGCAGCGAACGATGTCGGCGCCCGCCGCGGCCAGGGCGTAGACCTGGGCCAGGGTGCCGTCGACGTCGGCCGTCTTCGTCGTGGTCATCGACTGCACCGTCACGGGTGCGCCGTCGCCGATGGCCACACCTCCCAGCGTGATCCTCCGGGTGGGACGGCGCGGCGAGAGCAGGGACGGCGAGAGCTCCACAGCAACCTATGGATACTGGATCGGGTGCGTGATGTCGAGGAACACACCCGAGAGGACGAAGAGGCCGAGGAAGGCGAGGAACATGAAGGCGACGGGGAACAGCTTCGTGATGTCGGCGCGGTAGTAGACCTGGCCCTTCTTGGTGCGGATCCACTCGTAGGCCGCGATCGCGACGTGCCCGCCGTCCAGCGGGATCATCGGCAGCATGTTCAAGATGCCGAAGACGATGTTGATGGCGATGAGCAGCGCCAACACGGCGGCGAGTCCCTCGATGCTGCGCGTCCACCCCGAGTCCGGCGATGCCGATGATGGAGACCGGCCGCGGCGCCGAGCCCGGGTTGTCGGCCGCGGCCGTCGCGGCCTTGGCGTTCGTGTCCTCGTGGAGCACCGAGGCGACACCGTGCGGCGAGAACGTCTGCCCGAGGCCGGTCAGGTTCAGGTCGGCCACGTGCCAGAGGTGGCCAAGGAGGCGGGGACGGCGCCGGCAAGGCCGACCGAGCGGGTCGCCTGCTGAATCTCGATGCCCAGATAGCCCTTGTTCGACAGCGCTTGGCCGTCGGCGGTGATCCCCTTCCCGCTGTCGGGCGTCGCCGTGAGCCGGAGCAGCCGACCGCCGCGCTCGACGCCGAGGACCAGGGGCCGGCCCGACCGAGTCGCGGATGGCGTCGGTCATGGAGTTCGGGTTCGAGAAGGACCTGCCGTCGACGGAGACGATGGTGTCCCCCGGCCGGAGCCCGGCCGCCATGGCCGGCGTCGTCGCCACCCCGCTCCAGTGCTCGAGCGAGGAGACGGTGTAGTTGTTGCTGGCGGTCCCGAAACCGACGACCAGGACCAGAGCCAGCACGAAGGCGATGAGGAAATGCATGGCCGAGCCGGCCGAAGCCACGATGATGCGCTGGTGGAAGGGCTGGTTGCGGTACGCGCGCGGCTCGTCCTCCTCCGCCACCTCCTCGGTGGAGGTGAATCCGGTGATCCGTACGTAGCCGCCGGCCGGGATGGCCTTGACGCCGTACTCGGTCTCGCCCCGGCGGACGGACCACAGCCGCGGTCCGAAGCCCACGAAGTACTCCGTCACCTTCATGCCGGCCCACTTCGCCGTGGCGAAGTGACCCAGCTCGTGAAGCATCACGATGGCGACGAGGATGGCGATGAAGAGGAGCAGGTCTCCCCAGCCCAGCAGCACGAACACCGCGGTGAGCAGCGCCAACGCGAGCGATCAACTGGAGGACGCGGCGGGCGCTCCCGGCCTGGCCGGGTCCGTCGTCGTGCGGCGTGGGGACCGCCGGGGCCTGCTGCTCGGTGAGCGTCATGGCGACGCCAACGCTACCGGGCACCACCCGCGGCCTGACGTCGCGCCAGGACGTCGGCGGGCCGTGGCCCGGGCCTCTGCGTCTTCGGCCAGGACCGCCTCGACGTCGTCGACCTCGCCGTCTCGCCATGACTCGAGGGTCTCGGCCACCACGTCGGCGATGCTGTCCCACGACAGCGCGCCGGCCAGGAAGGCCTCCACCGCGACCTCGTTCGCCGCGCTGAGCCAGGCCGGAGCGGAACCCCCGTGCCGTCCGGCCTCGTAGGCCAGGTCGAGACACCGGAAGACGGCGCGATCGGGCGGCTCGAAGGTCAGCTCGCGAGGCCTCGTCCAGTCGAGCGACCCGAAGGCGGTGGCCGCGCGGTCGGGCCAGCCCAGTGCGTAGCCGATGGGCAGGCGCATGTCGGGGTCGGAGAGCTGGGCGAGGGTGGACCCGTCGCGCAGCTCGACCATGGAGTGCACGACCGACTGGGGGTGCACGACGACCTCGATGCGGTCGTAGTCGATGCCGAAGAGCTCGTGGGCCTCAATCACCTCGAGGCCCTTGTTCATCAGCGTCGACGAGTCGACCGTGATCTTGGGGCCCATGGACCAGGTCGGGTGGGCCAGTGCGTCCTGCACCGTGACCGAGCCGAGCCGCTCGGCCGGCCAGCCACGGAACGGACCTCCCGACGCGGTGAGCAGCAGCCGGGCCACGGCGCTGGTCCCGTCGACCGAGGCCAGGCACTGGTGGAGCGCGCAGTGCTCGGAGTCGACGGGGACGATCTCGGCGCCCGGGGTCCGTCGCGCCTTTTGGACCACCGGGGCGCCCGCGATGAGCGACTCCTTGTTCGCCAGCGCCAACCGCCGCCCCGCCTCGAGCGCGGCGAGCGTCACGGGCAACCCGGCGAAGCCGACGACCGCGTTGAGGACCACGTCGGCCCCCCGCGCCGCCTCGGCCATCCCTTCGGGGCCCACCAGGACCTCGGTCCCCGCCGGCACCGCGGCGCGCACGGCCGGGGCCAGGTCCGGGTCGCCCACCACCACGATGGCGGGACGGAACTCGGCCGCCTGCGCGACGAGCGTCGAAGTCGATCGCTGCACCCCGAGGGCGTGGACCACGAAGCGGTCGTCCTCGGCGCGGACCACGTCGAGGGCCTGTGTGCCGACCGAGCCCGACGAGCCCATCAGGCTTACCGTTCGCATCGGATCAGCCGAGGTTCAGCGCCTTGACCACGAAGTACGTGGCCGGCATGACGAAGAGGAGGCCGTCGACACGGTCGAGGACGCCGCCGTGCCCGGGCAGGAGGCGGCCTATGTCCTTGAGCCCGAGGTTGCGCTTGATCATCGACTGGCTGAGGTCGCCCAACGGCGCGACCACGGCGACCACGATCACCGAAGACCAGCGCCTTGGACACGGTCCACGGATGGATGAAGTGGACCACGACGACCGACACCAGAATGGCAGCCAGGGCTCCCCCGATCAGCCCCTCCCAGCTCTTGTTCGGGCTGATGGACGGAGCGAGCGGGTGGCGGCCCATGGCCGAACCGACCAGCAACGAAGCGATGTCGTCGGCGACCGTGACGATGACCGCGGCCAGCACGAACGCGATGCCGTGGCGGTCGGGGAAGACGTTCGGGTCGAGCAGCAGAGCGGTGAACGAGCCGAACACGCCCACCCAGACGTAGACGAAGACCGTCGAGCTGATGCCGGCGACCGGCTCGGCCGCCGGCTCCACCCGGGCCAGGTACCAGACGAAGGAGCCCGCCACGAGCAGCACGGTCACCAGCGGCAGCGCGGCCGCACCCTTGTTGTACGCCTCGATCATGAGGGACAGCACCGCGACGAGGCCGAGCAAGGTGGCGGGGTGGTAGTGCGAACGGCGGAAGGCGGCGTAGGCCTCGGCGCTCGCCAGGAGAACGACGATGCTGGCGATGACCATGGTGGCGACGGTTCCCGCCGCGAAGCAGGCCAGGGCGATGATGCCGAGCACCACGCCCGAGCCGACGGCCACGCGCATGTCGCGCCCGCCCGTGCTGGCCGTGCTGACGTTGCCGGTGCGGGCGGATCGCGCCCGAGCGCGAGGTGCGCGTCGGCGCGGGTCCTCGGTTCGGGCGGTTGGGGAGGGCTGAGCCGGGACGCCGCGGCGGCGGACGCGGCGGCGGAGGCCGGTCGCCGGCGCCACGTCCGGAGGGGCCACCGAGACCGGCTCGGGCTCCGCGACGGCCTCGTCCTCCGCCGGCTCCCCCGGCAGGTCGCCGGGCTCGGGGATGATCACCAACGTGTCGTCGGGCGCGAAATGCCACGGCTGGCGCTCCACGTCGGCCTCCGGCCCGGAGTCCTGGAGGAGGGCGCCCACGGCGGGCAGGTCGTCGGAGAGCATGGAGGGCTCGAAGAGCTCCTCGTGGGCCTCCCAGTCGGTGTCCTCCTCGCGCCAGGCGGGCGGTGCCATGGCCTGGTCCTCGCCGTCGCCGCGGTCGAGCACGGCCGGCACCTGTCCCGTCGGGGCGTCGTTCCAGTGCAGCAGGTCGGGGTGGTCGTCCACCACCGGCCCGGTGACCTCGCGGACGGTATCGCCGGCCGGCTCGGCGCCGATGATGCGGACCCGGCCCGAGTGGTAGCCGGGCGGCTCCTCCTCCACGCCGTCAGCCGGTGCGGCGTGGCTCCCGAATCGGAGACCGTCACGTCGTCACGGTTCAGGTCCCAGGGAAGCTCCTCGTCGTAGGGCAGCTCCTCGTCGTAGGGACGCCGCCGGGCGTGGGCGCCCTCCGTCGGCGTCGGCACGCTTCCTCGGTGCCCTCAATGCCCCCGAAGAGGTCCCCGTCGCGATCGACCATTGCCCTCCTCAGACCTGCAGCAGCTCGCGCTCTTTCTGCGCCAGCAGCTGGTCGATGAGCGCGACCTGCTCGTGGGTGATCTTCTCCAAGTCCTTCTCGACGCGCTCGAGCTCGTCGGTCGAGAGCTCCCCGTCCTTCTGCAGACCCTCGAGCTCGTGACGCCCGGAGCGGCGCAGGTTGCGCACGGCAACCCTCCCCTCCTCCGCCTTGTGCCGCACGACCTTGACCAGCTCCTTGCGGCGTTCCTCGGTCAGGGGCGGGAAGGCCAGGCGGATGACGGTCCCGTCGTTGCTCGGGTTGATACCGAGGTCGGAGGCCATGATCGCCTTCTCGATCGCCCCGAGGGACCCCTTGTCGTAGGGCGAGACCACCAGCAACATGGCGTCGGGAACGCTGAACCCGGCCAGCTGGCGCAGGGGCGTCGGCGTGCCGTAGTAGTCGACCGACAGGGACTCGATCAGGGCGGAGGAGGCCCTTCCGGTACGCACGTTGCCCATATCGGCCCGCACGTGGTCGATGGCCTTGCCCATCTTGTCCCTGGTGTCTTCCTTGACCAGGCCCGCGAGGTCGTCCTCTTCCATCAGCGGACCAGCGTACCGATCTGCTCGCCGCCGAGGGCGCGAACGATGTTGCCCGGGATCATGAGGTCGAACACCCGGATCGGAAGGTCGTTGTCCTTGCAGAAAGTGATCGCGGTGAGATCCATGACCCGCAGGTCACGGCTGATCACCTCCATGAACGAGATCTCGTCGTAGCGGGTCGCCTCGGGGTCGAGCTTGGGATCGGCCGAGTAGACCCCGTCCACCCCCGAATGGGTTCCCTTGCACAGGAGCTCCGCGCCGATTTCGGCGGCACGGAGCGCAGCCGGGGTGTCGGTCGTGAAGAACGGGTTGCCCATGCCCGCGGCGAAGATCACGATGCGACCCTTCTCGAGGTGCCGCACGGCGCGGCGCCGTATGTAGGGCTCGGCCACCTCGGCCATGGACAGCGCGCTCGACACGCGCGTGGGCATGTTCTGCTTCTCGAGCGCGTCCTGGAGCGCGAGCGCGTTGATGACGGTGCCGAGCATCCCCATCGTGTCGGAGGTGGCGCGGTCCATGCCGCCGCTCTCCCCCGTCGTCCCGCGCCAGATGTTCCCGCCTCCGACGACGACGGCGAGCTCGAGCCCGCCTCCGTCCATGGCGCGCACCATCTCCTCGGCCACGCGCTCGACCGTCGCGGCGTCGATCGTCTCGTCGGAGGCGGCAGAGGCCAGCGCCTCCCCCGACATCTTGAGGACGATGCGGTGCGGCTCTCCCACGTGCGCCCGCTCGGCTCTCAGGCGCCGACGACGACCTGCGCGAAGGCGACGATGCGGGCCGACCGAGGATGGCGGCGACTGTCTGCTTCTCGTCCTTGACGTAGGACTGGTCGAGCAGCACCCGCTCCTTGAACCATCCGTTCATCCGGCCCTCGACGATCTTGTCCAGCGCGGCCTCGGGCTTGCCCTCGTTGCGCGTGATCTCGGCCAGGGTGGCCCGCTCGGCCGCGACGTCGGCCTCGGGCACCTCGTCGCGGCTCAGGTAGGTGGGCTTGGCGAACACGATGTGCACGGCGACGTCGTGCGCCAGCTCCTCGGAGCCTCCTTCGATCACCACGGCCACGGCGTTGACGCCCCGGCCGGACTGCTGATGGAGGTAGGTGTCGACCACCTGCCCGGGCTCGGCCGTCAGGCGGCGCACCCGCCCGATGGAGATGTTCTCCT
>CAWGHA010000032.1:0-41796 GCA_963822265.1 uncultured Acidimicrobiaceae bacterium
GGGCGCCCCCGTCGTGAGCGCCCGCGCCATGGTCCGGCTGGCTTTCGTGATCTTCCTGGCCCTGATGGCACAGTCGACCGTCCTGGTGGCGCTGCGCATCCACGGCGTGCACCCCGACATCGTGTGGCTGCTGCCGATCACCGCCGCCCTGCTCGACGGCCCCGAGACCGGCGCCATCGTCGGGTTCTGGTCGGGCCTCGCCTTCGACTTCGTCCTGCCCACGCCTTTCGGCCTTTCGGCCCTGGTGGCGACCCTCCTCGGGTACGCCGTGGGGTCGCTCACGACGTCGGCGGACCCCCGGGCCTGGTGGCCGAGGCCGGTGGCCACGTTCACCGGGAGCGTCGCAGCGGACATGCTCTTTGCCGTGCTCGGCGCGATCGTGGGACAAGAGCAGATGGTGAGGGTGAACTTCGGGGCGCTCGTCGTCGTGGTCGGGGTGTCGAGCGTCGTGCTGGGCCCCGTCGTCTACACCCTGATGCGCTGGGCCCTGGCGGGGACGTCGAACCGGCGGTCTCCGGTGGGGTCCCAGACCGAGACGGCGGTCCGGTGAAGCGCACCTTGCGCCACCCCATCCGGGGTGACCGGGTCCACCCGAAGCCCTCGACCAGGTCGCCGCGACGGTCGGCCTGGCGCTCCGAGGCCCGCCAGCCCCGCATGCGCCCGCGCAAGGGCGTCCATGTGGGCGCGCTGGTCGGCTCGCCCGAGGAGGAGGAATCGCGGCCGAACCTACGGCTGTACATCGTCGGCCTCATCGTGCTCGTCCTCTTCGGCGTGCTCGGGCTGCGGCTGTGGACGCTCCAAGTGCTCGAGGGCAAGACGTACGCCGCGGCCGTGACGCGCAACGAGGTGCGGGTGGTGAGCATCCCGGCGCCGCGCGGCGAGATCGTCGATCGCGACGGCACGGTGCTCGTGACCAACATTCCCCAGCAGGAGATCCTGCTCTCGCAGAGCGAGGCGGCCCAGAACCCGGCGATCATCGGGATGGTCGCCGCGCTGGTGGGCGAGACGCCGGCGCAGGTCAAGACAGCGGTGAACAACAAGCAGTACAGCCCCTACGAACCCATACCGGTGGCGGTGGGCGTCTCGACCGCGACGGTGCAGTTCCTCCAGACGCACCAGAGCGAGTACCCCGGGGTCAGCGCGCAGACGGTGACGCAGCGCAGCTACCCCCAGGGCGGCACCATCGGCACCCACGTGCTCGGGTTCTCGGGCAACATCACGCCGAGCTTTCTGGCCGCGCACCCCAACGACGGCTATACGCAAGGCAGCCAGATCGGCCTGTCGGGCATCGAGGCGCAGTACGAGCAGTACCTGCGCGGCACCGCGGGCCGCCAGGCGCTCGCGGTCGACGTGCACGGCGACGTCGTCGGCACGCTCAGCACGACCGCTCCCCAGAGCGGCGACACCGTCGTGCTCAACCTCGACGCAGGCCTGCAGGCGGAGGTGCAGAACTACCTTCAGCAACAGATCCTGTCCGACCGCCAGACGGTCGACGCCGTGGACGGACGCATCCCGCCTGCTCCGAACGGCGCGGTCATCGTGATGAACCCACAGAACGGCCAGGTGCTGGCGATGGCGTCGTACCCGACGTACAACCTGGACGAGTGGGTCGGCGGCATCTCCGAGGCCAACTTCGCCGCCCTGCAGGCCAGCCAGGCCGAGAACAACTGGGCCATCCAGGGGTTGTACACGCCCGGGTCGACCTTCAAGCTCGTCACCGCGACGGCGGCGTTGCAGGACGGGCTCATCACACCGACCACGCCGTACGACGACACCGGCAGCTTCAGGATCCCCGGGTGTCCCTCGCCGGGTGTGACCAATGACACCAATTGCGTCCTCAGCGACGACCCGGGCGACAGCGGGGGGATCTACGACGTCTCCGGGGCGCTCACGGTGTCGAGCGACTCGTTCTTCTACAACCTCGGCGACATGTTCTGGAACGACCGCGCCACCTACGGGGACTACCCGATTCAGAACGAGGCCGCCGCGTACGGGGAGGGGACGATCACCGGTATCGACCTGCCGGGGGAGGCCCAAGGGCGCGTCGACAGCTACCTGACGGAGGCCCACCTCCACGCCATTGCGCCGAAGGGCTTCCCGAACCCGCCGACGTGGTACACCGGCAACAACATCGAGATGGCGTTCGGGCAAGGCGGAACGGTGCTCACACCGATAGAGCAGGCGGTGACCTACGCCACGTTCGCCAACGGCGGCACGCGGTATGCGCCGCAGGTGGCCAACGAGATCGTGGACCCCACCACGGGCCGGGTGGTCAAGAAGCTGCGGCCCCAGGTGACGGGGCACGTGACCATCTCCCCGGCCAACTACGCCGCCATCCTCACCGGTCTCGAGGGCGTGATCACCAAGGGGACCGCCGCCCAGGACTTCCAAGGCTTCCCGACGTCGTGGAACCTGGCCGGCAAGACGGGCACGGCCTCGAACGGGTTGGGGCCGAACGGGCAGAAGCTCGAGCCCAACAGCTGGTTCGTGGCGTACGGACCCAACCCCAACCCGCAGTACCTCGTGCTGGCGGTGATCGACCAGGGCGGCTACGGCGCCCAGGCGGCGGCGCCGCTCGTGCGCAACATCTTCGACTACATCGCCACCAACGCGGTCAGCCCGACCGTGAGCACCCCCACGGCGGCGCACCCGGCCAGCGAGGCCGCCCCGAAGACGAACCTGCCTCTCGGGACGCCGACGACCACCACCACGACGGCGCCGGCCCCGCCCGGGGCGGGCGCCCCGACGACCACCGCGACGACGGCGGCCGGGAACGGCGGCTGAGCATCGTAGGCTCATTGGCCCATGGAGACGATCTGGCCCGAGGTCGAGCGCCTGCTGCCCGGCGTGTCGAAGCCCGCCCGCTACATCGGCGGTGAACAGGGCGCGGTCTATCCCGAGCACGGCCCGGGACGGGTGGCCTGGCTCCTCGTCTACCCCGACACCTACGAGATCGGGCTGCCCAACCAGGGGCTGCAGATCCTCTACGAGATCCTCAACGAGAGGCCCGACGCGCTGGCCGAACGCTCCTACGCGCCGTGGGTCGACATGGAGGAGGCCATGCGGGAGGCGGGGGTGCCTCTCTTCAGCGTGGAGCAGCACCTGCCGGCCGCCGCGTTCGACGTCATGGCCTTCAACCTGTCGGCCGAGCTCGTCTACACGAACGTCGTCAACCTCATCGACCTGGCCGGGCTCCCGCTCCACGCCAGCGACCGGGGCCCCGGGGACGCGCTGGTCGTCGCGGGCGGACACTGCGCGTTCAACCCCGAGCCGCTGGCCGACTTCGTCGACGCCTTCGTGCTCGGGGACGGGGAGGAGGCAGCCGGCGAGGTGACCGAGGTGGTGGGCCACTGGCTGGCCCGGCCCGAGACCGAGCGGTCGCGCGACGGGTTGCGCCGGGACCTGGCCGCGCTGGAGGGCGTGTACGTGCCGGCGCTCTACGAACCCGAGTACGCGGGCGGACGTCTGGTGGCGACGCGTCCGGTCGACGCCGGCGTCCCGGCGCAGGTGGACAAGCGCACCGTCGCCGATCTGGCCGATTGGCCCTACCCGGCGCGACCGCTCGTGCCCCTGACCGAGGTGGTGCACGACAGGCTGAACGTCGAGGTCTTCCGCGGCTGCACCCGCGGCTGCCGCTTCTGCCAGGCCGGCATGATCACCCGGCCCGTGCGCGAGCGCCCCGCCGAGCAGGTGCGCGAGCTCGTGCGGTCGGGGCTCAAGTGGAGCGGGCACGACGAGGTGGCGCTGACCTCCCTGTCGACGGCCGACTTCTCGGGCATTGAGGACACGGTGCGAGACGTCATGGAGGACCCCGGCCACGACGGTCGGGTCTCGGTGAGCCTGCCCTCGCTGCGCGTCGATGCGTTCACCGTGGCCACGGCGGCGCAGATTCAGTCCGTGCGCCGCACGGGCCTCACGTTCGCCCCGGAGGGCGGCACGTGGAGGATGCGCCGGGTGATCAACAAGCTGATCACCGAGGAGGACCTCTACGGCGCGGTCGACGCCGCATTCAGCCAGGGCTGGCGGCGGGTCAAGCTGTATTTCCTCATCGGATTGCCGACCGAGCGCGACGAGGACGTCCTCGGCATCGCGGAGTTGGGCGCGGGCTGCGTCGAGATCGGGCGGCGTCATCATCCCTCGGTGACCGTGGTGGCATCCGTCGGCGGGTTCGTGCCCAAGGCCCATACGCCGTTCCAATGGTTCGGCCAGGACACCGCGGCCGAGCTCGAGCGCAAGGTGGCCCTGCTGCGCGACGCCGCGCGCCGCACCCGCGGCCTCACGGTGCGCTGGCACGATCCGGCGGCCTCGGTCGCCGAGGGACTGGCCAGCCGGGGGGACCGCCGGATGGGCGCCGTGGTCGAGCGGGTCTGGCGCTCCGGGGGCACGTTCCAGGAGTGGTCGGAGCGTTTCGACCTCTCGGCGTGGACCGAGGCGCTCGAAGCGGAGGGGCTCAGCTACGACGAGGTGTGCCACCGCGAGCGGGGCGAGGACGAAGCGCTGCCCTGGGACCACATCTCGGCCGGTCTGCACCGCGACTTCCTCTGGACCGACTGGCAGGAGGCCCTCGAAGGCGGTGCGGTGGAGGACTGCCGCTGGACCCCGTGCTACGACTGCGGCGCCTGCACCGGGCTCGGGCTCGAGCACGTGGTGGCATCGCCCGTGCCGCCGGCGGGCGGCAGCCAGGGGACGGGCCAGGACCTGAGCCTGGGCCATCGGATCCCGGTCCGCCTGGGGAGCCGTGGCTGACGGGCGACGCCGCCTTCGGTTTCGCTTCGCCAAGACGGGAAAGATCCGCTTCACCAGCCACCGGGACGTCGCCCGCATGTGGGAACGGGCATTACGCCGCAGCCTGCTCCCGGTGGCCTGGTCCCAGGGCTTCTCGCCGCACCCGCTGCTGAGCTTCGGGCTGGCCCTGCCGACCGGGTGCGAGTCCGCAGGCGAGTACCTCGACGTGCGCCTGGAGGCGCCGGACCCCGGAGAGCCGGGCCCCGGCGCGCTCCCCGGGTTGATGAGCGCGCTCCTGCCCGACGGAATCGACGTCCAGGCCGCCGCCGAGGTCGAGTGGTCAGGGGGATCGCTCCAGCAGGAGGTAGGATCGTGCGACTGGGACGTGGAGGTGCTCGGAGTGCACGGTGAGGAGTTGGTGGAGCGGGTCGAGCGATTGCTCGCCGCTCCCTCCCTCGTCGTACGGCGAGAGCGCAAGGGCCGTCCGGCCGAGGACGACATCCGCCCCGCCATCCTGGGGCTCTCCGTGGCGGACCCTGAGGGCCGCCTCCGGGCCGAGTTGGCCACGCATCCGCGTGGTGTCCGGCCGGGCGACCTGATCGTCGCCCTGGGCGCGGGAACGCCGGGACGCGCCTGCAGAACGCACCAATGGATCGAGCGCGACGGCGTCCGGTTCGAGCCGCTGCCGCTCGGCGGGCTCGGGACCGCCGCCGCGACACAGTACGCAAGGAGGGTCCTCCCTCATGTCCGAGACGGAAACACCCCAGGCCCCGGAGGGTCGCGCCCAGGAGGCAGCGGGCACCCCTGACCCCGCGGCCCCGCCGCGCCCCGCCCCACGCCGCAAGCCCCAGATCGGGGACACCCGCCCCGCACCGCCGACCCCGGCCGGGCCTCCAGAGGCCCAGGCACAGGCGGCCGCGGAGCCGGCGGCCGCGGCCGTGCCCACGGAGCCCCGACCCCCGGCCGCGGCGGCGGAGGCTCCCGAGGACGCGACCGCCCCGGGCGACGCCGACGGGGGAGCGCGGCGGTCGAGGAGCCGTCGCCGGACCCCGCGGGAACGTCGCTCCAAGCAGGTCGGGCGCTACCTGGTCTGCGTGCACGTCCAGCCCCAGATGACCCAGATCGCCATGCTCGAGGGCCGTTCCCTGGTGGAGCACTACGTGTCGCGGGCGGCCGACGACACGAACCAGATCGACGGAAACGTCTACCGGGGCCGGGTGCAGAACGTGCTGCCCGGCATGGAGGCGGCCTTCATCGACATCGGGATCCCCAAGAACGCAGTGCTCTACCGGGGCGACGTCCGCTACGACACGGAGGACATCGAAGGCGGTTCGGCCCAGCAGCCCCGGATCGAGGACGTGCTCAAGGCGGGCCAGACCATCCTGTGCCAGGTCACCAAGAACCCCATCGGGGCCAAGGGCGCCCGCCTCACCCAGGAGGTCTCGCTCCCCGGGCGCTTCGCCGTCCTGGTGCCGAACTCGAGCGCGTTCGGGATCTCCAAGCGGCTCGGGGACACCGAGCGCCGCCGGCTGCGACGCATCATCGACGACGTCAAGCCCCCGGGCCACGGCATGATCGTGCGCACCGCCGCCGAGGGTGTCTCGGCGGACGAGCTCCGGCGTGACGTGGAGTCCCTGCTCGGCCAGTGGAACGCCATTGAGGACCAAGCGAAGCGCTCCGACGCCCCGGGCCTGCTCTACCGCGAGCCCGAGCTCTCGGTGCGCATCCTGCGCGAGGAGCTCAACGCCGAGTACCGGGGGGTGGTCATAGACGACCCCGCCCTCTTCGAGCAGGTGCGCGACTACGTGCGGGCGGTCAGCCCCGAGCTCTCCGATCGGGTCGAGTACTACGACCCCGAGGTGGAGGGACTTCCCATCTTCGAGCGCTATCACGTCCACGAGCAGCTGCACAAGGCGCTCGACCGCAAGGTCTGGCTCCCGTCGGGGGGGTCGTTGATCATCGAGCGGACCGAGGCGCTGACCGTGATCGACGTGAACACGGGCAAGAACGTCGGCAAGACGAATCTGGAGGAGACGGTCTTCCGGAACAACCTCGAAGCGGCCGAGGAGGTGGCCCGCCAGCTGAGGCTGCGCGACATCGGGGGCATCATCGTCATCGACTTCATCGACATGGAGGTGCGGGACAACCGGGACAAGGTGGCGGCGTCCCTGCGCAGCGCCCTGGGCCGCGACAAGACACGGACCCAGGTCTTCGACATCTCCGAGCTGGGTCTGGTCGAGATGACCCGCAAACGGGTGTCCGAGGGCCTGCTCGAAACGCTCTCCACCGAGTGCGCCGTCTGCGGGGGCAGGGGCGTGACCCTCGACGACTCGGCCCTGCGCTAGGATCTCCGCCTCGTGTACGCCGTCATCAAGTCCGGAGGAAAGCAGGAGCGCGTGGCCGAGGGCCAGCGCGTCCGCGTGGAGCTGCTCGGGGAGCCCACAGGGGCCGAGGTCTCGCTGGAGCCGGTACTCATCGTCGACGGCGACACGGTGCTGGCCACGCCCGAGCAACTGGCCGGGGCCACGGTCACGGCCCGTGTCGTCGGCGAGGAGAAGGGCCCGAAGATCAACGCCATGACCTACAAGTCCAAGTCGAACCAGCGGAGGCGGTGGGGCCACCGCCAGCACTACGCCACACTGGAGATCACCGCCATCTCGGCGGCCGGCTGAGGAGCCAGACATGTCCAAGACCAAGGGTGGCGGTTCCACCCGCAACGGCCGCGACTCGAACGCGCAGCGCCTCGGGGTGAAGAAGTTCGACGGCACCGCGGTGTCCGCCGGCGCCATCCTGGTGCGCCAGCGCGGGACGAAGATCTACCCCGGGGCCAACGTGGGTCGGGGCGGCGACGACACGCTCTTCGCCACCGCCGACGGGACCGTGAAGTTCGGGGAGCGCCGGGGTCGCAAGAACGTCAGCGTCCTCGCCGGCTAACTCCGCCGAGGCGGGTTGAGCCCAGGTTCGATCGTGGGCTCTCTGATCCGTCCGAGGTCCGTCAGGTCGGGGGTGCCGGCGCGCTCGCCTCGACGTACGACATCGCCTCCGATCGGACGATCCTGACGAGATTGCCCATGGCAAGGTTTGGATCGTCCACGTGCAGACCCCAGCGCGCATCGGGATACGGGTCGGTGGTGAAAGCCGGAGCATGCGGCCCGGCAAGGACCATGAGTATGTGTGCGCTGTCCTTCGTCACGCACTCTCCGGTGTACTGATCGTCGTATTCGACCCACGGTGTCGATACCACCGGAGTGGCGCCGGCGAGGACGCCCTCGCTCGAACTGCCGGCCACCTCCTGTGTCGGAAGTCGGATGCGATACATGGAGATGAGGGTGCCCGCGCCGCCGCCCAAGGACGCTGGATTCGTGCAGACAGTCTCGACGGCGTGGCCATCGAGGGTGGAAGGCACCTGCTTCCCGAAGACGGTGTCGGGCGGAGGAGCCTCGGAGAAGGCGTTGAAGTCGACGACACATCCGGTCTGAGCATCCGTTCGACAGGGGCCGATCGTCTTGAGCGGCCCGAATCCGCTCTTGAACACCGGCAGGTTCGCGCCGGTGATGACGGCGGACACGAAGAGCCTTCGAACCGCAGGTGTCCGGTCGATGGCTCCCAACAGGTCGCCGGCGATCTGGTACGAACCCTCGGAATGACCGAGGAGGACAAACCCTCTCCCATGGTTGAAGTGCGCCAAGTAGTCATGCCAGGCACTGATGACGCTTCTCTCGGTGATCTGCTCCGCGCTTCGATCGAGGGGATCCCTGCCGGTGTCTTCTCGGTACATCGGCGCGTACACGCGACAGTCTTGTGAGAATGGCGACGCCTCGAGCTCGGCGATGGCCGTCTCTTGGGGGTCGATGTCCAGATTTGCGTTCGCCGTTTCCTGGGTACTGACATTCGGATACAGGTAAAAGCAGTCGATCGGCGGATCTGCGGCCGGTGTGTAGTCGACGATGTGCCTTGACCCGTTGCTCCCTATCACGGTCGTTCTGAGTGAGGCGGTGCACGGGTCGGGTGCCTCACCGGGACGGCAGAGCCAGATCGTTCCGGCAGAACCAGAACGGGGCTGCGACGCGTTCACCGGGATCGGCCCCAGGGACTGCTCGCCGACGGCCAGGAGCGTGATCAGGACCAGTCCGACGAGAAGCTTGGAACGCCCCGCCCTCCGCCGAATCATCCGACGATTCTGTCATTTTCGATCTCGCGGCAATAGGCCCGGTGAACTGTTGTCAAGGGCCGGAGCCGGGCCCGGCTGCAGCAACCGGGCGTCGTGTTTCGGCGGGCCCGAGCAGATCCCAACGATTGCCGGCGACGTCCAGAAATACCGCGACCCTGCCGTAGGGCTCGTTGCGTGGAGGCGTGACGAACTCGACCCCCCTCGACACCATGCGGTCGTAGGCCTGATCGAAGTCGTCAACTCGCAGGAAGAAGCCGACACGACCCGCCACCTGACGTCCCGCTACCGAAGCTTGGTCCTCGCCATCGGCCTGCGCGAGCAGGAGTCCGGTCTGACCTCCGGGCGGACGCACGACGACCCATCGTTTCGGCCGTCCGTCGTTCGTCACGGCCGGAGAATCCTCCACGAGATCGAAACCGAGCCTCTCGACGAAGAACTCGATGCCATCCTCGTACCTCTCGACGACGAGCGTGACCAGACTGAGAAGAGCCATTGCGCAATTCTTCCACCGAGAGCAGGACTTGGAGCCCGTGCCATTCGTCGCGAGAAGGCAACAGGCCGGGCCGTCCGGCGGTGACACCACTGGAACGGCAGGTCCCATCGTGAGGTCCCGTTCTGCTGCGCCACCGTGGAAAGCTGCGACCATGAGGGCGCGGTGGATGCGGTTCGCCGGCGCCGCCCTCGGTCTCGCCGTCGTGCTCGCCGGGTGCGGAGACTCGACGCCCTCCGACGAGGCGGCGCCCGCGGTCCAGCCCGGCCGATCCACGACGGTGACCTATTGCCACGAGCAGACGGCGAAGATCACCGAGCCCGACCACCCGGGCACCGCAGCCCCGGCCGCGGTGTACCTGCACGGAGGGTCGTGGATTCAGGGTGACAACACCAGCGGCGGCTTCATCATCGACGACATCGGGAAGTCCCTCAACGCGCAGGGATTCGTCACGATGGCGGTGAACTACCGGTTGGGGCCGGAGGAGCCGTGGCCGGCGCAGATCGTCGACGCCAAGTGCGCGGTGCGCTACCTCAGGGCGAACGCGAAGGCGTTGCACGTGGACCCGCACGAGATCGGCGTCTGGGGGCACAGTGCAGGTGGCCACCTGGCCAGCCTGGTCGGAACCGCACCGCCCTCGGCCGGCTGGGACACCGGCGACTACCCCGACGAGTCGAGCCACGTCGAGGCGGTGGCAGACCTCGCCGGGCCGTCCGATCTGGTCGCCCTGGAGGACGAGGGCGGTCCGGGTCTGGTCAAGGCGAACTTCGTGTCGCTCCTCGGTCACGTCCCGGCGAACGAGCTGCCGGCAGCCCTCAAAGCCGCCAGCCCCATCACGTACGTCTCGCCCGGAGACCCGCCCTTCCTCATCGTCCACGCCGACAACGACGGGATCGTCCCCCTGGGACAGTCGGTGGCGCTGGCCGACGCGCTCGAAGCCGCACAGGTGCCTACCACCCTCGTGGTCGTCCACGGGGGTGGCCACGGACTCGACGAGCCGGGCGGCCAGCCCGGACCGAAGGAGATCGAGAACCTCGTGGTGGACTTCTTCGTCAAGGAGCTGACGGGGGAGAAGGACCGCTCGTGACCAGGTCTGCCCTCAGGGCCGTTGGTGCAGCTCGATCCCGTTTCCCCAGGGGTCCGAGGTGAAAGCCTGGCGCCTCCCGGTGCCACCGACGGGGACCGGATCGGTCACCTCGAGCCCCCTCTCCCGGAGCGCACCCACGACCGCGTCGAGGTCGTCGAAGACGAGGGCGAAGTGCTGGCCGACGTTCGGGGGGGCCGGAAGCTCAATCAGGTGGACCTGCTGGCCGCTGGCGGTGTCCAGCCAGGCGCCGGCGAAGCCGAAGTCGGGCCGGGTGGAGTTCTGGACCAGGCCGAGCTTCTCGGTGTAGAAGGCGATCGCCCCGGGCACGTCTGGCACGTTGATGGCGACGTGGTCGACGCCGGCAGGCGCCACCGGGCTGGTCACGGGAGAGAGCTTACGACGTGGCGCACCACCGAGGCCATGTCCGGCGCGGCCCCGACTCCGACGGACGAGATCGCGGCCACATCGGTCAGGATGCCAGACGCCGCGGCCTTGTTGGTCACGAGGGCGAGCCCGAGCACCTCGGCACCGCCGTGACGGGCGGCGATCGTCTCGATGGCCATGGACATGCCGACGACGTCCGCGCCGGCTGACCGCAACATGCGCACCTCGGCCGGCGTCTCGAATTGCGGGCCGTGCACCTGGGCGTAGACCCCCGGGTGCGACGCCACGACCGACGCGGCCGGGCCGGGCGCCGCCAGCGCGACGGAGCGGAGCGCCGGGGCGTAGGCGTCCACCAGGTCGACGAAGGCCGGCCCCTCCAGGGGGCTCTGCCCGGTGAGGTTGAGGTGGTCCTCGACCACGACGATGGAGCCTGCCGCCAGGTCCTCGCGTACCGAGCCGGCCGCGGCAGTGAGGATCACCGTGGAGCAGCCGGCGGCGATCCCGGTGCGCACCGGATGGACCGCTGCGGCCGGCCCGAGCCCCTCGTAGAGGTGGCAGCGACCACCCATCACGAGCAGCCGGCGGTCGCCCATCGGCACGGACCAGCCCAGAGGGCGATGGCCGGCCCCGCCGAATTGGGGGAAGAAGGGCAAGGTGTCGAGCGGGAGCGGGTCCCCGCCGTCGCTGAGGATCTCGGCCGCTCCCGACAACCCTGTGCCCAGGACGACGAGGACGTCGTGATGATCGACCCCTATCCGCCGGGCCAGCTCACGTGCGCTGTGGGTGGCACGGTCGAGGGCGTCCTGCATGCGGTCCTCCTGGTTCGAGCGGCGACGGAAATGGTAGAGGGCCGTCGTCGGGCGGCCGCATAACATCGACCGGGATGCCCACCGCTCCCCCTGTGCACCCCCTGGCGCGCCTGACCGGCGACGAGATCGCCGCGGCACGCGAGGTGGTCCTGGCCTCCGGGAGGGCCTCCGTGCCGCCCGGGGACATCCGCTTCGCCTACGTCGGGCTGTTCGAACCGTCCAAGGAGACCGTGCGCACGGCAGACCGCGGGGATCGTGTGGCGGTCGACCGCCAGCTGAGGATGGTCCTGCTCCAGGGTCCGCGAGCCGACGTGGTGGAGGTCGTCGTGTCGGTCACCCGCGGGGAGATCGACCGATGGGAGGTCGTGCCGGGAGTACGGCCGGCGCTCCAGATTGAGGAGTCCATCGCCGTCATCCATGCTTTGCAGGCACATCCGGAGTGGAACGCGGCGCTGGACCGGCGGGGTGTCGTGGACCGTTCTCTGGTCCAGATCGATCCCTGGCCCGCCGGCGCCTTCGGCCTCCCCCACGAGGAGGGACGGCGGATCACCCGCTGCCTCGGCCTACCTCCGTGAGTCCAAGGAGGACAACGGGTACGCCCGCCCGCTCGAGGGGCTGCTCGCCTTCGTGGACATGGGTCGGGGCGAGGTTCTGGAGGTAGCGGACTACGGGGTGACCCCGATCCCGCCGACGTCGGGCAGCTATTACCCCGAGGACAACGGGCCGATGCGGACCGACCTGCGTCCGCTGGACATCACCCAGCCGGACGGGCCGAGCTTCATCGTCGAAGACAACCTGATCCGATGGCAGAAGTGGTCGCTCCGCGTCGGGATGGACCCGTACGAGGGCCTGGTCCTGTGGCGGGTCGGCTACGAGGACGGCGGGCGCGTGCGCCCCCTCCTCTACCGCGCCTCGGTCAGCGAGATGGTCGTGCCCTATGGCGACCCGAGCCCGATGCACGCCTGGAAGAGCGCCTTCGACGCCGGTGAGTGGGGCCTCGGCCGCATGGCCAACTCCCTCACGATGGGCTGCGACTGCCTGGGTGAGATCCACTACTTCGACGACGTCTTCTCCGACGAGCGAGGCAAGCCGCGCACGCACGCCAACGTGATCTGCCTGCACGAGGAGGACTACGGCATCCTGTGGAAGCACGTGGACATGGTCTCGGGCCGGACCGAGGTGCGGCGATCGCGCCGGCTGGTCGTGAGCTCCATCGCCACCGTGGGCAACTACGAGTACGGCTTCTACTGGTACTTCTACCTCGACGGGACGATGCAGCTCGAGGTGAAGCTGAGCGGGATCATGTCGACCATGGCCGTCGGCGAAGACGGGCCCGGCGACCACGCCAACGTGGTGGCGCCCGGCCTGGCGGCGCCGTACCACCAGCACCTGTTCAACGTGCGGCTCGATGTCGAGGTCGACGGGCCCGACAACGCCGTGCTCGAGGTCGACACGGTCCGGGAGGGACCGCCGGGTTCACCCGGGAACCCATGGGGAAACGCCTTCGGTGCCTCGGCCACCCTGCTCGGGAGCGAGCTCGCAGCCCGGCGCGAGGTGGACCCCTCGCGCAGCCGGAGCTGGCGCGTCGTCAACCGTGCTCACCACAACGCCCTTGGGCAGCCGACGGCCTACAAGCTGGTGCCGACGGCCGTCCCCACCCTCCTGGCCCACCCCGACTCGAGCGTGGCCAAGCGGGCCGGCTTCGCGACCCACAACCTGTGGGTCACCCCGTTCGCGCCGGAAGAGCGACGAGCCGCGGGCGACTATCCGAACCAGCACGCCGGCGGGGCTGGCCTGCCGCAGTGGACGGCGCAGGATCGCCCGCTGGTCGACACCGACGTCGTGCTGTGGCACACCTTCGGCGTGACCCACCTGCCCCGCCCCGAGGACTGGCCGGTGATGCCGGTGGAGTACACGGGGTTCAGCCTCATCCCGTTCGGGTTCTTCGACCGCAACCCTGCGCTCGACGTGCCGCCGGCCGGGCCTTGCGATGCCTGAGCCACAGGAGTACCACCAGCCCGTCGAGGAGTACCTCGAGACGATCCTGGCCCTCTCGGAGGAGGGAGTGCCGGTGATCGGGGCGCGGATCGCCGAGCGCCTGGGTCGTTCGGCACCGTCGGTGTCCCAGATGCTCGACCGCCTGGTCGAGGACGGGTACGTCACCCGCGACGGCCGCCGCCTGTCGCTGACCGCTCGGGGCGGCGAGCTGGCGGAGAAGGTGGTGCGCAAGCACCGGCTGGCCGAACGGCTCCTGACCGACGTGATCGGGCTGGAGTGGCACAAGGTGCACCGGGAGGCGGGCCGCTGGGAGCACGTCATCTCCGACGACGTCGAAGCCCGTCTCGTCGAGCTCCTGGGCGACCCGGCCACGTGCCCGCACGGCAACCCCATCCCGGGATCGCGTTCGCCCGCGCTCGCCGTCGCGACGAGGCCGCTGGCCGACGTGGCCGAGGGCGAGCGCGTCCGCCTGATGCGCATCAGCGAGGAGGTGGAGCTCAATCTGGGCTCCCTGGAGCTGCTCGACGAGGGGCGGTTCATCCCCGGCGCGGTGGCCCGCGTGGGCAGCCGCGCCGTCGACGGCAGCGTGGAGGTCGAGGTGGAGGGGGCGGAGGCGCTGCGGGTGTCGCGCGAGCTTTCCGACCGCCTGTTCGTCGCTGCGCTGTGACCTCGCGGCTCGAGGCCGACGCCGTCTTCACGGTCGACGACGCGGGCGCGGTCTACCGCCCCGGCGCGGTGGAGATCGACGACGGCGTGATCACCTGGGTCGGCCAGCCGGTCGATCGGCCCCCGCGCCCGGGCACCGGCGTCGAGCGTCTCGGCGGGATCGTCATGCCGGGTCTGGTGAACTGCCACGCCCATTCGCCCATGACCCTGGTCCGCAGCGCCGGGGACGGCCTGCCCCTGGCGCGCTGGTTGAGCGAGTCGGTCTGGCCCCGCGAGGCCAAAATGCGCGACGAGGACGTCTACTGGGGCATGGCGCTCGGCGCGGTCGAGATGCTCACCAACGGCATCACCACGAGCTGCGAGCAGTACCGGCACCCCGATCCGGTGACCGAGGCCGTCGTGGACTCGGGGATGCGAGGGGTCTTCACCGCCGCGGTCTTCGACCTGCCGGACAACCCGTGGCAGGACTTCCTCGCTGAGGCCTGCCGCGTCTTCGACGAGCGGGACGGCCTCGAAGGTCGCCTCCACGTCGGCTTCGGCCCGCACGCCGCGTACACGGTGCCGCCCGACGGCCTGGCGGCGACGGCGGCCGAGGCGCGCACGCGCGGGGCGCTCCTCCAGATCCACCTCTCGGAGACGGCGGCGGAGGGCGCACTGGTCGAGGAGCGCTACGGGGCTCGTGCCCCCCGGCTGCTGGCGGACCTCGGCGTGCTGGAGGGACGGGTGCTCGCGGCGCACGCCGTCTGGCTCGACGACGACGACTTGGACCTGATGGCCCGCCACGACGTGGCGGTGGCGCACTGCCCCGGGTCGAACGGGAAGCTCGGCGCCGGCGTGGCGCCGCTGCGCGCGCTCCTCGACCGCGGCGTGCGGGTGGGGCTCGGCACGGATGGGCCCGCGTCCAACGACGACCTCCACCTGTGGGACGAGATGCGCCTGGCCGCCATTCTCGCCCGCGCCCTGACGGCGGACCCGGGCGCGGTGACGTCGGCGGAGGCGCTGCGCCTCGCCACGCGCGGCGGCGGCGAGGCGCTCGGCCTCCCCGTCGGCGCGTTGGAGCCCGGTCGCCCGGCCGACCTCATCCGGCTGCGAACCGACGACCCGCGGTTCTCGCCGGGCCTCGACGAGACGGAGCTGCTCGGGCACCTCGTGTGGGCGGGAGCGGGCTACCTCGTGACCGACGTCTGGGTGGCCGGGGAGCATGTCGTCGAGGACGGGCGCTGTACGCGCGTCGACGGCGAGCGGGCGCGCGCCGAGGTGACGCAGCGCGCCCACCGGCTGCGCGACCCGTAGGCTTCCTTCGATGTCCGGCTTCGTCGACCAGGCGCAGCTGCACGCGCGGGCCGGCGATGGAGGTGCTGGAGCAGTGTCGTGGCGCCGGGAGGCGCACGTCGACCGGGGCGGCCCCGACGGTGGCGACGGCGGCCACGGCGGTGACGTCTGGTTGGTGGCGTCGAACAACGAGTCGTCACTGCTGGGCTTCCGCGATCACCCCTTCCGCCGGGCCACCGACGGCGGGCACGGATCGGGCCAGAAGCGCCATGGCGCGCGCGGCAAGGACACCGAGGTCTCGGTCCCCGTCGGCACGGTCGTGCGGCATCGCGACGGCACGCTGATATGCGACCTGGCGGGCGCAGGCGCCCGCTGCCTCGTGGCGGAAGGCGGGCGGGGCGGGCGCGGCAACGCCCGGTTCCTCTCCAACCGGCGCCGGGCGCCGGCGTTCGCCGAGCAGGGCGAGAAGGGCGAGGAGCACTGGTTCGACATGGAGCTCAAGCTCATGGCGGACGTCGCGCTGGTGGGTTTCCCGAACGCCGGGAAGTCGACACTGATCTCGACCATCTCGGCGGCCAAGCCGAAGATCGCCGACTACCCGTTCACCACGCTCGAGCCGCACCTCGGCGTGGTGCGCGTCGGGGGAGCGCACGATGGGACCGAGTTCGTCGTCGCCGACGTGCCCGGACTGGTCGAAGGGGCCGCCGCGGGCCGAGGCCTGGGGCACCGTTTCCTGCGCCACATTGAGCGGGCCCGCGTCCTCGTCGTGTTGCTCGACCTGGGCGCGCCGCTCGCCGCGGGCGCGTCGCCGTCGGCGCAGCTCCGCGTGCTGCTCGACGAGCTCGGGGCCTACCGGCACGAATTGCTGCAGCGCCCGCGGCTGGTGGTCGGCAGCAAGTGCGACCTGGGCGAGGACGACGAGGGGGTCTGCGATCTCCTGCTCTCGGCGGCGACCGGCGACGGCGTGCGCCGCCTCACCGGCCGCCTGGCCACGATGGTCGCCGAGGCGAAGGAGGAGGTGACCGCGGCGGGTGCGGCGGACGTGGTCGTGCACCGTCCACTGCCCGAAGGGGTCGAGGTGCAGCGGGCCGGGCCGGGAGCGTGGCTCGTGCTCGGCCGTGCCGCCGTTCGTGCTGTCGCGCTCTCGGACCTGACCGACGACGGCGCCCAGGCGGAGATCGTACGGCGCCTGCGCCGGCTGGGCGTCGACCGAGCGCTGGCCCGCGCCGGCGCACGGGAGGGCGACGACGTCACGGTGGGCGACATGACGTTCACCTGGGAGGCGTCGTGATCGCCGTGGTGAAGGTGGGGTCCTCGTCGGTGAGCCCCGAGACGGTGGCCCGGCTGGGCGGCGAAATCGTGCGGGCTCGCGTCGACGGCCACACCATCGTCGTCGTCACCTCCGGGGCGATCGCCGCCGGCTGGTCCGCGCTCGGACGAGGGGAGCAACGCCCCTCGGACCCTGCGATCCTCCAGGCCGTCTCGGCCGTCGGGCAGCACCGGCTCATGCGTCTGTGGCAGGACGGCCTCGAGCCGCACGGGGTCCTCGCCGGCCAGGTGCTGCTCGCACCCTTGGACTTCGTCCACCGTACGCAGTACCTCCACGCGAGGGGCACCCTGCGCCACCTGATCGACCTCGGCGTGGTGCCGATCGTCAACGAGAACGACGCCGTGGCGGACGAGGAGATCCGCTTCGGGGACAACGACCGGCTGGCCGCGCTGGTGGCGCACCTGGTGGGCGCCCAGGTGCTCGTGCTCCTCACCGACGCGCCCGGTCTCTTCACGGCCGACCCGAGACGCAGCGCGCAGGCGTCGCTCATCGAGGAGGTCGTCGAGATCGACCACGAGCTCGAGCAGCTGGCGGGCGGCCCGGGGAGCGAGGTCGGGAGCGGGGGTATGGCCTCGAAGCTGGCCGCGGCCAAGATCGCCACGTGGTCGGGGACCGAGACCGTGATCGCCGACGCGGGCCGGCCGGGAGTGCTCGGCGGCGCCCTCGCCGGCGAGCCCGGGGTGGGGACGGTCTTCCGGGCCCGGCCCGGACGGTTCTCCGCCCGCAAGCTGTGGATCGCCTTCGCCCTCGGGTCCTCGGGTTGCCTCGTGGTCGACGAGGGAGCGCGCCTGGCCCTGGCCGAACGGGGCCGCTCACTGCTGGCGGCGGGGGTGACGGCGGTGACCGGGCGCTTCGTCCCCGAGGACGCGGTCGAGATCGCGGGACCCGACGGCGGGGTCTTCGCCAAGGGACTTGTACGGCTGCACGCCGAACGGGCCGACGAGTGGATGGGGCGGCCCCGCCAGGTCGTCGTCCACCGCGACGACATGGTCTTAGTAACCTGAACCGATGACCGCACCCGCCCTGGAGCAGCTCGCGGGCCGCGTGCGGGCGGCCGCCCGTGAGGTGGCCCGTGCTCCGGGCTCGGCTCGTGACGACGCGCTGCACCTGGCCGCCGACCTGCTCGACGACGGGTGGCCGGCGCTGGTGGAGGCCAACCGCTCCGACCTGGAGCGCGCCGAGTCGGCCGGCATGGTCGATGCCGCCCGGGACCGCCTCCGCCTGACCGAGCAGCGGGTGCGGGACATGGCCGGCGGGCTGCGCAAGGTCGCAGCCCTGCCCGACCCCGTCGGTGAGGTCGTCGAGGGCTGGGTGCGTCCCAACGGGCTGCGCGTGACGCGGGTGCGCGTCCCCCTCGGGGTCGTGGGCGTGATCTACGAGAACCGGCCCAACGTCACGAGCGACGCCGCCGGTCTCTGCCTCAAGGCGGGCAACGCCGCCTTCCTGCGCGGGTCGTCCTCGGCCCTCGACTCCAACCGGGCCGTGGTCGCGTTGCTGCGGCAGGCCGCGGTCAAGGCCGGGCTGCCCGAGGACGCGGTGGCGCTCGTCGAGGACGCCTCGCACGAGACGGCCGTGGAATTCATGCAGCTGCGACGGCACATCGACTGCCTGATCCCGCGCGGCGGCCGGGCCCTCATCGAGACCCTGGTCGAGCACGCGACCGTGCCCTACGTCCTCGACGGCGACGGGAATTGCCACATCTACGTCGACGGTGCGGCGGACCTCGCCATGGCGCACGATCTGGTCCTCAATGCGAAGACGCATCGCTTCGGCGTGTGCAACGCGGTCGAGACGATCCTCGTCCACTCCGGCGTGGCGGCGGAGCTCCTGCCGCGGCTGGCGGGCTCCCTGGCCGACGCCGGCGTCGAGATCCGCGCCGACGAGCGGGTGCGTGCCATCGTGCCGGACACCCTGCCGGCGATGGAGGAGGACTTCGCCACCGAATTCCTGGCTCCGGTGGTGGCCATCGGCATGGTCGACGACGTGGGCGGGGCCATCGCCCACATCGCCCGCTACAGCTCCGGGCACTCCGAGGCGATCGTCACCTCCGATGTCGCAACGGCGGACCGCTTCGTCGACGAGGTGGACGGGGCCGCCGTCCTGGTGAACGCCTCGACCCGGTTCGTCGACGGCGAGGAGCTCGGCCTCGGGGCGGAGGTAGGGATCTCCACGCAGAAGCTGCACGCCCGCGGCCCCATGGGGGTGAAGGAGCTGACGACACTGAAGTGGGTTGTGCGCGGCGAGGGCCAGGTGCGGCAGTGAACGCGCTCGGCCTGCCCGATACCGGTCCGCCCCGCTTCGAGTCGCTCGACGCCGTGCGGGCAGGCCTGGCCGCCGTCGGCTACCTGGCCGACGAGTCGATAAGCGGTGTCGTGTACCTGGCCGACCGGCTCGCCAAACCTGTGCTCGTCGAGGGGCCGGCGGGCACCGGCAAGACGCAGCTGGCCAAGTCCGTGGCGGAGCTGACCGGGGCCCGACTGATCCGCCTCCAGTGCTACGAAGGCCTCGACGAGTCCAAGGCGCTCTACGAGTGGAACTACCGCAAACAGCTGCTGCGCATTCAGGCGGGGGAGCACGGCCGGGCGGAGGACGAAGGCCCGTCGTGGCGTGAGCTCGAGGGCGACATCTTCTCGGAGGACTTCCTCCTCACCCGCCCGCTGCTCGAAGCCATCCGCGCCACGGAGCCCGTCGTCCTCCTCGTCGACGAGGTGGACCGCGTCGAGCTCGAGACCGAGGCGCTGCTGCTCGAGATCCTCTCCGAGTACCAGGTCTCCATCCCCGAGCTCGGCACCGTGCGGGCGACGCAGCTGCCCATGGTGTTCCTGACGTCGAACAACACCCGGGAGCTCTCCGAGGCCCTCAAGCGCCGCTGCCTCTACCTCCACATCGACTATCCCGACCTGGAGCGGGAGCGCGAAATCGTGCGGGCCAGAGTCCCGGGCATCTCGGAGGAGCTGGCCGACCAGGTGGCGCGCATCGTGCGATCGTTGCGGACGATCGAGTTGCGCAAGGCGCCGTCCGTATCCGAGACGTTGGACTGGGCCCGCACCCTGGTGTTGCTCGGCGTTCAGACCATCGACGCGGCCGGCGCGCGCGACACGCTCCACATCTTGTTGAAGTACCAGGCCGACATCGAGCGGGCGGCCAAGGAACTGCTCTCGGTGAGCTGAGCCTTGCTCGACCTTCTCTCGGGTTTCGTCACCGAGCTGCGCCGCTCGGGCTTGCCGGTGTCGTTGACCGAGCACCTCGACGCCGCCGAGGCGGTCAAGCACATCCCGCTCGAGGACCGCGAGGGTCTGAAGTACGCGCTGGCCGCAACCCTGGTCAAGTCGTCCTCGCACTGGCGCGCCTTCGAGACCGCTTTCGAGGTGTTCTTCGCCGTGCGCACCGGGGCGGGCGCAGGGTCCGAAGACGTCGGCGAGGAGGTCGGCGACCAGGAAGGGGACGAACGCTCGGGCCAGGGGTCGCAGCCGGGTCAGGGCCGCTCGTGGCGTGCCGGGGGCGGGGGAGAGGGCATGACGCCCGAGGAGCTGGCCGAGCTCCTCTTCAAGTCCCTGCTGTCGGCCGACGCCGGGCTGATGAACGTCGTCGCGCGCAACGCCGTGGACCGCTACGCCGGGATGGAACCGGGGCGACCGGTGGGCGGGACCTACTACCTCTACCGCACGCTGCGAAACCTCGACCTCGACGCGGTGCTCGAGCGGCTGATGGCCCAGGCCCAGGCCGGGGCGGTCGGGGGCCTGACCGAGTTGGAGGAGCGGCTGGCGGCGGACGAGTTCAAGTCCCGGATCGACAAGTTCCGCCGGGCCGTCGAGACGGAGATCCGCCAGCGGTTGGTGGAGGACCGCGGCACCGAGGCCCTGGCGCGCTCGGTGCGCAAGCCGCTGCCCGAGGACATCGACGTCATGCACGCCACCCGGGAGGAGCTGGCCATGCTCCACCGCGTCCTGCACCCGCTCTCACGCAAGCTCGCGGTGCGGCTGGCCCGCAAGCGGCGGCACGGCCGCAAGGGACCGCTCGATTTCCGCGCCACCATGCGAAGGTCGCTCTCGACCGGCGGCGTGCCCATCGAACCCCGGTTCCGCCATCCCCGGCCCGCCAAGCCCGAGATCTTCGTCATCGCCGACATCTCGGGCTCGGTGGCCAGCTTCGCCCGCTTCACCCTGCACCTGGTGTACGCCATCAGCTCGCAGTTCTCCAAGGTGCGCAGCTTCGTCTTCGTCGACGGGATCGACGAGGTCACGAGGTTCTTCGAGGGCGTCGTGGACCCGGCCGAGGCCGTGGCGCGCATCAACACCGAAGCGGACGTCATCTGGGTCGACGGCCACTCCGACTACGGGCACGCGCTGACCGAGTTCCACCGGCGCTGGGGCGACCAGGTGACGTCGCGCTCGAGCGTCATGGTTCTCGGTGACGCGCGCAACAACTACCACGCCTCGCAGTCGTGGGTTATAGAGGATCTGCAGGCCAGGGCCCGCCACGTCTACTGGCTCAATCCCGAGCCCCGCGACTACTGGGGCTCGGGCGACTCCATCGTCGGTGAGTACGCCGCCCACTGCGACGACGTCGTCGAGTGCCGCACGCTGCGCCAGCTGGAGCATTTCGTGGGCAACCTGGCGTGAACGATCCCGTAGGCGCCGGGGTCCTCCGCCTCTTCCCCTCGGACCCGGGCGCGACGCGGGTGGTCCTGGTCCGTCACGGTGAGGCCGAGTGCAACACCAACCGGGTGGTGGGCGGGATGAAGGGCGACACGGGGCTGACCGAACTCGGGCGCCGGCAGGTCGCGGTCCTGGCGGACCGCCTGTACGAGTCCGGCGAGCTGCGCGGGGCTGCTGCCCTCTATTCGTCGGTGCTGCCCCGGGCGCTCGAGACGGCCGAGCGCCTCCGGCCGGTCGTCGGACCGGGGCCCACCGCCCTCGGGCCGGTCCGGAGCCGGTGTGACCTCTGCGAGCTGCACCCAGGGGAGTGCGACGGCATGCGGTGGGAGGACATGGTCGAGAAGTTCGGGGCGCCGGACTGGACCCGAGACCCGAGCCAGCCGATCGCGCCAGGTGGCGAGAGCTGGTCGTCGTTCGTCGTCCGTGCCTCCGACGCGGTGCGCGCCATGGCGCGCGTCCACCCGGGCGAGCTGGTGGTGGCCGCGGTGCACGCCGGGGTGATAGAGGCGACCATGATCTCGTTCCTCGGCATCGCGCCCGAGGTGTACCGGCAGGGGGGCTGGGTCAGCATCTCCCACGCGTCCATGACCGAGTGGGAGTGGGTACCCGACGACGACCGCTGGGTCCTCGTCCGATTCAACGACGCCTGCGGCGTGCCCAGGACCTAGACCTTTGCACCGCCGTTCGGCTGACGACCGATGTCTGTGCCACGAGCTCCTCCCTGTGGCTCACGGTTCGCCTTCGGCGCCGCTCCATGTCCACTTCTAGGATGCGGGAAGGTGTTTCTGGGCCGGTGGTGTCTTCCCGCTGAGGGATCGGGCGCTCGTTGCCAACGACGACACCGCGGTGTCCAGAACCTAGGGAGAAGGCGGGGAACTGACGAAGATGCTCGATGCTCACTCGACCACGCACGCCCTCCAGCGGACCCGCGCCGTCGCGGTCTGGTTCGTCCTCGTCGCGCTCCTGGCCGGTTCGGCCGTGCTCCTCGGTGCGGGCGCCGCCGGCGCCCAGGGCCCCGGGTCGGTCTCGGGAGTCTCGGTCGGCCTGTCGACGGAGGCGGCCGGTGCGACGGAAGTGGACTATGCCGCGGGCTTCATCACGAGCTCGACCGGCGCCCTCAACCCGAGCGACGGGACAATCACCTTGTCCACGTCAGGCCAAACCTCGTTTGCGCCTGGCTGCAGCTACACCGTCACTGACGTCACGACGGACAAGTCGGCGCCCGAGACGTGCCCGACCGCGAGCTCGAGCTCGTCGGTCACCATCGGCACCGGGGGCATCACGATCGGAGCCGGCGACACCGTGGACGTGGTCGCGGCCGAGGTCGCCAACGCACCGTCCACCGGGTCGCAGTCGTTCAGCATCTCCACCTCGTCGGACCTGGGGTCGAGCACGACGTTCTCCCTGGTCGCGGCGAGCTCGTTGTCCGGGGTCTCGGTGAAGCTGTCGAACACCGTGGTCGGCGAGAAATCGAAGTACACCGTGGCGTTCACCACGAGCACGACCGGGACCCTCGACGCCACCTACGGGCAGATCGAACTCTCAGGACCGAAGGGGACGAAATTCCCCGCAGCGTGCACCTATTCGGTGACAGACCAAACGACGGGCACGAGGGGCTCCGCTTGCGGCGCCATCGGAGAGGCCAACGACGAGCCCTACGTCCTCCTCTATTACCTCGGGGTGAGCATCGGGGCCGGTGACCAGGTCTCCGTGGTGACTCCAAAGGTGAAGAACGCCAAGAAGCCCGGCCCGCAGACCCTGTCCGTATCGTCATCGTCGGACCTGGGCGCATCGGGAACCTTCACGTTGACCTGACAGCCTGACCCGGAGGGCCGCGGCCTCACGTCTCAGGCTCCTCGGATTCCTCGCCCAGGAACGAGCGGGCGAGCGGCGGTGGCGCGCAGGCGAGCCAGGCGTCCTCCAATGCCTCGCGCAGCGGCGTCTTGGCCACCGCCCGCAACTGCACGAGCACCGCGGCGAAACCGTCGAAGTGCGAGATGGTGAAGAAGCCTTTGCGGCCCATGGCGAGCACCGCCTCCTTGTCCTCGAGATCGGACGTCCGCACGGCCAGAATCGGTCCGGCCGGTGGCGTGGTGGCACCGAAACGCTTCAGATCCGCCTTGGAGAAAGGACGCTCCCAGGCGAAGGCCTTGCCGCCCACGTACCACGTCCGGTTCCCGTGCCGCTCGCCCTCCGTGACCTCGGGGAGACCCGTTGCGATGCGTTCGACGTCTCCGAAACCCGCCATCGCGCGCACTGTACCGGTAGGGTGCGCCACGATGAGCGGGCTGACCCGGACCGGCCTGGGACGCATGCACGAGCGCTTGGCGGCGTCGGTCGAGCGCGGCGTCGTCCCCGGTCTCCTGGCCCTTGTCGCGTCCGGGGACGACGTCCACGTCGAGGTGCTGGGCCACCCCTCGCTCGACGACCCGGCTCCGCTGCGGCGCGACGCCATCTTCCGCATCGCTTCGCTCTCGAAGCCCATGGGTGCCGCCGGCGCCATGGCGCTGGTCGAGGACGGGCTCCTGGCCCTGGACGATCCGGTCGAGACCTACCTCCCCGAACTGGCCGATCGCCGCGTCCTGCGCAGCCTCGCGAGCCCGCTGGACGAGACCGTGCCGGCCGAGCGGTCGATCTCGGTGGAGGACCTGCTGACGTTCCGCCTCGGCTTCGGCGTGGTGATGGCCCCGCCGGGGACGTATCCGATTCAGGCTGCCGAGGCCGAGCTGCAGCTGGCCACGCTCGGTCCGCCCTGGCCGCCGCCCCCGTTCGGCTCGGACGAGTGGATCCGCCGCTTCGCCAACCTCCCGCTCATGGACCAACCCGGGACGACATGGCGCTACAACACCGGGCTCCAGGTGCTCGGCGTCCTCATGGAGCGCGCCAGCGGTCAGCGGCTCGAACAGTTCCTGCGGGCGCGGCTGTTCGACCCGCTCGGCATGGCCGACACGTCGTTCAGCGTGTCGCCCGAGAAGCTGCCGAGGCTGACCACGGCGTACTTCCCCGATTTGGAGACGGGTGCGCTGACTGTGCTCGACCCATCTTCAGGAGGGTGGTGGAGCGAGCCGCCCGCCATGGACAACCCCGCCGGCATGCTCGTCTCCACCCTCGACGACGTCTGGGCGTTCGTCTCCATGCTCCTGGCCGGGGGCAGGCACGGCGACGTCCGGGTCCTCGCCCCCGAGTCCGTCCGTGCCATGACGAGCGACCACCTCACCGACGGCCAGCGCCAGGCGGCCGCGCTCTTCCTCGGCGCCGGGGGCGGATGGGGTTACGGCATGGGCGCACCGGGTCCGCTCGCAGGCGAGCACGAACCGCCGGTGCCATGGGGCTTCGGCTGGGACGGTGGGACCGGCACGACCTGGCGGAGCGACCCCGCGCGGGATCACCGGCATCATGTTGACGCAGCGAGCCATGACATCGCCCGAACCGCCTCCGCACTTCGTCGAGTTCTGGGACGCCGCATACGACGCTCTGGTGGCCTGACGATGGCGAGGGCGATACGGTGCGGCGGAGACGCCGCGGGCGACAAGGGGGATCCATGTTCAAGGTGATCACCGTCGGAACGGACGGCAGCGAGACGGCGGATCAAGCGGTCAAGGCGGCGGCGGATTTGGCGCGCAGTGTCGGCGCGGAGCTGCACGTGGTCGTCGCGTACCGGCCGGACCGATCCGGCATGGCGCAGGCGTCGGGTTCGCCGATGGTGGACACGGGCGCGCACCACGCCTTGCGAGCCGAGGTGGCCGCCCAGGTGGGGGTCCGGGCCGTCGAGACATGGGGTGCCGGCCTGCGGGCGGACCACCACGAAGGCGAGGGAGACCCGGTCGACGTCATCCTCGATACGTCGGAGGCGCAGGGAGCCGACCTGATCGTGGTCGGCAGCAAGGGCATGCGGGGGGCGCGCCGCTTCATCGGGAGCGTTCCCAACTCCGTGGCCCACGCCGCCAAGTGCTCCGTGCTCATCGTCAAGACGGTGTGACGAACCGAGCGTCGCAGGACCGCCCGGAGAGGCCCAACTACTTCGACGCGCGCATCGCCGCGACGTACGACGACGACTCGGGCGCTCGGTTCGATGCCGTGGTCGTGGGCCGAACCGTCCGCTTCCTGGCCGACCTGGCCCGAGGTGGGCGCGCGCTCGAGCTCGGCGTCGGGACCGGCCGGATCGCGCTGCCGCTGGCGCGGACGGGCGTCGAGGTCCACGGCATCGACTTGTCTCGGGACATGGTCGCCCGGCTGCGGGCGAAGCCCGGCGGCGAGGACATCGGAGTCACGATCGGGGACTTCGCCAGCGCCTCGGCCGGCGGCTCCTTCCGGCTCTCGTACCTCGTGTACAACACCATCGAGAACCTCACCACACAAGACGACCAGGTGGCGTGCTTCTGCAACGCGGCGCGGCACCTCGAGCCAGGAGGGTGCTTCGTGGTGGAGGTCGAGGTTCCCCAACTCAGACGGCTGCCGCCGGGGGAGAGGGCGCGACCGTTCCACGTCAGTCCGGAACGGCTCGGCTTCGACGAGCTCGACCCGGCCACCCAGGGGGGCGTTTCGCACCACTATTGGGTGGAGGGCGATCACATGGCCACGTTCGCCATGCCCTTCCGCTGGGTGTGGCCCTCCGAGCTCGACCTGATGGCGCGCATCGCGGGCATGCGGTTGCGGGAGCGCTGGGGTGGGTGGGATCGCGAGCCGTTCACCTCCGACAGCGGGTTCCACGTCTCGGTGTTCGAGAAGGTCTGAACCGGGCGAGGACACGACCCCCGGAATCGCCGGGGAGAAACCGCTCCGAGCATCAGTCCCACCAATGGGCTCGACGGCGATGATTGCACCAGGTCTGCTCAAATGCGCACTTTGCGACAAGGTTCCTTCCTCGGGAACACACGAATTAGATTGGAGTCATGAGGCAAAGCCCGCCGGCCTCTACCGCGAAAGGGGCCCACACCCGTCAGGCGATCCTGCAGTCGGCGATTGCCTGCTTCGGCAGGGAGGGCTACCGAGCTACCTCAGTGTCGAGGATCGCGCGGGACGCGGGCGTGGGATCGACCGCTCCCTATGCCTACTTTCCCAACAAAGAAGCCCTGTTCATCAGTGCCGTGGACGCGGACGTATCCGCGGCGCTCCGTGACGGACTCAGCTCCATCGCGGACAGCACACCCCTCGACAGCTGGCGGCTTCTCTTGGTCGACCTCGCGTTTGCCGTGGACCGCCATCCCCTGGCTCGCCGCCTTCTGGCGGGTTTGGAGCCCGACATGATGGCCGGTGTGCTGGAGATTCCGGCGCTGGCCGAGTTGCGCAAAGGGATCATCGAGCGTTTGCACCTGCAGCAGCTGGCCGGAACCGTACGAAACGACATCGATTACGTCGCGGTCGGAGACGGCCTTGTGACCATCTATCTGGCGCTGCTCATGTCCACGGTGCAGCTGGGCGCAGAGAGGACCGCGGCGTACAACGACGGCCTCCTGGCCGTATTTGCTGCCGTTCTGGAACCATTGGTGCCCAGCCCGCTCGCCGGTGCCGGCCGATGAGTCGCCGCGTGCGCTCGATCGCCGCGATGCCACTCGGCGGAGGGCTCTGATCCGTCCCGTACCCGTACCCGCGCCCGGCTCGGTCTCCGTTTACGGGCCCTTCGACTTCAGCGCCACCTGAAGAGGCAGCACGGGGTCGCAGACGTTGGAGGGCGCGTTGGCGGCGCGGCTGAGCCGGCCCTCGGCCCTCGTCTGGTCGGAGTGCGACCCGACCCTGTTCGACGCACTGAACGGCTGATCAACAGCGACAGCCCGTGATAGCTGACCTTGCAGAGGTTTTCGAATCATGAATCGGGACGACGCCTCTACCTGCGATAACGCAAAGCAAAAAATGGGGTTTCGAGGGAATTACTAAAACTCTTGACACGCGTCCCGCTCGCCGACTATCAACTCCGGTTCGTAGGGGCGGGCCCCTGGGGGGGCCGGAAGAGGGTCGTCACGGTGAGTGACGAACCGAAGGGGAGCGAAGTCCAAGTGGGGAGCGAGGTTCACGTGCGTACCGAGGTTCGTCAGCGTCTGTCTTTGGGTATGTCGTCAGTTTCGAAGCTGTTTCTCGCCGTTCTGGCGGTGCTGGGCGTGGCGGGCACAGCGATCGTCTTCTCCCCAGAAGCCGCGTGGGCAGCGGGGCCTCCGACCGTCGCCCAGGGATACGGCGCGTTCGAGAACAATCCGATCGTCAACCTGACCGGTTGCACCGGGACGACATCTGTCGACTCCCTCACCTGCACCACCAACCCGATCACGGCCGGGGTCACAGTCGGCATGAGCGCGTACGGCTTGGACCTCGACACGACGACGCCCAACAACGTCGTCTCGGTCACTGCCACTACCATCGGCCTCGGGACCGCTCCCTCGGCGACGGTCACCGCCGGCGCGACGGAGACCTTCACCAACGATTCGGCCATGGCCAACATCAGCGGTTCACCGTCGTCGACCACCCTCACCAGTTCGGAACCGTGGGCCGACTACGGGTGGGGCGCGGGCCTGGAGATCTACGGCGCGGGCATCCAGCCCGATACCACCGTTTCCAGTGTGAGCAGCGACAACCTCGTCCTCTCGCAGGCTCCGAGCGGAACGTTGAGCGCGGAGACCGTCTACTACAACGCGCCCGACATCAACAACGTGCTTACCCAGGTCACCGGCGGGGTCTGCCAACGTGAACACGTCCTCCCTCACCGTGGTCAGCCAACCCCCCGCCGACGACGGCTACGTCGTGGCCAGCACGACGTCCACCACCGGTCTCCTGACGATGTACCCCGCCCTCAACCCCGCGGACAGCACCTTCTCCGCCACCTTCGCGTATTGCGCTCCGACCTACACCTATCCGACTCCGGGCGAGTGCACGACCGCGACCGAGACCTACGGCCTGGCCACGAGCGCAGACATGGGCGATCAGCTCTCCATCGTGATCGAGACCGAGAACATCTACGAGAATGCCGCGTCAGCCCATTTCGGGCCGACGACCGCCACCCAGGGTCAAACCGTCACGCTCGAGACCGCCCCGGTGGGCTCGAACATCCCGTCCACGAGCGGGGGCGCCACGGTCAACTACATCGACGGGGACACCTCCATCACTCCGGTGCCCCCCGGCCTCACCTATGTCCCAGGTTCCATTCACTTGAGCGGTGGAGACGCCACGACGTCCGCCTCTGGAGCCGTGACCGCCACGTACTGCACGGCGTCCGGCACAGGCTGCACCGCCAAGGTCAACACCGGTAACTACAAGACGAACTATCCCTACATCGAGGAGCAGCTCGGCACGGCAACCGCGGATGAGGTCAAAGGTGGCGGGCTTCAGACCCTTCCGGGGTTGACGGCGAGCTTCGTCGCCACCGGTGCGTCCGGCACGGTGGCCAACAGCTACCTGACCGAGTTCCTGGTGGACACGAACGTGACGGACATCATCACCACCTCGGTCGATTTCGACGGCTACCCGACGGCCGGCGACCTTCCGTACTGCTCGAGCAGCTGCCAGAACGGTGAGACCACCGCTGCGCCGCCCTACGTCGCCCCCAGCCCCATCAGCTCGGTGACGATCACCCCGTCGGTGACCGCCACGTCCACCGCCAACGGGACCGATTCCGGGGCGGACACCGGCGGCCAGACCGTGCACATCACCGGCACCGGCTTCACCAACGCCGGCAGCGAGCAGGTGTACTTCGGGTCCAACGCGGCCACCAGCTTCACCGTGAACTCCAACACGAGCATCACCGCGGTCGCTCCCGTCCTCGACCACTGGCGACGGTCCCGTCGACGTCACGGTCAGCAACGGTGGGCAGACCTCTCCGATCAACCAGCCCGGCGACCAGTTCACGTACGTCCCGCCGGGCGTGCCCGACTACCCGCTGAACGTGACGCCCACGTCCGACAACGGGCAAGCCGAGGTGTCCTGGACCCCAGGGTTCAACGAGGGGTCGCCGACGCAGTCGTACCAGGTGACCGCGACCGACGTCTCCTCGCCCTCCCACGACCCCAACAACGGTGGCAGTGGCCTGGAGACGTGCACCTACACGGTGACCGGCACGGACGGACCGACCGATTCGTGCACGGTCCCCGGCCTGACCAACGGTGACGAGTACACCTTCCAGGTCACGGCGACCAACTCGTACGGCACCGGCGCTCCTTCGCCGGCCACGAGCGCCATCTACATCGGCTATCCGGCGCCACCGACGGGCGTCTCCGCCACCGCGGCACAGAACGCCTCTTCGACGGTGAGCTGGACCGACCCGGTCAACTCGGGTGCCGGCCCGCTGCTCTCCGAGACGGCGACCGCCACCGACACGTCCAACCCCTCGAGCCCCACGAACGGATTGAACTGCACCTACTACGAGCCGGCGAGCCCGAGCTACAACCCCGCGGCACCCGCCGACCAGTGCACCATCTCCGGGCTGAACAACGGGGACACCTACACCTTCACCGTGGCCTCCACCAACAGCCTCGGTACGGGCGTGAGCTCCTCGGCGTCGGCGCCGATCGTGCCGTCGACGGTCCCCGGCGCACCGACCATCGGCACGGCGACGTCGGGTGCGAACGCGCAGTCGGTGGTGAGCTTCACCGCTCCGGCCAGCAACGGCGGCGCGGCGATCAGCAGCTACACGGTCACCGCCACCGACACCACCAATCCCTCGAACCCTCTGGTGACGGCGTCGGGCGCAGCCAGCCCGATCACGGTGACCGGTCTGACCAACGGTGACACCTACAGCTTCACGGTGACCGCCACCAACGCCAGCGGCACCGGGCCCGCGTCGGGTTCCACCACGGCGGTCCCCTCGACCGTGCCGGGCGCCCCGACGAACGTGACGGCGGCCGTTGGTCTCGGGGTGGGGAGCGGCGATGCAAATGTCAGCTGGACCGCTCCAGCCAGCAACGGGGGCGCCGGCATCTCCAAGTACACGGTCACGTCGTCTACCGGTTCGAAGACCTGCTCGACGACCGCCACCCCGCCGGCCACTCCGGCGACCACCTGTGAGGTCACCGGCCTGACCAACGGGACCAACTACACCTTCACTGTGACCGCCACCAACGCCAGCGGGACGGGTGCCGCATCCGCCGCCGGCCCCGTCGGTGGCGTGGTTCCCTCGACGGTTCCGGCGACTCCGTCCGCCCCGACGGTCTCCGTCGCCGGGCTCAACGGCCAGGCTTCCATCACCTGGACCGCTCCGAACAACGAAGGCTCCACCATCACGTCCTACACACTGACCCCGACCCCGGCCTGCTCGGGATGCACGGGTTTGACGGTCACCGGCAGCCCTCCGGCGACGTCCACCACTGTCGGCGGGCTGACCAACGGGACCAGCTACACCTTTACTCTCGTCGCCACCAACGCCGACGGGAACAGCGCCGCCTCGTCGGCCTCGGCGGCGGCGGTGGTCGGCATCCCCGCAACGCCGGCCGCACCGGCGGCCGTGCCGACGAGTACCTCCGGCCAGGACTCGGTGACCTGGACCGCGCCGGCTTCGGCGTCGGGCCCGATCACCTCGTACACGCTGACCCCGACCCCGGCCTGCTCGGCCTGCACCGGGCTGACCGTCTCGGGGAACCCCGCGGCGACGTCCACCACTGTCGGCGGTCTGACCAACGGGACCAGCTACACCTTCACCCTCAAGGCGACCAACGCCAGCGGCACCTCTGCGGCCTCGTCGGCTTCGACGGGTGTGGTGACCGGCTCTCCCACGGCACCGACGAACGTGGTCGCGGTGGGGGGTAGCCCAGCTCCCAGCGGTGACCTGAACGTCACGTGGTCGGCGCCGACATCGAGTGGCATCGGCACGATCGACAGCTACACGGCGACGGCCAAACCCAGCTCCGGGTCGAACAAGACCTGCACCTCGACGTCGACCGCCCCCGCCACACCGGCGCTGAGTTGCCAGGTGACGGGTGCGACCAACGGGACGGCGTACACGGTCACGGTCACGGCGACGAACAGTGCCGGCTCCAGCTACACGAGCGTGGCCTCGGCGCCTTCGGCGACGGCATATCCCTCGACGACGTTCGGGGCGCCGACCATCGGCACGGCGACTTACGTCGGTAATCAGAGCGCGACGGTCAAGTGGACCGCTCCCGCTGCGCTGGCCGGGACCCAACCACCCCTCACCGGGTACGTCGTGACCCCGTACATCAGCGGGACGGCGCAGACCCCGCAGACCTTCAACAGCACCGCGACGACCGAGACCGTGACCGGCCTCACCGCCAACACGACGGACACCTTCACCGTGGCCGCGATCAACAGCAACGGAGTCGGGACCGCGTCGGCGCAGTCGAACAGCGTCACCGTGACCGGATCCCCGGTGTTCACCTCGGGCACCTCGACGACCTTCGCCGAGAACAGCGCCGGGACGTTCACCGTGACTGCCACCGGGACCTCACAGATCACCTTCAGTGAGACCGGGGCCCTGCCGTCTGGCGTCACGCTGGCGGCCAACGGCACGCTGTCGGGCACGCCGGCCTTCGGCACGGCGGGGACCTACCCGATCACCATCACGGCGACCGACGCCAGCTCGAACACCAGCACCCAGGCCTTCACCCTCACGGTGACCGCGACCCCGCCGGTGTTCACCTCGGGCACCTCGACGACCTTCGCCGAGAACAGCGCCGGGACCTTCTCGGTCACCGCCAACGGGGACAACCCGATCAGCTTCAGCGAGACCGGGGCCTTGCCGTCTGGGGTCACCCTGGCGGCGAACGGCACGCTCTCGGGCACGCCGGCCTTCGGCACGGCAGGGACCTACCCGATCACCATCACGGCGACCGACGCCAACTCGAACACCAGCACCCAGGCCTTCACCCTCACGGTGACCGCCAGTCCGCCGGTGTTCACCTCTGGCACCTCGACGACGTTCGCCGAGAACAGCGCCGGGAGCTTCAACGTGACGGCGAACGGGGACGCCTCCATCACCTTCAGCGAGACCGGTGCTCTTCCCTCGGGCGTGACCCTGGCGCCGAACGGCTCCCTCTCGGGCACGCCGGCCTTCGGCACGGCGGGGACCTACCCGATCACCATCACGGCCACCGACGGCAACTCGAACTCCACCAACCAGGCCTTCACCCTCACGGTGACCGCCACCCCGCCGGTGTTCACCTCGGGAAGCTCGACGACCTTCGCCGAGAACAGCCCCGGGACGTTCAACGTGACGGCGAACGGGGACAACCCGATCAGCTTCAGCGAGACCGGTGCTCTTCCCTCGGGCGTGACCTTGGCGCCGAACGGCTCCCTCTCGGGCACGCCGGCCTTCGGCGCGGCGGGGACCTACCCGATCACCATCACGGCGACCGACGCCAACTCGAACACCACCACCCAGGCCTTCACCCTCACGGTGAGCGCCACGGCGCCGGTGTTCACCTCGGGCAGCTCGACGACCTTCGCCGAGAACAGCGCCGGGACGTTCTCGGTCACCGCCAACGGGGACAGCCCGATCAGCTTCAGCGAGAGCGGGGCGCTGCCCTCAGGCGTGTCGTTCGCGCCGAACGGCACCCTCTCGGGCACGCCGGCCTTCGGCACCGCGGGGACCTACCCGATCACCATCACGGCGACCGACGCCAACTCGAACACCAGCACCCAGGGCTTCACCTTGACGGTGAGTGCCACGGCGCCCGTGTTCACCTCGGGCACCTCGACGACCTTCGTCGAGGGCAGCGCCGGGTCCTTCTCGGTCACCGCCAACGGGGACACCCCCATCAGCTTCAGCGAGACTGGGTCCCTGCCTTCGGGGGTCACCCTGGCAGCGGATGGCACCCTCTCGGGTACGCCCGCGGCGGGGACTGAGGGCACCTACCCGATCACCATCACGGCGACCGACGCCAACTCGAACACGAGTAACCAGGCCTTCACCTTGAAGGTGGGCGCCACGGCGCCGGTGTTCACCTCGGGCACCTCGACGACCTTCGCCGAGAACACCGCCGGGACGTTCAACGTGACGGCCAGCGGGGACAACCCGATCACCTTCAGCGAGACCGGTCCTCTTCCCTCGGGCGTGACCCTGGCGGCGAACGGCACGCTCTCGGGCACGCCGGCCTTCGGCACGGCGGGGACGTACCCGATCACCATCACGGCGACCGACGTCAACTCGAACACCAGCACCCAGGCCTTCACCCTCACGGTGACCGCCACGGCGCCGGTGTTCACCTCGGGCACCTCGACGACGTTCGCCGAGAACAGCGCCGGGACCTTCAACGTGACGGCCAACGGGGACAGCCCCATCACCTTCGGCGAGACCGGGGCCCTGCCGTCTGGGGTCACCCTGGCGGCGAACGGCACGCTCTCGGGCACGCCGGCCTTCGGCACGGCGGGGACCTACCCGATCACCATCACGGCGACCGACGCCAACTCGAACACCACCACCCAGGCCTTCACCCTCACGGTGACCGCCACGGCGCCGGTGTTCACCTCGGGCACCTCGACGACCTTCGCCGAGAACAGCGCCGGGACGTTCAACGTGACGGCGAACGGGGACAACCCCATCACCTTCAGCGAGACCGGTGCCCTGCCTTCTGGGGTCACCCTGGCGCCGAACGGCACCCTCTCGGGCACGCCGGCCTTCGGCACGGCGGGGACCTACCCGATCACCATCACGGCCACCGACGCCAACTCGAACACCACCACCCAGGCCTTCACCCTCACGGTGAGCGCCACGGCGCCGGTGTTCACCTCGGGCACCTCGACGACCTTCGCCGAGAACAGCGCCGGGACGTTCAACGTGACGGCGAACGGGGACAACCCGATCACCTTCAGCGAGACCGGGGCCCTGCCCGCAGGGGTCAGCTTGGCGACGAACGGCTCGCTCTCGGGCACGCCGGCCTTCGGCGCGGCGGGGACCTACCCGATCACCATCACGGCGACCGACGCCAACTCGAACACCAGCACGCAGGCCTTCACCCTCACGGTGAGCGCCACGGCGCCGGTGTTCACCTCGGGCAGCTCGACGACGTTCGCCGAGAACAGCGCCGGGACGTTCAACGTGACGGCGAACGGGGACGGTGCGATCACCTTCGGCGAGACCGGGGCGCTGCCTTCCGGCGTCAGCTTGGCGGCGAACGGCACGCTCTCGGGCACGCCGGCCTTCGGCACCGCTGGGACCTACCCGATCGCCATCACGGCGACCGACGCCAACTCGAACACCAGCACCCAGGGCTTCACCCTCACGGTGAGCGCCACGGCGCCGGTGTTCACCTCGTCTTCGGGTACCACCTTCACCGCCACCGATGCCGGGAACTTCAACGTGACGGCGAACGGGGACAGCCCGATCAGCTTCAGCGAGACCGGCGCCTTGCCGTCCGGAGTCACTCTGGCGCCGAACGGCACCCTCTCGGGCACGCCGGCGGCGGGAACCGAGGGCACGTACCCGATCACGATCACGGCGACCGACGCCAACTCGAACACCAGCACACAGGCCTTCACCTTGAAGGTGGGCTTCCCGCCGCCGGTGTTCACATCGGGCAGCTCGACGACCTTCGCCGAGAACAGTGCCGGGAGCTTCTCGGTCACCGCCACTGGGGACACCCCGATCACCTTCAGTGAGACGGGGACCCTGCCCGCAGGGGTCAGCTTGGCGACGAACGGCTCCCTCTCGGGCACGCCGACGTTCGGCACGGCGGGGACGTACCCGATCACCATCACGGCGACCGACGCCAGCTCGAACACCAGCACCCAGGCCTTCACCCTCACGGTGACCGCCACGGCGCCGGTGATCACCTCGGGCAACTCGACGACCTTCGCCGAGAACAGCGCCGGGAGCTTCAGCGTGACGGCCAACGGGGACGGTCCGTTCAGCTTCAGCGAGACCGGGTCCCTGCCCTCGGGCGTCACCCTGGCGGCGAATGGCACCCTCTCGGGCACGCCCGCCTTCGGGACAGCGGGAACCTACCCGCTCACCATCAAGGCGACCGACCGCAACTCGAAGACGAGCACCGAGGCCTTCACCCTCACGGTGAACGCGTCGGCGCCCGCGTTCACCTCTGCTGCCGCAGCGACCTTCACGGCGAGCAACGCCGGCAGCTTCTCGGTCACCGCCAACGGGGACACCCCCATCAGCTTCAGCGAGACCGGGTCCCTGCCCTCGGGCGTCACCTTGGCGGCGAACGGCACCTTGTCGGGCACGCCCGCGGCGGGGACTGAGGGCACCTACCCGATCACCCTCAAGGCGACCGACCACAACTCGAGGACGAGCACGCAGGCCTTCACCCTCACGGTGGCTTCGCCGCCGATGACGGCCATCGTCTCGCCCTCGGCCGGCGCCGACCTGCGGGCGACCGCGACACTGGACGCCAGCGCCTCGGACGCGAACGGGATCAGCCTGGTGCAGTTCCTGTTGACCGGTGGGTCCTACAACCAGACGGTGATCGGTAGGGCTACGGCCACGAACTACGGATACGTCTTCGCCTGGGACACCACACACGTGCTCGCCGGTACGTACACGCTGCAGAGCGTGGCCTACGACACCCATGGCAACCGCGGCTACAGCACGGGCATACCGGTGACCGTGGACAACACTCCGCCGAAGACGAAGGTGGTGTTGCCGACGGCGGGGTCGACGGTCACTGGCACGAGCACCCTCGAGGCATCGGCGAAGGCCTTCTACGGAGTCTCGATCAGCGAGGTCCAGTTCACGCTGACCGGTGGGTCCTACAACCAGACGGTTATCGGCACAGCGACGCTGAGTGGACACAAGTACTTCTATGCGTGGGACTCGACCAGTGTCCCCAACGGCAACTACAAGGTACGGAGCCTGGCCACTGATGCGGCCGGCAACACGACCTACAGCGCGCCGATAAAGATCACGGTCGACAATTAGTCGCAGCAACACGCAGTCGCAGCAACACGGGCCGAGCACCAACCTGGGGTCACGACATCTGCCCCAGGTTGGTGCTGCCCGTGATCTCGAGTTCGAGACGTTCCTCGGGCCGGCCGGTTCCGGCCGCCCGGCGTCGACCCGAGTGGGACCGGACACGGCCCCCCGGTACGAATCGGCATAGCCGGGTTGGTGATCGGGCTCGGGGCGATGCTGGCCGCCTGCGGTGGGAGCGGCTCGTCCTCGGGACGGCCGTCGTCGTCACACTTTCCCTGTCCTAGACCCGTGCGTCTGGACGACGATGGAACCGGCGCGACGGGGCAGGTTCTGCCTGTTCGAACGGCAATTCGGGGGCACGGCCCACTCCGGAGGGTCGCCGGCGACGTACCGTCACCGGATGGGAGTGCCCAGGTGCTATCTCATCTGCGCCAACGCGCGCTGCGGGTCCACGCTGTTGTCCCGTTCCCTTTCCGACAGTGGAAGAGCCGGCCACCCGGACGAGTACTTCGTCACCGGGCCTCCTGAGGCCTTCTCGCCGTGGGCCACCTTCTGGGAAGACGGACCATTGGCCCGCTGGCATGGAGTCAGCGACCGCGAGGAGTTCCTTCTGCTGGTGTACCGCGTCGGCTCAACGCCCAACGGTGTCTTCGCCGCGAAGTTCATGTGGAACTACGTCGGATGGGCCGTGGAGAAGTTTCAGGAGATGCCGCGCTCTCCCGAGCACGCGTCGAGGAGATCTTCGCGGAGATGTTTCCCGGGCTCCGCGTCGTGCACGTCATCCGTCGCGATCGACTACGCCAAGCCATCTCATGGCTTCGAGCAGCCGAAGACGGCGTGTGGGTCGTCTCGGACGACGAGCCGGCTCGTCCCGTCCGTGAGCCGGTCTTCCAGTACGACGTGATTGTCGGAATGATGGACTTGATAGCCCAAGGTGAGAAGGCCTGGCTCGACTTGTACGAGAAGCTGGGCGTCGAACCTCTCGAGGTCTTCTAAGAAGATTTTCTCGACGACGGATGGGTACGAGCCGGCGATCCGTCGTGTGCTGCGGCACCTCGACCTCGACGACACGATTGAAATTCCTCGTCCGAGGACGAATCGGCGAGCAGACAGCATCAACGACGAGTGGCTGGATCGATTCCTTCGCGGCAAACGAAGGCGCCCGCCCCGGTAGTGAATCTCAATTCGCCGCTTGCCGAGACTGCCGCACGAGCCAGCTCGCGGACGCGACGGACGACGTCTGCCCAAGGAATGTCCACCTCGGACTCGTAGTGGTCCGCCACGCTGGCCACGTACTCGGCCAGGGCATCGACATCCGTCACGACGAGGTGGCTCGGGGGGCAATCGACACGGACAACCGACCTGAACGCAGACGACAACAGCGCAGCTCCACCCTCCATGCTGAAGCGTTGGTCCGATGGACGGAGCATCCTCCAGTCCGTGCCAACGGCTGCTTCGACGAGGGCTCTGAGTTCTTGAAGGTTCGAGACGCTGTTCGTGACTGCGACGAACACCCCATCGGGGTGAAGGACACGCCGGACCTCTGTGGCTGCAGCCTCGATGTCAGGTACGTGGTACAGCATGTGAGGTGCGAGCACGAGATCGAAGCACCCACGCCGAAAGGGAAGAACCTGAACGTCCGCCACGACCGGCGCAGCATCGGTGATCGATGGCAGCATCCCGGCGGAGAGGTCCAACGCCACCCGTGGACCTCGGTGTCCTCTCTCGACGAGGGCTCGCTCATAAGCACCGTTGCCACAGCCGACATCGAGAACGCTCTGGGTGCTTCCCTGATCGATCCCGGCAAGGTCGAGCACCCAGGAGAAGAGGTCGAACTCGGGCACCCGGCGGCCGGTCCACCACAGCCGCTGGCGTGAGGCGAGGTTGCGCTCGGTCGCATACTGCGTCGACGGGTTCATTGCCATCCCTCGAGCCTGCCCCTGTTGGGCCGACAGGAGCGAGCCAGGGACATCCGGTGTTCGGCACCGGCCGCTCGGCTTGAAGGACGCGACCACCCGACTCCACAGGAATCACGACGTCGAGCCCGTAGGACCCGCACCTCACCGCGGCACTGGTCGTGGGCGAACGGCAACCGAAAATCTCGCACCGGTTCCAGTTGACGGATGTCGTCACGGCGCACGAATTCGTCGGTCGTCGCGCTCGTCGCGCCCGGAGGTGCCGGCGTCGCCATGGGAAGGCCGGAGTGACCGGTTGCAGCACGCGGGGCTCCGTTTCGTGCGCCGCCGCGCTGTTGACATCGCAGCTGCAGAAAGGTCCGACCTCGGTCGACAAGGATCCGCCGTCGCGCCTGACCCCTATTGCAGGCGACGACGACGATCTGGTAAACAGCAGCGAATCGGTCAGGCGAAAGGCGGGAAACTGATGAAGCTCTTCGACGCTCGCGCGGATGACGACGTCCGGCAGCGCGGCCGCAGGTTGCTCGTTTCGCTCGGGCTCGTCGGCCTCATCGCCGGCGCGGCGGTTGTCGTCGGTGCCGGCGCCGCGGGCGCAGCCGGACCCGGATCGGTGTCGGGTGTCTCGGTGAGTCTCTCGACGAACGCGGCCGGCGCGTCGGAGGTGGATTACACCATCGGTTTCACCACCAGTGCCACGGGCGCACTCACCAACACGGGCACGATCACCCTCGCCACGTCCGGTCCGACGGTGTTCGCCGACAATTGCGGCTACACCATCACTGACGTGACGTCCGGCGCGTCGACCAGCGCCTGCCCGACCAGCGTCCCCGGCTCGACGGTGACCCTCACGACCGGGATCAACATCCATCACGGCGACAGCGTCAAGGTCCAGGCGGTCGAGGTGGTGAGCTCGCCGTCCACCGGCTCACAGAACATGACCGTTTCGACCTCCTCCGACCTCCCCGGGAGCACGACGTTCTCCCTCGTGGCGGCCAGCCCGGTGACCGGGGTGTCGGTCGGCCTCTCCACAACCGCCGCCGGCGCGACCGAGGTGGACTACACCGCAGGCTTCACCACCAGCTCGACCGGGGCACTCGATCCGAACTACGGGACGATCACCCTTTCCACGTCGGGCTCGACCGTTTTCGCGGACAACTGCGGCTACACCCTGGACGACGTCACCACGAACCAGTCGACGACCACGTGCCCGACCGGGGTGTCGGGTTCGTCGGTCACCCTCGAGACGGGCGGCCTCAACATCCGGGGTGGCGACACCGTGCAGGTCACGGCGGTCGAGGTCGCCAGCGCACCCTCGACCGGTTCCCAGAACTTCACCGTGTCGACCTCGTCGGACCTCCCGGCGAGCACGACGTTCTCCCTCGTGGCGGCCAGCCCGGTCACCGGGGTGTCGCTCGGCCTCTCCACGACCGCCGCCGGCGCCACCGAGGTGGACTACACCGCCGGCTTCACCACCAGTTCGACCGGGGCCCTCGATCTGAACTACGGGACGATCACTCTCTCCACGTCCGGATCGACCGAGTTCGCCGACAACTGCAGCTACGTCCTGACCGACGTCACCACGAACCAGTCGACGACGACCTGCCCGACCGGGGTGTCGGGCTCGTCGGTCACCCTCGAGACGGGCGGTCTGAGCATCCGGGGTGGCGACACCGTGCACGTCACCGCGGTCGAGGTCGCCAGCGCGCCGTCGACCGGCTCCCAGAACTTCACCGTGTCCACCTCGTCGGACCTCCCGGCGAGCACGTCGTTCTCCCTCGTCCCCGCCAGCCCCGTGACCGGCGTCTCGGTGAAGCTGTCGGTCACGACGGCCGGGAGCAAGTCGAAGTACACCGTCGCCTTCACGACGAGCGCGACCGGTGCCCTCGACCAGGACTACGGGACGATCACACTGGTCGGACCGAGCGGGACGGTGTTCCCCTCCACGTGCACCTACGTGGTGACCGACGTCACGACGAGCAGCATCTCGACCGCCTGTCCGACCGTCGAGACCAACGGCGTCGTCATCTCGAACCCGGGACTGGACATCCGCGCCGGTGACAAGGTCTCGGTCGTCGTCGGGAAGGTCAAGAACGCCACGTCGACGGGCAAGAAGACCCTGAGCGTGTCGACGTCGTCGGACCTCGCGGCCAAGGGCAAGTTCAAGTTGACCTGAGCCGTCTCGGTGGGGTCGGCTCGGGCCGACGACGTGATCGGAAGAACGAACTGTACTGCGCCGCCAGCACGCGCAGGGTGAGACAGAGGAAACGTAGGTCCAAGTGAAACTCGTCGCGGCATGTGTCGCGCTGCTGTGCGCACCGGTCGGCATCGCTGCCGCGACACCGACCGGTGCTCAACCGACGCAAACGCTGTACAACTGGGGCGACTTCGGAGAGAAGGGTCCTGTCAGCACGAAGGTCGACACGCCGACACCGATCACCGGCATACCCGGCACCATCGAACAGGTCGACACGTCCAACGCCGCCACCTATGTGCTCGACACGGACCACACTGTCTATGCCTTCGGTGCGAACGATCTCGGCGAGCTGGGCAACGGGACGACCACGAGTTCGTTCACGACGGCCGTGCCGGTGCAGTTCCCGCCGGGGGTCTCGATCGCGTGGCTGCCCTCGCCGATGCCCTACGCCACCGGCATGGCCGTCGACACGCTCGGGCGCGTGTGGGGCTGGGGGAACAACAGCTCAGGCTCGCTCTGTCTCGGGAACGCCGAGGTCCAGCTCCGGCCGATGCTCCTGCCGTTCACCGACGTCACCGCGGCGACCGGTGCCGGGCAGCACGCCAGCTACCTCGCGAGCGGCAGGGTCTTCAGCTGCGGGAGCGGGTTCGACGGCGAGCTGGGCGACGGGAGCACGCAGTCGTCGACCCTGCCGGTCTCGGTCGACCTTGCCGGCGTGATGAAGCTCTACAGCTCCTTCGCTGATACCGCCGCGCTGACGTCGACGGGCGCCTGGTTCGATTGGGGCAACAACAGCTACGGTCAGCTCGGTACCGGCGCGACGACGAACAGCGACGTCCCGTTGCAGGTCCCCGTCGTCAATTCGGTCGTCTCCGGCACGGTCGGCGGCAACACCGCGAAGGACGGCCAGACCTTCGTCACCTTGTCGAACCACAAGATCATGGCGTGGGGCAGCGATCTCTACGGGCAGCTTTGTGACGGGCGCACGACGCCGGCCGTCGCGTCCCCCGAGCTGATCATCCCACCGGCTCATTCGACATGGAGCAGCTACAGCAGTGGAGGCGGCACGACGTACATGCTCGACACCGACAGTCGCCTGTGGGTGTGCGGCGAGAACAACGAGGGCGAGGCCGGCGTCGGGTCGATCGGCGGCAACGTCGTCTCGCCGACGATCGTGCTCACGAACGTGAACCAGGTGAGCTCCACCAGCCGCAACGTCGCAGCGGTCCAGGCGACGCCATAGGCCTCGAGACGATCCCGACGCGCCGCGTCGGTCGGGACTCGCTCAGCAGGAGT
>CAWGHA010000033.1:0-78765 GCA_963822265.1 uncultured Acidimicrobiaceae bacterium
GGGGACTGGACGGGGGGAGTGAGGAGACCACCGCAGTGGCACGGGTACTAGTCACCGAGAAGATCGCGCAGAGCGGTCTCGACCTGCTGGCCGAGGCGGGCCACGAGGTCGACGTGCGCGAGGGGCTGAGCCCCGACGAGCTGCTCTCCGCCGTCGCCGGCGCGCACGCGCTGATCATCCGCTCGGCCACCAAGGTCACGGCCGAGGTCCTGGCGGCCGGGACGGCCCTCCAGGTGGTCGGTCGCGCCGGCGTCGGGCTCGACAACGTCGACGTCGCTGCCGCGACCGAGCGCGGCGTCATGGTCGTCAACGCGCCGACGTCGAACATCCTCTCGGTGGCCGAGCAGGCCATGGCGCTGCTGCTCGCCCAGGCCCGCAACATCCCCCAGGCCCACTCGGCCCTGGTGGCGGGACGCTGGGAGCGCTCCAAGTGGGAGGGCGTCGAGCTGCACGGCAAGGTGCTCGGTGTCGTCGGCCTCGGGCGCGCCGGTTCACTCGTGGCCCAGCGCGCCCACGCCTTCGGGATGGAGCTCATCGGCTACGACCCCTTCGTGACCCAGGAGCGGGCGAAGGCCATGGGGGTGCGGCTCGTCGGAATCGAGGAGCTGGTGGCCGAGGCCGACTTCGTCTCCATCCACACCCCCAAGACGCCCGAGACCGTCGGTCTGTTCGGGCGCGACCTGCTGGCCAAGGCCAAGCCCGGCATCCGCATCGTCAACACGGCCCGAGGCGGCATCGTCGACGAGGAGGCGCTGGCCGACGCGATCCGCGACGGCATCGTGGCGGGCGCCGGCCTCGATGTGTTCTCCACCGAGCCCTGCACCGAGTCCCCCCTCTTCGAGCTGCCCGGGGTCGTGGTCTCCCCGCATCTCGGCGCGTCCACCGAAGAGGCGCAGGACAAAGCCGGGGTGACGATCGCCGAGCAGCTCCTGCTGGCGCTGGCGGGTGATTTCGTGCCCTACGCCGTCAACGTCGCCGCCAGCGACGTGTCCGACGCCGCGCGCGCCTTCATGGGCCTGGCCGAGCAGCTCGGCCGGTTCTTCGTCGGGTTGCACGACGGGCTGCCCGACGCGCTCGACATCGAGTACCGGGGCGACCTGGCGCGGGAGGGGACGGGCATCCTCACCCTGTCCGCGCTGAAGGGGATCTTCGGCGGGTCGACCGAGGAGCCGGTGTCCTACGTGAACGCGCCGCAGCTGGCGGCGCAGCGCGGCCTGCAGGTGCGCGAGTCGTCGACGGCCACCTCGCTCGACTACCGCTCCCTGATCACGTTGCGCTCGGGTTCCCACGCCGTGGCCGGCACGCTCAGCACCGCGGGGCTCCACACCGAGCCCAGGATCGTGATGGTCGACGACCACCTGGTCGAGGTGGCCCCGTCCTCGCACATGCTGGTGGTGCGCAACGACGACCGACCCGGCATGATCGGCATCGTCGGGACGGCGCTGGGCGCGGCCGGCGTCTCCATCTCGTCCATGTCGGTCGGCCCGAGCCCCGAGGCCGCGACGGCGATGATGGTGATCTCGACGACCACCTCGGCTCCCGACGCCGTCGTCGAGCAGCTCCGGGGCGACGACGGCATCCTCGACATCCACCGCGTCGGCCTCTGAGTCGAGCCGCCCCGGCTCCGGGCCGCCTGGTTCCGGCGGCTGACGCGGCGCGACGTCGCCGTCGCCGTCGGACCGCTTTCCTGATGCCTCAGCCCTGGGGCTTGCGCGGGACGGCGGGCCAGGTGTCGAGGCTGCCGATCACCGGGTCGTCGCCGTGCAGCTCCTGCCGCGGGCCGCGGTCGAGCAGCACCTGGCGCAGCACGGCCATGGCCCCGACCACCAGCGCGATGCGGGCAAGAGTCCACACGAGGCGACGCACGCGCGCAGCGTACCGCCTTGACGCCGGTCCCGGCCCGATGCGACAATTGGCGGGTCATGAAGGCAACCACCTCCGACCTGCTGCTTACCTGACGGCGAACGCCACATCGCGTTCGCTCGCAACCTCCTGCGCCGATCGGCCAGGAGGTTTTTTGTTGGGCCGGCAGCAGAGGAGGCCGAGAGAGGAATCAGTGAGAGAGATGGGGATGCAAGGAGACGCGAGAGGGAACGGTGACGTCGCGGAGCGGGCTCGCCTGGCCCTGCCCTGCGACCCTTCGCCGATGCCCTTCGACAAGTACCGCTCGCATGTGCCGCTCGTGCTGCACGACCGCACCTGGCCCGACCGCCAGTTCGTCCGCGCCCCGCGCTGGGCCAGCGTCGACCTGCGCGACGGCAACCAGGCCCTGATCGACCCCATGGACCCGGAGCGCAAGCTGGCGCTGTTCCAGACGCTGGTCGACGTGGGCTTCAAGGAGATCGAGGTCGGGTTCCCCTCCGCGTCGCAGACCGACTACGACTTCCAGCGGCTGATCATCGACGAGCACCTCGTCCCTGACGACGTCGAGATCCAGGTGCTGGTGCAGTGCCGCCAGGAGCTGATTGAGCGGACGTTCGAGTCGCTGGTCGGGGCACCGCGGGCGGTGGTCCACTTCTACAACTCGGTCTCCGAGCTGCAGCGGCGCGTCGTCTTCGGGCTCGACAAGCCGGGCATCGTCGACATCGCCGTCACCGCGGCGGAGCTCTGCAAGCGGTACGAGTCCTCGCTCGATGGGACCGAGGTCCGCTACGAGTACTCGCCCGAAAGCTTCACCGGGACCGAGCCCGAATTCGCCGTGGAGATCTGCGAGGCGGTCATGGACGTCATTCAGCCGACGCCCGAGCGGCCGATGATCCTCAACCTGCCGGCGACCGTCGAGATGTACACGCCGAACGTGTACGCGGACGTGATCGAGTGGTTCGGGCGCACGGTCAAGAACCGGGACGCCGTCGTGCTCAGCCTGCACCCGCACAACGACCGGGGCACTGCGGTCGCCGCGGCGGAGCTGGCCGTGCTGGCCGGCGCCGATCGGGTCGAGGGCACGCTCTTCGGCAACGGCGAGCGCACCGGCAACGTGGACATCGTGACGTTGGCCATGAACCTGTTCTCCCAGGGGATCGACCCGGCGCTGGACCTCTCCGACATCGAGAAGGTGCGTCGCGTGGCCGAGTACGCCACACGCCTCCCCGTGCACCCGCGTCACCCCTATGCGGGCGACCTGGTGTACACGGCCTTCTCGGGCTCGCATCAAGACGCCATCAAGAAGGGGATGGCGGCCATCGGCGGCGGACTACCAGGAGTGGGAGGTGCCCTACCTGCCCATCGACCCCAAGCACACGGGGCGGACCTACGAGGCGATCATCCAGGTCAACAGCCAATCCGGCAAGGGCGGCGTGGCCTACCTGATGGACACCGAGCACGGGCTCGACCTGCCGCGACGGCTGCAGATCGAGTTCTCCAAGCGCGTGCAGGCCATCACCGAGGCGAGTGGGACCGTGATCCGCTCGGGCGAGATGCGCGACGTCTTCGAGGAGATGTACCTGCCCGGGGACGCCGGGCTGCGTCTGGTGACGAGCGAGGTCTCGACGTCGTCGGGCCACTCCACCACGGTCACGGCCCAGCTGCTCGTCGACGGCGAGCACCGCACCGTGATGGGGAAGGGCAACGGGCCGATCGATGCTTTGGTCGCCGCCCTGAAGGCGGACCTCGGTATCGTGTTGGAGGTGAAGGACTACTCGGAGCACGCGCTGACCGAGGGGTCGGGTGCGTCCGCGGTGGCCTACGTCGAGTGCGCCGCTCCCGACGGATCGACATGGTGGGGCGTGGGCCGCGACTCGTCCATTCTCGACGCGTCGCTTGCCGCGGTCGTCTCGGCGGCGAATCGTGCCCGGATCGGGTGACCGGGTGATCGGATGATCGGGTGATCCGCCCGGCGACCGAGGCGGACGTCCCCGAACTGGTGGCCATGATCCGGGAGCTGGCCGAGTACGAGCACCTCTCGGAACAGGTCGTGTGCACCGAGGACGACCTGTTCCGCTCGCTCTTCGGCCCGGACGCGGTCGTCCACGACACCGTCGTCGACGACGGCACGGGCGCCCTCGCCGGCCACGCGCTGTGGTACCGCACGTTCTCGACGTTCCTGGGCCGGACCGGGATCTGGCTCGAGGATCTCTACGTGCGCCCCGAGCACCGCCGGCACGGCTACGCCACCGGCCTGCTCGAGCACCTGCGGTCCTCGACCGACGGCCGCCTCGAGTGGGAGGTGCTCGAGTGGAACTCGCCCGCCATCGACTTCTACCAGCGGCTCGGGGCCAGGCCCATGGCGGGCTGGACGAGGTACCGCTGGTTCGACGGGTCTTGACGGCGCCTCCCCAGTAAGTACAGACTTACCGTAAGTGAAAGCTTACGGATCTGTCCTCGACGCACTGGGTGATCCGACCCGGCGCGCCATCTTCGAACACCTGGCCGAGCGGCCGGCCGCGGTGGTGGAGCTGGCCGCCGCGGTCCCGGTCAGCCGGCCGGCCGTGTCACAGCACCTCAAGGTCCTGAAGGACGCGGGCCTCGTCCGGGCGTCAGCCGAGGGGACGCGGCGCGTCTACCGCGTCGATCCCGACGGGTTGAGCGCCCTGCGCGACTACCTCGACCGGTTCTGGAACAGCGCCCTCACCTCGTTCAAGAGGCGGGTCGAACAGGAAGGAGCACAGCAATGACCGAGAGCCCGACGACGGTGAGCACGTCGATCGTGGTGGAGGCGCCCCAGGAGCAGGCGTTCAGCGTCTTCACCGACGACATGGTGAGCTGGTGGCCACCGGAGCACCACATTCTGCAGGCGCCGCTGGCGCGCATGGTCTTCGAGCCCCGTGCCGGCGGCGACGTCTACGACGTCGGCGAGGACGGTTCCCAGTGTCGCTGGGCGCGCGTGCTCGCGTACGAGCCGCCGCGACGAGTCGTCTTCAGCTGGGACGTCAGCCCGCAGTGGCAGATCGAGACGGACCCGTCCCGCACGAGCGAGGTCGAGGTCCGCTTCGTCCCCGAGGGAGAGCGCCGCACCCGGGTCGAGCTCGAGCACCGCCACCTCGACCGCCACGGCGAGGGTTGGGAAAGCGTCCGCGACGCGGTGGGCTCGCCCGGAGGCTGGGACCTCGGGTTGGGCCGGCTGTCGGACCGTCTGGCGCCAGCACCGGCTCCGGCTCGAACCGGAGACGGGGGAGCGGCGTAGGTCTTCAGCCTGGGGCGTTGACCTCCCGGGCGCTCAGGCGTCGCGAGTGGCCATCCGCCAGGCCCCGATGGCGGTCCAGAACACGATCCAGCCCACGATCACCAGTGACGCCGCCAGGGTCGATTCGGGTATCAGCAACATGCGGCCCAGCCCGCCGCCGCCACCACCACCGGGGCCGCCGCCGTTGAACGGTGTCGGCAGGTTGCCCGGCTCTATGTGGAGCATGGCGACGCCCACGATCCCTCGCTCGACATTGATCATGTGCGGAATGACATTGCGGCTGAAGATCGGCGTCAGGATCAGTTCCAGTACGACGAGGAGGATCACCGGGACCGTCCGTTGCCCGATCAGTGAGGCCAGCCCGAGGCCGACGATGAACCCGATGGTCGCCTCGAGGGCGATCCACAGGCCGACGTCGACCATCAGCGAGGTCGGCGGTACCAGGAAGTTGGCGCTGTAGTCGGCGTAGTCCTGGTTGGCCACGGCGACGGCGAACGCCCGGACCTGGGCCTGCGAAACATGGGCGGGCACGGTGATGGTGCCCTTGGGCGTCTCGATGGTGGCCCCGGGCGGGGGGCCGCTCGGTCTGACCGTTGCCGCACGGGACGCTGGGCGGCGGGCCGTTGAGCCCAGGGCCCCCGTTGAAGTTGAAGTCGCAGATGACCTTGTCGGCGTGGGCGGCGGCCCAGGTGTCGAGGGCGGGGCGCGAGAGCCCCTGGGGTACGTTGACCCCGTCGTAGTTGAGCTGGGTGGGGGCGGCGAACACGCACACCGCGCAGACGATCGTGTAGCCGACCGCCACCATGGCGATGACGATGGCCAACCCGGCGGGGATGCGGGCGAAGTAGAGGGCCAGGCGGGAGCGTCCGGTGATGACGAGGTGGCGGAACATCCCCTCGGTCACGTCGACCGAGCCCGCCGTGCAGCCGACGACGGCCGCCACGATGAACCCGAAGATGTACATGAAGCCGAGAACCAGCGTGGTGAAGACCGTGTAGCCGCCCGGCCGGCCCGTAGGACTTGGGGTCCACGGCGTGGGCGATGAGACGAACGGCGAGGAACACGACCGGGATGCCGATGTTGACGGCGATGAGTGCGATCATCAGTCCCCGCCGCCGGCGCAGCTCCATGAACCGCGTAGTGACCATGCCCCAGTTCGGGATCCACGAGCCGCGGTGATCGCCCCGCGGCGGCGCCGGAGCGTTCGCGGGGGCCGGCCCCGGTGCCGGCGTGCCGATGTCGGAGATCGTCGTCATTCGGTGTCCCCCAATCGGCTGGTCACGGACAAGAACCATTGTTCGAGCGAGGCCTGGATGTGCTGGAGCCGGTAGACCGAGATCCCGCCCTCGACCAGGAGGCGGTTGATCTCTGCGATGGCATCGCGCTCCGTGCCCTCCGGCAGGGAGATCGCGAGCCCCTCCGGCCCGGCCTGCACCGCCGCGCCGAATGGCGACGCCTGGAGCAAGCGGTCGGCGCGGTCGGGGTCCGAGCACTCGACCTGGACTTCGAAGGAGGACCCGGCGAGAAGCTGGGAGATGGGCCCCTGGCGGATCACCGTGCCGTGGTCGACGATGGCCACCGCATCGCAGGTGCGTTCCACCTCGTCGAGGAGATGCGACGAGAGCACGACGGTGCGGCCCTCGGCCACGAGCGCCTTGATCATGTCGCGCATGTCGAGCATGCCTCCCGGGTCGAGCCCGTTCATCGGCTCGTCGAGGATCAGCAGCTGCGGGTCTCCGAGGAGACATGCAGCGACGCCCAGGCGTTGGCGCATGCCCATGGAGTACTTCGACACCTTGTCGTTCGCCCGGTGCAGGATGCCGACGCGCTCGAGCGCCGGCTCGATGCGACCCTTGGCCGCCGGCTCACGTGCTGCCGCGAGGATCTGCAGGTTCTGCCGACCGGTCAGGTGGCCGTGGAAGCGGGGCTCGTCCACGATGGCGCCGACCCGGGCCAGCGCCCGGTCGCGGTGGCGGGGGACGGCGTAGCCGAGGAGCGACATCGTTCCGGCATTGGCGTGGGTCAGCCCTAGCAGCACTCTGATCAGCGTGGTCTTGCCGGCACCGTTCGGCCCGAGGTAGCCGAAGGCGCAGCCGCGGGGAACGAGCAGCTCGACGTCGTTGACGGCGATGTTCTCGCCGAATCGTTTGGTCAGCCCGTGAGTCTCGACGGCCCATTCGGTCTCGACCTGCCTTTGGTCCGGGTTCGCCGTGGCGGTGGTCATGCGGTTTTGCACCTCGCCTTGCCGTACATACCCAGTATACTAGCAGGTCAAGACGCCATCGGGCAATGGTGCTTTCACCCGGCGGCGGCTGGTGCTACCACCAGCACGTCTTTCGCGACGTTCCCGACGACGAAGATCAGGCCGACGGGAGGAAGGCGGGCCGACACCTTTCGTAGGCCGTGATGTCGTCGGCGTGGCGCAGCGTGAGCCCGATGTCGTCCCAACCGTTGAGCAGACGCTGGCGCGTGAACTCGTCGAGAGGAAAGCTGCCGGCGAGCCCGATGGCGGGCGCCTCGATGCTGCCCCGGGCCACGTCGATGGTGATCTCGAGCGACGGGTCGGCGGCGACGGCCTCGAGCAGGGCGCGGTCGAGCTCCTCGGTGACCTGAACCGGCAACAGCCCCTGCTTCGTGCAGTTGTTGCGGAAGATGTCGGCGAAGCGCGACGACACGACGGCCCGGAAGCCGTAGTCCATCAGGGCCCAGACCGCGTGCTCGCGCGACGAGCCCGTGCCGAAGTTGTGGCCGGCCACCAAGATGGTGGCGCCGACGAACTCGGGGTCGTTCAGCACGAAGTCGCGGTCGTCGCGCCATTCCGAGAACAGTCCGGCGCCGAACCCGGTGCGCTCCACCCGCTTCAGCCAGTCCGAGGGGATGATCTGGTCGGTGTCGACGTCCGTGCGGTCCAGTGGCACGGCGCGGCCGGTGACGACGACGACGCGCTCCATCAGTCGAGATCCTCGGGCGTGGCGAACGTGCCGGCCACCGCGGTGGCGGCGGCCACGGCGGGGGAGACCAGGTGGGTGCGACCTCCGCGGCCCTGGCGGCCCTCGAAGTTGCGGTTGGACGTCGACGCGCATCGCTCGCCGACCGCCAACTTGTCCGGGTTCATGGCGAGGCACATGGAGCACCCGGGCTCGCGCCACTCGAACCCCGCCGCCGTCAACACCGCGTCGAGGCCCTCGGCCTCCGCCTGGGCCTTGACCCGATGCGAGCCCGGGACGGCGAGCGCCCGCAGGCCCGGTCGCACCCGGCGTCCCTCGAGCACGGCGGCGGCCGCCCGGAAGTCCTCGATGCGGGCGTTCGTGCAGCTGCCGAGGAAGACGGTGTCGACCGCGATCTGGCGCAGCGGCGTCCCGGCGGTCAGCCCCATGTAGGCCAGGGCGCGCTCGGCGGCCTCGCGATCTCCGGGGTCGTCCATTGCAGCCGGGTCCGGGACGCTCCCGGCGATGGGGGCGACCTGGGCCGGGTTGGTGCCCCAGGTCACGTGCGGCGTGATACCGGCGCCGTCTATCACGACTTCCTTGTCGAACACGGCACCCTCGTCGGTGACGAGGGTGCGCCAGTGGGCCACCGCGTCCTCCCAGGCCTGGCCCGACGGAGCGCGGTCCCGGCCGCGCACGTATTCGATGGTGGTCTCGTCCGGCGCCACCAGGCCGGCGCGCGCCCCGCCCTCGATCGACATGTTGCACAGCGTCATCCGGCCTTCCATGGAGAGGCTGCGAATGGCCGAGCCGCGGTACTCGATGACGTGGCCGATGCCGCCGCCGGTCCCGATCGCACCGATGACCGTCAGCGCGACGTCCTTGGCGGTCACCCCCGGGGGAAGCGCTCCCTCGACGGTGACGGCCATCGTCTTCGGCCGTACCTGGGGCAGGGTCTGCGTCGCCAGCACGTGCTCGACCTCGCTCGTCCCGATGCCGAAGGCCAGGGCGCCGAAGGCGCCGTGGGTCGAGGTGTGGCTGTCGCCGCAGACGATGGTCATGCCGGGCTGCGTCCACCCCTGTTCGGGGCCGATGATGTGGACGATCCCCTGGTTGGCGTCACCCATCGGGTAGCAGGTGATACCGAACTCGGCCGTGTTGGCGTCGAGCACCTTGAGCTGTTGGGCCGAGATGGGGTCGGCCAACGGCTTGTCGACGTCGGTGGTGGGCACGTTGTGGTCCGCCGTGGCCACCGTCAGGTCGGGACGCCGCACCGTCCGGCCCGCCAGCCGCAGCCCGTCGAAGGCCTGGGGCGAGGTCACCTCGTGCACGAGGTGGAGATCGATGAACAGGAGATCGGGTTCGCCCTCGGCCGAGTGGACGACGTGGTCGTCCCAGATCTTCTCGCTGAGCGTGCGCGGCGCCATCAGGTCTCCACCGCCACGATGTGCACGGTGAGCATGCCCCCGGGCGCCCGGTACTCGACCGTGTCCCCGGCACCGTGCCCGACGAGCACCTGTCCGAGCGGCGAGCTGGGTGAGATCACGGGCAGGTCGGCCTGTCGCTCCTCGATGGAGCCGACGAAGAAGCGCTGGGTGTCGTCCTCGTCGTCCCCTTCGTAGCGCAGCGTCACGGTGCTCCCGAGCGCCGCCGTGCCGTCACCGGCTCCCGCCACGTCGACCAGCTCGACGTGCTTGAGCATGGCCTGCAGCTGACGGACGCGCGACTCCATCTTCCCCTGGGCGTCCTTGGCCGCGTGGTAGTCGCCGTTCTCCGACAGGTCGCCCAGGGCGCGGGCCGCTTCGATCTGCTGCGCGATCTCGACCCGGCCCCGGGTCGTCAGGTCCTCGAGCTCGGCCACCAGCCGGTCGTAGGTGGCTTGGGTCAGCTTGGTCGTCCCGGTCTCGTTCGTCGGTGCGTTGGTCACGGTTTGTCCTTCAGAAGGTGTGGGTCGCCCGGCGGACGGCGCCACGGGCAGCTTCAAGGCTAACTCGCCCGCCGTGGCCGATCGGCCGGAGCGGGTGGCGATGTTGACGCAGCGCCCACGCCGCGAGAGACTGTGGCGGTCATGCGCCCCTTCGAGCACTCCGTAGGCATTATCGACTAGGCGCGCACGAAACCCGCGCGCCGTCAAACCGTCCACTGCGTGGGCGGTTTTTCAATTCCGGCCACTTCCCGATTCCCGCCACGTCCGGCCCGCGGCGAGAGCTGCAAACCGGAGGGGTCGAGGGCACGGGTAGTGGCACGGCAGGCACCGGACAGGAACGCAAGCGACAGGACACAGGACACACACAGGACACGGAGAAGACGGAGCAGTGGGAACCAGAGGAAAGCATCGGGTCGCCGTGATCGGCGGGGACGGCATCGGGCCGGAGGTCTGCGCCGAGGCCCTCAAGGTGGTCGCCGCCGCCGGGGTGGACCTCGACACCACGGACTTCGACCTCGGCGCCGCCCGCTACCTGCGAGACGGTGTGGTCCTGCCCGACGAGACCCTGGACGAGCTCCGGAGCTTCGATGCCATCCTGCTCGGCGCCGTCGGCCCCCCCGTGGGCGACACCACCGTCCCTCCGGGCACCCTCGAGCGCGGCCTGCTGCTCCGGTTGCGCTTCGAGCTCGATCTCTACATCAACCTCCGCCCCTTCACCGGCGTGCCGGGTTCGATCGCCGAGGGTGCCGACTTCGTGGTCGTGCGCGAGAACACCGAGGGCGCGTACGCGGGCGAAGGCGGCTTCCTGCGCAAGGGGACGCCATACGAGGTCGCCACTCAGGGCTCGGTCAACACTCGTCACGGCGTGGAGCGCTGCGTGCGCTTCGCCTTCGAGCTGGCCGGTCGGCGCCCGGCGCAGCGGTTGACCCTGGTGCACAAGACCAACGTCCTCACCTTCGCCGGCGACCTCTGGCAGCGCACCGTCACCGATGTGTCGCGCCAGCACCCCGACGTCGCCGTCGACTACAACCACGTCGATGCGGCTTGCATCTACCTGGTGGAGCAGCCGGCACGCTACGACGTGATCGTCACGGACAACCTGTTCGGGGACATCCTCACCGACCTGGCCGGAGCGGTCGCTGGCGGCATCGGCTTCGCCGCGTCGGCCAACCTCAACCCCGCCCGCACCGGCCCGTCGCTCTTCGAGCCCGTCCACGGCGCTGCGCACGACATCGCGGGCCAGGGTGTCGCCAACCCGCTGGCCGCCATCCACTCGGCGGCCCTCATGCTGGAGCACCTGGGCGAGGTGGATGCCGCCGCCCGCGTGCTCAAGGCCCTGTCCTCCCAGTCCGATTCCATGTCACGATCGCCCGACGACACGAGGATGTCCACCTCCGCCGTCGGCGATGCCATCGCAGAAAGGCTGTAGTCGAATGCCCATCACCCCAACCGAGAAGATCTGGATGGACGGCGAGCTCGTCGACTGGGCCGACGCCACCGTGCACGTGCTGACCCACACCATGCACTACGGCTCGGGCGTCTTCGAGGGCATCCGGGCCTACAAGACCGACCGCGGTGTGGCCGTGTTCCGTCTCGGCGACCACATCCGCCGCCTCTTCACGTCGGCCAAGATCTTCATGATCGACGTGCCCTTCTCCGTCGAGGAGATCATTCAGGCCTCGCGCGAAGTGGTGCGCGTGAACGACATGACCGAGGGCTGCTACCTGCGCCCGCTGGTGTACCTCGGCTACGGCGAGATGGGCCTCAACCCGCTGCCCTGCCCGGTCAACGTCGCCATCGCCGCCTGGCCGTGGGGGACCTACCTGGGCGACGAAGGCATTGCCAACGGCGTGTCCGTCAAGGTCAGCTCGTGGCGGCGCCACGACCCCAACGCCGTGCCGACGGCAGCGAAGGGGACCGGCATGTACGCCAACTCGTCCCTGGCCAAGGTCGAGGCGCTCAACGCCGGCTACGACGAAGCGATCCTCCTCGCACCAAGCGGCGCCGTGAGCGAGTGCACGGGGGAGAACATCTTCATCGTGCGCGACGGCGCCCTCGTCACTCCGCCCACCTCCGACGTGGGTGCGTTGGCGGGCATCACGCAGAGCTCCGTCGAGACGATCGCGCGGGACCTCGGGTACGAGGTGCGCCACGAGTCCGTGATCCGGACCGACCTCTACCTGGCGGACGAGGCCTTCCTGACCGGCACCGCGGCCGAGGTGGTGCCGATCCGCTCCGTCGACGACCGGACAGTCGGCACCGGCCGCCCCGGGCCCATCACCCAGGAGATCCAGCAGATGTACTTCGCCACCGTGCGCGGCGAGGTCGACCGTTACAAGGACTGGCTCGACCATGTCGACTGACGACCCGACCGTGTCGCGCGGCGAGAGGTCGAGCACGGGGGAGCCGAGCGACGGCGGCGCCGCGCACAGTCACGATGGGGTCCGCCACGCGCACGCCCACGGCCACCGGGCGCACTCGCACGACTTCGTCGTCCCCGAGCTCCCCGAGTCGGTCGACATCTTCGACACCATCCTGCGCGACGGCAGCCAGCAGGAGGGCCTCTCGCTGACGGTGGACGACAAGCTCCGGGTGGCCGAGCAGCTCGACCACCTGGGGGTGACGTTCATCGAGGGGGGCTGGCCGGGAGCGAACCCCAAGGACATCGAATTCTTCGAGCGGGCCAAGACCGAACTGTCGCTCGGCACGGCCACCTTGGTGGCGTTCGGCTCCACCCGGAGGGCGGGGGCCAAGGCCGAGGAGGACGCCGTCCTCGCCAACCTCGTCGAGGCGGGCGCTCCCGTCGCCTGCATCGTGGCCAAGGCGTGGGACCGCCACGTCGCCGAGGCCCTCCGCACCTCCCTCGACGAGGCCGTGGCCATGGTGAGGGACTCCGTGCGTTTCCTGCGCCAGCACGACCTGCGCGTCTTCCTCGACGCCGAGCACTTCTTCGACGGCTATGCCCGCAACCCCGAGTTCGCCCTGTCGGTCCTCGCCGCCGCCGAGGAGGCCGGAGCCGACGCTCTCGTGTTGTGCGATACGAACGGCGGCTCGTTGCCCGACGACGTGGGGCACGCGGTCGCCGACGTCCGGGCCCGCACGAGCGCGCAGCTGGGTATCCACTGCCACAACGACGCAGGCTGCGCCGTCGCCAACTCCCTGGTTGCGGTGCAAGCCGGCGCCACCCAGGTACAGGGCTGCATCAACGGGTACGGCGAGCGGGCGGGCAACACCGACCTCTCGGCCGCCATCCCCAACCTCTCGCTCAAGCTGAAGATCCGCACCATCCCGCACGACCGCCTGGAGCGCCTGACGCCGGTAGCCCACCACATCGCCGAGCTCGTGAACATCGCGCCCGACCCCCAACAGCCCTACGTCGGCAACTCCGTGTTCGCGCACAAGGGTGGGTTGCACGCCAGCGCCGTCGCCCGCAGCGCCGACCTCTACGAGCACGTCGAGCCCAACGCGGTGGGCAACGGGACCCGCGTCGTCGTCTCGGAGATGGCGGGCCGTTCGACGCTGGCCATGAAGGCAGCCGAGCTGGGGCTCGAGCTCGACGGCGAGGTTCTCGGCCGCGTGCTCGACGAGCTCAAGCACCTGGAGCACGAGGGGTATCACTTCGAGGTGGCCGACGGTTCGCTCGAGCTGCTGCTGCGCCGGGCCGCGGGCTGGACCTCGGACTACTTCACCGTCGAGTCCTTCCGCGTCATCACCGACCACGGGGACCGGGCCGACGGCAGAGGTGAGGACGGCACCCTCTTCGGCGTCATGACGGAGGCGACGGTCAAAGTCCACGTCGGGCCCGAGCGCATCGTCGCCGTGGCCGAGGGCAACGGTCCGGTCAACGCGCTGGACGGCGCGCTGCGCGGGGCGATCGGGTCCAAGTACCCCGCACTCTCGACGATCCACCTGACCGACTACCGGGTGCGCGTGCTCGACACCGGGCGCGGCACCGGTGCCGTCACCCGCGTCCTGGTCGACTCGACGGACGGGGAGCGCACCTGGACGACGATCGGGGTGTCCGAGAACATCATCGAGGCCAGCTGGCAGGCGCTGTACGACTCCGTCGTCTTCGGGCTGCTCCACGCCGCCTGAGCGGCCTCGGACTACTGTTCCCGCCGTGACGCAGCCGACGTTCGTCCCGATCGCCGAAGCCGACCAGGTCCGTCCGGCGCTGCATCTCCACGTGCCCGGGTCGTGGACGGCCTCCCGCCCGGCCGAGCTGAAAGTTCCGTCGCTACGCCGGGGCCCGAACTTCGGCACCCCCGGACCCGACTCGGGCTTCGCGTTGCGACTGGCCCACCGGCACGAGCACGATCTGCGCCTCGGCGAAGGTGAGGTCGCCCACGACGTGCTCCTGGGTGTGGCGCTGGTGGCCTCCAAGCGAGCGGCGGTGTTCGGGCGAGCGCCCTGTGTCTACGACGTCGTGTTCGCCCTCGGGCTCTGGGGGTTCTTGGGCGAGGTCTCCCCGGGACAGCAGGCTGCCCGTCGGGAGGCCTTCTCGTCGCTGTCGCACGACTACGTCGCCCAGCGCGCCCTCGTCGACGGCGTCGCGGAGGAGACGCTTCGCCTCGCGCCAGACCAGGTCCGGGGCGAGGCACTGGTCGCAGCCACGGCCTGACTCATCCGCTCCCGGCCTTTCCCCCCAGCTCGTCGCGTAGGACCCGGCGGAGCAGCTTGCCCGTGGCCGAGTACGGCAGCTCGTCGCGGAAGTCGACGACAACCGGCGTTTTCGTCGAGCGCAGGCGGTCGCGCACCCAGTCCTTGAGCTCTCCTTCGGCCGCCGACGCGCCCGGGCGCAACACGACGACCGCCGCCACGGCTTCGCCCCATTCGGTGTCGGGTATCCCGAAGACGGCCGCCTCGGCCACCGCGCCGTGCTCGGAGAGGACCAGCTCCACCTCGCCGGGCGAGATGTTCTCGGCGCCTCGCACGATCACGTCGTCGAGGCGTCCGTCGACGTAGAGGAAGCCCGCGCCGTCGAACCAACCGGCATCACGTGTCGGGAACCAGCCGTCATCGCGCAGCGCCGTGCGCCCGACGTACTCGCCCGCGACCTGTTCCCCGCGTACCCAGATCTCTCCCTTCTGGCCCCCCGGGAGGACGGCTTCGTCCTCGTCGCGCACCTCGACCTCGAGCGACGGGAGCGGTCGCCCCACGGAGCCGAGGCGCGCCCGCACCGAGGGGTCGGTGCTCGCGAAGGCGTCGCGGTGGTCTTCGGGGGTGAGCATGGCGATGGTCGAGCTCGTCTCGGTCAGGCCGTACGCGTTGACGAGGTCGACGTGGGGCAGGTCGCTCAAGGTGCGCTCGACCAGCTCCAGCGGCATCCGGCCGCCGCCGTAAGAGAGGTGCCGGAGCGCCGGCGGCGCGGCACCAACCGCCTCGACGGCGTCGAGGATCCGTCCCAGCATGGTGGGGACGACCATGGCATGGGTGATGCGTTCCTCGGTCGCGACGCGGACCCATTCCGCCGCGTCGAAGGTGGGGAGGTAGACGATGCGGCGCCCGGCATAGAGCGAGCTCAGGACAGCGGAGACGCCGGCGATGTGATACGGGGGCACGCAGATCAGCTGGGCCTCGTCCGGCGTGGAGCCCAGGAACTCGACGCTGCCGATGATGTAAGACACGAGGTGACGGTGTCGCAGCACGGCCGCTTTGGGCTCCGAGGTCGTCCCGCTCGTGAAAAGCAGCACGGCGACCTCCTCCGGGTCGACGAAAGGGTGGTCGCCCGATGTCGGCTCGGCGGTGGCCGCGGCCAGCTCGCCCTTGGTCACGATGTGCCTGGCGCCGCACGCGCCGAGGCGATCGACTTCGTCGTCGTCGGCGACCATGACCCCGCCGGCGATGCGCGCCACGATGCCGCGCAGCTGCTCGTCCGGGGCGCGGTAGTTGAGGGGGCTGAACGGGATGCCGGCCAACGCCGCTCCGAACAGCGAGACCGGGAGGACGTCCGAGTTCAGCCCGAACCAGCCGACGACCTCGGCGCCGCACTTGCCGTAGAACGTGGCGGCCCGCCGGGCTCGCTCCAGCAGCGTCGCCGCACTCGTGCCGCTCCCGGCGCGGCCGACGACGATCCGCTCCGGGTCTCCCTCGGCGACCATCTCGGCCAGCATGGCGATGTTCACGCGCGGTCCCCCCGGTCGGTCCGAGCAGGGGAGCGGCTTGGCTCCATTGACCTCGAGGATGGCCTTGACCTCGAGGATGGCCTCGCCCACCGAGATACAGCCTCCACCGGCCTTGGGGCACAGCACCTCGAGCCCGATGCCCTCGACGGCATGGCCCTTGCCGAGTGGGGTGCCCCCTCGAAACCCGCTACGACGGGTGTCGCCGCTTCGTCGACCCCACGGAACGGCCGGCCGCCGCAGCGCAGGTCGACCGGCGCGGCCGGCGCGCGCACCACCATGAACTCCTCCGCGTCGACCGCGCCGCGCAGCCTCGTGCCTGCTTTCAGTTGCATCGGTGGATCAATGGCATGGGTGGATCTGCTCGTGGCCTGGAGAAGGTATCCGACCGGTCCTCGACAGTGGGCCGCGCCGGTCGCGATCGCTCATTCTTCCCCATCGAACGATCTCCGTGCATTTCCGCTGCCCCGCAGGTCACGGGCGCCGGCTCCCGCCCTGCACGGCTGGCGGAGACGCCTCCGGCCTCTGCGACAATGGGCGGCGTGGACATGGCGACTTTCGACCTGACCGACGTCCAGCGGGAGTTCCGCCGGACCCTGCGTGCCTTCTGCGAGGAGCGGGTGGCGCCCCACGCGGCCGAGGTGGACCGCAAGGCGGAGTTCCCATGGGAGTCCTACGAGGCCATCAAGGAGATGGAGCTACCCGCTCTCGGCATCCCCGAGACCTACGGCGGCGCGGGGGCAGACATGGTCACCCAGGCCGTTGCGGTCGAGGAGCTGTCCCGGGTGTGCGCCTCGACGTCGCTCACCTTCCTCATCTCCAAGCTGGGCATGACGCCCGTCATGAACTGGGGCAGCGAGGATCTCAAGCGGACCTACTTGCCGAGGGTCGCCGCCGGTGAGATCCAGGCCAGCTATTGCCTTTCGGAGGCCGACGCGGGCAGCGATGTCGCGTCCATGCGCTGCCGCGCCATGCGTGACGGCGACGGCTACGTGCTGGACGGCTCGAAGTACTGGATCACGAACGCAGGCATATCCGACGTCTACATCGTCTTCGCCAAGACCGACCCGGACGCCGGCAGCCGCGGCATCAGCTGCTTCCTGGTCGAGAAGGAGTGGGGCGTCACCGTGGCCAAGCACGAGGACAAGCTCGGCATGCGGGGAAGCCCGACCGGAGAAGTGATGCTCCAAGAGGTGCGCGTGCCGGCATCGCACCGGATCGGGGAGGAGGGGCAGGGCTTCACCATCGCCATGCACACGCTCGACCGGAGCAGGCCGACCATCGGTGCACAGGCGGTGGGGATCGCCCAAGGCGCCATCGACTTCGCCGCGGCCTACATGAAGCAGCGCCATGCCTTCGGTGCCCCGATCGCCGACCTGCAGGGCCTGCGCTTCATGCTGGCCGACATGGCCACGCGCACCGAGGCGGCCCGGGCCCTCGTCTACCGGGCCTGCGCCATGGTGGACCACGACCCCGACGGCGAATTGACGAGGTTCGGCGCGATGGCGAAGGCGTTCGCCTCTGACACCTCCATGTCCGTGACCGTCGACGCCGTCCAGCTCCTGGGCGGCTACGGCTACACCAAGGACTTCCCCGTCGAGCGCTTCCTGCGCGACGCCAAGGTCACCCAGATTTACGAGGGGACCAACCAGGTACAGCGAGTGGTGATCGCCCGGGAGATCCTCAAGGGCGCGTGAGTCTTCCCGACCTGGCGCGGCATCGCCTGCCACGGACAGACTGCGGCAGGGCCGCCCGGAAGGGCGGGTGTTAAACTTAGAACAGGTTCCAGTTTCGAGTCCCGCCGACCGCCGGCGGACCGTAGGGGGATCTGCAGCAGGAGGGACGTCGCCCATGCCTCAGCCGGTCATCATCGAAGCCGTCCGCACGCCGATCGGGAAGCGCAACGGCTGGCTCTCGGGCCTCCGCGCCCCTGATCTCCTCGGAGCGGTCCAGGTCGAGGTCGTGAAGAGGGCGGGCATCGACCCGGCCCTGGTAGAGCAGGTGGTCGGGGGGTGCGTCACCCAGGCGGGCGAGCAGGGTTTCAACGTGACCCGCACCGCATGGCTTTTGAGCGGTCTGCCCTACGAGGTGGCCGCCACCACGCTGGACTGCCAGTGCGGGTCAGGACAGCAGGCGAACCATTTCGCCGCCAACCTCATCGCCGCGGGCGCGGTCGACGCCGCCGTCGGCTGCGGTGTCGAGGCGATGAGCCGGGTGCCACTGGGCGCCAGCGCCAAGGCCGGCGTGGGCCGGGCCCTTCCCGAGGACCTGCCCTACGACATGCCCGACCAGTTCACCGCGGCGGAGCGGATCGCGAAGAAGTACGGCATCACGCGCGACGACGTCGACTGGCTCGGACTCGAGTCGCAGACCAAGGCGGCGACGGCGGTCGCCGAGGACCGTTTCGCACGTGAGATCGTGCCGGTCGAGGCGCCCATCGTCGGCGAGGAGGGCCCGTGGGGAGAGCATGCCGGCGACAAGACGGTTGTGACCAAGGACCAGGGCCCGCGTGACACGACGGCGGAAGGTCTGGCGAAATTGAAGGCGGTGCTCCCCGACGGGATGCACACCGCTGGGACCTCGTCGCAGATCTCCGACGGTGCCGCCGCCATCCTGTGGATGTCCGAGGAGCGGGCCAAGGCAGAGGGACTCCGTCCCCGGGCGCGCGTCGTGGCTCAGGTCCTCGTCGGCTCCGACCCGTATTACCACCTCGACGGGCCGATCGCCGCGACCGCCAAGGTGTTGGCCAAGGCCGGGATGACCATGAAGGACATCGACCTCTTCGAGGTGAACGAAGCGTTCGCCTCCGTGGTGATGAGCTGGGCCAAGGTGCACGAGGCCGACATGGACAAGGTCAACGTGAACGGAGGGGCGATCGCTCTGGGCCACCCTGTCGGCGCCACCGGCAGTCGTCTCTTCACGACGATCCTGCACGAGCTCGAGCGGCGAGACGCGACCTACGGGCTGGTGTCGATGTGCTGTGGCGGCGCGCTGGCCACCGGCACCGTCATCGAGCGTCTCTGAGGCTCACATTTCGCTTCCATCCGATATCGCCGACGGCGCCTACCCCTGGAGGGGACCGTGATCACGACTGAGCACCTGACGTTCGAGCGCGACGGCGCGACGGCCGTCGTCACCATGAACCGTCCGGAAGCGAAGAACGCCCTGAGCCTGCCCATGCTCGTGGGGATGAAGGACGCGTGGAGGAGATCGACCGCGACGACGGGATCCGTTGCGCCATCCTGACCGGGGCGGGCGGCACGTTCTGCTCAGGCATGGATCTCAAGGCGATGGGCGATAGCAACGCCGAAAAATACCGGCCGCGCATGGACGAGGACCCGGACCTGCACTGGAAGGCGTTGTTGCGCCACTACGAGCTGCGCAAGCCGTTGATCGCGGCCGTGGAGGGTTGGGCCGTTGCCGGTGGCACCGAGATCCTCCAGGCCACCGACATCAGGGTCGCCGGGCGGAGCGCGGTCTTCGGGGTGTTCGAGGCCAAACGCGGTCTCTTTCCGCTGGGGGGATCCACGGTCAGGCTGCGACGACAGATCCCGTACACCGTCGCCATGGATCTTCTCCTGACCGCTCGCGAGGTGCCGGCGGAGGAGGCGTTGCGCATCGGGCTCATCGGCCACGTCGTGCCCGACGGCACCGCTCTCGACAAGGCGCTCCAGATCGCGGCCGTCATCGCCGCCAACGGTCCTCTTGCCGTGGAGGCGATCAAGCGCAGCGTGCGCGAGACCGAGGGTATGTCCGAGGTGGACGGCTTGGCCCGGGAGCTCGAGATCGGATGGCCGATATTCGCCTCCAAGGACGCCGCGGAAGGCCAGAAGGCCTTCGCGGAGAAGCGGCCGCCCAAATACATCCGCGAATGACCGCGGGAACGCCGAGCCTCCACGACGCGCCGGATTCCGGGTTCCCCGGCATCGATGGCTCGCCCGCGTCCACGTCCGGCTCGCCCCTGAACCGTTTCGCGGCGGCCGTTCGCCGTCTCAGCGCCGTCACCGTGGGCCAGCCACTGAGCGACGACGAGGTTGCCACCGCCGCCGACCAGCTTTCGGCGCTCGCGACCCGGCTCGAGTCGGCGGCCATCCCGGCACGGCGGGCACGCGACCAGATGCCCGACCCCGACGGGCATCCGCAGGACTTCTTCCCTGCCAGCCCGGTTATCGGCATGGCCAATCCCATCTCGCCGCCCGTCGAAGTCTGGTCCGTGTGGGGTGAGGGGGGCCAACGTGAGATCAGGGGTCGGGCCTCGTTCGGTTACCCCTACGAGGGACCACCCACCTGCGTGCACGGGGGCGTCATCGCCGAGCTGTTCGACGAGCTGCTCGGCCTGGCCAACCTCGTCGTGGGCCAGGCCGCGATGACAGGCACGTTGAAGGTCCGCTACCACCGGCCGACACCGCTGCTCGCCCCGCTCGACCTCGCCTCGCGCTTCACCGGTAAGGAGGGTCGCAAGGTCTTCACGTGGGGTTCGATCATCCACGAGGGAGAGATGACAGCAGAGGCGGAGGGCATCTTCATTCAGGTTGCGCCTGGGCGAATGCTCGACATCGTCACGAGCAACGCCAGGTCGGCGGAAGCACCGCTGCTCGACCCCGACTGGCAGCGCATGGTGGGAGAGTCGGCACAGCCAGGCGTCGAGACGGAGGACTGAACCGGCGTCGCCCGCAATTCCGAGCAGGAGTCAGGAGTTGCCGGAGTTGCCCGAGTTGCCCGAGTTGCCGAATAGGCCCGGGATCGACGTGGTCGTCTGCCCTGAATTCGACGTGTTGCCCGTGATGCCGGTGACGCCCGAGTTGTGCGTGATCCCGGAGTTCCCCGAGTTCCCGGAGTTGCCGGAGTTGCCCGTGCTCGAGCTGTTGGCGCCGCTGTTCCCAGTGGTCTTCGTGTCGGTGGGAGCCGTGACGAGAGCGACGACGACGATGAGAACCGCTGCAGCGATGAAGATTCCTGCGACAGCGAACCCCTTGCCGCGCAGCGTCCCGTATGACCTGTCGATCCGCGAGATGGCGATCGGCCCCAGGATGAAGGCGCCGATCGGCATTACGAACGCGAGTACGAAGGTCCAGATGGCGAGCGCGCTGAACCTGGGTTTGATGGGCGTGGACGCTGGCCCGAGCATCCCGAAGTTCAGCAGTGGGTTGAAAGGCACCGGCGGCGCCGGTGATGATGGTGACGCGGCGAGACCAGACGAGGGTGGCGGAGGCTGCTCCGCCGGGGGAGTCGAGTCCGGCCCGGCCGGTGGATTCGTCACCCGCTCGTCCCGCGTCGGCCTGAGCGGCTCGGTGGGCGGCGGAGCACCGGAGGCAGCGGAAGGAGAGGTCTCTGGCCGATCTTTCGCTCGATCGTCGGTCGGGGGCACGGACCCGCTCGGACCCGAGTCGCCACCAGTGCCACCCGTGTCGCTCATGTCGTCTCCCTCGGACCAGCGTGTATGCCTCCCACCCCGTGACGGCCCCGGGCAAACTAGGACGCGGCCCTTTCCCCAGTCAAGGACCGGACACCCTGTCAGCGCCACTCGAACTTAGGATCCCGTAGGTGTCGACCTTGGTGGCGGCCACTGCGTCCGACGGGTGGTGGCCGTACCTCGCGCTGTTCCTGGCCGTGGCCGCATCCTGGACCGGTGTGCCCCTGATCGGCACCGCGGCGACCGGAGCGGCGGGCGTGGCGGCGAGCCAGGGAAATCTGCTTCTCGGCTGGGTCATCGTCGTGACGCTCGTGGCGGGCGAAGTCGGCGGTCTCATCGGTTACGGCATCGGTGACCGGTGGGGCCGCAAGCTGCTCCAGCGTCCGGGAAAGCACCAGGAGGGCAGGGTCAAGCTCGTCGAGAAAGGAGAGGCCGCCTACGCCCGATGGGGCCGCGTGGCCGTGTTCGTGACGCCCTCCATCGTCTCAGGCACGGCCAAGATGCAATTCCGCCAGTTCGCGGTCTGGAACTTCCTCGACTCCCTGTGCTTCGCTGTCTCAGTCGCCTTCAGCGCGTACGGGGTAGGACGGCTCGCCACCGGGCACACCTCGGCCCACGACGTCGCCATCTTGGTGACGGGGATCGCGGTCGGGGCAGTCCTCGTGTTCGTGTTGGCCCGGATCCACCGCCGGCGCAAGCAGCACGGCGCGGAGGCGGGTGTGTGAGGTGCCGAGGGCGCCTGAGCCAGCCGAGGCGCCGGCCCTCGGCTGGACGGTCAAGTCTCCGAAGCGTCGGCCGTGCTCGCACCATCCCCGCCGCGGAGCCGTTCCTCGAGCTGGCGTCGCATTCCGACCGGTCCCTGGTACCTGGACACGAGGCGGGCTAGCAGCACGACCAGGACCACCTGGCCGCTCAGTGCCTCGAGGACGGAGAGAGTTCTCGGTAGTCCCAGCGCCGGTGTGAGGTCCCCGTAGCCCACGGTGGACATCGTGACGTAGCTGAAGTATGCGAAGTCGGACGGCGTGTGGTTGCCGGCCTGGGCGAAGAAGGAAGACCCGGACGCGAGCTGCAACCCGTAGTCGAAGTTGGCGAACACCATGCCGATGAGGACGTAGACGCAGATACCTCCGAGGATCGTCTCGGGCGTCACCTTGGGGTGATGGAGGATGCGCCAACCGATCACGATGGGGCTGGCCAATACCAAGAGGGAGGTATACAGGACGACACCGCCGGTGAGCGTGTTGCCACCGTGAGCCGCTGTCGCGACGGCGGCGATCACGCCCAGTGCGACCGCGACCCGGACCACCCACTGCACGCCGTTCCGCGGGCGTGAGGTGTGGAAGGCCAGCAGCACGGTCAGTCCGAAGAGGACGGATCGGACGACGAGCGCGGCCGGCCCGGTCCAGGTGACGGTCAGCGCGGTGTAGTCGGCGATGAGGAGGAGCAGCAGGAGCCCGTAGGAGTCGGGCGCGCGGGCAGCGAGGCGGAGCAGCTGTGGCGGCCGCGTCCGTTGCGCGGCGGGCTCGGGGCTGGACTCTTCCACCGGCCCATCATTGGCGCGACGGGGTGGTACGGAGGCGGATGCCATCCGAGGGCTGGAGCCGGGCGGATCCGGCCCGGTGCAACCCGGATCAGAGCTGGCGCTGCACTCCTTCCCAGTACGGGTCGCGCAGCTTGCGCTTGTAGAGCTTGCCGTTGGGGTCGCGCGGCATCTCGGTGGTGAAGTCGATCGACTTGGGCGTCTTGAACCGGGCCAGGCGACCGGCGCAGAAGGCCAGGATCTCCTCGGCCAGCTCGTCGCTCGGCTCGACGCCCTCCGCCGGCTCTATGACGGCCTTGACCTCTTCGCCCCAGTCCTCGTGAGGGATGCCGAAGACGGCGGCGTCGCCCACTTTCGGGCACGAGAGCAGGACGCCCTCGATCTCGGCCGGGTAGATGTTGGCCCCCCCGGAGATGATCATGTCGATCTTGCGATCGCGCAGGAACAGGTAGCCGTCCTCGTCGATCAATCCGACGTCGCCCACGGTGAAGAACGCGCCGATGCGGTTCTTCCGCGTCTTCTCCTTGTCGCCGTGGTACTCGAAGCCACCTGCTCCCATCTTCATGTAGACGGTGCCGATCACGTTGGGCTCGGTGATCCGGTTGTCCTCGTCGTCGAAGACGGCGATCTCGCTGATGGGCCAGGCCTTCCCCACCGTGCCCGGCTTCGTGAGCCACTCCGCCGCGGTCACCAGCGTGCCGCCCCCCTCGCTCGCCGCGTAGTACTCGTCCACCGCGTTTCCCCACCAGTCGATCATCTTGTGCTTGACGTCGACCGGGCACGGTGCCGCGGCATGGATCATGTGACGCAGCGAGGACATGTCGTACCGGGTTCGGACGTCGTCGGGCAGCGCGAGGAGGCGGTGGAACTGTGTCGGCACCATGTGCGAAGTCGTGACACGACGCTCTTCGATCAGCCGGAGCATCTCTTCGGGCACCCACTTGTCCATGAGGACAACGGTGTGACCCAGGTGAAGCGACGCGCTGGCGAAACGCAGCACGGCGGTGTGGTACAGGGGCGAGCCCACGATGTGCACGTTGTCGTCCTGGGGTTGGACCCCGAACAGGAAGAGCAGCCCGGCCAGCCCGAGCGCGGCCTCCTCGGGCGTCACTCCGGCGAGCTTGCGGTAGATCCCCTTCGGGTTGCCCGTCGTCCCCGACGTGTAGTTCATCACGTCGCCGATGGTCCGATCCTCGGGCATCGTCGTCGGGCACGCGTCGCGCAAGTCGGCGTAGGACGCGAACCCCGGGATCGCGCCGATTGCGAGCCGGCCGGCGGGCGGGATCCCCGCCTCGTCCGCGGCCGCGACGGCCGCGTCGGCGAAGCGCTCGTGCGACACGAAGGTCTTTGCCCCCGAGTCTTTCAGGATGTACGCGACCTCGGGCGCGACCAGGTGGTGGTTGATGGGGACGAGATACCAGCCGGCCTGCAGCGCGGCCAGGTAGATCTCAATCATTTCGGCGCCGTTCGGCAGGAGGGTGGCGACCACGTCCCCCGTCTCCAACCCGATCCCTCGCAGTGCATGCACCAGCTGGTTGGCGCGGCCGAGGAGCTCGCCGGCGGTGACGTCCCGGCCCTCGGGCGTGACGAGGGCGAGGTGGTCGGGATCTTCCTGGGCCAGTGCCCAAAAGCCGAGGTCACCCACTGTGGTCTCCTTGTCGAACGTGTCGGGTGGGACGGGCGCGGACTGGCGACGTCCTCGTGGCGCAGACTAGAACGTGTTCCAAATTACGGCAAGCAGGCGACGTACCGACTCCGAGTCCTGCCGCGACCCCGGCGCCGGACGGCATGGCCGCACGCCGAGACACAGCAAAGCGACAGCACGCGCCGGCCGAGAGCAGGAGCACAGGACGGATGGCAGCGTTTCTCCAAGACAAGGTGGTTGCGGTCACGGGCGGTGGCGGCGGCATCGGGCGGGCGGTCGCATTGGCCGCAGCGGCGGCCGGGGCACGGGTGCTGGTCGCCGACTACGGCGTCTCCATGGCCGGCGAGGATCCGAGTAGCGAGGTGGCCGAAGCCGTCGCGGCCGAGATACGGGGCGCGGGCGGCGATGCACTCGCCGTGGCCGACGACATCTCCAAGATGGAGTCCGGCGAGCGTCTGGTGGCGACGGCAGTCGAGCGGTACGGCCGCATCGACGGGGTGGTGGCCGTGGCCGGCATCCTGCGCGAGCGGATGCTCTTCAATATGAGTGAGGACGAGTGGGACGCGGTCATCGCGACCCACCTGAAGGGGCACTTCACCGTGTTCCGCGCCGCGGCTGCCGTGATGCGCAAGCAGGAGAGCGGCGCACTGGTGGGTTTCACCTCGGGCGCGTTCGCCGGGAGCGTCGCCCAGGCGAACTATGCCGCGGCCAAGGGTGGGATCGTCAGCCTGGTGCGGTCGGCCGCGGTCGGCCTGCACCGCTACGGGGTCACCGCCAATGCCATCGCGCCGGTCGCCCGCACCCGTATGTCGGCCAACGTCCCGACCGAGCTGTCCGAGATGGGCGATGCCGAGGACGTGGCCCCGATGGTCGTCTACTTGTTGAGCGACCGGGCCAGGCACGTCACCGGCCAGGTGTACACGGTCGTGGGCTCGAAGATCGCGGTGTGGAACCAACCGGCGGAGGTCCGGGCTATGTGGGCCGAGGGTCGCTGGACGCCCGAGCAGATCGCCGAACGGCTCGACGGCACCGTCGGACAGGAGCGGATGCCGATGATCGACCGCCTGGAGCAGATGCGACTGGCCGCAGCGGCGGGCGAGAAGCCGAACACCTGAACCGGATCAGGCCACCCCGGTCTGTGTCGTTTCGGAGCCGGACCCTGACGACTCCCGTCCGGAACGTGACGGCTCCACTTCGGACCCGGAGCGTTCGCCTGGCGGATGGTGCACGCGGAGCCAGTCGCGCCAGCGCGCCCGCGTGCGTACGAGGATGACGATGCCCCCGACGACCAGGGCGACCCCCGCCAGTTGGACGAGGTCGGAGCCGACGCGGCCGTCCTCACCGAGCCAGAGGTGCTCGTCGAGGCTTCGTTCGATTCCCCAGAGCACCATCCCCGTTCCGAGCACGATGCCCGGCGGGTAGCCCGAGCGAGGAGAACGGTCGGGCCAGCGATTCAGCCGTCGCTCGATGGCCAGGAGGACCAGGTACACGGCGAAGTCCTCCATGGCCTGGAAGATCGGCACGGGCAGGCGCCGGCCCGCCTGGCCGGCGTAGTACATGCCGAACCACTGGTGGGTGGGATGGCCACCCCCGGCCACCATCAGCTGCGGCCCGAGCAGCCGGCCCATGGCCCAGCAGGCCATGAGCACCGGCGCGGCGAGATCGAGGGCGCGTCCGAGTGCCAGCTCGGGGCACCGCCGGCGAGTGAGGACGATGCCGGTGGGCACGGCGAAGAGAAGTCCCCCGAACGACGACAGCCCGCCGTGCCAGACGGCGAGGACGTCGCCCGGGTTGTGCGAGTAGTAGCTGAGGTTGGACAGGACGTGGAAGGCCCGGGCGCCCACGACGGCGGCGAGGATGATCCAGAGGAAGACGGGCAGGAACCAGTCGGTCGGGTAGCCGTGCTTGCGCAGCCGGCGCTCGAAGTAGGTGTAGCCGAACCAGAACGTCAGCGCGAGCCCGATGCCGTACGTGTGGACCTGCAACGGTCCGATGTGAAAGACGACGGGGATGGGTTTCATTGGGCTCCCGCGGCCAGGTTAGTCTCAGAAGCCGCTCTCACAGCCCCGCGCAAGAGCGAAATCGGTGCCGAGCTGGTTCGGTTACGGCAGTTTGCCCCTGGAGTCACGACGGCCCGCTTGTTGGTCGAAGGCGCGGGCGGTCACCGCGAGAGCTGCTTCGAGCACGTACTTCAGAATCCTTGGCGTGGGGTCCCCCCGGGAGCTCACGACGCAAAAGGAGAGAGCATGGAGGTCATCGTCGAGTGGTGTTGCGGCCTGGACGTACTCAAGGACACCAATACGTACTCAAGGACACGAATGTTGCCTGCGTGCGCGCTCCTGGGCCGTGCCGGCAACCGGTTCATCGGATGCTGACCTTCGGCACCACGACCGTCGAACCGCTCGCGCTGAGCGACTTGCGAGGATCCCTCGCCGCCTGAACGCGACAGCTCATCCACAACTCTTGATTATTTGACTATTTACTCTGAAGGAATTACCTGACGGCAACGCCATGGAATTCCGGGGCGGACGACGACTACGAGGATCTTCGAGAGTGCTCGTCACGGTGCGCCACGTTCCGATCGCGGACCGCTGTGTTGAGATTCGACACCGCCTAGCCGAGTCAAAGCGGTGGAATCAAACTCGGGAGAGTTCCCGCAGCACAATTTGTCGAGGATGTCCGTCAACACGGCGCGTATACCCGCGCTCAGCGTAGTCATTGGGCGCTGGTCGAGCTCGGGCCAAACAACGGAGGTCATCCTCAGATCCGGGGCTTGGCGCAGCGCGGACGGCGAGCTGGCGAGAACGACTCTCACCGGCTGCTTGATGATCCGGCGAATCTCGCTGAGGACTGTTGCGATGGTTGTCCCTCGTCCTGTGGCGAGGATCTTTAGCACCACAGGGTGTGCGGCGTCGGCCGGATACCCGCGCCGAAGCCGGTCGAGGCCATCCGCAATCAGGACGCTGGCGTCGTCCACGTAGATGTAGTCCCGAATGGTGTCGAGTGGTACGTAGAGGACGAACGGCTCGTGAGCCAGGGTCCGGCGGCACACCTGCGAAACCAAGCCCTGGCTCTTCGAGAGGTTCTGGCCCGGACCGTAAATGTTGGTCAAACGGCCGATCAACGCACGCGACCCAGTCTCCCGGCTCCAATGTCTGACGAGAGACTCCTGCTCGAGCTTGTTGAACCCGTAAGGAGCGAGCGGGCTTTCGGCGGACTGTTCGCTGTAGGGAGGGCCTGCTGAACCGGCGTAGACGCCTCCGGCCGAGGATGCAAGGAAGACCTGGCCCGAACTCATCCGACGTGAACCCATGGCGCGGACCAGCCCGCGGAGCAAATGAGACAGGGCCTCGGTCTCCTGCTTCAGTTCGTGGGAGCCGGATCCGACGATGCCGGCCCCGGCACACCACGCCACCTGCCAGGGTCGGTCGCGGACCTCGTCGGCGAAAGCACTGCAGGACTTCTCCAGCTGTGTTCGGACCATGACCGGGTCCTCCCAGTCGAACGGCCCCGGGGGGTACCACGTGCTGCCTCTCTTGCCCAGTGCCGACTCGACCCGGCGGCCGAGCAAGCCGCCCCGACCGACAACCCAACCGACGCCCTCACTCAACGGCGACTTGTTCCGCTTGGGAGGGCTCGTCGCGATGCAGAGGGCCGTCCCATGGATCAGATGTGATCAGATAGAGCGGTTTCCCCATGGCCATTCGAACTGCCGCCCCGACATATTCGGCGATGATCCCCAGGGAAAAGAGGATCGCACCTCCAATGAGAAGGATGACGACAATAAGGGATGTGTAACCCTGGACGTTCACTTCTCCGAGCGCTTGTCTCAAGATGATCACAAGAGCCAGGACTACGCCGCCAATAGTTACCGTCGCTCCGACGAATGATACGAGACGCAATGGCCGGGTTCCGGCCGATATTACAAGCTGCCAAAAATGTGAGAGTAAGGATCTATAGGAATATCCTGAAGGGCGCTGATTCTCCGCCCTGAAGGTGGTGGGGCAAATCTCGATTCGACCGAATACCCAGGTCAGGGCCACGTCAAGATAGACACCGGGGCCCATGTAAGCGGCCACGCCGCGCCCGACGTCGCCGAGCATCAAACGGAAGCTACTGAATCGGGGGATATTTCCGGTCGCCAGGAACTTCGTGAACAGGCTCTTGGTCAGGGAGGACGAGAGGTTCCGGATTAGCCCGTGGGGCGGAGGGTTGGTGGGTGAGCCGTAGACCAGCTGAGCCTGACGGTCAAGAGCGACGTCGAGCATCCGCCCGATGTCGGTGGGGTTGAACTGCCCGTCCTCATCGAGGGTCGCGATCCATTCGGAGCCTGTCGAAGAGATTCCCGCGAGTGTGGCGGCGTGCTGCCCGAAGTTCCTCGACAACCACACCGGCCGTACGAAGGAGTGTTTTGAGGCGAGCCAGCGAATGACGGCGTCAGACCGGTCAGGGCCGACGTCATAGACGAGAATTACTTCGGCCACACGCCAGGCGCGGCCGCCGGGGGTCTGCTGAATCTCGGTAAGAGGCGAGAGCTCCTCGACCAGAGGGGTGAGCGTATCCTCACCCCGATACACGGGGACGACCACCGAGCACGTGTGCTCGGATTCGACAGAGAGCTGGGCTGAGATGCCTGTCACCTGGCCAGTTCGAATGTCATGGGCGTGGACCAGGTCGTGGGGATCCTTCGAAGCGCGTTTTCCACAACAGGTAGGGTCACGATGCGGGCCACAGACCGTTGCCGCCTGGAGAACGCGGGGTCAGATCTGAGCCGGTCGAATGTCGCCGCTAACTGACCTGGCCTGAATCTGAGGTCGAGGTGGTGTCGATCGGCAAAAGCCCGGATGTCCCGGGCGGTTACCCAGTTGAGAGTTGGCCAGACCGGGTTTCGGCGCATCGGTGGCCACAGCCGTCCGCTCCATTCCGGAACCCCAGGTACGAGCGGCGCCCGCAGATGAGGTTCATACGGAACGCGATAGTTCGGGCATGTATGTACCATTCGACCAGTAGCCGACAACACGCGTGTCATACCGTCGAGGCAAGCATGCAACGGTTGGAAATGTTCGACCACATTGACCGAGAAGATCACGTCGAAGTACCCGAGCTCGACCGGGTCGAGCTGATCCGCTCGCACGGCCAAAAGCTTGGGATGCCGCCTGTCCGCTTCCAGGGCCGCCCGGATCGGATCGAAACCCTCGAAGCTATTTCGATTCGGCTCAACGCCGACATTGTCAGCACCCTGCCTGGCGAGAAACGCCGTGACCGCACCCGAACCTGCGCCCACCTCGAGGATGCGGGTGGATGTCGTCGGTTGGAGGGGCCGGAGCATGTCTATGGCCAGCCTCAGCTCAAAAGCGACATCGGCCACTACGAGGGGATCCCCCGGGAATCCTGTCGCCTCGAGCGTGTCACCGAGGAAGCGATCAACGGCGGCACGGCTGAGGTCGATCGCCTTGGAGATCAGGGCCGGTGCGGCTCGGACGCTCCTCGATGCCGGCTGATCGTCAGCATCGGAGGTCATACGCTCACCGGCCATAGATCAAGGTGAATGCTAATCGTCAGAGTTCTGCCAACGTAGGGACGATCCCCGCCCGGGGGTAACGAACTTCCTGGCGGAGCGGCTCGTGAGACGGCACTATCCAGGCATATGCGGACGGCTAGAGTTAGAGCTATCGATCAAACCGCGACCTGCGCAATATGACCACGCTGCGGGAATCCATATTGGGTTCAGCCTTCGGATACAGGGCTTTCAAAGTTGTAACCCGAGGGGACTCCACCATGGAGGCCATGGCGAATCAATACGTCAAGCCTCGACCCGGGGAGCGGATACTGGACGTTGGCTGTGGATACGGAGACCTCTCCAACCATCTACCGGACGTCAAATACGTTGGTGTCGACCTCAACGAGCGGTTTATCGCCTTTGCCAACCGTCACCACCCTACGAACGGCGAGTTCGTGCTGGGCAACGTCAACGAACTTTCGATAGGTAGCCTGGGTCGTTTTGACGCTGCCGTAGCTATCGGCGTTCTGCACCATTTAGCTGACTCCGACGCAACCAGCATGCTTCGGGCCCTCTCCGAGATGCTTGTCCCTTCTGGCCGTTTCGTGGCGGCGGAGCCGGTCTGGGAGCCCACCCAGCGGACCACGGCGAGGGTGCTGGCCGCCCTCGACCGCGGCCGATTCGTGCGCGAACAGTTGCGCTACGTGGAGCTCCTTTCGCCGTGGTTTCCGCACATAGAGTGCGAAATTCGGCACGATCTCTTCTGGTTCCCCTACACGCACTGCATGATTACCGCCACGCTGGCACCCCAGCCGTGACCCGTTCAAGCAACTCAGGTCAGCCGGGCGCGCCGCCGGTTTCGAGACCCGCTGCGACGCCCGAACTCGGGACGACCCCAGGGTCCGCGGGTGTCGGGATCTGAACGGTGACGGGGTTTGCGGGGGCTACGGCCGTCCGGCCCCGACGAAGCCGTCGCCCAGGCGGAGCCCGGTGAGCCAGACGCTCGCGCCGGTGTAGGGCGCCTCGATCATCGTGCCGGGGCCGACGTACATGGCGACGTGCTCGTCGCCACCCGGCCCGTAGAAGAGGAGGTCGCCCGGTTCGAGGTCACTGATCGGCACGGGCGTCGAGTCGGCCATCTGGGCGCCTGAGTAGTGGGGCAGAGGTACGCCGGCCTGGCCCCAGGACCAGGCGGTGAGGCCCGAGCAGTCGAAGCCCGGGTCGGCGGAACCGCGAGGTGACTCGCCGCCCCAGACATAGGGCACGCCGATCTGGCTCTCGGCCGCGTCGACGGCGCCCTGCCCGCCCGAGGAGGTCGGGGGGGCGCCGGGGAGCCCGAGCCGGAAGGCGCTCCCGAGCCTGCGCCCGAGTTCCCCGTCGTGGACGAGGTGGACGAGGTCGAGGGGGTGGAGGACGTCGAGGTGGTCTGCTGGGCGGCCGCACGGGCGGATGCGGCCTGCGCGGCCGCGGCTTGGGTGGCGGCGGCCTGGGCAGCGGCGATCTTGGCCTCGGCCGCGCGAGCCGCCGCGGCGGCCTCAGCCTCCTGCTGCTGCTTGACCAGGGTGGCGATCTGACCCTGCTCCTGGTTCAGCGCAGCCTGCTGCTGCTGCTGCACCTGTTGGTTCTGCGCGATGGCCTGCTGCTCCTGGGCCACCTGGGCCTGCGCCCGGGACTGCTCGCCCTGGAGCTGGCTCACCTGCGCGTTGAGGGAGTTCTCCGCGGTGTGGAGGTTGTCCACGGCGAGGTCGATGTTGCCCTCGGCGATCTGGTTGTACTCGGTCTGGGCCCCGAGCGTGCTCTCGTTGCCGCTGAAGATCGGGTTGGCGGTCGACGCCGTGCCGTCCGTGATGTAGTTGGCGACGGCGGCCTTGGCCAGCGTCGCCTTGTCGTGGCCCACCTGCTTGCGGTCCGTGGCGATGGTGGCCTGCGTGGTGGCGATGTTCGCGTCGATCTGGGACAGGCTGGTGCGGGCCTCGTCGTACTGCTGCCCGAGGAGCGACATCTCGTTCTGGTCCTGGCTCAGCTGGGCCTCGATGGCAGCCGCCTTGGCCCGGGCGTCGGAGATGGCGTCGGCACCCGCGGGGCGCGTCAGGAAAGGCACGATGCCCGAGCACACGGTGACGACTGTCAACGCGGGCAACCCGACCCGCCGGAGCACACTTGCGCTCCTTGGCGACCGAGGCGTGGAGTGGCTTTTGGCTCGCTCTACGTCTGTCACGATGGCCGACATTCTTATCGAGGCCTTCTCGACCGTTCAAACAGTTCCGATGTGAAAACGGGTGTTTCCGGTAGTACCAACGGTATGAAGATGCTGTTCAGAGATCCAAATAGAGAAATTTGTCCATCGCGTGAACATGCGTTCACGAGTAAATAGGGGTGCGGGAGTTCTTGTCGGTCAGCCATAGGCGGGATGCCCAAATTTGCCAGCAATGACCCCCCTCGCGGGGGGATACCCGGCGCCGACCGCCTGACCTGGGTCGGGGCCGACGCGGCCCCTCCGTCGACTCCGGGGGACGCAAGGCCGTTTGTTACCCTTGGCCCATGTCCGCACGCTCACGCGACCTGCCGCGCCGTTCCTGTCTCTCGACCCCCGGTTCCAACGAGAAGTTCCTGGCCAAGGCGCCAACTGTCCCCGCTGACATGACGTTCCTCGACCTCGAGGACGCGGTGGCGCCCCTCGAGAAGGAGAGTGCGCGACCCAAGGTCGTCGACGCCGTGAAGAACCTGCCCTGGGACGACCGGGTCCTGTGCGTGCGGATCAACGCGTGGGACACCGAGTGGACCTACGGCGACGTGATCGAGGTCGTGGGCAACGCCGGTGAGCGGCTGGACGAGGTCATGCTGCCCAAAGTCCAGTCGGCGGCCGAGGTGATCGCGCTGGACCTGCTGCTGACCCAGGTCGAGAAGAAGGCGGGCCTCCCGGTCGGCCACGTGGGGATCGAGGCCCAGATCGAGACGGCGCGTGGGCTGATCAACGTGGACGAGATCTGCGCCGCCTCGCCGCGGCTCGAGACGATCATCTTCGGCCCGGCCGACTTCGCGGCCAGCATCGAGATGCCGGTGCTCACCGGAGGGGTCGACGTCCCCGACTACCCGGGCGACCATTTCCACTACGTGTTCAGCCGCATCCTCATGGCGGGCCGGGCCAACGGGCTTCAGGTGATCGACGGCCCCTTCCTCAAGGTGCGCGAGCTCGACTCGCTCCGGAGCTATTCCATGCGCTCGCGCATGCTCGGCTACGACGGCAAGTGGGCGCTCACGCCCGACCAGGTGACGGTGCTCAACGAGGTGTACTCGCCGACCCAGGACCAGTTCGACCACGCCTTCGATCTGCTCGAGGCCTACCGCAAGGCCACCGAGGAGGACCGGAAGGGCGCGGTCATGTTCGGCGACGAGATGATCGACGAGGCCAGCCGCAAAATGGCGATCAAGTTCGTCAGCCGCGGCGAGCGCGCCGGCCTCACCCGCAGCGCCGAGGGCGAGTAGTCCGGGGTCCGCCTCAGCCCACCAGCCGGCGGGCGATGACCTTGAGCGCGAGCGTCTCGTCGGCGCCCTCGAAGATGGAGAGCACACGGGCGTCGACGAAGTAACGGCTCACCGGGAACTCCTCGGCGTAGCCCATGCCGCCGTGGATCTGCATGGCTTCCCGCGTCACCCACTCGGCCGCCCGGCAGACGTAGGCCTTGACCATCGACGCTTCGAGTGCGCCCTCGCCGTGAGCCATGAGCCGGGCCACGTGGTACGAGCTCTGCCGGGTGGCGGCGATGAGCACGTTCATCCGCCCGAGCTTGGCCTGGGTCAGCTGGTACTCGCCGATGGGTGCGCCGAAGACCTTGCGGTCCGCGGCGTAGGCCACGGCCGCCTCGTAGGCGGCCTGCATCACACCGACGGCGCGAGCGGCCGTCTGGAGCCGCCCGTTCTCGAAGCCCTGCATCTGGAGGTAGAAGCCCCGGCCGAGCCCGTCCGCCCCACCCACCAGGTTGGCTGCGGGCACGAACCAGTTCTCGAACGCGAGCTCGTAGGAGTGCATGCCGCGGTAGCCCAGGGTGTCGATGGGACGCCCCTCCAGGCGACCCCGCTCCAGGCCGGCCGGACGCTCCCCCCGTCTTCCTGGGTGAAGACGAACCCGTGCCCGTCGCCGCGCGGCTTCTCCACGACGAACATAGAGAGGCCGCGGTGGGCCAGGCTGCGGTCGGGATCGGTGCGCGCCAGCAGCATCAACACGTCGGCCCGCGCCGCGAAGGTGCACCATGTCTTGACGCCGTTGACCACCCAGCCACCCTCGACCGGCGTGGCCGACGTCACGATGCCCGCGACGTCCGAGCCGTAGTCGGGCTCGGTCACCGCCACGGCGGCCAGCGTCTCGGCCGACGCCAGTCGCGGCAGCCAGTACTTCTTCTGCTCTTCGGTGCCGCCGTGCACGAGGGCGCGGGTCAGGATCTCGGGCCGGGTGATCAGCGAACCGCCGACGCCGAGCGAGCCCCAGCTCAGCTCCTCGGTCGCGACGACCATGCCCATGGAGTCGCTCTCGCCGCCCGAGGCGAAGCCACCGTATTCCTCGGGCACCGACAAGCCGAACCCACCCAGTTCGGCCAGGCCCTGAATCACGTCCTCGGGGATGTCTTCGTTGGCCCGGTGCACGTGCTCGGCATGGGGTCGCACCTTGTCCTCGGCGAAGCGGTGGAAGGTCTCGCGCACGAGTTCGAAGTCGTCCCCCAGGTGGCGCGGCGCGTCGACGGTGGCCAGCGCGGCGACGACCGACGGGTCGCGCTGGGCGGCGACGAACACCGCGGCCGGCGCGTCCCAACCCGGTTCCGTGCCCCAAAGTGCCTCGCGACCCGCCACCTTGCCGGCCATGTCGGCCAGCACGTCGCCGACGAACGCGGCGGCGATGCGGGCCTCGGTCTCGCCCTGCCGGCCGTACTCGAGCGCGGCACGTGCCGTGGCGACAGCCGCGGCGGCATGGGCCAGGTCGTAGGCCACGACCTGGTCGGCGTCGACCCCGCCGCTGCTCGCGCACGGCGGCGCACGCCCGCGCCACCAGGTCGTCGGCCACCTCGAGCGCGCCGGCGGCGCCGTCGAGCATGTCGGGTGTCGCCGTCACGGGGTGCGACCCTACCGGCTCGCCCGGACCGGTCCCGTGGGCAGGGATGCTCAGGCGCGGCGACCGATGACGGTCACCAGGGGTGGCAGGACGACAGGGTCGTCGTCGGGATCGACGCCGGTCAGCGACTCGAGGTAGCGCGCCACGGGCCCCGGGCCCACGCCCGCGGGTGCCTCGGCCCAGGCGTCGACCACCTCGAGCCCGGCGCGCTGGACCAGGGCGGGCAGCAGGGCGCCGACGTCGGGGTGACGGGCCTCCGGCATGGAGAGCGGCAACCCGCCGACGCGACCCGAAGTCGTGACGGGCTCCTGGGCCACCACCCAGCCGCCCTCCCGCACGGCCGCGGCCATGGCACCGACGACCACGACCGGGTCGCGCACGTGCATGAGGAGGAAACGGCAGAAGGCCAGGTCCACCTGCTCGGGCAGGGCCAGGTCCTCGCCGGCCTGGGTGAGGGCGATCACCTGGGCGTGGGCTGCCGCGGCGCGGGCCACCTCGTCGTGCGCCATCGGGTCGCTGTCCACGGCGTAGACACGGCCGTCCCGGCCGACCATCTCCGCCAGCGCGACCGACACGTCGCCCCCGCCCGCGCCGACGTCGACGCAACGCCAGCCGGGGCCGAGGCCGAGTCGCTCGAGGGCGGTGGCCAGCGGTCGGCGGTAGACGTCGTCGCGCAAGCCGATGAGCTCACTCACTGTTGCCGGCCTGCGTGCTCCATGAGATCGAACTCTACGGGCTGGCCCGCGAAGGACCACTAGTCTCCTGGGCCGTGAACGTGACGATGTTGCTGTGCGATGCCGCGCAGGTGTCCGACGGCAAGCTTTTCATCCTGGGTGGGGGCTGGAGCATGACCGGCCCGGATCCCGTGCCCTCGGCGGTGGCGCTCAAAATCGACGTGGACTGGCACGAGGCCGGGATGTCGCATCACTGGGAGCTGTTCCTCGAGGACGCCGACGGGCGCCCGGTGATGATGGAGACGGCGGAGGGCACCCAGCCCGTCGAGGTGCGGGGCGAGTTCTCGGTGAGCCAACCTCCCGGCATCCCCGAGGGCTCGCCCATCGACGTCGCCCTGGCCGTCAACCTCGGTCCGATCCCCCTGGCGCCCGGGACCCGGTTCGCCTGGAGGCTGACCATCGACGGGGAGTCGCTGCCGGGTGCGTCGCTCGGCTTCACCACCCGCCCGCGCCCGGAGGAAGAGGCGTGACCGTGTACGACCGGCCGTTCGGCCGCTACCTCGAGGATTTCGTCCCCGGAGACGTCTACAAGCACTGGCCCGGCAAGACGATCACCGAGTACGACGACCACCTCTTCTGCATGATCACCATGAACCACCACCCGCTGCACACCAACGCGTGGTTCGCCGAGCACGAGACCGTGCAGGGGAAGAACGTCGTCGTCGGCAACCTGGTCTACTCGCTCGCGCTGGGCATGAGCGTCCCCGACGTGAGCGGTTCGTGCATCGCCAACCTGGAGGTGGAGTCGCTGCTGCACCGCTCACCCACCTTCCACGGCGACACCATCTACGCCGAGACGCGGGTGCTCGACGCCACGGCATCCAAGTCGCGCGACGACCGTGGCATCGTGGCGGTCGAGACCAAGGCCTTCAATCAGCGCGGCGAAGAAGTGTGCTACTTCCGGCGCAAGCTCATGGTCTGGAAGGCCGCGACGTCGCCGGCGCGGCAGCGTCCCTACGGCGACGACGTCTGGGACTGAGCCGTCCGCGGACCGGACGCTCCGCTTCCGGCGCCGCATGCTGGAGTGGGGCGGGTCGCATCGCCGGGACCTGCCGTGGCGTCGCACTCGCGACCCCTGGGCCGTCCTGGTCTCCGAGGTGATGCTGCAGCAGACACAAGTCGCGCGCGTCGTGCCCCATTACGAGCGGTTCCTCGCTGCGTTCCCGACGCCGGCCGCGTGCCGCGCGGGCCGGAGCAGCCGCGGTCGTGCGGCAGTGGTCCGGGCTCGGGTACAACCGCCGCGCCCTGTCCTTGCACCGCACCGCGGTGGCGTTGGTCGACGAGCACGCCGGGGCCGTCCCGCGACGAGGCCGCGCTGCGCCGCCTCCCCGGCGTCGGTGCCTACACGGCGCGGGCCGTCCGGTCGTTCGCCTTCGGCGACGACGTGGCGGCCGTCGACACCAATGCCGTGCGCGTGCTGTCCCGCTGCGTCTCCGGAACGCCGCTCGGCGGCGGTGCCGCGGCGCGCCTCGGCGATCGCCTCGTCCCGCCGGGTGAGTCCTGGGAGTTCAACCAGGCCGTGTTCGATCTCGGCGCAACGGTCTGCACCGGGTCCCGCCCCGCTGCGAATCCTGTCCGCTCCGGCGCCAATGTCTCTGGCGCCGGGCCGGCCACCCCGAGCCCGACCCGTGGCGGGCCCGGCCGGGAGCGAAGGCCCAAGGCACCTTCGCCGGGTCCGAACGCCAGGGCCGTGGCCGCCTGCTGCACGCGCTGCGCCAGGGAGCGGTCGCTCGGGAAGGGCTCGCCGAGGCGTGCGGCTGGCCGGACGACGCGGCGCGCGCCGAGCGCACGGCGGCGGCACTCGTGGCCGAAGGGTTCGCGCGGTTGGTCCCGCGGACGCCTACGGCTGGGCTGACGGGCTGAGTGGCCGGTCAGGAGCTGATCTCGAAGTCACTGAATTTCATGACCCCGAGCCAGTCGCGTGTCTCCTTCACCATGGTGGAGGCAGCCTCGGTCGCGAGACGCTGCACGTCCGGGAGCCGCATGGCGCGAACCATCAGCTCCTCCAGCCGGCGCAGTTGGCGCGCCATGGAGCGGTGTACGGTGCTCGATCGCTGGTACTGGCGGTGCGCAGCGATGCCGGCCACGGCAGAGCCGAACGCCGGAAGTGCGATGGAAGCCGCCACGACCCACTCCCCGGTTGCTGAGTGCTCGCCGAGATTGAGCAAGTGCACGGTCGCCACGAGGAAGGTCAAGCCGAACAACGCCATCGACAGGCCGGTGAGGCGTCGGGCGCGTCGGCCGTGTTTCGCCGCTTGGCCGCTGTGGTAATCGATCTGGGGTTCGATCCACGTGGAGACGAGGAAGTCGCGGATGGACGCGCCCCGCGCCGCCGGCACATCCACCCGGGGTCGAGCGCTCCACACGAACCCGTGTGCCCGCTCCATCCAGACTTCTGTCGGGTCTTCTTCGCCGGGCACCCGCACGTCGGGCTCGTGCCACGCGCCCAGCCCGGCTGCCTTGAGGAACAGAGCCGAGCGGAACCGTTCGGCCAGAAAACGCGAGGTCAGCCACCGTCGGTTCAGCCGGAGATGTCGACCGAGGTAGACAACAGCGACGACCAGGATCAGCAGGACCATCTCGATGGCGATCAGCCTGCCGTGCCTCCGCCATAGCTGGGAGACCGCCGCGACCACGAGAACGGCGAGAGCCGCGGCCACGAACTCGATCGTGACGAGCCCGTAGTACCAGCGCTGGTAAGCACGGGCTGTGCGGTCGGCTCGGACGTAGTAGGGCAGGATCCACGCCGCCAGGTCGTCGAGACCGAGGGAGTTGAGATCAGCCAGGGGAAGCCTGTTGCGCTCGTCGGCGACGGCGCGGGCGAAACGCTCGTCGCGGAAGTCTCGAAGGCCGAGCGCCGTCCGGTTGTAGTGCTCGAGCTCCCGTTGGCTCGCCCGAGTGACTTCGAACGGTCGAAGGCCGTCGCCTTCGACCGCGTCCTGTGACCGCAAGGATGTGCGGTCGACGCCGCACACGGAGAAGATCCCGGTGGGGACGTCCGTCTCGCCGAGGTCCACCTCGAGCGGACCGCCTCTCGTAGGGATGGCGACCACCGGCACTCTGCGTCGAGCGTGTAGGCGACGATCTCGGCGGTCCCGCCCCGTCCAGCGGCCGGCTTCCCGTCCCAGACGGCCAGGAGGACATCGCACTCGTCCACAACGGTGCGGCCCGCCCGCTCGTACGAAGCGTTCCGACTCTCGGCGTCCCATGCCTGGACGGCACCCAGGACCTCGGCCTCGGGCGCACGGACCGACGTCGCACTCGCCAGCAGCGCGTCGAACTCGTCGCGGGACCGCTCGGTCACGAAATCCTTGGCGTACTCGTGGGCCACCAGCGGAAGCTCCACCTCCAGTGTCCCTCCCTCGGTGGCGAGTACCGCGTCGGCCACCATGCGGTCTGCGCCCTCGGCGAGCGACGAGAGCGCGACGAAGGTCATGGGTGTGCCTCGGTCGGACGCGAACGGTCCGCTGACGATGTGCCCGAGGGCGGTGTCGACCTGCAATGCAACCTGTTCCGGCCTGTCCAAAACGCGGTGTCCGGTCACCCCGACCCGCAAGGCGAAGGGGATGCAACCCAGCCTGGTCCATTCGGCGACTGCGTTCTCAGGAGCCATTGCTCGGGCATAACTGCTGGTAGCGCTGGCCCGGCACGTACTCCGCCCATTGGGATTGCGAAAGGTTGTCCTGAATCCGTGCGCAGAGCAGGGTCCGCAGCTGGCCGAACCCGGCTCTCCAGTACGACGAGGGGTAAAGGGAGAGCTGGCCGTTGAAGTCGCCCACGGCGAGCAGCGATCCCGATGGGTCGGCGGCGATGGCATCGACCTGCGCCGCGCCGGTCGGCAGTGTCACGATCTCTTGGTTCGACTGCAGGTTCCACACGGCGACCTCACCCCCGGCGTCCGCCGTGGCCAGCGTGTCGTTCCCCCCCACGAACGCGACGCGGTCGATCGGGCTGCCCTGCCCCATCAGCGTGATCGGTTTCTGTCCGCTGAGCAGGTTCCAGAGAGTGACGGAGCCGCTTTCGTCCGCGGCGGCCAACACCTGTCCGTCAGGGCTGAAGGCGACGTCTTCATACACAGTCGACTGGTTCCGGGCCAGCCATCGAGTGGTTCGCTTCGCCGGGTTCCATACGACGAGGTCGCCGTTGTTGTCGCCCGCCGCGATGCGACCGTCACTGATTGCCACCGCGTTCACGCTTGCGCCTTTGGAGGTGACGCCGGACCACGTTGGTCGGCTCGACCCGGCGTCCCAGCGAGCCACCCCGCCGTCGAAGTCTCCGGTCACGACCGTGTCGGCGCCCGTGTAGGCCACGCTGTCGAAGGCCTGCGGGTCCGACATGGGCCATGGGTCGGGCTCCTGCGTCCGGGCGCGTGACATCGTGGCCATGTCGAGCGCCTGCACGCCGTCCGCATCGCCCAGGAGGAGCCTGGTTTGATCCGGGCTGATGGCAAGGGCTTCGACCGGTACCCCGTCTCCGGAGAGGCGTCGGACGACTGTCCGGTTTGGGAGCTGCCACAGACTCGTGCTGCCGGCGCTGTCACCAGCGGCAAGCCAGCGGCCGTCCTTGCCGACGGCCAGAGCGTCGATGGGGTCCGTTCCCGAGCGCAGTGCCGATTGGTCCGTGGCGGTGTCCCAGAGGCTCACATCACCTGCTTGGTCCCCGACGGCCAATAGGTCCGTCGTCGGACTGAAGGCCACGCTCCACACCGAATGGCCATCCCCGGGCAGTTGCACGCTCTGGGCCAGGTTCGCGCTGTTCCACACCGTCACCCTGCCGGCCAGGTCCCCGGTCGCCAGCTCCCGACCGTCGTGGCTGAACGAAAGGCATTCGACTGTGCTGTCCGCGGTGGTCGCAGCGAGCTCGGCGTGCGCGACGTCGCTCCACACGCCCTGAGTTCTCCACACCTCCAGGCGTCCTGTGAGGTCCGCCGCCGCCACCATGGATCCGTCGGGACTGAAGGCCATGCTGCTGATGGGGCTCGGGTCTCCGAGGGCGAGGCTGGGCGATGTGGCCCCGGTGTCGAGGTTCGTGAGCACGACCGTCCCGTCGTCGGTACCGGTCGCAACGTATGGACCTTTCGGGTCGGCCGCCATCATCAGCTGGGTGCCGTCGCCGGCGACCAGGCGCTGAAGATTCGTCCCTCCCGTCGCAGGAAGGCCCCAGAGGTTCCCGTTCTGGTCGAGCGCAAGGAGCCTGTCACCGTCACCGAAGCCGATTGACACGGCCCAACCCTTGCCGGGAACCGGGAAGGATTTCGGCTTCTTTTGACTACCGCCGTATTCGTAGACCGGCTCGTGGTACGCGGCGACCGCCAAGGTGTCACCGGTGGGGTTCAGTGCGACGCCCTCGATGGAGTCACCGAACGGAAGCGTGAAGACGCTCCCAATTCGCAACGTCGGCGCCTTGGTGTCTGGCCCCGGCCCTGCCCGTCTGTCGGTGAGGCTGAGACCGATCACTTGACCCGTGTTGTCGCCGACTACCACGTCACGACCGGACCGAGCGAACGAGAGCGTGTCCACCTCCGACCCGTTCCCGGTCTTGGCGATGCCCTCGAGAGGCTGAGCGAGGTCCGCCAGGACGGCGTTGCGCGCGTTCGACGACGGAGCCAGAACGTAGGACTCGAGTGCAAGGTCGCCCGACAGCCCGACGTCGCGAGGCAGAAGTTCGCTCGACTCGGCCGCCAGCTCGCGCCCGAGTGCCTGTCGCGTCTCGTCGTCGGCCTTGCCGCGTTGCACGACCGCCACGGCACCGAGAACGAGTGTCAACACCAAAGCCAAGGAGATAGCGCCCATGGCCAGGCGCTGGCGTCGGACGCCCGATCGACGGCTGGCCGCGATGAACTCACCTTGCTCGGCGGTGGGTCGCTCCGGGTGGCTACCTTGCTGCGCGAGCCATGCCTCGGCGGCACGGAGATCGCGGCCGCGGAGGAGGTAGCTCTTGTCCTGATCCTGCGATTCCCATTCGCGGGCGCGCACCGCCAAGCGGGTGTGCATGTCGCGCCAAGCGAGGTCGGACTCGAGCGAGTCGATGAGCTCGTCGAGCGCGTGGACCCGGTCGGTACCTGGCCGGAAGTCGATCCACTCGCGGCTTCGCGAGCTCGTACGGCTGCGTGGCGAGGTCGAAGTCGCGCCGCATCAGCGGAACGATGCGCTTGTGCAGCGCGACTGCGGTGTCCAGCTCGAAGCGACATTCCGACGAGGTGACCGAGTCCGGGCTCAGAACGAAGACGAAGGAGGTCGCGCCCTCCACGCCGAGAGTGACCCGCTCGCGCCACTCCGAGCCCGGGGGGATGTCGTGGCGGTCCAGCCAGACACGCTTCCCCTTTCGATGGAGTGCATCGCAGAGCTCGTCGACGAAGGCTTCGTCGGTGGGGCGGCGCGGCGTACGAGATGAAGGCGGCGACCTCGTCGGGGTCCGTGCGTCCCTTCCGGTGCCCGTCCGGGTCCGTGGTGGCGCTCGGCGCGGTCGAACCGGGACCGCTGGGCTTCCTGTCTCCCGCTGCGTCGTCTGTCGCCACCGCCATCACCTGGTAGTGCTCGCCTGACTCAAATTCATATCAAATCGTGCGTTGCAATAGAAGTGTTTTGCAACGGATCATGCGTAGAACAGGCGCATCAAGGAAACGGCGGCTGAACTGATGCTCGGACATCGGGCCGGGGAGCGTCGGACCGAAGCACGTCACCTCCCGGCGGCCGGCCTCTCCGAATCGGAGCCTCAGCGAAGGGGGGCCGGTCCGAGGGCCTGACCACTCCCTGCGGAGAGACGCTCGAGGCGCGTCCTGCGGGTCACTCGGGAACGGGAGGCTGGCCGGTCGGGACGCAGGTGCCCGAATCCCGACCGGCGAACGATCAACCGGGCTGCACGGACGCGGCCATCCCCTTGATGGGCGAGGGGACATGAGTGCCTCCGAGCGAACCCTGGAACAGGGCGTCGGGGAAGGCGTACACGCCTCCGTCCGAGCCCACCTGCAGGTACCCGCCTCCGTTCTCCGACGCGGCGATGCCCACGATCGGTCCGTTGGGCACCGTGTGCTGACCCGGCAGAGAGCCGAAGAAGCCGGCGTCGCCGAAGGTGAAGACCCCTCCGTCGGCCGCGGCGAGCCAGTACCCCCGGCCGTCGGGTGTGGCGGCCATCCCTACCACCGGCGCGTTGAGGTGCGTGCCGCCCATGGAGCCGTAGAACCCGGCGTCGCCGAAGGTGAAGACCCCGCCATCGGACGCCACGAGCCAGTATCCCCGGCCGTCAGGGGTGGCGGCGATCCCTACCACCGGGGCGTTGAGGTGCGTGCCGCCCTCGGAACCGTAGAACCCGGCGTCGCCGAAGGTGAAGACCCCGCCGTCAGAGGCCACGAGCCAGTATCCCCGGCCGTCGGGGGTAGCGGCGATGCCCACGACGGGGGCGTTGAGGTGCGTGCCGCCTTGCGAGCCGTGGAAGCCGGCATCGCCGAAGGTGAAGACCCCGCCATCGGCGGCCGCCAGCCAGTACCCCCCGTCGCTGGGTGTGTTGGCCATGCCGACCACCGGGGCGTTGAGGTGGATGTTCTCCGAGGTGACCGAGCCGTGGTCCATCGCGCCGCCGAAGTTCGACACCGAGCCGTTGGCCGCGACCAGGTGGTACCCCGGGGTGGTCGACGTGGCGCAGATGCCGGCGGGCTGGTCGGTCGCCCCGATGTTGCCGGACCAGGTGTTGGCTGTCCCCGCCGTGCCGGAACCGGTCGAGGTGTCGATGCAGTCGTGGCCGGCGCTGCCGCTCACCGTGTTCTCCTCGACGAAGCCCCCGGTGTCACCCGTGCCGAGAGAAACGCCGTCGGCGGTGGACCCGGTCACCGCGTTGCCCTTGACCACGAAGCCAGGGTCCGAGCCGGCGAAACGGATGCCCGTCGCCCGGCCGGTGATGGTGTTGTCCGAGATCACGACATGGCTCGACGGCGGGGTGGGGACCACGACGTCGTTCACGTAGATCCCCGAGGCGGATCCGGTGCCGTACGTCGCAGCGTCGACGGTGTTTCCGCTGATCGTGACCCCGTCGTTGTTGCCGTCCACGTAGACGGCGGAGCTCGTGCCGGTGCTGTCGCCGCTGCTGAGGACATTGGACTCAATCACGGCGTTGTCCTCGTTGAACAGGGCGATGAAGTTGCTCGGGCTGGTGCTCGTGTTGTCGGACACGACGAGCCCGTTGCTGCTGGTCCCCGATGTCTGCCCGGTATTGATGTCGGCGAACGTCTGCCCGGCGAACGAGTTGTGCGTGATCGTGACGTCGTTCGAGACCGCACCGGTGTAGACGATTCCGTTGCCCGTGAGCCCGGCCGGCGCCGCGTTGTCGGAGATGGCGTTGCCCTCGATGAGCGTCGGCGACTGTCCGTTGGACCTCACGATGATCCCCGCCGAATTGTCCTCGATGATGTTGTCCTCCCACGTGTAGCCCTCGGGATTGGCCGCGCTCTGCACCTCGATCCCGTAGGAACCGCTGGTCCCACCGCTGTCGAGTGTGAAGCCGTTCAGCGTCCCTGTCGGGGCGCCTGCCGTGTACGTGATGCCACCAGTGACGATCGACTCGGCTCCGGATCGCCCCGCATTCGCCGGCACCCCGTACATCACTCCATCGAGCGTGAGATCCTTGTCGATATTCACCCCGCTGTACGTGCCCGCGCAGACGTAAATCGTCTCCCCGGCCGTCGCCGCGGCCACGGCCGCGCTGATCGTCGAGAAGGCGGGAGAAGGACAGTCGGGTCCACTCACCCCCACCACCACCGCGCCGGGGGGAATCGGGTTCGCTGCAGACGCCGAACCGTCGGCGAAGACCAGCTGGCCCAACGCCAGCACCATGGCGGTGAGCGCCACTGCGCTGACACTGCTTGCTACTGCCCGAACTCGCGACATCGACGCTCCTTCGTATTTCTGGCACGAGGAAAGTTGTCGGCGCCTCCTCGCCACTCGAGCACTTCAACGTGCTCAGGCGTCGGCTCCACCCGCTTCAAGGCCAGCAGATAATGTCCTCTTAACGTAAGTGTGCTCGGCTCTTATGTCAATAGAGGTGCAATAACTGGGGTGCAACCGGGGTGAACACGACGTGCACACGAGGCCGAAGGGCGCTCTGTCGCCTCACTCAGGCCAATCTGGCAGAACCCGACAGTCGTCCGACGTCCGCCCCTGCGTTCGCTCCCGCCGTCGATCAGTGGCTGACCCCACGGGTTGACCTCCGGCACAACAGGTCTCAGCCAGGTCGAGCTCGCTGACGGCAGACGGTCAGACGACGGACGGTGAGTTGCCTGCAGTCTGCGGCGCAGGAGGCTGACCCTTGTAGGGACTCTCCTTCTCTCGCCCTCGCCTTCTCTCGCCCTGGCCTTCTCTCGCCCTGGCCTTCTCTCGCCCTCGGCCCGTCCGGTTCGGTGGGCGGCAGCGGACGCTCGTCGCCGGTGCGCCTCCCGTAGGGAATCGGCGCGACCCGTAGGGAATCAGCGCGAAAGGAACTCGACGATGCGCCGGTCGATCTCCTCGGGCTTCTCCAGGTGCAGGAAGTGCCCGGTCCCCTCCACGACGTCGAACTCCGAGCCCTCGGCCAGGAAGTCGAGCGGGGAGCCGACGGAGGAGAGCAGCATGGCGGCGTCGTCGGTCCCGTGGAGGTACAACGTCGGCCGCGGCGTCACGGCGAGGGTGGCCGCCTGCTCCTCGGCCAGGTCGGGCACCTGGAGCGAAGGGTCCCACACGGCGCGGTAGTAGCTGATGGCGGCGAGCATGTGCTCGGGGTCGCCGATCGACTCCTTGACCCGGGCCAGGTCCCACGACCCGTCGTAGCCGGGTGACCACAGCGACCACAGCCCGTCGATGAACTCGTAGTCGTTGGCGGGAAGCGCCACCTCCGCCACGGGATGCAGGAAGACGAACATGTACCAGCTGCAGCGGAGCTGGGCGAAGGTGAGCAGCGACGGACCGATGGCGCCCATGGGCGGCACGGCCAGCGCGACCGCCCGGCGCCATCGCTCGGGCTGGTGCGCCACCGCCCCGTAGGTCGTCATGGCACCCCAGTCGTGGCCCACGATGACGGCGTCCGTCCCGCCGCCCAGCGCCTCGTGCAGCGCGTTGGTGTCGCGCACCACGGCGCCCAACTGGTAGCGCCCGTCGGCCGGCAACTCCGTCGGTGCGTAGCCGCGCAGGAAGGGAGCGACGGCGTGGTAGCCGGCGGCGGCGAGCTCCGGCAGCAGGTGGCGCCAGGTGTGGGCCGAGTCGGGGAAGCCGTGCAGGCACAGGGCCAGCGGCCCGTCGGGGGGCCCGTCCTCGAAGTAGGCGAACTCCAGTCCGTTGGCCGTGATGCGCTTGGGTTCCACGGCGACCAAACGTATCGCCCGGCCCGGCGCTAACGTCGAGCCGGTGAAGGTGACGTTCTACGGGGTCCGGGGCTCGTGCCCCTGCTCGGGGGACCGCTACCGCCGCTACGGGGGCAATACCTCGTGCCTCGTCGTCAACATCGAAGGCGAGGCACCCCTGATCGTCGACCTGGGCACCGGGCTGCGCGCCCTGGGCGACGTCCTGCTCAAGGAGGTACGAGCGCTCGGGACGCCGCTGCACGCCACGGCGCTGCTCACGCACCTCCATTTCGACCACATCCTCGGCATCCCGTTCTTCGGACCCCTGCACGACCCCGGCGCCCGCCTCACCGTCCACGGGCCGGCCCAGCCCACGGGCAGCTTCAAGGACGCACTGCACGCCGCGGTGCAGCCGCCGGTCTTCCCGGTCCACATGGAGCAGTTCCGCGGCGAGCTCGTCACCGTCGACACCAGCGACGAGGACTTCTCCGTCGGGGCGGCGAAGGTGATGGCCCGCACCATTCCCCACAGCGGCACGACGCTCGGCTACCGGATTGAGGCGGACGGGCGCTCCATGGCCTACCTGCCCGACCACCAGGCCCCCTGGGACCGCCGCACGATCCCCGACGCCGTGCTCGAGCTCTGCCAGGGTGTCGATCTGCTCGTCCACGACGGGCAGTACACCGACGACGAATTCATCGACAAGCCCGATTGGGGCCACTCCACGCCGGCCTTCGCCGTCCACGTGGCCGCCGAGGCCGGGGTCAAGCGGCTCCTGCTGACGCACCACGACCCCTCGCATGCCGACCGCGAGGTCGACCGCATCCTCCACAACGCCCGCCGGCTGCCCGAGGCCAAGAGGATCGAGGACGTGTCCTCGGCCAGCGAGTCCCAGTCGATCGATCTCGGCGAGGCGTAGGCGGGAAAGATCGAACGTGACGGGCCTCGACCAGGCCCGGTTCCGCGAGGTGCTGGGCCACTTCGCGACCGGCATCACCATCGTGACGGCACTCGAGGACGGCGCGCCCGTCGGTTTCTCCTGCCAGTCGTTCGCCGCCCTGTCGCTCGACCCACCGATGGTGATCCTGGCGCCTGCCCGCAGCTCCACCAGCTGGCCGCGCATCGCCCGCGCCGGGTACTTCTGCGTGAACATCCTCGAGGAGCACCAAGAGGCGCTCTGCCGCGCCTTCGCCGTGTCGGGCGGCGACAAGTTCGACGGCGTCGGCTGGGCCCAGGGCGTGACGGGCGCACCCGTCCTCGAAGGCTCGCTGGCCGTCGTCGAGTGCCGCCTGGGCGAGATCTTCGACGGGGGTGACCACGAGCTCGTCACCGGGCACGTCGTCGCCATGGAGATCGGCGAGGGCAGCCCGCTGCTCTTCTACCGCTCCGGCTTCGGCCGCTTCGCGTCCTGATACCGTTCCGCCGATGCCCGAGCTGATCCCCTCCGCCGCCATCGACGACGTCGTCGTCGTGCGCCCCGACGTGCACGGTGACGAGCGCGGGCGCTTCGTCGAGACGTACCGCCGCAGCTGGTTCCCGGACGGAAGCGAGATGCTCCAGGGCAACCGCTCGGAGAAGCAGGCCGGCGCGCTGGTCGGACTGCATTACCACCTGCGCCAGGCCGACTACTGGTACGCGCTGCGGGGCCGGGCGCGGGTCGTGCTCCACGACCTGCGGGTGGGCTCGCCGACCGAGGGGGTGACCGAGCACATCGACCTCGACGGCGATCGGGACCAGGGGGTCTACATCCCGCCCGGGGTGGCGCACGGCTTCGCCGCGCTGACCGACCTCCTTCTCTGCTACCTGGTCGACAATTACTACGACAACACCGACGAGCTCGGCCTGGCATGGGACGACCCGCAGGTGGGCGCCGACTGGGGGCTGACCGAGCCGGTCCTCTCCGGGCGGGACAGGGGAAATCCCCGTCGCGCCGACATCCCCGACGAGTTGCGGCCGCGTCGGTCCTGACCGGGCCGGCTCCGGCGGCCGACGCGCACCGCAACGCCCGCACGATCCTGTTGAATAGGGGTGGTGGTGATCGGCGTGATCGTCGTGGTGGTCGTGGTCGCCGGAGCGCTGCTGTACGCGCTCTTCCGGCGGCGCTCGCACGACGACGCCCATTCCGTCGAGCACTACCACCGCCAGCTCCACACCTTGGAGGAGATACGCGCCCACCCGCTGGACGACTCCAACGGGAGGAGCGAGGCTCCGTTTCCCGCCTCGACGTCCACGGCATCGTCCAGCGTGAGGCTGACCGAGCCCGGGCGGCCGGTCGCCCCTCCGCCCGTGCCGCCGCCGGTGCCCCTCGGCGACGAGCCGATACGCCTGGGGGACCCCGGGGGCGAGCCGCTGCCGTCAGCCAGTGCGGTGCGCCGCCAGGAGCGCGCCATGGAGGCGATCAACCACCGTCCGCGTCGCCTGGCGGCGCCGCTGGCGGCCGTCGTGGTGGTCGCGGTCCTGGTCGCCGTCCTGATCGTGGCGGGCACCCACCGGAACACCCCGCGCCATTCCAACACCGCGACCACCACCACGACACCGGCCCATGCCCGCTCTGCCGCGCACCAGACCACGACGACCACGACCACCACGACGTCGGCGCCGCCGGCCGTCTCGGCTCCCCAGCCGACGTCGGCGCAGGCGGCCACGTACAAGGTGGCCGCGGCGAGCTACTCGCTCAGCCTCGCGGCGACGGGCGGGGAGTGCTGGGTCGAGGCGACCTCGGCCAGCGGCAGCGTGCTCTTCTCGAACGTCCTCTCGGCCGGGCAGTCGCACGCCATCGCCGCGACCGGTCCGGTGACGGTGGTGGCGGGAGCCCCCGGGTCGTTCGCCGCGACCGTCGACGGCGCGCCGGTGTCGCTCCCCCCGGGCGCCCAGTCTCCCTTCACCCTGAGCTTCGTCCCGGCGTGACGCCCAGCGCATTCAGCAGGAAGGCGAGCACCAGCGCCTCCTCTCGCCAGGCGTCGTAGCGGCCCGACGGCCCGCCGTGGCCGGCGCCGAGCTCCGTGCGCAGCAGGATCCGCGTCGCGGGGGAGGTGGCGCGCAGCTTGGCCACCCACTTGGCCGGCTCCCAGTAGGCGACCCTGGGGTCGTTCAGGCCGGCGGTGACGAGCAGGTCCGGATAGGTCTGGCCGGTCACGTTGTCGTAGGGGGAGTAGGAGAGCATGCGGCGGTAGGCCGCCTCGTCGGCCAGCGGGTTGCCCCACTCCTCCCACTCGCCGACGGTCAGCGGGATGCTGTCGTCGAGCATGGTCGTGACGACGTCGACGAAGGGGACCTGGGCCACGAGCGCGGCGAAGAGCGCGGGTGCCTCGTTGGCGACGGCGCCGATCAGCAGGCCCCCCGCCGACGCGCCGCGTCCGGCCAGCGCGTCCGACGTGGCCGTCCCGGCCTCGACCAGGTGGCGTGCGCAGGCGGCGAAGTCGGAGAACGTGTTCGCCTTGTGCTCCATCTTGCCGCCCTCGTACCAGGCCCTCCCCATTTCGCCGCCGCCCCGCACGTGCGCGATGGCGTAGACGACCCCGCGGTCGAGCAGCGAGAGGCGGTGGTGCGAGAAGGCCGGGTCGATGCAGACCTCGTAGGCGCCGTACCCGTAGAGCACGCACGGTGCGGGGAGCGTCACGTCCCGGCGGTGCACCAGCGAGATAGGGCACGCGCGTCCCGTCGGGCGCGTCCGCCCACTGCCGCGAGCTGACGTAGCGACCCGGGTCGAAGTCACCGAGGACGGGTTCTTGCTTGAGCAGTGTCTCGTCCCGGCTGCCGAGGTCGACCTGCAAGACGCTCGACGGCGTCACGAGGGAGGTGCGGCCGATGCGCAGGGCGGGCGAGTCCGGCTCCGGGTTGGCGCCGACCCAGGTCGCGGCCGGGGTGTCCGAGGACGCGACGATCCAACCGGAGGCGGGCAGGTCGCCGAAGGGCTCGCCGTCGCGACGCAACGGCAAGCACGCGCACCCGAGCCTCCGCGTCGGCGCGCTCGCTCAGCACCAGCGCGCCGGTGAACGCGTCCACGTCCTCGACCCGCACACCGGGGCGGTGAGGCACGACCTCGCGCCAGCCGCCGGGTGCGCCCAGCGCGGTGTCCGGGGCGGCCAGGACCCTGAAGTCCTGGGCCGCGTCGTTGGTGAGGGCGACGAACCACCCGGCGTCGCCCGAGCGCAGGTGGTCGAGCGCGTACTCAATGCCCTCTCGCCGCTCCATGACGGCCACCGGGCCGGCGAGCGGGTCGGCGGCGGGGATGGCGAGCCACTCGGTCGTGTTCGTGCTGTGGAGGGTCACCAGCACCCAGGCCTCGTCGCGGGTCGTGCCCGTGCCGAGCGAGAAGCGGCGGTCGGCCTCCTCGTAGACCAGCACGTCGTCCGCCGGTTCGGAGCCGAGCCGGTGCCGCCAGAGTTGGAACGGTCGCTGCGCCTCGTCCATGCGGACGTAGAAGACGACGCTGCCGTCGGCCGACCAGGCGAGTCCATAGGAGGTGTCGGGCACGGCTTCGGCCGCGGCCGACGGGGCGAGCCCCGCCTCGAGGGGTCGGAACCGCAGCTCGTACCTCTCGTCACCGGCCCGGTCGGTCGAGTAGGCCAGCCACCGGTGGTCGTGGCTCACCGCCGCGCTCCCCACGGCGAAGTAGTCCGAGCCTTCGGCGAGGGCGTTCTCGTCCAACAGGACCTGCTCCTCCTCGCCCGGCTCGCCGGCCGGCGGGAGCTCGTCGGGCCCCCGCGCCGGACGCCGGCAGTGGATGGCGTAGCTGCGGCCCTCCTCGGTCCGGGCGTAGTACCACCACGGGCCCCGGCGGGCCGGGACCGACATGTCGGTCTCCTTGATCCGGGCCTTCATCTCCTCGAAGAGCTCCGTGCGCAGGGCGGCCAGCGGCGCCAGCTCCGCCTCCGTGTGGTCGTTCTCCGCCTTCAGGTAGGCGACGACGCCGGGGTCCTCCCGCTCACGCAGCCAGTACCAGGGGTCTTCGCGGGTGTCCCCGTGCGCCGTGATCGAATGGGGGCGGCGCGGGGCGAGGGGTGGGGCGCGCATGGCGCGAGCCTGCCACGCTGCGCACCCGGCGTGTCCCGCCCGCGGCGTTTCGGCAGGCCCGGACGGTTGTTACTATCTCCATAGGAGAAATTCCTCCCCGGATTGAGGAGCCGCATGGCAACCACGGATCTCGACCTCGGTCGCTACCAGCTCGGATGGAGCGACGCCGAGGACTACGTCTTCAAGCCCAAGAAGGGCCTGAACGAGTCCATCGTGCGCGAGATGTCCGAAATGAAGGGCGAGCCGGAGTGGATGCGGAACTTCCGCCTGCGGTCCCTCAAGCACTTCGAGCGCAAGCCGATGGCGCCGTGGTTCGCCGACCGGATGCCGGACCTCGACTTCGACAACATCTACTACTACATCAAGCCGACGGGTGGTCAGGTGGACAACTGGGAGGACCTCCCGGACGCCATCAAGAACACCTACGAGAAGCTCGGGATCCCCGAGGCCGAGCGCAAGTACCTGGCCGGCGTGACCGCGCAGTACGAGTCCGAAGTCGTCTTCCACCGCAACCGCGAGGACCTCGAGGCGCAGGGCGTCCTGTTCAGCGACATGGACACCGCGGTGCGCGAGTACCCCGACATCGTGCGCAAGTGGTTCGGCAAGATCATCCCGCCCAACGACAACAAGTTCGCCGCGCTCAACTCGGCGGTGTGGTCGGGCGGGTCCTTCATCTACGTGCCGCCCGGCGTCAAGGTGGACATGCCGCTGCAGGCCTATTTCCGCATCAACGCCGAGAACATGGGCCAGTTCGAGCGGACGCTGATCATCGCGGACGAGGGCTCCCAGGTGCACTACATCGAGGGCTGCTCCGCACCGGTGTACACGACCGACTCGCTGCACTCGGCCGTGGTCGAGCTCGTCGCGCTCCCAGGGTCGCGCATCACCTACACCACCATCCAGAACTGGTCGACGAACGTCTACAACCTGGTGACCAAGCGCGCCCGGGCCGAGGCGGAGGCCCACGTGGAGTGGATCGACGGCAACATCGGCTCGCGCCTCACCATGAAGTACCCCTCCGTCTACCTCATGGGCCCGAAAGCCAGCGGCGAGGTCCTCTCCGTCGCCTACGCAGGAGCGGGCCAGCACCAGGACGCCGGAGCCAAGATGTTCCACGTCGCTCCGGAGACGACCTCGACCATCGTGTCCAAGTCCATCTCCAAGGACGGCGGCATCACCACCTACCGGGGCAAGGTGCACGTCGACCCCGAAGCCCGGGGCGCCAAGTCCTACGTGCGCTGCGACGCGCTGCTGCTCGACGACGAGTCGACGTCCGAGACCAAGCCCTACATGGAGATCGGGGAGCGCGACGCGCGCATCGGCCACGAGGCCACGGTCTCCAAGGTCGGCGAGGAACAGCTCTTCTACCTCATGAGCCGCGGGCTTTCCGAGAGCCAGGCCATGAGCATGATCGTGAACGGGTTCATCGAGCCGGTGACGCGGACGCTGCCGATGGAGTACGCGGTCGAGTGGAGCCGGCTGATTGAGCTGCAGATGGAGGGCGCGGTCGGCTGAATCGCCGGCAGCGTGGCACCATAGGGCCATGCCCATGCGCGAGGAGTGCATCCACTTCCAGAGCCGGACCTACGCGTCCGGCGAGGCCGCCCGGTTCTGCGTGCTCGACCTCGCGCCCGAAGCGCCGTGGCGCTGTCCGGAGAACTGCCCGCAGTACCACCGGCGGATGGCCGACGTGGGTTGGGTGCACGGCAGCCTGGTCGAGCCCGCGCTCGAGGAGGAGCCGACCGGCGCCGGGGAGGGCGTGGCCGACCTGCTGAGCTCGGCTGAGGACATCGTCAACGACGTGGCGCCCGAAATCCTCGACGAGGTCCGGGCCGAGGACGCACGCCGCGGCCGTTCCACCAACCGCTGGTGGCGCCGGCGGCGCTGACGCCCGTCAGCGCCCGGTGAACTTGGGCGACCGCTTCTCCATGAACGCGGTCACCGCCTCGACGAGGTCGTCCGAAGCGAGCATCCCGGCGTTCCACGTCGCCACGTACTCAAGCCCCTGCGCCACCGTCCGGCCTTCGTTGGCGGCCAGGACGGCCTTGGTCCCCTGGACGGCGATCGGGGAGTTGGCCGCGATCTCCGACGCCATGGCCCGGGCGGCCTTGAGCACCCCCTCGGCATCGGCCGCGACGTCGTTGACGAGCCCGATGTCGCGGGCCCGCTCCGCGCTGATGTCCTTGCCCGTGAGCGCCAGCTCGTTGAGGTGTCCCGCGCTGATGATGGCCGGGAGGCGCTGCAACGAGCCCAGGTCGGCGACGATGGCCATCTTGGCCTCACGGACCGAGAACACGGCGTCGGCCGACGCCAGGCGGATGTCGCAGGCCGCGATCAGGTCCACGCCTCCCCCGATGCAGTAGCCGTGCACGGCGGCGACCGTCGGCTTGGGGCAGATCGCCACCGAGGTGATGGCGTCCTGGAGCCGCATCACCTCGGTCCGCCCGGCCCTGGCCCGCGCCGCCATGGACGGAGCCCGGGTGGCGCCGGCCCCGGCGTCGTCGCCCATCCCGCCGGCCAGCGTGCTCCCCATCGCCTTGAGGTCGAGCCCGACGGAGAAGTGAGGGCCCTTGGCCGCGATCACGACGGCACGCACCGCGGGCTCCCCGCTCACGGCGGCCATGGCTCGCGGCAGATCGCGCCACAGGTCCATACCCATGGCGTTGCGCGCCTCGGGCCGGTCCAGCCAGACGGTTGCGACGTACTCGTCCTGCTCAATGGTGAGGACCGGCGATTCGAACGTGGTGACGTCTCCCATGGCTGCGAGGCTAACTCAGTCCATTGTGCTTTCCGCACCCGAGACCAGTTCGGCTCCCGTTCCAGAATGGTTCCCATGGTGCACCGACGCGTACTGGCGTGCTGCCGTCGCCGGACGCAGAGGACCGTTCCGAAAAGTCTCAGCTTGTCCGCGAAGAGATCCTCCATCGTGCCGGCGAGCAGGCGCGCGCGCTTGAACCGTGCCGGCTCGGGCCTTGCGGTAGGGATCACCGGGAGCGTCCCGACGACGTGAGAAACGGGGAGCGCGTCTGGGAGAGCCCGCGGCGCGGCGAACGCCAAGACCACCTCGCAGTTCATCCTGCCGGCACGGCGGTGATCCGGTCCTCGACGAGGGCGAGGAACCTGCCGAGGGACAGTGGTCCCCTGCGATGTTTGGCCGCTCCGCCCGCCCGCCGTCCCACCCACTCGCGGTGGGCGGAGCCGGGCAGGACTCGCAAGACAGATTCGTCATGCGCTTCAGTAAACGCAGTGAGATCCCGACACCGCACAACCCGCCAAACGCGCCCAACCTGGGCTTTTCGGGTCTGCAATCGTTACGCTCCCTCGAACTTGCCCGTCGGCAGGGAGGCCCGGAGGAGAGTTGGGACTGTAGCAGTACGTAGCACATCCTGCTACGGTGTGACGATGCCGAAGACCATCGCGCAACGAGAGCTCAGAAACGACAACGCCCGGGTGGTCGATGCCGTGGCCGCCGGCGAGAGCTTCGTCATCACTCGCAACGGAATCCCCGTCGCCGAGCTAAGGCCGATCGGAGCGAGTCGCCGCAGGACGATCCCAAAGGCGGAGCTCATCGCCCTCGCTACTTCCGGTCCGCACGTGGATCTCCGGCGGTTCCGGGCCGACCTCGATCGCGTTGTCGACCAGGGATTGTAGGTGTCAGCAGGATTGCTCGACACCTCCGTCGTGATCGACTGGGACGACCCGAGCGTGGCTACGGGCCTGCCCGATGAGTCCTCGGTGTGCACAATCACCCTGGCCGAGCTTGCCGCCGGTCCACATCTCGCCTCGACCAGGGCCGAGAGTGCCCGTCGTCAGACCCGCTTGCAACAGGTCGAGGCCATCTTCGAGCCGCTTGTCTTCGACCCCGTCGCAGCACGCAGCTACGGACAGATAGTCGCTGCGGTTGCCGAATCCGATCGCTCGCACCGGCGACGCATCGCAGACTTGCTCATCGCCGCGACCGCCCACGCCAACGGACTAGCGCTCTACACGAGAAATCCCGAGGACTTCGCGGGCCTCGAGGACCTCCTCCAAGTCGTCGGCCTCTGATCAGCCGGCTCTCCCGCTGCTCCGCCAGGAGATGACCCGTCCGACAAGCTCCCTCTCCTCGAAATCCACACCATCTGGCGAGGAGCCCACGACTTCGGCTTGAGTTCGAATCGGCGAGGGCGCCACCGCCACGGTGGCGGCGTGGGGCCAGGCCGGGGTCGGGCAGCGTACAAGTAGAATGCATGGGCCGCATTCGCCTCGGGAAGGGACCCATCCTGCACACGTTCAGCGCCGAGGGCTCGGCCGCCCTGGCTGGCCCCGGGTGGCTCCGTGACCGGCGGGCTGCAGGCTACGAGGCTTTCGCGTCGACCCCGATGCCGTCCGAGGACGAGGAGGTGTGGCGCTACACGCCCATCGGCAACCTGGCGCTGGAGCGCTTCGAACCCGTCCGTGGCCAACGGCGCGACGCGCGCCGGGCAGGACCTCGCGGAGACCCTGGCCGCCATCGTCGGGCCCACCGCGGCGCGCGTGCTCGTGCACAACGGCTGGCCGGTGTCGATGACGAACACATCGGGTTGCCGGTCTCGCCGTCGGTGCTTCGGGCGACGTCCCGAGTGCCGCCGACATCGTGGGCTCGGTCCTGGAGGGCGGCGACGCGCTGGTGCGTCTCAACGACGCGTACGGACCCGACATCATCGTGGTCGACGTGCCAGTGGGAGTCCGGGTCGAGCATCCGGTGCTGGTCGTGCACTGGTGCGACGCCGTGGCCTCCGCCATGTTCCCCCGCACCTGCGTGCGCGCGCAGGAGGAGTCGTCGGTGGCGGTGGTCGAGGTGTTCGCCGGCCCGGCGGCCTCCTCGCTCGTCGTGCCGGTGACCGAGCTCGCGGCGGCGCGGCACGCGTCGCTCTCCTACGTCGCTCTCCAGGTGCTGGGCGAGGACGCATGGTCGATCGCCCGGCTCGCCGCACGCGGCGGAGAGGATGCCGACGTGCGCACCTTCACCATGGGCCTCGGCGCGGCGTACGACAGAGTCCGGGCCGATGTCGCCGTCGACGGCCGTGGCGCGCACAGCAAGATCCTCTCGGCCTACCTCGGCCGTGGCGAGCAGGTGCACGACGTCCGGACCCTGCAGGACCACCTCGCGGCAAGGACCAACAGCGAGCTGCTGTGCCAAGGCGCGGTGGCCGACCACTCGCGCTCGATCTACAGCGGTCTCATCCGCGTCCACCGCGGCGCCGTCCGCAGCGACGCCCGCCAGACCAACCACAACCTCGTCCTCGACGAGGGGGCCCACGCCGACTCGGTGCCCAACCTCGACATCCTCGAGAACGACGTCAAGTGCTCGCACGCGTCGACGGTCGGACCGGTCGACGAGGACCAGCGCTACTACCTCGAATCCCGCGGGGTGACACCCGAAGTGGCCGAGGGCCTCATCGTGCGCGGGTTCTTCGACGACATCATCGACCGCGGCCCGGTGCCGGCCGCCACGCCGCTGCTGCGCCGTGAGGTCCACGACCGGTTGGGCGCCACCCTGTCGGGCGGGAACCCGGTTGACCATGGCTGAAACCGTGGTGCTGTGCCGGACGGACGACCTCGCCCCAGGGGAGGCCAGGCGCTTCGACGTCGGCGGCTACCGGATCGCGCTCGTGCGCATCGGGGACGCGTTCCATGCCGTGGGCGACGAGTGCAGCCACGAGGACTACTCGCTCTCCGAGGGCGAGGTCTGGGCCGAGGACTGCCAAATCGAGTGCCCGCGCCACGGCAGCACGTTCGACCTCGTCACCGGCGAGCCCTGCTCCATGCCGGCGACGCAGCCGATCCCCGTCTACGCACTCGAGGTCTCCGACGGGAAGGTCTCCGTGGTGCTGCCGTGAGTGTGGAGCGGAACGAACACGTCTTCGAGGTGACGGGACTGCACGCGTCGGCCGGCGGCCGCGAGGTGCTGCACGGCGTCGACCTGCGGGTGCGCAGTGGCGAGGTCCACGTCATCATGGGCCCCAACGGCTCGGGCAAGAGCACCCTGGCCCACGCGCTCATGGGCCGGCCCGGTACCGAGGTGACCGCGGGGAGCATCACGCTCGACGGCGAAGAGCTCCGCGGCCGGCCGGCCTGGGAGCGCGCTCGCGCCGGCCTGTTCCTCGCCCTTCAGCACCCGCTCGAGGTGCCGGGCGTCGGCCTGGACTCGCTCCTCGCCGCCGCGACCGGGAGCGACACCGGCGCCGAGCTGGCGGCGCGCATGGCCGTCGAGGCCAAGGCGATCGGCCTCGACGAGCAGCTGCTGCACCGCCCGGTCAACGTCGACCTCTCGGGCGGCGAGAAGAAGCGGACCGAGATGGTGCAGCTCGGCATCCTGCGCCCGTCGATCTGCGTTCTCGACGAGATCGACTCCGGCCTCGACGTCGACGCGCTGGGCGAGGTGGCGCGCCGGCTGCAGTGGGCGACCACGGAGTGGGGAGTCGGCATCCTCGCCATCACGCACTTCAACCGCTTCCTGGTGGAGCTCGAGGCCGACCTGGTGCACGTCATGGTCGGCGGCCGCATCGTCGCCACCGGCGACGCCGCGCTGGCGCTCGAGCTCGAGACGACGGGCTACGCCGGCTATCAGACCGCATCCTGAGAGCGCGCCGCGTGCCACGGAATCGGCGGCGGCCCTTGGTACCGTTGACCCATGGCGAACGGTCGTCCTACGGGCGACGGCTCGGGCCGCTCCCCTCGCGGACGCGGTGACAGGGTCGCCAACCAGGAAGGATTGTCGGCGCTGGGCCGCGAGATGCGGGGCGGGGCGGACAGCGGTCGCGTCGCGAACGAATCGGGGTTGCGCGCTCTCGGGACACGCATCGACCGGAGCAGATCGCCGCGGCGCCGGAGCGGCCGCCTCCGCTGGAGCCTCGGCAAGAAGGTCGGCGTGGTGCTCGCCGCCGTGCTCGTTCTCGCGGTGGCCGTGGCCGGCGGCAGCTATGGCTACCTGCAGGTACCGCTTCGACCAGATCAACAAGATCCACGTGGCCGACGAGGTGGCCGTCCAGAGCGGCCAACCCTTCACCGTCTTGGTGATCGGATCGGACAGCCGGGTCGGGGACACCGGAGCGCAGGCGCAGGCGTTCGGCTCGGCCTCGGAGGTCACGGGTCAGCGTAGCGACGTCGTGCAGCTGTGGCGGGTCACGCCGTCGACCAAGCAGATACAGATCGTGTCCATCCCGCGTGACACCGTGGTCACCATGCTCCCGCCCGACTCGGAGCAGTTCGGCACCTACAACCGCATCAACTCGTCGTACAATTCCGGAGCCAACCAGCTGGTCAAGACGATCACCGCCAACTTCGGCATCCCCATCAACCACGTAGTCCAGGTCGACTTCTCCGGGTTCGAGGACGCGGTGAACGCCCTGGGTGGGATCTACCTGAATTTCAACTACCCGGCCAAGGATTCGTATTCAGGCCTCGACATCACGACACCGGGGTGCCAGCTCCTGCAGGGCTTCCAGGCGCTGGCGGTGGCGCGGGCGCGGCACTACGAGTACTACGCCAACGGGTACTGGCAGTACGACCCGACCAGCGACTTCGGCCGCATTCAGCGCCAGGACACGTTCATCCGCGCCCTCATGGACGCGGCCAAGTCCAAGGTGAACCCCCTGACCGTGAACGCCTTCATCGGCTCCATCCACGAAGGCATCTCCATCGACGACGGCTTCAGCTTCAACCAACTCATCGGCCTCGCGCTGACGTACCACTCGTTCAACCCCGCGGACCTGCAGGCCCAGACGCTCCCGACGGTGCCGTCGAACGCGTTCGGTGGGCTGGGCGACGTGCTCACCGTCGACCAGCCGGCGGCGCAGCAGCTCCTGGTCAACGTCTTCGGGTCCAGCTTGATCACACCCACCAACCCACCTCCGGACGTGAACGGGGTGCCGCAACCTCCGCCCACGGTGACGCCGACCACGACGGCGCCGAGCGCGGCTGCGCAGGTGGCGGCCGGTGCGTCCGATCCGGCGGCGACGACGACCACGACGACTGCGCCGCCCTACAACCCGACCGTCTGCACGCCCGCTTGAGCCGGCGCCCGCCTGGCGTCAGGAGGCGACGGCGGCCACCTCGTCGAGCCCCTGGGCCAGCGCGTTCCAGCTCAGCGTGGCGCACTTGATGCGCACCGGGAACTTCACCACGCCCTGGAGGGCAGCCAGCTCGCCCAACTGGCTCAGGTCGATCTCCTCGGGCTCGGCGTCCACGACCTCGTCGTCGTCGATGCCGTGATCGCCCAGCGATGCCTCGTGGATCGACATCATGCCCTTGAACGTGCTGATGAGCTTTCGGACCTCGTCGAGGCCCTTGCCCTTCACCGCGGCCGACATGAGCGACGCGGAGGACTGGCTGATGGAGCAGCCCGAGCCCCCGATCTTGAGGTCGGCCAGCGTGCCGTCCTCGACCAGCAGGCTGACGACGACCTCGTCGCCGCACAAGGGGTTGAAGCCCTCCACGCGGTGGGCGGGGGGCGACTCGAGCTCGCCGCGGTTGCGGGGCGAGCGGTAGTGGTCGAGGATGATCTCGCGGTACAACTCTTCGAGGTCGGCCATCAGCCGAACAATCTACCGGCTTCGACCAATCCCTCGATCAGCACCTCGATGTCGTGCTCGTCGCTGAACAGGGAAAGCGACGCCCGCGCCGTCGCCTGCACGCCCAGCTTGCGCATCAGGGGCTTGGCGCAATGGTGGCCCGGGCGCACGCACACACCGAACTGGTCGAGCACCTGCGCCAGGTCGTGCGCGTGCACGTCACGGTAGGCGATGGAGAGGACACCGCCCCGGTCCTCGCCCGCCGGCGGGCCGAAGATACGGCAGTCCGGCCCGAGCTTCTCGTCCAGCCGGGCCAGGGCGTAATCGGTGAGCGCAAGCTCGTGGGCGCGTACGCGGTCCATCCCGATGTCGCTCAGATACCTGATGGCGGCGGTCAATCCCACCGCCTCGGCGATGGGCGGGGTGCCGGCCTCGAAGCGGGCGGGGGGCGGCGCGGGCCGGAAAGAGTCGAGCTTGACGTCGAGGATCATGCCGCCACCGCCGAGGAACGGCGCCATGGCATTCAGGAGATCACCTCTGCCCCAGAGCACACCGATGCCGGTCGGGCCCATCATCTTGTGGCCGGAGAAGGCGATGAAGTCCACCCCGAGCGCGGTCACGTCGACCGGTGCATGCGGGACGAGCTGCGCGCCGTCGGCCACCACGACGGCGCCCGCGCCGTGCGCGGCGTCCGCGACGACGCGCACCGGGTTGATGGTGCCGAGCACGTTGGACATGGTGGACACGCCGACGAGCTTGACCCCGTCCACCAGGCGGTCGAGGTCGTCGAGGACCAGGCGGCCGTCGCCGTCGATCGGGATGTAGCGGAGGTCGAGACCGCCCAGCTCCTCGGAGAGGATCTGCCAGGGCACGATGTTGGCGTGGTGCTCCATCTCGGTGAGCAGCACCGCATCACCCGCCCGCAGGTTGGCGCGACCCCACGAGTGGGCCACCAGGTTCAGTGCCTCGGTCGTGTTCTTGGTGAAGACGATCTCGTGGGCCGGGTCAGGCGCACCGATGAAGCGGCCGGCCACGAGGCGCGAGCGCTCGTAGAGCGCCGTCGCCTCCTCGGCGGTGGCGTAGACCCCGCGGTGCACGTTGGCATGCGTCGTCTCGTAGTAGCGCGCCATGGCGCCGATGACCGCCTGCGGTTGGAGCGCGGACGACGCCGAGTCGAGGTACACGATCGGCCGCCCGTTGACCGTGCGCGCCAGGAGGGGGAAGTCCTTGCGCAACGCCTCGGTGTTGAGCGGCGCCGGTGCGGGCGTGCCGACGCCGCTCACCGCCACGCCTCGTAGCCCTCGGCCGAGACTCGGCTCGCCAGCTCGGGCCCGCCACTCGCCACGACCCGGCCGTCTATCAGCAGGTGGACCACGTCGGGGACCAGCTCCTCGAGCAGCCGCTGGTAATGCGTGATGGCGAGGACACCGAGCTCGGGTTGGTCCTCGCGCACGGCGCGCACGCCGCGCGCCACGACGCGCAGCGCGTCGATGTCGAGACCGGAGTCCGTCTCGTCGAGCACCGCCACGAGCGGCGCGAGCAACGCCATCTGGAGGATCTCGTTGCGCTTCTTCTCTCCGCCGCTGAAGCCCTGGTTCAGGTGCCGGCTGGCGAAGGACGGGTCCATGCCGAGCCGCTCCATCCACTCGGTCATGAGGACGCGCACCTCGAGCACCGAGACCTCGGTGTCGCGGCGCGCCGCCATGGCCTGGCTCAGGAACTGGGTGACGGAGACCCCTTCGATGGACTCGGGGTACTGGAAAGCGAGGAAGATCCCCGCCTTGGCCCTCACATCGGTGGGCCAGCCGGTCACGTCCTCGCCGTCGAGTCGGATGCTCCCGCCCGTGACCCGGTAGGAGGGATGCCCCATCAGCGCGCCGGCCAGGGTGGACTTCCCGGCCCCGTTCGGGCCCATGAGCGCATGGACCTCGCCGCGGTCGACCACCAGGTCGACCCCGCGCAGGATGGCGCCGTCGTCGGCCGAGACGTGGAGGTCCCGGACCTCGAGCAGTGGCGGCTGTTCGGTCATCACCGAAAGCTTACCGTTTTAGTCGGGTTTTCCGGTCCGCGCCGGGCCGTCGCAGGCCTCACCAGCCTCGATCGACCCATTCCTGCAGGTGGGGCGATTCCTCGCCCACCGTGGTTGCCGTGCCGTGGCCGGGCAGGACGAGGGTGTCGGTCGGGAAGGCGGCGAAGATCCGGCGGTCGATGGAGGTGATGATGGTGTCGAAGTCGCCGCCCTCGAACGAGGTGTTGCCCGGGCCTCCCGGGAAAAGCGTGTCGCCGCGTGAACAGCAGGTTGGTTCCCTCGACGGCGAAGCAGATGGAGCCCGGGGTGTGACCCGGTGTGGCCAGGGTGCGGATGCGCACGTCGCCGACCTTGAGCGTCTCGTCGTCGTCGAGGATGAGGTCGTAGCTGGGCAGCATGCCCGCGTCGGCGCTGGTCACGGCCACCGAGATGCCGGCGTCGCGAACGGCTGGGACGGCCTGGATGTGGTCCCAGTGCCCGTGGGTCTCGACGACCTGGTTCACGCCCAGGTTCCGGCAGATGGGGAGTAGTGCCTCGTGCTCGTTCGCCGCGTCGATCAGCATGGCCTCGCCCGACCTCTTGCAACGCAGGATGTAGACGTTGTTGTCCATCGGGCCCACCACGATCTGGTGAACCTCAGCCCGGGCGTCGCTCCAGATCTCCTCGAGCTGTCCCATGGATCTCCTCTCCTTGGTCTCCTCGACCGTTCCTGGGTCTCCTCGACGGTCGTCGACGTGGTGCGTCCCGACCACAAGCGCGTCACCCCAGCGTGGCACAGCGCCAGACCCGTTGGTGACGGGCGTCCCGGGTCTGGTAGACACGGCCGAGCAAAGCAAACGGAACCGCCGGCGGGGCTGCCGGGGGATGTAGGCAGAGGAGCCCGCGCAATGAATTTCGCCTTCAGTGAGGAGCAAGAGGAGCTTCGCGCCTCTGTCCGGCGGTTCCTGGCCGAGAAGTCGCCCGAGACCGAGGTCCGGCGTCTGATGGACACGACCGAGGGCTACGACCCGGCCGTCTGGAGCCAGATGGCCGACCAGCTCGGCCTCCAGTCGCTGACCATCCCCGAGGAGTTCGGGGGGTCCGGATTCACGTACGTCGAGCTGACGGTCGTGCTCGAGGAGATGGGCGCCGCACTGCTGTGCGCGCCGTTCTTCTCCACGGTCGCCCTCGCCGCCAACGCGCTGCTCACCTCCGGCGACGACGACGCCAAGAAGTCGATGCTGCCCGGGCTGGCGTCGGGTGAGACCATCGCCACCCTCGCCATCACCGAGGACAACGGCAAATGGGACTTCAGCGGCATCGAGTGCGCGGCGACACAGAAGGGTGACGGCTGGGTGCTCGACGGCCACAAGATGTTCGTCATCGACGGGCACGTCGCCGACCTGATCGTGGTGGCGGCGCGCACGGCCAACGGGGTGTCGCTGTTCGCGGTGCCGGGCGACGCGGCCGGCCTGACCCGGACGCCTTTGCCGACCATGGACCAGACGCGCAAGCAGGCGAGACTGGAGTTCGCCGGCACGCCTGCTTCGCTCATCGGCACCGATGGGGGCGCCGAGCCTGGGCTGACCAAGACCCTCGACCTCGCTGCGGTGGCGCTGGCCGCCGAGCAGGTTGGTGGAGCCCAGCGCGTGCTCGACGCCTCGGTCGAGTACGCGAAGACCCGGATCCAGTTCGGCCGCCCGATCGGCAGCTTCCAGGCCATCAAGCACAAGTGCGCGGACATGCTGCTCGAGGTCGAGTCGGCGAAGTCAGCCGCCTACTACGCGGCCTGGGCTGCGGCGGAGGACTCCGACGAGCTGCCCGTCGTGGCCAGCCTGGCCAAGTCGTACTGCTCCGAGGCCTACTTCCACGCCGCGGCCGAGAACATCCAGATCCACGGCGGCATCGGGTTCACCTGGGAGCACCCGGCCCACCTCTACTTCAAGCGGGCGAAATCGTCCGAGCTCCTCCTCGGTGACCCCTCGTACCATCGGGAGCTCCTGGCGCAGCGCATCGGGATCTGAGGTGGCGGGGCCGTTCCGGCTCCGGCCTGGCCCGGCGGGCGACCTGGCCACCTTCGCCAGCGCGTCGGACCCGAGCGCTTCCGTGCTGGGTCACGTCGTCCTGTGCCACGACCTGCCGCGGCCGATGGGTGCAGGGGCCGACGTGGCTGTCACCTACCCGGCGCTCGCCGACCGCCTGCACCGTGAGTCCGGCTGGCGGGTCGTCGCGGCCGCCCTGCGCGGGGCCCGCGACTCTGCGGGTGACTTCTCACCGCTCGGCTGGTTCGACGACTTGGCCTTCGTCGCGGACGCCGAGGTCCCGGAGTCCTCGCCGCGTGTCGTCGTCGGCTTCGGCTTCGGCGGGGTGCTCGCCTTACACCTGGCGGCCCGGGACGAGCGGGTGGCCGGGGTTGCCTGCCTCGGCACCCCGGCCGACCTGACGCTCCTGGCCGCCGACCCGGACGCGCTCCTCGAACGCTGTGTCCTGAGCGGCGTGGTCTCGACGCCGGGCTTCCCACCGTCGACCGAGGCCTGGGCGAAGGAGCTGTCGCTCTTCGACCCCGCGGCGGACGCCACTGCACTGAAGGGGCGGTCGCTCCTCGTGGTCCACGGGACCGACGACCCCGACGTGCCATTGTCCGATGCGCGAGCGCTTTCGTCGGCGGCCACCGGGCCGTCCGAGCTCCACGTCGTCCACGGCGCGGGGCACTGGCTGCGAGCCGATCCGAGAGTGATCGCGCTCTTGCTGGGCTGGCTCGAGCGGCGGCACTGACGGCTTCAGCCACGCGCGTCCGCTCGAAGTCGTCACCGCCAGCCGGTCGTCTCCGACGAGCTGCTCTGCCGTTGGACTGAACCCGACCCCGGACGCGGACGCCTTCGGGCTTCTCGGTTCCGAGAGCGACTGGGCGTGTGGAACCCTCTTTCCAAGAACTTCGGCCAGCTCTCCGATTGTGTCCGTGATGAGCGTGCCGTGTTGCCTCCTGCCTACACACGGTGAGCTGCGCACGACCGACGTAGACCGACAGCATGCACGTCGCTCGTGCCCAGCCGGCGCAGCGCGCAGCGCCGCCACCGCCGAGACGCTGAAGGCCCGAGACTCGACAGGCGAAATGAACTCCGGTCGAGTACGTCCCGGCCAACGCGTCCGGCAATGACGACGCTGCGGTGATGCGTTCAGCTCAAGTCAGACCAGACTCAGGTCCGACTCAGCTCACATACCAGCTGCCGCTCGAGCCGTAGCCGGGGCAGATCCAAGCGCCCGGCTTGGCCGCCTTGCTGATCTTCGTCCCGGTGTGGTTGACCTTACCGGCGAAGATGCAGCCGCCGGTTCCGTCGGTCCCGGTGGTCATGTCCATGGCCAGGCTCTTACCAGCCTGAAGCCAGGTGCCCCCGTCAGCGCTGTCGTAGTTGCTCGTCCAGACGTTGCCCGCCTCGTACGTGATCGTCCCGAGGTTGGTGCCGTTGATGAACCAGTTGTACGTCCCCAGAACGAGGGAGGTGAGCGGCGACACGGCACCCGCGGTACGAGCGAACGGGTTGCCGTGCGAGGTGGCCGTAGGGGCGCCTCCGGGCGAGACCGCCGACCACGTACCGGTCGCTCCCGAGATGGAGCAGTCGAAGCTCCCCGCGTTGACCGACGTGCCGCCAACACCGACCTTGGCCGCGAAGAGGCAGCCGTCGCTGCCGTCGGATCCGCCGGTCATGTCCATGGTGAAGGCCTTCCCGCCCTGGACCCATTCGCCCGTGTCGCTGTCGAAGGAGCTCGACCAGGTGTTGCCCGATGCGAACGTGATGGTGCCGACGACGGCCCCGTCGACGACCCAGTTGTACGTTCCCGGGACGACGGACGCCGCGGGCGCCGCAGTCGCCGCATGCCGGAACGCGCTCGGTGCGCCGGCGCCGGCAACGCCGGCCCCGAGGCCGACGACACCGGCCAGGCACAGCGCGGTGCCCCCGGCCGCGATCGCCGACCATTTCTTCAGTCCAGCCATACTCAACCTCCATTTCGGGACGGCGTCGAGCAGCCGAGTCCAAGCACCGCCTACCGCCGTTGCTTGTATTTCCGCCGTCACTGTAGCGACCCACAGTAAACGGCGCTTGCATAACGCCGGTGTGGCGCCACCTCTCGAGCGGTACCACCCCGAGCGTGACCGTCTGGGCAGGTCCCGAGAGACCTACGGGCCAAAGGGTTCAGACACGTCGAAAACCGACCCACCCACTGCGTTGCCAGCTCGTGTGGTCGAGCCAACGGAGTTCCAGAGGGCCGGGTGTTAGATGACGAACTGCGGCCGGCTTCCGCATCCTCGGTGGAGCGATGAGAACGACGGGCTGATCTGCTCTGGGAATCAGCTGCGGTCGCGCGCTTGGTCGATTCACCTCTCGGGTCGTTTGCACGACCAGGTGGACCGGCGACGGAGCCGGCGTGCCTTCGGAGTCTCGCGTCAGGGTGTTCCAGACGATCGGCTCGAGTCGAGCTCGACAGCATCGCTCAAGGACTACTGCGAATTGGATCACCGATGAGCCAATTCGCAGTAGCTCGATCCTCATACAACGCAGAGAACCTCGGCCAGAGGCATCCCGCCCATGGCCGAAGAACCCGTCCTCATCGCTCCGAAAACTCGCAGCGATCGATCGCATGACGCAGAGCTCGGGCCGCGGACCGCGCGTCCGCAGCCTGCGTGAGGTAGCGCACGACCACGAAGTGCGCGACCCCGGCGGCCCACAACACCGGTACCCGTTCAGGTGTCACGCCTCCGGTCACGAAGACCGGGACGGGTGAGCGTGCGCTGGCCAGGCTGACGTATTCGAGGCCGACCCCGGGTCGGCCCGGCTTGGTCGGGGTCGGCTCCACCGGCCCGGCCGAGATGTAGGTCACGTCCTCACCGGCCGCCGTGGCCAGGTCCGCCGGTGCGTGGGTCGACAGCCCGACGATGGCCGCCGGGCCGAGGATCCGGCGTGCCAGAGCGACCGGCGCGTCGTCCTGACCGACGTGCACCCCGTCGGCCCCCGCTTCGAGCGCCAGGTCGGGCCGGTCGTTCAGGACGAACGGGACGCCGTGGTCGCGGCACACCCGGCCGAGCAGCCGGGCCCGGGCCAGGAGAGGGCGCGCCTCGAGGTGTTTGTCGCGCAGCTGCACCACGTCCACTCCGCCCTCCATGCAGGCTGCGGCGAAGTGCTCGAGGTCGTCGCGGTCCGGTGTGCAGAGGTAGAGGCGCCGCCCGGCGATGGCCTCTCCCGGGTTCACGCCTTGGCGCCGGCCCTGGTCCTCGTCTTGGTCGAAGCCTTGCTCCTGGTCGCACTCGCCGAACCGTCCGCAGCCGCGGCCGCTGCCGCTGCCGCGGCCTTCTTCGCCTTCTTGGCTGCCCGGACTCGTGCCAGGCTCGCTCCATCGCGGATGTCGGCCACGGAGAGGTAGGTGCCGGGGTCGCCGAAGGGCGTGCTGGCCGCTTGCCACCCGCTGGGGCGGACGGCCAGCTGCTTGCCCAGAAGGGCGACGAAGATCCGGGCCTTCTGCTCGCCGAACCCCGGCAGCGCGCGGACCCGAGCGAACAGCTCGGCCCCGCTCGCCGCGCCCTTCCACACGCGGTCCGCCTTGCCCCCGTAGTCCTCGGCGACGACGCGGCACACCTCTTGGACCCGGGTCGCCATCGACGCCGGGTACCGATGGAGCGCCGGCCGGGCGCGGAAGGCCTCGGCCAGCTCGTCTGGATCCATCGCCGCGATGGCCGCCGGGTCCAGACGTCCTCCGAGGCGCCGGGCCAGCTCGGCCGGGGACGAGAACGCTTTCTCCAGCGGGACCTGCTGGTCGAGCACCATGCCGATCAGGAGGGCCAACGGGTCCCGGCTCAGCGCGGCGTCCGACTCGGGGTCACCACTCAGGTACAAGTCGACACGTGCCATGACGAGATCTTCTCATGGCGCCCGTGCCGGCCAAAACGTGCCCCCGGGGCGCGGGCAGGGCAGACTCGGTCTATGCACATCCCGGCCAAGGTGGACTACGGCATCCGCGCGCTCCTCGCCCTGGCTGCCGCAGGCACGCCGCAGACCGCCGAGTCCTTGGCGGAGCAGCAGGGGCTCCCGCCCCGGTTCCTGGGCGCCATCCTGGCCGACCTGCGAAGGGCCGGCGTGGTGGCCAGCCAGCGCGGAGCCGAGGGTGGCTACCGGCTAGCCCGCGACCCGAGCGACATCACCATCGCCGACGTCATCCGCGCCCTCGACGGCCCGCTGGCCGAGGTGCGCGGCTACCGGCCCGAGGCCACGACGTACGACGGCGCCGCCGAGCACCTCCAGCAGATCTGGGTTGCCGTACGGGCCAGCCTGCGCTCGGTGCTCGAGAAGGTGTCGCTCACCGACGTGATCACCGGCCGGTTCCCCGCGCACGTCCAGCGACTGGTGACCGACCCCGATGCCTGGATCGCCCACTGACGCCACGGTCGCGGTCTCCGCGGCCGACTACCTGTGGTTCGCCGACCTGGCCCTCGACATCATGTCCGCCATCGTCGAGGAACTGGGCGACGAGCTGGCCAACCGACGCCCTGATCTTCCGGGCGCCAACTCGCCCTACGCCATCTTGACTCACTGCCTCGGCGTCATGGAGTTCTGGGGCGGGGCCACGGTGGCCGGACGCACCATAGAGCGGGACCGAGCGGCAGAGTTCACCGCGACCGGCCCGGTGGCGGAGCTCGTCGGGCGCGTCGCCGAGGCGCGCGTCCGGCTCCGCCAGGACCTGTCCGACCTCGACTCGGTGGACGCCCCTTCGCAGGTCCGGCGCAAGCCCGACGAACTCGTCCCCTACACCGAGACGAAAGGCGCAGTGCTGCTGCACGTGCTCGAGGAGCTGTTCCAGCATTGCGGACAGATGGAGCTCACCCGCGACACCCTCGCGGCGGAGGCCGAGGCCGCCGCGCGGGTGCCGATCGCCTGCTCCCTCGACGACGAGGGGCTGGCCCAGCGCCAGGCGGAGTGGCACGCTCTCGTCGCGTCGCCGGCCGTGGTCGGGATGGAGTCCGGTCCGACCGAGGTCCGCCTCATCCTCGACGGCACCGACGCCGCGCTGGCCGCGGCCGCCTCGCTCGGGCAGCGCGAGAAGCAGTGTTGCCCCTTCTTCGACGTAGCCGTCGAGCTCGACGGGCACCATCACGCTCTACGCCTGGCCGTGCCCGACGGCGCGCAGGAGGTGCTGGCCACCTTCGTGGCGACGATCACACCCTGAAGGGTGGTACCTCCGCCGGCTGTAGGCCCAGATCGTCGATGGCCTTGGCCACAAGTGCCGGCTCGACCCTCCCGCCCAGGGCAAGCTGCTGGAGCACGGCGACGACGAGGTGAGGCGCGTCGACCTCGAAATGGGTCCGCAGCGCCTCGCGGGCGTCGGAACGGCCGAAGCCGTCCGTGCCGAGTGAGGTGTAGGGCCGCTCGACGAAGCGCGACACCTGGTCCGGCACGGCGCGCATGTAGTCGGTGATGGCGACGACGGGGTCGGGCCCCCTCCCGAGGGCAGAGGTCACGAGAGCCACCCGCGGCGGATCATCGGGGTGGAGCCGGTTCGAACGCTCCACCTCGAGGGCGTCGGTTCGCAGCCGTGTCCACGACGTGACGGCCCAGGTGTCCGCGGCCACGCCGTAGCGCTCGGCCAACACCTCCTGCGCTTCCGTGGCCATCCTCCACATCGGGCCCGAGAAGCACAGCGAAGCCCTCAGCGCGCCGTTCCCACGCAGGTTCGGCGCGGCCGAGAAGCGGTAGAGGCCCTCGACGATCCCCTTTCGCACGGCGTCCGCCTCGTCCGCGGGCAGCGGGGGCATCGTGTAGGTCTCGTTGTAGAGGGTGAGGTACCAGAAGCGGTCCCGCGGGGCCGGCCCGAGCATCTCGGCGATGGCCGCCTCCATGATGACGGCCACCTCGTAGGCGAAGGAGGCGTCGTAGACCACGGCGGCCGGATTGGTGGAGGCGAGCAGGGGCGACTGCCCGTCGTCGTGCTGGAGTCCTTCCCCCATGAGCGTCGTGCGCCCCGCTGTGCAGCCCGCCAGGATGCCTCGGCCCCGCATGTCACCGAGCTGCCAGAGCAGATCCCCCACGCGCTGGAATCCGAACATCGAATAGAAGAGGTACACGGGCACCATGGGCCGGCCCCAGGTGGCATAGGCCGTCGCCAGCGCAATGAACGACGACAGCGCGCCGGCTTCGGTGATCCCCTCCTCGAGCACCTGGCCCGACGAGCTCTCGGCGTAGTGGAGGGGCAGGTCGGCGTCGACCGGCACGTAGTTCTGACCCTCGGGCGCGTAGATCTTCGCCTCCGCGATGATCGCCTCGAGCCCGAAGGTGCGCGCCTCGTCCGAGACGATGGGCGTGACGAGTGAGCCGACCGTCGGGTCGCGCACGAGGTTGCGCAGCATGCGAGCGAACGCCATCGTCGTGGACACGGCCTGCTTGCCCGAACCTGCCGCGAACTCCTCGAACACCTTGGCATCGGGGCGCATCGGCGGGGCGGGACGCACCACCCGGACCGGCAGCGGGCCGTCGAGGACCCGGCCCCGGGCGCGCAGGTACTCCATGGCGTCGGATCCCTCGGCGGGGCGGACGTAGGGCGGGTCACCCTCGAGGGCGGCGTCGGGGATGTCGTCGGTCAGGTACAGGCGGTCGCGCAGGGCTCGCAGCTGAGCCTTCGTCATCTTCTTGATCTGGTGGGTGGCGTTGCGCGCCTCGATCTCGGGCCCGAGTGTCCACCCCTTGATGGTCTTGGCCAGGATGGCGGTCGGCGCGCCGCGCTGCTCGGTGGCCAGCTTGTAGGCCGCGTAGAGCTTGCGGTAGTCGTGCCCGCCGCGGGGCAGCGACACCAGCTCGTCGTCGCTGAGGTCCTCGACCATCTTGCGCAGCCGCGGGTCGGGACCGAAGAAGTGCTCCCGGATATAGGCCCCCGACTCGGTGGCCAGCTTCTGGTACTCGCCGTCGACCGTCGTGTTCATCCGGTCGAGCAGCACACCGTCGATGTCCTTGGCCAAGAGCGCGTCCCAGCGCGAGCCCCAGATGACCTTGATCACGTTCCACCCCGCGCCGCGGAAGAGCGCCTCGAGTTCCTGGATGATCTTGCCGTTGCCGCGCACCGGGCCGTCGAGGCGCTGGAGGTTGCAGTTGACGACGAAGATGAGGTTGTCGAGGTGCTCGCGGCCGGCCACCCCGAGCCCGCCGATGGACTCGGGCTCGTCCATCTCGCCGTCGCCGACGAAGCACCAGACACGGCTGGCGCTCGTGTCGACCAGGCGGCGCAGGTGGAGATAGCGGTTCACGTGGGCCTGGTAAATGGCGGTGATGGGGCCCAGGCCCATCGACACCGTCGGGAACTCCCAGAAGTCGGGCAGGGTCCGTGGGTGCGGGTAGCTGGGCAGCCCCCCTCCCGACGCGTCCTGGCGGAAGCGGTCCAGGTGCTCCTCGGTCAAGCGCCCCTCGACGAATGCCCGCGCGTAAATCCCGGGTGACGCGTGCCCCTGGAAGTAGACCTGATCCCCGAAGCCGCCGTCTGCCTTGCCGCGGAAGAAGTGGTTGAACCCGACCTCGTAGAGGGCGGCCGAGCTGGCGTAGGTCGACAGGTGGCCGCCGATACCCTCCGAGCGGGTGTTGGCCCGCACCACCATCGCGGCGGCGTTCCAGCGGATGTAGGCGCGGATCCGGCGCTCTTGGTACTCGTCGCCGGGGAACCACGGTTCGGCGTCGGCCGGGATGGTGTTGACGTAGGGCGTCGACACCATGGCGGGAAAGTCGACCTGTTTGGTGCGCGCCCGCTCCAGCAGCTTCATCAACAGGTAGCGCGCCCGGGCTCGGCCCCGGGCGTCGACGACGGCGTCGAAGGAGTCGAGCCACTCCTTGGTCTCGCCCGGATCGGTGTCGGGGACTTGGTGACTGATCCCGTCGAACAGCATCACCTCAACGGTACCGGCCGGTTCGGCCCCCGTGAACGCCGCCGTCAGGTGTTACACATTCGTCATGCACCTGAGCGACCGGCGACCGGCTCCTGACCCGCGGCCGCAGGCATGAGCCCGACCACGGTCGTCTACACCGACGGGGCCTGCCGCGGCAACCCGGGACCGGGCGGGTGGGCCTGGGCCGTCCCTGGCGGGCGCTTTGCCAGCGGCGCCGACGGGCACACCACCAACCAGCGCATGGAGGTCACCGCCGTTCTCGAGGCACTCCGCGCTCTGACCGTCACGGGAACGGCGAACGGGGAGACGGCCGGCGCGATCGAAGTGGTCAGCGACTCGACCTATGTCGTCAAGTGCTTCACCGACCGGTGGTGGGAGGGATGGCGGCGGCGCAATTGGAAGAACTCGCAGAACAAACCGGTGGCCAACCGCGACCTGTGGGAGCCCCTCCTGGAGCTCGCCCTCTCGCCCGACGTCGCCGTGACGTTCCGCTGGGTCAAGGGCCACTCGGGCGACACGTGGAACGACCGGGTCGACGAGCTCGCCACACTTGCCGCGGACGCGGGGCACGGGACGAGCGGGTAGTCCTCAAGACCTGGACCCGCTGGACGAACGGTAGGCTGCGCTGGAAGCACGCGCCGGGCGCGGGATCTGCTGCCGGCCGGCGCGATCGGGACCATTCGAGACGGTCGAGCGCGCCAGTTCCGGTGCGACGTGCGAGGGAAGAGGACAGTCGATGGGCGCAGAAGACGAGTTCGACGTCGTCGTGATCGGCGGCGGCCCGGGGGGCTACGCCACCGCGCTCTACGGCGCGGCCGCCGGTATGTCGATTGCGATCGTCGAGCGCGACAAGGTGGGCGGGACCTGCCTGCACCGCGGCTGCATCCCGGCCAAGGAGTTCCTCGAGACGGCCGCCGTGCGCCGCACCGTCGGCAGTTCGGGCGAGTTCGGCATCAAGGTCGAGGGGGTGACGGTCGACTTCGCCGTAAGCCAGGACCGCAAGAACGCGGTGGTGGACAAGCTCTGGAAGGGGCTGGCCGGCCTGTTGAAGGGGCGCAAGGTGACGACGCTGTCGGGCACGGGAACCCTCGGTCCGGGACACCGGGTCACCGTGGTCGACGGCGAAGACGCCGGGCGGGTGGTGGTCGGGCGCAACGTGGTGCTCGCGGCCGGCTCGGTGCCGCGGACCCTGGCCGGCTTCGAGGTCGACGGCCGCTGGGTGATGACCTCCGACGAGTTCCTCGACCTGAAGGAGATCCCGGCTTCGGTGGTAGTGGTGGGCGGAGGTGTGATCGGGTGCGAGTTCGCCTCGCTCCTGTCCGACCTCGGGTCGAAAGTCACGGTCCTCGAGGCTCTCGACTCCATCCTCACCGAGTGCGACGACGACATCATCCGGCTCGTGGCGCGCTCGTTCAAGAAGCGGGGCATCGACGTCGTGACCGGTGTCATGGTCGAGGGGCACGCGCCGTCCACCGACGGAAAGGTGACGACCGTGTGGGCCGGCGACAAGTCGTGGGAGGTGGAGGCCATAGTCGTTTCCGTCGGCCGGCGGCCCCGGAGCGAAGGCCTGGTCGCCGACGGGGTCGGCGTCCGTATCGACGGTCGCGGCTTCGTCGAGGCCGACCCGCTCATGCACGCGGGCGAGCCGGGCGTCTACGTCGTCGGCGACCTGGTGGCCGGCACGCCGCAGCTGGCTCATGTGGGCTTCGCCGAGGCCATCGTCGCCGTCAAGGACATGCTCGGCGAGCCGGTCGTCCCGGTCGACTACGCGAAGGTGCCGTGGGCCATCTACTGCCATCCCGAGGTCGCGTTCTGCGGCCTGACCGAGGCCCAGGCGAAAGCAGCCGGCCTCCAGGTCGTCACGAAGAAGGACCCGTTCGGCGGCAACAGCCGCGCCCAGATCATCGGCGATACCGAAGGGCTGGTGAAGATCGTCGCCGAGCGCCGGCCCGACGGCTCTGCCGGACGTGTGCTCGGCGTGCACATGGTCGGGCCGTGGGTGACCGAGCAGCTGAGCGGCGGCTACCTGGCGGTCAACTGGGAGGCCTACCCCGACGAGGTGGCGCAGTTCATCCAGCCCCACCCCTCGCTGTCGGAGACCTTCGGCGAGACGATGCTGGCGCTGACCGGAAGGGGACTCCACGTTGGCTGACGTGATGATGCCGCAGTTGGGCGAGACGGTCACCGAGGGCACGGTGACGCGCTGGATGAAGGGAGTCGGCGAAGCAGTCGAGCGCGACGAGCCGCTCTTCGAGGTGTCGACGGACAAGGTCGACTCTGAGGTGCCGTCGCCCGCCTCGGGCGTGCTCACCGAGATCCTCGTGCCCGAGGGTGAGACCGTCGAGGTGGGCGTGAAGCTGGCGGTGATCGGCGACGGCGCCCCGGCCGGCTCGCCTGCCGCCGCTCCGGTCGCGGAGGCGCCGGCCCCTCCGGCGCCCGCATCCGACGCCCAGGCGGTTCCCGACGCGCCGCCGCCTCCACCGGCCGCACCGCCGGTTCAGGCGCCGCCTCCCGCGCCCCCGGCTCCCGTTCCGGCTCCGGCCCCCGAACCGGTCACGTCGCCCCAAACTGTCTCGGCACCTGCCGGCGAGGCACAGTCGGACGGGGTGGATCGGGTGGTCACGTCGCCCATGGTGCGCCGCCTGCTCTCGGAGAACGGCATCGACCGCTCCGAGGTGGCCGGCACAGGGCCTGGCGGTCGCATAACCCGAGACGACGTCTTGAAGGAGGTCGACGCCCGGCGATCCAGTGTCGCGCCGGCCGTGGCCCAGCCCGCGCCCGCCACTCCGTCGACCTCGACACCCTCGGCACCGGCACGCGCCGCCGCGGGGCCGTCCGTGTCACGCGGCGCGGGCGACCAACTGGTCCCCTTCTCGAACATGCGTCGGCGCACCGCGGAGCACATGGTGCGCTCCAAGGCGACCTCGCCCCACGCGTTCATCGCCAAGGAAGTCGACTTCGAGGTGGTCGAGCGCGTGCGGGCAGCGTGGGGGGACCGCTTCCGCGCCGAAGAGGGCTTCTCGTTGACCTACCTGCCCTTCGTGGCCCGGGCCTCGGTCGAGGCCCTGCGCGACTTCCCGCTGCTGAACGCGTCCGTGGTCGACGACGCGCTCCTGGTGCACGCCGATGTCAACCTCGGCATCGCGGTCGACCTCTCGCACGAGGGCCTGATCGTGCCGGTGGTCCACCGCGCCGAGGAGTTCACCCTGCGCGGCATATCCCGCCGCATCCGCGACCTGGCCGACCGCGCGCGCACCAGGAAGCTCAACGCCGACGACATTTCCGGAGGCACGTTCTCCATCACGAACGACGGGCCGTTCGGCACCTACTTCACCGTGCCCATCATCAACCAGCCCCAGGTGGCCATCCTGGCCACCGACGGCATCGCCCGCCGGCCCGTCGTCGTGACCCTGCCCGACGGCTCGGAGTCCATCGCCATCCACTCGACCGGCGTCATCGGTATCAGCTGGGACCATCGGGCCGTCGATGGAGCGTATGTCTCGCTCTTCGTGGCCCGGGTCGCCGAGTTGCTGGCGAGCCGCGACTGGGCCGCAGAGCTCTGAGGGTCCAGGGCGTGCTCCGCGTCCGCGGCCTCGGCACCGTTCCCTACCACGAGGCGGACGCGCTCCAGCACGCACTGGTCGATGCCGTCGACGACTACCTTCTCGTCTTGGAGCACCCGCACGTCTACACGCTCGGCGCCCACGCCGACGCCTCCCATGTGCTGGTCGATCCGGCCAGCGTCGGTGCCGCTCTCGAACGCGCCGACCGGGGTGGTGACGTCACGTACCACGGGCCGGGACAGCTGGTGGCCTACCCGATCGTCACGGTTCCCGACGTTCCGTCGGCCGGCCCCGACCACGTGCACCGACTCGAGCGCGTCCTGATCGACACCCTGGCCGACCTCGGGCTGGGGGGCTGCTCCAGCGACCCCGAGTACCCCGGCGTCTGGGTCGACGCCGGTGGCCCGGAGCCGCGGAAGATCGCCGCGGTGGGAGTGCGGACGCTGCGATCGGGCCCCGGCCGCCGGCGCACGCTCCACGGGATCGCGCTCAACGTCGACTGCGACCTGGCCATGTTCGGCCACATCGTTCCTTGCGGCATCGCCGACCGAGGCGTGACCTCGCTCCACGCGGAGGGTGTGGCCGTCAACATGGACCGGGTCGTCGAGGCCTTCGTCGCTCGCGTGGTCGACGCGTTCGGATCCGGCACTCACGACCGCCACGACGTCGTGACCGGCCCGGCCGCGCCTGCCTCTTCCAGCGAGCGGCCGTTGCTGCGCCGGCTGCGACAGGCGGGGGTGGCGCCCGAGGACGGGCTCGGTCTGGCGGAGCGCAAGCCGCCGTGGGTACGCGTCCCGATGCGGATCGGGAAGGGTTACCGCTCGCTCGGGGCGACCGTTCATGACCTAGGCCTGGTCACCGTGTGCGAGGAGGCCGGGTGCCCGAACATCTACGAGTGCTGGGCCGACGGCACGGCGACGTTCATGATCAACGGGGAACGCTGCACCCGCGCCTGCGGCTTCTGCCAGGTCGACACCCGCCATCCGCTGCCCCTCGCCCCCGACGAGCCCGATCGCGTGGCACAGGCCGTGGAGCGCATGCGCCTCGCCCATGCCGTGGTGACCTGCGTGGCCCGCGATGATCTGGCCGACGGGGGAGCGGGCGCCATGGCGGCCACGATCAGCGCCATCCGCGAGCGGACGCCCACCACGACTGTCGAGGTGCTGATCTCGGACTGCAAGGGACATCGCGAGTCGCTCGACACCATCTTCGAGGCGCGACCGGACGTGCTCAACCACAATATCGAGACGGTGGCCCGGCTCCAGCGTGCGGTGCGCCCGTCGGCCGGCTACGCCCGCAGCCTGGCCGTGCTCGCCCGAGCCCACGCCTCGGGCCTCGTCACCAAGTCGGGCCTGATGGTCGGGCTGGGCGAGCGCCAGGACGAGGTCGTCGCCACCTTGGCCGACCTGCGCTCCGTGGCCGTCTCGATCGTGACCGTCGGCCAGTACCTGCGCCCGACCCGGGACCACCTCCCGGTCGCCCGCTACTGGTCGCCCGAGGAGTTCGAGGAGATCCGCGCCGCGGGCGGTGCGCTCGGCCTGCCCCACGTCGAGGCCTCGCCCCTGACCCGCTCGAGCTACCACGCCAGGGAGGCGGCGTCTGCGGCGACGAGGCACACCCTTCGGTCTGCCTCGGCCTGAGCGCCGACCGTCGCGCAGAAGGTGCCGCCACGCAGGCACGACCAGCGTCCGATGTCTACTCTGTGTTCGTCACGAGACTGTGATGCGGCGCCCCCTGCCTCAGAGGTGTTCGCTCACGACCGAGTCGTACGGTGGAACGTGAAAGGTGTTCGCGGTGACCTGCATCCGTCGGCCTGCACTCCCGGAAGCCACATTCGGTCGGAGCAAGCTTCTTCGGATGTCGTCCGGGGCACTCATCGCTGCCCTGGTTGTGATCCCGTTCCTGACGTCCGATGTTGAGCCCAGTGCCGGGCAGACCACGACGAGCAGCGTCCCCGCCACGAGCTCCTCGTCAAGCACGCCGACCTCGGCCAGCACGACGAGCACGTCGACGTCCACCACGACCAGCACGACGAGCCCCGCCGCTCCTGCGACACTGAGCTTCGAACCCGCCCGGGCCACGGCGGGATCGACCGTCGGCGTGACGGCGCAGCTCTCCGATCCGAAGCTCTCGGTTCCTTGTGAGCTCCTCGTGGGAGCGGAGTCCTTTGCGGATTGTGCCGTCGCTCAAGGTCGCCTTGTGGGGTGGTTCACCACCCCCGGAACTGATCCCGCCGGACCCGTGCTCGTGATCTCGGCCTGCACGGTGAGGAGCGACGTGGCGGGCGCCACGAGCCCGTGTGTGACCATCGCGACCGGATCCATATCGGTCGTACCAGCAACGCCGAGCACGACGACTACTTCTTCGAGCACCTCGACGACGTCGACAACGACAACGACCATCGCCCCGGCGCCTTCGTCTTCGAGTGGCGTGCCGCCCTATCTGGTGGTGATACTGGTGGTCCTGGTCGGACTGCTCGCCGCCCTGCTGAGTCCTCCCCTGGCGCGGGGAATACGAGCTCGTCGACGGCGCCGTTGGTTCGAGCGTCATGATTCGTTCAGGATCAACTCGGGAGAGGTCAGCGTCGGCGATGCCCGTCTCAACGCTCCGGATCCTTCCGGTCGGCGCATCGCGGAATCGAGTGGCGATCAGCACGGTGGGCCCCCTCCGTCTTGACGTCGACCGGACCTGACGTGAAGGTGTAGGAGGGAGGCGCACGTGGGCACGGATACTGACTTTGTCGTTCGAATCTCCGACAGCCTCGAGGAGGACGAAGAACTCCTTCGGTCCATGCGGGAGCTCAAGCTCTTGCCGCGCTACGTACGACCTGCCGTACGGGCACGTTTCGTTCATCAGCTGAGCGAGAGCCCTCCACTCTCAGAGCTGGCGCAGGTGGTCGAGCAGGCCCGAGCGCGATGTGCAGAGCGGATCAAAGATCAGTCGCAGCCCCCCGGCGCCTCGGTCGTGTATTCGCTCGATTGGGACCTGACCATCGAGGTCGACGCCGAGCGGGTCGGTCAGGTCCAGTGCAACCTCGACATCGAGTTCGATGCTCTGCAGTTGTGGCGGTCTCTCCAGGCGACAGACGAGGCGAGCGGGAGCGAGGGGGTGCCCGCCCAACTGAGTCTGAGCGTGTCGGTGGGGGCCTCCGCCATCTCGAGTGAGACTCCCACGCTGCAATACGGTCCGTGGTCGTATCCGAGCTGAGGCCCGTCATCCCACGGGACCGAAAGGAGGCACCGTGAGGACTTGGGGCGCAAGCGGGGCGGCGGCGGCACTGCGGCGAGCGCAAGCCGCCTCTCGTACAGCCAACCGACTGGGGTGCGGGATCGACGAGGCCGACGAGATCCGAGCGCAGCAGATGACGCGTCGAGGCTTCTTGGGCCTGGCCGGA
>CAWGHA010000034.1:0-24315 GCA_963822265.1 uncultured Acidimicrobiaceae bacterium
GCTGCCCTGGCAGAGCTGGCCACCGGCGTCGGAGAAGGTGACCGTCCCCGTCGGCGAGCCCGCCCCTGGGGCGGCGGCCGCCACCGTCGCGCTCAAGGTGACGCTCTGGCCGACGACGGCGGAGCTCGGGCTGGAGCTGGCGGTGGTCGTCGTGATGTCCTGGCCGATGGTGACGGAGGTCGAACCGCTCGAGCTGCCGAAGAAGTTCGAGTCACCCGGGTACGACGCCGAGACCGAGTCCGAGCCTGGTGCCGAGTAGGTCGTGGTGCAGGTGGCGGTCGAGCCGGAGAGCGCGACCGCGCTGCAGATGGCGCCCGCGTTGCCATTGAAGTCGACCGTCCCGGTCGGCGTGCCCGCGCCGGGTGCGTTGACCGACACGGTCGCGGTGTAGGTGACCTGCTCTCCGACAACGAGCGTCGAGCTGCTCGGCGAGATGGCCGTCGAAGTCGAGGCCTGGCCGATGGTGACGGAGCTTGTCCCCGAGGAGCTCGAGAAGTTGGAGTCGCCCGAATAGTCAGCGGTGAAGTTGTCTGTGGTCACAGCCGGGTAGGTGACGGTGCAGCTCGCGGTGCCACCGGACATCGTGACGGGTCCGCCGCACAGCGTGCCGGCGTCGCCGCTGAAGGTCACGGTGCCCGTCGGTGTGCCCGAACCGGGCGCGTCGGCGGTCACGGTCGCGGTCAAAGTGACGGACTGGCCGACGACGGGCGACCCGGGTGAGACGTCGAGCGCGGTGGAAGTGCCGTCCATGTCGACCTCCTGGGACAGCGGCGTCGCGCTCGAGGAGCCCTGGTAGTTGTCGTCGCCGCCATAGGCGGCCGAGATGCTGTCGGACGGGTTCGCGCTCGTCGGCGTGTAGGTGCAGCTGGCCACGTCGGGACTCGATGCGTTCAGGGTTCCCGTGCAGAGGTCGCCACCGGAGTCCGAGAAGATCACGGTGCCCGTCGGGGTGCCGCCGTCGTCCGCGGTGACGGTGGACGAGAGGGTGATCGTCTGGCCGACGGCGGCGGGGTTGGCCGACGACCATGGCGTCGACGTCTCGGTTGTGCCGAGTGGTTGTGCTCCAGCCGGAGTCGTGGTCAGCGCCAGCGCGACCGGTGTGAAAGCGATCCCCGCCATCACGGCCACGGCCAGGCTCCCCTTGGCCAAACGCGTTCGAACACGACGCGCCCCAGAATTCATCACGGTTCATTCCTCTCGCCCAAGCTCGCCCATCTGTGGCAGGAGCAGGCTGCTTTTTACCTCGCGCTGTTACGGCGAGGGGAAGTTCAAACGAGAGATTCATCTGACCGTCGCGGCGATTTCACGGTTTCTTTGCCTTGGCCACGAAGGTGCCAGGCCTGTCTCGAACAGAAGGCCGAAGCGTCGGAGGCGCTCAGCGCCCGGCGAGCACCACCTCGAGCACCGTGCCGACACCAGCGAGCAGCAGCGAGACCGACACGACCACGGCCATCAACTTGAAGAGGGGATGATGCATCGGCTCCCAGTCGCCGAGGTCGTCGAACTGGTCGAGCGAGTAGTCGCCCCCGTCGGCCCACCCGGGTTCGCCCGGGGGCCGGTCCTCGAGCGGGCGCGGCTCGCGGGTGGCGATATAGCCCACGAAGGGCGCCAACCCATCGGGGAAGTGAGGCTGAGGCGGTCCCGGGAGGTGACCCTGCATCGGAGGACACATTAGTCCTGCACACAGGCGCCGTGACGGTGAGCCCGTCTACCCTTCTCGGATGGACGAGCCCCAGCAGATCGGCTTCACTGCCCCCGAGTCCACCCCTCGTTTCCCACACCAACCAAAACCGCCGGCGGGCGCCCCCAACGTCGTCGTCATCGTTCTCGACGACACCGGATTCGGCCACCTCGGCGCATTCGGTTCCGACATCGGCACCCCCCGTCTCGACGGGCTCGCCACCGACGGTGCCCCCTTCAGCCGCTTCCACGTCACCTCACTGTGCTCGCCGACGAGGGCGTCCTTCTTCACGGGCCGCAACCACCACGCCGTGGGTATGGGCTTCCTGGCCGACATCCCGTTGGGCTTCCCCGGCTACCACGCCCGGCTGCCGAATTCGGCGGTGGCGCTGCCGCGACTGCTACGCGATGCCGGGTATTCGACGCTGGCTGTAGGCAAATGGCACCTCGTCCCGCGCTGGCAACGCTCGGCCGCCGGGCCGTTCGATTCCTGGCCACTCGGCCTCGGATTCGAGCGCTACTACGGGTTCCTCCAGGGTGACACCAACCACTGGGCCCCCAACCTCGTCTGCGACAACCATTACATCGACCCCCCTCGCCGGCCGGAGGAGGGCTACCACCTGAGCGAGGACCTGACGGACCAAGCGGCGCGGATGGTGCAGGACCAGCAGCAGGCCGCGCCCGGCAAGCCCTTCTTCCTGTACTTCGCTCTGGGCGCCATGCACGCGCCACACCACGTCGCGCCCGAGTGGGTCGACCCTTACCGGGGTGTCTTCGACAAGGGGTGGGACGCCTGGCGCGAGGAGCTGTTCGGCCGCCAGATCGCATCGGGGATGGTGCCGCAGGGCACGATCCTCACCGAGAGGCCTTCGTGGGTCCAGGCCTGGGCCGACCTCTCGGCCGACGAACGGCGCATGTTCGCGCGCCAACAGGAGGTCTTCGCGGGGTTCCTCACCCATACCGACGCCCAGATCGGGCGTCTGCTCTCCTGCCTCGAACGCCTCGGTGTCCTCGACGACACGCTGGTGATGGTCTTCTCCGACAACGGAGCGAGCGCCGAAGGTGGCACCCAGGGCAGCTTCAACGAGCACCGGTTCACCGCACACCTCCGAGAGTCGGTGGAGGAGAACCTGGCGCACTACGACGACTGGGGCGGCTTCACCACCTACTGCCACTACTCGTGGGGATGGGCGTGGGCGGGCAACACGCCGCACAAGCTCTGGAAGCGCTACACCTGGCTCGGCGGGACCCGCACGCCGTTGATCGTCCGCTGGCCGGGCCATGTCTCGGCTCCGGGCACGGCGAGGCCGCAGTTCGCACACGCCAACGACCTCATGCCGACGATCCTGGCCGCGGCCGGGCTGGAACCCCCTGAGGTGGTCGACGGCGTCGCCCAGCAGCGCCTCGACGGGGTGAGCCTCCTCGCGGCATTGGAGGACCCCGGAGCCGGGGAGGTTCATCAGACGCAGTACTTCGAGATGATGGGTTCGCGGTCCATCTACCACGAAGGCTGGAAGGCGACGACGAACCACATCGGCACGGGCGTCCTCGACGAGGAGGAACTCGCGGTGGGGAGCCGGAACTTCGCCGAGGACCACTGGGAGCTCTTCGACCTCACCACGGACTTCTCCGAGGCCGTCGACCGGTCCACCGAAGAGCCCGACCGGGTGCGACGCCTCTCCGACCTGTGGACCGCCGAGGCGGAGCGCAACAACGTCCTCCCGATCTCCGACGGACTGGTCGACCGGTTGAGCGGGTTCATCCCGCCCGCCTGGCCGGCCGGGCCATCCCGCACGTTCCTGCCCGGTGGCGGACCGGTGGCGGACGAATCCGTTCCCATGCTCTGGGGAGGCTTCCGGATGACGGCAGTGGTGGACGTCGACGACGTCGCCGCGGACGGCGTCATCTACGCGCTCGGTGACTGGTTCGGTGGCTATGCGCTCTACGCGACCGGCGGCATCGTCTCATTCGCCTTCGCTCGCGCCGTCGACACCCTGGAGCTCACGACACGCGACGCACTCGCACGGGGACATCATGAGATCGCCGTGACCTATGCCCTGGGCACCCATGGAGCGCCGGGCCGTATGGCGCTCGAGGTGGACGGTACCGAGGTGGACGGGATTGAGGTGGCGGGCATTCTGCCGATCGCCCTCCAGCACGGCGGGGCCGGCCTGCGCCTCGGTCGCGACGCCGGCTTCCCGGTGTCGCCGGCCTACTGGCCGCCTGCTCCGTTCACCGGCACGGTCCACCAGCTGTGCATCGAGACTCCCGGACCTTCCACGCCGGATCGAGCAGCGGAGGTGGGAGCGGCGTTGCACGCGGATTGACGCGGCACGTCACCTCACGCCCTCCCGAGCGGCCCGAGCATGCGCCAGGTGCTCACGGGCGTGGCGCGCCGCCACGGCGGCCAGGGCCACGGTCGGCAGCTCCCGGCCGCCGGCCGGCCCGAACGGCGCCGTCCGGTCGAGCTCCTCGTCGCTGAGCGCCGCGCAGGGCGCGCTCGAGTGGCGCGGCGTTGGCCTCGAGGAGGGCGATCGTCTCGTCCTGGCCGGCCGTTGCGGCCCGGGCGGCATGAGCGGCGTTGTCCTGGTCGATCCCCTCCGCGGAGTCGGTGACCGCCTCGCCCCGCGCCATTCGCGTCAGCCACACGAGCCCGTGCTCGTGACCCTCGGCGATGTGGTGCATCACGACGCCGATAGGCCACTCCTCCCCCGGCACCATGAGCGCCCACTCGGCGCCGGAGCACGACCGGGCGAACACGACCACCTCGTGGTTCGCCGCGGCGAAATCCTCCGCGAGGACCGTCGCGCGCTCAGACGGCATCGGCCTGGGGGATCCCCGCCAGCTCGCTCAGCTCCGCCATGCTCGACGTCCCAGGTGGATCGCGGCGCAGCGCGGCCTCGACGGCAGCGTCCTGCAACACGGCGTTCACCGGAGTCGGCACGCCGTGGAGTCGTCCCAACAACACGATCTCACCGTTGAGGTATTCCGCCTCGATGGATCCCGCACCCCGGGCCAGGCTCTGCCAGCTGGAGCCGCCGCGCCACTGACGCGAGGGGGTGGCGACCAGGCGAAGGTTGTCGCCCCGGCGCTCCCGGTCCTCCTCGGCGCTGGCCACGTCGACGCCTGCGGCCCGCAACACCTCGGCGCCCTCTCGCCGGGCGGCCTCCGCCAGCTGGCTGGAGCGCCCCTCGGGCCCGCACAGTGCTTCGACCGCGTTGGTCAGGTTCATGAGCAGCTTGCGGTACTTCCAGCGCATGATGTCGGGGCGAGCCACGGACAGAAAGGTGGTCGTCTCAATGACGTCCGCGATGGCCTGACCGGTGGCGTCGATGCCCGACGGATAGCGGCCCAGATCGAGCATGCCCGAGACGGGTGCCGAGTGGATCTGGACCACTCCGGGACGCAGCTGGGTGGCCGGGCACATCACGCACATCCCGTAGGTGTTCGGAAAGCGGCGCAGCACCTGGCGCTCGTTGTCGACCCCGTTCTGCATGCACACGACGGGCGTCTGGCGCGGAGCATCGGCGAGCTGGCCCAGTGCCTCCTCGGTGTGCTGGCCCTTGACCGCGAGGAACACGACGCTGTCGGGATACCAGTTCAGGGACGCCGGGTCCGTGACCGCGGGCACGGCGAGGGTCACGGACTCCTCGGGCGCCTCGATGACGAGACCCGTCGACGCCAGCGCCCTCCCGTGGTCGCCGCGCGCCACGAGTGTGACGTCGTGGCCCCCCTGGAACAGGCGGGCTCCGACGGCGCCCCCGATGGCGCCGGCTCCGAAAACGACGAAGCGCATCGGTCGCACTCTGCCACGTGCCGAAGTGCCGGGCCGGCACGGGCCGTGCGGACCAGGTGATCGGGAGCGGGTGCCAAGCTGTGAGTCATGAGCCCGAGTTCGCCCCTCGACCGAGCGGTGACGCTCGGCGGCACCGTCGCCGGCGCGCCGCTGCGCCTGGTCGGAGGCTTGGCCGAGCCGGCGCGCCGGGACGTGGCCCGCAACGTCCGCCGCGCCGTCGGGATCTCCGCCGAGCCCGGTCCCGATCGCCCTCGATCCATCCTCCGCCTACCTCGACCCCGACTCGGTCGCCCGTCTGGTCCACCGCGACCTGCCGTCGATGCTGATCGGCGGGCTCAGCGCCCTCATGCTCCAGATGCTGCACCCACTCGCCATGGCCGGGGTGGCGGAGCACTCGAGCTACCAGGAGGACGCCATCAGGCGCCTGCGCCGGACGGCCGAGTTCGTCTCGGCGACGACGTTCGGGACGGTCAGCGAGGCCGAGGCGGCCATCGCCCAAGTGCGGCGCGTCCACCGGCGGGTCAGGGGGACCGCACCCGACGGCCGCGCCTATTCGGCCGACGACCCCGAGCTGGTCACCTTCATCCACGTGGCCGAGATGTCGAGCTTCCTGGCCTCGTCGAGGCGCTACGGCGCCGCCGACCTGAGCCCCGCGGCGTGCGACCAGTACTACGCCGACGTCGCCCCGGTGGCGTATGCGCTCGGCGCCACGTGGGTCCCTCGCTCGGCCGACGAGGTCGAGGCCTACCTCCTGCGGGTCCGGCCCGAGCTCAATGCCGGGCCGCAAGCGCGGGCGGCACGCGAGTGGCTGGTGCACGGCGTGGCGAGGCGGCCCGACGAGCGAGCGGTCTACGCGCTGGTGCTGGCCGCCGCGATCGGAGTCCTCCCGCGGTGGGCCCGCCAGGAGCTCGGCCTGACGGTGGCGGGCCCGGTTGACCTGTTGCTCGACACCGCCGCGGTGACGCCGCTCATGAGGGGTTTGGCGGCGGCGGTGCGCTGGGCCGTCGCGCCCGCCCGTTGAGCCGGGTGGGCCTGGTGGCCTCAGGTGGCCTCAGGTCGTCAGCGAGAGCCCGCCGTCGACGACGACGACCTGACCCGTGACGTAGGCCGCCCGGGCCAGGGAGACGACCACTTCGGCGACGTCCTCGGGCCGGCCCGAGCGCCGGAGCGGGGCCGCCTGTTGGACCACCTCGCGCACCAGGTCCCAGTCGGCCGTCCACGGTGTGTCGACCAGGCCGGGCGCCACCGCGTTCACCCGGACCCCGGGACCGACCACCTTGGCCACCAGCCTCGTCATGTGGTTGAGCGCCGCCTTGCTCGCCGCGTAGGGGATGGAGGAACCGGTCGGCCGCACTCCCGCGACCGAGGCCACGTTCACGATCGACCCGCCGCCCTCGCGCAGAGCGGGTATGGCGGCGACGGACATGGCCCACGTGCCGAAGACGTTGACCTCGAAGATCCGTCGCCACACGTCGACGGTTGCCGCCTCCAGGTCGTGGTGTGGGATCACGGCGGTCGTCCCGGCGTTGTTCACCAGCGTGTCGAGGCGCCCCCAGCGCTCGAGGGCGGCGGCCACCAAACGCCCGGGGGTCTCGGGATCAGCGAGGTCGCCACGGACGTAGAGCCCGTCCGGCAGCGAGGCGGCAACGGCCTCGCCCGCCTCGACCGAACGGCTCGAGCTGACGAGCACGCCGGCGCCCAGGGCGGCGAAGGCGCGTGCGGTGGCCTCGCCGATACCGCTCGACGATCCCGTGACCACGACGGCGTGGCCGTCCAGGGGCTGGGTCACCAGGGGCTGGGTCACCGGGGCACGATGCCCCACCGTGCCGACCACTCCTGGCCCGCCTGCAGCTCGACCACGTCCTTGCCGGTTCGGAAGGCGTTGGGCGGGCAGGTCATCGGCTCGAGCGCCACGGCGCGGCGGCGCTGCGGAAGTTCGGGGAGCGTGTCGCCGGTGTACACCATGAGGTACGGGAAGTGCTCGTCCAGCCACAACGTCGCACCCCCCCGGCCTCCGGGCGCATCGAGGCTGGCCCGGGCGCGGCCGTCGATGTCGCGGTCGAGAGTGGTGAAGCAGGTGTCGAGCACGGTGGGTCCGACGAAGCGCGAGGTGGTGAAGTCGCACTCGGTCCCGTCCACCGCGCTCGAGCTCGCCCGTCGGCAGGCCGCGGTCGTCGGTGTCGAGCGTGTGGTGCGCCGGCACGTGCAGGATGGCGCCGTCCACGGTCTCGGTGCCCGCGGTCAGGTACGGATGGAACCCGAGGCCGAACGGGACGGAACCCTCGTCGAGCGATTGCGCCCGGGCGGTCACGGTGAGGCCCTCCCGCCCGACGTGGTAATCGAGCTCCATCAGCAGCGAGAACGGATAGCCGGGTGAGGGATGCAGCTGCAGACGGAGCGAGACCTGGTTCTGGTGACGTGTCTGGAGCGTCCAGGGCATCCAGCGGACGAGGCCGTGGATGGCGTTGTGGCGTTCGGGCTCGTCGAGCGCCGCCTGGGCGCGCACCCCGTTGAGCTCGTAGCGCCCGTCGGCCAGCCGGTTGGGCCAAGGGGCGAGCACCTGGCCGCGGCCCGAGTGCGACCACTCGTCGGGTCCGAAGCCACTGAGAACCGGCGCTCCCCCGGACGTGTACCAGCGCAGGGTGGCCCCGACCTCACAGACCACGACCTCTTGGCCCCCGTGCCCGATGCGCCACTGCTGCCCGGTCGGCGAGGCGACCGAGATCCGGGGTGTCCACTGGGTCATGGTGCACCGAGCCGGGTCATGGTGCCCCGAATTGAAGCAGACCGGGCTTGCGGCGGGGGTGACCGCGCCGGTGAAGGCCCCGGGACCGTCGGGTGAACGGCCCGCGACGCAGTCGGGCCGGCGACCGCATCCCCGATAGCGTGCGGAACCGGTGAGGATCCTGGTGACCAACGACGACGGGGTCGGGGCGCCGGGCCTGGCCGCCCTGACCCGAGCCCTCGTGGTGTGGGCCGACGGCCCCGGGCGCTCGCTGGCGTCGAGGGGCTCGGAGGCGCCGCCCGAGATCGTCGTGGTGGCCCCGAGCTCCAACTACAGCGGCGCGGGCGCCGCCGTGGGCTCGGTCACGGAGACCACGACGATCCCGTACCAGCGGGCCACGGTCGAGGGCGCCGAGGCGGTCGAGGCCTACGGGCTCGACGCGTCGCCCGCGTTGTCGGTGATTGCGGGCGCGCTGGGCGCGGTCGGGCCGAAACCGGACCTGGTGGTCTCGGGCATCAACCACGGGGTGAACGTCGGGCGGTCGATCCTCCACTCGGGCACCGTGGGCGCCGCGCTCACGGCGAGCCAGCTGGGCATCAGCGCCCTGGCCGTCTCGCTGCGCGTCGGCGCTGACCCCGACCCGTGGGACACGGCGGCCCGCTTGGCCGTGGCGCTCATTCCACTCCTGGTGGCCGCACCCGAGCGGACGGTGCTGAACCTCAACGTCCCTGCCCTCCCGCTGGACGAGGTGCGCGGGCTCCGCTGGGCGCGGGTGGGGGGCGCCGGCCTCATCAAAGCGGCGCGGGGCACCGGGTCGTGGGAGGCGCCCAACCGGGAGGAGATGGAAGGCCCGGCGGCGGTCGAGGCGGCGCGCTCGGTGATGGAGGGCGAGCCCGACGAGAAGGGCGAGATCGTCCTCACCGTCGGCTCGCCGTTCCCCCACCGCATTGAGCACGATCCGCCCGAAGAGGCCGCAGAGGACGCCACGCTCGTCGCCCAGGGCTACGCCGCGCTGACCGCCCTACGCGGGCCTCGGGCCGAGGAGGAGACCGAGCTCCTGACACGGCTCGATTCGGGTCTGGGGCCGGCCCTGTCGCCCTTCGGCTTCCCCGGCTGAACCGGCTGCACTCGTCAATCGTCGTCGCCCCGCGGGGCTTGGCGCCGGCGCTTGGTCTGGGCGCGGCGGCGCTTGTCCTCCACCCGGCGCGCCCGAGCCGCGGCCGTGGGTCGGGTCGCCCTCCGCTCGGGCTCGACGCGGAGGCCATCGTGGATGCGCGCGGCCAGTCGCTCCAGAGCACGTTCGCGGTTGCGTGCCTGCGAGCGCGACTCGGAGGCCGCGGCGCGCACCGTCGAGCCGTAGCGCTCCAAGAGGCGTGCGCGCTGCCGTGGGCCGAGCGTGGCCGAGGCTTCGACGTCGAACTCGACCTCGACCCGGCTCAGGGTGCGGTTGGCGTGTTGACCCCCGGGGCCGCCCGACGTCGTCGCCCGCCACGTCACCTCGGACAACGGCAGGTCCAGCCCGCGGTGCACGTGCAGCCCACCCTCCCGCTCCACGGAGAGATCGTACGGGCACCAAGGTACGCTCCGGGCCATGGACTACCGGCATCTCGGAAGCTCGGGCATGATCGTCTCCGCCCTCTCCTACGGCAACTGGGTCACCCACGGCAGCCAGATCGGGGAGGACACCGCGACGGCCTGCGTCAACGCGGCGCTGGACGCCGGCATCACGACCTTCGACACCGCCGACGCCTACGCCCTCGGCCAGGCGGAATCAGTGCTCGGGCGGGCCCTCAAGGGCGTGCCGCGCGACACCATCGAGATCTTCACCAAGGTGTACTGGCCGACCGGTCCGAACCCGAACAACCGTGGACTCTCGCGCAAGCACATCGTGGAGTCGCTCCACGCGTCGCTCGAGCGCCTGCAGACCGATCACGTCGACCTGTACCAGGCTCACCGTTACGACTTCGAGGCCCCGCTCGAAGAGACGCTGCGAGCGTTCGACGACCTCGTCCGCCAGGGCAAGGTGCACTACGTGGGCGTGTCGGAGTGGACGGCCGAGCAGATTCAAGAGGCGCTGCGGATGGCCGACGAAATGGGCTTCGACCGCATCGTGTCCAACCAGCCCCAGTACTCGCTCATCTGGCGCGTGATAGAGGCCGAGGTCGTCCCGCTGTGCGAGAAGGAGGGCATCGGGCAGATCGTCTGGTCGCCGCTGGCTCAGGGCGTCCTCACGGGCAAGTACCTCCCCGGCGGGGCGGCGGCGCCGGAGGGTTCCCGGGCCACGGGGCCCGAGGGCGAGGAGATCAGCTGGCTCCTGCGCGACGAGGTGCTCGAGCCAGTCCAGTCCTACGCCGCGCTCTGCCGCGAGGCCGGGTACACGCCGGCCTCGGTCGCGCTGGCCTGGGTCCTGCGCAACCAGAACGTCAGCAGCGCCATCGTCGGTGCGAGCCGTCCGGAGCAGATCGCCGAGAACGTCAAGGCGCTCGACGTCGAGCTCTCGCCCGACTTCGTCGCGGCCATTGAGGATGCGCTGGCGCCCACGACGTTGTCGGACCCCGCCTTCACGTTCAGCCCGGACACGCGGCCCTGAACCGGCCCGGCCGCAGCTCGGCCGGCCGGGGGCGGCCCGAGCTCAGCCCGCGGGAGGCGCCGTAGCGTCGAAGCGGGAGCTGAACGTGCGCACGGCGAGGGTCGAGTGCGTCCGGTGCTCCTCGAAGACGCGGGTGTAGCCGGTGTGAGCGATGCGCCACCCCTCGTCCGTCAGCCGGTAGCGGTCGGCATAGAAGGCCGTGCCTCCGATCTCGAGGTCGGCTGCCGGCACGATGACTCGGTCCTGGAGGTACCAGGTGCCCTCGGCCTCGCCCTCCGACGTGAGGGTGATCTCGGGGTGGTGTCCGTGGTGCTCGGTCACCATGCCGGGGTCGCTCAGCACCGAGGACAGCCAGGTCACGATGGCGGCCCGACCCTCGAGGACCGTCTTGCCGTCCTCGTAGGCCGCGGTGGCGTCCTCGGTGAGGAGCCGGCCCAACTCGTCGAACTGCTTGAGGTCGAGGTTACGGAAGTACGCGTACTTCAGACGCCGGATCGCCTCGAGCTCTGTTGCCGTGTCCATGGACGTCCCTCTCCTTCGCCTGCCCTGTGCTCCGTTCTCCGTAGCCGCGCCATTGCAGCCGCGCCGGGCCGGACGGTGCCGTGCCCGGCGGCGCGACGTGGAGCCCGGGCCCATCCCGCGGGCTCAGGGTAGCGGCCGGGAGACTTGGCGCCGGGGCCGGCCGGGGACCACCATGCTTGAGTGCCGACCGAGACCAGACGCCAGCGCATCGCGGCGTACGGGGTATGCCGGGACGACGAGGGCCGCATCCTGCTCGCCCGTGCTTCCTCGTCGCTGACGCTGCGCGGCCGCTGGTTCCTGCCCGGGGGCGGGGTGCAGCATGGCGAGAGCCCGGAGGAGTCGCTCGTGAGGGAGATCGAGGAGGAGTCGGGGCTCACCGTCGAGCTCGGCGCGTTCCTCGACGTCCTCTCCGACGTCCGCACACTGCCCGACGGCGTCAGCCTCCACACGGTCCGGCTCGTGTACCAGGTCTCTTCCTGGCGCGGCCAGCTGCGGCCCGAGCGCGACGGCACCACCGACGCGGTGGCGTGGTTCACCCCGGAGGAGGTCCGGCAACTGCCGCTCGCGCTCTACGTGGAGACGGTGGTGGAGCGGCACCTCTGAACGGAGAGGGCCGCCGGATCGCCAGCTCGCAGGTAACAGGTAGCAGAGGCCGAGCTCAGCAGGGAGATCGAGGCCTCTCTGCCGACGTTCTCTGAGTCGTATGAGGATCGCGTTACTGCGCCGATCGATGCCGGCGGTGATCAGCCGGCTTCGGCGAGGCCTCACCTTGGGCGGGGTCGACTGCTGGGGGTGGGCTATCGCGGGCAACTGGGCGAAGGCGAGGCGTCTTTCGGCAGTGGTTCTGAGCGTGGAGGGCCACGGCGGCCATGGGGGTCGCCTCCGGGCCTGCGACATTCGCTCACGTCACCTAATCCATCTTGGGCTGCCTATCGGTGAATCAGCCATATGGAGGTGGCCGAGCCTGCCGTGGACTGTCCTTGCGTTTTGGTTTTCAACATGGTTCGCTGCATCAGCAGTTCGCCGAGGCAGAACGCGGGGTAGAGATGCGCTACAAGTCGCTGTTGGTCGGCGCGGTACTCGCGGCCATGGCCGCTTTCCTCCGCTCTTTTCCTCTTCGGCTTCGGCGTCGGTGCCCGACCACGATCAGTGCCTTCAGCCGAGGCAAGGGCCGGTGGGTACGACCGTCACCATCACAGGCACCAACTTGGACAATGCGACGGTGTGAGCTTCGGCCAGACCAGGCTGCAGTCGTCGTGGACAAATCACCGAGGTGAAGGTCCTGATCCCAACCGGTGCGACCACGAGTGTCATCAACGTCACGACAGGGGGGACTTGCGACACGCGCTGCGAATTCGTAGTGACGGCTCCTCTCGACGGCGTGGTGAGCGTGGAGAGCGCCGCCAACAGTAACTGCGCTGTCCTCACCTCGGGCGGGGTCGACTGTTGGGGAGACGGCGAAGGGGGCGAACTCGGAAACGGCGTCTTCTACACGAGCGCCCACCACTTTGGCAGTGCCTTCGCGGTGCCGGTGCTCGGAGTCGGTGCCAGCGGCACCTGGGCGGCGTGGCGAGCGTGGCGAGCGATGCAAGACGGGTACTGCGCTCTCCTCGACGTCGGGCGGGGTCGACTGTTGGGGAGACGGCGATCGTGGGCAGCTGGGCGACGGCCGCTCTACACCACCGGCCACGAAGGCAGCGCCGTCCCGGTGGCGGTGCTCGGAGTCGGTGGCAGCGGCACCTTGGGCGGCGTGGTGAGCCTGACGAGTGACGAGAACTACCGGGGAGTTGGCTACTGCGCTCTCCTCACCTCGGGCGGGGTCGACTGTTGGGGAGGTCAGGACGGCGATGGCTCCTCGGTAGGAAGCGCCGTGCCGGTAGCCGTGCTCGGAGCTGGTGGCAGCGGCACCTTGGGCGGCGTGGTGAGCCTGACGAGTGACGGATCCGGTTACTGCGCTCTCCTCTCCTCGGGCGGAGTCGACTGCTGGGGAGGCGGCTATCTCGGCAACGGCATCGCCGAGAGAGAGTCATGTCCCGGTAGCGGTGCTCGGAGTCGGTGGCAACGGCACCTTGGGCGGCGTGGCGAGCCTGGCGACCGACGGAGCGGGCTATTGCGCTCTCCTCACCGCGAGCGGGCTCGACTGCTGGGGAGACGGCTATTGGGGCCAGCTCGGCAACGGCGTCTTCTACGGCGTCGACCAGGGAGAGGAAAGTACCGTCCCGGTGGCGGTGCTCGGACTCGGTGGCAGAGGCACCTTGGGCGGCGTGGCGAGCCTGGCGGGCGGTTACTGCTCTGTTCTGACCTCGGGCGGGGTCGACTGTTGGGGATTCGGCTATTGGGGCCAGCTCGGCAACGGCGTCTTCTACGGGAGTATCGATCCGATCGACGCCGGCAGTGCCGTCCCGGTGGCGGTGCTCGGACTCGGTGGCAGTGGCACCCTGGGCGGCGCGACGAGCCTGGCGACCGACGACCAGCCCTATGGACAGGGCGATTGCGCTCTCCTGACCTCGGGCGGGGTCGACTGCTGGGGTTACGGCCGGAACGGCGAGCTCGGCGACGGCGTCAAGTACAGGACCGGCAACCCCGGCGATGCCGTAGACGGCAGTGCCGTCCCGGTGGCGGTGCTCGGAGTCGGTGGCAGCGGCATTCTCGCCGGCGTGGTGAGCCTCGTCGGCGATACACAAGGCTTTTGCACCCTCCCCGCCTCGGGCGGGGTCGACTGCTGGGGGTGGGCTATCGCGGGCAACTGGGCGAAGGCGAGGCGTCTTCCTCGGCAGTGCCGTCCCGATGGCGATCGCCACAGCCATTCCCCGGTTGACGCAGTGGGCGGTAGACACGGCCGCCCCGGCCCGTCGGCGCCGTCCGACCGCGTCCGGAACTCGCTGCTCCGCACGTGGACTATCGCTTCGTGGAATCGGTGTGCCCGGTTCGCTGCCCTGCGGGGTCGCCGGGGCGGGGCCGACCCCGTAAGGTTCGCGCTGCACGCACCAGCGACCCGACCAGCGGGGAGAACATTCATGGCGATCAACGTGATGCCCATCGCGGGCCTGAGCGACCACATCAACGACGTCCGGCTGCGCACGGCGCGCATCGTCAACGAGAAGATCCTGCCCAACGAGGCGGTCCTGTGGCACTCCCGGCGCTCCGGCGCCAGCGAGACCGAGCGCACCGAGGCGCGGGCGCTGCGGCGCGACATAGAACGCAAGGTCAAGGCCGAGGGGCTGTGGGCCCCGCACCTGCCCCCCGAGTATGGCGGCATGGGCATCGACTTCATGGCCCACGCCTACATGAACGAGATCCTGGCCTACGCCGTCGGAGCGGCGGCCCTTTTCGGGGTGGTGGCGCCGAACTCGGGCAACCAGACGATCCTGGTCAAGTACGGCACGGAGGAGCAGAAGCAGAAGTGGCTCCTCCCCCTGGTCGAGGGCACCATGCAGTCGGGCTTCTCCATGACCGAGCCCGAGAACGCCGGCTCTGACCCGCGTTCGATCCGGACCACGGCCGTGCGCGACGGCGACGAGTACGTGCTCGACGGGCACAAGTGGTTCACCTCCAACGGGTTGGCCGCCGACTTCTTCATCGTCATGTGCCGGGTCAAGGAGTCCAAGGACGAGGAAGGCCCCGGCCGCATGGCCCAGCTGATCGTGCCCACCTCCACACCCGGCGTGATCGTGGAGCGTGGCATCGGCATCTGGGGCGGGACATCGTCCGACCACTGCGAAATCCGCTACGACCACGTGCGGGTACCGGTGGAGAACCTGCTCGGCCAGGTGGGCCAGGGCTACCAGGCCGCCCAGGACCGCCTCGGCGCCGGCCGCATCTTCCACTGCATGAACTCGGTGGGCCAGATGTGGCGCGCCTTCGACCTCATGGTCGAGCGCCTCCTCACGCGCGAGGTGCACGGCGGGCTGCTCAAGGACAAGCAGTTCATGCAGGGCTTCGTGGCCGACAGCTACATGGACCTGCAGTCGGCCCGCCTCATGACCATCCACGCTGCGGAGAAGGTGGACGCGGGCGACCCGCAGGCCCGCACCGAGATCAGCGCGATCAAGGTCTTCGTGCCGGCTGCCTACAGCCGGGTCGTCGACCGGGCGATTCAGGTGTGGGGAGCGGCCGGGGTCACGAGCGACCTGCCGCTGGCCCAGATGTACCTCGCCGCGCGCACGCTCCGCCTGGCCGACGGCCCCGACGAGGTCCACCGCATCCTCATCGCCAAGAACGTGCTGCACCACTACGAGAAGGGACAGAGCTGGGATTTCGCCGGGTGACCCCGAGCTGGGCGCCCGGGCCGGCCGTCTCGGTGCTGGCCGGCGGCCTCTTCGACGGTCAGGTGGCGGTGGTCACCGGCGGCGGCACCGGGCTCGGCCGGGAGGTGGCCCACGCCTTCGCCCGCCTCGGCGGCCACGCCGTGGTGGCGGGCCGCACCGCATCCGCTCTGGAGGAGGTGGCCTCCTCCATCGCAGCCGACGGGGGCAGCTGCCTGCCTGTTCCGACCAACATCAGGGAACCAGGAGAGGTCGAATCTCTGCGCGACGAGGTCTACCGCCGCTACGGCAGGGTCGACGCACTCGTCAACAACGCCGGCGGGCAATTCCCGGCGCCGCCCAGCGCCATCAGCGACAACGGGTGGCGAGCGGTAGTCGACCTCAACCTCAACGGGACGTGGAACATGACATCGCGCTTCATGGTCCCCATGGCCGACGCCGGTGCCGGGTCGATCGTCAACGTCGTCCACACGTTTGCCCTCGAGCGTGGCGCCCCCATGTTCGCCCATTCCGGTGCCGCCCGGGCCGGGGTCGTGAACCTGGTCAAGACGCTCGCGCCGTACCTGATGCGGCGCGGCGTCACCATCAACGCCTTCGCGCCGGGCATCTTCGCCACTCCCGGCATGGCGGCCTCCGAGCTGGCGCCGGTCGGCCGGACCCCGGAGGGTCTCGCCGACGAGTTGGTGGCGGAGGGCACGACGGTGCGTCTGGGCACGCTGGACGAGATGGCGGCGATGGTCCTGTTCCTCGCCTCCCCCGCCGCCCGCTACGTGTGCGGCGCCACCATCGTCGCCGACGGCGGGTCCATGCAGTCCAACTGGGTGGACTTCTTTCCCGACGGCGAGCTCTGACGGGCTGGCCGGGGGAAGGCCCAGTCGCCGGTCAATAGGCCCGGGCGCCTCGTCAATAGGCCCGGGTGAAGGTCGGCGATTTCGAAGTCGGGTTGGTCGGCGGGGTCTTGCCCAGGTAGATGTCCTTCTTTGGAATCGGTACATCGTCGAGCATGAGCTTGCTGAACTTGATGCTGTTCCCGCACTCGGTATTGAACGCGATCCCGTCGAAGAACCAACCGGTCCTGAAGCTGAACGTGATGGTGTGGGAGTTCACCATCTTCCACGAGTCGTGCTTCTCGAGCGCCAGCCCCTGGAGACCGGTGAACGTGCCCGTGGTCGTGATCGTCCCCGAGAAGGGGTGGTAACGGGTCAGCTCGTGCGTGTAGACGCGCCAGCGGTTCCCCACTTCGCCGATGAAGATCCCACCCGGAGGCTGCTTGTACGTCGGGACGAAGTACTGGGCCGTCACCGAAGGCCACGGCCCCACGTAGCAGGCAGGCGGGGTGAAGGGGATGACCAGGGTCGAGGTGGCCGACACGGTCGGACCGGAGGGTGGGGTTCCCATGGCTGTGCCCGTGTTCGTGATCTTGCCGGCGGAGACGTCGGCCACCGTCGTGGTGTAGGCGGCGGTGCAGGTCTCGTTGGCTCCCGGGGCCAGGGGACTGCCGGGGCAGTTGACCCCGGAGAGGCCCGGCATCGGGTCAGCCACTTGCACCGGGGAGAGGGTCACGTTCCCCTTGTTGGTCACCTTGTAGGAGTAGGTGATGGGCACGCCCGGTCCGGAGTAGCTGGCGACGTTGGCTGACTTGACCACGCCGATGGACGGCGTCTGCTGGGCCAGGATGGTGAGTGAGTCGTTTGCCCTGACCGCCGACCCCGAGGGCGGGTTGCCGATGGCGGTGCCCGTGTTGGTGATCGCTCCGGCGTCCACGTCGGCCTGGGTCGTGGTGTACGTGGCCGAGCACGTCTCGCTGTCCGTGGGGGCCAGGGTCGAGTCGGGGCAGTTGACGGAGGAGAGACCGTGCATCGGGTCGGCCACCTTGACCGAGGTCAGGGTCACGTTGCCGGTGTTCGTGACCAGGTAGCTGTAGGTGACATGGGTCCCCGGCGCCGAGTAGCTGGCCACGTTGGCCGACTTGACCAGGGCGATGGACGGGCTCTGGGTGGCCGGGACGGTCAACGACTTCGATGCGGTCACGGTCGGCCCCGACGGCGGGTTGCCGGTGGCGGTGCCTGTGTTGGTGATCCCTCCGGCGTCCACGTCGGCCTGGGTGGTCGTGTAAGTCGCCGTGCACGTCTCGTCGGCCGCCGGCGCCAGGGTGGAGTCCGGGCAGCTCACCGGCGAGAGCGCCGGCTGCGGGTCGGTGACCTTGACCGAGGTGAGGGTCACGTTGCCGGTGTCGGTGACCACGTAGCGATAGGTGATGGGTGTGCCCGCCCCCGAGAAGCTGCTGATGCTGGCCGACTTGGACACATTGATTGAGGGTGACTGGGTCGACGGGACGGTCACCGAGTCGGTCGCGGTGACAACCTGGCCCGAGGGAGGTGTGCCACTCGCTGTGCCGGTGTTGGAGACCTTGCCGGCGTCCACGTCCGCCTGGGTGGTGGTGTAGGTGGCGGTGCAGGTCTCTGCTGCCCCCGGAGCCAGCGTCGAGTCCGGGCAGGAGATGGCCGAGAGCCCCGCTTGGGGATCGGTCACTCCGACCGAGGTGAGGGTCACGTTGCCGGTATTGGTGACCTCGTAGCTGTAGGTGATCGGGGTGCCCGCGCCGGTGAAGTCGGTCACGCTGGCCGACTTCACCAGGTCGATCCCCGGATTCTGGGTTGCCGGCACCGTGAGCGTCGAGGACGCTGTCACCGCCGCTCCCACGGGCGGATCGCCAACGGCTGTGCCGGTGTTGGTGATATGCCCGGCGTCCACGTCGGCCTGGGTGGTGGTGTAGGTGGCCGTGCACGTCTCGCTGGCCGCCGGGGCCAGGGTCGAATCGGGGCAGGAGATGGCCGAGAGCCCCGCCTGGGGATCGGTCACTCCGACCGAGGTGAGGGTCACGTTGCCGGTATTGGTGACCGCGTAGTCGTAGCCGATGGTTGCCCCCGGTGAGGAGAAGTCGCCGACATCGGCCGTCTTGGTGATCCCGATCGACGGGTTCTGGACCGCCGGGACGGTGAGGCTGTCCTGATCGGTGACGGCGTTGCCGTTCGGTGCGTTCCCTGACGCCGTTCCCGTGTTGGTGAGGCCGCCGGCGTCGACGTCAGCCTGGGTGGTGGTGTAGGTGGCCGTGCACGTCTCATCGGCAGCGGGCGCCAGGGTGGCGTGGGGGCAGCTCACCGCCGACAGCCCCGGCTGCGGGTCGGTGACGTGCACCGACGACAAGGTCACGTTGCCGGTGTTGGCCACCGCGTAGCTGTAGGTGATGGGAGTGCCGGCGGCGGAGAAGCTGTTGACATCGGCCGTCTTGGTGATCCCGATCGACGGGTTCTGAACGGCTGGAATCGTGAGCGACGTGACCTGTGTGACTGCGGCCCCTTGATTGGGAGTGCCGGAGACGTCGGCGATGTTGGTCACTGATCCGGCGTCGACGTCGGCCTGGGTGGTGGTGTAGGTGGCCGTGCACGTCTCATCGGCTGTGGGCGCCAGGGTGGAATCGGGGCAGCTCACTGCGGAGACGCCAGCCGTCGTGTCGCTCACCTCTATGGAGTTGAGCGTCTTGTTGCCGGTGTTGGTGACCAGGTAGTCGTAGGTGATCACGGTGCCGGCGGCCGAGTAGCTCGCGACGTCGGCCGTCTTGTCGAGGCCGATCTGGGCTCCGTTGAAGGCGGGGACGGTCACCGTCGAGGAGTTGCTCACCGGCGGCCCACTTGGCGGGGTGCCGGCGGCGGTCCCCGTGTTGGTGATGCCTCCGGCGTCCACGTCGGCCTGCGTGGTGGTGTACGTGGCCGTGCACGTCTCGCTGACGGTGGGGGCGAGAGTCGTCGTCGGGCAGGAGATGGCCGAAAGCCCGGCCATCGGGTCGGTGACCCCGACCGAGGTCAGAGTCACGTTGCCGGTGTTCGTGGTCTGGTAGCTGTACTGGATCGGCGTACCCGCCTCGGCGAACTGGGCGGTGTTGGCCGTCTTGGTGAGCGAGATGGACGGGTTCTGGACTGCGGGAACGGTCAACGAATCACTGCTGGTGACGCCTGACCCCATCGGCGGTACGCCTGAAGCCGTGCCGGTGTTGGTGACAGCGCCGGCGTCCACGTCGGCCTGGGTGGTCGTGTAGGTCGCCGTGCACGTCTCGCTGGCCGCCGGGGCCAGCGAGGTGACCGGGCAGGAGATGGGCGACAGCCCGACCCTGGCGTCGCTCACGTCGACCGAGGTGAGGGTCACGTTGCCCGTGTTGGTCACCAAGTAGCTGTACGTGATGGCGGTCCCCGGTGCCGAGTAGTTGGCCACGTTGGCCGTCTTGGCGAGCGACACGGACGGGTTCTGGACGGCGGGGATGGTCAGCGTGTCGGTGCCGGTGACGTTGGACCCGATCGGCGGGGTGGCGCTGACGGTGCCCGTGTTGACGATCGAGCCGGCGTCCACGTCGGCCTGGGTGGTGGTGTAGGTGGCCGTGCAGGTCTCGCTGGCGGCCGGGGCCAGGGTCGAGTCCGGGCAGGAGATGGCCGAGAGCCCGGGCTGGGGGTCGGTGACCCCGACCGCGGTGAGGGTCACGTTGCCGGTGTTGGTCACCGCGTAGCTGTAGGTGATGGGGGTTCCCGGTGCCGAGTAGTTGGCCACGTTGGAGGTCTTGTTGACCGAGACCGAGGGGATCTGGACGGCGGGGATGGACAGCGAGCTCGTCCCGGTGACGTTCGACTGGCTCGGAGTGGTGGCGCTGACGGTGCCCGTGTTGACGATCGAGCCGGCGTCCACGTCGGCCTGGGTTGTGGTGTAGGTGGCCGTGCAGGTCTCGCTGGCGGCCGGGGCCAGGGTCGAGTCCGGGCAGGAGATGGCCGAGAGCCCGGGCTGGGGGTCGGTGACCCCGACCGAGGTGAGGGTCACGTTGCCGGTGTCGGTCACCAGGTAGCTGTAGGTGATGGCGGTCCCCGGCGCCGAGTAGTTGGCCACGTTGGAGGTCTTGTTGACCGAGACCGAGGGGATCTGGTTCGAGGGGATGGTAAGGCTGTCGGTGGCGGTGGCGACCGGTCCCACCGGCGGCGTACCGCTCGCCGTGGCGTTGTTGGTGATTTTGCCCGCGTCCACGTCGGCCTGAGTTGTGGTGTATGTCGCCGTGCACGTCTCGCTGGCGCCCGGAGCCAGCGAGCTCGACGGGCAGGTGACGGGCGACAGTCCGGGTTGGGGATCGGTCACCCCGACCGGGGTAAGGGTCGCGTTGCCGCTGTTGGTGACGACGTAGTCGTACGTGATCAGGGTGCCGGGTGCGCCGAAGTCCGGCGTGGTCGACGACTTGTCCAACTCGATGGACGGTTCCTGGGTCGCCGAGATCGTCAGAGTCGAGGTGGACGACACCACGGGGCCCACCTTGGGGGTTCCGGAGGCCACGCCGGTGTTGGTGACCTCGCCGTTGTCCACGTCGACCTGGGTGGTGGTGTAACTGGCGGTGCAGGTCTCATTCGTTCCGGGAGCCAGGGTTGTGGTCGGGCACGAGATGGCCGAGAGGCCGGGCATGGAGTCGGTGACTCCGACCGAAGTGAGGTCGACGTTGCCTGTGTTGCTCACCGCGTAGCTGTAGTCGATGGGGGTGCCGGCGGTCGAGAAGTCGTTGACGTCAGCCGTCTTGTCGATCGAGATCGATGCGTCCTCTACCGCAGGAATGGTTTGGGTCGATGAAGCCGAGACCTTGGCTCCTGTCGGCGACGTGCCCTTGGCTACGCCGGTGTTGACGATTTTGCCGGCGTCGACGTCGGCCTGCGTGGTGGTGTACGTGGCCGTGCACGTCTCCGAAGCTCCCACGGCCAGGCTCGTAGTGGGACACGAGACCACGGACAAGCCCGGCATGGCGTCGGTGACGCCGACCGAACTGAGCGGCACGTTCCCGGTGTTGGAGACGTTGTAGCTGTAGGTGATCGGCGTGCCCGCGGCCGAGTACTTCGTGACGCTGGCCGACTTGGCCACCGAGATGGAGGCAGCCGATGCGCACCGGCAGTCGTCGCCCCGAGCACGGCGGATGGCTACGGCGACGCCGACCCCGGCCATGGTGACGAGGGCGGCCGCCGCCGACCTGAGAATTCCAACTCGCCCCGCACGTCGATCCTTCATGGAGCCCCCGCCTTCCCCTCTATGAATGCTGGCTGCTTTCGCCTGAGCCTCAGAACCGGAAGAGTCGCAGCGTCACATTGCGCTGACTGACCCGCCGGTCCTCTCGAAGCTGATCGCAGCCTGTGGCTGTTCTCTGATCGTTAGCTGGGGTGGTTGATAGCAGATGCTCCGGGCCGACGCAAGGGCAGTTGGATGTTTGCGGTCACCCCACCGAAAAGTTCACGCTGCCTTCGCGGGCAGTACCCCTTCGGATGAACCGGGCTTCGCGTCGAGGCGCTAGGCCTCGAGGCCAGGGGCGCCGGGGGCGGCGACGTCGGCCTCCCGGGGCGGGGGCGCGCCCGCCAGCAGGACGATCCCGAAGAGGGCCAGCAGCAGTCCGAAGACGGCCGGCGCGATACGGCCGCCGCCGGCGATCGTCTCGCCGAACACCGTGATGCCGAACACCACGCTGAAGAACAGCGTGAACGCGTTGGCCGACGCCATGGCCGGCGCCAGCACGCCGGTGCGGAGCGCGGCCTGCTGCAGGCCCAACCCGATCAGGGCGGACGCGATGAGGGCGTAGGTGGTCCAGCTGGTGAGGATGGTCTCGAGCCCCTTGCCCACCAGCGGCACGAACACCTTCGTCACCGACGCCTGCATGGCGTAACAGACCCCGGCGGCGGAGCCGAACAGCAGCGCCTTGGTGGCGCCCGAACGGTCGCGGCCGATCCGGAAGCCGACGGCGACGGCGACGACGGTGAACGCGACCTCCCCCCACCAGGCCGCGGCCGGCGGCGTGGACGTGCCCGACGTGGGCGAGCCGACCGAGAGGAACAGCACGATCCCCGCCACCATGGAGGCCGCACCGGCGACGACCCGGAAGCCGACGACCTGGCCGGTCAGGCGGGCCCCGATCGGCAGCGCGAAGACGAGGCTGAGCGCAGTGAGCGACTGCACCACGACCAGCGGGCCCTTGTCGAGGGCCACGGCCTGGAGTACCCAGCCGAGGCCCATGCACAGAGCGCCGGCCAGCCAGACGGGCCGGCGCAGAATGCCGGTCAGGAAGGACCGACCCGACTCGTCCGTGGGGACCTCGAGCGTGCCCTTCTGCTGGAGCACCGTCCCGAAGGCGAACGCGAACGCGGCCAGCAGGGCGAGGAACTGCGCCACGGTCAGGCCCCCGCCGCAGCCGGGGCCGCCACCGACGGGTCCATCGTCGCCGGCGCGGTGCGAGCCAGCACGGTCACGGCTGCGCCCATGACGGCGAAGGCGGCCGCGGCCACGGCCAGGCGCAGACCGTCGGCGCCGAAGTGCTCGCCGAAGATCCAGACGCTGAGCGCGATGCTCACGATCGGGTCGACGACGACGATGAAGGGCTGGGAGACGCTCAGGGGACCGACGTGGAGCGCGACCTGGTTGAGCAGCTCGGCGGCGAGCCCGGTGACGGCGAGCGCGTAGACGGGCCAGTGCGTGAACATGCCACCCACGCCGAACTGCGTGAGCGTGTCAGTGGTCGCCTTGATGAACGTCGCCACCAGCGCCCACAGCACCGACGTCGCCGCGCCCGTCAGGGCCGCCCTTCGAGCGCGCGAGCCGCGGGTGCCCAACAAGGCCAGCAACGCCGCACACCCGCCCGTCACCGCGATCGACGCCGCCCACGCCCGGCTGGTGGGAAGGGTGTCCCCGCCCGAGGGCTCCGCCATGGCGATGAACGTGGCCAGTGAGACGCACACGACGACGGCGGCCCACCAGGTGACGCCACGGATCGCCTGGTGGACCCAGAGCCGGCGCAACACCAGGGCGAACACCAGCTCAGTCACCAACAGCGGCTGGACCACGGACATTTGACCGTTGTGGAGGGCCACCGCCTGGAAGACGAAGGCGGCGGCGAGGGCCACCCAGCCGAAGAGCCAGAGGGGGTTGTGGAAGAGGTAGCGGATGAAGTGCCAGCCCTTCGAGTGGGCGGGGTCCCCGATGCTGGCCACGTGCTGGGTGACGACGTTCAGGGCGTTCGACAGCGCAGCCAGGAGGGCGAACAGCACCGGCACCGGGGCATTGTCGCACCGGGCGGCAGCGAGCGGCGGGATCCGGGCCGCCGGCAGCGAGCGGCGGGATCCGGGCCGCCGGCACGAACCGACGGGGAAGACCGAGGGGGAGGGAGGCGATCTCGGCTGGTCAGGCGGATGCGGCCACGGCGGTGCAGACCCAGCCCAGGTCGTACGTGCGCACGTCGACCCCGACGAATCCGGCGGCGGCGAGTCGGGGCGCGAGGTCCTCGGGCTCGATCGGGTTGTACGTGTCGCCCTCGTGGAAGGCAACCGTTTCCTCCCTGAAGCCACTGTCGGCTGCGACCAGCATGCCGCCGGGCACGAGCACCCGCGCCAGCTCGGCGAAGACCCGGTCCTGCTCCGCGCCGGGCTCGACGTGATGGAGCATGTGGAACGAGGCCGCCCCACTGAAGCGGTGGGCGTCGAATTCCAGCGCCGTGGCGTCGCCCACCACCACGTCGACGTTCCCTCCGGCCAGCCGTTCCGCCAACGACGAAGCGAGCGGCACGTCGATCTCGACCGCGGTGAGCCGCGTCGTCATGGTGCGCAGGACGTCGGTGGTGAAACCCGGGCCGGGCCCGACCTCTATGACGTCGTCGCCGAGCTCGACCCCGCGCAGCGCCTCGGGC
>CAWGHA010000035.1:0-26435 GCA_963822265.1 uncultured Acidimicrobiaceae bacterium
AGGCCACGCGTGATCAACACGGCCCGGGTGTTGTCGCCCAGGGCCAGACCGTCGGAGATGCCGGCGGCGATGGCTATGACGTTCTTGGTGGCTCCCGCGATCTCGCACCCCACGACGTCGGTGCCCGTGTAGGCGCGGAAGGTCCGCGTGTGCACCAGCGCCTGTACGCGCTCGGCCATCGCCTGGACGGGCAGCGCGACAACGCACGCTGCCGGGTTGCCGTCCGCGACCTCCGACGCCAGGTTGGGACCGGTCAACACGCCGGCCGCGATGCCGGGAAGCACCTCGGCGACGACCTCGGACATGCGCAGCATGGTGCCCGCCTCGAGCCCCTTGGCCAGGCTCACGACCGCTTCGACGCGACCGGCATACGGCGCCAGATCGCTCAGCACGGCCCGGAAGCCGTGAGACGGTACGGCCATGAACACGACCCGGGCGCGGGCCAGCGCTTCCTCGAGCGACGAGGTCACACCGAGGTCGGCGGGGAGGGCAACTCCGGGAAGGTACGCCGCGTTCTCCCGTTCCTCGCGCATGGAGGCCGCGAGGTCCGACGAACGCGCCCAGAGCGTGGCGGGGGACGAGGCACCCACGATGGTCGCCATGGCGGTCCCCCACGATCCGGCGCCGATGACAGCCACCTCGTCGTTCATGGTGTCAAGAGCCTACGGCTGCGCCTTCGCCCACCCGTACACTGGCACGGTGCGGAGCACCGCCACGGCGAGCCTCGGCCCAGAAGTCGTGCTCATCCCGGTGAAGGCCTTCGCCCAGGCCAAGCGCCGGCTGGGCGGAATCCTCGACGATGGCGAACGCGTCCGGCTCGTACACGCCATGGCCGGCCACGTCGTCGCTGCGTGCGCCCCGCTTCCCGTCGCCGTCGTCTGCGACGACGAGGACGTGGCGACCTGGGCGGAAGGACTCGGGGCGGTGGTCGTGTGGACTCCGGGTCAGGGCCTCAACGGCGCGGTACGCACGGGAGTGACCCGTTTGGCCGAGGCCGGCACCGTGTGGGTGACCGTGGCCCACGGCGACCTGCCGCGTGCACGCGGCTTGGGCACGCTCGAACACTTCGCCGGCGTCACCCTCGTTCCCGATCGCCGGGACGACGGGACGAACGTGCTCAGGGTGCCGGCCGCAGACGATTTCCAATTCGCCTACGGCCCGGGCTCGTTCCGGGCCCACCGCGCCGAGGCGCTGCGACTCGGACTTCCCGTGCGCGTCCTGCCGCGTACCGGACCTGGCCTACGACGTCGACTGGCCGTCCGACGTCGAGGAGCTGGCCCGGCGTTGACGCTCGCAAGAGACCGGGGGTCGCGGCCCCCGGTCTCCGCGATGCATTTCAGCCTCGACGCGCCGCCTTGCGCGCAGGCGCGCGGCGGACGGCCTTCTTGACCGAAGCACGCCGCTTCGCCACAGCCTTCTTGGCCGTACCACGACGCTTCGCTACGGCCTTCTTCGCCGTACCACGACGCTTGGCGACGGCCTTCTTGGCCGCACCGCGCCGCTTGGCGACGGCCTTCTTGGCCGGACCACGACGCTTGGCGACGGCCTTCTTGGCCGCACCACGACGCTTGGCGACGGCCTTCTTGGCCGCACCACGCCGCTTCGCGACGGCCTTCTTGGCCGCACCGCGCCGCTTGGTCACGCGCTTGGCGACAGCCTTCTTGGCCGTACCACGCCGCTTCGCTACGGCCTTCTTCGCCGTGCCACGACGCTTCGCCACGGCCTTCTTGACCGTCGAGCGCCGCTTCGTCACGCGCTTGGCGACGGCCTTCTTGGCCGGACCACGACGCTTGGCGACGGCCTTCTTGGCCGGACCACGACGCTTGGCCGGGGCCTTGGCGGCCTCTGCCTTCTTGGCCGGGGCCCGTTTCTTGGCCGCTTTTTTGGCCGGACCCCTTCTCTTCGCGGCTACTGCCACAGGTGCACCTCCCTAGGAGCTTGGTCACTGAATAGAGGTGAAGCCTGCGCCACGCCGAGGTCGAACTCCCCACGCCATGTGCATCGCCGCACCATTTTCTGCGACGAGTCACACGCACGAGGAGAAGTCACCGACATCACCCGACTCACGCCGACTCGTCCTCACACCCCGAGCCGTGAAGGCCGTTCACCGTGACGCGACGCGAGGCGAGGCGCGCCGACGAGCGATCCGACACGATCACTCGGCGCGCCGCACATCTCTGTGTCGCAGCACACATGAACCCTCCCTCACACTTCGGGTAGACACATTCTTCTGTTGTCAACATGCCCAGGTCAAGCATTCTCTGTTTTCGCGCTGATCTCACGATCTTGCGCATCATCGAATTTTCGGGTCGAGCGCGCGCGAATCACGCTCGCATGTGCTCGTTCGCGCCGTTCTGCACGATGACTTCGTCGCTGCTTTTCGCGAAATGTCCTCTGGAATTCTCTGTTCACCAACGCAAGCATCGGGACATGCAACGCGCTCCTCACGTCGGTGACGACACCCTCGATTCATCAGTGATGTCGTCGTCGCTGCTGCGCAGGATCCACCGGAACGCGCGCCACAGCATCTATGTTGGGACGGGCGCCGGAGGGTGGGCGTGGGCTGGCGCACAGCGATCCACGCTGGTCCTCGGTCCGCCGCGCTCCGGTAAGACATCGTCCCTGGTCATCCCCAATATTTTGCTGTCCGACGGGGCCGTCGTCTCTACCTCGACCAAGCCTGACGTCATGGCCACGACTGCAAGCGCGCGCCGAGCGCGACGGTTGGACGTTCCTCTACGACCCGAGTGGCGAAGTCGAGTGCCCTCGTGGAGTCGAACCGATCGGGTGGTCGCCGCTCACCACCGCGACACGTTGGGATGCCGCGGTCCAGACCGCCGACGCCATGGTCGGGGCCAGCCGTGCCGGTTCGCCGTCACCATCGGAGCTCCACTGGAACGAGCGAGCCGGCGCGCTGATGTCGACACTCCTGCACGCGGCCGCCGTCGAATCGCTCCCGATGCCCGAGGTGCTCCGGTGGATCGACCGTCACGACGGCACCCGCCCGCTCCAGATCCTCGCGGCGGCGACCGGGGCCGACTCGACGCCGACGGACCTCCTCGCCGGGATCGTGGCCACCGACAGCCGGGAGCAATCGGGCATCTGGTCCACCGCATCGGGCGTCCTGGCCGCGTACCGAACGGAGGCCGCCATGGCCTCGACCGCCGCACCGGCTCCGTCGTGGCACGAATTCTGCCAGGGTCCCAACACCCTGTACGTGTGCTCGACCGGACGGCGGCAGCGACAATTCGCGCCGTTGGTCGTGGCCACCGTGGGGGACGTGCGCGACGCCGCCTACGAACGTTCGCGCCATGCGAGTGCGACGGCGATTGCGCCGGCGCCGGTCCTTCTCGCCCTCGACGAAGTGGCGAACATCGCCCCCATCCCCGACCTGCCGGCGATGGTGAGCGAGGGAGCCGGTCAGGGGCTGCTCGTCCTGGCCTGCCTCCAGGACCTCTCGCAGGCCCGCGGCCGTTGGGGCACGGCGGCGGACGGTTTCCTCTCTCTGTTCGGTACGACGGTCGTACTCCCTGGCATCGCGGACACGAGGACGCTGCGCGACCTGAGCGCACTGGCCGGCGATCACAGCGTCCGCGCGGAGACGCTCAGCCGCTCGGTGGGCCCGTGGGGACGCATCCGGCCCTCGACCACGCTCGCCACCTCGCACGAGCCCCGGCTGCCGGTGGACGCGATCGCCCACGGCCGTCCCGGACACGCGCACGTGCTCGGTCCCGACAAGGCCATGGCCGAGGTGGCGCTGACGCCCGCCCACCTGCGTTCGCCCTGGCGCGAACTCGTCCGGCCGGAACGAGATCGCGCACCGGCGCCTGAGCGCACGCAGGATCGTGAGACCGCTCGGGCAGCCGATACCGGTCGCGGCCGTTGAGTCAGCGCCCGAGCTCCAGCCCGCGAGCCTGGCGCAGGCCGAGGCGTGCCCGCGCCTCGGCGACATGGCGTTCCGTCCGCACGTGGTCGACGAGTCGCTCTACCGGGAGTGACGACTTGGGCTCGGCGCCGAGCGCATCGGGGGACCGGGTGAGCCCCCATCGCTCGCGGTACTGCTCGATCTCCTTCGCCGCGCCGCGCCACACCCCGTGCGCGTCCGGACAAAGCGGGCGCGGGCCCAACGCGCCCAGCAGGTGGCGCCCCGGGGTCACGTCGCGGCGCTGACGCATCGGCTCGGCCACACCCACGTTCCCGTTTGCGGGCAGCCACAGATCGGCCATGCGCTCGAGCGCGGTCGCGGGTGCGCCGTCGCGTGCGGCCATGGCGAAGGCGCGCACGGTATCGCGCCGGTACGCACCTCCGTGCGGCGTCTCGGAGAGAGCGGCGGCGAAACCGTGTTCGTCGAGGACCCGGTCGCGAACAGCAGGCTCCGACCGGGCCACCGTGAGCGGGGTCGCACCGACGGCTCGCGCCCGATGCGTCCATTCGGCGGCGAGCTCGGAGAATTCGGGTGCGGCGGCCTTGGCCGGACGCGTCACCGCCCAGGCCACCCGGTGTCCCCGCGCCGTCCTGGTGCCGGTCTCGGCCACGTGCCGGCGGATGTCGGCGGAGCGGGAGGAGAACTCGCCGCGGAGCTCTGGAGCGATCCCGACGATCTCGGCCGGCCCCGCCATCGGACGGGTCCAGTCGACGCCGAGGGCGGAACCCAACCCGGCGCGAAGGTGGGCGTCGTAGACCGCGCCGGCAGCGGCCCGGTGCGCCTGGAGCCCCCGCCGGTCGCACGTGCCCCAGCGGCCGTCCGCGCCGTGCACGAGGTTGGCCATCACGACGTGGCTGTGCAGGTGCGGGTCATGGTTGCGGTTCACGGCATGCGTGAAGACTCCGGCGACCATTCCGCTGGTGGGGATCACGACGCGCTCGGTCCCCTCACGGCGGGCCGCGCCCAGGGCGTGGCGCTCGACGTACGCCACCGCTCCCGCCACCGCGTCGCGGTGGGCATCGGCGACGAGGACCGCAACCTCGGGCCCGCCGAGCGCGAACAGCACGCTCGCCGACTTCGGCGCGCTGAAGGTGAGGTCGACGCCGGCCACCTGTGCCCGGCCCGAGCCCATGGGCCGCCCGCTCCAAGGGTGACGCGACTCGAGGACGAGGCGGAACCGGTCCGCGTCGACGGGGCCCTCGAGCCCGAGACCGACGGCCGCGCCACCCGCCCAACGGGCGCCACCGGGCACGGGCAGCTCGGTCGCCAGATCGGTCAGGTAGTAGTCGGCACGCCCCACGCCGATCCGGTGGATCCCGAGCACGAGCCGCGCCTCCTCCTCCCGGTGCCCACGGCCGGCAACAGAGCCGGCGGGGACGGAACGGTCGGCGTCGCGGTGGAGATCAGTCCTTGCGGCGGAGCTCGACCACCGGGATCACCCGCGTCGTCGACTTCTCGTAGTCGGCGAACCCGGGCATCCGCTCCTTCTGGATGGAGAAGATCCGGTCGCGCTCGGACCCCGTGACGGGTTCGGCGAGCGCGGCGAACTTCTCCCGTCCCAGCTCGACCTCGACCTCGGGGTGCGCCACGAGGTTGTGGTACCACGCCGGGTTCTCGGGCGCCCCGGCCTTGGAGGCGAAGACGAAGAGACGGCCGTCGTCGGTGGTCAGGCTGGCCAGCGGGTTCACCCGGGTCGCGCCCGACCGCGCCCCCGTGGTCGTCAGCAACACGAGCTGGGCGCCGTCGAAGGGACCGCCCACGACACCGTCGTTGGCACGGAATTCCTCGATGATCTTGGCGTTGTAATCCATCATGTCGGTCATGGCTCCGGACCCTACTCGGACGTCTTCAGCGGTAGAGCGCCAAGACCTTGCGTGCGGCGTCGGCCGCCAGGCCGGTCAGATCGGCCGGGCTGACGACCTCGGCCGTCAGCCCGAGTTGAAGCACCAGGCGCTCGAACCACGCCAAACCCGATACGTCGAGCACGACGTCGGTCACCGTCCCGTCGTCGGCCCGGCGCATGGCGCGAACCGGCACCGACTCGGCCACCCACTGGGCCTCGGGCCCGAGCCGCAGGTGCACCTCCCGGGCATCGGGGCCCGCGATGTACATGTCCTCGGGCGGCCGGGCGCGGTGCGCGCCGGCGGAGCCCGGCCGCTCCAGCGGGCGGGCGTCACGGATCCGGTCGACCCGGAAGCGGCGCATGTCACCGGCCCGGTGGCAGAACGCATCGAGATACCAGTGCCCGTCGATGGTGACGACCTGCCCCGGCTCGACGTGACGCGTGGTCAGCTCGTCGCGTGACGCGGAGAGGTAGTCGATCTCGAGCATGCGGCCGGCGTCGGCCGCCTCCCGGATGACGGCCAGCCGGGGCGGCGAGTCCACGTCGAGCCCGACGACCTCGCGGGCGCCGAGCGCCGACTCGAGCTTGGTCAGGGCCCGCCCGAGCGCGTCGTCGTCGGAGCCGGGCACGGCGAGGAGCATGCGAGCCGAGGCCGCGACGGCGAAGCCCTCGGCCGGGGTCAGCCGACGGGGCCGGGCGTACTCGGCGGGGAGGAAGGCGCGCACGGCGCGCTCGGAGACCTCAATCTCCATCAGCGTGTCCGGCGTGTAGGGCGGGGTACCGCAGCAGGCCGCCAGCTCCAACTCGGCCACCAGCGCCTGCTCGTCCATCCCGAACCGGCGTGAGAGCTCGGCGATGGGTGCCTCGCCCACCTGGGCCAGCCAGCCCACCATGGCCAGCAGCCGCCGCAGGCGCCCGCTCGTCTGGCTCCCGGGAGTGCGCGGCACCGAGGCCGGATCAGCGCCGTCGTCGGGTTCCGGCTCGGGCGCCATCCCCGCCATGATCCCGGCCTCGGCCCGCCGGACGGGCGTCGCGGTCAACGCCTCGAGCCACGCCACCAGCTCCTCGCGGAACTCGGGCGGCTCCACGATGGTGGCGTGGTCGAGCAGCCCGAGCACCCAGGAGCGGATGGAGGCGAACGACGTCACCGCGAACGCCAGCTCCACCGAGCCGTCGTCGTGCCGCGCCGCCACCCGCTCGCGGCCCACCTCGTCGGCCACCCGCGGCCCCTCGACCGCGTCGACCTCGATCCTCATCGTCACCGCGTCCTCGCCCGCGGCCTCCCAGGGCTCGTCGGGCACCGCGGCGTCCACGTCGAGGTCCTCGGGCACCTCGGCGCCGCCGGGTTCAGCGCGCTCGACCTCGCCGTCGATGCGGTCGACCCGGAAGGTTCTCTGTGCGGCGCGCTCGAGGTCCCAGGCGACGAGGTACCAGTGGCCGAAACGGAAGCGCAGTCCGACCGGCGCCACCAGACGGGGCTCGCCCCGGTACGCGAAGCGCGCCGTGGCACGGGTGCGCACGGCCTCGTAGAGCTCGATCAGCGCGGCGGAGGGCACCAGCGCAGCCACCGGGCGGACGTCGCCCAGACCGCTCGCGCCCAACTTCATCAGCGCATCCCGACCACTAGGATCCCCGAGGTGGACGCCGGCGACGGCGAGATGCAACGCGACCTGCTCGTCCGCTTCGAGCTCGAGATCCGGCAAGTAGAACGAATCGCGCTCAATCAGATAGCCGTACTGCTCGGCTCCCTCCAGGCGCTGCGTCACCACCGGGATGCCCTCGTCGCGCAGGAGCCGCTTGTCCCGCTCGAAGGCCTGGCGCCGTGCCGCGTGCTCCGCCGGGTAGCCGGGGACCTGATTGGCGATGGCGTCGAGCGTGAGCGGTTGAGGCGCGTTCAAGAGCACCAGCACGAGATCCGTGACGCGTTCGAGCCGGTCGAGCTTCGCCGGGGCCACCATCAGCCAGAGCCTACGGCGGCCGCGAGGTCGTGACGGCCGCCGCCCGGCCTTTCGACTGGCACCTGCACCTGCTCTGGCTGCTGGCCTTTGCCGCGCTGGTCGGTGCCTATCTGTGGGCGACGAGCCGCGACGGCTGGCGGGCGACGGCGCGCCAGCGCCTGCTCTTCCTGCTCGGCGTCGTCGTCCTCGTGCTCGCCGTGACGTGGCCGCTGGGCGACCTGGCGGCGCACTGGCTCCTCATGGCCCTCGTGTTGCAGCGCCTCCTTCTGACCCTGGCCGTTCCCCCGCTCCTGGTGCTCGGCACGCCCAGGCCGCTGATCTCGTGGCTCACGAAGCCCGCGCCGATCGACGCCGTCCTGCGGGTGGCCGTGCGCCCGCTCCCCGCGGTGGCCATCGTCACCGTCGTCGCGGTCGGGACCCTCACCACGGGAGCGGTCGGCCTGGCCGCTCGCTCCGACCTGGCCCGGGTCGTGACCGAGCTCGTCGTCCTCGCTTCGGGGTTCGTGCTCTGGGCACCGGTGCTCACGGAGCTGCCGGGAGCGCCCCGACTGTCGTCGCTCGGTCGGGGCGGGTACCTCATGGTGCAGTCGATCGTGCCGAGCTTCCTGTCCTTCGTATGGATCTTCGCCCGCCACCCGCTCTACCCCGCCTTCTCCCATCAGGGAAAGGTCGTCGCGATGACGCCCCTCCTCGACCAGGAGCTGTCGGGCTTCTTGGCCAAGCTGAGCACGATCGCCGTGCTGTGGACCGTGGCCTTCCTGATCATGATGCGGGCCAAGGATGCAGATGACCGTCAGGAGGGGGCCGACCCTCTCATCTGGTCCGACGTCGAGCGCGAGCTCCAGCGGGCGGACCGTCGCCAGCGTCGCCAGGGCTGGCCCGGGCCGCCGGTGGGCTGACCTGCCTCGGGCACCCGGCCGGGAGGACGGTACCGTCGTCCGCGCATGCAGATGAACGGTCAGGAAGACGGGCAGTGGACGCTCACCGGGGTTTACCTGCTTCCCGATGCCGTCGGCGGCGCCGCCGGCTCGGGAGCCGTCGCGGATCTGAGCCTGACCTTCCTCGACGGCGGGGTGGAGCTGGTCGGGGCGGGGGGCGACACCGTGTGGGCGTGCGACTGGTCCGACCTGGCCCAGATGTCGCCCTCGGGCTACGCCGAGCTGCCCGACGGCGGTGCCGCACTGCAGCTCCTCGCCGTGGAGCGGAGCGGGCGGAGGTGGCATCTCGTCGTCCCGGCCGACGACACCGAGACAGCCGCGGCTTCCATCCGGAGCAGGGCCAGATCACACCACGTTCGTTCCGCTGCGCCGACCCCGGCGGTCCGGAGGTCCGTGACGATCGCCGTGGCCGTGCTGGCGGCGGCGACTCTCACGGTCCTTCTGCTCTCGGCCGCCCACGTCTTCACCTTCTGATACCTGCCTGGCGCAGTCGGGATCGAGGACGTGCCGACGGAGCCGGCGACGCCGGCCGGAAGACGTCGATTGAGGATGTGCCGGAAGAGGCGCTGATCAGGACAGCGAGGCGCTGCGCAACTCGTCGAGCGACAGCTCGGCGGTCTGGTTGCCGCCACACTGGGGGCAGTGCTCGACGTGGCGCCACGAGCGCAGGAGGCGCGTGCCCTCAGGGTTGAGGAGCACCACGAACGACTCCGAAATCGGATCGATCTCGAGGCCGAAGTAGTCACGCCAGGCCGTGGTTGCCGCGTGCGCGTCGAGCGTGAGCCCCTTGAGCACACGCCGGAAGCGCATGCGATCCGTGTCGAAGATCCAGGTGCTGTGGCACGACTCGAGGACGAACAGGGCGTCTTCTGTTGTGGGGGGGACCACGTGCTTGATCATGCCCGATGTCAACGCCTCCTACCGCATCGAATGAGCCTCAGCTTCGTTGCATTTTGATTACAAATACTTTAGCACCAGCTGGAACCCTCATTGCGGACCGGCGTCGTGCTTTCTCCCCACCACGAACTCCCGCTTGGTGCAGAGCTGGCGGAGCACGGCGCACAGCACGATCCGGCTGTCGGCCGGGTCCACGACCTGGTCGACCAGGCCGCGCTCGGACGCCCGCCAGGGGTTGAGGTAGGACTCCTCGTACTCGCGCTCGCGCTCGGTCCGCTCGCCGTCCCCCAGACCTCTGTGCAGGATCTGCACCGCCCCCGACGCCCCCATCACCGCCACCTCGGCGCCCGGCCAGGCCAGGCAGACGTCGTTGCCCATCCCGCGCGAGTCCATCACGATGTAGGCCCCGCCGAAGGCCTTGCGCGTGATGAGACAGATCCGGGGCACCGTCGCCTGGGCGTAGGCGAACGCGAGCTCGGCGCCGTGACGGATCATGCCGCGCCATTCGAGGTCCTTGCCCGGGAGGAATCCGGGGGTGTCGACCAGGCTGAGGATGGGCAGGTTGAACGCGTCGCACAGGCGCACGAAGCGTGCCCCTTTCTGCGATGCGGCGATGTCGAGCGTTCCGGCCAGGATCTTGGGCTGGTTGGCCACGAACCCGACCGGCGTGCCACCCAACCGGGCGAACGCGGTGACGAGCTGGCCCGCCCAGCGCGGCCAGAGCTCTCGCAGCTCGGCGTCGTCGCAGAGCGAGCGGATCACCTCGCGCACGTCGTAGCCTGCCGCCTTGCGGTCCGGGATCACTGTGCGCAGCTCGGGCGTCAGGCGCAGCACCGAGTCGCTCACCGGCGCCATGGGTGGGAGGTCGTCGGTGTTGAGCGGCAGGTAGTCGAGCAGCTCGGTCACGACGCCGTCGACGTCGTCGGACTCGACCGAGCACAGCCCGCTCGCGATGGCGTGGGTGGCCGTCCCGCCCAGCTCCTGCAGCCCGACCGACCGCCCGGTGAACTCGGCCACCATCTGCGGACCGGAGACGAACGCCACTGCGTCCGGGCTCATGACCACGAGGTCGGCCAGGCCGAGCAGGAGCGCGGGTCCCGAGACGACGGGACCGGTGGCCGCCGCGATCACGGGAACCTGCCCGCTGCATCGCGAGATGGCGAACGCCGCCGTGCCCCACCCGTGCAGCGAGGCGACCCCGTCGAGCACGTCGGCTCCGCTCGACGCGACGAAGAAGACGAACGGGATCCTTAGCTGGCGCGCCTGGTCCGCGGCCTCGGCCAGCCGCACGCCGTCGGCGTGGGTGATGGCGCCCCGGCGCATGGAGCCCAGGGCACGGGCGACAACCGCGTTGCGCCCGCCGATACGGCCGACGACCGACGTGACCGCACCGACGATTCCCTTGCCGATGTCCGGCGGTGTGGCCTCCTTCAGGTGGACGGTCACTGCCCGGAATTTAGACCTTGCACCTGGACATCCCAGCCGTCCGGCGGCCGCCCCGGCGAACCCCAGGTCCTACAGGCGGGCCTCCGGCCGTCGCCACGGCCCGGATCGGCCGCCCGACTTCTCCCACAGCGAGAGGTTCTCGACCGTCATGGTGCGGTCCGCCGACTTGCACATGTCGTAGACGGTGAGGGCGGCGACGGCACAGGCCGTCATCGCCTCCATTTCGACGCCGGTGCGGTCGACCGTCTCGACCTGGGCCTCCACCTCGACGTAGTCGTCGCCGATGGAGAAGTTCACGTTGATCGACCCGACGAGCACCGGATGGCACATGGGGATGAGCTCGGCCGTGCGCTTGGCCGCCTGAATCCCGGCGATCCTCGCCGCCGCCAGCACGTCCCCCTTGGTGATGGCGTTGTTCGCCACCTTCGTCGTCGTCTCCGGGAGCATGGAGACCCGGCAGCGGGCGAGCGCACGCCGGTGGGTGGGTTCACGCGGCGTGACGTCGACCATCCGGGCGCCCCCCAGCGGGTCGAGGTTGGCCAGCATGCGGTCGGACACTGGGGTCGAGTCTACGGCCTGCGCCATACCGACGCCGTTGCCTGGTCCGGCGAGGTAAACTGGCAGTCTCAGGTGTCGAGTGCCAAATGGAGGAGCGCCAGTGCCGACCTACGAATACGCCTGCACCGCGTGCGGGCACCGGCTCGAGGCCGTCCAGAGCTTCTCGGACGAGCCCCTGACGGAATGCCCCGAGTGCGGCGAGGCGCTCCGCAAGGTCTACGGCGCCGTGGGCATCGTCTTGAAGGGCAGCGGCTTCTACAAGACGGACTCCCGGGCTGCGGCCAACGGGGCGAAGGGCAACGGCAAGTCGGCAGACCGCAAGGCGGGTGACACCACGTCGGGCGACGGTACCGGCTCCTCGTCCTCGGAGAAGTCGGACACCGGGTCGGGGACGTCTGAGAGCAAGTCCGAGAAGGGCGAGAAGAAGGACAGCGCCGCCTCGAAGCCGGCGGCCGCCGCGGCGAGCTGAACCTCCGGCGTCGTCGAGGACCTCGCGGCCGGCTCCATCCGGGGGAGAGCGCCGGTGCTCGGCGGCGGTGTTAGTCCCCGCTCAGTTGCATGTCGGCAATGGCCAGCGTCTGTCCGGCCGCGACGCCGGGGAGCCAGCGCAGGTCGGCACCCACGTGCACGATCGACTGGAGCATGCGTTGGAGCGTCGACGCCACCGTGACCTCCCGGACCGGTTGGTCGAGCACGCCGCCCCGGATGGTGAGGCCCTCGGCGCCCACCGAGAAGTCCCCGCTCACCGGGTTCACGCCCGAGTGCACGCCGGTCACCGACTGGACGAACAGGCCGTCGCCGACGGCGGCCAGGATCTGGTCGTAGTCCTCGGATCCCGGGGAGAGCACCAGGGCCCGGCATCCGGCCGAGGGCGTGCCGGCGAAGCCGCCGCGGACCGCGGAGCCGGTCGAGACGGACCCGGCGCGGCGGGCCGAGACCGTGTCGTAGACGAACATGCGCAGCACGCCGCCGGCGATCAGGACGTTGCGCCGGCAGGCGAGCCCCTCCCCGTCGTGCGACGAGGCCCCGTAGGCGCGGGGATCGGTCGGGTCGTCGACCAGGGTCACGCCGGGAGCGGCGACGGTCTCGCCGATGCGGCCGGCGAAGAAGGAGCGGCCTTTGACCACTGCCTCGCCGGAGAGGGCCGAGGCCACCACCCCCAGGAGGGTCGGAACGACCCGGCGGTCGAAGACCACCGTGCGGGGCCCGGACCGCACCTTCTGCGCACCGAGGAGCCGCACGGCGCGGCACCACGGCGTCGTCCATGGCCTCGTCGGGCGAGAGCTCTCCGGGACCCCGACCCACGCTGAACCCGGTGCCGGTCTGGGTGTCGGCACCCTCGCCGGCGATGGCGTCCACCGAGAGGTACGCGTTGGTCCGGCGCCGGCTCGAGGTGATGCCCGTGGTCGAGGCGAGCGCCACTTCCACCCGGCTGTCGGCGTAGTCGGCCGACGACACCTGGCGCACCCGGGGATCGGCGGCACGCGTGGCGCGTTCGAGATCGAGCGCCAGGGCGACCTTCTTCTCCATGGCGGTGGCCTCGACGCCGTCGTCCCACAGACTGAGGTCCGCCGCCTCGACGCCGTCGGGCGAGGCCAGCACCACGTCGGGGTCGGGGGTGGCGAACCGCGCGTTGTCGCGCGCGTCCGCCAGCGTGTCGGCCACCACCGCCGGGTCGAGCGACTGGGCCCAGGCGAAGCCGACGCGGCTGCCCTCCGATCCTTCGAGGACGACACGGATGCCGACCCCCGACGAGTCGGCGGAGGTGAGCGATTCGACCTCGCCGTCGTAGGCCCGGACCTCGGTGTCGGTGCCGCGGCTGACGTAGACCTCGAGACCCTCGCCCGGTTCGGCCCGGTCCACCACCGAGGTGGCCAGGTCGAGCAGGTCGCCGGTCACCCGGTCACGCCGTCCCGCCCAGGGTGACGCCGGTGATGCGCAGCGTCGCCTGCCCGCAGCCGACCGGGACGCTCTGGCCGTCCTTGCCGCAGGTTCCGGGCGTCATGTCGAAGTCGGTGGCCACGGCGTCGATGCGGCGCAACACCTCGGGGCCGTTGCCGATCAGGTTGGCGTCGCGCAGCGGTTCGGTGATGCGGCCACCTTCGATCAGGTAGGCCTCGGTGGTGCCGAAGACGAAGTCGCCCGTGGCCGTGTTGACCTGTCCCCCGCCCAGCTTCTTCACGTAGATCCCCGACGGTGTCTGGGCGACGATCTCGTCGGGGTCCTCGGTGCCGGCCAGCAGATAGGTGTTCGTCATCCGCACCATGGGCAGGTGCTGGTAGTTCTGGCGCCGTCCGTTTCCCGACGAGGCGCGACCTTCCTTGCGCGCACGCAGCCAGTCCCACATGTAGTCGGTCAGGACGCCGTTCTCGATGAGCACGTTGCGCGCCGGCGGGCGGCCCTCGTCGTCCATGCCGACGTTGCCCCACTCTCCGAGCACCGTGCCGTCGTCGACCAGGGTGACGAGCGGGCTGGCCACCAGCTCGCCCACCCGGCCGGTGTACACGGAAGCGTCCTTGACGATGTGGTCGGCCTCGAGTCCGTGGCCGCACGCCTCGTGGAAGAGGATGCCCCCGCTGCCGCCCGCCAGCACCAGCGGGACCTCGCCGGAGGGCGCGGGACGCGCCGAGAGCTTGACCAGCGCGCGCGCCGCGGCGCGCTGTGCCACCTCCTCGACCGGGAAGCGGTCGAAGATCTCGTAGCCCTCGGTGCGGGCCAGCGACTCGTGCCCGGTCTGCATGCCGGTGTCGCCGTTGGCCACGCACACCACGCTGAACCGGGTACGGATCTGGTCGTCCTCGGCCAGCAGGCCGTCCGAGTTGGCGACGAGCAGGCGGCGCCTGCTGTCGCCGCAGCCCACCTGCACCTGCGTGATGGCGGCGCCCGACGAGCGGGCGGCCTCGTCGGCCCGCATGAGCAGATTCAGCTTGCGCGCCTTGTCCACCGTGTGCGGAGGAGTGCGGTCGCCCGGCCCGACGACGGACGCCGGCTCCGAGCGACACCGTGCGCACGCGAGCACCCCCTTCGCGGGCGACGGCCGCGGCGGACCGCGCCGCCGCCATGAGACCCGGCTCGCTCAGGTCCGCGGTGTGGGCGAAGCCCGTCGTCTCGCCGGCGACGACGCGGATGCCGGCGCCGCGCGAGCGGCCCGAGGCCATCTCCTCGACTCGGCGGTCGTCGAGCGTCGCGCCCGACGTCACGGCGTCCTCCGCGAACACCTCGGCCATGTCGCCGCCCCCGGCCAGCGCGGTCGACAGGACACGTTCGAGGACGTCGGGCTCGACGAGGGCGGCAGCTGGCACGGCGGTATCGTAATCGTCATGCCCGCGAGCCAAACCAAGACGACCGCGGCCGGGCACGGACCGCACACCGGGCTCAGCGCCCAGCTGGAGCTGGTCGTCGGCGAGGACGACACGGCCGTCCACTTCCGTTCCGGCGACGTTCCGGTGCTGGCCACGCCCCGGCTCATCGCGCTGTGCGAGGAGGCGACCTGCCGCGCCACCGACGGGCACCTGACCGACGCGCAGGCCAGCGTCGCCACGCGGGTCCAGTTCGACCACGTCGCCCCGGCCGGCGTCGGGACGGTGGTGCTGGCCGAGGCGACCCTGGTCAAGGTCGAAGGCCGCCGGCTCACCTTCACCGTCTCGGCCGCGCGGCTCGAAGGCGACGGCGGCGGCCTCGTCGGGGCCGGCCGCGTGACCCGGGTGGTGCTGGACCGGGCCGGCTTCCTGGCCAAAGCGCGCGCCACGGTCCCGTCCTGAGCACCGCCCATACGGCGGCGCGCCCGCTCGCCGGCGCCGGGCCGGTGGCGGCGGCGTTCGCCACCTTCGGCCTCTTCTGGGGCAGCTGGGCGGTCATGCTCTTCGACATCCAGCGCGCCTACGGGCTCACCGACGCCCAGACCGGGCTCCTGCTCGGCGTCGCCATCGCGGTCGCCGGCGCGTCCAGCGCGGTGATGGCGCACCTGAGCGACCGCGTCGGCGCGCGCCGCCTGCTGTGGGTCGCGCTGCTCTGCTGGTCGGTCCTGCTGTGCGTGCTCGCGCTCACGCGCGAGAAGTGGGCCTTCACCGTGGTCCTGGTATGCGTCGAGATCGCCGGGGGCAGCATCGACACCGCGATGAACGCCGAGGTGTCGCACCGCCTGATCGGCCGGCCCTCGGCGCTGGTCCGCTTCCACGCGCTGTTCAACACAGGGGCGCTGTGCGGCGCCGCCGTCGCCGCACTCGTGATCCATGCCGGCGTGTCCTGGCGCTGGGTCTGGCCCGGCATCGCCGTCGTGGCGCTGGCGGTCGGGCTGTGGTCGGCGGCGACCGCGTCCGGGGTGCCCGCGCCCGAGCCGGCGGGCGCTGCGGCCGGCCACCAACCGACCACCCACCCGGTGCGCCGGCTGCGCCGCGACGGCCTTCTCGTCCTCCTGGTCGTCTTCGCCCTGGCCGAGGTGACCGAGGGCGGCGTGGACACCTGGGGTGTCCTGTACCTGCGCAACCACCTGGCCACCGGGGTGCTGCTGGGTGCGGGCGCGTACGTGGTCGGCCAGCTCGTCGCGGCCACGACCCGGGGCGCGGGGGGCGCGGTGGTCGGCCGGCTCTCGGCCCGGCGCGCCCTGATCACCGGCGGTTGCGTGGCCGGGGCGGGCATCCTCTTGGAGTCGGTCTCGCCCCTGCCCGGGCTGGCCGCCGTCGGCCTCGCCCTCGGGGCCGGAGGGGCGTCGTTGTTCTGGCCTCTGGTGATGTCGACCGTGAGCAGGCAGGCCAGTCAGGTCGTCAGCGCCGTCGGCACCTTCACCGCGGCCGGCTACATCGGCTGGGTGGCCGGGGCACCGATCGTCGGCTGGGTGTCCCAGACGCTCGGCCCGGCCCGAGGCCTCCAGATCCTCGCGCTGGCCTCGTTCGGCGTCGCCGTCTGCACCCTGTTCAGCCCCGGGTTCAACCCCGGCCGGGCCGCCGTTCCCGGGGTCGGCCGAGTACCCTTGGAAGGATCGCCATGATCCTGCAGAGCATCGAGACGCCCGCCGACGTCAAGGGCCTGGACTCCGAGCAGCTCACCACCTTGTGCGAGGAGATCAGGGCGTTCATCGTCGACACGGTGACCACGACCGGTGGCCACCTGGGCTCGAACCTGGGCGCGGTGGAGCTCACCCTCGCCCTGCACCGCGTGTTCGATTCCCCGCGCGACGTCATCCTGTGGGACACCGGCCACCAGGCCTACGTCCACAAGCTCCTGACCGGCCGGCGCTTCGGGTTCAAGACGCTCAAGCAGGCGGGCGGTATGTCGGGATACCCCAACCGGGCCGAGTCCGAGCACGACTGGATAGAGAACAGCCACGCCTCGACCGCCCTGTCCTACGCGCACGGCATCGCCAGCGGCTTCGTGCTGCGCGGCATCGACGGGGAGCGCCGCGTGGTGGCCGTCGTCGGCGACGGCGCCCTCACCGGCGGCATGGCCTACGAGGCGCTGAACAACCTCGGCCACTCAGGCCGGCGCGTCGTCATCGTGCTCAACGACAACGGCCGCTCCTACTCCCCCACCGTGTCACAGCTGTCGCAGAGCCTGACCACGCTCCGCCTCAATCCGACCTACACGGCGGCCCGCGAGCGGCTCCGGCTCCGGCTGCGCGAGCTCCCCGCGCTCGGCCCGCTGGCCTACTCCGGCGTCCACTCCCTGACCAGCGCCCTGCGCGAGATGGTGGCGCAGCACACCTTCTTCGAGGCGCTCGGCGTGCGCTACGCCGGCCCGATCGACGGCCACGACATCGCGCACATGGAGCAGGCGTTCGCCCACGCGGCCGAGTGGGACGGTCCGATCGTGGTGCACGTGCTGACCCAGAAGGGCCGGGGCTACGCGCCGGCCGAGGAGGACGAGGTCCAGCGGCTGCACGACGTCAAGGCAACCAGCTCCATCGTGCTCGAGAACACGGTGGGCAGCTCGGCCGGCCGGGCCGTGGGCGGGGCCGGAGGCGCCGACGCCGGCGGGGTGGCGTCTCCCGGGTCGGTTCCCGAGGCGGCGGCCGACGAGTCGCCGCGACGTGCGGCCACCTACGGCGAGGCGTTCTCGCACGCGCTGCTCGCCGCGGCGGAGGAGGACCCGAGGATCGTGGCCCTGACGGCGGCCATGGCCGGGCCGACCGGCCTGCTCCCCTTCCAGGCGCGGTTCCCCGAGCGCTTCTACGACGTCGGCATCGCCGAGCAGCACGAGGCCACGTCCGCGGCGGGGATGGCCATGGCGGGCCTGCGCCCGGTGGTGGCGGTGTACTCGACCTTCTGGAGCCGCGCCTTCGACCAGGCCAACCTCGACGTCGGCCTGCACGGCTGCCCCGTCGTCTTCGTCCTCGACCGGGCCGGCGTGACCGGAGACGACGGGCCGAGCCACCACGGCGTGCTGGACCTGGCCCTGGCGCTGTCCATCCCGGGCATGACCGTCTTCGCCCCCGCCGCGGCCGAGGAGGTGGAGCCGATGCTGCGCACCGCCCTGGAGCTGGACGGACCTTCCGCCATCCGCTTCCCGAAGACCGCGCCGCGCCACGTGGACCCCGCCGACGTCGGCTCGGGCCTCGAGGCCAGGAAGTGGCGCGGCGGGGACGGTTCGGTCTGCCTCCTCGCCGTGGGCAAAATGGTCGGCCCCTGCCTCGGCGCGGCGGACGAGCTGGCCTCGGCGGGCATCGACGCCACGGTATGGGACGTGCGGGTCGTCTCCCCGCCCGACCGGGCCATGCTGGCCGACGCGACCCGCCACGAGCTCGTCGTGACGGTCGAGGACGGCGTGCGCCACGGTGGCGCCGGGGCATTCCTGGTCGACGCGCTGTCCACCCTCGCCGAGTCGCACGGACAGTCCCCTCCGCCCACGCGGGTCCTCGGCATCCCGCGCCAGTATCTGGCCCAGGGCCGGGCGGACGACATCCTCTCGAGCGTCGGCCTCGACGCCGCCGGGATCGCAGAGAGCGTGCAGCGGGCCCGGCTGGTGCTCCGGGCCGACGCCGACTGGGCCGACTCGGCGGACTGAATCAGCCGTTGGCGCCGTTGGCGCGGACGAAGTCGTTGACGGCGTAATAGGCCTCGATCGACTCGCCGGCGTCGCCCCAGAAACCCTCCTGCACATCGTGGGCCATCTGGCCGCGACCCACGAAGTGGTTGTTCACGTCGGTGATCTCGAGCTCGCCGCGCGCCGAGGGCTCGAGGTCGCCGATGATGTCGAAGACGCCGGCCTCGTAGCAGTAGATGCCGGTGACGCAGTAGTCCGACGCGGGGTCGTCGGGCTTCTCCTCAATGCGCGCCACCCGGCCGTCGGGACCGAAGGCGGGGACGCCCAGGTGCCGGAGGTGCTCGGCCTCCTCCACCTTGGAGAGGAGGATGCGGGCGCCGACGGGGTCGCGACAAAAGGCATCGACCGTCGGCCGGATGGAGTGTTCGAACACGTTGTCGGCCAGCATGACGAGGACCGGCTCGCCCCCGGCGAAGTGCGCGGCGAGGCCGAGCGCCTCGGCGATGCCGCCCGCCTTCTCCTGGTACGCGTACGACAGCTGGTCGATGCCGTACTCGCGACCGTTGCCGAGCAGGCGGAGGAACTCGCCGGCATGGGTGCCCCCGGTCACCAGCATGATCTCGTCGATCCCGGCGGTGACGACCGCCTCTATCGCCCACGCGATCATCGGCCGGTCGAAGATCGGCAGAAGGTGTTTGTTGGTGATGCGCGTGAGCGGGTAGAGGCGAGACCCCGTGCCCCCGGCGAGGATGACCCCCTTCACCGCCTCGACTCCGCTGCCGGGCCGCTGTGCATGGATGCGTGTCCTCTCGTCGAATCGCCGGTCGGCCTGATGGCCGGGCTGCTAATTGAAGGTGAGGACGCCGCGCGCCACACGGCCGGCGTGCATTTCGTCGACCACCTCGCCGAACTGCTCGAGCGGCCTGGTGAGCGACACCAGCTCGTCGAGCATGAGCCGGCCGGCCTTGTAGAGGTCGACCATGAGGGGGATGTCGTGGTGCGGGCGGGCCGACCCGTAGCGGCAGCCGATGAGGGCCCGGTCCACGTAGGCCAGCGCGTTCACGTCGACCGAAACCTCGGTGCCCCGCGGCGGGATCCCGATGGCCACCGCCGTGCCACCCCAGTCGAGGCAGTCGAAGGCGCTGCGCAGCACGGCCGGGTGGCCGACGCAGTCGAAGGCCCAGGTCACCCCGCCCATGGGGAAGATGGCCCCGGCCGCCGACTCCCGGTCGGGCGGGACGAGCCCGCGCACCGCCGCGGCGGCGTCGCCCGCGCCGGCGTCGACGAAGTGCGTGGCCCCGAACTGGCGCGCCAGGCCCTCCTTGGCGGCCACCGTGTCCACCGCGACGATGCGCGTCGCGCCGGCGATGCGCAGCCCTTGGATCACGTTGAGGCCGACCCCGCCCACCCCGAAGACCGCCGCGGTCTCGCCGGGGCGCACCCGGCAGCGGTTGAGCACCGTCCCCACACCGGTCAGCACGCCACAACCGATGAGGCAGGCGGAGGTCAGGGGGACGTCCTTGGGGATGCGCACCGCCTGCACCTCGCTCACCACCGTGGTCTCCGAGAAGACGGACGCGGCGGCGAAGTTCGAAGCCGGCTTCCCGTCGACGGTGAACGGCGTGGAGATGTTGCCGAGCGAGGTCCGGCACATGGTGGGGTGCCCGGTGCTGCACGCCCGGCACGCCCCGCAGCTCGCCAGCGTGGCGATCACGACGTGGTCCCCGGGTCCGACCGAGGTGACCGAGTCGCCGACCTCTTCGACCACTCCCGCGCCCTCGTGGCCCAGCACGGCCGGAGCCGGGAACGGGATGGTGCCGTCGATGACCGAGAGGTCGGAGTGGCACACGCCGGCGGCCTGTATTCGCACCAGCACCTCGCCCGGCCCGGGCGGGCGCACCTCGAGCCTGTCGGTGACCTCCACCCCGTCACCCGTGTAGACGATGCCTCGCACTCACTCGCTCCTCTCGTTGGTGACCTCGCGGTCGGCCCCGGCGGCGTGGCGCTCGCGTAGCTCACGCTTGAGCACCTTCCCGCCGGCGTTGACCGGGAGGCAGTCGACCAGGACCACGCTCCGGGGGACTTTGTAGTTGGCCATGACGTCGCGGGACCAGCTCAGGATCGTACGCGCCAGTTCGTCGGGGTCGGCCCCCGCCCCCGACGGGTCCACCACGACATAGGCGCACCCGACCTCGCCCAGGCGGTCGTCGGGCACGCCCACCACCGCGACCTGGGACACGGCGGCGTGCCGGCGCAGGATGGCCTCGACCTCGGCCGGGTAGGCGTTGAAGCCACCGACCACGTACATGTCCTTGACCCGGTCGGTGATGGACACGTTCCCGGCCTCGTCCATGACGCCGATGTCGCCGGTGTGCAGCCAGCCGTCCCCGTCGATCGCCTGGGCCGTGGCCTCCTCGTCGCCCCAGTATCCCGACATGACCGTGTACCCGCGTACGACGATCTCCCCCGGCTCGCCCGGTGGAACGGCACGGCCGGCGGCGACGGCCCGCACCTCGAGCCCGGGGATGGCCCGGCCCGAGGTCGCCGCGACGACCGCCGGCGGGTCGTGGCGCCGGCACATCGTGACCGTGCCGCAGGACTCGGTCAGCCCGTACGCGGTGAGCACCGTGGTGAAACCGAGCTCGGCCCCCATGGCCTCGACCAGATCCACGGGCACTACGGCGGCACCGGTGACCCCGAGCCGGAGGGACGAGAGGTCGTGATCGCGCCGGCTCGGGTCGGCGAGCAGCGTCTGGTAGAGGGTGGGAGGGCCGGGCAGCACGGTCACGCGCTCCGACTGAATGCGCTCCATGACCCGCCCGGCGTCGAAGACCGGCTCGGGGATCACCGTCGCCCCCGCCATCAGGCAGGCCAGGATGCCGGCCTTGTAGCCGAAGGTGTGGAAGAACGGGTTCACCACGAGGTAGCGGTCGCCCCGGCCGAGGCCCACGATGGTGGCCCAGGTGCCGAAGGTGCGCAACGACTGCGCGTGCGTCGTCGCCGCGCCCTTGGGGTGGCCCGTCGTGCCGGAGGTGAAGACGAGGTCCGACACGTCGCCGGGTTGCACGGCCGCGGCCCGCGCCGCCGTCTCGTCCGCTCCGATGCCCGCGCCCGCGTCGAGGAGCTCGCCCAGGCCGCTCACCGGCGCGGGCGACACGGAGGACCCCGCTTCCTCGTCGCGCAGCAGGACGACCCGCTCCAGCGCGCCCACGTCCTCGCCCTTCAAGAGGGCGGGGTAGTCGACCCCCAGGAAGCCCCGCACGGTCAGCAGCACCGCGGCGCCTGACGTGCGCAGGATGTACCCCGCCTCGCCGCCCTTGAAGCGCGTGTTCAGCGGGACGAGCACGGCGCCGGCGCGCAGCGCGCCGAGCGCGGCGAGCATCCACTCGGCGCAGTTCGGCGCCCACAGCGCGACCCGGTCCCCCGCCCGCACGCCGGCGGCGACCAGACCGCGGGCGTAGCGGTCCACCTCGGGTGCCAACTGGTCGTAGGTCAGGCGAACGGCGCCGTCGACCAGCGCCTCGGTGCCGGCATGGCGCGAGGCGGCGTCCTCGACCAGCCGGGGGATCGTTCCCCAGGTCAGATCGGCGCGGGGGTCCTCCGCCTCCGCCGGCGCGCCGCCGATGCCGCTCACGGGTGCTGGCTGCTCACCGAGACCACCTCGCCGCTCAGGTACGACGAGTAGTCGCTGGCCAGGAAGACGATCACGTTGGCCACCTCCCAGGTCTCGGCGCCCCGGCCGAAGAGCTCGCGCCGGCGCAGCACGGCGAGGTCCTCGTCGGGGATGGCCCGGTTGAGGAAGGGGTGCTCGGCCAGGCTGGGCGACACCGCGTTCACGCGCACCCCGGCCGGCGCCGCCTCGGCGGCGGCGCACCGGGTGAGCGCCATGACCCCCGCCTTCGCCGCGGCGTAGTGGGCCTGGCCCGCCTGGGCCCGCCACCCGAGCACCGACGCGTTGTTGACGACGACCCCGCTCCGCCGCGGCAGCATCATCCGCAACGCGGCGCGCGTGCAGCGGAAGGTGCCGGTCAGCGTGATGTCGAGCACGGTCGACCACTGTTCGTCGGTCATCTCGACCAGCGGCACCGTGCCGCCCAGGCCGGCGTTGTGCACGGCGACGTCGACGCGGCCGAAGTGGGCCGCCGCGCCGTCGTAGAGCGCGCCGACCTGGGACTCCGAGGTGACGTCGCAGGCGAGGGCGAGGACGCGGTCATCGCCTCGGGCTCCGGCCTCCGCCGCCAGCTGCTCCGCCGTCTCGGCCAGCCGCCGTTCGTGGGCGTCGGAGACGACCACGGACGCACCCTCTTCCAGGCACCGGCGGGCGGTGGCCGACCCGATGCCCGTCCCGGCGGCGGCGGTGACCAGGACGACCTTGCCCGTCAGGAGGCCGTGCCCGCCGGGAGGCGCGGGCGGCGGCGGGGGGTCGAACGGTGCGTCGAGCCTGGTCGAGCTCATGGCGCCACCTTGGGCTCGGGCGGCAGTCCGAGCACGCGCTCGCCGATGATGTTGCGCTGGATCTCGTTGGACCCGCCGTAGATGGTCTCCGAGCGCGAGAACAGGAAGGCGCGCTGGACGTCGTCCAGCGCGTACCCCTCGTTCTCCACCAGTGCCTCCCCGTCGAGCACCGTGCCGGCCGGGCCGAGGACGTTCAGCGCGAGCTCGGTCATGGCGCGGTGCCAGCTGCCCCAGTAGAGCTTGGCGATCGACGCCTCCGGCGGCGCCACCGGACCGTCGACACCCGAGAGGCTGCGCAGCGTGTTGTAGCGCATGATGCTGAGCTCGATGTGCGCCTGGGCCAGCCGCTGGCGCAGCACGGGGTCGCACGACCGGCCGCGCTCGCGGGCGACGCGGAAGACCTGGTCGAGCTCGCGCCGGAAGGAGAGCTGGTGGCCGAGCAGCGCCACGCCGCGCTCGAAGGCCAAGGTGGCGAGGGCGACGCGCCACCCCTCCCCCACCGCGCCCACCACGTTGTCCGCATCCGTGCGGGCGCCGTCGAAGAACACCTCGTTGAACTCGCTGGTCCGGGTGAGCTGCTTGATCTTGCGCACCTCCACCCCCGGCTGGTCCATCGGGACGAGTAGGTACGACAAGCCCCGGTGGCGTGCCGAACCGGGGTCGGTGCGGCAGACGACGAAGCACCAGTCGGCCTGGTGGGCGAGCGACGTCCAGACCTTCTGCCCGCTCACCACCCACTCGTCCCCGTCGCGCGCGGCCCTCGTCTTGACGTTGGCCAGGTCACTCCCGGCATCGGGCTCCGAGTAGCCCTGGCACCACAGCTCGGAGCCTTCCAGGATGGGCGGCAGGAAGCGGGCCTGCTGCTCCGGGGTGCCGTAGTGGACGAGCGTCGGGCCGAGGAGGCCCTCGCCCATCACGTTGACCCGGCCCGGCGCGCCGGCCCGGGCGTATTCCTCGTTGAAGATCACCTGCTCGGTCATGGAGGCGCCCCGCCCGCCGTGCCGTCGCGGCCAGCCCAGGCCGATCCAACCCCCCTCCGCCAGCACTTTCTCCCAGCGGCGGCGGACCTCGAAGCCGTAGGTCTCGTCGCCCGAGCCGCCGCGGCCCCCGAGCTCGGCGAACTCCCCGACGAGCTTCTCGTCGAGGAACCGGCGGACTTCGTCGCGGAACACCACCTCCTCGGGGAGGTCTCGCAGATCCATCGCGGGGAGCGTAGCCAGGGCGGCGGACGTCACCTGATACGCCACCTGATACAGAGTCAGAAGACCTTCGAGTTCTCCAGGACGGATCGATCCGCGGAACCGAGCGGACCGGACAGTCCCCGAAACAGCGATCTCAGCGAGCCCACCTCGTCAACTCGTAGGCGCGGTGACCACCGCTGCCGGGATGGCCTTGCCCTCGTGGCCGGTGGTGTAGAAGACGCCGTTCCCGAGCTGGCCGTTTTCGCCGTCTCCCCAGCAGTCGACTCCGCCGGTGGCGAGGAGAGCGCAGTAGCCGCCTCGAGTCCCGATTTCGTCTCCGAGATCGCCGGTCAGGCCGGCAACTCCCGAGAGTGGACCCGTGTCCCCGACTCCGACCACCGCCACCGGGAAGGCACTGGTTGCGAAGGAGTCGTCGCCCAGCTGGCCGTGATAGCCCGCTCCCCAGCAGTCGACTCCGCCCGACGTGAGGACGGAGCAGAGGCCTCTTGCATTGCCCAGGAGGCTCACCACGCCGCCGAGAGTGCCGCTGCCACCGACTCCGAGCACCGCCACCGGGACGGCGCTGCCCAGGTTGCTCGTCTTGAGGTAGTCGATGCCGTCACCGAGCTGACCGTTATGGCCGTATCCCCAGCAGTCGACACCGCTCGAGGTCAGGAGAGCGCAATAGCTCCCGTCTCCGTCGCTGGCGAGGCTCTCCACGCCGCCGAGGGTGCCGCTCCTACCGACTCCGAGCACGGCCACCGGGACCGAACTTTCGTTGTCGGAGACGCCGTCGCCGAGCTCACCTTGCACGCCGTATCCCCAGCAGTCGACCCCGCCCGAAGTCAGGAGAGCGCAATAGCTCGTGGCACCCCCAGGTCCCGTGGTGACAAGGTTCGCCACGCCGCCGAGGGTGCCGCTCCTACCGATTCCGACCACTGCTACCGGGATCGCACTGCCCTCGTTGCCCGTGGTGTCTGGGGTGTAGAAGATGCCGTCGCCGAGCTCGCCGAAGAAGCCGAATCCCCAGCAGTCGACCCCACCCGAGCTGAGGAGAGCGCAATAGCTACCAATACTCAGTCTACTGGCTACTACGCTCACCGCGCCGCCCATGCTGCCGCTGCCACCGACTCCGACCACCGCCACGGGGACGGCACTGTCGCTGTAGGGGATGCCGTCGCCAAGCTGGCCGTAGTAGCCCCAACCCCAGCAGTCGACCCCACCGGAGTCGAGGAGAGCGCAAGAGCCCCTTCCGTCGCTCGCCACGCTCGCCACGCCACCCAGGGTGCCGCTGCCACCGACTCCGAGCACCGCCACCGGAACGGCGCTGTTCGCGTAGGCGCCATCGCCGAGCTCCGCCAGGTTGCCCGCTCCCCAGCAGTCGAGCCCGCTCGAGGTCAAGAGAGCGCAGTAATCGTTGGCGCCGCTCGTCAGGCTCACCACGCCGGCCAAGGTGCCGCTGCCACCGACTCCGAGCACCGACACCGGAAAGGCGCTGCCCTGGTTGCCGCTGGAGTAGTAGTCGCCGTCGCCCAGCTGGCCGAGATAGCCGGACCCCCAGCAGTCGACCCCGCCTGAGGTCAAGACGGCACAGTAACTCTGTCCGTTGCTCACCACGCTCACCACGCCCGCGAGAGGAGGGCCGGTAACCACGAATCTGCGGCCACTCGTCGCGATTCCCCCTGGCGTCGTGACCCTGATGTAACTGGTTCTCGCCCTGCTCGGGACCTGCACCTGGACCTCGGTGGGGGTGTCGACGACGACGCTCGCTTGGATCTTGCCGAACCTCACCTCCGTCGCATCGGCCAAGTTGGTGCCCTCGATGGTGACGGTCGTGCCGACTGTCCCTTCCGTCGGGCTGAAGGTGCTGATCGTCGGTGGCGGCACCGACGCCGACGCCGAGGAGGGGAAGAGAGGGAGGAGGGCGGCGAAGATCGTGGTGACCGCCGCGACCAACAGCGACTTGCGGCGCATCTCGCTACTCCCGTCGTGCCACATCGGCCAAGGGCCTAGGGCTTGCATCAAAGCAGTTCGAAAGCCAAAACACAAGGAAACCGACCCGCAGCCCGTCATCGTTTCGCCGCGCCCGTGCAACGACCTCGGTGAGTTGTTCAGCGGCTGCCTGGGATCTGGCGGCTCGTCAGATGCCGAGCACCGCCTGTCGGCCCCTTCGGCCACAACGTGGCCGCGCCGTGGCCGCGCCCGGCAGGGTCTGGAATACTCGGAGGCGCACCGTGGCGACCAGCCAGGAAGGAG
>CAWGHA010000036.1:0-30037 GCA_963822265.1 uncultured Acidimicrobiaceae bacterium
ACGGCGAGGGCGGCGAGGTCGACGCGGGTTCAGCCGCCGGCGAGGTCGACGCGGGTTCAGCCGTCGCCGAGGCTTCAGCAGACGGCCCGGTCGCCGAGGTGGCCGAGAGCTCAGCAGGCGGCGAGGTCGCCGAGAGCTCAGTCGCCGCCGTGGGCGACGCTGCCGACGCTGCCGACGCGACACCCCGGCAGCGGAGTAAGCGCCATTCGGCGACTCAGGGAACTGCCGTCAACCGCCCGACTCGTAGGCGATCAGGGGTGCGGTGGGATCACTCTGGTTGTCAAGGCTCCCGGTGACGTAGAGAGTCCCGGAGTCGTCCAGCGCGGGCGAGGCACCGACGTAGGTCCTGTGGTACGCGGTCCACAGGACCGCCCCATTCGGACTGAGGGCAATGACACGCAGCGAATTCTGAATGTAGATATTCCCGTCAGCGTCCGATGCCGCCGATGAATTGTAGAACCCGTTTTCGGTTCCACGGGCAGCGTACGACCAGGCCAACGTGCCGTCGGATTGTTCGAGTGCGACGACGGTCCCAACATTGTTGCCGGCCACCACTTGTCCGGCGGCCGTGACCGCCGGGGTCGTTTGGAACGCGCCGTTGGAGACGTACGTCCATTTGAGCTTGCCGTCCGGATTCACGGCATCGATGTAGCCAGGCGAGTTCCCGTCGGGTCCTCCGGTCGTCAGGTAGATCGTGCCATCGGGACCGACGGCGGGTGCGTTGAAGATATCGGCACGTGGCTCTGCGTTTATCTGATACGTCCACTCCAGTTGTCCGCCGGTCGGCCCGGCCGACAAGGCGTAGAGATCACCACCGTTGCTCGTGAGGTACACCGTCGTGCCATCAGGGGAGATGGTCGGCGAGTATCCCTCGTACGACGTGCTGGTGGAGCCGGCGAAGGTCCAGTCGACGTGTCCGTTCTTCGGATTCAGCGCGTACAGGTCAGCCCTCGAGTCTTCGAGGTATACCGTCCCGTCCGGGCCGATCGTCGGTGGTCCGGTGTCGGCCGTCGTCAAGTTGTGGTCCGCCCACAGTGTCGTGCCGCCCCTCCCAATGGCGTAGATCCCCTGCGTCCCCCCCCTCGTCGCTGTCCATCATCACGTAGACGGTTCCATCAGATGCGACAGCGGGAGTGGTGTAAAAAGGTTTGCCCGCCCCCGACCACGACCACAAGGTCCTGTGCGTGGTCGGAGATATCGCCGACAAGCGCGCGGAATCAACAGTGCCGCCCGCCTTCTTCTGCAAGAGGTAGATGGTTCCATTGCTCCCGACAACAGGAGAAATTCCGCGATCGGCGTATGAGCTATCGGGTTCGAGTCTCCAACTGACGGCCGGCGACGAAGGGCCGACCGCTTGGCTTGCGCCCGCATGAGTGAAGCCGCCCATGAACATGGGCCATTCCTCGCCACCAGCCGAGCCGCCGCTCGGCGTCGCAGCGACCGCGGGCGAGGCCACGACCAAGACCAAAGCCGCCATCGCTGTTGCCACAGCCGCTCGGCGCATGCCCCCCATACCGCCTCCTTGACTTCCCCTGCCGACCGACACCAGGTTCTCACCAAGTCCGTTCGGAAGCTAGTAGCAGTGCCCTGACCGCTTTGGCATGGCTCGCCCCGGGAAGCAGCCAGTTTCGGAGTGCCCGGCCAGGGCTGAGCCCGGGGCGCGTCAGAGTCGGCGGCGGACCTGCCGGTCCAGATCACCGAGACCCCCAGGAGGAGGACGCCCGGATGCGTTTCAACCACATGGAGCTCACGTTTCCCGTCGGCACGCTGACCACAGAGTTCCGCGAGGAGGTCGACGCCTTCTACGGCTCGGTCTTCGGCTGGCGCGGCCTCGACACCGAGGTGGTGGGCCAGACGTGCCACATCCTCATGCCCGACGCCGACCAGTTCATCCTGTTGGCGGAGAGCGACAAGCCGATGTCCTCTCCGGGCTACGACCACCTGGGCCTCCTTCAGGACACCCGCGATGAGGTCGACCGGCTCCTCGAGGAGTGCGAGCGCTACGCCGACAAGGACGACCGGGTCAAGATCCGCCGCTACGACGACCTCGTGTACCCCGGGCTGACCGTGCACGCTTTCTACGTGAAGTTCTTGCTCCCGGTCTACTTCGACGTCCAGAGCATGGAGCGGGAGCCCGCGTCGACCTCGACATGATCCGGTTGATCGCCGCGCTCGACGCCGAGCGCGGCATTGCCACCGACAAAGGAATCCCGTGGAGCCTCCCAGGCGACAAGGCGCACTTCCGCCGGGAGACCCTCCGGGGTGTGATCGTCATGGGACGATCGACCTACACCGAGTTCGACGCCCCTCTGCACGGCCGGGACAACTACGTCCTCACATCACAAGACGGGCCGCTGCGCGAGGGTTTCGACCCGATCGCCACACTCCAAGAGCTCACGCGGGACCGGCCTGCCGAGGATATCTGGGTGATCGGCGGCGCGGCCGTCTACGCCTCCACGATCGACCAGGCTGACGAGCTCGTGCTCACCCAGGTCGAAGGCGACTTCGACTGCACGAAATTCTTCCCGCCCTACCGGGACGATTTCGTGCTGGCCGAGCCGCGGCGCCGAGGAGCGCGAAGGCGGGACCGGCTATCGCTTCGAACGTTGGCGCTCCGCTCACGGAGCCGGCTGACTCGGCCGGCCGAAGACGTTGAGCGCGGCCGTCTCGGACGCCGCCCGGCCGTCCCGGGTGGAGCACGACACGGAACCGGTAATGTCAGCCGCACCACCGGCAGGGCCAACGACACTGACTGACGACAGGAGAACGGTGAGCCATGGCAAGTGAAGGGCTGCACGAGGCGGCAGAGCTGCTCGGCGAGGACACGATCGACCGGCACCGTGCGTTCACCTCCATGATCGAGGAGTTCCAGGCGGTCGACTGGTACGACCAGAGGGTCCACGCCACCAACGACTCGAGCCTGGCCGACGTCCTGGCGCACAACCGCGACGAGGAGAAGGAGCACGCATCCATGACGCTGGAGTGGCTCCGGCGCCGCGACCCGGTGCTCGACACGCATCTGCGGACGTACCTCTTCACGACGGAACCGGTCACCGAGGTCGAGGCGGAAGCCGCCGCGGGCGACGGTGGGGGGGAGCGGCGGCGGGCGCCGCGAGGGGCACCGGGTCAGGCACACTCGGGATCGGCAGCCTCATGGGGTGGGAGTGATGGACCACCTGTACCGGGAGCTCGCTCCCGTTTCCGACGCCGCGTGGGGACAGATCGAAGACGAGGCGAAGAGCCGGCTCGTGACCCAACTGGCGGCCCGCAAGCTGGTCGACCTGTCGGGCCCGCACGGCTGGGGCCACTCGGCCACGGACCTGGGGCGGGTCGATGAGGTGCCGTCGCCGGCCGAGGGCGTCTCGGCCGTCCGCCGGCGCGTGCTGCCCCTCGTCGAGCTGCGAGCGTCGTTCAGCGTTTCGCGCGAAGAGCTCGACGACGCGGACCGGGGCGCAGACAACATCGAGCTGCCCGAGCTCGACGAAGCGGTCAGCCAGATCGCACTGGCCGAGAACGCCGCCGTCTTCCACGGGTATGCGGACGCCGGCATCCTCGGCATCACCGAGTCGACCTCCCACGCTCCGCTGCCCTTGGGCGAAGACATGGAGCAGTGCCCGAGGGCGGTGGCCCGGGCGGTCGACGTGCTGCGCCGGTCCGGCATCGGCGGCCCCTACGGCTTGGCCATCTGCCCGGACATCTACACCGGGATCGTCGAGACCACCGAGCACGGCGGGCACCTGCTCCTGGATCATCTGCGCAAGATCCTCGGCGGTCCGCTGGTCTGGTCTCCCGGTCTCGCGGGGGGCATCGTGCTGAGCATGAGAGGTGGAGATTTCGTCATCGACGCGGGCCAGGACCTCTCCATCGGCTACACCGACCATGACGCTTCCGTGGTGCGGCTCTATCTCGAGGAGAGCTTCACCTTCCGGGTGGTCGAGCCCGACGCGGCGGTGGCGCTGACGTAGGGCTGAGCCACAGGCCCGGGTGCCCGGTCACCCAGGTCGCGGCGCCAGGCCGCGTTCGTGGGGAGAGCCGAGCAGGTCGGCCAGAACGCGGGCGAAACGGTCCGCACCGGCGGGGTCGATGACGAAGAACAGGGCCGGATCGAGCAGCTCGAGCTCGAGGACCAGCGGGCGACCGTCGTCGTCCTCGACCGTGTCCACCCGGGCGTAGCTGACGGGGCCGTGGAGGCGCTCCGCCGCCGCGACGGCGGCGTGGCCCAGGGCGAGCTGGGCGTCCGAGGGAGTGGCCGGCGTCACGACCTGGTTCTCTATCAGGCTCGGACGCGGTCCGGTTCCCCGGCGGATCATCGGGTCCTTGTGCATCGCGTGGCTGAACGCGCCCCCGAGGAAGATGAGCCCGACCTCACCGACGTCGTCGACGGCCCGCTGGTAGGGCTGCACCATGGCGGTGCGCCCCGACGCCGTCAGTTCGGCGATGTGACGGCGGGCCGGGCCGTGCTCGTACGGCAGGTAACGCGCCGTCTGGAACCCGCCCCCTGAGACCGAGGGCTTGACCACGATCTCGCCGGCGGGGAGGTCGAGGTCCGAGGACTCGGGGTGGCCCTCGTCGGACGTGGCCGGGCCGGTCTCGCCCCCGGGCTCCGCCCAGAGCGTCGGGACGACGGGGACGCCGGCCGCCTCGAGGTCCCGGAGGTAGCGCTTGTCTATGTTCCAGCGCAGGACGGCCGACGCGTTGACGACCGGTACGCCGAGGGTCCCCGAGACGCGGTCGACCCAGGCCAGGAACTCGTCGACGTGGTGGATGTTGTCCCACACCCCGTTCGCCAGGACCAGGCCGTACGCCGTCCAGTCGACCTCAGGGTCGCTCCATACCGCTGTGCCGGCGTCCACGCCCCGGCGGGCCAGGGCAGCCCGCAGCAGCGGCCAGTCGTCGTGGAGGTCCGGGAACTCGGGGCCGGCCGCCGCGACGAGCCGGCGGTGGGACGGGGCGGCCGCCTCGCCCTCGGACCTCGTCAACTCCCGATGGGGAAGTGGCAGGCGACCTGGTGGCCCGGGGCGATGTCCCGCATTTCGGGCACCTCCTCGGCGCAGCGGGCCTCGGCCCTCGGGCAGCGGGTGCGGAAGCGGCAGCCCGAGGGCGGGTTGATCGGGCTCGGCGGCTCGCCCGTCAGAGCGATCGTGTTGCGAGGCGCCTCGGGATCGGGCTCGACCGCAGACGCCAGCAGCGCGGACGTGTAGTGGTGTGCGGGCGCCTGGTAGAGCACGTCGGAAGGCGCGATCTCGCACAGCCGGCCGAGATACATCACGGCGACGCGATCGCTCACGTTCTTCACCACCGCCAAGTCGTGCGCAATGAAGAGCACCGTCAGGCTGAACTCGTTCTTGAGGTCCTCGAGCAGGTTGAGGATCTGGGCCTGCACCGAGACGTCGAGGGCGGAGACGATCTCGTCGCACACCAGCAGCTTCGGCTTGAGCACGAGGGCCCGGGCGATGCTGATGCGCTGGCACTGGCCGCCGGAGAATTCCCGCGGCCGGCGACCGCCGTTGAGGTAGGGATCGATGCCGACCTGGTCCAACATGGCGTAGGCCGCCTTCTGGCGCTCGTCCTTGGTGCCGATCTTCCAGATGGTGAGCGGCTCGGCCACGATGTCGCGCGACGCGGCGCCTCGGGTTCAACGAGGAGATCGGGTCCTGGAAGATCATCTGCACCTGCGTGCGCAGCGTGCGGAGATCGCCGCGACCGAGGGCGGTGAGCTCGGTGTCGCCGAACCGGATCTTTCCCGAGGTCGCCCGCTCCACCTGCACGACGGCACGGCCCGTGGTCGTCTTCCCGCATCCGGATTCGCCCACCAGCCCGAGCGTCTCGCCCGGGCGCAAGGTGAAGCTGACCCCGGCCACCGCCTGTATGGCCTGGTTCCCCTTCTGGAAGGTCACGTGGAGGTCTTCGACGGTGAGCAGCGGGTCCACCGGAGCGTCGGGCGGAGCCGCGGCGGAGGTCACGGTGTCGGTCACGCGGTGGCCTCCCGGGACTCGGTGCCGCCGACGGGAGCGGTGTTCGTCTCGTCGGGGACCGCGGGGGTGTCGGCGCCCGAGCCGTCGGTGATGACCGGGGTGGTGGCGCGCGAGCCGTCGGTCGTGACCGGCGTCGTGACGATGGGTATCGAGCGACCCGTGCCCCCGGGCAGCGGGAACCAGCAGGCGTAGCTGTGGCCGGGCTCCGCCTCAACCAGCGGCGGCTTCTCGGTGTGGCACTTGTCCTGTACGTAGGGGCAGCGCGGGGAGAAGGGGCAGCCGGCGGGCGGGTTGAGCAGGTCGGGCGGACGGCCCTCTATCGCCGTGAGGCGGGTGTGGCTCGGGTTGGCCAGGCGGGGCGTGGAGTCGAGCAGTGCCTCGGTGTACGGCATGGCCATGCTCTTGAAGAGGACGTTCGTGGGCGCGCGCTCGACCACGTTGCCGGCGTACATCACAATGATCTCGTCTGTTCTCGTCGCGACGACGCCCAGGTCGTGGGTGACCAGGATCATCGCCATCTCGCGCTCGGTGCTGCAACTTCCCGAGCAGGTCCAGGATCTGGGCCTGCACGGTCACGTCGAGACCCGTCGTCGGCTCGTCGGCGAGGAGCAACCTCGGGGCGCAGGCCAGCGCGATGGCGATCATCACGCGCTGGCGCATGCCGCCCGACAGCTGGGCCGGGTAGGCCTCGTAACGCTCGACGGGGGAGGGTATGCCCACTTGCATCAAGAGCGAGAGTGCGGTCTCCTTGGCCTCGCTCTTGCTCAGCTTGAGGTGGATCTTGAGTGGCTCGGTGATCTGGTTCCCGATGCGCTGCACCGGGTTGAGCGACGTCATCGGGTCCTGGAACACCATGGCGATGTGCGTGCTCCAGAGCTTGCGCAGCTGGTCATTGGGGGCATTGAGGATCTCGGTCCCGTCGTAGCGAACCGAACCGGTCTGCGTGGTCGAGGCGACCGGCAACAGTCCCATGATGGCGCGGGAAAGAACCGTCTTGCCCGACCCCGACTCGCCCACGATGCCGAGCGTCTTGCCGTGCTCCAGGGTCAGTGAGACCCCCTGCACCGCCTTGAGTGGGCCCCGCGAGGTGGCGAACGAGACGTCCAGATTCTCCACCTGGAGCAGAGGGCCGCGCTCCTCGGTCACAACTTGATCTCGGTCACGTCGAAGTAGGCCCGCAACTTGTCCGCCACGATGTTGAGGCTGAACAGGAGGAGGAACATGGCGGTGGCGGGGAAGATGACCAGCCACACATTGGTCTGACCCTTGGCGCCGGTCAGGAGGCTGGCCCCCTCGTTGAGCATGTTGCCCCAACTCGGCGTCGGCGGCTGTACGGAGAGCCCGAGGAAGGCCAACGAGCCCTCCAGGACGATGATGGTGGCCACCGCGATGAGGCCGAAGGACACGACGGTCGGCATGATGTTGGGCAGGATCTCCCGCGAGATGATGCGGGTGTCGCTGGCTCCCAGCGCCTTGGCCGCCAGGACGAAGTCACGCGTGGCGTACGAGAGGGTGGACGCCCGCACCACCCGGAAGATCAGGGGAGACGCGGCGATCCCGATCACCAGCGTGATCTTGAAGATGGAGTGTCCCCAGAACGACACGATGGCGATCACGGCCACGATGGCCGGAAAGGCGAGCACGATGTAGGAGCCCGTGTTCAGCGCAGTGTCGACGCGACCTCGCCGGTAGGCGGAGATCATGGCCGGGATGCCGCCCACGATCAGACCGATCAGCGTCCCCCCGAAACCGACGATGAGCGAGACCCGGGCACCGTAGATCAGCCGGCTGAGGATGTCGCGGTAGAGGTCGTCGGTGCCCAGCAGGTGACTCCAGCTGGGCCCACCGTTCTGCACGCTGTTGTAGTTACCCAGGTCCGGGTTCGGGAGCGGGAGGAGGTTGGCGAAGGTGGCGAGGACCGCCACCAGGACGATGAAGCCGCAGGCCATCCAGAACAGCAGACCGAGCTTCTTCTTGTTCGGATCAGCCGCTTCTTCGGCGGCGATCTCCTCCCGAATGTCGGCAAAGGCCTCTTTGTGTTCGGCGGTGACGCTACTCACGGGCGATCCTCGGGTCGACGATGGTGAAGAGGAAGTCGAAGATGAAGTTGATGAGCACGATGGCCACGGCGACGAAGAGGGTGATCCCCTGGACCACCGTGTAGTCGTCCTGGTTCACACTCGAGATGAGCTGGTACCCCAGGCCCGGCATCTGCAAGAGCAGCTCGACCACGAACGTGCCCGCGATCAGGCTGCCGATGGTGACCCCGGCCGAGGCCAGGAGGGAGATCGACGAGGGTCGCAGCGCGTGGCGCCACATGATGCGCCGGTCGGACAAACCCTTCGAGCGGGCCATCGTGATGAAGTCCTCCTGGAGGGTGGAGATGAGGTCGTTCCTCAGCAGGCGGAAGTACACCACGATGCCCCCGAGGGCGAGCACGATCGAGGGCAACAGCATGGCGTGGATGTTCGTCCAGAAGTCCTGGGTGATCGGTACGTACGACGCCGGGCCGGGGAAGACGTGCCAGTGCACGGCGAAGAGCAGCACGAGCACCGGCGCGATGACGAAGGGCGGCAGCGCCAGCATGGCGAACGTCGTGCTGTTCGAGGCCTGGTCGAACAAATGGTTCGGCCGGCGCGCCGCGTGCATCGCCATGGGGAAGGCGATGGCGAAGGCGATGATCTGCGAGAAGATGATCAGCTCGAGGTCGATGGGGAACGACTGCTGAATGATGCTCCACGTCGTCTGGTGCGTCGTGTAGGACTGCCCGAGGTTCCCCTGGAAGACGTGGCCGATCCAGATGAAGTACTGCTGCCACAGGGGTTTGTCCAGTCCGAGCTGGTGGTCGACGATGGCGACGTTCTGGGGGGTCTGGTTCGGGCCGAGGATGGTGGCGGTGGGGTTGCCCGGGAGTAGGTGGACGAGGAAGAAGGAGACGACGGACACGAAGAGGATGATGATGAGGAGGAGCACCACTCTCTTCGTGATGTAGCGGCCCACGGCGCCTTCCCACCCTCCGTGCTGTCTGCTTGCTCTTCTTGCTCTTCCCGGCCCCGCCTCTTCCGGCTCGGTCCGGCTCTGTCGTCACCGGCCTCTGCCGCTTCGTTTCGTCGGCTCGGCCGGTTCCCCGGATGCCGACCCCCCTGGCGGCGCCTGATCCTAGACCCGGACGCCCTTGTCCTACCATGCGCCCCGTGCCAGTGGAGGTTGAGGAAGCTCAGGGGGTTCAGGAGGGTCGAGGGGTTCCAAGGGTTTCAGGGGTTCCACCGGTTCAGGAGATTCCAGCTCTCAGCGGCCGACTCCGCATGGTGGCCGGCGCCGGTGTCGTGCTCGTCGTCACCGCCGGCGTCGTGCTCCGCTTCTGGACCCGGTCGGCCCTCTGGCTCGACGAGGCGCTGACGGTCGACATCGCCCGCCTGCCGTTGCACGACATCCCCAATGCCCTCAAGCACGACGGCGCTCCACCGCTCTACTACGTCCTGCTGCACTTCTGGATCGTCCTCTTCGGCCAGTCCAACCTCGCCGTCCGCTCGCTCTCGGGCATCATCGGCGTCGCGACGCTCCCGGTGGCCTGGCTCTGTGGGCGTCGTTTCGGCGGGCGGGCCGTGGCCTGGACGACCCTCGTCCTCCTGGCCAGCGCCCCCTTCGCCGTCTACTACTCCACCGAGTCGCGCATGTACGCGCTCGTGATCCTGCTCACCGGGTGCGGCTTCCTCGCACTACAGCGGGCGATCGCCGCGCCGAACCTGTGGAACATGGCGGCAGTCGCGATCGTTGCCGCCGCGCTGCTCTACACCCAGTACTGGTCGCTGTACCTGATCGCGATCACCGCCATCTGGCTTGGGATCTCCATCCTCCGCAGCTACCACCGGGGGCGCCCCGCGGATGCTCCGTGGCGCGCCCTGATCGCGCTGGCTTTGGGCTGCCTGCTGTTCCTGCCCTGGGTGCCTACTTTCATCTACCAGAGCAAGTACACCGGCACGCCCTGGGCGGCGCCCCCGAACTTCTCCGCCGTCATCAACGCCGTCACCGGCTTCACCGACAACCAGGGATCGACCCAGGCGACGGGAACCAACCAGGGCCGACTGCTCGCCATCATCTACTTCGCCATGCTCGCCCTCGCCCTGTTCGGTGCGGGCAAGAGCGATCGGATCGTCGAGCTGGACCTGCGCACCCGCCCGAGGGCGCGCGGGGTCACCTTCGTGGTCGTCGGGACGCTGTTCGCGGCCATCGCCGGCGGCATCCTCTCCACGAGCGCTTTCTCGTCGCGCTACGCCGCCGTCGTCTTCCTCCCCCTGATCCTGCTGGTCGCCCTGGGGACCACGACCCTGTTGAACCCGAAGGGGCGCCTGATCCTCGTCACGGCCGCGGTCGCCGCCGGGCTCTTCTCGTCGATTCAGAACATCTCGACGCAGCGGACGCAGGCGACGGAGGTGGCGGCGGCCATCAACCGCGAGGCCAAGCCGGGGGATGTGATCGGGTTCTGTCCCGACCAGCTGGGGCCGGCGGTCGCTCGGCAGATCCACGACCCCTCCCAGTACGACCTCATCACCTTCCCCCGCGAGACCGGCCCAGCCATCGTGAACTGGGTCAACTACGGCCAAGCCGTCGCCAAGGCCACGCCCCAGCACTTCTCCTCCGTCCTGCTGGACACGACGGCGGCGGGAAAGCACATCTGGCTGGTGTGGCAGCCGCTCTACCAGACCTACGGGATCAAGTGCGAGCAGATCGCGGCCATGTTGCTGACGACGTCGACCAGCCGCGGCGGCGGCGGCCGAAACGTCGTGACGACTCAACCTCAGAACTTCTACGAGCCGATGAACCTGACCGAGTTCACGCCCTCCATGCCGTCGTCCTGACGACGGGCAGTAGGCGGTGACGGCCGCCGTCAGGAGGGGGCGCGATCGGATACGGCGATCCGGGCCAGAGCCCCGGCGGGGCGGACATCGCACCGGACCGACAGCGTGCGTTACGGTCGGATCCGGCAGATCGCCGTTCTCCTCCATATCGCAGGTGTTCCCGGACCAAGCCATGAGTGTCTCGCTCCTCGGGAGACGCTCCTTCGATTCCGGCGGGAGCGGGCGACGTCTTGGACCGGCCGGGGCGGGTGAGCCGTGAGCAACATCGTCGGAGCAGCCGGGCCCGTGGTCGAAACGGCGGGCCACGACACCGTGGTCGGCGGCCCGAAGGCCGGTTCCACAGAGCCGGTAGGAGCCGAATCGCCGGGAAGGGCAACAGCCCTCTTCATGAGGGTGCCCGAATCGCTCAGAGAGGCGCTCCTCCCCTTCGTCGTCGCCCGGGTCGTCGTTCTGGGCGCGCTCGGCGTGGCTCACTTCGTCGTGGACCGGACCCACCCGACGACGCCCGGCGTGACCCTGCGGGTGCACCAGGGCCTGCTGGGGTGGGACGCCGGGTGGTACGAGACGATCGCCCGGGTCGGCTACGCGCCCCTCGGAAACCAGTCGCTGCGCTTCTTCCCGGCCGTCCCGCTCCTGACCCACGTGATCGCCTGGGTGCCCGGCGTCGACGACGGCGCGGCGCTCGTGGTGCTCGCCAACCTGGCCGCCCTCGCTGCGACCGCAATGCTCTTCGTGCTGGCCCGCCGAGAGCTCGGCGACCGTGCCGCGGCTCGGCGCAGCATCTGGATACTCAGCCTGTTGCCCTCTGCGTTCGTCCTCGTCATGGGTTACGCCGAGTCGCTGCTGCTGGTCTTCGCCATCGGCTGCTTCCTGGCTCTGCGACGGGGTGCCGAGCGACGTCCTCGCTTCGACGTCGCCGGTGTGCTGGCCTTCGGCGCCGCTCTCACCCGTCCGGTCGGGGTGCTGCTCGCGCTCGCCGTGGCGGCCGAGCTGATCCGCTGGTGGCCGCGGCTGAATCGCCGTGCCCGCCTCATCGGCCTCGTCGCCACCGTCGCCCCCTTCGTCGGCTTCGCCGCCTTTCTCGGCTGGTCGAAGCACGTGGTGGGGGACTGGTGGGCACCGCTACGGGTGCAGCTGCAGGGCTCCCACCACGGGGGCCTGGCCGACCCGGTCACCACGCTGTACCACGACGCCACCGGGGTGTTGCACCACCACGTCGGGACTGCCCTCCACGTTCCCTGGGTGCTCCTCGCTCTGGCCATGCTCGTCGTGTGCTGGCGCCGGCTCCCGGCGCCGTACACGCTCTTCTCGGCGGCCGTCCTCGCGGTGGCCGTTGCCGGCTCCAACCTCGATTCGTTCGAGCGCTACGCCCTCTCCGCCTTTCCGCTCAGCATGGCCGCGGCGACCATCCTGACCTGGCCACGCCTCGAGCGGGCCGTGCTCTCCCTCCTCGGGGCCGCCTTGGCCGGGTACGCGTTGCTGGCCTTCTTGAACATCTCGGTTCCCTGAACGGATAACTGCACCCGAAGTGCCACTTCGGTCGATCCGGCGAGCGGCTCGCGACTCCAGACGCGGACTCTGGCGACCCGGACCGGGGTGAGCGTGGGTGGTCAACTATCCTGACCTGCTCGTGGCAGTGCCAACGGAACCACCCGTCGTCATCGCCGGTGCGGGTCCCGGTGGCCTGACGGCGGCCTACCTGTTGACCAAGCGCGGCCAGAGGCCGATCGTGCTCGAGGCGGACGACCAGGTCGGAGGCATCAGCCGCACGGTCGTGCGTGACGGATGGCGCTTCGACCTCGGCGGTCACCGGTTCTTCACGAAGGTGCCCGAGGTCGAGGAGCTGTGGCACGAGATCCTCCCCGAGGGCGACTTCATGTTGCGCCCCCGCATGAGCCGCATCTTCTACCGGGGAAAGTTCATCGACTACCCCCTCAAGGCGATGAACGCCCTCCGGAACCTTGGCATTTGGGAGGCGATCCTCTGTGGCTTCTCCTACGTGTGGGCGCGCATCCGCCCGCCCAAGGACCAGAACAACTACGAGGGGTGGCTCGTCGCCCGGTTCGGCTGGCGTCTCTACCGCCACTTCTTCAAGACGTACACGGAGAAGGTGTGGGGAGTCCCCGTCTCGGAGATGCCGGCCGACTGGGCCGCTCAACGGGTCAAGAACCTCGACCTCCGCAAGGCGGTGATGAACGCCATCCTCCCCAAGCGGGGACAGACGGACATCACGACGCTGATTGAGGAGTTCCAGTACCCCAAATACGGTCCGGGAATGATGTGGGAGGTCTGCGCCGAGAAGGTCGCTGCCGCCGGCGGCAGGATCGAGATGGAGGCCCGCCTCACCGGCATCAACGTGGAGGACGGCCGGGCCACGTCGGTCACGTACACCCAGGGCGGTGAGACGAAGACCGCGCCCGCCGCCGCCGTCATCTCGACCATGCCGATGCGGGAGCTCGTGCACACCATTGTGCCGCCTCCACCGCCGGAGGTGGTGGCCGCCGCCGACGACCTGCACTACCGCGACTATCTGACGGTCGCCCTGATCGTGCCCGAGTCGCGCAGCTTCCCCGACAACTGGATCTACATCCACTCCACCGACGTCGAGGTCGGCCGGATACAGAACTACGGGTCGTGGTCGCCGTTCCTGGTCAAGGACGGCCGCACCTGCCTCGGCCTCGAGTACTTCGTCTTCGAGGGCGACGCCATGTGGGACACCGCCGACGAGGAACTCGTCGCGCTCGGCACCAAGGAGCTGGTGTCGCTCGGTCTGGCCGCCGACGGCGACGTCGAGCGGGGCTACGTGGTGCGGGTCCCCAAGGCGTATCCCTATTACGACTTCGCCTACAAGGACAACGTGGCCACCATCCGCAAGTGGCTCGAGACCGAAGCGCCCAACGTCCACCCGGTCGGGCGCAACGGCATGCACAAGTACAACAACCAGGACCACTCCATGTACACGGCCATGCTGACGGTCGAGAACATGTACGGGGCGTCGCACGACATCTGGTCGGTCAACGTCGAAGAGGAGTATCACGAGGCCGGCTCGACCGGTCGCGGACGCGCCAATCCTGCCTCGGCGTGTCGCGGCGGCGGGGGCTCGTGAAGCCGGCTGAGCGAGGGGGATCGGGCGGCGATGTCGACACCCTTGGACTCGACACCCGTGGACTCGGCACCCCCGGACTCGACACCCCCGGCACCGGCCGCGGCCGGCGCCACGACGCTCGAACCTGCCCCCACTGAGGCCCCTCCGGGGCGGAGGCGACCGAGAAGAGATCGCCCCGGCGTGTCCGAGGGCGCCGACGAGTCGGGCCCGGCCGACCACCCTGACCACGAGGAGCACCCGGAACACCCGGGCGACACCCGCCGTCACGATTCCGAACGCGGGACGGGGAGAGGCCGGCGCCGGTGGGTCCCCTACGCCGGCGCCGGAGCGGCCTACCTCGTGCTGGGAACGGCTCTGTGGTGGCACGCCTGGACGGCGGGCGCCTCCACCCACACCCTGTGCGGCTGCGGCGACCCGGCCCTGTTCATCTGGTTCTTCCAATGGCCGGCGACGGCCATCGCCCATTGGCAGAACCCCTTCTACTCGACCGCTCTCTTCCACCCCCGCGGGGTGAACCTCCTGTCTCAGACGTCGGTGACCGGGCTCAGCATCCCCCTCGCCCCCGTCACCTGGATATGGGGTCCCGTCGCCTCCCTCAACGTCGCCTCCACGCTTGCGCCCGCCCTCACCGCCTTCACCGCCTTCGCGGCGATCCGCCGCTGGGCTCCGTGGACGCCGGCCGCCTTCCTCGGCGGACTGCTCTACGGCTTCTCACCCTTCGTCCTCACCAGTCTGGAGTTCGCCCACCTGATGACGGCGGCCCTGATGGTGCTCCCGCTCATCCTGATCGCTCTCGACGAGATCCTGGTCCGCCAGCGTCACCAGGCCTGGACGAGCGGCGCCGTGCTCGGGCTCCTGTTGTTCGTCCAGTTCTTCATGTCGACCGAGTTGCTGGTGATCGTGGTCCTGCTGGCCGGGGTGAGCATCCTGGTGTTGGTCGGTGCCGCCCTGGTGGCCAACCCGGACGAGGTGCGGCGGCGTGCACCCCATGCCCTTACCGCCCTGGCCGTGGGGTCCGGAGTCAGCGTGGTGCTGCTGGCCTGGCCCGCCTGGTTCGCCCTCGCCGGTCCGGGTCACCTCTCCGGAGCGATCTGGCCGAGGCTGATACGGCTCCTCGGGGGCACCCGCGCCTCGAGCTTCGTGGACCCCTTTTACGCTCCTGCGGGCAGTACGTACGCCGCGTTCGGCGGGTACGAGGGCCTGCCTCTGGGGTTCTCCGTACCCTTCATGGGCTGGGGACTCCTCGCCGTGCTCGTCGGGGGACTGGTTGCCTTCTTCCGGGACCGGCGCCTCTGGTTCTTCGGCCTCGTGCTGGCCGTGAGCGCCGTCGGATCGCTCGAGTGGCACAACGGCCAGCTGGGCCTGATCGCGATCTTGGCGAAGATTCCCTTGCTCGACAACGTGGCCGTGCAACGCTTCATGGCCGTCGGTCTCCTCGCCGCTGCGGTGATGCTCGGCATCATCCTCGACCACGTCCGGCGACTCGCACCTCGGGTCGAACGGCTCGCCCGCGGGGTCGGTGCTCCCGCTCGACGAGGTCCGGCACTCGGGAAGGTCCTGGTCTGGTTGGCCGCGGCTGCGGTGGCAGCTGCCGCGCTGCTCCCGATCGCAACGACGTACCGCTCGAGACTGCCCTTCACCATGCGCCCGGTCGTCTTGCCCCGCTGGTACACAGAAGTTGCGCCGAAACTGCCCCCGAACCAGGTCCTTTTGTCGTACCCCGCGCCGTTCTCGGGAATCCAGTCGGCCATGACCTGGCAGGCCGTGAACCGCATGCACTACAGCCAGGCAGGCGTGGGCGGACCGCAGGGCACGATCTCGAGGGCCGGCCCGGCGAGCCGGGGTTTCGCCGTGCTGGTCGACCTGGCCTTCGGGATCCACACCAATTTGCCGACGGGCACGCCCGCCGAGCGTGCCGCCGTCGTCCAGGCGCTCCGCACCTGGCAGGTGACCACTGTCGTGGTCGCCACGAACCGATCGGCGTCGCTGGTCGAGCAGGGCCGCGATCCGGCCTACGCGGCAGCGTTCATGACGGCCGTCCTGGGCCGGCTTCCCACCCTCGAGGCCGGCGCCTGGGTGTGGTACGACGTGCCGACTGACCTGCGTCCGCCCGCGGTGTCACAGAGTCGCGGCGCTCTCGGCTGGCCGGTGCGGCCGTCGACACTCGCCGCCTGCGTGGGTCGGGCCGAAGGTCGCGCCGGCCGGTACGCCACGCCCACCTTGCGCGCGCACCGAGATGTGTCGCACTCGCGTCCGCCGCCCTTCGTGGTTCGGGCTCTGCCTCTTAGGCATTGCGGCCGTGACCGTCGACGGCATCGGTGCAGGCACCCCGCCGTCGGTCAGTGTTCCGCCTCCGCCAGGGTGTCGTAGGTGTTCGAGTTGTGCTGCCAGGTACCGACAGCGATGCACGCCGAGGGCGAGGTGCACGCCGCCCCGAACAGAGCGGCGAAGGTGGCACCGGCTGGGTTGGGGGTGGACTGGATGCTCCAGGCGGTGCCGTTCCACTCCTCGGCCAACGTCTTCCCTGCACCGAGCCGTGGTGTAGCCGCCGGTGGTGGTGCACGCCGTTGGGGCGATGCACGACACCCCGTCCAGGTAGCTGTTGGCGGCACCAGTGGGGACGGGGTGGACTCGATGCTCCAGGTGGTGCCGTTCCAAGTCTCGGTCAAGGCGAAGACGTGGTCTGAAGTGTCCTCATAGCTGCCGACGGCGATGCAGGCGGTGATGGAGGTGCACGGACGCCGTACATCTCGGCGCCGGCCGGGCCAGTAGCGGCAGAAGGGGTGGGAATCGCCTGAAAGACTCCACGCCGCGCCATTCGATGTCTCGGCCAACAACACGTAGTCGCCCGAACTGTTCTCGTAGTCCCCGACGGCGGTGCACGCCGTGGGGGACGAGCGCCACACCCCCAGCAGTGAGCTGTAGGTCGATCCGGCGGGGACAGGGGTGGACTCGATGCTCCAGGCGGTGCCGTTCCACACCTCGGCCAAGGTCACAAAATCGTCTGAGCCAGTGATGTAGGACCATCCGACGGCAGTGCAGGCGGTGATCGAGGTGCACGAGACGCCGTACATCTCGGCGCCGCTGCCGCCGGCCGGGGTGGGCGTCGTCTGGATGCTCCAGACCGTTCCGTTCCATGTCTCGGCCAACGGCGAGTCGTCCCCGCGCTGTCGTAGTAGTCCCCGACAGCGATGCAGGCGGTGGGTGACGAGCACCAGACGGCGTTGAGTTCGCTGGCGGTGGCAGCGGCCGGGTCGGGCGTCGCTTCGGCCGTCCAGGCCTCGCCGTTCCAGCTCTCGGCGAGTGTCACGCTGGTACTGGAAGAGCCACCGTTGAGGACCTCGTTTCCGAAAGACCCAACGGCCATGCAGGCGGTGCTCGACGGGCATGACAACCCGTAAAGAGCGCTATTGGTGGCGCCAGCGACGTGGTTGAGGGTTCGCTTGATCTTCCATAAAGAGCCGTTCCAGCTCTCCGCCAGGGTGTCGTAGGTCTTCGAGTTGTGCTGCCAGGTGCCGACAGCCATGCACGCCGAGGGCGAGGTGCACGCCACCTCAAACAGCCCGCCGAAGGTGGCGCCGGCTGGGTTGGGGGTGGACTGGACGCTCCAGGCGGTGCCGTTCCACTCCTCGGCCAACGTTTCCCCGGCACCCGAGGCGTCGGTGTAGCCGCCGGTGGCGGTGCACGCCGTGGGTGAGGTGCACGACACCCCGTCCAGGTAGCTGTCGGTGGCGCCAGTGGGGACGGGGGTGGACAGCGATGCTCCAGGCGGTGCCGTTCCAAATCTCGGTCAAGACCAGTACGTCGTCTGAGCTGTTCTCGTAGTTGCCGACGGCGATGCAGGCGGTGATGGAGGTGCACGACACGCCGTCCATCTCGGCCCCCTCGGGGCCGGTGGCGGCAGCAGGGGTGGGGATGGCTGGAAGACTCCAGCGCCGCGCCGTTCCATGTCTCGGCCGACGACACGTAGTCGCCCGAACTGTTCTTGTCGTCCCCGACGGCGGTGCACGCCGTGGCGGACGAGCACCACACCCCCAGCAGTGCGCTGTCGGTCGATCCGGCGGGGTTGGGGGTGGACTCGATGCTCCAGGCGGTGCCGTTCCACACCTCGGCCAAGGTCACAAAATCGTCTGAGCCGGTGAGGTAGGACCATCCGACGGCGGTGCAGGCGGTGATCGAGGTGCACGACATGTCCCACAGTTCGGCTCCGGTGCCGCCGGCCGGGGTGGGCGTCGTCTGGATGCTCCAGGTCGTGCCGTTCCATGTCTCGGCCAACGGCGAGTCGTTCCCCGCGCTGTCGTAGTAGTCCCCGACGGCGATGCAGGCGGTGGTTGACGAGCACCAGACGGCGTTGAGTTCGCTGGCGGTGGCAGCGGCCGGGTCGGGCGTGGCTTCAGCCGTCCAGGCCTCGCCGTTCCAGCTCTCGGCGAGTGTCACGCTGGTACTGGAAGGGCCACCGTTGAGGACCTCGCTTCCGAAGGACCCAACGGCCATGCAGGCGGTGCTCGACGGGCATGACAACCCGTAGAGAGCGCTATTGGTGGCGCCAGCGACGTGGTTGAGGGTTCGCTTGATCTTCCATAAAGAGCCGTTCGTGTCCGGTCCAGCCACCGACCCGATGGGCGCCAGTTGAGCACCTGTGGCCGGAGCGACGGTCGGCGCCAACAAGCTCGGCAGCCTCGGCCTTGCCATGGCGGCGACCGATGAAGATGTGGAAACGGACGGCGTCGTCGACGCCCTTGCAGCCGACGGGGCCACCAAGGCGACCTGAAGTCCAAGGGCCGACATGGCGGCGCCGAGAAGAATGGTGCACGTCGCTCGGTTGATTCTGGACATCGCTCCTCCTTGCATCGATCCTGGTGCTCGTCCGCGGCAGGTCGGCTGAGAAACGAGATTCATCTCAACCCGCCGGAGAGGCTTCACCCTTTGGTCGAACGGTAAAGGATGTCGGGTTACAGGCTCTCAGTACTGAGTACTGATTTCTTTCGCCCCAACCTCTTTGCCGGACGACTGTCCGGCTCGCTCGGAATCCGGTCCCGGGGCCGTGACCGAGCCGGCCGGGTCGATCAGCCGGGCGCGCTCCTGAAGGTTCTCGAGCTTGCGGGCACCGATGTAGAGCAGGGTCTCGATGCCTCGGGGTCGATGTCGAGGCAGTCGGCGATGAGCTGGTCATCGGCCCCGAGAGCTCGCAGACGGAGCCCGATGCGATACGCCTGGGGCGACTCGTCGGCCCGAGACTCGTCCATTTCGTCATGCTGACGACCACCGGCCGAGATGTCCTCAGTGGCAAGTACTGATTTATCCTGATTTTGTCCTGAACCCGGACAGACTGTCCGTCATGGACCGCTGGCCGATGGTCGGTCGAACCGAGGAGCGGGGCTACCTCGCCAGGGCGATCGCCGATCCCCAACAGGCTGGGGTCCTCGTGGCCGGACCAGCCGGGGTGGGCAAAACGCGCCTTATGCGAGAAGTGGTCCAGGAAGCGACGGACTGCCACGTGGAGTTGGTCACGGCCACCGAGTCTGCCCAACCCCTCCCGTTTGGCGCCTTCGCCACTTGTTGCCCGAGGATCTCGGGATGATCGACCGGATCGACTTGCTGGCGGTCATCGGACGCCATCTGATTCTCCAGGCGGAGGGCAAGCCTCCTCTCCTGGCGGTCGACGACATGCACCTACTCGATCCGCACTCGGCGCGTTGGTTCACCATGTCGCCACGACTCGTGCCGCCACCGTGCTCCTGACCTACGCAGCGGACATGCGGCACCCGACGCCGTGACGGCGCTTCATCGTGATGGGATCGTGTCCCGGCTGGAGCTTCAACCGATTTCCAGAGCAGAGTTCGATGCCTGATCGAACGGGTCCTCAAGGGTCTGACCGAGAGTTTCACGCTCGATCGGATGTGGGCGGCGACTCAAGGAAACGTGCTCTTCGCACGAGAGCTCATCGGCGACGCCATTGACGCCGGCACGCTCGATCGTCACCACGGCGTGTGGCGCTGGACCGGTGGCGTGGGCCAAGCTCCGCGGCTCAAAGAGACCGTTACCGCCCGCCTCGGCGGCCTGAGCTCCGCCGAACGGTGATTCCTCGAGGTTCTGGCCGTAGGCGAGCCGCTGAGCCTGCAAAGTGCGCGACGTCTCGACCCCGACGTGTCGGTGACGGATCTGGAACGACAAGGTCTCGTCGCTGTTGACAGCGCCGGGCACCGCACGCTGGTTCGACTGGTTCACCCACTTTTCGGCGAGACCTTGCGGGCGACCATGCCCGTTTCTCTTCGCCGCCAGATCAATCACGACTTGGCTGAAGACCTGGCCCATCGTGATGATCAGCAACCGGGCGACGCACTCAGACTTGCCTTGTTGCGGGAGGCGGCGGGTGAGCCGTCCGACCCCGAGCTGCTCGCTGAAGCGACGCGACACCGCGAATATGCTTTCCGACCACGCTTTGGCCGAACGCTTGGCTCGATCCTGGGTCCATCCAGGTGACGGGTTCATTGGCCAACTCGAGCTGGGTCGAGCCCTGCTCGGCCAGAGCCGGTTCGAGGAAGCCGAAACCGTTCTGGTGCCGCTCGTCGGCAACGAGCGAACGATAAGGCTCGTGAAAACCTGTCGGATGCCATCAGCGGCACCGTAGGCCACGGCCTCGGCCGGGTCGACGAGGCCCTCAACCTTCTTCAGTCGATCGAACACACCGCAACCGACCCGTCCGTCACAGCGCTCCTGCGATGCCACCGGGCGACTCTCCTTGCCTTTGGTGCCCGCTTCACCGAGGCAGCCGAGCTTGGTATGGCCGCCCTCGAATCGGTCGAAGACGAAGCTGTCCGTGTTGGGTCACTGGGCTCGGTCGGGAGCAGCCTCGTGATGGGCGGTCGTATCAATGAGGCGCTGGCGCTCAGCGAGGGGGCCTTTGAGCCGGCCTTGCGGCTTCAGCACGTTCTTCCCGCGGCACCGGTATGGGCAGTGTCTTCGCGCTGCACTGCGTTGTTCTTCGCCGGGCGTGCCGATGAATCCCTCGAGCTTGTCGACTTGGCCATGGAAGCGGTTCCGCAGGTTCCGCTCCAGGTGGCGGCTCGGGCCGGTGCCTACCGGGGCCGGATTCTCCTGTTCCAAGGCCGAGCCGGCAGTGCCAGTCGGCGCCTCACCGACGCCGCTCTCAGTGTGCGTGCCAATCAGGGTGTCTATCCGTCGTGGTGCCTCGCACTCGCAGCCGAGTCCCACGCCCTGCTCGGCCATCACGAGGAGGCGAGGGAGGCAGCGACCGAAGCAGTCATCTTGGATCGAAGCGAGATCCAGGCCTACCGACCTGATCGACTACGCGCCTGGCCTGGGTCGACGCCCAAAGTGGCCGCATCTCGTCTGCCACCGACCAACTGTGGGCGGCCGCGGATCTCGCGCTTCGCGGGGCCAACGCAGCTTCGAGATCATCATCCTCGACGATCTGCTCCGTCTGGGCGAACACGAAGCGGCTGGACGCACCCGGGAGCTGGCGGTGCACGTCGACGGAGCGTGGTCGGCGGCCATCGCTTCCCATGCTGACGCTGTTCTCTCCGGCGCGACGGTTGACCTGGAGACCGCGGCGGAGGCCTTCCGCGGAATCGGCGCCGGCTGGTGGCCGCCGAGCTGTGGGCAACCGCGTCCGCCGCCCGTCAACGCGAGGGCCTGACGGCGAGAGCCACTGAAGCGGCCAGGGACGCCAAGGAGCTGTCCGAGCGCTGTGAGGGAGCACGAACGCAACCTCTCGAATGGGCAGTCGCCGACGTCCCACTCACACGCCGGGAACGCGAGACGGCCACGCTCGCGGCGAACGGGGCGACCAACGCAGAGATCGCCGCCGAACTCACGGTCTCGGAGCGGACGGTCGAAAGTCACCTTTATGCAGTTTTCGCCAAGCTTGGAATCACCAACCGGAACCAACTCACTGGCGCCCTTCAAGACGGATGACCACGGGCGTCCGGGCTGATCTGCGGATGTCCAGTCACCACTCAATGCCGAGTCCCACACCCAGGTTCAAGAACCTGTGCTGGGAGCGCTGGAGGCCCGTGTGCGGGCGACGCCGCTTGCCGCGTGAACTGGTGTCAAGAGCGGCGTCTCTAATGCTCGCTCAACCACGAACATGAAGACCTCCCCGCCCACGCTCCGCATTTCCAGGGCCCGTGCGCGGGGGAGTCGACTCGACGTTCATTCCAAGCACGCGGCGGTCATCACCATCATTTGGGCCAGTCACGCCTCCCGCAGCACCGGGCCCGGTACACCTGGTAGGGCGTGGCGACGCACCTCTAGTTGAAAGGCGTGACCGGGGCGAGCCTTCGGGGTCTGTCTACTACGGCGAAGTCGCGACCACCCGATGCCACCGCGCTCTCCTTGATTTCGTGCTGGACGCTGCTCACTCGGTCCAGCAATGGTCGCACGCCGTGCCGAGTTTGGTGCCAGAGTTATGCCCTTGCCTGCGCCCCTAGTGCTGCTGTCGGCCTCGCTCTCGGACGGAACGGCTCGCTCCAGCGGAGCCGAGGCCGGAACCTCGGTCGAGATGGCTCGTGTGCCCGCTGAGAGGGGGTGCACGGTCGACCAACCTGTCAGACCGAACTCCGGTGTCCGCCCAAAGAAACCGTCTCCGCCGCCATGGCGGGGGTGCCGGCGGTCATGACAGAACACCTCGAATCCGAGGCGGGAGCGGCAGAACTCCTGGTGGAAGGGGTGCCCGCGGCGATGTCGCTGGCTCCCAATGCAGTCGGTCCGAATCTCGGCGCGGAGCTCCTCGTCGACCCGGCTGCGAAACCCGGCGTCGAGTCCATGCGCGCCGGGCTGCTGCAAGCGGGGCCCTTGGCCATCGCGGGCGTGGTCGCCAACGGCGCCAGCGTCGTGCTGACGATCGCGTTGGCACGGTTGCTCAACCCGCACGGCTACGGCGTGCTGAACCAGCTGACCGGCCTGTTCCTCATTATCTCCATGCCGGGCTCCGCGGTGGTGGTCGCGGTGGTGCGCCGGGTGACGATTTGGCACGAGGACGGCAGCGGACACCTGGTTCGCCGCTGGGCCGGGCGAGTGCACCGCCAGTGCACCCTGTTGGTTGTCCTGTGGGCGGCGGTGGTCTTCGCCAGCCGCCACTGGGTGGCGTTGTTGTTGAACCAGCAGAGCGGCATCGGCATCGCGGCCATCCTCACCGCGGCGGCCTTCTTCATGTTGCTCTCGCTCGACCGCGGGTTGCTCCAGGCGCGCCGTGGCTACTCGCCGCTCGCAGTCAACCTGGTCGTGGAGATCGGGGTACGCCTGGTGGCCGTCCTGATACTGGTGCTCGCCGGCTTCGGGCCGTCCGGCGCAGCCGTGGGCGTCCTGATCGGCGAGGTGGTCGCGGCGCTCCATGCCCGGTATGCCGCCGTCCACGCGTGGGGAGGTGGCGGCGTGCCCCGCCCCTGGGCGACGACCGGCTGGAGGGCGGCGATACGTCCCGATCGGGTTCTCGGCGCGGCCACCACCGAGCGCCGGCAGGTTGCGATCGACCTCGTCGTCGCCTGGGTGTCGCTCTCAATGGTGGCCGTACTCCAGAACGTCGACGTCCTGGTCGTCGGGCGGGACAACCCGAGCCACAGCGGCGCGTACGCAGCCGTGTCGGTCACGAGCAAGGCCATTGTCTTCGGAGCCATCGTGCTCGGCGGCTACCTGCTGCCGGAGGCGGCAATCCGCTGGCGGGAAGGAGGGCATGCCCTCCGCCAGCTGGCCGTCGTCCTCGTCCTGCTGGCCGTGCCCTCGATTCTCCTTCTCGGCCTTGCCCTCCTCGCTCCCGAGAAGTTGTTGGCGACCGTGTACCACCACGCCTACACGGCCGCGTCTTCCGCTTTGGCACCGCTCGTCCTGGCCATGATCATGCTCAGCGTCACGGTGATCTTGACGATGTACCTGCTGGCGATAGGCCGACGTTGGGTGGTCGGTGTCCTGATCGGAGGCGCCGTGGTCATGACGGTCGCGGTCCTGGGGACACACGGTGCGCCTCGGTCCACCGCACTGGCGGACCTCGCCGTACAGGCGGCGGTCCTCGCCGTGCTCGTCGTCGGGTTCGCGTTGGTCCACCGGCTTCGGGTGGATCAAGAGCCTCGGGGCTAACGTGACCGAAATGGGTGACGAGTCGGGGGGGGTCGCGCCTGCGAATGGGGCGGGTCTCGCCGCGGAGGCCGGAGCGGAGCCGGGCATGCAGGCCGGAATGGGTGCCGGCGCCGTCGCGAAGTCCTCACCCCTGCGGGGCAGCCTTGTCGGCGGCTCGCGCCGGTCGACCAGCGAGGAATCGCCCGATCCGACGGACCTCGAAGACCTCGCTGCGGTGGCATCCCGAGCGGGGATCCGCCGTGTGCATTTCGTCGCCTGGCGCGACCTCGACGACCCGGAGGCGGGCGGCTCCGAGCTGCATGCCCACATGGTCGCCTCCCTGTGGGCGGCGGCCGGTCTCGATGTCACCTTCCGCACTTCGGCGGTCCCTGGCGGGGCGAGAGCACTCACCAGGGACGGCTACCGCGTGATCAGGCGAGCCGGCCGCTACGGCGTCTTTCCCGGGGCGGCATGGGAAGGCCTCAGGATGGGCTATCGACCAGGGGATGCGCTGGTGGAGGTCTGGAACGGCATGCCCTTCCTCTCGCCGCTCTGGTACCGAGGGCCGAGCATCGTCTTCCTCCATCACGTTGCACGCGGAGATGTGGGGCATGGTCCTGCCGCCGACCCTGGCGAAGTTGGGCGACACTTTCGAGCGCCGGGTTGCGCCGCCTTTCTATCGACGCAGCCAGGTCGTCACGCTGTCGGAATCCTCGCGCTGCGAAATCATCGACATGCTCGGGCTGCGTCGGGAACAGATCAGCGTCGCTCCCCCCGGAGTCGATCCACGCTTCAGCGCCGGTGGCCGCCGCTCTCGCACCCCACTGGTCGTGGCGGTCGGTCGGCTGGTGCCGGTCAAGCGATTCGACGTTCTGCTCCGGACGCTGGCCAAGGTGAAGGCCGACCATCCCGACCTCGAAGCGGTCATCATCGGCGACGGCTACGAACGGCCGCAGCTCGAGGCGTTGCGCGAGGAGCTGGGCGCGACCGAATGGGTCAGTATGCCCGGCCGGGTCTCGGATGACGACCTGGTGTCGTGGTACCGCAGAGCCTGGGTGGTGGCAAGCACCTCTCAACGAGAAGGCTGGGGGATGACGCTCACCGAGGCTGCAGCGTGCGGAACCCCGGCCGTCGCGACTGCGATCGCCGGTCACGCCGACGCCGTGGTCGATGGCGAGTCGGGAATCCTGGTCGAGGACGCTGGTGACCTGCCGAGCGCGCTGAGCCGCCTGCTCGGTGACGACGTCCTGCGAAACCGACTCTCGAAGGGGGCGCTGGCCCACTCACGTTGGTTCACGTGGGAAGCGACAGCTCGTCGGGCGATGGACGTGCTCGCCGCCCAAGCTGCTCCAAGATCGTAAGACTGTGCTCCGAACCTGCACCGTTGATTCCGGGGGGCGCTGAGGGCCGCGGCTATTGCAGCTGCTCCGGCGGCACCGCGTCGGTGTCCTGCTCACCGGCGTGGGTCCGATCTCCGAAGGCTCCTCTGAGTTTCCGCTGAATGGGCTTCGGTGATATCTGCCGGCTGAGCTCTGCGGCGTTTGACGATTGGGTCTCTGCCTCGAGACCGTGGGATTGGTCAGGCTCGCCTTCGCCCTCGGGGCCTTGTGGCTGCACGCCGTCATCTGTCGGCTCGTCCGGCGACGGGCTCTCCGGTTCGCGGTGTCTTCCGCCGCGTCGTCGCCGGGGTGTCTTCGGCCTCGGTATCTTCCGCCTCGGTGTCTTCCGCCTCGGAGTCGTTCGCCGGGGGGACTGCTGCGGCGGGGATCGTCGCCGCGCCATCTGTTTCGGTGCCCGGCGCTTCAGGCGTGGTCGGCGCAGGGCGGGCCGCCTGCAGGGCTCGTGACCCGAGAGCTCGCGGCGTCCGCAACCTGAACGCCGAGATGACGGCGTCCGCCAACAAGAGCACGACTCCGATCCAGATGAGGTCTCCCGCTCCGGTGAAGGAGCTCGGCCAGTTCGACCCCGGCAGGTACCGGTGGAGGTGCTGGCCGTAGACCACGGAGATGCACCCTGCCGCCACCGACACCACACCGCCCGCAGTCGCCACACCGCGGACCCAGGGGACGTACAGGCCGGCCACCACCACGCCGGCCACCACGAGCGCGGCCCAGAGCGGGACGACCATGGAAGCGACGAGGCCGGTGACAAGGCCGATGGCGATGGCGCGTAGGAGGGCGCGTACGGTGTTCGGCCGTTTGGCCGCTTCGCCAGAGCTCGCAGGCTCGTCAGATTCCTCTCGGTCGAGAACGGCGACTGTGGCTCCTTCACCGCTCGACAACGGAAGGAGCTTGTTCAACGGGGGAGGGCCGGTCGGGGAGTGATCCGGCGGCGAATCGCCCGAGAGGAGCGCATCCGTGAGCGCGGCGCCCGAGGCGGGAACGTCCGTCAGCGGGGCGTCGGTTGGGGAGCGTGGTCGTCGGCGGGGCTTCGGGGCGCGGTGCGTCGGTCGGCTGACGGGCCGTGACGAACGGGATCGTCAGCATCGGCGAGTCGAACGGCGCCGACGGCCGCTCCGGTGCGTCCGGTCCGGCCGGACCCCGGAGGCGCCGAGGGAGTCGTGCTCGCAGCCAGCGGCGGGAGCGGATCGGCAGGAAACCGACGACCAGGCATAGGGCGATCGTGGCGCCCGACAGCGCCAGAGCACCCCAGACGAGGTTCTGCGGGGTCCACTTCATCTCCACGGTGAAACTGGAGCCCCCCAGTGCAGCCAGGTCTTGGGCGGAGACCTGCCAGCCGTTGGCGAAGCCGTCGATCAGCTCGGGGGTGCCGAGGTCGACGGCGTGGGAACCCGCTCGAGCGTGCGGTCCGGGCTCCGCCGTGGCATGCCACCCCTTGTCGACGCTCTCGCCGAGCACCAGCTCGAAGGGGGTCGTTGCGCCGGTGACGGTGGCGGTCTTCGAGTCGATGTGGCTCGCGGTGACCGCGACGGCGGGAGCCGGGCCCGGCTGCGTGGCGGGCAGCTGAGGCGTCCCGGCGGCCGTCGGGGCGGGGAGCAGGGCCTGCCCCTCCGCCTGCGGCGGAATCGAGGACCAGCTGGTCGAGGTCCCACCCGGTGCAGGTCGACGGCGTGGGGGCGCAATTCGGCGTGTGCCCGGTGGCGGTCTGCACGACATGCGTGCCGGGCCCGAGGGTGATGCCGTGCGCATCGGGGCCGCACGGGACGACCTGGACCTCGCCCCCGTTCAGGGCGTTCTGCGTGGAGCCGACCAGCGCCACATCGATCGGCTGCCCATCGATCGATAGGAGGTTCGACACGCAGTTGCCGGGCAGCTGGGCCGGCGTGGGCGGGCTCTGCACGCCGGGAAGGCCGATCTCGGCGATCCCGAGCGGGAGCGCCAGCGGGCCGGCGGAGTAGTAGTTGGCCGCGTACTCGTCACGCACGCCGGTGAAGGTGACCACGAAGCGCGAGCCGATGAGGGTGGGGAAGGTCACGGGGACGTTCGTGACCGCTCCGGGGACGGTGCTGTCGGCGATGGGTGGGAGGGTGACCGTGCGCACCTGTGGCGCCGACGTGCCGGCGCTGTTCTCCGCCGTGATCGTCATCGACGTCGGGACGGAGTGGCGCCCGTCCGCGATGACCTGCATGGACAGGTGGTCGAGCACGATGGGGTGAGACAGGTCGTACGTGAGGGTGGTGCCGAGCTGCGAGGACGTGCCGAGGCCCGGCTGCCACGCCGTGGTCGGGTTGCCGTCGACGGTGGCCGACGCGGTCGCCCGCAGGTCACCGGGGAGCCGGCCCGAGGAGTAGGCGGCGACGTACCCGTCCGACGGTGCGGGAACGCGGCCGACGAGCCGGTCGATCTCGTCGTCGGGGATCAGCGCGGACAGGCTGCCGCTCCCCGACAGCGTGAAGGTGCGCGAAGCGGGGAGCGAGAAGGAGCGCGAGATGTTGGTCTCGGGGTCGTCGCGGGGCGGGTACTGCGACGTCCGCTGCCGCGTCATGACGATGGTGACGCGGTTCGCCGTCGACGCCGATCCGAGGGCGGAGAGCATCTGGCTCGGCATCTGAATCACCTGGCGCACCGTCTGGCCCGGGATCTCGACCTCGGAGAAGCCGACGGCTGACGCATTCAGCGGCGTCACGTGGGAGTCCGTCGTGCCGTCGAGGGTGATGCGCAGGGTGTGGAACGTGCGCGTCGGGAAGTGCAACGTCTGCCCCGTCGTGGCGTGGGACGCGCTGGTGAGGTCGTAACGCATCGGGTGCTTGCCGTCGAACGTGAGGGTCACGGCCGAGACCCAGCGGGACCGGTCTCCTCGTTGGGGTTGCACGAGCGTGATGTGGTCGGTCGTGACCTGGTGGCCGAACTGGGTCTGCCACCATTGGCCGGCCGGGTTGGGCAGGAAGGTGCCTGTGATCCAGGCGGTGTCGAAGTTGCCGTCGATGGCGCTGTAGGCCTGGTCCTCGGGGGTGTACGAGACCGAGTTGCCGTAGCTGCTCGCGGTGACGTTGACCGCGCCGACATAGGTCGCCACGGTCTTGCTGTTCATGCCTGTGTCCGGGAAGAGCGCGACCGGGCTGTCGCTCAGGTCCGTCTTGGCCGGGTTGTCGCTCGGCGTCTCGGTGTAGCCCGCGTTGGCGGTGAGGGTGTCCCAGCGGAACGCTTCCTTGCGGTTGGTGTCGGTGACCACCAGGTGCGCTCCCCGGGCGGAGAGCTGCCGTAGCCGCGCCGGATCGGGGGCGAGGGTGCCGGCGTAGTACAGCGCGCTGTCCGTGTTGAGCAGTCCCAGCCCGGCCAGGTTGTTCAGACCGGTGGCGTCGCCCTCCATCACGACGGCCCCGTAGTTCGACTCAGCCGCGGACGAGTGGCCTCGGGTTGGCCACGGTGTAGTCGACGATGGGCGCCGGCCACGGCGGGTTGGCAGGCCCGGCCAGGTCCTGCTCGTTGAGCATGGACACCGTCGGCTCGTTGGGCCGCGGCGTGCCGAACGACACCGGGTCGGTCAACCCCTGGGGTGTCTGCATGAGCTCCAACTCGAGCAGCTGAGGCTGGGGCGCGGCGTAGTGCTCGTAGCGCTGGTCGTATTCGACCATCACGTCGCCCGCGCCCATGAGCCGGGCCATCGGGGCCAGAGCGTTGAAGTTGGCGATTCCGTCCTGCATGGGTGCGTCGAGGGCGTAGAGCGTGTCGGCGGTGGCGATGGAGCCCATGATCTGCTGCTCCCGCGTCACGAAGTCGCGGTTCAAGAGGGCCGGCTGGGGCGTGTCGACGGTGTCGCCCCAGCGGTAGGAGGCGAAGTCGTTCCCCGGGATGGCCAGCACCCGGGTCCCCGGGTGCGTGGCGTTGAGATGGGCGATGGCTGCCATCTGGTAGGCGGGGAGGGACGCGGGCTGGGTGAAGTTGTTGGCGATGGTGTCGCCGTTGAAGATCGAGGGGTTGTTGGCGACGACGAGGCCGCCGACGAGGAGGGCCGTCGTGAGCCCGGCCCACGAGACGCGCCGCCAGAGCGCACTCAGGCCGAGGCCAGCAGCATGGACAGCGCCAGCAGGACGACGGGCGCCGCCCGGTCGGTCGACCGTAGGGCCAGACCAGCCGTCGTGTTCGTCATGAAGGACCGCAGGAGATCGCCGACTCGGGTGGGGTCGGTGAAGGGGAATGGGCCGACGGCGAGCACCATCCCGACGAAGAGGAGGACGAGGAAGAAGGCCCGTTCGCGCCAGCGGACGAAGGCGGCCGCGACGAGGGCGAGGAGGGGGACGGCGTAGGAGGTGGCGATCAGCGCGACGTCCTGCGTGTAGCGGACGGCCACGTTCGTCCACGCGCCCAGGTGGTCGCTGCCGTAGAAGTACCAGTACCCGAGACCTCGAAAGACCTCGGACACGTTCGAGGTGGCAGAGGTCGAAGGAACCGTCTCTGTGAACTTCAGGACGTTCACGCCGTAGGCGGCCTCCACCTCGAGCCCGGCCATCCACCACACGCACGCGCCGAGCGTGAGGACGCCGATGCGCGCCGCGGTCGCTGCGGCGTGACGCCAGGTGACCTCGCGCAGCACGACCACGGCGTAGACGATCCACAGGAGTG
>CAWGHA010000037.1:0-149124 GCA_963822265.1 uncultured Acidimicrobiaceae bacterium
AACAGCCGACGCTGTTCGGCGACGCTGAGGATCACCGAACGCGGGGAGCTCGGTGGCGATTGGCAGAGACGCCCTTGGTGGGGTCGACCAGCACGACGCGGTTGGCTTTGGCCAGCGGAAGAAGGGCCTCAGTGTGCTCAGGCGCCGGGCCCGGCTGAGAGGCCGTTGGGCCCAGGTAACGCCTCGATGTCGCCCGTTTCGGTGCTGGCCCAGTCGCTCTTGGCGCGGTCGTCGATCATCAGGCGGGCCAGGTCGCGAACGATGGCGAGGTCTTCGATGATGGTGAGGTCGCTGCGGGGTCGAGTCCCGGCCCGTCGGGTGTAGTTGCTTGACCGGCTACCTGGGCGTCGGCGAAGCGGCCAAGTGCAGGCCGAAGCGGTTCGGGGGTCTCATCGATCCGCCGCCGCCGCCGGCCGGCCCACCGTTGGGCGTCGTGGTCGAGTGGGAAGGCCAAGCCGGCATCGACGAAGAAGCCCTCCAGCGTGCGGGCCAGCGTGGCCGCGGAGGGACCGTGTTGGCGGGTGCGGTCCAGGAGAGCCTGAGGGTTGGTCGGTCCCGGCTCGGCGAGCATGCGGCCGAGACGGCCGATCATCAGCGACGTTCGGCCAACGCAGTTGCGTGCGCCGTGTAGTCGACGAAGTCGGATTTGTACACTGGCGGGTCCTCCAGCCGGGCCACGATCCGTTCCGCTTGACGAAGGAGCCGTTCAGGGTCTTCTGCCAGCACAACTCACACAGGCCCCGTCCCACAATGACAAGCCGCCGCCCACATCCGCCACAGGGGCGGTCGGGCTCCGCCTTGCGGTGACATCGGCTGCATCGAACCCGATCGAGGGGACGGACCGGTGCACCGCAGTCCACACACGCCGCCCGAGGGCTCACCGCGGGGGCATGGATCGCCCGTGTGCCACTTTCGGCGGCTGGCGAGAAGATCTCGCAGGCTTGGCCCTCGGGGTGACGGGGGTGATATCAACGTCGAGGAGGTCGTTGGGACTGCACTCAAGCGCGGTGCACAGCGCGGCGAGCGTCGCCAGCTTCACTTGCGACGGCGTCTTGGTGAACAACGCGGACACCGATACAGAAGACAGCTCCAGCCCCGCCCGCTCGGCCAGCAGCCGCCGCAACTGAGCGCCGGTCCACACCTCGTGCTGGGCGGCCGTCATCCGCAGCTTCCACCTAATGTCCATCGTTGCCCTCCTCAAGCTTGCCCAACGTGTCTGACACCGCTCGGCGATAGGCGTCCTCGATGAACGTCGCCGACGGCGTCACGTACCGCATCGTCGTTCCTACCTGCCAGTGCCCGAGCATCTGCTGAATAGCAACAAGGTCGACGCCTCGCTCGTAGTTGTGGGTCGCGCACGCGTGCCGCAAGCCGTGAGGAGTGAAGCGCTCCTCCTCCGGTCGCCCCTCGAGCTCTAGGAGATGGCGGAGACGGTTGCGGATGGTGCCCCGGTGCAGCCGGCCTCCTCCCTCATCACAGAACAGCGCCTTGGAGTCAGGGAACCGGGTGCGGACGTCGTCAAGGAACCAGCGCAGGATCAGGTCCAACCCGTCCAACATGGGCACCCATCTCGGGCGTGGCCCCGATGTCTTGGCGCCCTTGCCGAAACGCACGTGGAGCTTGCCGAACGGACCGCGACCGAAATGCAGATCCCCCAGTTCGAGGGCGGCGGACTCCTCGGCCCGCACGCCGGTGTGATACAGGGTGCGGAACAACGCGTAGTCCCGTCCCGCCGAGCCGAACTTGCGGGCGGTGGCGATCCGATCTCGCAAGAACTCGAAGAACTCCTCCATTCGTTCCGCCGTCGGCGGAGCCTTCGCCGATGCCGACTCGTTTCCCACGTGGCGGGCGGCGTTGAACTCATCCAGTGGGCTCTCCAGGCGAACCCCGAAGGCGGCCTCGATGCTCGGCGCCTTGCGAGCCACCAAGAACTTGTGGAAGCCCTTGAATGCCTGCACATATCCGCGTCGGGTCGAGGCCGCGATGCCGGCAGCCACCCAGGCTCCTACCACCCGGTCCATGTCGTCTCGGGTCACGTCCCACGCGGGCTTGCCGACCGCGTCCAGCACCCGCTCGAGCCGACTGGTCCCGCTGTCGATCGTCACCTGGCTGAAGCCACGGGCCACCCACGAAGCCACGTACGCCTCGACACAGTCAGCCTGGAAGCGTTCCGGGTCAACCGACTCACCACTAGTTGCCTGCGCGCTGCCCTGAACGACCCGGAGCCCGGCCCGTGTTGCCTGCACACCTTCCTCCTGCCTCGATTTGCTAGGTGACACCTAACAGTTGTCGGTGATACCTCGAAAGTCAACGACCCTCGGACAGAGCAGGAAGTCCCAGCTTCCAGGTGGTTTCGGGACAAATGAACGTGTGCGGGTTTCAGGTCTCACCCTCCCATCGCGACGGCCCGAAGTTCGGTCAGCGACTCTCGCATGATGGTCGCGAGGTCCCGTTCGTCCTGTCCGCTGGCCCACCGTTCGAGGGCGACGCGCAGCACGGTCATGCCGGCCTCGGCCGCCAGGGTGGCGTGTGGCTCTCCGACGCCCCGCTCACGCAGGGTGGCCGCGACGGCCGCGGCGTAGTCGGCCAATTTGGCGAGCTCTCGCTCGCGCAGCTCGACGTTGGCTGCCATGACGGCGTGGCGCTGTCGGGACAGGTCTCGGCGGAACTCTCCGAGCATGGCGGCGGCTGCGTCGAGGCCGCACGCCACCGCGTCGAGGGCGCCGTACGTCGCCGGCGCACCGGCAACTCCACCCACGATCCGCTCCTTGAGGAGCTCAGAACCACCGAAGAGCACTTCTCGCTTGTCCGCGAAGTGCCGGAAGAAGGTTCGTTCGGTCAGACCGGCCCGGGCGGCGATCTCGGCCGCCGTTGTCTGATCGAAACCCCGTTCCGCGAAGAGAGCCAGAGCGGCCTCCTGTAGCCGGCCTCGGCCGTCTGGCTCCCATCGCCCCACGACCTTCATCGTAGTGTTGACAGTCACTGACATGACCTGTATGGTGATGTCTGTAACTGACATGACCATACAGGAGGTATCTCATGCGAATCTTCGTCACCGGTGCGTCGGGCTGGATCGGCTCGGCAGTCGTCTCCGAACTTCTCGGCGCCGGCCACGAGGTGGTCGGCCTGGCCCGCTCCGAGACATCCGCGCAGCACCTGGAGTCCGCCGGCGTCATCGTTCAGCACGGTGACCTCGACGACCCTGACGGCTTGGCCAAGGCGGCGGCCGACTCGGACGGTGTGATCCACCTGGCCTTCCAGCACGAGGTGGCCTTCGGGGGCGATTTCGCCTCGGCCGCCGCCGCCGACCGGCGGGCCGTGGAGGCCATGAGCGCGGCCCTGGCCGACTCCGACCGCCCATTCGTGCTCGCTTCCGGCCTGCTCGGGCTCGCAGCCGGTCGGGTCTCCACCGAGGACGACGGGCTGGTCCCGAGCCCCGAGGTTCGGACCAACCCCGCCGGGCGCCGGGCCGCCACGGCCCTGCTCACGCTGTCGCTGCGTGGCATCGGCATCCGCTCCTCGGTGCTGCGCTTCCCCCCGACGGTCCACGGCGACGGGGACAACGGGTTCATGGCCACCCTCGTCGGCATCGCCCGCCAGCGCGGCGTCGCGGGCTACGTGGGTGACGGCACGAATCGCTGGCCCGCCGTGCACCGCTCCGACGCCGCCCGCTTGACCCGCCTGGCCGTGGAGTCCGCCCCTGCTGGCTCGGTGCTGCACGCAGTCGGCGACGAGGGAGTGCAATTCAGCGAGATCGCCGACGCCATGGGCCGCCACCTCGGCATCCCGACGGCGTCGATCGCCCCTGCCGACGCAGGCGAGCACTTCGGCTTCATGGGCCACTTCGCGGGAGTCGACACGCCCGCCACGGCCACCATCACCCGGGAACTACTCGGATGGGAGCCAACCGGACCCAGCCTTCTCCAGGACCTCGATGAGGACTACTACTACCGTCAGCCGTGACCCGCTACGCCACCTGGACCGAGCCGGCCAAGGAGGTCGCAAGAGGAACGTCCTCTCCATGCTCGCGCAGCGACTCAATATGCAGCGATTGCATCCCTGATGTTCACGGTTGCTTCCTCGACGGTGGCGCCTGTCGAAATGCAGCCGGGTAAATCGGGGACGTAGGCGGAGAAGTTCTCTCCGGCATCTTCGATCACTACCACGTACTCGGTCATCGTGGTCTCCGCACCAATGCATCGCCGGCAAGTCGCCCCTCGACATCTGCGGGGCAAGGACGAATTCTCTATCGGGCCGAGGCCCGCGAGCAACTCCGCCTGGCCGCGCAGAAGGGCTCCTAGAAGCCCCTTCTCACGACAACAACTCTGCCCTGACTTGCGCGACGTTATATCGATGGCCCGGGGCCGCAATCGGGTTGTACCGACGCAGAGAAATTGAGCGAACGGCTCTGCGAGCCGTGCTCTCCAGTCCCCTGTCATTGGTTCTGTCGCGACGTGCCCGGAAGAACGCCGCGACCTCTCGTTGAATCCCGCAGCTAACTCAACGCCCCCGAAGAACGCAGCTTCGCAATGGTGTCGGCGTCAACTCCCCACTCGAGCAGACCCGACACGGTGTCCGCTCCCGCGGGCGACGGCGGACGAGAGACCGAGGACGGCGTCCGGGAGAAACGTGGCGCCGGCGCCGGCTGCACCGCTCCCGCAACTTCCACGAAGGTGGAGCGAGCCTCGTTGTGCGGATGCAGGTGCGCCTCCCACGGCGAGAGCACGGGCGTCACGCAGGCGTCGGTCCCGTCGAAGACGGCCGTCCACTCGTCCCGGGTCTTGGTCTTGAAGATGGAGGCGAAGCGCGACTTCATGGCCGGCCAGTCGTCCCGCGACATCTGTGGGGGCAAAGACGAATCCTCGGTCAGTCCGAGGCCCTTCAGCAGCTCCGCGTAGAACTGGGACTCGATGCCGCCCACCGCCATCCACTGCCCGTCCGACGTCTCGTAGACCTCGTAGAAGGGCGCGCCCGTGTCGAGCATGTTCGCGCCGCGTTGGTCGTTCCAGAGCCCGCCATGGTGGAAGGCGTGGATCATGGTCATCAGGCAGGCCGCACCGTCGACCATGGCCGCGTCGACCACCTGCCCCCGGCCCGAGCGCGCCGATTCGAAGAGGGCGGCCACCATGCCGAAGGCGAGGAGCATGCCTCCGCCGCCGAAGTCGCCGACCATGTTGAGCGGCGGCACCGGCGCCGAGTCGGCCCGTCCCATGGACCACAGCGCGCCGCCGATGGCGATGTAGTCGATGTCGTGCCCGGCCATGGACGCCATCGGGCCGTCCTGGCCCCAGCCGGTCATACGGCCGTAGACGAACTTCTCGTTGCGGGCGAGGCACACGTCGGGACCCAGACCGAGACGCTCGGCCACTCCGGGCCGGAACCCCTCGACCAGCCCGTCGGCCTGCTCCACCAGCCCGAGCACGAGCTCGACCGCATCGGGGTTCTTCAGGTCGATCCCGACGGAGGCACGCGACCGGTTCAGGAAATCCCAGTGCGCGCCGGCCCCCGAAGCGGCCTGCGCCTCGCCGCGCTCGACGGCGCCGGGTGCGGCCCGCTCCAGGCGGAGGACCTCCGCGCCGGCGTCGGCCAGCATCATGCAGGTGAAGGGCCCGGGCCCGATCCCCGCCAGCTCAATGATCTTGACCCCTCGCAACGGCCCGCTTCGCTCTGCCACGGCACGGATGCTGACCCGGGCCACCCCGGACGGTCAAGCTGGAGCGATGCCCGCCGCCCGCGCTCCCGGACGAGTCACCCTCATCGGCGACCACACCGACTACAACGGCGGGCTCTCGCTACCCATGGCCGTGGGCATGGCCACCGAGATCTCCTTCAGCCCCCAACCGGGCAGCTTCCTGATCGGCCTCGACTCCGACGCCCTCCCGGCGCAGCACGTCGAGATCCCGCTCGAGTTCCCGCTCCATTCGCCGCAGGCCTCCTCCGGGACGGCGACCGCGCCCTTGCCGCCCGAGGCCCTCCTGGCGGCCTGCCTCCTGCGACTCCACCCACCACCCGCGGGCGGCACGATCTCGGTGACCAGCACCCTGCCGGTCGGCGCCGGGCTCTCTTCGAGCGCTGCCTTCTCCGTCGCCTTCCTCCTCGCAGTCGGCCACGCCGCCGCGCCCCGGGACCTCGACCCGCCCGGAGCCCTCGACCCGCTCGGATCCCTCGACCCGCTCACCCTCGCCCTCGAGTGCCAGGAGGCGGAGCGGGCGGCCGGCGCGCACGTGGGCCTGCTCGACCCCCTGGCGATCGCTGCGGCCAGCGAGGGCCATGCCCTGCACATCGACTTCGAGTCGCTCCGGACCCGGCACGTCGCGGTGCCGACCGAGGCCGCCTTCGTCGTCGTGCACAGCGAGGTCCCGCGGATCCTCGCCACGTCCCCCTACGCGACGAGGCGGGCCGAGTGCGAGCGAGCGGCTCGGATCCTCGGCCGCCCTCTGGGACGCTGCGCCCTCGGCGACTTGAGCGAGCTTCCGGATCCCGTGCTCCGCCGGCGCGCCCGACACGTCGTGACCGAGTGCGCACGTGTGCGGGAGGCCGAGCGCCTGCTGGGCCGGAGCGACCTCATCGGTCTCGGCGAGGTGATGACGGAAGGCCATCGGAGCCTGGCCGGCGACTACAAGGTCTCGGTGCCCGCCGTCGACGAGCTGGTGGCGCACCTCCTGGCTCAGGACGGGGTCCTCGGTGCCCGGATGTCGGGGGGAGGCTTCGGTGGATGCGTCATCGCCTTGTGCCGCCCCGACTCGCCTGCCCTCGACCCCGAGAGGCACCAGCCGCGCCGGGCCTGGCGGGTCAGCCCTTCTCGCGGCGCAGCTCGTCTTGCGACGTAGCCACCGAGCGCGTCGAGCACGTCGAGCGCTCGGCCGCTGTCAACGGACTCGGCCGCAACGGCCAGGCCCGACGCGAGATCCTCCACTCGACCCCCGACCACGAGCGCCGCCGACACGTTGAGCAGCCCGATGTCGCGCCTCGCGCCCGGCTCGCCCTCGAGCACCGACCGGATCACGCCGGCGTTGAACGCGGCGTCGCCGCCGCGCAGGTCCGCCAGGGTCGCGGGCGCGAGCCCCAGGGCGGCCGGATCCACGCGCCACTCGGACACCTCGTAGCGTCCCGACCCTCCCGCATCTCCGCGCACGTCGATCACCGACGTCGGCGAGGTCACGCTCAGCTCGTCGAGCCCGTCGTCGGCGTGGACGATGAGCGTGCGTCGGCTGCCGGTGGCACCGAAGACCGCGGCCATGACCGGGGCCATGGCGGGGTCGCTCACCCCGACGAGCTGATGACGGATCCGGGCGGGATTGGTGAGTGGGCCGAGGAAGTTGAAAACCGTCGGGACTCCGATCTCGCGGCGCACCGGACCGACGAAGCGCATGGCGGGATGGAAGCGCTGGGCGAAGCAGAAGCCCAGCCCGGCCTCACGGACGCACCGGGCGACGCCCTCGGGCCCGATCTCCACCGCGACGCCGAGCGCTTCGAGGACGTCGGCCGTGCCGACCGAGGACGAGGCGGCCCGGTTGCCGTGCTTGCAGACCGGGACACCGCACCCGGCGGTGATCAGGGCGGCGAGCGTGGTGACGTTGATGCTGGCCAGGCGATCGCCCCCCGTGCCCACGAGATCGACCACCGGCGACGAGACCGTCCCGACGTCGAGCGGGCACGGAACCGCTGCCGCGACCATGGCGCGGGCGAGGCCGGTCACCTCCTCCACCGTCTCGCCCTTGGCGTGGAGCAGGGTGAGGAAGGCGCCGACCTGTGCCGGCGTCGCGTCGCCCGCGAAGACGACACCCATCACCTCCTCGGCCTCGGCCTCCGTCAGCGACTCGCGCCGCGTCAAGCGACCCAGCACCTCGGGCCAGCCGAGGCTCATCGCAGCGGACTCATCGGGTCAGTCCCACCACAGGTCGCCGTCGAGAACGCCGCGGGCGATGAGGCCGAGCTGGACCTGCGAAGTGCCTTCCACAATCGTCAGCTGCTTCGCGTCGCGGTACCACTGCTCGGTCGGATGGTCCTCCATGTAGCCGGCGGCCCCGAGCAGCTGGACGGCGAGCGACGAGGCCCGTACCGCCAACTCGGTCGCGTGGTACTTGGCCATGGAGAGGTAGGGCACGTACTCCTTGGTGAATTTCCCGGCGTCGGCCATGACCGCCGCCCGGTAGGTCAGCAGGCGCGCCGCCTCTATGTCCACGGCGCACTTTGCGATCTCCCACTGAATTCCCTGGAAGTCGGCGATCGTCTTGCCGAAGGCCTCCCGCTGCTTCACGTACTCGGCGGCGTACATCGAGCGCGCCCTCGGCCAGCCCGATCCCCCGCGCCGCGACGATCGGGCGCATGGCGTTGAGCCCGAGCATGGCCAGGCGGAACCCACCGACCTCGCCGATGACGTTCTCGGCCGGGACATGGACGTCGCCAAGGAGGAGCTCGCCGGTGTCCACGCCGCGCACGCCCATCTTGTGGTCGCGCCGGCCGACCTCCACGCCGTCCCAGGAGCGCTCGACGATGAACGCCGTCACCGAGTCGTGCGCCCGGCTCGTGGGGTCCGATGTCTTGGCGAAGACGGTGTACCAGTCGGCCTCGGCCACGCCCGACATCCAGCACTTGGTGCCGTTGAGGACCCAGCCACCCGCCGCTCCGGCGCCCCCGTCCGGGACCGCCTTGGTCCGCATGCCCATCACGTCGCTGCCCGCCTGCGGCTCCGAGAGGCCGAAGGCGGCCCGGAGGGTTCCGTCGGCGATCCCGGGGAGGTAGCGGCGCTTCTGCTGGTCGGACCCTGCGATCATGACGGGGCCCGTCGGGAGCCGGGTGAGCAGCAGCATCAAGGCGGCGGCGTTGGAGTACTTGGCCACCTCCTCGATGGCGATGGCCAGCCCGAGGATCCCGGCCCCGGACCCGCCGTACTCCTCCGGGACGCACAGTCCGAGCAGGCCGGCGTCGCGGAAGGCCTCGAAGAGATCCTGGGGATATGTGCCCTCCTTGTCGACCGACCGAGCCCGTGGTTTCACCTTGTCCTGGGCCAGGCGCCGGACGGATCGCTGCAGCTCCGCCAGCTCGTCAGGGAGGTCGAAAATCACGGCCGCAGGCTATCGGACCTCCCGAACAGGTACTTTTTGGGCTCTTGACCCTCGACGACTCCCCGAAGTGACCCTCGACGACTCCGCGAAATCCCGATCCGACCTCCAGGCGGCGCTCCGCAAGGAGCACCGGAAGGAGAAGCGACACCAGCATCGGTGGCGCCGCCGGATCCTCATCGCCCTCGGCGCCGTCTTGCTCATTGCCGTCCTGGGTGCCGCCGGGATCTACGAGTACGCGAACTACCAGTTCAACCAGATAAAGAAGATCCACTCCAAGCACCTGGTCGCCCAGGCCCCGCCCGGGCAGCCGTTCACCATGCTGTTCGTCGGCTCGGACTCCCGGCAGTTCGTCGACGACGACAACTCCACGCAGGTCAACGCCTTTGGCACGACCTCAGACGCCGGAGGCCAGCGCAGCGACGTCACGATGGTGGCCCGGTTCGTGCCCGCCACCAAGACGGTGACCGTGATGTCGATCCCTCGCGACCTCTGGGTCGACATCCCCGGCGACGTCAACGACATCTCGGGCATGAACCGCATCAATGCGGCGTTCAACTCGGGTCCGGACCTTCTCATCCAGACCATCGAGGAGGATCTCGGCATCCCCATCAACCACTACGTGGCGGTGGGCTTCCCGGGCTTCTCGGGCATGGTGAACGCGCTCGGCGGCATCACCATGGACTTTCCGACCCCGGTCAAGGACCAGTACACGGGGCTCGATGTCACGACGACGGGCTGCCAGACGGTCAACGGGACCGTCGCCCTGCAGCTCGTGCGCAGCCGCCACCTGTACTACATGGACCAGTACGGCAACTGGGACTACGACGGCCAGTCGGACTTCAGCCGCATCCAACGTCAGGACGCCTTCTTCCGCGCCGTGCTGGCCAAGGTGAACACGCTCTCCCTGACCAACCCGCTCGCCGTCAACTCGTTCGTCTCCGCCGCCGTCGGGAACCTGACCATCGACGACACCCTGAACGAGGGCGACCTCCTCCACCTGGCGGAGCAGTTCAAGGGTCTTCCGTCGTCACACTTCATCACCGAGACGCTGCCGACGACCGCGTACGTGACCTCCGGCGGTGCGGACGTGTTGCAAGAGGCGCAGCCCTGGGCCGACGAGATGATCAACAATGTTCAAGCAGCTGGGCCTGCCCACCCCCAAGCCTGCGCCGACGACCACCACGACCGTTCCGGCCGTGCCGCGCGCCCAGATCAACGTCCAGGTCCTGAATGCGTCCACCACCAACGGGCTGGCACACTCCACCGCGACGGCCCTGGCCCTCCAAGGGTTCACCATCGCCGAGATCGGGGACGCCACCACGTCGCTGCCTTCGAGCACATCGGTGATCCAGTACGGTCCCGGCGAGCTCCAGGCGGCGCACACGCTGGGGGCGGCCCTGAACGGGCCGGTGACCTATACCGAGGTGCCGAGCCTGAGCGGGCAGACGCTGACTTTGCTGGTGGCGGGGCCGCAGCTCACCGTGATCCCATCGGGAGCAACGGCGACCACGAGCACGACCACCCCGTCCGGGCCGACGACGACCACCACGACGACGATCCCATCTGACGTCTACACGAACACGCAGCAGGAGCCCTGGAACCCCTACCCGTGCACGCTCGGCCCGACGTCGCAGGTGACGCCGACGAATCCCGCTCCGAACAGCGACCGAAGAATGGACGAAGCCCGGCGGCGGGACCGGCGTCGTCGACGACTTCGACGACGTCCTGACCTCTCCGAGTTAGGCCGACTTGCGGCGCTGGCGCACGATCCGCCGGCGCTCGCGCTCGGTCGTGCCTCCCCAGACGCCCTCGCGCTCGCGGTGGGCCAGGGCATGCTCCAGGCACGCCTGGCGGACCGGGCAGACGGCGCAGACAGCCTTGGCCTCGGCCGCGTCGGCCTCGTCCTCGGTCACGGGGTAGAACGCCTCGACGTCCAAACCCCGACAGGCTGCTTGCTTACGCCACGTGGCGGCGATCATGGGAAACACATCCTCGGGAAAACAGAATCTGAGCGGTGGATACTTACGTTCGCCCTGCTCGGAGGACCCTTTTCGGGCGAGCCGAAATCATCAGCTCCGAAAACGGCGAACGGAAAGTATGGCTTACGACTGTGGCGCCTGTAAAGACTTCTGCACAGGAATTGTTCCTGCTCAGCCCATCGGCAGCCGCTTTGTTGTGCCGCGGAGGTCCCCGAGGAGCTCCTCCCTGACCTCGGGGGTCAGCACCGTCCGGACCTCGTAGGCGGGGTGCGTGGCCACGAGCGCCACCTCGGCGGCAGCGGCAAAGGCGTCCACCTGGGCCTCGGAGAAGGCGAAGCGGAGGTAGTGGACCGCCGGGGTCACCGTCTCGCGGGTCAGGGCGGAGGCGTGCTGCGCCTCCGGGGCGCTCATCACCAGGTCGGCGCCGAACGCGACTCCGACGTGCCGCTCGATCCCGACGAGCGCGGGCAGCCAGCCCCGCAGCGCCTCCTCCGAGGTGGCTCGATGAACAGCGTGGCCGACAGCTCGCCCACGCCCGGCAGGAGGCGGTTGTAGATGTCGAGCTCGGTCTGGATGCCCTCGTCGCTGATGATCTTCTCCGCCCGTGCCATCTCGTGGATCTGGAATCGCACGGTGTCCGCGCACTCGAAGACCAGGGTCATGATGGAGCCGAGCGCCACCCGCCGCTCGCGCTTGTGGGCGATCACGCGGGCCCGGTAGCTCTCTCGCACCCGCTCGTAGGCTCGCAGGTCGAGCACGTCAAGCAGGGTCAAGGGGGCTCCGGCAGGCTCGGCCACCGCTCCCCCCGTCGACCCGGCAACGACTCCCCCGCCGACCCGGTCACCGCTGCCCCGCCGACCCGAGCCCGTAAGCCCGTGCCACCAACTGCATCGGGTGCTGCGGCGTCGTCCCGGTCTCCTGGAGGATGGAGCCGTTGGCGAGATGGCAGTCCCCGCACACCACCTCGTTCCCGGCCGCCTGAATGTCGCGACCGAGGGGTGCGGCGACCTGGCGAGCCAGCTCGTAGTTCTCGGCCCGATACCCCCAGGTCCCGTCGATGCCCGAGCACCGCTGCACCAGCGTGCACTTCACGCCGGCCACCTTGAGGAGATCACGACCGCGCAACCCCGCGTTCTGCGCCTGGAGGTGACACGCCACGTGGTAGGTCACGGAGTCGGGCACGGCACCGGACTCACGGCCCGGGAACTCGTCACGCAACTCGAAGGGGTCGCCCGGGTCGCGGTGGCGTTTGACGAGATACTCGGCCGAGTCGTACGTATGCGTCGCCACCAGCTCGGCCTCGGGGCCCGGGACGTACATCGGGTAGTCTCGCTTGAGCACGTAGGCGCAGGTCGGCTGGGCCACGATCACGTCGCGGCCCGCCCGGACGTCGGCCGCCAGCACGGCGACGTTGCGCCGCGCCGCCTTGGTGAACTCCCCGACATCGCCCGAGTGCAGCCACGGCGCCCCGCAGCATCTCGCGCCCTCGGGCAGCGAGCACTCCAGGCCGTTGTGCTCGTAGACCTCGATGATCGCCTTGGCGACGTCGGGCGCCATGTACTCGACGAAGCAGGTGGGGAACACCGCCACGGCTCCGGTTGGCTCGGCGCGCGGCCTGACCCCTCCCGCCCGCATCAGGAGCGTCGGGACGTCTGCGGCGGAACCACGTGGTGAACCGCTCCCGGGCGTACGGCGGCAGGAGTCGTTCGCCGCGATGCCGATCGTCTTCTCCATCACCCGTCGCGGCAGTGAGCCCGGCGTGCCCGTGGCCCAGTTGACCACCGGCGCGGCGGCCACCGAGACCGTTCCGAGCAGGTCGGTCCTGCCGAGGAACTGGTCGGTGAGGCGTTCCTTGACCGCCACGCCCTGCGCCTTGCGGACGGCGTGGACCCGGCTCATGAGCCGCGGGAAGTCGAGCTCCCATTCGTGCGGAGGCACGTAGGGGCACTTCACGTAGCAGAGCTTGCATTGGTAGCACTCGTCGACCACCTGGTCCCGCTCGCCATCGGTCAGCTTCGAGACGTCCCCGTCGTTGGCGTCGATGAACGAGAACATCGACGGGAACGACGGGCACAGGTTGAAACAGAGCCGGCACCCTTGGCAGAGATCGAAGACCCGGTCGACCTCCTCGCGAAGGGCGACCGGATCGAAGTACTTCGGGTCCGTCGGGTCGTAGATGGCAGTCACAGCGGCTCCGCCGCCCTGGGCCTCCGCCTCAGCCTCGGCCTAGAGACCGACTCGAGCCCCTGGGTGAAGCGCCCCGCGTGTGACTTCTCGGCCCTGGCCAGCGTCTCGAGCCACTCGGCGATCTCCTCGAAGCCCTCGTCGCGCGCCGTCTTGGCGAAGCCCGGGTACATCTCGGTGTACTCGTAGGTCTCGCCCTCAATCGCCGACTTGAGATTGTCCTCGGTCGCACCCACGGGCACGCCGGTCACCGGGTCGCCGACCTCCCGGAGGAAGTCGAAGTGACCGAAGGCGTGGCCGGTCTCCCCTCGGCCACCGAGCGGAACAGCGCCGCCACGTCCGGGTAGCCCTCGACGTCCGCCTTCTGGGCGAAGTAGAGGTAGCGGCGGTTGGCCTGGCTCTCGCCGGCGAAGGCCGTCTTGAGGTTGTCCTCGGTCTTCGTCCCCTTCAGTGATGGCATCTTGAGGTTGTTCCCTTTCTCTGGTTCTCTGATTTGTTCGGTCTGGGTTTGTTCGGTCTGGGGTTGTTCGGTCTCGGGCTCGGTCTCGGGCTCGTCAGACGCGGCACTGGTCGCACAGCCCACGGAAAACCACCTCGGCGCTCTGCACGTCGAACCCCTGGGACGCCCGCGGCGGGACGCGGAGCCCGGGGATGTCCACCGCCAGGTCGCGTACCTTGCCACACGAGCGGCAGACCAGGTGGTGGTGGGAGTCCTCGACGTTGGGGTCGAAACCGCCGAACCCGTCCCGACGTCGACGACAGAGATCGCGCCCAGGTCGACCAGGTCGTTGAGGGTCTGGTACACGGTCTTGAGGGACACGTGGGGCATCTCTCGGAGTACCGCTCGTGCACATGCTCCGCCGAGGGATGGGTCACGTCACCCTCGGGCGCGGAAGATGCACTGGCGCTGGGCGGTGATCTTGCGACCGTGCGCCCGGAAGAGGTCGGTCAACGCGTCGGGCGACTCCATGGCCCCGTCACCCTAGCGGCCGCGATCCCGTAATGACAACGTTTGTCAAAATCGACTGATCGAAGTGAGCTCCCGGGACGGATCTCGTCGAACACGCTCGCGAATCGGCGCGAGACACGTCTCAGGGATCGTGTTTTCCCTCCCGTTCCAGCTGGTGCATGTTGAAGAGCGCGTGCAAGCGGATGCCCTCGGCGGCAACGACGTCCCCACCGCCACCCTCTCGGTCGATGACGCAGAGGGCGTCTTTCACCACCGCCCCTTCAGACCGAAGGTCCTGCGCCGAGAGGACCATCTGCCCGCCCGTCGTGACCACGTCCTCAATGATGAGCAGGCACTTCCCCGAGACGTCGCCGCCCTCGCACACCTGCTCGGTGCCGTACCTCTTCGGTTCTTTGCGTACGAAGAAGACAGGCAGCCCGGTCACCGACGAGAGCATGGTGGCGAGCGGGATGCCGCCGAGCTCGAGCCCGGCCAGGCCGTCGACTCCATCGGGGACGAGGGGGACCAGGGCCTCGACGACGTCGCCGAGCAGGACCGGGTCCGACTCGAAGCGGTACTTGTCGAAGTAGTGGTCGGCCGTACGTCCCGAACGCAGGACGAACGTGCCCGTCAGGTGCGATGCCGCGTAGACGCGGGCGGCCAGCGTCATGGCGCTATTGTTGCCGCTCTGCTCCGCCCCGGCACTCGGGCCTAGGGAACGGAGGACTTCAGCCGAGCCGGGCCAGGCCAGAGATGGACCGAGTCCCAGGGTACTCGACGGGTACGGGACCGCCTCCCATGAGGTCGAGCAGCACTCGGGGTGCGCCCGCAGCATCTGCTCATGTCCGGTGTCACGGACAGGTGGGATCGAGCAGCTCGACCGTCCAGCCGAGGGTGATGCGTCGCTCGCCGGTGCAGGCGACGATGGCCCACTCACTTGGTGACCAGGAGAAGATCGCCTCCTGCCCGAACCGGGCGGCGAGCACGCGCACGTCCGAATCCGACATCCCCGACACCGCCACCCCCTCGTCGCGGTACCCAGATTCGGCGTCGAAGCCCGATGCCGGCCAGATCGAGACCGGAGTCGCTCCCGCCCGTGAGCGGAGCTCCAACTCGAGCTCGGCCTGGCGCCGCCGGTTCGCCCCGACACCGGGCCGCTCGCCGCCGGGGTCCCAAGCGGTCATGACGTGGACCCGCTCGGAGCGGGGCCACGGCCACGACGCCACCTCCCCCGCCGGCGCGGCTCGCACCACGAGGACCTCGCGCCGCGCCCGGCGGATCCGGACCTCGATCCTGGCGTAGGAAGCCCACGGATCGTCGGGGGGCAGGCGCGGGCCTCCGTCGGGTGGCGAGCACGCCGTTGAGGACACCACCGGAGAACGCTACGCGTCGGATCGGGACACGGCTTGCAGTGCATCCAGCGTCGCACCCAACATGGCTCGCATGGCCCCGCCGCCGAGTCAGAGCTCGCTCTCCGTGCTGCTCTCACAAGCGCTGGTCGCCCTGACGATCGAGATGGACAACGAGGCTGAACTGCGCCTGTCGCATTCCACCACCCGCCACGGGGGCGACGGCGGTGAGGGGCAGCGGGGACCTTGGCTCACGTCGTTCGCCATGTACGCCAACGTCTTGCGGTACGTCGACGACGGAGGGACGACGGTGGGGCTCGTGGCGGAGCGGGCGCGGACAAGCCGACTCCAGCTGGCCGGGCTGCAGCGGTGGGGCTACCTGACGGTCCAACCGCCGGCGGGCAAGACCCTGCGGACGCCCCCCCAGGCCGAATGCATCCTGCGGCTCACCGCCGGGGCCCGGCGTGCGCGCACCGTCTGGGCCGAGGTGCCCACGGTCGTGGAGAGTCGCTGGCGCAGCCGCTTCGGCCACGATGCGGTCGACGGCCTCCGCCACGCGCTCACGGACCTGTTCGACGCGCTTCCTTATGACCCTCCGGCCTACCTCCCCATCGTGTTCCCGACGGCGAACGGAAGGGCCGAGCCACTGTCTCCGCGGGCGCCGGCCCAGACGAGCGGGTCGTCGGGGAAGGCCGGGACGCAGGCGGAACTGCCGGCGCTCCTCTCGGGCGTCCTGTTGTCCTTCACCGTCGACCTCGAAGCCGAAGCCCGGATCGCCATGCCCATCGCGGCGAACACCCTGCCGCGTCCTGCGGCCGGTGCCTGATCCCGAGCCGGTTCGTCTGCGCGACCTCCCTCGCCTGACGGGTGTCTCCAAGGAGGCCAACGCCATGTGCACCGGTTGGCTCGAGCGCCACGGATGCGCCGAGGTCGTGGCGGATCCGTCGGGCATCCGGGGCAAGGTTGTCCGGCTGACCGTGAAGGGACAGGGGGGCCAGGCGAAGCACCGGCGCCTTCTCGGCTCGACGGAGGCGGCCTGGCGCGCCGCGTACGGTGCAGGTCCCGTCGAACGTTTGGTGGCCGCGCTGGCGCCGATCGTCGGCGACGGCACGCTCACCTCGTCGCCTCTGGCCGCCGGGCTGGAGCCGTCCGAGGGCAACTGGCGCGCCTCGGTGCGCCGGCCCGCCACGTTGCCGCATTACCCCATGGTGCTGCACCGGGGCGGGTACCCCGACGGCAGCTGACGCCCGGCTGGGCGCCGGAACGGATGTGGCAGTCTGGACCGGTGCATCCGTTCCGACGAGCCGACGCGCTGCGCCGACTCGCGGACGAGGAGTTCGACGTCCTCGTCGTGGGCGGGGGCATCACCGGAGCCGGCGTGGCGCTGGACGCGGCGAGCCGGGGCCTGCGCACGGCGCTCGTCGAGCAGGGCGACTTCGCCTCGGGCACCTCGTCGAAATCGTCGAAGATGGTGCACGGCGGCATCCGCTACCTCCAACAGCGTGAATTCCGCCTCGTGTACGAGAACCTGGCGGAGCGTCAGCGTCTCCTGCAGAACGCGCCGCACCTCGTCTCGCCGCTCCCCTTCCTGATCCCCCTCTTCGGACGTGACGGTGTCGTGTCGAAGACGGTGGCACGCTCGTACTCGTCGGCCCTGTGGATGTACGACCTGACCGGCGGTTGGCGGATCGGGCACCGGCACCACGAGGTAGACCGCGAGGAAGCGCTCGAGCACCTGCCCACGCTGTCGACGGAGCATCTCGTCGCGGGCTTCTTGTACTGGGACGCTCGCGCCAACGACGCGCGCCTCACGCTCACCGTGCTACGGACGGCGGCGCATCGTGTTCGGCGCCGCGGTGGCCAACTACACCCGGGTGGTGCGCCTGACGACCCGAGGGCGGGCGGGTGACGGGGCCGTGGTGCGGACGGACGGTGGCGCGACGGGCGAAGCAGGCGGGCGACGGCGGACGAGCTGGCCATCAAGGCCCGGGTGGTGGTCAACGCCACGGGCGTATGGGCCGACGCGGTGCGCGCGCTCGAGCAGGGCGCGGAATCGGCATCCCTCCGTCCGGCCAAGGGGGTGCACGTCACCATCCCGGCCGACCGCCTGCCCTGCGACGTGGCGGCGGTGATCCCGGTGCCCAAAGACCGGCGGTCGATCTTCGTGGTGCCGTGGCCCGGACTCGACCTCGTGTATCTCGGCACGACCGACACCGACTACACGGGATCACTGGCCGACCCCGCCTGCACGCCCGAGGACGTCGACTATCTCTTGGAGGCGGCCAACAACGTCACCACCTCGTCCCTCACCCGGGCGGACGTCACCGGGGTCTGGGCTGGATTGCGCCCCTTGCTGGCGCCTCCGACCAAGGGCGGCCACGTGTCGGAGCGGACCTCGGACCTGTCGCGCCGGCACACGTGTCAACGTCGCCCCACGGGCTGGTCACCGTCACTGGGGGCAAGCTGACCACGTACCGAAAGATGGCGAGGACACTGTCGACGCAGCCGTGAGGGTCCTCGGCGAGTCCCCGCGACGGCGGCCTGCGTCACGAAGTCGCTGGCCCTCGTCGGTGCGACGGCACGAGGTCGCGCGACCCGGTCGCGCTGGCGCAACGCTCCGGCCGCCTCCTCGCTCGCTACGGCACCGAGTAGCCGGCCGTGTCGGCCGTCGCGGACGGCCGGCCGGAGTCTGCTGCAGCCGGCCGTGCCCGGGTTGCCCTACACGGGAGCCGAGCTGGTCTATGCCGCCCGCGAGGAGATGGCGCTCACCCTCGACGACGTGCTGGCGCGGCGCACGCGGGCGAGGATCCAGCGGGCGCACGACGCCATGGCGGCCGCGCCGGCGGTGGCCCGGTTGCTGGCGCCCGAGATGGGATGGGACGAGCGCGAGGCCGCCGGCCAGGCCGCCCGCTTCGTGGCCTCCTGCCAGAAGGAGCTCCTGACGGCGGGGCTCGACCTCGCGTGACGGCACCCACGCCGGTCACGCCGATCGATGCCGAGCCTGGGGAGGTGCGAGACCGGCTCGGGGCGTCCGTCGTCGACGTGGCCGATGCCCTGCTGGAACGGATCGCAGCGAGCGGCGCTGCTGTGTCCGTCGACGAAGAGTCCCGGGCCGAGGCCGGACGCGACTGGTGGCCGCTGGCGATCGGGTGGGCCGTCGAGGGTGCGGTGCCGCAGCGCCCGGCCGCTGTCGTCCGCCCGGACTCGGTGACCCAGGTCTCTGCCGTCCTGGCGGCGTGCAACGAGGCGGTCGTTCCGGTGACGGCGACGGCCGGGCGCAGCGGCGTGTGCGGCGGCGCCGTCCCGGTGCACGGGGGCGTGGCGCTCGACATGACCGGCTTGGACGGCCTGGTCTCCCTCGACGAGACCTCGCTCCTCGCAGACGTACGCGCCGGCACGTTCGGCCCCGACCTCGAGGCGGCGCTGGAATCGGTGGGACCGGGCGAGGGCTACACCCTCGGTCACTGGCCCCAGTCCATGGACCTCTCCACCGTGGGGGGCTGGCTGGCCTGCCGCGGGGCGGGGCAGTACTCGACTCGCTACGGGAAGATCGAGGACATGGTGGTGGGGTTGGAGGTGGTGCTGGCCGACGGGCAGGTGGTGAGGACCGAGGGCCACGGGCCCCGGGCCGCCACGGGTCCCAACCTGACCCAGCTCTTCGTCGGCAGCGAGGGCACGCTGGGCATCATCACCGAGGCGCGGCTGCGCGTCCATCCCCGCCCGACCGCCCAGGAGCGGCGCGCCTTCGGTTTCCCGACGTTCGCGTCCGGGCTGGAGGCCTGCCGACGGATCCTTCGGCGCGGGGCCACCCCGGCCGTGCTCCGCCTCTACGACCGCACCGAGTCGGCCCGCAACTTCGAGCAGCCCGACACGAACGTCCTCGTCGTCCTCGACGAGGCGGACCCCGCTGTCCTCGCGGGGACGATGGCCGTGGTCGACGAGCAGTGCGGCCCCGGCACGGAGCCGCTGGACGTCGCTCTCGTCGAGCGCTGGCTCGGCCACCGCAACGACGTGTCCGCCCTGGCACCGCTGTGGCGGGGAGGCATCGTGGTGGACACGGCCGAGGTGTCAGGGCGGTGGGCCGCGCTCCCCGGACTCTTCGACGAGGTTGTGCGCGCCTTGGAGAACATCGAAGGCACGCTGGTCGCGTCGGCGCACCAGTCGCACGCCTACACGGACGGGGCTTGCCTCTACTTCACCTTTGGCGGGCGCGGTCCCGAGGGAGACGGCGCGTGGCGCGAGCGGTACTACCGGCAGGCCTGGGACACCGTGACGGAGACGACCATGGCACACGGTGCCGCCATCAGCCACCACCACGGGATCGGGTTGAACCGGTCCCGCTTCATTCCCGGCGCCCTCGGCGAAGGCTTCGCCGTGCTCCGCGCGCTGAAGGAGGCGCTGGATCCCGCCGGGATCCTCAACCCTTCCAAGTTCGACCTGCCGTCACCCTTCGGATCCTCACCCTGGCCATGAGCGGCGCGGGTGGCAGCGTCCTCGTCGTCGACGTGGGGACGTCGGGGGTCCGCGCCGCGGTGGTGCGCCCCGACGCCACCGTCGACCATGTGCACCACGTGCCCGTACTCCCCCAGTCGCCGGGCCCGGATCTGGTCGAATTCGACGCCGCCGTCGTGGCGGCTGCCGCGCTCGAGGTGGCGCACGCGGCGCTGGCCGAGGGGGGGCCGGTCGCGGCCGTCGGCGTCGCCAACCAGCGGGCATCGACCATCGTCTGGGAGCGGGCAACGGGCCGGCCGCTGGCGCCCGGCATCGGATGGCAGGACCTGCGTACGGTCATCCGCTGCTTGGAGCTGCAGGGCCAGGGGATCCGCGTCGCTCCTAACGCCTCGGCGACCAAACTCGAATGGATCCTCGACCAGGTCGACCCCGACCGCCGGCGCGCCGAACGGGGCGAGCTCTGTTTCGGTACGGTCGACACCTGGCTGGCGTGGACGCTCTCGGGCGGTGCGCTCCACGTGACCGACGCCACCAACGCCGGGGTCACGCTGCTGGTCGACCCGTCGACGATTCAGTGGGACGAGGGTGTCCTGGAGCGGCTGAGGATCCCCCCCGCCCTGATGCCGCGCGTCGTCGACACGGCCGGCGAGCTCGGGCCGGCGTCTGCTCTGCCTGGCGCACCTCCGCTGTGCGCCTTGGCCGGCGATCAGCAGGCCTCTCTCGTGGGACAGGGCTGCACGCGGCGGGGCCTGGCCAAGGCGACATTCGGGACCGGCGGCATGCTCGACCAGTGCACGGGCTCAGACCCGTCGGCCGCGCCGGCGAGCGCAGCGCGCGGCCGGGCCGGGACCTTCCCGATCGCGGCCTTCCGGGTGGGCGGGCGGACCACCTGGGGGGTCGAGGCCGTGATGCTGTCGGCCGGCACCTGCGTCGAATGGCTCCGCGACGGTCTGGGTGTCCTGGCCAGCGCGGAGGAGTCCGAGGCGGTCGCCGCCCGCTGCGAGTCGTCAGGGGATGTCTGGTTCGTCCCCGCCTTGCTCGGCTTGGGCACTCCGGTGTGGGATTTCGGCGCCGCGGCACGCTGGTCGGCTTGACCCGCGGCAGCGGGCAGCCCGAAATCGTGCGAGCGGTGCTCGAAGGCATCGCTCATCGTGGCGCGGACCTGCTCGAGGCCGCCGAGGCCGACAGTGGCTACCGCATCGAATCGCTGCGTGTCGACGGCGGGATGTCGGCCAACGCCGTGTTCGTCACCGCGCTGGCCGAGGCCACCGGGCGCCCGGTCGAGGTCTCCCCGGTCTTGGAGGCCACCACACTCGGAGCCGGACTGCTGGCCGGGCTCGCCGTGGGCACCTACGCCTCGACCGACGAGCTGGCGCAGACCTTCACGCCGCGCCGCACGGTCGCATCCGACCGCCACCGACTCCGCTCGCTCCGCCGCACGCGAGCGTTGGTTGGCGGCGCGGGCCAAGGCCGAGGGCACGATTCCGGAGTTCTCAGGGATCTCGTTCTGACCCTGTTCGGGTCCTACCTCTTCGAAGCAGCGTGGCGAGGACGGCGCCGGCGCCAGCGCGCCGCGACCAACAGGGTCGCCCCGACGGCTGCGGCGAGGACGGCGGCCTCCCACTCCTGGGACAAGAGCGCGCCCGTAAACGCGACCAGGGACGCCACGGGCGCCACGGGCGTCTCAGGCTTTGTCGGGACGGTCGGCGGAACGGTCGGCGGGCTGGGCGGCGTAAGCGACACCGGGGTGCTGGTGGTATCCGTCGGGCAGGTCGTGGCCGCCGACGGGCCGCAACTCGGCCCGCTCCAGGTGGCGGTGTTGGTGATCGTCCCTGCGGTAAGTGATGCGTTCACGGTCACCGAGAAGGTGAGGGTGTACGAGATCCCGGCGAGCACGCCCGCCGGGATGGTCCACGTAATCGCCGATCCCTTGACCACCACTGCGCACGCCGGCAGGCCACCGCTACAAGCCGGCGATCCGGACACCAAGGTGGTGCCCGGCGGTGGCGCGTCGGCCACGACGATGGGCTCGGTCGTCGTGGCCGTCCCGACGTTGGCCACCTTCAGCGTGTAGTCGACGGGAGTCGAGGACCCGGCCACGACACCGCCCGAGGGGCTAGCCGACTTGGCCACCGTGACATCTGTCTCCTCGACGGTGACGGGGTTCGACGACCCGCCCGTCGTCCCGCCTGACGATGAGGTGCCCTCCGCCGTCGCGGTGTCCGAAATGGACCCGTGCGCGAGGTCTGCCTCCGTCACCGTGTGCGTGCCGATGAACGTGGCCGTCTGCCCGGGCACCAACGTCGTCGTCGTGCCGGAGCAGGTGCCGGCGGGCGAACTGAGACTACGACACGTCGGAGTGACCCCGTCGGAGGGAAAGGTGGGATGGTCGGTGACGCTCACGTCGGTGATGGTCACGTTGCCGGTGTCGACCACCGTGAAGGTGTAATCGATCGTCTCTCCGGCCATCGTCACCGTCGTGGGGTCGGCCGACTTGGTGATCGACAACGCCGGGGACTGGGTCACTTCGATCGTGACGGGATTCGAGGTGTCTGTGACGACGGCGTCGCGAGGAGTGGTCCCAGTAGCGGTGGAGGTGTCGACGATGGAGCCATGGTCGACGTCCGCCTGGGTCACGGCGTACGTAGCGGTGAAGATCGCGACCTGTCCGGGTACCAAGGTGGTGGTGGCACCCGCACACGTGCCCGTGGGCGAGCTGAGGCTCTGACAGGTCGGGCTGACACCGCCGGCCGGGCTCACCGGGTTGTCCGTCACGCCGACGTCGGTGAGGCTCTCGTTTCCGTCGTTCGATACGGTGAAGGTGTAGGTGATGCCCTCCCCCGCCGTGGTGACGGTCGTCGGGCTGGCCGACTTGACGATGGCGATGGACGGCGCGTCAGGGGCGTCGATCGTCACGGTGTTGGAGCCCGCGGTCACATCGGGTCCGCTGGGCGGCGTCCCGATGGCGGTCGAGGTGTCGACGATGGAGCCGTGGTCGATGTCCGTCTGGGTGACGGTGTAGTCGCCCGTGAAGGTCGCGATCTGGCCCGGCACCAGCGTCGTGGTCGCGCCTGAGCAACTGCCCGACGGTTTCGTCAGGCTCTGGCAGGTCGGGGTGACGCCGCCGGCGGGTGGCGTCGGGAGATCGGTGACTCCGACGCCGGAGAGCGTCACGTTCCCGGTGTTGGTGACGGTGAAGGTGTACGTCACGATCTGCCCGGGGGCCGTCCGGATGGTCGTGTCGGCCGTCTTGACGACGTTGAGCGACGGCGACTGAGTCACGATGACGGTGACGGTGTTCGAGGTCTCGGTCACTGTCCCGCCCGTCGGGGTTGTGCCCTGCGTCGTGGCCGAGTCGACGATGGAGCCGTGGTCCACGTCGGCTTGTGTCACGGTGTAAGTGGCGGTGAAGACGGCGGTCTCGCCCGGCAGCAAGCTGGTCGAGGTGCCCGAGCAGCTACCCGACGGGTTGGCCCGGGTCTGGCAGTCAGGGGTGGCACCCCCGGCCGGGGGTGTCGGCACGTCGGTCACGTCCACGTCGGTAAGGGTCTGGTTCCCCGTGTTCACGACCGTGAAGGTGTAGGTCACGGTCTGGCCGGCTTCGGTCACCGTCGTGGGGGACGCCGTCTTGGCGATGGAGAGCGACGACGACTGGGTCACGTCGACGGTGACGAGGTCGGAGGTGGCCGTCACCGTGCCCCCTGAGGGTGGACTGCCCGCGGCCGTCGCCGTGTCGGCGATGGAGCCGTGGTCGACGTCGGTCTGGGTCACGGTGTAGCTACCGGTGAAGACCGCGCTCTGGCCCGGCTCGAGCGTGGTGGTCGCCCCCGAGCAGGCGCCGGCGGGCGAGCTGAGGATCTCACAAGTCGGGCTGACCCCTCCGGCCGGGCTCACCGGATTGTCGGTCACCGCGACGCCGGTGAGTGTCGCGTTCCCGGTGTTCTCGACCGTGAAGATGTAGGTCACCGTCTGGCCGGCTGCGGTGACGGTCGTGGGGGACGCGGTCTTGGCGATGGTGAGTGACGGTGACTGGGTCACGGTCACCGTCACCGTGTTGGAGGTAGCGCCGACCGTCCCGCCCGAAGGGGTGGTGCCGTCGGTCGTCGCGTGGTCGACCACGGAGCCGTGGTCCACGTCGACCTGGGTCACGGTGTAGGTGCCACTGAACCGGGCGCTCTGGCCCGGAACGAGGGTGGTGGTCGCGCCCGAGCACGTCCCGGCCGGCGAGCTCAGGCTCTGACACGTCGCCGTGACGCCACCGGCCGGCGCGGTCGGGACGTCGGCGACCCCCACCGACGTGATTGTCAGATTGCCCGAGTTGGTGACGGTGAAGTCGTAATCGATCGTCTGGCCGGCCGCGGTCACGGTCGTGGGGTTGGCGGACTTGGCGAGGGACAACGAGGGTGACTGGGTCACGGGGACCGTCACCGTGTTGGAGTCGGCAGTGACCGGCGTGTCCGAGGGCGTGGTTCCCGCAACCACGGCGCTGTCGGCGACAGATCCGTGGTCGATGTCGGCCTGGGACACGGTGTAGGAGCCGGTGAAGGTGGCGATCTGACCCGGAACGAGGGTGGTGGTCGCGCCCGAGCACGTCCCGGCCGGCGAGCTGAGGCTCTGGCAGGTCGCCGTGACGCCACCGGCCGGCGCGGTCGGGACGTCGGTTACCCCCACGTCGGTCAGGGTCAGGTTCCCGGTGTTGGCCACGATGAAGGTGTAATTCACGCTCTGGCCGGCCGCGGTCACGGTCGTGGGGTTGGCGGACTTGGACAGCGCCAACGAGGGCGACTGGGTCTCGGTCACCGTCACCGTGTTGGAGGTGGCATCGACCGTCCCGCCCGAGGGGATGGTGCCCTCGGTCGTCGCGAAGTCGACGATGGAGCCGTGGTCGATGTCGGCCTGGGTCACGGTGTAGGAGCCGGTGAAAGTGGCGACCTGGCCCGGAACGAGGGTGGTGGTCGCGCCCGAGCATGTCCCGGCCGGCGAGCTCAGGCTCTGACACGTGGGGATGACGCCGCCCGCGGGTGCGATGGGCACGTCGGTCACACCCACGTCGGACAGGGTCAGGTTGCCCGAATTGGTGACGGTGAAGGTGTAGATCACGCTCTGGCCGGCCGCGGTGATGGACGTCGGCCCGACGGACTTGACGATGGACATTGAGGGGGACTGGGCGACGGTCACCGTCACCGTGTTGGAGGTGGCGTCGACCGTCCCGCCCGAAGGGGTGGTGCCCTGTGTCGAGGCCGTGTCGACGACGGAACCGTTGTCGATGTCGGCCTGGGTCACGGTGTAGACGCCCGTGAAGGTGGCGATCTGGCCCGGGACAAGGGTGGTGGTCGCGCCCGAGCACGTCCCAGCCGGCGAGCTGAGGCTCTGGCAGGTCGCGGCGACCCCGCCGGCCGGGCTCACCGGGGTATCGGTGACGCCCACGCCGTTGAGCGTCACGTTGCCGGTGTTGGTGACCGTGAAGGTGTAGTTGACGCTCTGGCCGACCGCGGTCACGGTCGTCGGGCTGGCCGACTTGGTGACAGTGAGCGAGGGCGACTGCGTCACCTCGACCGTCACGGTGTCGGAGGTGCTCGCCCACCGTCCCGCCCGAGGGGGTGGTGCCCTGGGTCGTGGCGTGGTCGGTGATGGAGCCGTGGTCGATGTCGATCTGCATGACCGTATAGGTGCCCGCGAAGGTCGCGATTTGGCCCGGCACCAGCGTCGTCGCTGCGCCCGAGCAGGTCCCGGCCGGCGAGGTGAGGCTCAGGCAGGTCGCCGTGACGCCGCCCGCGGGCGCGGTCGGGACGTCGGTGACGCCCACGCCGGTGAGCGTCTGGTTGCCGGTGTTGGTGACCGCGAAGGTGTAGACGATCGTCTGACCGGCCGCTGTCACTGTGATGGGTGACGCAGATTTGACGATGGAGACCGAGGGTGAACCGGTGACGTCGACCGTGACCGGGTTGGAGTCGGCGGTGACCGGCGAATTCGACGGGGTGGTGCCCGCGGTGACGGCCGCTGTCGGCGATAGAACCGTTGTCGACGTCCGCCTGGGTCACGGCGTAGACGGCGGTGAAGGTCGCGACCTGGCCCGGAACGAGGGTCGTGGTCGCGCCAGAGCACGTCCCGGCGGGTGAGCTGAGGCTCTGGCACGTCGGGCTGATCCCACCGGCCGGCGCCGTCGGGACGTCGGTGACCCCCACGTTGGTGAGGGTCAAATTGCCGGTGTTGGTGACCGTGAAGGTGTAAGTCACGCTCTGGCCCGCCGCGGTCACGGTCGTGGGGTTGGCCGATTTGACGAGGGTGAGCGAGGGCGAATCGATCACATCGACCGTGACGATGCTCGAGGTCGCGACCACCTCGCGACCCGAGGGTGGGTTGCCCTTCGCCGTCGCCGTGTCGACGATGGAGCCGTGGTCGATATTGGCCTGGGTGACCGTGTACGTGCCGCCGAAGGTGGCGATCTGTCCGGGGGCCAGGGTCGTCGTCGCGCCCGAGCAAGTGCCGGACGGGTTCGACCTGGCTCTGGCACGTCGGCGTGACTCCACCGGCCGGGCTCACCGGGTTGTCGGTGACTCCTACGTCGGTGAGGGTCACGTTGCCGGTGTTCGTGACGGTGAAGGTGTAGTCGACGATTTCACCCGCCGCGCTCACCGTGGTCGGGTTCGCGGTCTTGACGATGGAGAGCGACTCGGCCTGGTCGACCACCACGACCGTGTCATGGCTCGACGTGTCGGTGACCGGTGGACCCGAGGGCGGGTCGCCCGTAGCAGTGGCCCTGTCCACGATCTTGCCGTTGTCGATGTCGGCCTGGGTCACGGTGTACGCACCGGTGAAGATCGCGATCTGTCTCGGGGCGAGAGTCGTCGTCGCGCCTGAACAACGTGCCGGTCGGGTTCGACAGGCTCTGGCACGTCGCTGTGACTCCGCCGGCCGGCGGGGTCGGTTCGTCGGTGACGGCCACGTCGGTGAGCGTCACGTTTCCCGTGTTGACGACCGTGAAGGTGTAGGTCACGATCTGGCCGGCGGCGGTCACCGTGGTAGGCGAAGAGGATTTGGAGATGGAGATGGAGGCCGACTGCGTCACGGTCACCGTGACCGTGTTGGACGTGGCCTCGACCGAGGATCCGGTCGGTGGCGTCCCCGTGGCGGTGGCGTGGTCGACTACGGAGCCTTGGTTGATGTCGGCCTGGGTCACGGTGTAAGCACCGGAGAAGACAGCGGTCTGGCCCGGGACGAGGGTGGTCGTGGTCCCCGAGCAGGTGCCGCCAGGAGAGCTCGAGGCTCTGGCAGGTTCGCGGTCACGCCGCCGGCGGGCGCGGTCGGTACGTCGGTGACGGCCAGGCCGCCGAGAGTCACATTGCCGGTGTTGGTGACGGTGAAGGTATAGGTCACGCTCTGTCCAGCGGCGGTCACCGTGGTGGGGTTGGCCGACTTGGCGATGGTGAGAGACGGTGACGAAGGCACAGTCGACCGTGACCGGATTGGAGGTGGCGGTGACGGGCGAGTCCGCCGGGACTGGTGCCGGCGGCCAGCGCGTGGTCGGCGATGGAGCCGTTGTTCACGTCGGCCTGGGTCACCGTGTAGGTGCCGGCGAACGTGGCGATCTGGCCCGCCAGCAAGTCGGTCGTCGCGCCCGAGCAGCTACCGGCGGGCAAGCTCAGGCTCTGGCACGTTGCCGTGACGCTGCCGGCTGGCGCGGTCGGGACGTCAGTGACGCCGACGCCAGTGAGGGTCACATTGCCGGTGTTGGTGACCGTGAAGGTGTAGGTCACGGTCTGGCCGGCCGCAGTCACGGTCGTGGGGGTGACCGACTTGGCGATGGAAAGGGACGGGGACTGCGTCGCGGTCACCGTCACGGGGTTGGAGGTGGCGCTCGCCGTGCCGCCCGAGGGGGTGGTGCCCTCGGTCGTGGCGTGGTCGACGATCGAGCCGTGGTTGATGTCGGCCTGGGTGACATGCATAGGTGCCGGTGAACGTGGCCATCTGGCCCGGCACAAGGGTCGTGGTGGCGCCCGAGCACGTGCCCGCGGGCGAAGAGAGGCTCTGGCACGTTGCCGTGACAACGCCTGCAGGTGCCGTCGGGACGTCGGTCACCCCCACGGAGGTCAAGGTCACGTTGCCGGTGTCGATGACGGTGAAGGTGTAGCTCACGCTCTGGCCCGAGGCGGTGACGGTCGTGGGGGACGCCGACTTGGTGATGGAAAGAGAGGGCGACTGCGTCGCCGTCACCTTCACCGTGTTGGACGTCCCGTCGACCGTACCGCCCGAGGGCGTCGTTCCCCTGGCCGTGGCCGTGTCGACCATCGTGCCGTGGTCGACGTCGGCCTGGGTCACGACGTAGGTGGCGGTGAAGACGGCCGCCTGGCCGGGAGCCAGGGACGTGGTCGCCCCTGTGCACGTACCCGACGGGTTCGACAGGCTCTGACAGGTCGGGCCGGTGGTGAGCGAACCCGCCGGAGGCTGGGGGTTGTCGGTCACGCCGACGCCCGTGAGGTTGACGTTGCCCGAGTTGGTGACGTCGAAGGTGTAGGTGATCGTCTCTCCCGCTTGCGTCAGCGTGGTCGGGCTGGCCGCTTTGGTTATGGAGAGGGCGGGCGACTGGGTCACGTCGACCGTGACCGTGTTCGAGGTGGCGTTGACCGTGCCGCTCGAGGGGGTCGTGCCCTGGACCGTGGCGTGGTCGACGACCGAGCCGTGGTTGATGTCGGCCTGGGTCACCGTGTAGGTTCCGGTGAAGATGGCGCTCTGGCCCGGCAGCAAGGTGGTGGTCGTGCCCGAGCACGTGCCCGTCGGGCCGCTGAGGCTTCGCAGGTCGCGGTGACGCCGCCGGCGGGCGCGGTCGGGACGTCGGTGACCCCCACCGAGGTGAGCGTCAGGTTGCCGGTGTTGACGACCGTGAAGGTGTAGGCGATCGACTGGCCGGCGGCGGTGACCGTCGTCGGGTTGGCCGACTTGGCGATGGAGAGCGAGGGCGACTGGGTCACGGTCACCGTGACCGGGTTGGAGGTGGCGTTGACCGTGCCGCTCGAGGGGGTCGGTGCCCTGCGCCGTGGCGTGGTCGACGACCGAGCCGTCGTCGATGTCGGCCTGGGTCACCGTGTACGACCCCGTGAATATGGGCGTTCTGGCCCGGCAGCAAGGTAGTGGTCGCACCCGAGCATGGGCCTGACGGGTCGCTGAGGCTCTTGCAGGTCGCGGTGACGCCGCCCGCGGGCGCGGTCGGGACGTCGGTGACCCCCACCGAGGTGAGCGTCAGGTTGCCGGTGTTGACGACCGTGAAGGTGTAGGCGATCGACTGGCCGGCGGCGGTGATGGTCGTCGGGTTGGCCGACTTGGCGATGGAGAGCGAGGGCGACGTGGGTCACGGTCACCGTGACCGGGTTGGAGGTGGCGTTGACCGTCCCGCCCGAGGGGGTCGTGCCCTGCGCCGTGGCGTGGTCGACGACCGAGCCGTGGTTGACGTCGGCCTGGGTCAGCGTGTACGAGCCCCGTGAAGAGGGCGGTCTGGCCCGGCAGCAAGGTGGTGGTCGCCCCCGAGCACGTGCCGGCGGGACCGGTGAGGGCCTGACAGGTCGCGGTGACGCCACCCGCGGGCGCGGTCGGGACGTCGGTGACCCCCACCGAAGTGAGGGTCAGGTTGCCGGTGTTGGTGACAGAGAACGTGTAGGTCACGCTCTGGCCAGAGCCGGTGACCGTGGTCGGGTTGGCCGACTTGGCGATGGAGAGCGACGGCGACTGCGTCACGGTGACCGTGACCTGGCTCGAGGTCGCCGTCACCGGCGTGCTCGAGGGCGAAGTGCCGGCGGCGACGGCCGTGTCCTTGATGCTGCCGTGGTTTATGTCGGCCTGGGTAACCGTGTAGGTGCCGGTGAAGACGGCCGTCTGGCCGGGCACGAGCGTCGGTCGTCGGGCCCGAGCACGTACCGGCGGGCGAGGTCAGGACGACGCACGTCGCAGTAACCGAGCCAGCGGGGCTCACCGGCACGTCGGTGACCCCGACGCCCGTGAGCGTGACGTCCCCGGAGTTGGTGACCGAGAACGTGTAGGCCACGTTCTGGCCGGCTGCGGTGACGCGTGGTCGGGTTGGCCGACTTGGAGATGGAGAGCGACGGCGACTGGACCACGTCGACCGTGACCGGGTCCGACGTGTCGAACACCGGCGGTCCCGAGGGCGGAATGCCCTTGGCGACGGCCGTGTCCTCGATGCCGCCGTGGTCGATGTCGCCCTGGGTCACCGTGTAAGTGCCGGTGAAGATCGCGATCTGTCCTGGAACGAGGAGGGTCGTCGGCCCCGAGCACGTGCCGGTCGGCGAGCTCAGGGACTGGCACAACGGGGTGACGCCGAGTGCGGGCGCCTTGGGGATGTCATCGACGCCGACAAGTAGCGTCACGTTCCCCGTGTTCCCGACCGTGAACGTATAAGTCACGCTCTGGCCTGCGGCGGTGACGGACGTCGGGCTGGCCGACTTCGTGATCGCGATCCCGGGAGCAGAGCTCTCGTCTACTGTTACCGTGTTGGATGTGCCGGTGACGGGCGGTCCCGAGGGCGGAGTGCCAGCCGCCGTGGCGTTATCCTCCACGGTGCCGTTGTCGAAGTCGGTTTGGGTCACCACGTAAGTGCCCGTGAACGTCGCCCGTTGGTCGGGCGCGAGGGCGGTGGTCGAGCCCGAACAGGATGCCAGCGGGGTTCGACAGGCTCTGGCAAGTGGGGCCGGTTGTCAGAGGACCCGCGGGTGCGGTCGGATGGTCCGTCACGTTCACGCCGGTCAGCGACGTGTTGCCCGTGTTCGTCACCACGAAGGTGTACGTGATCGTCTGGCCGGCCGAGTTGAGGATGGTCGGGCTGGCCGACTTCACGATGGAGATCGACGAGGTCTGGCTGGCGGTCACCGAGGCCGTCGCGGTGGCCGAGACCTGCGTTCCCGATGGCGCGTTGCCGGTGGCGGTCGCCGAGTCGGCGATGGAGCCGTGGTTCATGTCCGCTTGGGTCACGGTGTAGGTCGCGGTGAAGTTTGCCCTCTGGCGCGCGGCCAAGGTGGCAACGGTGGAGCCCGAGCACGAGCCGGACGGGATGCTCAGGCTCACGCAGGTGGGCCCACTGGTCAGCGCGCCGGCCGGTGGGGTCTGGGTGTCGGCGACCGTCACATTGGTCAGGGGCAGCGGCCCGGTGTTGGTCACGACATAGGAGTAGATGATCGTCTGACCGGCCGCGGTGACGGTGGTCGGGCTCGGCGTCTTGGTCACCGAAATGGACGCGGGGCGAATTGGTGAAGGTGCAGACGATGGAGGCTCCTGCGCTCCCGGTGGGGGACGGGAATAGGACGCTGAAACTCGTCCCGGTGCCGCTCGAGAAGGTGGTCGATCCGTTGAGGCACGACCACGTCGTCGTGTAGTTCGCCAAGCTACCGTTGGCCGCGGTCTCCACAACGTTGTACGTGGTCCCGGGAAGGCCGACGATGGGACCGGCAACCGACCCCGGTGACGTCTGCACGCCGATGGTCGAGCCGCTCGTGGTGCCGGAGTTCCCGCTCGAGACTCCCCCGCCAGTGATGGTCATAGTGAACTGGTCGCTTGGCGCTACCCGCCCGACGATGTTCTTCTGTACCGCCAAGGAGCCGTTATAGGTGCAGCTGCCGAGGTCGGTCAGTGTGCCGGAGAACCCCGTCTGCGTGCCGAGGTTGGTGGCGACGCCCGTGTTCGGGTTGACCCTGTAGAGCACCCCCGTGGTCGTCTCCGCGTACAGGTTGGAGTCTGGCGCGAAGGCGATACCTGCGTAGATCTGGGTCGTGCCCGCCGTGATGGTGGCGAGTGTCGTGAAGGGAAGAGGGCTAGCGCCGGATGTCGGCACCGGAGCGGCCACGGTGAGCAGCGTGGCCGAGGTCGACGTCGAACCGGCGAGCAGGGTCATGTTCCCCGTGTTGTCGAAGGTGAGGTCGCCGTAGGTGTACGTGAGGCCGGTGGGCCGGGCGATGGTGCCGGCGGCCGAGGCGACGCCCGTCGCCGGGTTGAAGGAGAACAGATGGAACGTGTTACCTGCCGAGTTCCAGCCCCCGTAGTAGTAGTAGCCGTTGACCGGGTTGACGCCACCGTGATGATCGTGCTCGCGCCGCTCGCAGTCCGGTTCGTGTAGTCGGTGTTGCCGCCCGTGGAGACGTTCGTGACGTGAATCGTCGTGTTGCTCCCCGACAGCGTGTTGTTTGCCGAGAACACCGTGAGCCCGTCGGCGGAGATTCCCACGGCGTTGACGAAGGTGCTGCTCCCGCCAATGCTCGGGGGGACAGCCCGTGTGTTGGCCAACGTTGTGTAGTTGAGCGCGTAGAAGTTGCCGCTCTGGGTGACGTTGTAGATCGTCGGCGCCGAGCAGCTCAGCGCCGGGTTGGCGGCGTGAGGCGCCACTGGGGCAGTCACCGCAGTGGACGGTGGCAGTCCCCGTCGTGGCCGTGCTGCAGTCGTCGCGTAGTTGTGGCAGCCCCGTCGTCGCCGTGGTAGTCGTCGCCGTGGATCGCCGTGGTAGTCGTCGCCGTGGTGCCATTCGTGGCGGACGCGCCGGAGAGCGCCGAGATGGCCGGAAGCGCTACGGTCATCAGCCCCGCCGCGGCCGCGACTGCCAGGGGGATACGAAGCCGTGGCCGATATGTTCTCAAGTTTAGGTGCCTCGCATGAGCCAGGGGACGGTCGGCACGGGAGTGACGACTTCCGGTGACAATGTTTCAATAAGAGGGCGGATTCAAGCGGTGAGCGCAACGAGCTCGGCGAACTTCTCTGATGGGTTCATATATCCGAGCGTCTTGCGAGGACGCCCGTTGAGGCTTCGCTGAAATCGGGCTAGATCAGCGGCGCTGTGTACTGAGAGATCCGTGCTCTTGGGCATGTATTGGCGCAGCAGTCCGTTCGTGTTCTCGTTGGATCCGCGTTGCCACGGCGAATGGGGATCGCAGAAGTAGATGGGGATGCCCGTCGCCACGGTGAAGTCCACGTGGCCGGCCATCTCTTTGCCCTGGTCCCAGGTGATGAAGCCGGGCAAGCTCGCCGGGCAGCTTCTTGATGGCTTTGCGCATGGCGGCCTCGACGCCGGCTGCTCCGTGGTCGCCTGGGAGGTGCAAGAACAGCATGATTCGTGTGCCGAGCGCTCGACGAGGGTGCCGACCGCGGACTTGCCGCCGGCTCCGATGGCGTCAGGTCGCCCTCCCAGTGCCCTGGCGACGCCCTGTCCTCTACTTCGGCGGGACGATCGCTGATCATGACCATGTCCGGGTTCTTGCCTCGCTTCTCGACGTGGCTGTGGTGGCGGCGGGCCGTGCGGCCCGAGCGCAGACAGCGGGCCAGCTCACGGCGGAGCTCACCACGGCCCTGGACGAAGAGGGACTGGTAGATGGTCTCGTGGCTCACCTGCATCATCGGATCGTCGGGGAACTCGAGGCGCAAGCGCTGCGCGATCTCTTAGGGCGACCGACAGCTTCTCCAGCCAGGTGCTCACCTGGCGGACGAGCGGAGGATCAGCCAGCTTGGCGGGCTTGGGTCGACGTGCCGATACCTCGGCCCGGCAGTGGGCCCTCCAGGTGCCATAACGGCGATCCTCTCCCGTTGGCGGCCACCTCCCGGGTGATCGTCGAGGGGGCACGTCCAAGGCCGATGGTGATGGCCGACATCGACTCACCTCGGGCCAGTCCCAACAAGATCTCCTCACGATCCTCGGCGCTGAGGTGCCCCGGCGCCGGCTTCCAGCGGTCAGGTAAGTCTGAATCGGGCCGCTGGACGTAGACGCTGGCCGTCACCAGCGGCAACGAACAGCTCAGATCTCTGGCGATCTGCTTCAGCGTCAGTCCCTTGGCCTTGAGGCGACGGGCCATCTGCTTCTGTTCACGGGTCATGTGACGTACACCCATCTCACGGCCACTCCTTGGTTGGGGCAACGAAGCGTTGCCTATTCACCAAGTCGTTGCGCGGACCCCTTGAAACTGCCAGAGTCTAAGCAACGTTTGCAGAGAGTTGAGGAACAAGCTGGACCGTACCTAATTGACGGTCCGCGTCCCATGCGGTTTCCGCTGCGTTCCCCGGCGGCCAAAAACACAATTCCGTGCTCTATTCGTCGCCTTCGTCGCCTCATCGAACCAGAGTCGATGAAGGGACGAATTGAGGTCCCTCAGGCACGACGAAACGGGCGATGGCGAGCACACCGACAAGGAGCCGTCGGCGCGCAACCTCCGTTCCGGTGCCCAGAGTTTTTCGGTGCGGGCGCACGCCGAGCGATCGCGGTACACCGGGGCTCTGCCGGAGCCCGAAAGCCCCCGGTTGCCGCCGCATGCCTCGGGACCCGCCGCCGTGCGAGGCGACGAACTGGAGGGCACCTTCGGGCAGGACGCCCTCGATGCCGACCACCCACTGCTCTGCGGGCGCGTTCGTGGAGGTGAGTGACGAAGACACCGAAGGTGTACCTGTCGAAGCATGCGACGACGACGGTGTCACCGACGAGGGCACCGTGTCGTCATGAAGGATCCTGCCGAGCATGTCGAGCCGCTCGTAGGCGCGGTGTTCGTGAGGTCCTGCTTCGGTCGAACGCCTTCACCGTCAATTCAAGGTGAGTGCGCAGACCTGTTCCGGCCACCCCTCCTCCGTGGTGATCGACCACGTGATGGTCGGTGCCGCGAGCAGCGCCGGTGCACGCGAGCGGTCCGCCGACGCTCGTCGAAATCCGAAATCCGAAATCCGAAATCCGAAGGAAATCCGAAATCCGAAATCCGAAATCATGGTGGTCCCAAAGACGCCGCATCGGCGGCTTCAATTTGCCGTGGCGTCGTGAACTTGCCCATGTTCGTCAACGTGTAGACGATGCGTGTCTCCAGCGATGGTTGACGGCCCGGGCCGAGCCGAGAGGGCGATTCCGGAGTTGTCAGGGATCTACTTCTGGCGCGGTTGCGCCCTACTTCCTCGAAGCTGCGTGACGGGGACGGCGGCGTCGCCAACGCGCCCCGACCAGCAGGGCGCCCCCGATGACCGCGGCGAGGACGGCGGCCGCCCACTCCTGGACAACAGCGCGCCCGTAAACGCGACCACGGACGTGACCGGGGTCCGGAGGGGGAGGAACGATCGGCGGGGTGGCCGGCGTAGCCGACACCGGTGTAAGGGTCGTATCCGTCGGGCAGGTCGTGGCCGCCGACTGGCCACAACTCGGCCCGCTCCAGGTGGCGGTGTTGGTGATGGTCTCGGCCGTGTTTGACGTGTTCGCCGTCACCGAGAAGGTGAGGTGTAAAGCTCCCGGGGACCACGCCCGCCGGAATGGTCCAGGTGATCGTCGAGCCCTTCAGAACAAGAGCGCACGCCGGCGGGCCACCAGTACACGCCGGTGATCCGGACACCAAGGTGGTGCCCGGCGGTGGCGCGTCGGTCACGACGACAGGCCCGGTCGTCGTGGCCGTCCCGACGTTGGCCACTTTCACCGTGTAGACAATCGGGTTCGAGGACCCCGCCACCACACCGCCCTGCGAACTGGCTGACTTGGTGACCGTGACATCTGTCTCCTCGACGGTGACCTCGTCCGATGGCGGCGACGTCGTACCACCCGACGGCGAGCTTCCCGCCGCCGTCGCCATATCGGCGATGGAGCGTGACGCGAGGCCCGCCGCCGTCACCGTATAGATGCCGGTGAACGTGGCGGTCTGGCCGGGCACGATGGTCGTCGACGCCCCGGAGCAGGTCCCGGTGGGGGAGCTAGACTCCGACACGTAGCAATGACCGCGCGGGCGGGACCAATGGGATGGTCGGTGACGGCCACGTCGGTGAGGGTCACGTTGCCGGTGTTGACCACCGTGAAGGTGTAGTCGATCGTCTGCCCGACCATCGACACCGTGCGGGTGCTCGCCGACTTGGTGATCGACAGCGCCGCCGACTGGGTCACATTGACCGTGACGGGGTTCGAGCCGCTGGTCACGGGCAGGCCCACGGAAGGAGTGCCTGTAGCCGTCGCCGTGTCCGCGATGGAGCCATGGTCGACGTCAGCCTGGGTGACGGCATAGGTCGCGGTGAAGATCGCCGTCTGGCCGGGGATGAGCGTGGTCGTTGCACCCGAGCAGGCGCCGGTAGGTGTGCTGAGGCTTTGACACGTAGGGCTAACCCCACCGGCCGGACTCACTGGGTTGTCCGTCACCCCCACGTCACCGAGGTCGTCGTTCCCGTTGTTTCTCACGGTGAAGGTGTAGGTGATGCCCTCCCCAGCGCTCGTGACCGTCATCGGGCTGGCCGCTTTGGCGATGGTGATGGACGGCGAGTTGGGGGCCTCGACCGTCACCGTGTTGGAGCCCGCGTCCGTGGTTCCGCCCGAGGGGGTGGTGCCGTGGGTCGTAGCGTCATCGACGATGGAACCGTTGTCTATGTCCTCCTGCGTCACCGTGTAGTCGCCGGTGAAGGTCGCGATCTGGCCTGGCACGAGCGTGGTGGTCGCGCCGGAGCACGTACCCGTGGGGTTGGAGAGACTCTGGCAGTCGGGGGTGACGCCTCCGGCGGGAGCGGTCGGCACGTCGGTGACACCCACGCCGGTGAGGGTCACGTTCCCGGTGTTCGCCACCGTGAACGTGTAGGTGACGACCTGGCCCACGGCGGTCACGAGCATGGGATCGGCGGACTTCTCGATTGAAAGCGAGGGCGACTGCGTCACCACGACCGTGACCTGATTGGAAGTGGCGGTCACCGTACCGCCGGAGGGGGCGGTCCCCGTGGTCATTGCCGTGTCCACGATGGAGCCGTTGTCGATGTCGGCCTGCGTGACCGTGTAGGTACCGCTGAACACGGCGCTCTCGCCCGGCACCAGGCTGGTCGAGGTGCCCGAGCATGTGCCGGCGGGGTCGACACGCGTCAAACAGTCAGGGACGATTCCGCCGGCAGGCGGTGTGGGCAAGTCGGTCACGGTGACGCCGGTGATCGTCGAGTTCCCCGTGTTTTCGACGGTGAACGTGTAGGTCACGGTCTGCCCCGCTGCCGTCACGGTGGTCGGGTCGGCCGCCTTGGTGATGGAGAGCGACGGCGACTGGGTCACGTCGACAGTGACGAGGTTGGAGTCGGCGGTGATCGTCCCGCCAGATGGGGACGTGCCCGCGGCGGTCGCCGTATCGGCGACGGAACCGTGGTCGATGTCGGTCTGCGTCACCGTGTAGGGGCCGGTGAAGTCCGCGCTCTGGCCTGGAATCAGGGTCGTCGTCGCGCCCGTGCACGTGCCCGTTGGTGTGCTGAGGCTCTGGCAAGTGGTGATGACGGTGCCGGCGGGCGCGACCGGGACGTCGGTGACGCCCACACCCGTGAGAGTCACGTTGCCCGTGTTGGTGACCGTGAAGGTGTAGTTGATCGTCTGGCCGGCCGCGGTGACGGTCGTGGGATCGGCCGTCTTGGAGACCGAGAGCAAGGGCGATTGGGTCACGCCGACGGTAACCGTGTCGGAGGTGGCGATGGGGGTCGTGCCGCCCGAGGGGGTGGTGCCCTGCGTCGTGGCCGCATCGACCACCGAGCCGTTGTCGATGTCGGCCTGCGTCACTGTGTAGGCGCCGGTGAAGATAGCCGTCTGGCCGGGCTCGAGTGAGGTCGTGGCCCCCGAGCACGTGCCTGGCGGGTTGGTGAGGCTCTGGCAGGTGGGGTTGACGCCCCCGGCTGGTGCGGTCGGGACGTCGGTGACGCCCACCCCGGTGAGGTCAACGTTCCCGGTGTTGGTGACCGTGAAGGTGTAGTTGATCGTCTGGTCGGCCGAGGTGACGGTCATCGGGGAAGCGGACTTTGCGATGGAGAGTGATCCCGATTGGGTCACGTCGACGGTGACGGTGTTGGAATCGGCCGTGACAGATGTGTCCGATGGCGTAGTCCCAGCGGCCACTGCGCTGTCCGCGATGGAGCCGTGGTCGATGTCGGCCTGGGTCACCGTGTAGGTGCCGGTGAAGGTCGCGATCTGCCCTGGCAGCAGGGTCGTGCTCGTACCCGTGCACGTGCCCGTGGGCGAGCTCAGGCTCGTGCAGGTTGGGATGACGATGCCGGCGGGCGCGGTCGGGACGTCCGTGACGCCCACGGTCGTCAGCGTGAGGTTGCCCGTGTTGGCGACCGTGAAGGTATAGGTCACGATCTGGTTCGCCGCGGTCACGGTGGTCGGGGTAGCCGACTTGGCGATGGAGAGGGACGGAGAGGGAGTCACGCCTACCGTGACCGTGTTAGAGGTGGCGACGGGGGTGGTGCCACCTGAGGGCGTGGTGCCCACGGTCGTGGCGTCATCGACGATGGAGCCGTGGTCGACGTCGGCCTGGGTCACCGTGTAAAACCCCGTGAAGACGGCCGACTGCTGCGGCAGCAAGGTGGTGGTCGTCCCCGAGCACGTCCCCGTCGGGCCGCTGAGGCTCTGGCACGTGGCGGTGACCACGCCGGCGGGCGCGGTCGGCATGTCGGTCACGCCCACACCGGTGAGGGTTACGTTGCCGGAGTTGGTGACCGTGAAGGTGTAGCTCACGCTCTGGTTCGCCGCGGTCACCGTGGTCGGAGTGGCCGACTTGACGATGGAGAGCGACGGCGACTGGGTCACGTCGACGGTGACGGCGTTGGAGGTGGCGAGGGGGGTCGTGCCGCCTGAGGGCGTGGTGCCCTGGGTCGTGGCGTCGTCGACGATGGAGCCGTGGTCGACGTCGGCCTGGGTCACTGTGTAGGTACCCGTGAAGTCCGCTATCTGTCCGGGGGCCAGGGTCGTGGTCGCCCCTGAGCAGGTTCCGACCGGGTTCGTCAGGCTCTGGCACGTGGCGGTGACCACGCCGGCGGGCGCGGTCGGAACGTCGGTCACGCCCACGCCGGTGAGGGTCACGTTGCCGGAGTTCGTGACCGTGAAGGTGTAGCTCACGCTCTGGTTCGCCGCCGTCACCGTGGTCGGGGTGGCCGCCTTGACGATGGAGAGCGACGCCGACTGGGTCACATTCACCGTGACGGTGTTGGAGGTGGCGACAGGGGTCGTCCCGCCAGAGGGTGTGGTGCCCTCGGTCGTAGCGTCATCGACAATTGAGCCGTGGTCGATGTCGGCCTGGGTCACTGTGTAGGTGCCCGTGAAGTCCGCTATCTGCCCGGGGGCCAGCGTCGTGGTCGTCCCCGAGCAGGTTCCGACCGGGTTCGTCAGGCCCTGGCACGTGGCGGTGACCACTCCGGCGGGCGCGATCGGCATGTCGGTGACGCCCACGCCGGTGAGGGTCACGTCGCCGGAGTTCGTGACCGTGAAGGTGTAGTTCACGCTCTGGTTCGCCGCGGTCACCGTGGTCGGGGTGGCCCCCTTGGTGATGGCGATGCCGGGCGACTGGGTCACGCCGACCGTCACCGTGTTGGAGGGCGCAGTGACCGGCGTGTCCGACGGAGTCGTGCCAGCGCCCAATGCGGTGTCACCGATGGAGCCGTGGTCGACGTCGGCCTGGGTGACTACGTAGGTGCCCGTGAAGGTCGCGATCTGTCCGGGATCTAGGGAGGTCGTCGGCCCCGTGCAGGTTCCGGCGGGGTTCGTCAAGTGTTGGCACGTCGGGCTGACCCCGCCGGCAGGCGCGGTCGGCATATCAGTAAGACCCACGTCGGTAAGCGTCTCGTTCCCACTGTTCGTAACGGTGAAGGTGTAGGTCACGCTCTGGCCGGCGGCTGTCACCGATGTGGGTGACGCCGACTTGAGGACCGAGAGCCCGGGAGTTTCGGTCACAAGGACCGTCACGATGGCGGAGGTCGCCGTGACGTCGCGACCCGAGGGCGGTTTGCCTGTCGCCGTCGCCGTGTCGACGATTGATCCCTGGTCGACGTCGGCTTGAGTCACGGTATAGATGCCACTGAAGGTTGCGATTTGTCCGGGAGCGAGAGAGGTTGTCGCGCCCGAGCACGAGCCGGCAGGGTTCGACAAGATCTGGCACGTCGGTATCACTCCGCCGGCCGGGGTGACCGGATTGTCCGCCACCCCGACGTCGGTGAGAGTCACGTTGCCGGTGTTGGCGACCATGAAGGTGTAAGTGACGGCCTGGTTGGCCCCCGTCACCGTGGTGGGACTCGCGCTCTTGACGATCGAGAGAGACTCGGTCTGAGTCACGACCACGACGACGTCATGGTCGGAGGTGTCGGACACCGGAACACCCGAGGGCGGAGTGCCAGTGGCTGTGGCCCGGTCCACGATCTTGCCGTTGTCGATGTCGGTTTGGGTCACGACGTAGGTGCCGGTAAACGATGCGATCTGGCCCGGCACGAGAGTTGTGCTCGCCCCCGAGCAGCTGCCCGTCGGGTCAGAGAGGCTTTGGCAGGTCGCGATGACGCCTCCGGCCGGCGGCGTCGGATTGTCGATCACATTGACGTCGGTGAGGGTCACGTTGCTGGTGTTGGTGACCATGAAGGTGTAGGTGATGGTCTGGCCGGCCGCCGTCACTGTCGTCGGAGACGCAGTCTTGTCGATGACGATGGAGGCCGACTGGGTCGCCGTCACCGTGACCGTGTTGGACGTGGCGGTGACCGCAGTTCCGGACGGCGGCGTTCCCGTGGCAATGGCGTGGTCAACAATCGAACCTTGGTCGATGTCGGCCTGAGTGACGGTGTAGGTGCCGGAGAAGACTGCTGTCTGGCGCGGCAGCAGGGTGGTGGTCGCGCCCGAGCAGGTTCCGGTCGGGCTGCCGAGGCTCTGGCAGGTTGCGATGACCGCGCCCGCGGGCGACGTCGGTTCGTCGGTCACTCCCACCGAAGTCAGTGTCACGTTGCCGGTGTTTTCGACGGCGAAGCTGTAGTCCACGCTCTGGCCGGCGGCCGTCACGGTCGTCGGGGTTGCCGACTTGGCTATTGAGAGTGACGGCGAGTGTGTTGCGGTAACCGTCACGGTGTTGGAGGCGGCACTGACGGTGCCGCTCGAGGGGGTGGTGCCGTGGGTCGTCGCATTGTCGACGATGGAACCGTGGTCGATGTCGGCCTGGGACACGTCGTAGGTGCCGGTGAACGTTGCGATCTGGCCCGGATCAAGGGTCGTCGTCGCGCCCGAGCACGTGCCCGAAGGTGAGCTGAGGCTCTCGCAGGTTGCGGTGACGCCACCGGCGGGCGACGTCGGATTGTCCGTGACACCCACCGAGGTCAGTGTCACGTCGCCGGTGTTTTCAACGGTGAAGGTGTAGTCCACGCTCTGGCCGGCGGCCGTCACGGTCGTCGGGGTTGCCGACTTGTCGATGGAGAGCCTCGCCGACTGAGTCGCAGTCACCGTGACGGTGTTGGAGGCGGGGCTCGTCACCGTGCCGCTGGAGGGGGTGGTGCCCTGCGCGATGGCGTGGTCGACGATCGAACCGTGGTCGATGTCGGCCTGGGATACGTCGTAGGTGCCGGTGAACGTTGCGATCTGGCCCGGAACCAGGGTCGTCGTCGCGCCCGAGCACGTGCCCGAAGGTGAGCTGAGGCTCTCGCAGGTTGCGCTGACCATGCCCGCGGGAGCTGTCGGGACGTCGGTTACTCCCACCGAGGTCAGCGTCACGTTGCCGGTGTTCACGACGCTGAAGGTGTAGGTCACGGTCTGCCCGGCGGCAGTCACGGTGGTGGGGGACGCCGATTTGGTGATGGTGAGCTGCGGTGACTGTGTCGCGGTCACCGTCACCGTGTTGGAAATTTGGCTTACCGTGCCGCCCGAGGGGGTGGTGCCCGTAGCCGTGGCGTGGTCGACGACAGAGCCGTGGTCGACGTCGGCTTGGGTCACGACGTACGTGGCGGCGAAGACAGCCTCCTGCCCGGGAACGAGGGAGGTCGTCGCGCCCGAGCACGTGCCCGCGGGGTTCACCAGGCTTTGGCAGGTCGGCCCGGTGGTGAGCGGACCTGCCGGAGACTGCGGGTTATCGATCACACCGACATCGGTCAGGTCGACGTTGCCCGAGTTGGTCACGTCGAACGTGTAGTCGATCGTCTCCCCTGCCTGCGTCAACGTGGTCGGGGTGGCCGCCTTGGTAATCGACAGGGCGGGCGACTGGGTCACATTGACCGTGACGATGTTGGAGGTGGGGCTCGTCACCGTGCCGCTTGAGGGGGTGGTGCCCGTGGCCGTCGCGTGGTCTACGACCGAACCGTGGTTGATATCGGCCTGGGTTACGTCATAGGTGCCGGTGAACGTTGCGGTCTGGCCTGGCAACAAGGTTGTGGTCGCGCCCGAGCACGTTCCCGTCGGGCCGCTGAGGCTCTGACACGTCGCTGTAACAACTCCTGCGGGTGCAGTCGGTTCGTCGGTGACCCCCACCGAGGTGAGTGTCAGGTTGCCGTTGTTAAAGACCGTGAAGGTGTATGCGACCGGCTGACCCGCGGCGGTGACTGTCAATGGATTCGCCGTCTTGGCGATGGTCAGCGAAGCCGTCTGGGTCACGTTGACCGTGACGGTGTTGGAGTTGGGGCTCGTCACCGTGCCGCTTGAGGGGGTTGTGCCCGTGGCCGTCGCGTGGTCTACGACCGAACCGTGGTTGATATCGGCCTGGGTTACGTCATAGGTGCCGGTGAACGTTGCGGTCTGGCCTGGCAACAAGGTTGTGGTCGCGCCCCGAGCACGTTCCCGTCGGGCCGCTGAGGCTCTGACACGTCGCTGTAACAACTCCTGCGGGTGCAGTCGGTTCGTCGGTGACCCCCACCGAGGTGAGTGTCAGGTTGCCGTTGTTAAAGACCGTGAAGGTGTATGCGACCGGCTGACCCGCGGCGGTGACTGTCAATGGATTCGCCGTCTTGGCGATGGTCAGCGAAGCCGTCTGGGTCACGTTGACCGTGACGGTGTCGGAGTTGGGGCTCGTCACCGTGCCGCTTGAGGGGGTGGTGCCCGTGGCCGTCGCGTGGTCTACGACCGAACCGTGGTTGATATCGGCCTGGGTTACGTCATAGGTGCCGGTGAACGTTGCGGTCTGGCCTGGCAACAAGGTTGTGGTCGCGCCCGAGCACGTTCCCGTCGGGCCGCTGAGGCTCTGACACGTCGCTGTAACAACTCCTGCGGGTGCAGTCGGTTCGTCGGTGACCCCCACCGAGGTGAGTGTCAGGTTGCCGTTGTTAAAGACCGTGAAGGTGTATGCGACCGGCTGACCCGCGGCGGTGACTGTCAATGGATTCGCCGTCTTGGCGATGGTCAGCGAAGCCGTCTGGGTCACATTGACCGTGACTTGGCTCGACGTCGCGGTCACCGGCGTGCTCGAGGGGGACGTGCCGGAGGCGAGGGCAGTGTCCTGAATGGTGCCGTGGTTTACGTCGGCCTGGGTCACCGTGTACGACCCCGTAAAGATGGCCGACTGCCCCGGCAACAAGGTAGTGGTCGCCCCCGAGCACGTGCCGGTGGGAGATGTCAGGGCGATACATGTGGCCGTGACAATGCCCGCAGGGCTCACGGGCACGTCCGTGACCCCGACGCTGGTGATTGTGACGTTCCCCGAGTTGGTGACCGAGAAGGTGTAGGCCACGTTCTGGCCCGCCGCGGTGACAGTCGTCGGGTTGGCCGACTTGCCGATGGAGAGCGTCGGCGACTGGGACGCGGTGACCGTGACCGTGTTGGAGGTGTCGCTCACCGTGCCGCTGGTCGGGCGTGGTTCCCTGCGTGGTGGCGTCGTCAACGATGGAGCCGTGGTTGAGGTCGGCCAGTGTCACGACGTAGGTCCCGGTGAACGTTGCGATCTGCCCCGGTTCGAGGGAGGTCGTCAGTCCGGAGCACGTGCCGGTCGGCGCGCTCAGGGACTGGCAGGTCGCCGTGACGCCGCCCGCGGGCGCCGTCGGGAGGTCGGTGACACCGACGCCGGTCAGGTCCACGTTGCCCGTGTTATGGACCGAGAAGGTGTAGGTGACGGTCTGGCCGGCTGCGGTGACCGTGGTCGGGCTGGCCGACTTCGTGATCGTGATCCCGGGGTCTGGTTCTCGCTCACGGTGACCGTGTTGGAGGTGCCGTCACAGGCGACCCGGTGGGCGGAGTGCCCGCCGCCGTGGCGTTGTCGACGACGGAGCCGTGGTCGAAGTCGATCGGTCACGATGTAAGTGCCGGTGAACGTGGCCACCTGCTTCGGCGCCAGACTGATCGAGTTGCCCGAGCAGGAGCCCGTAGGGGTTGGACAGGCTCTGGCACGTTGGACCCGTGGTCAGGCCACCAGCGGGGGCCGTCGGATGGTCCGTCACGCCGACAGCCGTCAGGTCGGTGTTCCCCGTGTTCGTGACCACGAAGGTGTAGGTGATGGTCTGGCCGGGCTCGGTCAGCTCGGTCGGGCTGGCCGACTTGACGATGGAGATCGACGACGTCTGGGTGGCGGTCACCGAGGCCGTCGCGGTGGCCGAGACCGGTGTCCCCGAAGGCGCGTTCCCGGTGGCGGTCGCCGAGTCGGCGACCGAACCGTGGTCCATGTCCACTTGGGTCACGACGTAGGTGGCGGTGAAGTTCGCAATGCGGCCTGCCGCCAACGTGGCGACGCTCGAGCCCGAGCACGTGCCGACCGGGTTGCTCAGGCTCACGCAGGTGGGCCCACTGGTGAGCGCCCCGGCCGGAGGCGTCTGCGTGTCGGCCACCGTCACGTTGGTCAGGGGCAACGGACCAGTGTTGGTCACGGCATAGGAGTAGGTGATCGTCTGCCCGGCCGCCGTGACGGTGGTCGGGCTCGGCGTCTTGGTCACGGAAATGGACGCGGGTGTATTGGTGAAGGTGCAGACCAGAGCGGCCCCGGCACTCCCGCTGGGTGCCGGGAACAAGACGCTGAAACTTGTCCCGGTGCCGCTGGAGAACGTGCTGGACCCGTTCAGGCACGACCAGGTCGTGGTGTAGTTCGCCAGGCTGCCGCTGGCGGCGGTCTCCACCACGTTGTACGTCGTCCCAGGAAGGCCGACGATGGGACCGGCGACTTCGCCCGGGGACGTCTGGACGCCGGTCGACGAGCCGCTCGTGGTGCCGGTGTTCCCGCTCGCGACGCCGCCACCCGTGATGGTCATCGTGAACTGGTCGGTTGGCGCCACCCTCCCGACGATGTTCTTCTGCACCGCCAGAGACCCGTTGTAGGTGCAGCTGGCGAGGTCGTCCAGTGAACCGCTGAAACCGGTCTGGGTGCCGAGGAGTGTGACGGCGCCCGAGTTCGGGTTGACGCTGTCGAACTGCCCCGAGCTTGTCTCCACGTACAGAGTGGAGTTGGCGGCGAAGGCGACGCCCACGTAAGTCTCGAGACTGACCGACGAGAGGGTGGCGAGCGTCGTGAACGGAAGGGAACCCGTACCCGAGGTGGGCACGGGTGTAGCGATCGAGAGCAGCTTGGCCGAGTTCGTCGTGGTGCCGGCGAGGATGGTCATGTTGCCCGCGTTGTCGAAAGTCAGGTCGCCGGACTGGTACGAGACGCCCCCCGGTGGCGTGATCGTGCCGGCAGCGCTGGCGGAGTCATTCGCCGGGTTGAAGGCGAACAGGTAGAAGGTGGACTCCGCCGAGTTCCAGCCGCCGTAGTAGTAGTAGCCGTTCGTCGGGTTGACCCCGCCGGCGATGAGAGTGCTCACGTTGGCGGCCGTCGCGGTGAAGTTGGCGGTCGTGCCCAAGGAGACGTTCGTCACGTGGACCGTGGTGTTCCCTCCGCTCGGCGTCTGGTTGGCCGTGAACACGGTGAGCCCGTCGGCTGACATGGCGAGGGCGTTGACGGAGGAGCCGTTCCCGGCGACGTTCGACGGTGTTGCTGCCGTGTTGGCCAGGGTCGTGTAGTTGAGCGCGTAGAGGCTTCCTGTCGAGTTGATGTTGTAGATCGTCGGTGACGAGCAGCTCAGCGCCGAGTTGGCCAGGGGTGATGCTGCGGCCGTCCCCTTCGTGGCCGGGTCGGTCGTTGTGGTGGACGTAGACGAGGGCGTCGAGGTGGTGGTAGTCCCCGTCGTGGCCGGGTCGGTCGTCGTCGTGGACGTGGACGTGGACGTCGTGGTGGTGGTCGTTCCGGACGTGGAGCCCCCCGTCGCGGATGCGCCGGACAACGCCGAGATGGCAGGAAGGGCCACGGTCATGAGACCGGCCGCGGCCACGGTCGCCAGGGGGACTCGAAGCCGTAGGCGATTTGTCCTCATGTTCTGTTGCCTCGCATGAGCCTCGACGGTCGGCACGAGTGTGACGACGCGACCGAAACCATTATTTCACTGCGAGTCTAACGAAATGTCCTATATGAGTTGTGGAACGCGGTGGACCGCTCTCAAACGACCGTTGGCTTCCGTCGCTCTCGGACGTCGAACGAACCGCGAAAACGCCTCGCTCAGGCACGACTGACCCGCGCCGCCCACCGCTGCGGACAGAACGCGCCACCCGCAGAGGCACCGTCACACGCCGAACGATCAGAGGCCCGAAGCTTCATCCGGGCTCCGGCGAACACGCCGACCGGGGGCCGCGGAACGCGACCCCCGGTCAGGTGCCCGGAGTTTCTCAGCCCTCCGGCTCGCTCAGTCCGTCCGCTCGCCCGACGGGTCACGGTGACGCGGGGGCGGAACTCGAGCCGACCCAATCTGGTGGCTGCAGCGTGCCTCGGGATCCGCCGCCGGTGTGCAGCGACGAGGAGGGCACCGCCCGCCAGGATGGCTCCCATGGCGATGAGCCACTGCTGGGTGAGCAGGGCGCCGGTGAAGGCCAGTGACGACGACCCCGACCCCGACGAGGACTTGCCCGCCGCCGACGCTGAAGATGTGACCGCTGTCGTCACGGTGTTGGTCGAGCAGGCGCCGCTCGTGCACGCGGCTCCGTCCCACAGCGCCGTGTTGGTGATGTTCCCCGAGGCGTCGGACGCGTTCGCTGTCACCTTGAACACGAGCGTGTAGACCTGGCCCGGCTTCACGCCCGCCGCGATGGACCACGTGACTGTGGGTGCGGCTACGGCGACGGTGCACGCTGGGGGGCCGCCGGAGGCGCAGGCCGCCGAGCCCGACACCATCGTCGTCCCTACCGGTGCGGAGTCAGCGACGCTGAGAGCCGACGGCGTGTCGATCTTGCCGGTGTTCGTCACGGTCAACGTGTACGCGATCTGGGTACTCGACCCGGCTACGACGCTTCCCCCACTGACCGCCTTGGTGACCGCAATGCCCAACAACGGCACCGTGGTGCTCGAGGCAGACGAGTTCACGGTATCGCCGTGGGGCGGGGTGCCGTGCGCCGTGGCCTTGTTGACCAACGACTTCGCCGAAACGTCGGCGGCCGTCGTCGTGTACGTCCCCGTGCACGTTTCGTTGGCGCCCGCGGAGAGGACGGCCTCGGGGCAGCTCAGCGCCGTCACGCCGGCCAGTTCGTCCTTGATGCCGACGTTGTCGAGTCCGATGTTGCCCGTGTTGGTCACGCGGAAGTTGTAATTGATGGTCTGGCCGGCCGCGGTGTAGTAGGGCTGCGAGGCCGTCTTGACCAGGCTGATGGCAGGGTGCGCGGGCGCCACGAAGAACTCGCCGATGCCCTCGCCACCGTTCGGGACTGGCACCGTCATCGTGGCCGATCCGCCGTCCGGCGAAATGACCGCCTCGGTGATCCGGTTCACCGTGTCAGCCGAGGAGGGGGCCGCGCAGTTGACGAGAACGTAGCCCGGCGGGTTGGTCGCCGTCATGGTGTAGTCACCACTCGGGACGTCGACGGCCGGGTGGATCGGGTTCGGCTGGGTCGGGATGTCCTGGGGGCCGGTGGCGCCGAGGGTGCCTCCGGTGATCTCGATGTTGGTCGGACCGCCCAGGCAGAGGTAGATGTGCCCGGCAAGCTTCTGGATCGCGGCCAGCGTCACCGTGTTGGAGGTGCCCGTGACCGGGCCGGCGTCGGTCGTGCCCGTGGCCGTGGCCGTGTTGACGATATGGCCCGCGTCCAGGTCTGCCTGCGTCACCGTGTACGTGGCGTGGCACGTCTCCGAGGTCAACGCAGCCAGCGTGGCAGCACAGTCAGGCGTGGGCACAGCGTCGTAGCTGTTGGTCACCGCCACATCATCGAGGTCGACGTCACCCGTGTTCGTCACGTCGTAGCGGAAGTGGACGACGTCCCCGACGGCGTCGTAGGTCATCTCGTCGGCCGGCACCGAAAGCGCCACGGAGATGCCTGGGGGCTGGTCAGGGATCGTGAGCGTGATCGTGGAGGGCGCCGACGTCACGTTCGGTCCGGCGAGCGGAGTGCCCGTGGCGGTCGCCGTGTTGACGATCGTCCCGGAAGCGACATCAGCCGAGGTGGTGACGTAGGTCGCCGTGCACGTCTCTTGGGACCCGGCGGCCAGTGTGGTGGCTGGGCACGAGACGAATGACAGCCCGGTCCGAGCGTCAGCGACGGTGATGTGGCTCAGCGCCTCTCTGCCTGTGTTCGTGACCAGGTAGTGGTAGTCGATCGTCTGGCCCGCACCGGAGAACGAGGCCTGCAGCGAGGACTCGTGCAGCGAGATCGACGCCCCGAGCGGCACGACAAAGGTGGTGGGCGCGGCGTAGAAGATCCCATTGCCGTTGCCCCCGGCGGGCACGGCGACAGCCTCAGACGCGGAGAGTCCGTTCGGTGCCGCGACGCCACTTCCGTGACATGCCACCAGTGCGTGCCCCGGTGGATCGGTCGCCGTCATGGTGTAGGTGCCGGCAGGCACGTCCGTCGCCGGCATCGGGTTGGGGACGGACTTGATGGTCTCCGGTCCGCTCGCCCCGATGCTCCCGCCCAAGACGTTGGTCGTGGTCGGGTTGCCGTTGAGGCAGAGGTAGATGTGCCCGCCGATCGTCTGCTTCTGCGGCAGGGTTCCTCCGCAGGAGGGATTCGAGCTGAGGACGTAGCTGTCCGAGCCCGCCTGTACGGAGCCGTCGCTCCACGTGCCCGTGAAGCTCAGCGTCACCGTGCCTGAGGCCGACGCCGGGAGAGTCTGGGTCAGTGTGGTCGACGAGTTCGGCTGGCCAGCTGGCGTCGCCGGAATGGAGAACGTGGTCTTGTTGAGCGTCGAGAGTCCCCCGGTGACGGCGGTCACGGTGCCCGTCTGGGCCAGGTTCTCGTCGTTCTGGATCGTCCACGTGACGGTCCAGCCCGAACCGGGCCCGGTCTGGCACGTCGAGCCGGCCGTCGACGGGGATGTTGTTGGCGAAGGCCGGCGAGGCATAGGCGCCGAGCCCGACGACGGCGAGCGCCGCCAGTCCGGTCCCGAGCACCCTCGCCCGCGGGCGCCACCAGCGCCGCTGAGATCCACCCCTGGCCGCGTGCCTCGGAACCCTCGAGCGCATATCGGTCCTCCCCCTTCTGCCTGCCTCTGTGTAGCCGATTCACAGTCCGCCCGTCCGACTACGACAGGACTGTCCTTTCGGCAGTGTAACGAAGCCTTAACACGCAGGCCAGCTTTTCCCTTCGAGGCCCGATGCGAGGCCCCCGCCCGGCCGGGTCCCCACCGGGGGCTCGGCCGCCTTCAGCCCTGGGCGTGAGCCAGGGCATCGTCGAAGCTGCACCCCGACTGGAGCAGGGGACGAAACCCCATGAGTTGCCGCGGCTTGCCGATGGCCATGACGGCGCGCAGGCGCCCGGCGCGGCCGAACAGCGCGACGAACTTCCCCTCCTGAAGCGATCCCTCGGCGATGACGACCTCGTCATCGCCCGAAGGGCTCCCGATGACCTGGAACCTGATGTCGAACTGGTCCGACCAGAAGTAGGGCACAGGCGAGAACGCCGGCGCCTCGGCCCGTCCGGCCAGGAGCGCGCGCGCCGCCATCAGGCCCGCCTCGGCCGCCACCTGCCAGTGCTCGATACGGATCTGCTCGGCACCCCCGTCGTGTCGCCACTCCCAGCGCGCGACGTCGCCGGCCGCGACGATGCCGTCGGCGGCGAAGAGCCGGTGGTCGCAGACGACACCGTTGGCGATCTCGAGCCCCGAGCCGATCAGCCACTCCGTCGACGGCGCGACCCCGATGCCGACGACCACCACGTCGGCGGCCACTCTCTCGCCGTCGGCGAGCTCGACCTCGAGCAATCCCTCTGGCGTGTCGCCTGTGGCGCCACTGCCCTCACCGGCCCGGTGCACACCCGCCACCGACACGCCCGTCCTCAGGTCGACGCCGTGCGCGCCGTGCAGCGACGCGCAGTGCCGGCCGAGCTCCGGGCCGAGCACGTTGCTCAAGGGGATGTCGAGCGCCTCGAGCACCGTGACGCGACACCCGAGCGCCGCGCAGGTCGAGGCCACCTCGGCTCCGATGAAGCCGGCCCCGATCACGACGACTCGACTCTGCGACGCCTTCGTCACCGCGGCCCGGAGAGCCAGCGAGTCTTCGAGCGTCCGCAAAGTGAAGAGCCCATCCGCTCGACCGAGCGATTCGGTCCCGGTCAACGTCCGCGGCGACGCGCCGGTGGCCAGGACGACGGCGTCAGCCTGCAGGACCGAGCCGTCGTCGAGCTCGATCGCGCGCCCTTCGACGTCGAGCCGGACGGCCTCACGGCCGAGGACCTCGTGCACCAGAAGCTCGCTGGCGCGCCGGCGGTCGGCGAGCACCGCCTTCTCGGGCGGCCACGTGCCGGCCAGCACCTGCTTCGACAGCGGGGGGCGGTCGTAGGGCAGGTGCGGCTCGGCGCCCACCAGCGTGAGCGTGCCCTCGAACCCCTCCGTGCGCAGGGTCTCGACGGCACGCCACCCCGCGAGGGAGGCACCCACGACGACCGCCGCGCCGTCGAGCGGGAGCGCGTCCGGTGCCGTCACCCGCCGAACATGGCCATCCACTCCTGCGGAGTGCGCGGGCGGAAGACGTAGTTCCACTGCCGGGTCTCCCCCATGCTCTGGGAGGCGTCGGCGGAGTACATGTGTCCCGGGAACAAGATGGCTTCGTCAGGGACGCGGGCCAGCCTGGTGTGAAGGGACTCGTACATCGCGAGCGGGTCCGAGCCGGGGAAGTCCGTGCGACCGCAGCCCTCCAAGAAGAGCGTGTCACCCGCGACGAGGCGGCCGTCGACCAGGAAGCACTGGCTTCCGGGCGTATGTCCGGGCGTGTGGATGAGCTCGATACCGACCTCGCCCACCCGCACCACGTCACCGCTCGAGTGTCCTACGAGGTCTTCGGCACCGACACCCGTAGTGCGCTCGACCCAGGGCAGCTCGTCGTGCTGGACGTGGATGGGCACCTGGACGTGCTCGAGCAGCGTGCTGATGCCCTCGAGGCTCCAGCCGCCCATCTGGCCTCCCAGGTGGTCGGGGTGGAAGTGCGTGCCGAGGACGCCGGTCAGGCGCATGCCGTCCTCCGCCAGGATGTCCAGCAAGTCGCCGACGGCGTAGGCCGGGTCCACCACGAACGCCTCCCCTGTGGCGCGATCGCCGATCAGGTAGACGAAATTGACCATCTGCCGGGCCATCATGTCCCCGCGGGCGAAGTCGCGGCCCGAGAGCAATTGGCGAAAGTAGAGCCGCTCCTCGGGCTGCAAGTCAGCCATCTCCGGGGCCCCCCGAGTCAGCTCCCAGCGCGTCGAGCCGGGGTACCAGCTCCTCGACCTGTGCCTGCGTCTGGCGCAGCCTCCGGTCCAGCTCGTCGATGAGCTCGGTGGCCCGCTCGAGCCGGGAGACAAGGACGTCGACGTCCACCTCTCGCTGCTCGAAGAAGTCCACGATCGAATCGAACTCGCGGCTCGCCTCGGTGTAGCTCAACTTCTCCACCGGCACCGGCACCGTCGCGGACGCCGCAGTCGGCTCGCTCGCTTTGCTCACACCTGTCCTCCTGCTTCCTCGTGCCGCGCCGCGGACGCCGTGACGCGACTGTGGACCGAACCGTCGGCCAAGCGCGTCACGATGTCCTGGCCATCGACCAGCTGATCGGCGCGTCGCACCAGGGCCCCTTCGGCGGTCAGGGTGAGTGAGTAGCCCCGACGGAGTTGGTTCTCCACGTCGTACGCGGCGAGCAGCCTCCGCCAGGCCGCGAGCTGCTCGGCGACGCGCTCGACGTGCGAAGCGCTACGCGCCGACAGCCGGCCCGCCCGGGTCCGCAAGTTGGACTGGGACGATTCCACCCGTGCCGGCGCACACCGCTCCAAGGCCGCCGCCTTCACTCCAATGCGCTCGCGGTGTACGCGCACCTGATGACGGGCAGCCGCCGTGAGACGACGGCGAGCCTGCCCGTCACGCTGCTGCGCGTCGGCGAGGAACCTGGGGATGCGCCGCGCCAGGACCGCCGAGGGCCCCAGGACGTGGGACTCCCACCAGTGCCGTGCCGCAAGCGCGATCTGTTGGCCGCATTCGGTGGGCGTGACGCAGACCCGGCTGGCGACGAGGTCGGCGACGCTCTGGTCGCCTGTGTGGCCGATCCCGGTGAACACCGGCTTGCTCGCGCCGGCCACTGCTCGAGCCACGAGCTCGGTGTCGAACGCGGCGAGATCCGCCTTCGAGCCGCCGCCGCGCACCAGGACGATCACGTCACACTCGCTTCGGCTGAGGAACCGCACACCCCGCGCGATGGAGGCCGGCGCGGCGGAACCCTGGACCGACACCTTGACCAAGGAGATGCGGAACCCGAAACCCGACTCGACGAGGCGCCCGACGAAGTCGTGGTAGCCCTCGGTGCCCGGACTGGCGACGAGGCCGACGTGCAGGGCGGGATCGGGAACCGGGAGGGCCGCGTTACGCCGCAGGAGGCCCTCGGCCTCGAGCGCCCGCAGCAGCTGGGCCCGCTGCGCGGCCATCCGGCCGAGCAAGGCAGTGACGTCGATCTCCGCCAGCACGAAGCTCACTTCGCCCTTGGCCCGGTAGAGGTCGATGGTGCCGCGGAGCACCACGATCATGCCCTCGGCCAGCTGAATGCCTTCCTTCTCCAACGAGTGCCGCAAGGGTGCCCATGACGTCCGCCAGCACTTGACGTTCAGCGTGGGGATGCCGCCGCGACCCCTGGGGCCGGCGGAGCGGACCTCGTCGGGGTCGACGAGGTCCATATAGAGGTGGCCGGACCGGTGGTCGGAGAGCTTGGCGATCTCCCCGCGCACCCACAAACGCCGGTTCCGGGGAAAGGACCGGGAGAGGGCCGTGTCGACCTCGTTGTAGAGGGCCCCGACCGAGAGGACGTCAGGGTGCGTGTCCCGATGAAGCGCGGGGTCGAACGCCGCTGACCCCTCGGGTGGAACGACCGCGGGTGGGGATTCCGGGTCGAAGAGCTGGCGGGCGCCACCGGGCATCGCGGACACCCTACCGACGCGGTGCGCGTCCGCCCGACACGGGGTGGCAGACTTGGAGTGACGGTGAGTCGGCTGGGTGGCCGCGGTCCGGACCGCTTGCGGGACCGGGTCGAGGAAGGTCGGGACTCCACAGAGCAGGGTGCTGGCTCAGCCAGTCGGGGTGACCCGCAGGACAGTGCCACAGAAAGGAAACCGCCGATGGCGGGCCCGGCGCCCGCACAGGTAAGGGTGAAACGGTGCGGTAAGAGCGCACCAGCGGCGGGGGCGACTCCGCCGGCTCGGTAAACCCCACCCGGAGCAAGGCCAAGCGTGGGAGATGGGCTGCTCGTCCAGTCCTCGAGAGGGGGCGCTCCCCAGGTGGGCCGCTCAGATGGATGGCCACCCCGGTTTCCTGCCTCTCATCGGGGCAGGGGACCGGACAGAATCCCGCCTATAGGCCGACTCACCGTCAATACTTCCCCTGAACACGGATCCGTCGGTCAAGAAAGCACGGAGCGCGACGTTCCCCACTCCCCCTGCCGTTCACGCACGTTTCGGCCTGTTCGGACGTGACCGGATTCAAATGGGCCTCTGTGACATCGGATTGTGAGATGTGACGTACACGCGGTCTTGAGCGACGGGGACCTTCGGTACCGTCAAGGGGTCGAAGGCGTGGGTCGGTCTGCCCTCGGGGGCTCTGACGACCTGGTCGCGGCGGCGAGTCCGGGCGAACGGTCTCGGCCGCATGCGGCGCCGCCGAAGACCGCGGCGAGCAACACGACGCAGGCGATGGCACGACGAGACCGCTGTCGTGTTGCCGTCAGGCCGCATACGTCCCGCAAGCTCGTTCCAAGGGTGACCTATCGACCACCCAATCAAAGGTCGGGTTGCCCTAACTCAGACCGTGGATCTGGTGGATGGCGTGTGCATCTACCCGGGGTTCGAACCGAGTAGCGGCCGTCACATCGCTCGAGAAAGAAACCTCATCGTGTGATGCGTGCTTTCCGGCGGATGCCTCGGGTCCCGCTGGAGCTACGAGTCGATCTCGAAGCGGTCACCGTGTCCAGAGGCGGAATTCGCATGGAGTCGACGAGCCGAGAAGAGTGCAGAGTTGACTGGCAGAGAAGAACTGGACATGATTCTCGTGGGCCGATTCATGATTCTCCAATCGATTTGGCTTCAGGGGGATGACTGGCGGCGGGCAAATCTCCGAGCGGCGTGACCAAACGGAGAAAACTCAAACATGAGGAAGGCAGCAATATGCTCTCGAAGTTCAGGCATCTCGCCATCGCCTCCGCGGTTGTCGTCACGCCGTTGTTGGGACTTTCGGCTGGGTCTGCAAGTGCCGCCACACCACAGTATTGGCGCAGTCCATGCGATACCTCTCGTTACCGGACCGAACACCAATCTGACGGGGAGTGGATCGACGGTGGTCTACAGCCCCAAGAAGCTCCTTGGGTTGACCGCCGTTTCAGACGCCAATTGCAGCACGAGTGACTACAGCTTCAGCATCAGCAACACCACTGCCAAGACCCAAAAGGTCACGTCTGGTGGCGCTCTCGTAGTCAAGATCCCGGCCGGCGAAGCGTTTGCCATCTGTGTTTTCAATGACGGTTCGTACAAGCTCGGCCTCTCTTCGAGCCCTGCCGCCAAGCTGAAGATCACAGTGACAATGTGAGACATGAATGTAGATTCACCCCGTAGGGGTCGAATCCTGAGAACCCGAACTGCCGGCACTCTCCTTCGGAGGTGCCGGCAGTTCACTTTCATCTGGAGCGCCGGGACGTCCCGCTCACTCAGACCCTCAGGACGACGGGGACGATCATCGGGCGGCGCCGGATGCTCTCGCCCGGTCCGGGACCGGCTTAGCCTCTACGGATCGAGTTTGTTCCGGCGCTCGTCGACACGGCGCTCGTACTCCACGAAGGGCTCGCCAGGATCTGCTCCAGACCGGGTCTCGCCTGACAGATGGGCAGCTTCATCCTTACCGAATATCGGGTCGGTTTCGCCTGCGAGGACGTTGACCCATTCGGGCGACTGACGCGTCGGCGTGAACCAACTCGCGATGTCGGATTCATTCGCGGAGGTGAGGATCGCCGTTTTCACGCGCTCACATTCCGCCTCGAGTTCGTCAACAAGGTGCTTCGCGAGGGCTGCAAACTCGAATGCGTTGTGGGTACGCGCTCCGAGCGTGGACTGCCGAGCCTGCACGTTCTGCACTCGCAGAGGTGGTCCGTGGTCGACCTCGAACCACAGCTCCATCACGTGGTTGTCGCCGACACGGTGCGCGATTTGTCTGTTCGCCAGGTCCAACGCGTCGACGTGTAGCTCGCGCTGGCCGGGATCAAGGGCATCGATGAAGCGTTGCGGGACCGACCTGCGCCCTCGCCCCCCTTCGAGGCCTTCGCCATCGGCGAAGCATCGGCGGTAGGCGATCACTCCGGAGGTCCAAAGAGCGAAGCTCACCCTGAAATCGCCCATCGAATCCGGCATCTCGGCCAATCGCTCGAAGAGCGCTCGAGCGTGGGCCATGTCCAGCCAGAGCATCCTGAGCTCGGCGAACTCGATTGCGAGCTCGTGTGTTGTGGCATCGAGCTGACTCATCACGGAAGCCCGGGCACGAAGGACTGGTGCGCCCACAGGCGCCAATGGCGGCGTCGGGTGCCCTCGAGCGGTCCCTGCCGCCGCGCCAGCTCGTCGTCGACGGACGTGAAGCGGTACCGCTCGTGGAACGCCTCTTCTTCGTGGAGACGGTCGTCGAGGGCGGTCCACTCGCGGGAGTGCTCGAACGCCCAGGGGTCGAAGCGCTCAGCGAGCACGACCGCTTTGGCGCCGAGGCGCTCAGGGTCGTCGGTGGTCATCGGGTCCTCCCGTGATACGTGCGGCTCCCGCCCCGGCGTGTTGAGCGCAACCCCGGGGGGCCCCAACATGGTGGCGCACGTCGGCAGACAGGGGCATACGACGAAAGCCTGACAACGCCATATGGGCTGGTCAGACGTACTTTCGGGGAATCAGCACCTCTTTGACCTGCGGTACATGCTCAGGCGGCGGGACCGGTCCTCAAATGGTCACCGACAGCGGCGAAGGGACCAGCGGCGAACGCCGTTCCATGTAATTCAGAGGAGGCGTGAGCGGACACCAACCCAGGGATTGGTACCGCCATTCATTGCCCGTTCCAGACCCGGAAGCTGTCGATGGCCGCTCCGTCCGGGGCTCCTCCGACGGCGACGCAGAGGCCGGTGTTAACACAACTGACCCCGCTGAACTCCGATGTCCCCGTCACCGGAACTGGGCTCATCGGGGTCCCCCAACCGACCGGGACAAGGACGCCGTCGCCCGAGAGGCTCTGGCCCGTGGCGATGCACCAGTACAGACTGGCGCACGAAACGTCGCTCACGTAGTCCGTGGTCGGGACGGTCACGTCCCGGGTGGAGGTGACTCCAACAGCGACGTCGATGAGACCATGACCACCCGTCGGCGGACTGCCATGGGCGCCCTCCGATCCCGCGATCAGACAGAACTCGATGTCGGCCCGATGGCAGCTGCCACCGCCGAGAATGGTCTTAACCTGACCACCGAAGGGTCCTGTAGCCAGGTTTCCGTGACGAGCGATCTTGACCGTCTCGTCGAACCCGGTTTCGGCGTTGACCATGCACCAGCCGTCCGTCACACACTCGATTCCGTTGGCGGCGTACGGACCAATCCCCAGAAAATTCTGTTCTTGGCCTGGCAGTCCGTTGCTGGCGTCGACGGCGAAGCCGCCGACCACATTGGAGTACCCGGCCGCGATACACGCGGAGACGCTTGAGCAAGCGATGCCGTAGAGGTACAGGGCGCCCGCCACGCCCGGCCCGAAGTTCGGCGGCGCTATGCCGACGCCATTTGTCACACTGCCGTTCACGATCGTCACGACCATGCCTTGTGTTGTCGCTTGCTCGGGGAAGTTCCGGTAGTAGGCGGTTCCGGCGACATAGCAGGTAGTCGCACTGACGCAGTCAACCGACGTGAATCCGTAGGTGCCAGTCACTGTCTCAACCGGGCCAGGCATCCCATCGGTGATCGTCAAGTAGGCGCCCTCGGTCCCGGGTACCCCGCCGACGCCGCTCTCGGAGCCGACAGCGACGCACATCTGTTTCGAGAAGCACGAGACGTCATCGAGTCCCACGCCCGGCACGACTTGAAGCCCGCCCAGCGCCTCGGGCGTCGTCAGGTCGGCAGCAACGAGTGCCGTTGGGCCGGTCGTTCCGGCGCCTGTCGTCGCCGCGCCGGCGCGAGCGACCATCCCGAGAGGGGCCAGCACCGTGAGCGGGAGCATTAGAACGAGGAACGAGGATGAGAAAGCCAGTGACGCCCGGGTAGTGCGCCCCAGACCCGCCAGTTCCTACCGACGCTGTCGATCGTGTCTTGGCCGACGTTCGCACGTGCCGAGCCGGACAGGAACCGTCGCTGATGAGCCTCACTTCGCCGAGTTCTCAGAGGGGCTGGGCGGACCCATGCCACCCCTCCGTCCACTCTGACAGAGCAGGGGCACGAGGGATAGGGCCTTTTCGAGATCTCGATCCGCCGTTGCCGCTCATCGTGGATCCATTGGCCCGTGGGAGTAGGCGATGGGCGTACACTCGCACCGTCCGTCACGATTACGGAGGCGGCCTTGCTCGTGTGCGACGGGCATCCCACGGCATGTGGGCATAGCCATTGGTCGTATTGATGAACTGCTCCCGCTACTTGTGCGAGATCGGCGCGGCCTCCCAAGTTGCTTTGCTCTCCGAGCGTCACATGGAGACGCAGGCCCTGGGTCCGTCTTGGTGAGTGGCAAAACAACGCGTCACATCGGGTCGGTGGTCGTTTTCCGGCAGCTCGGTCGACGGCCGATCAACACGAGTGTCGGCCGGTTCACCGTCGACCCACGCTCTCCAGGAACGGCACGAGGTGAGCGAAGAAGATGTTGTTCGGATACGCACCGGCCGGGTCGTTATGGGCGTAGGTCGTGTGCTCGTCGATCAGGGTCAGATGGCTTTCCGGGATGCCCGACTGTTGCGCCAGGACCTTCGTGGCGGTGAGCACTCCGGGGCCGCCCAAGTGGGCGGCGAAGGCGTAGATCAACAGGCTGTGCGGGAGGTCGTGGCCCATGGTGGCGTGCACATCGAGCACGCTCTGGGCCGGGTTGGCATTGCCGTCGGCGACGGCCGCTGAGTCATCGGTGAGGCGCTGTGGAAAGTACCACTCGGTTCCGTCCGCGTTGTCTACTTCGGCACCCGAGAACATGGTGGCGAACCGCGTGATCGGCGTTAGCGCTCCCGTTCCGTTCCACCCGTGGACCGGGCCCTCCGACGACACACCTTCTCCGAGGTGTGCTTGTGCCGCCTCGAGGGACGGGGGCGACGTAGCCACGTTGAGCGCATAACCGTACTGGCCGACGTTGGAGACCCTGACGGGCGGGACGATGTCGGTGGGCAAGAGCCCGGAGGTCTGACCCAGAGAAGGGGCGTTGGGATCGAGGAGGGCCGCAGCGGACCCCGTCGCGTTGAACAGGCCGGCGTAGGGGGCGGTAATCCCGCCGAAGCTCAGCCACGGAGACACCGACGGCTGATCGAGCACCTGGAGCTCTTGGGTTGCCAGCGCGGAGGTCATAGGTGCCGGCATGCCGTCCGCGCTGAGTGTTTCGGGGGTGGGGTTGCTGGCTCCGTCGATGTACACGAGGCCGGACAGCTCGTCCGCTCCGGGCTTCCCGTTGAAGTCCCAGGTGGCATAGGCCGTGACGACCGAGCCGCCGAGAGAGTGCCCACCAAGGACGACCCTGCCGCCGAGCTTCCTGGCCGCTGCGATCACGGTGTGCAGGTCCTGGACGGCGACATTCATGCCCCAGTTCTTGGCGAACTCAACCGTCGAGTTCGGGATCATCTGGAAGTGGTGCGTGACTGTCGGATCCTTGATGTAGCCCAGGTAGTAGTCGAAGAGCTGGGTCGCCGTGGCTTTCCTCTCCTTGAAGAGGTTCAGCTCCGATTGGTCCTCGAGCAAATTCTCTCGCCGTTCTACCGACCACACCTGCCAGCCCGGCGTCTTGGACACGATCCACTTGGCCAGGGGCACGAAGTAGGCGCTACCAGCCGAAGTTCCTGGTTCGAGGACGAGCACGTTCTTGGCCGAGCTGGGGCCGATCTTGAGAACGCCGACTTTGTCGTACTGCGACGGCGTCTCCGGCGCCGCGTAGCTCGACATCCAGGTCACCGAGAGCGGCGGTCTGGTTGCCTCGCTCGAACTGGCCAACGCGAGTGTGGCCGGAGCACCGACACAGACGAGCGCGGCCACGAAGAAAACGACGGCTCCAGCCAGCAACGCTCTCGACGAAACCTTGCGCAACCTTGACACGTGGAGCTCCTTCGTCATGCCCACACTCGAACTCAGGCCGCCGGTGTGGCTCTCGTTGGGCGGTGGTGGACCTCAACCGGTCCTCACCAGTCCCTCTTTACGGTTCGACCCTCGCAATTGGGTTCTCACAATACGGTCTATGTCTGTTGTCACGGCGTCGCGTTGACGAACGGGATCACAGGCCAGAATCGGCCCTCAAAGCGTTCTCCCTGGCGATGAAGACGAGTAGGCGAACGCGGTCATCGGGGCCAGAGCATCGTCCGCGTGAGATGCTTTCACCCGAAAGGTGGTGTCGATGCCCGCCGCGGTGGACACGTTGTTGGCAAAGCAGGCGATCGCGGAGGTCCTCTACCGGTACTGCCATGCCGTCGATCGAATCGACCCGGTGCTCGGAGCCATGATCTGGCACGATGACGGCCTTGCTCGTTACGAAGGGATCTTCGAGGGCACGGGTGCCGGGTTCATCGAGTTCGTGTTCGAGCAGCACCGAAGCTGCGACGCGACCTCGCATCAGTTGACCAACATGCTCATCGAGGTCGAGGGCGACCGAGCAACCAGCGAGAGCTACGTCACCGCGTGCATCCGGGCGTCCGGTGTCGACATCGTGGTCCGTGGTCGGTACATCGATTCGTGGTCCTGCCGCGCTGGCCAATGGAGGATCGACGAGCGCCGGTACATCAATGACATCACCCAGATCGTCCCGGTCGAGGACCGGGACCAGCCGACCGCAGAGGCTGCCGGCTGAAGGAGTCAGCCCGACAACCCGGCATGCCCCGGCGCAAAGTGAGTGCGGTCGCAATGGAGCACCGTTACTCGAAGCGGGGTGTCGTGGCGGCGCTCGGATACCCGCACGACCCGATGGTCGATCCAATTGGCGGGTCCAGAACGTGCGGCTGCATCGGGTGTGCCATGGTTGTCGCCCCGCCGTCGGCGACTGGACCGGGGCGGAGAACACGACAACGGAAGGCAGACGGGAGGCGCGGTGCGATTCATCCTTCAGTACCCGGAAGCTCAGGGCAGCGACCTGGACCTGCTCGACGCCGGGTCCGTGGCGGAGGTCGCCCGGGCCGCCGAGGATGCCGGGTGGCACGGGATCGCCCTGACCGAGCATCCGGCACCGAGCAGTGCATGGCTCGAATCAGGTGGGCACCAGAGCGTCGATCCGTTCGTGGCGTTGGCGTCCGCGGCGGGGGTCACCTCCAGCTTGGCGCTGGTGACCAATCTCAGCGTCGTGCCGTATCGCAATCCACTCCTGCTGGCCAAGAGCGCAGCAACCCTGAACCGGGTGTCAGAGGGCCGGTTCTACCTCGGGGCAGGTGCCGGCTACCTCAAATCAGAGTTCTTCGCGCTGGGCGTGGACTTCGAGGAGCGCAACGCGCTCTTCGAAGAGGCGCTCGAAGTGATGCGGCTGCACTGGAGCGGCGAAACCTTCACGTTCGAAGGCCGGCACTTCTCAGCGCGCAACATCCGCGCCCTGCCCGCTCCACGGACCAATGGAGTGCCGATCTGGATGGGCGGCAACTCCGACGCTGCGCTGCGCCGCGCCGCAAGGCACGCCGCGGGCTGGATGCCCATGACCGCTCCCGCAGGCGTCGCGAAGACCGCGCGTACGCCACCGGTGACCAACACCCAGGAGCTCCGCGAACGCCTGAGCGTGCTCCAACGATTGGCCGGGGACCGCTTCGACGAGCTCGAGCTCATCCTGAGCTTCTCGGGTGGTGTCGGCACCGACTTCGAGCGCGACGTCGAGCGTTACCGCCATCGGCTGGGTGAGTTGGAGGAGCTCGGAGCCGACTGGACCATCGTCGGGCCTCCGTGGTCCCCGTCTCCCGGCCCGATCGAGTGGCTCCAGGGCTTCGCGGCCACGTTCATCACGAACTGAGCACCGCGCCCGTGATGAGGGCGAGCGGGTGACCCGCCCACCCTCATCGATGAGCCTCGAAGATCAGGACGCGGCGTACGCCTTGTCCAGCGCGGCGAAATTCGGGATGCCGAGTCCCGTGGCCTCGTTGTAGAGAGCACCCGGAGTGCCGGTGTAGTAGAGGTTGTCGTTCGACGTCCCCGACGTCTGCAGCGGGCTGAACGGCGACTTGGCGCCCTGGGCGAACTGGTAGACCGCCGGGTTCCAGAAGCCGATGCGGTGCCCGAGCGAGGACTCCAGGTCTGCGGTGGCTCCGTTGAGCTGCGGGCCGACGAAGCTGGTGCCGCCCCAGCCACCCTCGAGCACGGGGGTGCCCCCTTGGGCGAAGGACGGCGAGTAGAGGAGGTAACCCGAGTACGGGTCCGCGTCGGTCGAGACGTCCGGCACGGCCCGGCCGTAGGTCTGGCCCTGGACCACCGACGGGTTCGCGGTGAAACTCCACTTGGTGGGCAGGTCCAGGCCTCCCACCGGCTTGACGTCCTTCGGGGTCAGGTACGGAACGGCGCTGTACGTCGTGGTGCCCGACACGCCCTGCTGGTACGACGGGGTACCGAAATCGGAGCTGAAACCGCCCCCGCCACCGCCGATGTTGGCGAAGTTCTTGGCCACCGATCCCACCGAGGGAGCCCCGCTGATGGTGGCGATCGGTCCCCACAGGTAGTCCCAGCCCCACGCGCGCTGGGCGGGCACCGTGACCGTGGCCGATCCGGCGGGACCCGTCAGTTGGCCGGTCCACGGCAGTGTCGTGCCCCCGCCCACCGTGATGTAGGGGCTGTTCGCCGGCGTGTCGATCGACAAGTTGGTCGTGCCGATGTCGCCCGTGGCGTCGTAGGCACCCGCGTCCCCCGCGGCGCAGAACGCGGATTGGCCCTGGGCGGCGAGCTCGAGGAACGCCTCGTTGAAGGCCGCCGCGTAGCCCGACGTCTCGGTGCCCGAGGCGATGGCGGACGCGAGGTAGGTCTCCGACTCGCCCCAGCTCGTCGACACCGAGCCGGCGATGTTCTGGCTCGCCGCGTCGAAGAAGGAGTCGGCGAAGCCCGGGTCGGTGTTGGGCGCCTGGTACACGACGACGTTCGCGCCCGGGGCGACGCCGCCCGACTGCTCGACGTCGAGATCCGACTCCGAACTGCCGCCCGTGTCGCTCGGTGCGCCCGGACCGCCGTCCACGTTCTCAATGGTCACGGTGCGGCCGGTGTTGGGCAGGCCGAGGACGTTCTGCCAGAAGTACTGGGGGGCGCCCTTGTCGACCGCGGCGAGGGTGACGATGGCGACGGTTTGACCCGCCCCGGTGTCGCCGGCCTTGTAGAGCGGGTCGAGCCCGTAGTTGGCGGCGAAGGTCTCGGGCGTGTTGCAGCCATCGGGAAGCCCCGACAGGGCGATGCACTTGTTGGAGCTGCTCGGCTGCGCGCTGACGGTGCTGGTGTTGATGTGCTGCGTGCTGGAGAGGAACGAGGCGTAGTTGGTGAGGCCGAGGATCGCGGTGACGTTCTTGGCCAGATACTCGGGCAGCGACGGCGGCTGTGTCGTCCCGTGGACGGTCTGCGCCCGAATCGTCTTGCCGTTTGGCTGGGTCTGTTGGGGCACGTTGAACTGCTGCTGCTTCACCCCGAGCGCGGCATTGAACTCGGCGGCCGTGCCCGTCGCCACGACGTCGACGTCGTCGGCGTACACCTGGGTCGTGATGTCGAACTGCGCCAGGTACTTCTGCAGCTGGAAGATCACCCTCGGGTTCTGCCCGTAGGTCTGCGCGAATTGGAGCACCGAGTCGTACTGCGTGATGCCATGCGTCACCGCGTATTCGAGGTCCGACAGGTGCTGCTCGGTCATGACGAACGACACGGTTTCAGGTGTGCTCGCCGGTGTCGAGCCGGTCGCAACGGCCCCGGGCAGGGCGGCCGGATTGATGTCGCCGGGCACGGGCACGGGCGTGTTGGCGCTGGGCGGCGTGGCGGCGCCCGCCGTGAACCCGGTGGCGAGGACCACGAGCGCGCTGGCGGCGCCGGCCGCGGTGATCTTCAGGGGCGTCAGGCGACGCGGACGTTTCATGATTTAGGACTCCAAGGGTCTCGGTGTGCGTCTTCGTGCTGCTCTCGAAGCGCGGACGCGGCCACAGCCCCGCCACACACCGCTCGTCTTATCACGGACTCGAACCGAATTTTCGTCGGCCGCGGTGATCGAAAGGCGCACGACGCCAGACGATCCATCGGGAGTGGCTGGCCGATCACGCTGGCGCGCGCCGCCAGACTGACGAAGCCCGGTGCCGCCCTCGGCTCAGATTTGGCCGCTCGGGGCGGTGTCGCGGACGAGACGCTGCACCAGCGAGCGCAACAGGGCCCAGGCGACGTCGGGATGGTCACGCACGAAGGGCCGGAACTGCCAGCCGGCCAGAGCCAGGCACCGCAGATCCGTGTCCGCGATCACCTCCGCTGTCCGCGCCCCCTCGTCGATGAGGGCGATCTCACCGAAGTGGTCGCCCGGCTTCAGGGTGCGCACACGTCGACCGTCCACCGAGACCGTCGCTGTTCCCGACGTGATGACGAAGAAGCCGACGCCAAGCTGGTCCTTCTCGACGACACGGGCTCCAGCCGGGAACGAGACCTCGTTCATGGTGGTGGCGAGCTGCTTGATGTCCTTCTTGGAGAGCTCGGAGAACAAACGCGTGCTCCGGATGGCCTCCTGGGCGTCCGACATGGGAACGAACCGTACACGTCCGGGCCCCGCATCGCCCCGATCCCGTCGGCCGGCGCGGATGCGCCAGGGGTCACACGAGGGCGTCGTGGACCGCCGGCGCCGGCCGCGCGCCCTGCCACCAGCGCAACGTGACCACGAAACGCGTCCCGCCGCCGGCTGCGTGCAGGGGCGAAACGGCCCGGACCGTACCGCCCATGGCGGCGGCCAGCTCGGCGACGATGGCCAACCCCAGTCCCGAGCCGGCTCGGCGCTTGGGGCCGCGGTCGGCCTGGTAGAAGCGCTCGAAGACCCGGTTCAGCTCGCCCGGCGGAATGCCGGGTCCGTCGTCGTCGACCGAGATGGTGCAGGCGCCGGTCGACGGGTCGGTCCCGATGGCCACGGTGACCGCGGTCCGGGCGAAGGCCAGAGCGTTCTCAATGAGGTTGGCCAGGAGCTGGGCCAGACGGTCGGGGTCGGCCTCGGCCGGCGGCTGATCCGGTCGCGCCTCGGGCGCGTCCACCACGAGCGCCAGCCCGCCTTTGGCCGCGGCCGGGCGGAAGCCCTCCGCCGTCGTGCTCACCACCTCGGCCACGTCGGTCGGGCGCAGCGAGATCGACATCTGGCGCGCCTCGAGCTTGGTCAGGTCGAGGAGGTCGCCGACAAGACGTTCGAGGCGCCGGGACTCGGCGATGATCACGTCCGCCGCTTGGGCCTCGTCCTCGACGGCGCCGTCGTGGATGGCCTCGGCGAAGCCGCGGATGGAGGTGAGCGGCGTTCTCAGGTCGTGCGACACGGCCAAGAGGAGGTGGCGTTCGCGCGCCCGGCTGTCCTCGAGACTCTGCGCCATGTGGTTGATGGAGCCGGCCAGCGAGGAGAATTCCGGGTAGTCGTGGGCGCGGACCGGGACCCGGCTCTCGAGGTCGCCGGCGGCGATCCGGGCCGTCGCGCCGACGGCCTCGACCAGGGGCCGCGACATGCGACGGCTCATCTGCCATGCCACCAACGCCGCCACGGCCAGCGCGGCCGCGCCGGCGATGATGAAGTACCCCCAGCTCGGCCCGAGCCCACCGACGTTGCGCGTGAGCAAAATGGCCAGGGTGCCTTCGAAATCGTGCAGGTGCTCCCGCTCCAGTGCCGACAGGTTCACTGGTGCCGCGGCGTAGACGAAGTTGCCGGTACGGCCCGACGTCGTCTCGCCGGCCTGGAGTGCCGCCACGTCGAGCTGGTCGGCCGTGAGACCGTGCGGCAGAGAGGTCTCGACGTTGCCCGCGGGGTCGATTCGGATGAGTTGAGCGTTCTCGAGCTTGAGCGTCCGGCCGATGATGTGCAGCACCTTCGCCGACTGTGACCCGTTCCTGACGTTCCTGAGCGAGTCGGCCTCCGAGACGAGCTGCTGCTTGGCGTCGTTTCGTGCCTCGATGCGCGTCAGCACCAGGCTGCCCACTCCGGCGATCAGGAGGACGACGGCGACCAGGCCGACCATGGCCAGCATCAGGCGGCGCCGCATCGATCAGCCGAACCGGTAGCCGACGCCCCACACCGTCGCCAGCGGGAGCTCGGGTCCGAGCTTCTTGCGCAACTGGGCCACGTGGACGTCCACCGTCCGCTCGTCGCCGTACCAGTCGGCCCCCCAGACCCCGTCGAGGAGCTGCTGGCGCGACAGGGCAAGCCCGTCGTTGGCGGCGAGGAAGGCCAGCAGATCGAACTCGCGAGTGGTGAGACCCACCACCTCCCCGGCACGGCGAACCTCGCGGCGGCGCACGTCCACCTCGAAGTCGCCGACGGTGACGACGTCCTGGGGGGCCGGTCCTTCCCGGGTCCGGCGCAGCACGGCCCGCACCCGTGCCACGAGCTCGCGTGGCGAGAACGGCTTGACCAGGTAGTCGTCGGCCCCGAGCTCGAGCCCGAGGATCCGGTCGACCTCGTCGGCTCGGGCCGTGAGGAAGAGGACGGGCACCGCGCTTCGGCCCCGGATCTCCCGGCACACGTCGTAGCCGTCGAGCGGTCCGGGGAGCCCCACGTCGAGGACCACGATCCAGGGGTCCTCGTGTCGCCAGAGCTCGAGTCCTTTCTGACCGTCGCTGGCCAGCAGGACGCGGAAGCCCTCGCGCCGGAGGTAGAGGTCGACGAGGTCGGCGATATTCGGGTCGTCCTCGACGACGACCACCGTGCCGTTCTCCGTGCTCACCCCCTTAGCCTCCCACCTCGGGCCTCTCGATCTCCCCCATTCCAAGCCCCCTCACAGAATCCTCATGGATTCCCAACCCACGACTCATGGCCGCGGCAAAAGATGGTCGGCGAGGGACAAGAGGAGCGCCATGTCGAACGTGCGAACGAACCTGACCCGCCTTGGCGCAGCCACCGTGGCGGCGGCTGCGCTGGGGGCGGCGACCGTCTCCCTTTCCGGCTCCGCCGGAGCCACGACTTCGAGCCGCGCTGGAGGGTCGTCGCTGTCGAAGCACGTCGGAACACACGCCGCTGCGGCGGCGACCCCGACACTCACGGGGATGCAGGCCGAGGCGGCCGCGGCGGTCAAGCAGAGGATCGCCAGCCTCGACGCGGCCGTTTCCCGCGTCGGCGCGACGACGACTGATCTCGGATCAGGGCAGTCCACGCTCAGCGCCTACCTCGGCACCGACATCCAACCGCTCGTGCAGCAGGGTCGCACCGTCGCGGCGGATACCAACGTCGTCCAGGCGCAGAAGGACTACCAGGACATCTTCAGCGGCTTCCGCATCTACCGCCTCGTGATCCCGGCCGCCGCCATCGCCGGGCAGGCCGACCGGATCGCGAACACCGAGGTGCCGGGGCTCACTGCCGCGGCGGCCAAGGCGCAGGCTGCGGTCAACTCCCGGAACAAGGCGACCATCGAGCCGCTCCTACAGGACCTCGGCCACCAGATCGCCGCCGCCTCCACGGCGACGCAGGGGCTCGCGGCCACCGTCCTGGCGTACACGCCGGCCCAGTGGAACGCCGACTACAGCCTGCTGTCGCCGGCGGCGTCCTCGGTCGTGACGGCGAACGTCGCAATCCACCAGGCCCAAGCGGACGTAGTTCAGATCCGGCACGACCTGCACCACGCGGTCCACGGTGCTCGGGCGAAAGCCCTGCACCTCGATCTCAAGCGGAGCAGGCGCCTCTAGGCGGCTGACGCTGAGAGGCCGTCGCCGCTGCCCCGGCGGCGACGTCTGCGGGCATGTCGCCACCCGGCACCGCCTCCGCCCCGGTGCCGGGTGGCCGACGCCCAGGCTCAGTCGCTCACCAGCCCCGCCGTGTTGGCGTTGAGACCGTTGGCCGACTTGGAGCGGTGGACCACTTGGAACTCGGAGAACTCCGCCAGTCCCCAGGGCCCGTTCTCCACGCCGATGCCGCTCCACTTGAAGCCGCCGAAGGGCTGCTGCGGCGCCAGGGCGAGGTGTGTGTTGACCCACGCCGTTCCGCACTCGAGCTGCGCCGCCACCTCGCTCGCCCGCTCGGGGTCGGCGCCCCAGACGGAGCCCGAGAGGCCGAAGTGGGTGGCGTTGGCCCGGTCGATGGCATCACCGAGGTCGCGGTAGGCGACGACGGGCAGAGCGGGGCCGAACTGCTCCTCGTCCACGATGCGCGTGCCATCGGAGAGCCCGGCGAGGATGGTGGGTTCGAAGAAGTACCCGGCCCGATCCATGGCCCGGCCACCCGTCACGGCCGTGGCGCCGTTGGCCAAGGCGTCGGCGACGAGCTCTTTGACCCGCTCGTACTGGGGCTCGTTGTTGATCGGTCCCAGCTTCACGCCCTCCTCGGTGCCCTCGCCGACCTTGACGGCACGGGCCTGAGCCGCGAGTCCCTCGACGACGTCGTCGTAGAGAGCCTCGGGAACATAGACCCGCTTGATGGCGGAGCAGACCTGCCCGTTGTTGTTGAACGCCCCGGCGAAGATCGCTCCGGCGACGACCGAAGGATCGGCGTCGTCGAGCACGATGGCCGGGTCGTTCCCGCCGAGCTCGAGGGTCACCCGCTTCAGGTCGGGAGCAGCCGACATGGCCACCTTCTTGCCCGTTTCGACCGAGCCGGTGAAGCTGATCTTTCGGGGCACCGGGTGGGACGTCATGGCGGCCCCCAGTTGGTCACTGCCGCTCACGATGTTGATCACCCCGGGCGGGAAGACGTCGCGCAGCAGCTCGCCCGCTTGGAGCGTGGTGAGCGGCGTGAACGGCGACGGCTTGAGGACGAGCGTGTTGCCCGCCAGCAGCGCCGGGGCGATCTTCCAGAAAGCGAGCGTCAGGGGGAAGTTCCACGGCGTGATGGCCGCCACCACCCCGAGGGGCCGGCGGGCCAGCTCCACGTACGCGCTGTCGTCGTCTTGGATCACCTGGGTCGGCGTCTCGATGTTGGCGAAGTACTGAGCCCAGATCGCCGACGCGAAGACCTCGATCCCGGCGTCGCCCAGCGGCTTGCCCTGTTCGGCTGTCAGCGTCGGTGCGAGGTCGGCCGAGGACGCCATGAGGACGTCGGCCGCGCGCAGCAGCGCGGCCCGGCGTGCCGCCTCGTCCGCCTTCCAGTCGCGCCCCGCCTTGGCGGCCGCGTCGAATGCGGCGTCGAGCTGCTGGCGCGAGCACTCGGGAGCCTGGGCGAAGACCTCGCCGGTGGCCGGGTTGCGCACGCCGAACGTCTCACCGGTCGGCACCGACTCTCCGGCGATGGTCATCGTGAATTCGGTCTGGCTCATGTCGCTCCTGGGTCGGCGGACGGGTGGGCGCGCCCATCCTCGCACCCCAACCGTCCCGGCTCAATTGGCGGCGGTACTGTCGCCCTTCATGGCGGCGCCCGGCCCACCTCGCTCAGCGCGGGCCGACGTCTGCGTGGTCGGGGCCGGGCTGGCCGGGCTCACCGCGGCGCGACTGCTCCGCCGCGCCGGTCGCACGGTGGTGGTGCTCGAAGCCCGCGACCGCGTGGGCGGCCGGGTCTGGACCCGGACCAGCGCGGGCGGTGTCCCGGTCGACATGGGGGCGTGCTTCGTTGGGCCGGCACACGACCGCCTACGCGCCCTCGCCGCCGAGGCCGGTGTTCGCATCTTCCCCACCTTCGTCGACGGCGACAACGTGCTCGCCACCGGCGGCCGCGTGCAGCGTTACCGCGGCGACATCCCGCGCATCAATCCGGTGGCCCTGCTGAGCGCCGCCCAGGCCATCCGGCAAGCTCGATGTGATGGCCCGGCGGGTGCCGGTCGACGCACCCTGGGACGCGCCGCGGGCGAGCGCCTGGGACGCGCGGTCCGTGCGCGCCTGGCTGACTCCGTCGCGGGTGCCGACCCGTCTCGCCCGTGACCTCATAGAGGCCACCGTGCGCGCCTGCTTCGCCTGTGACCCGGCCGAGGTGTCGCTCCTGTGCTGGCTCTTCCTCGTCCGCTCGGCCGGCGGCGTGGAGCCCCTGATGAACATCGCCGGCGGCTACCAGGATTCGCAGTTCGAGGGGGGCGTGGGCCGGGTGACCGATGCCATGGCGGCCGGGCTGGGTGACGCAATCGTCCTCTCCTCCCCGGTGACCGCCGTGGCCCAGCACCCGGACCGCGTCGAGGTCGAGTCCGAACGCGCCCTCGTGTCGGCCCGCCGCGCCGTGCTGGCGCTCCCCAGGGCCCTGGCGGCCGCCATCCGCTTCGACCCGGCTCTCCCGGCGGACCACGCGCTGCTGCTGCACCAGATGCCCGCGGGCACCGAGGTGAAGACCGTTGCCATCTACGAAGAGCCCTTCTGGCGCGACGACGGCATCTCCGGCGCGACCGTCGCCACCGACGACACCATCGAGATCACCCTCGACACCACCCAGCCCGGCCATGACCACGGCGTCATCGGCACGTACGCGGCGGGACCGCGGGCCCGGGCGCTGTGGGCGATGGGCGAGCGCGAGCGCCGCTCCGCGCTGCTGTCCATGCTCGTCACGCGCTTCGGACCCCGCGCCGCCACGCCGCTCGAAGTCCTCGAGGTCAACTGGGCCGAGGAGCGTTGGACCCGCGGGTGCTCCATGGCCCACTTCCCCACCGGCGTGCTGACCCAGTACGGCCGCCGTCTGCGCGAGCCGGTCGGTCGCCTGCACTGGGCCGGCACAGAGACGGCCACGGTGAGCTGGGGCGCCATGGACGGCGCGGTGCGCTCAGGAGAGCGCGTGGCCGACGAGGTTCTGTCCGCCGCCGACTGAGCCCGCCAGGGGCCGTCACCTTCGGGTCTTCAGGGGCCCAGTCCTTCGGGGCGCGCCCCGGGGCCGGATCCCACGCCGAGCCGCTCGCGGAAGAAGGTCAACGTCTGGTCCAGGGCGGCGCGTGTCGGCGTACCCGGCTCGTCGACCAGGTGATGGGTGAGGACGGAATGCGCGTTCTTCGGATGGCCGAAGGGGTTGCCCGGCCTCGAGTCGATCTCCACCGCGATGAACTTGTCGCCCAGCTCGCGCCGGAGCGTGTCGAAGCGCTGCTCGAAGCAGAAGGGGTCGTTGGAGAAGCGCAACCCGAGCAGGCACTGCCCGGCTTCGGTCCGGGCTTTGACCCGGGACAGGTCCACGTCGGAGATGCCGATGTCCGCCTTGTGGCGCGCCCCGATGGGGAACGGCTGAGACGGCTGGCTCAGGACCGGGGCCAGCAGCACGTCGTCGACCATCATGGCCAGCGCGAACCCTCCGGTGAAGCACATGCCGACCGCGCCCACTCCCGGACCGCCACAGCGCTCGTGCTCGGCCGCCGCCAGCGCGCGCAACCACGTGGTGATCGGGCTCGTCCGCTTGAGCGCGAAGCAGGAGAACTCCCGCGAGATGCAGGCGGGCCCGAGCGAGCGCAGTGAGTAGCCGACGGTCGTCGGGCGGCCGAGATCGCCGAAGAGGTGCGGCATGACGGCGGTGCAGCCGGCGGCGACCACCCGCCGGCCGAAGACGGCGAGCTCGGGCGTGATCCCGGGCATCTCACTGATCACGATGACGGCAGGTCCGCTGCCGGCCCGGAAGACGTCGCGGCGCTTGCCTTCGGCCTCGAAGCTCTCCTTGGTGTACCAGGAGAGCGCGCTCTCCCACTTGCCGACGTGGCCGCTGGACATCGCGGGACCGTAGCATCGCCCTTCATGCCCGGGCCCGGCCGCACGCTCGACCCGCGCCTGCCCGTCCTCGTCGGGCTGGGCGCGCGTCCATGACGGCGCGCCGGCCGAGGACCTCATGGAACGGGCGGCCCGGGCCGCGGCCGACGACGCCGGGGCGCCGGAGCTCCTGGCCTCGCTCGACCGCATTGCGGTGCCCCAGGGCTCGTGGTCGCTCGACGACGCGGCACGGGGCTTGGCCGTGCGCCTGGGCTCCCCCCGAGCGCGCGCCGTCCGCTACGAAATCGGCGTCTCGCAGCAGGAGATGCTGAACCACGCCCTGGCCGACGTGGCGTCGGGCGCGTGCGAGTGCGTGCTGGTGGTCGGGGGCGAGGACCGCGCCTGGGCCCGCTCGGTCGGGCAGGCCGCCGCGGGCGATTCGGGTGAGCGCGCCATGGCCGCCGCGGCGCGGGGTCCCGCCGCCGGTTCGCCGGACGAGATCGTCACCCGCCCGCCCGATTTCGTCGCGCCGGTCGAGAACGCGGCCGGCATCGTCCTGCCGCCGGTGCAGCAGTACGCCCTCATTGAGAACGCGCTCGGTGCCGCCGACGGCCTGCGACCCGACCGCCACGCCGACGAGATCGCCGCGCTGTGGGCCCGTTTCAACGAGGTGGCCCGGCACAACCCCGACGCCGCCTTCGGCGAGGCGCGCACGGCGGAGGACCTGGCGCGCGCCGGCCCCCGGAACCGCCTGCTGGCGTACCCCTACAACCGCTGGCACGCCAGCCAGTGGACCGTCGACCAAGCCTCGGCCCTCCTGATCTGCAGCGCCGGCCGGGCCGCCGACGCCGGGGTTCCGCCCGACCGCTGGCTCTTCCCCCGCGTGGCGCTGCACTCTTCCGCCGCCGTCACCCTGACCGCACGCCGCGAGCTCGGCGCGTGGCCGGCGATGGCGGTGCTGGGACGGGCCGCCGAGGCCCGGATCGGCTGCCCCCTGCGCGACCTGGCGCTGGCCGAGGTGTACTCGTGCTTCCCCGCGGCCGTGCGCGTGCAGCAGCGAGAGCTCGGCCTCCATCCGTCGGGCACCCCCACCGTGACGGGTGGCATGGCCTTCGCCGGCGGTCCCTTCAACCACTTCGTGCTGCTCGCCACCGTCGCCGTCGGCCGCCTCCTGCGCCACCGGCCCGACGAGCTCGGGCTGGTCACGGCCGTGTCGGGCATGCTCACCAAGCCCGGCCTGGCCGTGTGGAGCGCGACCCCGCCCAAGGCCGAGCAGGGGCTGCTCGTCGCCGACCTGGCCGCCGAGGCCGTGGCGGCGACCGCGGTGCTGCCCGTGGCGGACCCTCCCCCGCCGAGCGCCGAGGCGACGGTGGTGTCCTTCACCGTGACACCCGCTCCCGACGACCCGGCCGAACCGGTCCGCACCGCGGTCGTGGCGGATCTGGGCGATGGGGTCCGGACCGCTGCGACCTGCGAAGATGCAGGCCTCGCCCGGCTCGCTCTCACCGAGGGCCTCATCGGCCGGGCCATCCACGTGAAGGACACGAGATTCAGCCTCTGAGCTCCGGCTCCACCCGGCCGCCCCGGCCCCGCCGCCCTCGCCTGGTCGACCCCGAGCTGGCCGGTCGTGTGCCGGGCCTGCGCCGGGCGGCCGGGGTAGCACTGGTCGTGGCCGTGCTGAGTGCCGTAGCGGTGGTGGTCCAAGCCGTTGCGCTGGCCCGGGCCGTGGACCGGTCGCTGCTGGGGCACGTGCCGCTGGGAGACGTGGCGCCCGAGATCGCCGTGGCAGCCGTGGCCCTGGTCGTGCGGGGCGTGATCAACGCCGCCGGTGACGTGTCCGCCCACGGTGCAGCCGAACGGGTGGTGTCGGACCTGCGACGCGATCTGCTCGGCCACAGCCTGGCGCTCGGGCCGGGTTGGCTGGCCGACGAGCGGCCGGGCGAGCTCTCCCTCACCGCGACCCGGGGGCTGCACTCGCTCCACGCCTATTACGCGCGCTACCTCCCCCAGGCGGCGGCGGCCGGCGTGATCCCTCTCCTCCTGCTGGCGTGGGTGGCCACCCAGGACCTGCTGTCCTTCGGGGTCGTCGTGGCGCTGGTCCTCGCCGTGCCGATCTGCATGATCTTCTTCGGCCGGGAGGCGACGCGACGCTCGCAGCGACAGTGGCGGCGCCTGGGATCGCTCGCCGGGCGGCTCCTCCAGCTCGTCGAGGGCCTGCCGACCCTTCGTGCCTTCGGCCGCGAGGCCCACGGGCGCCGGGAGGTGGAAGAGGCGAGCGAAGGCGTGCGGGTGGCCACCATGCGCACCCTGCGGCTCGCGTTCTTGTCGTCGCTCTCCATGGACCTCATCGCCGGGCTGGGGGTGGGGCTCGTCGCCATGGTGCTCGGGCTGCGGCTGCTCTGGGGCGAGCTCGGACTGCAGACGGCCATGGCCGTGCTGCTGGTGGCGCCCGAGATCTTCATCCCGCTCCGGCGCGCCGGGGCCGAGTTCCACGCCAGCACCGAGGGGCAGGCCGCGGCGGGCCGCGTCCTCGACGTGCTCGGGACGCCGCTGTCGTCGGGCGCCGCCGCGCCGACCGGCGAGCCCGGTCCCGCCGCTCCCCAGGGCGAACCGCCCGCCCGCGCGGGCAGGCGCGGCCCGGTGGCGATCCCGGCGCCCACTCTCGCCGTCGCGGGCCTTGTGGTCGAGCATCCCGGGCGTGGCCGCCCCGCCGTCGACGGCGCCTCGTTCGAGGTCGCGCCCGGGTCCCGGGTGGCGCTGACCGGACAGTCGGCCGCCGGCAAGTCGACCGTCCTCGGGGCGCTGCTCTGCTTCGTCGAATCGAGCCGGGGCACCATGACCCTCGACGGGCTCGGTCCGGCCGACGTCGGCGTCGCCGCCTGGCGCTCGAACTTCGCCTACGTGCCTCAGCGCCCCCACCTGTTCCACGCCACCCTGGCCGACAACCTGCGCCTCGGAGCGCCCGACGCCTCCGACGAGGAGCTCTCGCACGTCCTCGCCGCCGTGGGGCTCGACGAGCTCGCCGCCGCCCTGCCGGGCGGGCTCGGGACCGTCCTCGGCCACGACGGCCTCACCCTCAGCGCCGGGGAGCGTCAGCGGGTCGCTCTCGCCCGCGCCCTGCTCAGCCCCGCACCCGTGCTCCTCCTCGACGAGCCGACGGCGTCGCTCGACCCCCCGACTGTGGCCCGGCTGGCCGTCGCCATCGAGCCGTGGCTCGACGGCCGGTCGGTGCTGGTGGCCGCGCACGAGCCGGCCCTCCTCCCCCGCTTCGACGCCAGGGTCGAGCTGCGATCGGCGCCGGCAACCGCGCGACCCAGCCCCTGGTGGCGTCGTGACGGCGCACCCGCTCCGGCGCATCCTCGCCGACCCGGGCACGCCCAAGGCCCGGCTCGCCGTCGCGGGTCTGCTGGGCCTGGCCTCGGCCGCGGCCACCATCGGCTTGCTCGCCGGGTCGGGCTACGTCCTCGGCCGGGCGGCGCTGCGGCCCGGCCTCGGCGCGCTGGCGGGCATCCTGGCCGCGGTCGAGGTGCTGGCGTTCCTGCGGGGGCCGCTCCGCTACGAGGAGCGCCTCGTCGGGCACGACGCCGCGCTGCGCGCCGTGGCGACATGGCGCCTCTGGCTCTACGACGTCCTCGCCCCCCGCGTCCCGGCCGCGCTGGCGGGCTGGCGCAGCGGCGACCTGCTGGCCCGCGCCGTCGACGACGTCGACGCGTTGGCTGACCTCTACCTGCGCACCCTTCTCCCCATTGCCATCGCGGTCGCCGCGGCCATGCTCGGCACGGTCGCGGTGGGGCTCGTCGTACCCTGGGCGGCCCTCGCGCTCGGTATCCCGCTGGCCGTCGCGCTCGTCGTCCCGGCCGCCCTGGTGTGGCACGGGAACGCCGAGAGTGAGCAGGCCGCCCTGAACGGGGAGATCTCGGCGCGGGTCGTCGACGCGCTGCACGGCGCCGCAGAGCTGCTGGCGTTCGGCGCCGATGCGGCCGCGCTCGATGCCATCGATGCGCTGGGCCGCCGGGCCGACGCCCTGGAGCGGCGCCACGCCCGCATGGTCGCCGGCGCCGGCGTGGTGATGCAGCTCTGCGTCGCCGCCGCCGTGGCCGGGGTCACCGCGGTCGGGGTGGCGGCGGTGCACGACCACCGCGTGGGCCAGGTCATGGTGGCGGTGCTGCCGCTGGCCGCGCTCGGGACGTTCGAAGCCGTCACCATGGTGCCCCTCGCGGTGGCCCGCGCCCGGGGGGTGCGCACGTCGGCCGAGCGGCTCCTCGACCTTCAGGAGGTGCCCGTGCCGGTGACCGACCCGGTGTCGCCCGCGCACCTGCCGGCCGGCGTACCCGAGGTGACGTTCGACCGAGCCGCGCTGCGATACGGGCCGGGGCTGCCCCGCGCCCTCGACGACATCTCGTTCGACCTGCCCCCCGGAGGGCGTCTGGCGGTCACGGGTTCGAGCGGCGCAGGAAAGTCGAGCCTGGTCAACGCCCTGCTGCGCTACTGGCCGCTCCTGGAGGGCTCCGTCCGGCTCGGTGGCACCGACGTGACGCGCCTGGGCCAGGCCGACGCCCGCGCTGCGTGCGCGCTCGCCGACCAGCGGGCCCAGCTCTTCGCCGGCACCTTGCGGTCGAACCTCGTCCTCGGTCGGCCCGACGCGAGCGACGACGACATCGCGGCCGCCCTCGAGACCGCCCGGCTGGGCGAGTGGGTGCGCACACTGCCCCTCGGCCTCGATACTCCGGTGGGCGAGGAGGGGGTCGCGCTCTCGGGCGGGGAACGCCGGCGCCTCGCCGTGGCCCGCGCCCTGCTCGCTCCGGGGCCCGTCCTCGTCCTCGACGAGCCCACCAGCGGGCTCGATCCCCCCCTGGCGGACGCGGTGCTCGACGGCGTGCTCCAGGCCGCGGCGTCGTCAGGGCGCAGCGTGCTCCTCGTCACCCACCGGGAGGCCGAGGCGGCGCGCTGCGACGTCCGGCTGACCCTCGAGTCGGGGCGTGTGGTGCCGGCTCAGCCCTGAGGGGACTATCCCGCCGGCCGTCCCGACGGGCACCACGGGTTCGACGGCACGCCGGCGCAGGGGTTGGGCATGGTGGGCAGGTCCGTCGGCATGGGCGCCAGCTTCACCCCGGTCTGGGTCGGGTAGGTGGCGCCGGGCGGGCAGGCGGCGAGGCGGGAGTCGCACTCGACCTGGGTCACCAACTCGTTGTCGAGATTGGTGGCGGTGGAAGGCACGCCGCAGGTGGGCTGGAGCTTCTCCAGGTTGACGGGGGTCGACCCCGCCGGGGCGACGTTGTCGGCGTAGCAGTTGGAGGGCAGGCCGGCATGCACCACGATCTGGCCGAAGTCGGCGTTGGTCGGGTTCCCGAAGTAGCCGTCGTTGGCGTAGGTGTTGTCGGTCAGGGCGTCGCCCTCGGCCTCGAAGACACACCCCAGCCCGCTGATCTCGAACCCGCCGTAGTTGGAGCACTTCTGGTGGAGCGAAGGCGTGCCGCTGTCGGGGTACGGGACGAACAGGGTGCCCCAGGCCCCGTTGTTCTCGAACACGTTGTCGGTCACCGTGTCGTTTCGCCCGCCCGAGACCGTCATGCCGGTGCCGATGGGCCCGGCCGCGGCGTTGCCCGCCTGGGGCACGTTGGGGTTGTTGTTGTCGTGGACGTCGTTGTGGATGAACACCCAGCACGAGTGGGTGTGCGTGATCGGGCTGATGGCCCCGTGGGGGCAGGCGCCGTTCTGCGGCGGCGGCGGGTCGCCGGCGATCTGGGTGTTCGTGTCGACCCCGTCCTCGTTGTGGTCGAACTCGGAGTTCTCGATCACGACGGCGCCCCCGGAGTTGGTCCCCGAGTAGCCCAGCGCGTTGTTCTCCATCAAGGCGTGGTCGATGGTGACGTCGCAGAGCTGAAGGCAGGCGCCCACGTACATGCCCGAGTCGTTCATGTTGCTCCCGTAGATCTCGTTCCACGAGCCCGGTCCCTGCGAGTTCGACGAGAAGATCCCGTACTGGGCTGCAGTCGACTCGCCCGAGAAGAAGGTCGAGGTGCCCGTCAGGTAGGCGCCGGTGTAGCCGCTCAGCCCGATCTTCCCGGAGCCGTCGCCACCGTTCCACCAGATCTCGTTGCCCGAGTCCCCGGCCCCGCCCAAGAAGTTGCAGGCCGTCAGGTTCTCGATGCTCACATCGTCGGCCTTCCACACGACGATCCCGTTCCGGCCCTGGGCCTTGCCGTCCGCCATCGGCCCGAAGTTCTGGTACTGCGGTGAGCTGCTGCACGGCCCGGGGGCGCCCGGCTTGGTGCCGTCCACGATCACGGTGTTGCGGTCCATGCCCACGATGTGCAGATCGGAGGTGTGCACGACCACACCGCCGTGGTCCCCTGTGCCCAGCTGCGCGGCGCTCGTCTCGTGGGCATCGTCGCTCTCGTGGTAGTCGCCCGGCGCGACGAGGATGAAGTCGCCCGGCTGGGCGGCGTCGACCGCCGACTGAATCGACGTGTACTGGCCGGACATGCCGTGGAATTTGCCGACGAGGAGCACCGCCGGCCCGCTCGGTCCCGACGAGCACCCGGCCAGGACGAAGCCGGTGAGCAGGGTCGCGCCCACCACGGCCCACCAACGGGCCCGTTGCGTTCGTCGTGCCATGAAGACCCCCGTCTCTGTCCCTGCGCTCCATCTCCGCCCGCAGCTCCCACCCTGGGCGACCGCTCGGAACGCTACTCCCGGGCTGCCGCAATCGGGAGCGACCGAAAGGGCCGCGCACGAGCACCGCTTCCACGCTCGACCACCGACACGAGGAGCGCCACATCACCGTCTCGATGCTGATCAGTAAGTTTTTTTGGGGGGCGACCCCCTAACGGCGCGATAAAGCTCATATAATTCAGCATCAAATCAGCGTGCTTGGACCGCCCAGCGCGCATGCCCAACCGGGCCCCCCAAACAACCCCCTGGGTCGTCTGCGTTCCACCGTGAACGCAAGAAGGCCCACCGGCTCCCAGAGGCTAGGGGCGACCCAGGAAGGTGCTCACGAGTGCCACCTCGGCGCCCACCAACTGACATGAACAACGAAACCATCGCCGCTCTCGAACTCCAATCGCCCGAGACCGACCACGCCGACCTGTGGCCGGACGAGCCCGCCAGCGACGGGCGCGTCGCCCGGGGCCAGCGGACCCGCCGCAACGTCGCCGACGCGCTCTGCCAGCTGCTGCGCGACGGCGATCCCGACCCGACGGCCAAAGCCATCGCCGAACAGGCGGGCGTCTCGCTCCGGCTCGTGTTCCACCACTTCTCCGACATGGACGACCTCTACTTGTACGTCGCGGTGCTCCAGCTGCGCCGGCAGTGGTCCGACCTGCCGAGGGTGTCGCCGAGACTCTCCCTCCCCACGCGGATCGATCGCATGGTGTCGCATCGCGCCACGCTGTACGAAGAGGTCTCGCCCGTACGCCGCGCCGTGACCCGACGGGCCTCGACATCGCCCGCGGTCGCTGCGGCGGTCGCGTCGGGCGACGCCATGCTGCTCGAGAATTTGAAGCACGTGCTGTCCCACGAGCTCGGCCAGATGCCGCCGGGCATCAGCGAAGACCACCTCGAGGCCATGGACATCGCCACCTCGTGGGAGGCCTGGGAGCGCATGCGCCGCGGTTCGCATCTCCCCGTGCGTTCGGCCAAGCGGGTCATGGCGCGCACCCTGACCGTTCTCTGCACCTCTGACGAACCCTCCCCCGGCCTCTAACACCGGTCTCGCGTCACACCGCAGCCTCGCGTCAGACCGCGGCCGCGCGTGACGCCGCCGGCAGGCGGATCAGCCGGTGGCGTCGCCTGAACGCTCCGCCTCTTGACGACGCCGCACCTCGGCCACGGCGGGCGCCGGGTACTCGAGCTTGACGGGGCGCCACCCCAGCTGAATCTTCTGCTGCCCCACACCGCCCTCGGCCCAGATGTGGCAGGAATTGGTGAGAAACCCCATCGGGCTCCCCCCTCCCGCCGCCGGGAAGTCCTCAGCCTGCACCTCGACGCGCCAGTGCATCGCCGACGGCACCGCCTGAATCACCGCCGGCCCGATCGCCCGGGCCAGGAACTCGAGATGGCTGCAGCCGAGCTCCCGCCCGAAGCGCTGCTGCACCGCCGAGGTGTAGCCACGGGCGACCGAGAGGCCAATCAGTTCGGTGAACTTCGGCACGATCGCAGTGCATTCGGCGTGGGGATAGGTCTCCATGTTGGCCGCCGCGTCGACGATGACCATGTCGGCGCGGCGGACCACGACTCCCAACTCCATGGTGTGCACCTGGCGCGGCCCGCGGTCGCCGCCCGCCCAGGGGCGCTCGTCCCGCAGGGTCCCGACGACGGCGAAGTACTCGTCGCGGGCGAAGACCTCGATCTCCACGGTCCGGCGGTGCACCGGGTCCTCGTCCGAGTCGGGTACCGGGAGGAGCTGGGCGAGCGTGGGCGGGTGCTCAGGCACGGGGTGATTGTGGCGTCTGGCGCGGCACGGACGCCAGATCGGGCGGCTCGCCACCGCCTTCGATGCCCTGGTCGATGCCCCCGGCGGCCCCCTAATCGGTGTGCGAGACGGTCTGATCGATGTCCGACACGGGAAACACCTCGTTGAAGCCGTGCAGGACCGGTCCCCCCGAGCCCCAACCGATGCGCGTGACCGAGCCCGTGCGCAGGTGGAGCCGCCACGAGAGGTCCTCCGCTCCGAGCGCCCAGGCCACGGCTGTCTTGATCGGTGTCACGTGGCTTACGACCACGACGTCGCCGTCCTTGCGCCGCGCCCCGCGTCCGCCGCGGCGAAGAGCTCTGCGCACGCGTCGACCACCCGCACCTCCACCTCGGCCAGCGACTCGCCGCCCTCCGGACGGAAACCAGGATCGTCCCGCCAGTGCCGCCAGACCTCGGCGGGCACGTCGCGGAGAGGCCGGCCGTCGAACTCTCCGTAGTCGACCTCCACCCAGCGAGGGTCCACCGTCGTCGGGAGCCCGAGGCCGAGCAACTCGGCCGTGTGTCGGGCCCGCCGGAGCGGGCTGGAGCGCACCTCGGCGACGGGGTCGTGCAGCAGCCGGCGCGCCGCGACGGCCTGTCGAAGCCCGAGCGGGGTGAGCTCGGCGTCGGCGCGTCCGAGGAGCAGCCCGAGGGCGTTGCCGACCGATTCGCCGTGTCGTACCAGGATCAGCACGGTCGTACGGGCATCACGCGTCCCCCATCGGGAATCAGACGGGCACGAGGATGCGCCCGCACTGCTCGCACGTGGCCACCTGACCGGGCGGCAGGGCGCGGATCTTCTCCGCCTCGACCGAAGACACCTCGAGGTGGCATCCGTCGCAGCGGCTGCCGATGAGACGGGCGGCGCCGGTCCCCTTCAGGCGGGCGCGCAGCGTCTCGTAGCGGTCGGCCAACGCCGTGGGCAGCTGGGCCGCCTCCGCCGCCCGGACGGCGATCGCCTCGCTCAGCGCGGCGTCGATCTCGGCCTCCTGCGCGGCCAGCTGCTCCCGCAGTTCCGCCGCACGCGCCTCAATCGGATCCATGCGCTCCGCCAACGACCGGAGCTCGGCGTCGACCGCGTCCTGGTCGAGCATGGTGGAGAGCTCCTGGTCCTCGAGCTCGACCCGGCGCTCGGTCAGGTGGCGGACCTCGTCGCTCATGGCCTGCAGATCACGACCCGACGAACTGGTGGACGCGTAGAGGCGGGACTCGAGAACGTCGCGGCGCGTCGTGATCGCCGCGATCTGTTCCTCGAGCGCTCCTTGGGCGGCTGTGAGGTCCTTCCGGCGGGCCTCGGCTCCGGATCGCTCCGCACTGAGCCGAGCCAGCTGCGCCTCGACGTCGGTGAGGCCGAGGGCCGCGCCCAGCCCTTGGCGTCGATGCTGGAGTTGCGTGATGGAGGTGTCGCGATCCTGGACGGCGAGCAGGTGGTCGAGGTCGCCGGTCACACCAGGGCCTCGAAGGCGGCCCGAGCGGCCGGCAGCGCGTCGGCGAGCGCGACGTCGGCCAGCTCCTGAGCCTCGTCCCAGGTGCACCAGCGGGCTTCCTGGCTCTCCCCAGGCGGCGGGTCCGGGTCGGCGTCGGCCCCCAGCAAGAGGTAGCGCAGATCCAGATGGGTATGCCCGAGGGCCGCCTCGTGCACGTCGACGTGGATCAGCCGCGGTCCGGCCGCCGGGTGCTCGACCCCGAGTCCCAGCTCCTCCATCGCCTCCCGCCGGGCCGCCGTGTCGGGTGTCTCGCCGGCGTCGATGTGGCCGCCGGGCTGCATCCAGATGCCGAGCCGCTTGTGCCGATGGAGCACCGTGCCGCGCCGGCCGACGACGATCCCCGACGCCGTCACGTGCGTGGGCCCCGCGTGCTCGTCGCAGGGTTCGGGCAACCGGTTCAGCTCGGCCAGGATGCGCCGGCGCGCCAGCGTCTCGCGCGGCGAAGCGGGAGTGTGGCCCTCGACCAGGGCATGCAACTCCGCCCGGCCAGCGTCCATCGCCGCCAGACTTAGCACAGGTGGCCGGTCAGCACCGTGGTGGCGTGGCCCGAGATGCGTACGCGTTCGCCGGCCGGGCGAACTTGGAACACGGCGCCACGAGCCGACAGCTGGCGCGCCACCAGCACGTCACCGGGACGTCCCAGCGCCTCGGACCACCAGGGTCCGGCGGCGCACTGGGCGGACCCCGTGGCGGGGTCCTCGTCGATGCCGACGTTGGGTCCGAACACCCGCAGCACGTAGTCGGCGCCCGAGCCAGCATCATCATCTGCCGTGGTCGCGCTCGACTCGGTGGCGCCCGGTGAATGGGCGCGCGGTGAATTTGCGCCCGGCGCGGTGAGGAGCAGCGCGTTGGCGCCGGTGGCGGCGATCGCGGCCAGGTCGGGCACGTAGGCCGCGACGTCCCCGGCCGTGGGCAGCACCACGAACGAGAAGAACGGCGTGCGGCCGGTGAAACGGACCGCCCCTTCGGGCCACTGCCCGCGCAGGCACTCGGGGAGCGGAACGGCGACTGGTGGATCGGCCGGGAAGTCGAGCGCGATCCGATCGTCCTCGAAGGAGGCGACCAGCGACCCGCTTCGAGTCAGAAAGGTCAGTGGAATGTCGCCCGTCGCCACGCCCCACTGGCGCAGCGCGTGGGCCGCGGCGAGGGTGGCGTGACCGCACAGGTCGACCTCGACGGACGGGGTGAACCAACGCAGGTCGAACGCCCCCGGCTCGCCGGCCGGGGTGACGTAGGCCGTCTCGGAGATGCCGAGCTCGAAGGCGAGGGATTGCATGCGGGCCTCGTCGATCGCCTCGTCGAGGAGGCAGACGGCGGCCGGGTTGCCACGAAATGGGGTGTCGCTGAAGGCGTCGACCCATGCGATCGGAATGCTCACGACGTCCACAATGCTAGGCGGGCGAGCGCGTCGCGGAGAACGGCCTCACGCTTGCAGAAGGCCCATCGCACGAGCGTCGCGCCCGCGGCCGGGTCGGCCGGATCGTAGAAGACCGAGCTCGGTATGGCGACGACGCCGCAGCGTCGCGGCAACTGGAGGCAGTACTCGAGTGCGGACAGGCCAGGCGCCACCGCGGCGATGTCGGTGGTGGCGAAGTAGGTGGCTGCGGGCCGGTGGACGACGTGGCCGAGCGCCTCGAGCCCGTCACAGAGAAGGTCACGCTTGGCGGCCAGCTCGGCGGCGAGCGCCTCGAGCGCCTCGGGTGGCCAGACGAGCCCGCGGGCGATGGCGAGCTGAAACGCGGCGGGGCTGGTGTAGGTGAGGAATTGCTTGGCCGACCTCACGGCTGCCACCAGCGGCGCCGGGCCACTCGCCCATCCGACCTTCCAGCCGGTGAAGGAGAACGTCTTGCCGCCCGACGAGATGGTGAGCGTGCGCGACGCCATGCCCGGCAGGGTGGCCAGCGGCACATGGATGCCGTCGAAGACCAGGTGCTCGTACACCTCGTCGGTGACCGCCAGGAGGTCGTGCTCGGCACAGAGGGCGGCGACCTGAGCGAGCTCATCCGGAGCGAAGACCTTGCCCGTCGGGTTGTGCGGGGAGTTGAGCAGCACGAGGCGGGTGCGGGGCCCGACGGCGGCGGCGAGGTCGGCCGGGTCGAAGCTCCAGTCGGGCGCGTGCAGGCGCACCGGGCGCAGGACGGCGCCGGCCATGGCGGCGCAGGCGGCGTAGGAGTCGTACGTCGGCTCGAAGGCCACCACCTCGTCGCCGGGTTCGCACAGGGCGAGCATGGCGGCGGCGATCGCCTCGGTGGCGCCCACGGTGACGAGCACCTCGTGGTCAGGGCTGAGCTCCAGCCCGTAGTGGTCGCGCTGGTGGGCGGCGATCGCCCGGCGGAGCTCGGGCACTCCGGGGCTCGGCGGGTACTGGTTGTCGCCGGCGCGGATGGACTCGACCGCGACCTCCTTCAGTTCGTCGGACCCGTCCGTGTCGGGGAAGCCCTGGCCGAGGTTGACGGAGTCGGTGGCGACCGCCAACTCGGACATGGTCGAGAAGATGGTGGTGGTGAAGGGTCTGAGCCGCTCGGCCAGGTACGCGTCGGCGGCGACCACGGCGGCGATGGTACCGGGGCGGCGGAACCACCGGAGGCGGCGGCACCGGGCGGGGGGCGTCATCGGGAGTGGTCGCCGTCGCCCTAACGTCTGCGGACCGTGTTCACCATCGCCAGCTTCAACATGCACTGCGGGATCGACGGCTGGGGCCGCCACTACGACGAGGGTGAAGCGGTGGAACGGCTCGACGCCGACGTGGTCGTCTTGCAGGAGTCGTGGACCAACACCGGCGAGGCCGAGGGCCAGGCGGAGCGCATCGGACGCCGGCTCGGAGCCACCGTGTTCACCCACGCCCTCGGCGAGGGGCGCCGGATCCGTCCCCAGCCCGGGGCTCCGGACACGTGGGTGAACCGGTCGGCCTATTTCTCGAGCGAGCGGCCTCTCTACTTCGACGGCGTTCGGCCGCAGCCAGCCCACGTGCAGTCGCTCGATCGCTGGCGCGAGGCCGACCGAGGGACCTGGGGCATCGCGGTGCTCGTCCGGCCCGGGATCGCCGTCGAGGACTGGCGCGTGCTGCCGTTCACGCATCTGCCGCGGGACCCGGTGCAACGGGCGGTCATTGTGGTCGACGTGACGGTGGACGGGCATCCGGTGTCGGTGGCGGGCACGCACATGCCCCACCTCCACTTCGGATCGCATCGCGCCTGGGCCCAGCTCAGAGCCGGCCTCAACGCCCAGTCGCGTCCCGACGCCGTGCTGTGCGGCGACATGAACACGTGGGGCCCACTCGTCGGCGTCTTCATGCCGGGCTGGCGGCGTGCGGTCATCGGCCGCACGTGGCCGACCTGGCGTCCGCACAGCCAGATCGACCACATCCTCGTCCGCGGTGCGATGCGCGCCTCGCAGGGTGAGGTGCTGCCGCACGCGGGCTCCGACCATCGCCCGGTTCGGGCCCGCATTCAGGTGGGATGAGCCGGCCGGACGTCAGGTCGAGGGCGGAGGAGCGAGCGCGGTGACCGCCTCGTCGACCGTCGCATAGAAGCGGTCGTCACCGATGCGCGAGGCCAGGCCGCTGCGCTCGAGCGACGAACGCAGATGCGCGCCGGCGCGCGCCACGCCGACCGTGATGCCGAGGCGCTCGCACGCATCGAGGGCACGGCCGAGCTCCCGCGACCCGTGAAGTCGATGTCGGACATGCCGACGGTGTCCAGCACGAGGACGCGGATGCCACCGCCGGCGGCGCGAACGGCGGCGCCTATCTCGTCGCGGAAGTGGACGGCATTGGCGTACCAGACGGGCGTGGCGAAGAGGACGACGAGGACGCCCGGCAGCTGCTGAGCGTCGACGCCGGGGCCGAGTGGCGTCCAGCTGGTGGAGTCCGGCACGCGCCCGAGGAGGCGGAGCTGCGGGCGCGAGCTGAGCCGGACGTGGTCGAGGATGGCCAGGCCGACCGCGATGGCGATGCCCTGCTCGACGCCGATGAACACCACGGCGAGGAGCGTGATCGCCGCCAGGGCGAATTCGACCCGGTTGAAGCGGGCGATCGCGGCGAGGTCCGCCCCGCCGAAGATAGAGGCCGCGACGAAGATCAAGATGGCGGCGAGCGTCGCCAGCGGCACGTCGCGCAGGACGTCGGCGAACGGGATGAACAGGACCACGAGGAGCGCGGCGCCGAGCGGTCCGGCCTGGGTCCGACCGCCGGCGGTGGCGATGGCGCCGGTCCGAGGTGGGCTGGCGTCGACCGCGAAGGAGCCCACCAATCCGGACACGACGCTCCCGGCGCCGACGGCCAGGAAGTCGCGTCCCGCGTCGGCGTCGTAGCCTCCCCGGTCGGCGAAGGCCCGCGTGGTGGCGGCGGTCTGGGTCACCACGACCAGGGCCACCACACCGGCCAGGGGGGCCAGGTTGCCCATGACCGACCAGGAGAGTCCCGTCAGGCCGAGGTGGGGAGCGCCCGTGGCGACGGGACCCAGCACGGGCACACCCCTGGCCGTGAGGTCGAGCGCGCCGACCAACGCGGTGGATCCGACCAGCGCCACCAGCGCGGCGGGGATGCGGCGGTCGACCCGATGACAGACCGTCATGAGGGCCAGGACGCCGAGGCCGATGCCGAGCGCCCAGCCGTTGACCTGGCTCAGATGCGTCAGGACGTAGCCGATCCGGTGCTCGTTGCTCCCCGAAGTTCCCGGCAGCCCGAAGAGCTCGGGGAGCTGGTGGATCACGATGATCACGGCGACGCCGGACAGGAATCCCGTCACGATGGGAGCGGAGAGGAACTCGGCCACCCACCCGAGCCTCAGGACGCTCACCAGGACCACGATGAGGCCGACCATGACCGCGAGGATGGACACGAGGTCGACGTAGCGCTCCGAGCCTGCCGCCGCGAAGCGGGCGACGCCGGCGGCGAACAGGGGGGCGATGGTGGAGTCCGCCCCGACCGAGAGCTGCGGATTCGAGCCCAAGAGAGCAAAGAGCACGGTCCCGGCCACGAAGGCGTAGAAGCCGGTGACCGGAGGCATGCCGGCCAGGCGCGACGTGGCCAATTGCTCCGGCACCGCGATGACGAGCAGGGTCATGCCGGCCACGGCGTCCGCGCCGGCCCAGGCGCGCTGGTAACCCTGCAACGACGTCAACACGGGCGGGCGCCGCACGGCGCCATCTTCGTCCATGGCGGCTTTCCGGTGGCCGATCGCCGGAACGACCCGACGCTGCCGGACGACGCCCCGCGTCGGGATGAATAGTCTCGGACGCGACGGCGAGCGCGGCCGAGGCGCCGCTCGGTCGCCGCACATCCGTCCGAAGGAGGCCCCAGGTTGAGCGACTACCCCTACGCCGACCGTTTCCCCATCCACCGCGTCGCTCCGGCGGAGGGCACGAGCCGCGAGGACGTCCTGGCCCAGCTCCACGCCATGGCCACAGAGGAGGACGCGTTCTGGGAGACGGGGAAGTGCTCGGGCACGATGTACTGCGGCGACCATGAGCACTACAACTTCATGAACGAGGCCTTCGGCCTTTTCGCCCACGTGAACGTGCTCCAGCGGGACATGTGCCCGAGCGCGACCAAATTCGAGGCCGAGATCATCGGAATGACCCTGGGTCTGCACGGCGGCGAGCACGCCACGGCCGCGGGTGACGACCCCTGTGGGTTGGTCACCACGGGCGGGACGGGGAGCATCATGCACGCCGTACTGGCGTACCGGGAGCACTGGGCGCAGACCCGCGGGGTGACGCGGCCGAACCTGATCAAGCCCGAGACCGCCCACCCGGCCTTCGACAAGGCCTGCCACCTCTTCGGCGTGGAGCTGCGCCGGGCTCCGATCGACCCGGCGACGACCCAGGTCGACGTCGACTGGGTGCGCGATCACGTCGACGACCAGACGGTGGCGCTGGTGGGTTCGGCCTGCAACTACGGCTACGGCACCATCGACCCCATCGGGGACCTCTCGGACCTCGCCCTCGAGCGCGGCGTCGGCCTCCACGTCGACGGCTGCCTCGGCGGCTTCATCCTTCCCTTCGGCCGGGAGCTCGGCTTCGACATAGAGCCCTTCGACTACCGCGTGCCCGGGGTCACGTCGATCTCGGCCGACACCCACAAGTACGGGTACGCGTTCAAAGGTTCCTCCGTGCTGTCGTTCCGCACGAAAGCCCTCCGCAACGCGCAGTACTTCTACCTCACCGACTGGAGCGGCGGGAAATACACGTCACCGGGGATGGAAGGCTCGCGCTCGGGCGGTCTCATCGCCGCCACGTGGGCCGCCATGGTCCAGCTCGGCCACGCCGGCTATCTCCACTACGCCCGCGAGATCTTCGAGACGTCGCGGGCCATGCAGGACGCGGTGACCTCTCACCCGGAACTCCGGCTGATCGGCCGGCCCACCTTCTTGTTCTCGTTCACCTCGGACGAGTTCGACGTCTACCACGTGAACGACTTCATGCGGCGCAAGGGCTGGCGCTTCAACGGCCAGCAGTACCCCAACGCGCTCCACATGGCCGTGACCAGGCCTCAGACGCAGACCGGGGTCGTCGCGGCGTTCTCGACCGACCTGGAGGCTGCGGTCGACTACGCCAAGGCCCACGCCGACGAGGCGCCCGCGTCGGGCGCGATCTACGGCGGCGTGGCCGGCGGCATGACGGACGAAGCCGACGAGTTCATCCGGTCCGTCATGGCCGACATGCTCGACGCGCAGTCCGCTCTGCCCAAGCCGTGAGCACACCGTCACCGTCGCGGCGCGCCCGATTCCTGGGTCGCCGGCTGTGCCGCCGCGCAGTCGGCACTGAACGCGGACCTGGCCGGGCTCGACGAGGCGCGGGCCAGGAGCGCCAGCACCCTGCCCGGATGGAGCGTGGGACACGTCATGACGCATCTGGCGCGCAACGCGGACAGCGTGGTGTGGCGGCTCGAGGGCGCGGCGAGGGGCGAGATCCGGGACCAGTACCCCGGCGGTCTGGCGCAGCGGGCGGCCGACATTGAGGCGGGCGCAGCGCGGCCGGCGGCTGACCTGGTGGCAGACGTCGCTCGCACGTCGGCTGCGGTCGAGCAGGCGATGACCGCGCTGTCACCGGCCGCGTGGGACGCGCCGTCGCGCTCCTCGACGCGGCGTGATCGAGAGCTCGCGCGACGCCCTCCTGTCACGCTGGCGCGAAGTCGTCGTCCACCACGGTGATCTGGGTTTCGGACCGGTTCCGCTCCCGGACGACCTCGTCGAAGCCTGGCTGCCGCGCGAGCTGCCCCGCCTGGCGTCCCGGACCGACCCGGCAGCTCTGCTGAGGTGGCTCATCGGGCGTGGCGGTGCGCCGGTGCTCGAGCCGTGGTGAGCACCGCGCCGACGTGGCTCGTCACCCCCAGACGAAGGCGTTCCCGGAGCGGTCGACCGCGACGCAGTAACCGGTGGTCGGACACGAGACTGCGGTGAGGGCGCGGCCGTTGTCGATCAGCGTGCCCTTCGACCATGTGGTCCCGTCGAAGGCGAAGACGCGGCCGAGCGAGTCGACGGCACGGCAGAAGGTGGGCGTCGGGCACGACACACCGGTGAGCCCGGAGGCGTTGTCGCCGGTCTGAGGAGGCTCCGAGGCGATCGGGACGGGAGTCGAGAACGTCTGCCCGTTCCACGTGACGACGTTGCCGCTGGTGTCGACGAGCTCGCAGAAGGTGGTGGTGGGACACGAGACCGAGTTCAGCTGTCCCGCTGCGTCGTCGTCGTTCGGTTGGGTCCACGCCTGCCCGTTCCACACCGAGGGGCCGCCTTCGGCCGCGACGCAGAACTGGGGCGACACGCACGAGATCTGGTTGGCGGCGCCCCAGGCACCGAGATTGCCCGACCACCCCGAGCCGTCGTAATCGAACGAGTTCCCTTCACCGTCCACGGTGATGCAGAACGAGGGCCCCGTGCAGTCGATGGCGGTGAAGCCCTGGGCTCCGGGGACCGTGGTGGGCGCGAGCCAGCTAAATCCGTTGAAGACCGAGACCTGGTCCAGGTTCGGCGCGGCAGCACAGAACGCCGTGCTGGCACAGGACAAGTAGGAGTTTCCCTGGGGCGCGGGCGCAGGAACGGGAGCGCCGAGGGCGGTGACGCGAGTGAACACCAGGTGGTAGGTCATCCCCGCCGCCGACCCCACCAGGCAGACGAATCGTGCCGGGCACGAGACCGTCGCGAGCGCGCTGCCGGGTGCGATCGGTATGGCGCGGGACCACCCGCCCGGCCCGGGCACGGTCGTCGACGTCGTCTGCCTGTGTCGTGGTCGATGTCGTGGTCGATGCCCGGGGCCCGCCGGCACGGCCGGACGGACTCCCGGCGCAGCCGGCGGCGAGGACGGCGACGAGCGAGAGCGCAACCGCGGCGGCCGGGACCCGCCGGCGCATCAGCGCTGGCGAGACGCGAGGCCGTCCGCCTCGAAGGAGCGATGGCGTGACCACGTGTCGAGCACGATCAGGGTCTTGGTGCCGGTGACGCGGCCTCGGCGGCGAAGCTGCTCAATGACCTGACCCAACCGCTCGACGTCGGGGACCTGGAGCCAGACGAGGGCGTCGGGATCGCCGGCCGTCGTGAAGACGGCCTGGACCTCGGGGAGTTGCACCGCCGTCTCCTGAATCTCCTGGAGGTCGGCGGTGCCGGCGAAGCGCACCTCGGTGAAGGCCTGAATGGGGCGTCCGGCCTTGCGGTGGTCGACGACCACCGTGTACCCGGCGATGACGCCGGACCGCTCGAGCCGCTCGATGCGCCTGGTCACGGCGGAGGCGGACAGCGACACCTGTTCGCCGATGTCGGCCATCGTCCGGCGGGCGTTGTGCGACAACAGTTCGATGATCTGGTGGTCGATCGGATCGAGCTCCTCTGTTCCCATGGGCGGGCAGCCTAACGAAGGCGCCCTCGTTCGCAGGTTCAGTGCGGCCCGGTGGGAGAAGTGCTCGTATCCGTTGCGTCCGGGCGCTGAATGGCCGCTCCGAGGGGGTCCCGGCGTGCCAGCTTGCGGTGCACACTCACCGCATAGGAGTCGCCCGGGCGGAACGGGTCCCGGTCCCAGGTGGACCAGCGATGCTCGAGCTCGAGCCCCCAGGCCGCCGCCAGCTCGTCGTGGCGCTCGAGTCCCAGCGCCCCGCGGCGCAGCGAGTAGCCGGCGACGAGCCGGCCTCCGGGGACGAGCGAGCGGGCAGCGAACCCGATCACGGCCCCCTCGGTGCCCGGAGACACGAAGACGAGGACGTTCCCCGCCATCAGCACCACGTCGAAGCGGCGGCCGAGGTCGAGAGCGGGGTCTGCCAGGTCGCCGGCCACCCAGGTCAGGGCGGGTGCCTTGGCCCGTGCCGCGTCGAGCATGCCGGGGTCCAGGTCGACGCCGACCACCGCATGGCCACGACGGCTGAGCTCCATGGCCACCCGCCCCGTGCCGCAGCCGGCGTCGAGCACCGAACCAGGACCGTAGGAGTGGACCAGGTCCGCTTCGCCGTGAACGTCGACGCCCCCGGCCGCCAGCTCTTCGAACCGTCGGTCGTAGCCCTCGCCGCGCCTCATGTCCCCGGCCAGCCAGGGATTCTCGGTCACGGACGTCGACGCTAACGGCCGACCCCGGCCCACCCCTCGGTATGGTGCGGGTCGATGTGCCTGTTGCTTGTCGCCACGCGAGTCGTCCCAGGCGTGCCTCTCCTCGTGGGCGCGAACCGCGACGAGTACCTCGACCGTCCTTCCGAGGCGGTGACGATCCTCGACGAGGGTCCGCCGCGTGTCCTCGGGGGTCGGGACCTCCGAGCGGGCGGCACCTGGCTCGCCGTCAACGAGCACGGGGTCTGCGCCGGGCTGACGAACCAACCTCTCGGCGACGCGCTGGACCGGTCGCGACGCTCACGGGGTGCGCTGCCGGTCGCGCTCACCCGACACGACTCGGCCACACGCGCGGTCGAAGAGTTCGTCGACACGTTCGACCCGGCGGACTACAACGGCTGTTGGCTGCTGGTCGGCGACCGGTCGTCGCTCTTCTTCGTCGACTTCACGGGCACCGATGCCCGGGCGACACCCCTGACACCGGGTGTCTATGCCCTGGAGAACCGTTCTCTCGGCGCACCCAGCCCGAAGGTCGACCTCGTCCTGTCCTCGGTCGGCGAGCCCGGCGACGCCGCCGCGACCAACGCCACCTTCCGCGCCGTGCTGGCCGATCACCGGATCCCACCCGAGGACGAACGCCCGACCGCCGGAAGCTGTGTTCACCTGGACGGCTACGGGACTCGCTCGTCGTGCCTGGTCGAGGTCAGCTCCGACCCGTTCGCCGCGCCCCGGGTACTCGTGGCGGACGGACCCCCGTGCACCACCCCCTTCGAGGATGCGTCGCCACTTTGGGGCCGCCTCGGCTCGGACTCAACCGCGCAGCAGCGGTTTGTAACGGAGGCGGTGGGGCTGGTCGGCCGCGACACCGAGACGGGAACGCCGGTCGGCCTCGTAGTCGCTGTAGTTGCCTTCCCACCACTGCACGACGGAGTCGCCTTCGAAGGCGAGCACGTGCGTGGCGATGCGGTCGAGGAACCACCGGTCGTGGCTGATCACCACCGCGCACCCGGGGAAGGCGAGCAACGCCTCCTCGAGCGCGCGCAGCGTGTCGACGTCGAGGTCGTTGGTGGGCTCGTCGAGCAGCAGGACGTTGCCCCCAGTGCTGAGCACCTTGGCCAGCAGGACGCGGTTGCGCTCCCCTCCGGAGAGCCGGCCCACCAGCTTCTGCTGGTCGCTGCCTTTGAAACCGAACTCGGCGACATAGGCGCGGGCGTGCAGCTCGCGACCTCCGACGACGATGCGGTCGGCTCCCCCCGTGATCTCGTCGAACACCGTGAGGTCGGGCGACAAAGTGCCGCGCGTCTGGTCGACGTAGGCCAGCCTCACCGTGGATCCGAGCTCGAGTGAGCCTGCGTCCGGCGTGTCATCCCCCACGATCATGCGGAACAGCGTGGTCTTTCCGGCGCCGTTCGGGCCGATGACGCCCACGATGCCACCGGGCGGCAGCGTGAAGGACAGCCCGTCGATCAGGAGCCGGTCGCCGAATCCCTTGACGACGGCCACCGCCTCCACCACGCGGTCGCCCAGCCGGGGGCCAGGGGGGATGGAGAGCTCGACCCGGTCGGCGCGCCGGTCGGCAGCATCTGCTTCGGCTTCGGCCACCAGCGCGTGGTACGCGTTGATGCGCGCCTTTCCTTTGCTCTGACGCGCCCGGGGAGACATCCTGATCCACTCGAGCTCGCGCTGGAGTGAGGCACGTCGGGCATTGTCCGCCCTGTCCTCGGCCGCGAGCCGCGCCTGCTTCTGCTCCAGCCACGAGGAGTAGTTGCCCTCCCACGGGATGCCGGCGCCGCGGTCGAGCTCGAGGATCCAGCCCGCAACGTTGTCGAGGAAGTACCGGTCGTGGGTCACTGCGACCACCGTCCCCGGATACTCGTGCAACGCGCGCTCGAGCCACGCGACGGACTCGGCGTCGAGGTGGTTGGTCGGCTCGTCGAGCAGCAGCAGGTCGGGCCGCGAGAGCAGCAGGCGGCACAGGGCGACCCGGCGTCGCTCACCGCCGGAGAGAACCGACACGTCGGTGTCCCCCGGCGGCAGACGCAGCGCGTCCATCGCGATCTCGAAGGTCCGCTCGAGGTCCCACGCCCCGGCCGCGTCGATCTTCGACTGGAGGTCCGACTGCTCGGCGAGCAGCGCGTCGATGTCGGCGTCGGGCTGGCCGAACGCCGCGCAGACCTCGTTGAACCGGTCCACCAGCGCCTTGATCTCGCCCACACCTTCGGCCACGTTGCCCGCGACGTCCTTGGTCGGGTCGAGCTCAGGCTCTTGGGGAAGGAACCCGACGCTGAACCCGGGGGTCAGGCGGGCTTCACCGGTGAAGCCGTCGTCCTGGCCCGCCATGATCCGCAGCAGGGATGACTTGCCCGATCCGTTGGCACCAATGACGCCGATCTTCGCCCCCGGGTAGAAGGATAGGTTGATACCCCTGAGGACCTCGCGGTCCGGCGGGTGGAAGCGCCGGAGATCGCGCATGGTGAAGATGAACTGTGGCGCCATGGACCCAGTGTGTCCCAACCGGAAGGGACCCGGCTCCCAACCCCGCCCGGGAGATCCTGATCAGAAACCCGTACCGGCGATGATCGGCCCGTTGAGGTGGGTGCCCAACATCGACCCGTCGTTGGGAGCGTCGCCGTAGGCGAACACCGCGCCCTCGGCGTCGGCCACCCAGTAGCCGCCGCTGTCGGAATCCGTGAAGACGGCCGACGCCGGGTTGAATCCGCCGACGGATCCGAGCGGCCCGCTGTGGCCCACGGCGTCGCCGAAGGCGTCGACCGTGCCGTCGGCCCGCAGGATCCAGTAGCCCCGGCCGTCCCAGGTACGGACGGCGGAGGTGACCGGGGCCCCGGGGCCGGGAGCTCCGAAGTAGGGGGCGTCGCCGAACGTGTAGACGTTGCCGGTCTGGGTCACGACCCAGTACCCGTTCCCCGTGGCGTCCGGCACGACCGCGACCACCGCGCCGGCACAACCGCCGATCCCGGGGCACGAGCCCTCGAACCGTGCGTCTCCGAAAGCGAAGACCCCTCCGTCCGAGGCGACCATGAAGTAGCCGCCCCCGTTCGCGGTGGGGACCATGCCCACCACCGGTGCATTGAGGCTGTTCGGCAGGCCGGAACCGGCCGGATGGAGACCGAGGCCGGGAATGGAGCCGTAGAAGCCGGCGTCGCCGAAGGAGAAGACTCCCCCGTCGGATGCGTCGAGCCAATACCCGCCGTTGTCGGCCGTCGGCGTGATGCCGACCACCGGGCGCTGCAACTTCAGGCTGCCGGTCGAGCCGTAGAACGCGGCAGAGCCGAAGGAGAAGATGCCGCCGTCAGACCCGACGAGCCAGTACCCGTGCGGACCGCCCCTGACGATGAAGTCCCCGGGGTTGGCGGTGTACGAGGGGGGCTGGTAGTAGTAGCCGGCATCGTTCCCGGTCAGCGTCACCCCGGAGCACGAACCCGCCACCAAGGTGTAGCTACCGACCGCCAGTGTCGGCGTGATGGGGAGTGAGCCGTTGACCGTCCTGCACGTCAGCGTGCCGGTGAGTGACGCACCGACCAGCGGCTGGCTCGGCGACGCGGAGAAGGCGGGACTGCCTTTCCAGGTCTGTGACCCTGACACCTCGACGCCGAGTTGTGCCATGGTCACGATCGTGGTCCCGTGGACGAAGGTCGATGGCGTAGTTCGGATCGGTCAATCCGCTGCAGCTCAAATTCGTAGCTTCCCGGAGGAGACGAATTGCCGGTGCCGTACGTGCAGCGGAGCGTCCCGCTGAGAACGGAAGCACTTTGCCCGTTCACAAAGCCCTGGTAGCTGACCTGCACCTGGGGCACGACGCCGAAGGACGTCTTCTCCGGTAAGGGCGTGACGGTGAGCGGCGCGGGGACGACGGTGAAGCCACCAGGGGCTCCGTTGTAGGCGGCAACGTAGTTCGTAGAACCCGGACCGCTGAGGGTCACTCCGCTACACGACGACCCCGCGACGGTGTAGGAACCGGCCGGGAGGGTGGGGGCGATCGGTGTCGACGTCCCGACCTCGCTGCAGGTCACGCCCGCTGGATTCACCGTGATGCCCGGTGGGAGGTTGGCCTCGTTCACGGTTCCCGAAAACGTCCGAGTCCCTCCGTAGGTCTGTGTGCCACTGACCGTGACCACGTCGATGGGAGCCGGATCGACGACGAATTCGACCGGTATAGACGACGACGTAACGGGCGGCATTCGCTCCGCTCAGAGTGGCGCCGCTGCACGACGACGGCACCAGGGTGTAGCTGCCGGCCGGGAGGGTGGAGGTGATCGGGGTCGGGGTTGGGGGCGACGTCCCGACCTCGACCTCGCCGCAGGTCAGACCCGAGGTGGTATTGACCACGACGCCGGGAGGAGCCTTGCCGGTCCCGCCGTAGTCGGCCTTGCCACTGAAGGAAGGATTGCCCTGGTAGATCTGGGAGCCCGAGACGACGACGTCGAGCGGAATCTGCGTCAAACCCTTCGCCAGCGCGGAGGCGATCGGCGTCCCGAGACCCGTCGTCATGTCGTATCCGGGGCCCGCTTCGTACTCACCGGAACTCGTCGCGTTGTAGTCGTTGTTCCCGGTGGTGACGTCGTTGAAGTATGTGGAGCCGCTCGAACTCAGGGCATAGAGCGCCTCATTCAGGAGACCGTCTCCGCTCCAGGTCTCGTCGGCGCTGGACACGACCGCCAGGACGGCCGCCCACAGCGGCGCCGCGCCGCTCGTTCCTCCGAACGTCGTCCAACTGCTCTGCATGTCGTTCGTGGGCAAGTACACGATGTAGCCAGTGCTCGGGTCAGCGTCGGCCGAGACGTCTGGGACCTCACGGCATATTCCCGTGGGGCACGGACCCTGACCGTTCGCCGAGCTTCCGAGCAACTCTTGCTGGTAGCCGGGCATGGGGAACATCGACGACATTCCCCCGCCGCTTGCCCCATCGGCGTACTTCAGCTGGTTGTTCCAGGTTGTCTCGATCGGCGGCGGATCAAGGCCGAGGCCGACGATCGACGTTCCCCCGACAGCTGTGACGCCGGGCTGGCTGGCCGGGTCGGTCACGGCGAGATTCAGGTTCTGGACGATGTCGAGCGGGGCCGAAGCGTCGATGATCCATGCGTAGTTCCGGACGTTGTCGGCCACGAGTGAGCCCACCGTGTTCGAGCCGGATTCGAGAGAGACGGTGGCCGCGATGGAGTTCGTGGACGGATCGACGGTGGCCAAGACGCCACCCGGGAACCCGACGCCAAGGACGGCCAGAATCTGTTTCCCGCTCGGCGACAACGCGACCGACTCGACACGTCCGACGCCGTAGATCCCGTAGACCGGCGGGTTCCCCGTCGAGATCGTCGTCTCTATGGACTGATCGGACAGGCTGATCACCGTGATGCCGCCAAGGCTCCCGGCGTTGCCGACGTAAAGGTTCCCTGCCGCGTCGTCCACGGCCAGGCTGGCCGGGTTGCTGCCGACCGCACCGCGACCGTGCCCGGTGTCGCCGAGCAGCCTGAGGTGATGGTCGCGTTGCAGGTCGTGGCGCTGAAGTACTCGATCCGCCCGTTGGCGCTGTCTGTCAGGTAGACGACTCCGTGCGACGGGTCGACCGCGATGGCCGAGGGCATCGTCGCCGACGGCAGGGAGACGCTGGCCACGAACCCGTTCGTCGCGGCGTTGTACACGGACACCGAGCCGGCGTGCTCCGACGAATTGTAATTGCCGACGTAGAGCGTGTTGCCGTTCACTGCCAGCGCGCGCGGGCCTTGAAGTTGGTCCCCCGAGCCGTTGATCGTGGTCGCCGTGCCACACCCGGCGGTGGACGTCGCGTTGCACGAGCTGGTGGAGAAAACGGTCATTTGGTTCGCGAGCTCGTCGGCGACGAAGATTTTCTTGTCCGTTGTATCGAGCGCCACCGCCGTGGGGTAGGTTCCCGTCCGGACCGACCCCTTGCCGGCGGAGCCACCCGGATCCCCAGCCGATCCCTCGCTGTCGACGCTGATGGAGTCGCCACTCTGATTGGCGATGTAAAGGGTCCCGGTCGAGGGATCGACGGCCTGGGCCACCGGGCCCGAACCCGTCGGGGCCCCCTCCTCGCGGTTGACGTTGCAACCCTGCGAACCCTGGTCCCCGGATGCGACGAAGACTGACTGACCCTCGAGCGAGGATGCCTGGAGCAGCGTGGCCTCAGATTCCTGCTCCGACTGACCCACGTAGGCCTCGCAGCCGTTCGTCCAGCTGACGCTCACGATCTTCGCCGTGTCGTCGTCGACGATCTGCGAGAGCACGGTGTAGATGCTGTCGCCGCGCTGCCCCGCCTCGTACACCTCGATGTCTGCCTTCGGCGCGAGGGAGAGAGCGCTCTCGATGTCGAGCTCCGACTCGTCGGTTCCGGTTTGGCTGGCAATACCCGCCCCGTCCCAGGTCCGCGCGCTGATCTGCCCGTTGCCCAGCGTGATGTCGTAGCAGGTGGCGAAATTGGTGATGTCGGGGCTCAAGTAGTTGGCGCCGTACAGCTCGACCAGCGCGATGGTGGAGCCGGCGCCGTAGTCGCCAAACCCGTAGAGCGAGTCGAACGAGTACTCCTGCGCGAGCTCGACGGCGTCGAACCCGCCAGCGCTCTCTTGACCGCTGATGTCACTGATGCACGATGCGCCATACGGGTGCGGTTGACCAGGCGCCAACGACGGCGACCCGTTCGTTGACCTGGACGATGTGCCGTTCTCCGACCTGGACTGAGCTCTCGGCGGCCCTCGGAGCGCGAGCTGGTCCGCCGGCTGCGGCGGGCTGAGGGTGTCGAGCCCGAGGATCCCCTCGACCGACGAGGCAAGGTTCGCGGGGAGCTCGGGCGGTGAGTTGGCGCGATACCCCGAGCGGCCCGCTGCGAGCCGGTAGGTCGAGAGCTGCGTCGACAACGCGGATTCGACCTGCCCCACTGTGCCAGAGAGCGGGAGCGACAGACCAGTTGCCGAAGGTCGGCCGACCGTGAGCCCGTCGTTCCTCAGGACGTCGGCGACGCCGTCGATGGTGGCGGGCGTTGCGCCGTATCGGGACGCGAACTGCGCCGGTGTGAGGAAATGACGGTACTCGGGGCTGGCCGGATCGGACGAAGCATGCACCGCCGCGGCGAGCGCCGTCGGGTCCCGCGGTTCGAGTGTCACGACCAGGTTCAAATTCGTGCTGGTCGGGGTCGGGCCGACGAGCGTTGCGCCGGGGGGCACGGAGCCCAGGCTCCCGCGAAGGGGCACGAGCGAAATGCTTTCGGCACCGGCGTGAGACGAGAGCACGGGAGCGGCGGTCAGCGCGGCGGACGCGACGAGTATCGCCCCGACCACCATCGTGGCGAGACGCCGAACCGGCAAGTCACCCCGCCGTAACTTTCCTTTGAACTCGTCGCGCACGTCAGGCCCCGTGGGACCAGGCTAACGCCATGCTCGACACGGATCCGTCGCCTCTCGTCCGTCGCGACTCTTGGTGTGAGTCGCTTTCGGGCTGCCATTTAAGTTCACCATCGGCTCAACGCGTTCGGAAAGCCAGGGCGTATCCGTGAGTTATCCCGCCGTTATCGCTGGCAAGTATCCACGCGCAGTGTCAGGAACGCGCCGTCCCTTGCAGTCGGTCCACCCGAGAAATGCGTTGGGTACGATCCCGAGCGGCGAATCCCTCTGCGTCGCCGTGCGCGGGCCGGAGTTCGTCCGGTCGGGATTCGAGGAGGATCGATGGCCGCACCCAACATCTTGCTCGTCATGTCGGACCAGCACCGGGCCGACATGCTCGGATGCGCGGGCGACCCCGGCGTTCAGACCCCTTCGCTCGACGCCCTGGCCGGCGAGGGGGCCCGCTTCACCCGCGTCAGCTGCCAGGGGCCTCTGTGCATGCCGTCGCGTGCGTCGTTCATGACCGAGCGCTACGTCCGTGACCACGGCGTCTACACGAACTGGGAGGAGATCGGCTCCGACTCCCCGACCTACGTCCGAGCCCTCCGCGAAGCCGGGTACCACACCGCGCTCCTCGGAAAGGCACATCTCTACCTGGACGAGAACGTCGCGGCGCGTCACATCGACGATCTGGCCTGGCGCCTGGAGGCGCTGGGGTTCTCCGAGGTGCGCGAGACGGGTGACAAGTTCGTCAGCAAAGTTCCGAGCCGTTACACCGATTCTCTCTCGGCCCGAGGGCTCCTCGACGCCTATATGGCGCACATGAGGGAACGCAGCTACCAGGGCGAGCAGGAAGACGGTCGAAACGCCACGAAGAGCGTCCCGATGTGGGATTCGACGCCCATGCCCATACCCTTGAATTCGTATGTCGACTACTGGCACGGAGCTGAGGCAGTGCGGTGGATCGAGCACTACGACCGACCTCAGCCCTTCTTCCTGTTCGTCGGCTTTCCGGGACCTCACGATCCCTGGGATGCTCCGGCAGAGGCTCTCGATCGCTACCGGGATGTCGAAATCTCCATGCCGGCTTCGACCCGACGCCCTGACCTGGAGGGTACGGGCCGGTACGGAGCGCTGTTGAGCTCGTTCCTCTGGCTCTCCGACTCGACTTCCATGACCGATGAAGCCATCCGGGGCATGCGGCGGTCCTACGCCGCGGACATCTCCGTCATCGACGATGCCGTCGGGGCAATGGTCGACGCGCTGCGCCGCAAGGGCCTGTTCGACAACACGTGGATCGTCTACACCAGCGACCATGGCGAGATGGCGGGCACGCACGGTCTGATGTCCAAGTGCGTGCTCTACGAGCCGGCCGTGCGCGTCCCACTGGTGATCCGGCCCCCGGGCGGCTGTCCGGGCGGAGTCGTCGACTCTCTCGTCGAGCATCTCGACGTGCCGGCCACGCTGCGCGACATCGCCGGCGCACCCGAGGTGCCTCTGAGCGAAGGACGGTCGCTGATTCCGGCCGTCCGCGGCGACGACGTGACACCCCGCGAGCTGACGGTGAGCGAGAACTGGGGGTTTGCGGCGTTCGAGACGAACGGTCACAAGCTCGTGGTCGACGAGGATGCCATCGCCCCGTGCCAGTTGTTCGACCTGGTGGCAGACCCCCTCGAGGATCGCAACCTCGTCGACGACCCGGCGTCGAAACCCGTGGTCGACGAATTGATGGAACGCCACGTGCGCCCCTTCCTGCGGACGCCGCCGGCGCGCCCGCATCCCAGCGTGTTCACGGGCACCCAGAACTGACCAGCCGTGACGGGCGCATCATGCTTGCCCCCTCGGCCGACGGCAGGCGCTTCTCAGATCTCCTCGTGGGGCCGGTGGTCAGCCTCGGCCGGGTCCAATTCGGCGTTGCGCCGGAGCAGACGAAGGCCGATTAGGGGATAGACGAGGACCGAAAGCATGCCCGCCGCAACGAGCGCCGCTGCGTTCTGCGGCTTCATCCGGTGCTCGTCGACTCCGAGCGTCGTGATGACAACGATGATCGGGAGCCCCGCGGCAGAGAACATCGCCAGCGCGCGACGTTGCGTCGTCGCCAGCGCGCGACGGAAGAAAACGAGCGTTGGCAGCCCCCGGGTGATCAGGAACAGCACGGCGAACAAAGGCACGAGGAGCAGCACTCGCGGCTGGTGCACCAAGGCGTGCAGATCGAAATTCACGCCGCTGTCAATGAAGAAGACCGGGATCAGGAAGCCGAACCCGATGGCCTCGAGCTTGCTTGAAACGGCGACGTAGTCGTCCCCGGTGATGAACAGCCGCACCACGACGCCCGCGGCGAAGGCCCCGAGCAGGACGTCGAGGCTCAACTCGAACGCCAGGTACACGAGGAGCACGACGAGCAGGACCGAGATCCGGACCGGGAGCTGCGACGTGGAGTTCAGGTGCTTCCGGAGTAGCTGGACGAGGCGTGGCGGGTGGACCTGGGCCGCGAGCATGGCCGAGAGAACGGCGATGGCGACGAAGAGGGCGAGCAGAAGGAAGGTGACACCGGGGTCGCGGTTCGTCAGGAGGACCGCGACCGCGACGATCGGGCCGAACTCGCCGATCGCGCCGACAGAGAGGACGACCGGGCCCACCGGGGAGCGCAGGACCCCGGAGTCCCTCAGCACGGGCAGCAAGGTGCCGAGGGCAGTGGTCGTGAGACAGAGGGCCGGAACCACGGAGTCGATGACCAGTCCGCTCGCGTGCAAGGCGGCTCCAATGACGAGGGCGATGGCCAAGGATGCAAACCAGGAGGTGACGGCCAGTCCCGCATGGCCCTGCTTCATGATGGAGAGGTCGAGCTCCGCCCCGGCCAGGAACATCAAGAAGGTCAGTCCGAGGTCGGAGAGCGCGTTCACGATGTCGGTCGAGTGAACGAGGTCCAGGACGAAAGGTCCGACGACGATACCGAGGGCGATCTGGATCACGACCTCGGGCACGGCGACGTAACGACGGAGCAGCTCCGAGATGATCGGGGCGGCAACCGCGACGACCGCGATGACCACCAGAGTGGGGATCTCCGTGCTGGTCATGACTGCCCCGTCTGCCTCTCCTGACCGCCGTTGCGGGTGGGCACCACGCTACGCGCGATCGTGCTTTCGGATCGGGGACTCTGCGATGCGATCGGGCCGGCATGGTGATCGACCCGAGGATGCGTGACGCAGGGTCGGGACGTTTTGACGCTGCGATCGTGCCCGGGGGACCATGAGCGACCGAACCTCGGGGGGTCACGTGAAGCAATCGGTCGTTGTGCGGCGTGGAGGGTATCGCTCGTGACGGGTGCGTTCGTCAACCCTTCCTGGATGCCCCATTCCGTCAGCGAGGCCGCCACGGCCGGCGAGGCCGGCGTCGAAGACCTCGTCTCGGGACGAGCGTGGTCCCACCTCCTGGACGCGTTGAGGCAGGCGTCCGACGTCGTCCTGAGTCGGAGCGACACGAGAAGTGCTGCGGACCTCGCTGCGGGCATACGCCACCTGCTCGTGCTGCTCGGCACGGGCGTGGACCAGGCCTTGCGCAGCCAGTCCGATCCCTCGGTCGCACTCAAGCCCTCCGCCGTGGACAACGTCTACAAGTGGGGAATGGACTGCCCCGATTGCATCTACACCGGAGCGCCACTCCGGGGCGGCGAGACCTACCGCGTGTGGGGGAACCGCGGCTCGGCTCGCTACGTCGGGCTCCAGTCGATGGCCGGAATGGCCTCGTCGGCCAACGTGCTCCTCGACGAGCTCGACCTCGGGCCAGGCGGGGAGGTCGACCTGGTCCTGTCAGCCGAACACCACGACGGAAACTGGCTGCCGATCGCGGACTCAGCCACCGCGCTGGTCGTCCGTCACTTCTTCTACGACTGGGACTCGGAGGTCGCATCCACCCTTTCCATCGAGCGGATCGGCGGTGGGGATCGGGAAGCCACGGAAGTGCGCGAACCGGTCGATCCGCGTGCGGTCATGGCACGCCAGCTCGTCGCCCTCGGTGACTTCGTGCTCGCCAACCTCGACTTCTTCCTCCAGTTCGCCCGGCCCGAGACCCCGAACACGTTCCTCCCGCCACTCGACGGCACGGCCATGGGCGCGGCCGCCGAGAACCGGCCCGTCATCGGGTCATGGCAGCTCGGGCCGGACGAGGCGCTCGTGGTCGAGGTGGAGGAACCTCGCGGCCTGTACTGGAGCTTCTCTCTGGGCAACCCGTGGTGGGAGACGATCGACTACGCGCGCCATCAGAGCAGCCTCAACGGACATCAGGCGGACGTCGACGACGACGGCGTCGTTCGCACCGTCATCGCGCATTCCGACCCGGGCTTTGCCAACTGGCTCGATACTGCGGGCCACGGGTCGGGACCGGTGATCCTACGGTGCGTCCGAACGGAGAACGCCCCCGTGCCGACCACCACGATCGTGCCGCACGCGCAGCTCGGTTCCATGCTTCCCCCGGGCACGAGACGGGTGACCAGCGAAGATCGGCGAGCCACCATGCAGGCGCGTGCTCGAGCCGTCAGCGCCCGGTTTCCACGATGACCCTCGGCGCCGACGAGCTCCGGGCCCGATTCGCCCGGTACCGGGACACGTACGATGCCATCGCCTCTATGAAAGAAGGAGACTGAACATGGACCTGGGATTCGACGGAGCCACGGCCGTCGTCACTGGCGGAAGCAAGGGCATGGGCCGCGCCGTCGCCGAGATCCTTGCCACCGACGGCGCAAAGGTGGCCGTCATGGCCAGAGGGCGCGGCGCGCTGGACGAGACGGTCGAGGCGTTGCGAAGCGCCGGGAGCCCCGACGCGATGGGCATCAGTGTCGACATGACGGACGCGTCGTCCATCGATGCTGGCTTCTCGGAGGTGAAGGACCGCTGGGGCTCCCTCAACGTCCTCGTGCACACGATCGGTCCGGCTGCCGGACGCTTCGAGCAGCTCGACGACGCCGGCTGGGACGACGCATTCACCCTGGGAACGATGTCAGGGGTCCGGAGCGTACGCTCCGCCCTCCCACTCCTGCGCGCCGCCGAATGGGCCAGGATCGTCATGTTCTCGGCGCACTCGATCCAGCGGCAGAGCCCCATCCTCGTCGCCTACACGGCTTCGAAGGCCGCGGTGACCAGCGTGGCGAAGAACTTGGCCAAGTCGCTCGCCCCCGAGGGGATCCTGGTGAACGCCGTCTGCCCCGGCAGCATCGTGACCGCCAGCTTCACCGAGAACCTCAGGGAGACGTTCGCCGCCGAAGGTCTCGACCCGTCGGATCCTCACGACGTGATGACATGGATCGACCGGACGTTCCATCAGCCGGCCGATCTCGGCCGGGCGGGTCTGCCGGACGAAGTGGCTTCGCTCGTGGCCTATCTCGCCTCGAGGCGGAACGGCTACGTCACCGGTGCCTGCGTGAACGCGGACGGAGGTTCCGACTTCGTGTAGTGCCGTCGTATCGAGCTGCACCGAGCCTCATTCCCGGGTCGAGATGACCATCGGCCGGCCCGAAGCCGTCATGGGGTCCTCTCGTCGTGCCTGGAGGACGAGGACTTCGAGGGTTTGTCGCGGAGGTGCTCGCGGCCCTCGGTCTGGGAGAACGCTGCTCCGGCCATGAGCGCGGTCATGAACCCGAAGAACGCCCACGGCATCGCGAGGCCGGCGACGAGGCGCAGGACCAAGCACATGGTCCCGAGCGCCAGCAGGCCTGCGGCAAGCCGTAGACCCGTCTCGAGCCTCCACCGGCGCATGGCGCGGCGACGTTCGCGGGCCCACGCGCGCTCCAAGATGTCGTCAACGGCCTGATCGATCCGTTCGCCGGGCATCGAAGCCACCCCCTGATGTTCAAGCGGGTACCGGTTGCAGCGTACCAACGAGGATCGGCCAGCCCTCAGGCCTCCGGCCACGGAACGCGTCCCCGTTTGCGATAATGACCCGAGGTCGAAGACCGACGTCCCCAGACAGGCCCCTCTTCGGTGCCGCGAGCGTGATGAGAAGGTGAGCGGTGAGCGTGACGGGCAGATTCGAGGACAAGGTCGCACTGGTCACGGGCGCCGGCTCCGGCATCGGCCGCGCCATTGCCCTGCGTCTCACCAGCGAGGGTGCCTCGGTGTTCGGAGTGGACGTCGACGGCGAGCGCTTGGACCACACGCGGGACTCGGCGCCGGGAGAATTCGTCGCGTACCGAACCGATCTGGCCGACGCGGATGCGTGTCCGGCGGCTGTGGCCGCGTGCATGGAGCGATTCGGACGGCTCGATGTCCTCGGCAATGTCGCCGGGATCTACATCGCCGAACACACCCCGAAGATGACCCGGGACCAGTACCGGCGCCTGATGTCCGTCAACCTCGACGCGTACTTCTTCTTGGCCCAGGCGGCCATCCCGCACCTCCTGGACACGGGTGGCAGCATCGTCAACATCGCGTCGAACGCGGGCCTGCAGGGCGTTCCCTACTCTGCGGCCTACTGCATGAGCAAGGGCGGCGTGATTCAGCTCACCAGATCCCTGGCCGTCGAGTACCTCAAGACCGCGCTCCGCGTGAACGCCATCGCACCTGCCGGCACGAACACCGACATACCCGCCACCATCTCGTTCCCCGACGACATCGATGCCGACCTGGCCCGTCGCATGGCTGGGCACAGGGGTTTGGCCGAACCCGAAGAGATCGCTGCCGTGTTCTCGTTCCTCGTCTCCGACGAGGCCCGCTCCGTCACCGGGGCGGTCTACACGGTGGACAACGGACTCACCGCGAGCTGATGGGAGCGGCTCCGAGGACCGACGGCTCGAGCCGGATCGCGCCGTGGCGGTGACCATCCGGGCGGTCATGTTCGACTTCGGCGGCGTGATCACCTCGAGCCCTTTCGAGGCGTTCGCCCGATTCGAGAGGGAGCACGGCCTCCCTCCGGACTTCATCCGCACGGTGAACGCCACCCATCCGGACACCAACGCGTGGGCGCAGCTCGAACGGGGCCAGATCGGCATCGACGAGTTCGGCGGGCGGTGGGCAGTCGAGGCACGTTCGCTCGGACACGACGTCGACGGCCGGGAGGTCCTGGCGAGACTGGCCGGCGAGATACGGCCCGAGATGGTCGCTGCCATCCGGACATGCGGGACGGTCTACAAGACCGCCTGTCTCACCAACAACTTCACCATGAGCGACGGCATCGTCTCCGACGAGGTCGCAGCGGTCTACGCCCTCTTCGATGCGGTCCTGGAGTCTCGAGTTCTCGGCGTGCGCAAACCCGACCCCCGCTTCTACGAGCTCGCCTGCGCGGCGATCGGGGTACGCCCCGAAGAATCGGTCTTCCTCGACGACCTCGGGATCAACCTCAAGCCGGCTCGTTCCCTCGGGATGCACACCATCAAGGTCACCGACGCACACCGGGCCCTCCGTGAATTGGAAAGCCTCGTCGGCTTGCCGCTCGCCGGCTGAGGAGGCCTCTCACCGAACTGAGCAAGTCTCGTACCGGCTCAGCGGGTCCCGTCGAATGAGCAGGTCTCTATCGCCTGAGAGGTTCTGGTCAACGGAGCGGCCTGCGCTCAGACCGCGGTGTCGCCGGTGTATTCAGCGAAGAGATCCCGGCCGCCACCCCCACCAACGCTCGACGGAAGCAAAACCCCATCCTCGTTGGGCCGAAGGAGGCGGTACTTGTGATCGAGCAAAAAGTCCCTGGTGGTGTTGCGGTCCTGGGCGAATCCGTTGTCCCGGGCCAACGTGTTGTACTCGAGCTGGATCCATTTGACCCGCCCTCCGCTGATAGCCCTGACCGCACCTTCGAGGACCAACAACTCGGCACCCTCGACATCGACCTTCAGACCCGTGACGACCTCGTTTCGGTCGACTTTGTCGTCGATAACTTCGTCGAGCGTCATGACGGGACCCGCGCACCTCTGGAGCCATCTTGGAGCAGTAGGTGGTTTCTCGGTCCCTTGTCCTCGGTGAGGGTCATCGTCCGTCCGCATTGCTCAATCAGAGCGTCGCTCGCCAGCGCCGCAGGAACGATCTCGAACTCGAATCCGTTCAAGGCCCGGTTTGCGGCGAGCGCCTTCCGGCATTCCGCAAAGGCTCGACGGAGACGACTCGGGCGCCCATATCGGCTGCCATAACGGAATAGAGCCCGGCGTTCGCTCCCACATCGACGAAAACGTCACCGGGGGACAAAATCCTTCCCCAAGCCAGCATGTTGTCACCATCTGGCGTTCTGCTCGTAAGCGCTTTGAGCGTACTGGGGAACTTCGGATCCACGAGAATCCGTGAGTGTTTTCCGACGGGAAATGCCGTGGCCTTGTGAAAGAGGGCGGATGCCAGATGAAAGCGAACGACACGAGCACGGGTCTTGTTCTTCTCCATGGCATTCGCCGGATCCTCCAGAGCCAGCCTCATCTGGTCCATCAAGCTTTCGAAGCTGCCAGGTGCAGGCGTTTCCTTATCCGTGGAATCCGGGGTTTGCGACATCCCACTAACAATACGACCGTCCCGTGTGGCTGGGCGGTGCGTGTCAGGTCGTGGGCTGTGGACGACCACTGCCCAACCCGGCCTCGAAAGCCCGGTCGGAAGCCCTCGGTTGGCTCTGGCGTCCTGACCGACAAGCGATTCGACCTTTCCCGAGCTCTTCGATCGAGTTGTCGTCCCAGAACACGACGGCGTACCCCGTGAGCGAAATGAGCGGGCGATCTTTGCGAGAGCGGAAGGTCGATCGGCATCCGGCGGCGGCTGAGTCAGCCAGTCCGAACATCGGCACGCCTGGTGCCCCATTGCGACCTGAACCATCGCCAGTCCGAACACCAAACTCGGTTGAGGCAGGTTTCGGCCGGTGCGAGCGGGCCACGGCGGCCCGGAGGTGGCCGGACGCGGCGATCGTGCCCCACGCGGTCGCTCGACCGTCCCGCTCGGCGTCGATAGCGCTTGCGGGCTTCAATCCTTGAGAATCCCGCTCCGTAGGAGCAGCTCGCCACGGGCGAGTAGCTCCATGGGGTCGCGCAGCTCCACCGCACCGAGATACCCGCCGCCCGAGTCAATGGCGTCGTGGGCGGCGTAGCCGAGAAGTTCTTGTGCGGCCCGAGGAAGTTCGCACGCCTTGTCGGGAGGTGTCGATAGATAGTGGTTTTCCTCGGTACGGAGCCAACCGAGCACGTAACTGAGATGCAGACCCCTGCGCCAATTGCTTTCCGTGATGTTGGCGCCACCGGCGTGGATCGTGGATCCGAGATAGATGACGGCCGACCCAGCAGGCATCTCCGCCGCAATGATCTCGTCGGGAGTGGCCTGGCGCCCCGGTTCCCAGCGATGGCTGCCGGGGACGATGAGGGTCGCACCGTTGTCTGCGGTGAAGTCCACGAGAGCGACCATCGACGCGACCTGGAGCTCGGGATGGGGGCGTGGCATGTGAACCCAGACCAGCTCGTCACGATGAAGGATCTGGGCTTCGGCCCCCGGACCTCGGTCCAAGACGTGCGCCAAGTTCAACTGGTACCGGGCGCAACTCGGTCCGAGCACGGCATCACACGCTCTCATCAGGATCGAATGGGTCAAGATCTCGGCCGCGAATACCGAGGACTTGCCTGCGATTCCCGTGACATGGCGCGTGCGCTCGCCGAAGAACCAGGCGATGGCCGGGTTGACGAACGCCCGATCGTGATCCGGCCGAGCATGGCCAAGCAGCGGGTCGAGCTCAGCGTTGAATCGGCGGAGAAGGTCCGGATGGAAGGAGACCTTCGATGACCACTGCCCCGGAGGCATCCAGTGCCTCCACGAGGTCGTTGAGCGCGTCTTCACCGGACAAGCGGGTTAGCTCTGGCGTCGCCACCGTCTCACGCTGCCTTGAGGAACCTGGTGATTGCGTCAATGCACTGATGCGGATGAGTCAGCAGGCCCGCGTGGGCGGCATCGGAGATCTCGATGAACTCGCCTCGGGGGATCGCTGCAGCAGCGGCCATCCCAGCGGCGGGCGGGAAGAAGAGGTCGTGCTCGAAGGACGCGACCAGCACGGGAACGGTGATCGCGGTCCAGCGTTCCATGCGATCGGGGTCCTTCAGCCACTGGATCGCGGCGGCGGATTGCCCTACCTCGCCATCTGGTGAGGTCCACGACTTCTCGTGAGCACCGAGCAGATCCCACCACATTCCTACCTGGCCTGCATCATCACGAAGCACGGATGGCGGCAGGGAGGTCATCAGCTCGGTGAAACGCATGTACGGGGCAGGCAGGTGCCCGAGCGCAGCGACTAATTCGGTTTCTGCGTCGCACCTGGCCAAAGCGACCGGGCCGGGATGGCCGGCGCTGCCGAGCAGGACGGCGCATCGGATGAGATCCGGTCGACGCCGAACCATCAACTCAGAGACGAACCCGCCCAAGGAATAGCCAACCAGCCGGCAGTCGGATAGCCCCAGATGCACCACGAGACCAGCGAGGTCGTCGGCAAGATCCGCGATTGTGTACGGGGGCGGCGGTGCCTCGGAAGGAGCGACTCCTCGGGCGGAGTAGGTCACTACCTGGTATCCAGCAGCGTCGAGCGCTTCGTTCAGGCCGCAGAGCTCCCAGACGAGCGGCGGCATGCCACTGCCACCGGCAAGCACCACTGTCCCGTTCCGCCCCGAACCCTTCACGTCGTAGGCCAGGCGCACACCGCCAACGTCAGCCGATTCCATACGCACCTCCCATTGAGATAATGAATGCTATCCTGATAACGTTGGTTATCGCAAGTGAGGAGGACTCCGTTGATGTCAGCCGTGACCCGCCTCCGAAGGAGCGAGCGCCGAGCCCTCATCAAAGATGAGCTGGTCGATGCCGCGGCCGCCGTGATCGCGCGCAAGGGTTACCAGGCGGCATCCGTGGCAGAGATTGCGGCCGAGGCCGGGTACACCGTCGGCGCCGTCTACTCCAACTTTTCGGGCAAGCGAGCGCTCTTCGAAGCGGTGTTCGATCGCCAGATCGACCACCAATTCGCCCTGGCTTCGGCCCTCGAGCAACCGGGCGATCTCGGCGAACTGGCCCGAGCGCTTCTCCATCAGGACGAGAACGGGCGGCGTTGGTGGCTGTTGTGGCTGGAGTTCATCATCGAAGCTCAACGCGACCCGGCCAGTGCATTTCCCCTACGGGACGTCGAAGCCCGTGCCCGTTCCTCCATCGCCGAGATCCTGCACGAATGGATCCCAGCACTCAGCGAAGACCTCACCCTTGCCACCGCCCTGCAAGCACTGTGGCGGGGCTGGTTGCTCGGAGCGATCGCCCACGGCCAAGCAGACAGCGAAGGCTTCGCCCGCAGCATCGAATGGCTGGTCGTGGGCGCCACTGCCTCTGAGCGATCGGGAGTCCGCCCTCACGCACAATGACGGCCTATCTCAATCCGTGCGAACCCGGTCCGGGGTCGGACTCTGGCGCAAGCCCCCGCAATTTGACGCCCGGACCCAGCCCTGTTTGGAGCCGCCAGGCAAAGCGCGATCCCCAGGACGATTCTTCCGTTCAACGCAGGAACGGGCTCGGATTTTGGTATGCGGAAGGACCTGCCGTGTTCAGTCATGACCCTCGGCTGCTATCCGATGTCGATGCCGCGTCGGCGGCTTGCCTCGTACGGGCTGATAGCCGTCGAAGATCGATTCGATATTGCCCTCGCCGCCCGTCAGGCCCGGCAACTGTCTCTTAAGGTCGCGCGAACGATGCAGCCGGCATCCTCGCTTCTACCGTTGAGAAGCTACCCGCGCTCTTATCTGTTCAATGAGGCCACCGAGTTGCGCCATTGCGCTCAGGAGATCACCGATGGCTTTTGAAGGCGATTCGACATTGAGCCGTAGCATCGGTTCACACACGCAGGTGCCAGCCAACTGAAGCGCCCGCACGAGCACCAGCGGAGTGAGCTTTCGAAAATCCAGGCCCGTCGTTCGAGCCATCGGGAGGCTCGGTTTCGTCGGACCGTCCCCGATGAAGTAGTCACATCTATTCAGGGTCACGACACAATCGGTGACTTCCCATCCGTAGAGACCTTGTCCAAGGGCACGGCTGATGTACTGCGACATATGACCTGTGAAGAGAGCCTCCGACTTGTAGATGTACAGGGGCACCGACCTTGGGTCGACATCAAGTGCGCACCGGATCCCCGATGCGACTGGACCTGACTCGACGCGGAGCCCGACGGTAGCCATGTACGGATTCGCGTCCGAGGTCAACAGCTCGACCGCTTCCCCGCCTCGAAGCGGGCGCTCGATGCAGATCGTCGTCGTCTCTCGGAAAACCGCATCGATGCCGTAGTCCTCCGCGAGTGTTGACTCAATGACTTCCTTCTGGATCTCCCCATAGAGCGACAGAGATGTCTCATCCATGCTATCGTCGTGTCGGACCTTTATGAGGGGATCCTGCTCTGCCAGTTCCCCCAGCGCCGCCCGCAATCGAGATCGATCGGCGGGAAGGCGGGCTTCGATAACCGATTCCATCGTTGGCGGGGCGAACTGTTGGTCTGATTCGTCGCTTCCTGCCAGCCCGATCCTGTCACCGATCTGGACCTTGCTCAGACCCCAAATCTTCGTAATGTTTCCGGAAGAGACCGATGGCCCCGGTCCGGCTGAAGACCGCAACTGGAGATCGCAGTCACCTTGTCCACGTGGCCTTGGCCGTAGACGAGCCGATCGCGGATTCGCACCGTACCCGAGAACAGCCGCACGTAGGCGATCTTCTCCCGTGCCGCTCCCCGCTCGATTTTGAATACGGTGCCCGTCGTCTGAGCGTCGGGATCGCCTGCGGGGCTGGCGGGGAGCAGGTCTGCGATGCCGGATATCAGTGGGTCGACGCCGGCTCCCGTACGCGCCGACCCAAAAAATGCTGGGTAGACAAGACCCCGGTGCGTTTGACTTCTCAGCTGTTCCCGAAGTCGGTCAAGTGGCAGACGATCTTCCTCTTCGACGTAGCTCGTCAGAATCTCTTCATCATGTTCGGCGAGCGTTTCTACGAGCTGAGACCGGTGTCCGGAGTCGTCCGGACTCCACGGTTGGAAGTCGGCTGCCTTGGTTCCTAGTGCAGAGGTGGACCCCATCGGAATGGTGGCCAGCCCAAGTACCCGGGAGATGTTCTGGAGCAATGGCCCCTCTCGTGCACCTGCACGGTCGATCTTGTTCACGAAGAGCAGAGTTGGGATTCGAAGTCGCCGGAGTGCCCGCATCAGCACTCGCGTCTGAGGTTGGACTCCTTCGACGGCTGAGAGGACGAGCACTGCCCCATCGAGAACCCTTAGTACCCGCTCCACCTCAGCAATGAAGTCGGGGTGGCCGGGTGTGTCGATCAGGTAAACCTCGAGGTCATCTGCGATCGGGAACGACGCGACCGCTGATTTGATCGTGATCCCGCGCCGCTGTTCAAGGGCAAGCGAGTCTGTCTGTGTGTCGCCCTTGTCGACACTCCCGAGCTGGTCGATGACACCAGCTGAATAGAGCAGCCGCTCGCTCAGGCTGGTCTTACCGGCGTCGACATGGGCCAAAATCCCTAGGTTCAACGATTGCATCACGCGTCAGGTCCTCTCGATAAGCGATTTCTCCTTTCTTGATGGACGCTGACGCTTGGCGCATTTCGTTTCTCCCTGGTGATCGGCTGCCATCGACAGAATGACGACCTGATGCATGCTTCGTCGTTGCAATCCTCTCACGACGGCTCAATTTCTCCAAGGCGTTCAGGGTGACACCCGGCGCTCTTTGCTTCGGCCGTCGCACCGGTCCGTGTCAGTTTTGGATTCAGAGCCGCGAAGACACGCTCTCGAAACATGACGTACTGCTCTTGCGCTCGCCACGGGGACTCCGGTATGCGGTCGACCACCCGCGGCTCTTGAAGGAACTCGTGGCTTGTGAACTGCTCGCGAGTGAGGTCCACATCGCCGCCGGCCAGCCGATTCCAGTAGTGGAACCCCTGTCGTGAGCCGTCGTCGAAGAGCACTTCGGCCTCGAGCAACTGACCACCGAATAGGTCGTGCACGACCAAGGCGGTCACCGCGCACTGGCCCCGGGACGGGTTGGCGGGCGTCCATTCCGCTGCGTCGGTCGGATCACAGGTCTCGAGACTCCAAGATGCCCTGATGGCGGCGAGTACTGCCTCGAGGGAGAATCCGTCGCGTCCGTGATTCTCGGGACTCTCCACTGAGCCAGTTAACACGTCGCCGGAGGGATCCCGTGGCGGAGGTGGAAACTGGTTCAGCTGAATCGACAAGTCCGAACGGCCACTGGCTGATCGCTGGCTGACCGGCTGGCTGACCGGCTGGCTGACCGGCTGGCTGACCGGCTGGCTGACCGGCGGGCTGACCGGCGACGGTATGCATTGGCCGCCCTGATCGAACCCGGAACTCCCAGCCTCTCCCAGCCCTCCCTGCTTCTGCGGAACCGGCCGGGGCCGACCCGCCGCTGTAGCGCCGTTCGGATCGCGGCGAATCCGCGACCAGGAATTCCTAGCGCATCGCCACGAATGGGGCTACCGTCATTGCATGACCCCCACTGAAGTCGTGCGCAACCGGTCCCGTTTCATGATCGTGACTCTGGCATCGGCGGTCGTGTTCTCGGCGCCGGTGGCCGCGTTGGCCATGGCCACGCCCGCCGCCGCTGCCCCGGCGGCGAAGCCCGCCGTGAGCGGACACTCGCTCACCTCGGCACAGCAGAAGGCCACGCTCGCCTACTGGACCCCGTCGCGCATGAAGGCAGCCATCCCGGTTGACGTGGTGACGGCGAACCCGGCCAAGGTGAAGGCAGTCACCCCGGCAGATCCGGTGACACGAGGCGCGCCCGGGCAATCGCCCGGCGGGCTTCCCGAGTCGGCTACCGGTGGTAGCGGCGGTACGGCGGCCCCCTCCGTGAGTCCCCAAGAGTTCAGCTACCCGTACCCCTACACCAGCTTCAACGTTCCCACCAGTGACTACACGGAGGAGCCTTACCTGGTGAACGGCAAGATCTTCTTCACCAACAACGGTTCGAACTACGTGTGCTCCGGCACCTCCATCGGCTCGTCGAATGGCTCCAGCAACGAGAACGAGGTGTGGACGGCCGGTCACTGCGTGGTCAACACGAGCCTCTCGGACCCGGGCGTGTGGGACAGCTCAGCCGAGTTCATACCCGGTTACAGCGTCAACAAGAAGGGTGTTCAGAAGGAGCCCTTTGGGATCTTCGTGGCCTCCAACTTCGAATCGGCGGTCAACTTCATCAACAACGGCGACATCAGCGTCGACGAGGGTGCGATGCACGTGGGCAAAAACTCGAGCGGCCAGACGCTCGGGCAGGCCGTCGGCTGGGACGGGTTCAAATGGAACTACTCATCTGACGAGCAGTTCGTCACCTTCGGATACCCGGCGGCGTCCCCGTACAACGGCAACGCGATGGTCGAGGACATTGGTGCGAGCGCGTCGACCTACACCTGGCCGAACGGCGAGGGCCAGCCGCTCATCGGTATCGGCAGCCCCATGACCGGCGGCTCGAGTGGTGGGGCGTGGGACATCAACTGGACCGCCCAGGGGCCGGGCTACGTGAACGGTCACAACGATTACAAGTTCGACGACCAGCCCGACGCGATCTACTCCCCGTACCAGGACACGCTTTCGAACACCGTGCGCTGCTTCGGAGCTTCGAGCTGCTGAGCGTCGCCACGGCGGGTCGGTGCGGACCCCGCAAGGACGACCGCAACCCCTGGCCGACGCCAGGGCCAGGACCGCACCGAGGACGTCAGCGGGAAGGACGCATCCTGCCTCGAGCTCCTGCCGGGGGCGACGTTCTCTCGAGAGCAGAGCCAGTTACTGTGGACAAGAGCTTTAGAAGACAGAGACGGCATGATGGCTGCATCCGTACGCCGGGTCGGCGGTTCAGCCTGAGCGTGGCCGACAAGGCCAAGCGCGAACCCATGCGCGGAAATTAATTTCGCTAGGGTGATGCGGGTACGCCAGGATCGGCGGAACTCGGAGTCAGTGTTCGAAAGGCGGAAGTGATGAAACGATGTGGCCGTTTGGCACCTGCGCTGGTTGGGGGAGCGGGAGTCGTCCTCTTGGCCGTTGGGCTGACATGCGCATCCGCCGCTGAGGCGACAGCCAACAGCCCGACGGAGGTGGGGTGGCAGCACGCCATCGCGAACCTCGCGCTGCCGGGTGCGGGTTGCTTCAATGCCTCTTATCCCGCGCTCGAGTGGCATGCCACCCAGTGCGCTGTCGCGCCGGAATTGCCATTGGAACCGGCGGCGGGGGACCTCTCGGTGCCGGCCACATCGTCCCCGGCGAAGCCCGTTGGTGACGGCCACGACTACTCGGCTGTGGTTGCTGGTCCGATCACCAAGGCAACAGGGTCATTTGCCAACGTGAGCCCGCATATCAAGGAGCAGGGCCAATACGACGGCAGCGGGCAGCAGCTGAAGAACACCTTTACTCTCCAGCTCAACACCCAATTCTTTACGACTCCGACCTGCTCGGGAAGTAGCAATCCAAGCAACTGTCTGGGCTGGCAGCAGTTCGTCTACGACACGCATTCGAACATAGTGTTCATGCAGTATTGGTTGATCGACTACGCCGCGACGTGCCCATCGAGCTGGTTCACGTACGGGAGCGATTGCTACACCAACAGCCCGGCAACCAGGTTCTCCGGGTCGGCCCTCACTGCCGCTGACCTCGCTACCTCGGTGCTGTCGGGATCCGCGAGCAAGGGCGGCAATGACGCAGTGGAGTTGACGAATGGCTCCCACGCCAGCAGCGTCGACAACGCTGACACCGTGCTCGACCTGTCGCACAGCTGGAACACGACCGAATTCGATGTCTTCGGTGACGGAGGTGGCGCCCAGGCGGTATTCGGGACCGATACGACATTCGAGGCGCAGACGGCATTGGTCAGCGGGAGCCCGTCCGCCCCGGAATGCGTGAAGGAAGGCTTCACCGGCGAGACGAACAACCTCAAGCTGACCGGCACTCCGGCACTGGGGACCGAATCGACGCCCACCATGGGCTCCGAGCAGACCAACGGCACGAAGACACATCCGAGCTGCGCCAGCGCTCCAGGCTGATACGAGGCATGATTCCCATCTGCGAGGGTGAGGGGAACAAACCACCAGAGGGCGATGTCGGAACGAGGGCAGTCCGAGTAGGGCCGATCCTGATCGGACGTGGCTGGAGGCGACCAGGCGGCTGGCGCCGCCTGGTCGCACTCGGTTGCTACTCAGGCGTTCCTTGCTCGACCCATCGTTCGAACAACTCGACCCGTTCCGGCGGCCACGCACCGTCGCACGGCATGGAGCCATTCTTTAGGCGCTCGGCGATGGCGGCAGCGTGGGTCTGGACATCGGCATAGGACCACAGATCGAACGATCTGCGCATCGAATCGCGATCCTTCTCCCGGAACAGGGGCTTGATGTCGGCGTCGAAGTGGGTCTCCGGTGCTGCCATGTTTACGTCCTCTCCGGAGAGAAGGAGGAGGGGGGGAGAGAGAGAGGGGGGGGTGGTAGTGGTCGGCATTCTGCTCTTGGACTGCGTGATGCTGCTCGCGTGCGACAGTCCCCACAGTGGAGACAGGAGCACTCTGTGGAGTCGGCACTGGCGACGGTCCCGTCGTTGCTGTAGCGTGATCCTGGTCCCTGACGGCGGGGTGCAGGGAGGCGTTTTTGGGAGGGGTCGAAAATGAGTCTTCTGACACGTGGGTCTAGGTTGCTCGAAGGAAGGCGCCCGGCGGCCACATCGTTCGGTCAACGTCGTGTTGACTTGTTTGACTGTTGATGCGGAATGCCGTGTTGGGTGTGGGCTCGCCGGCGACGGCGGCGGCGTCGGTTTCCTGCACGACATCGGGTCACATCGTCGACGTGGACGTCTCGGGCTCGTCCACGGATTCTCTGGCTATCACCACGAGCGGAGGCACTACGAGATCGAAATCGATGGATCGGCGGCTTGCAGCACTGTATATCCGATTCGTCCAGCGGTTACCGACCATCGAGGTGAGGAGGAATCGTCGGCGTATGTGCCGATCGTCTTTCAGCCCGGAACCGATCTCAGCGTCGAGCTTGATCGGCTCGGGGGAGCGACGACCAATCTTGACCTGATTTCCGCTGGTGCGGGCGCCACAGTCACGCTCAATGGTGACTCACCCAGCGTCACCCGGTGTGGTTGGACTCGGTGGTGGAGCGACACGTTTTCGAGCATCTCCGCGTTCGTCGGCTCCTCGGCCGGTGACACCTCTTTGTGGCCGGTGGAGGGAGGCTATAGCTTCGAGGGGTTCGGATCGGGCAACGAAGCCGACTTCTCGGTCGACCCCAATTCGATCACGGCCAACCTTTCACCGGTCCGTGACCGTTAGTTCAGGGTCGACGGACACGATGAGCGACATCTCCTCGGTCGAGGGCTCCTCTGTGGAGACAACACCTTCATTGCCGGGTCCCAGAGCGAGAACTTTTCCGATACAGGATCGACCGGCGGCGACAGCGTCAACTTCTCGAACGTATTACCAACGCGAGCACACCACTCACGATCAACGTCTCGGGTGGCCCAGTGGGGGGCAAGGGGACATCGCCAACGACACGGCCACGGTGAGATCCGTCATCTACAGCTTCACCTCGCGAGGAGCCAACTTCACCACTTTCGCCGGTGCCGCCACGGGCAACACCACTTTTGGCCGGTCAGTCGGGGGGTACCCTTCGATGGCAACGGGTCGAACAATGAGCTCGACCTCTCGGCTGTGGGTTCGGCGCTGGAAGTGAACGCATCGGGATCGACGGTGGGCTCGGTCCCGAACGACACGCCACGGCATCGGGCGTCAGCTATGCTTCTCTGACATCTCGACGGTGATGGGTTCGGCTCGGAGACACGACGTTCGACGAGGGATCTTCTGCGATCCCGACTTTCATTGGCCGAGGGTCGGCAACGAGCTCAACTTTTCCGCTCTTACACGGCTCTGACCGTCAACGTCTCGGGTACCACGGTGGGATCGGTCCCGAACGACACAGCTACTCATCGGGTACTAACTACGAACTCAATGACATCTCCACTTCGTCGGCTCCTCGTCCGGTGACACCTCTTTGTGGCCGGTGGAAGGGAGGCTATAGCTTCGAGGGGATCGGATCGGGCAACGAAGCCGACTTCTCTGTCGACCCCAATTCGATCACGGCCAACCTCTTCACCGGGTCGGTGAGCGTAGTTCAGGATCAACAGACACGCTGAGTGGCATCTCCTCGGTCGAGGGGTCCTCTGTCGGAGACAACACAGTCATTGCCGGGTCCCAGAGCGAGACCTTCTCCGATCCCGGATCGACCGGCGGCGACAGCGTCAACTTCTCGAACGTACTTCACCAATTCGAGCACACCGCTCACGATCAACGTCTCGGGTGGCCCCGTGGGGGGCCAAGGGGGCACCATCGCCAACGACACGGCCACGGTGAGCTCCCTCATCTACAGCTTCACCTCGCGAGGAGCCAACTTCACCACTTTCGCCGGTGCCGCCTCGGGCAACACCACCTTCTTGGCCGGTCAGTCGGGCGGATACACCTTCGACGGCAACGGGCCGAACAATGTGCTCGACCTCTCGGCCGTGGGTTCGGGAACGACCCTCTCGACCAACGGGGATTCGATCGCCTCCCCCGGCACCGTGACGGGAGTGAGCCGGTCTTGGCGGGTCGATCGCTCGATTCCTTCGCCGGGATCCAGTCTCTCGTCGGTTACCCGGGGGATGCCATCACCAGCGTCGACGACGCCTCAGTCTCACCGAGATCAGATCTCTCTTTCACCGTGACGACAACAGGCATGCCCGTACCGAAGCTCACTGAGAAAGGCACGCTACCGAAGGGCATCTCGTTTCACGACAACGGGAACGGGACGGCGACGATCTCTGGCGCACCCTCCGCCAAGAGCTCGGGTTCGTACCGATTGACGATCAAGGCCAAGTTCGGGCATGGGGCCGCCAAGATCGTCCGTACCCAAGCGTTCACACTCAAGGTGCCCAGGCAATGACCGGGGACAACGAGGGTTCACGTGTCTCAGAAGATCTCACACATCACATTCGTGGGCGCTGAGGGACTCGAACCCCCGGCCTGCTGGTTGTAAGCCAGCTGCTCTAACCAACTGAGCTAAGCGCCCGGACAGCCCTGCTCCCGGAGGGCAGCAGGCAATTATGGCAGTGACGCCGGCGGCTCAGCGGAGCATGGCCGCGAAGGTCCGGCTCCACGGACGCGCCAGAGTGCGCAGTTCGGCGCAGTCGTCGTCGCCCAGCGCCTGGTAGGGCGCCGAGGCCAGCTCGTCGGTCCCGTCCTCTATCTCCTGACGCTGTGCAGCACCCCACGCGGTCAAGTGGAGGCCGTCGCCACGTTCGAGCCAATTCCGACGTTGCAACGACGCCACCGCCTGATCCCACGTCGCTTCTGGCCACTGCCGGGTCGAGCGCAACACGTGCCCCGGCACCTCCCCGGACGCGGCGTGGGTCACCAGCGCTTCGAGTCCGGACAGGCCGTGCGTCACCAGCAGGGCCACGTGGCCGTCGCCGCGGAACTCGCGCAGCACCGACTGCGCGTGCCACAGCGCCAGGTGGGGCTGCTCGGGCCACGCGAGCGCGGCGTGGGCAGCAGCCAGCGGGCGGCCCTCCGTCCTTCCCGACACCGCTTCGGCCGCCAGCCGGGCCAGGGCGGCGGCACGCGTCATCTCCTTCGACTCGAGCACCTCGCCGCCCAGGAGGCGGTGGAAGGCGGCATCCGCCGCCTCCAGCCGCGCCCGGACGAATGCCGCAGGCGACGCCGATTCCCACGACGACGGGATCGCTGCTGCCACCGCCTCGGGGTTGAAGTTGTAGAAGGTCGAGGCGACCACGTCCGGGCCCACCTCGCCCATGGGAGAGGCACGCGACGCGAAGTACCCCGCCGTCCCCGTGATACCGAGCCGCGCGTATTCCGCCGCCGCCTCGGGCGCGAAATAGATCATCCCGTGCAACGGCTCAAGGGTCCTCCAGGTCTTACGCGCCCGCAGCGAACCGCTCACACCGACCGCTCCCCTGCCAGCCGCTCGGCCAGCGGCGCGGTCGCCGCCGCCACCGGACGCCGGGCGGATGCGTCGCGGGGAACCAGGTCGGCGCCGTCCCGTTCGACCACCACCGCGCCCGCCTCGCGGCACACGAGCAGCCCGGCCAGGTAGTCCCAGCCGTACAGCGTGCTACGACCTGCCACCATGTAGGCGTCGAGCACACCCTCCGCGACGGCGCAGCATTCGAGCGACGCCGCCCCGAGGGCTCGGAATTGCGCCCATCCCGGGTACCCACCGGGAAAGCCGGAGATCCCGACGATCGCCTCTGCCAGCTCGGCGCATCCCGAGGGTCGCACAGACTTTCCGTCACGTTCGGCCCCCCGGCCCCGCACGGCGGCGTAGCGCACCCCTGTCGCCTGGTTCACGATCACCCCGACGAGCGGGCCCTCCGCGTCGAGAACGCAGATGCTGGTCGAGTAGTACGGGATGCCACGGTGCGCGTTCGTCGAGCCGTCGACGGGGTCGATCACGGCGAGGAGTCCCGACGCTCGGTCCCCCGTCGCACCCGACTCCTCGGAGAGGACTGCGAGTCCGGCACCGTGGAGTACCGGCAGGGCCGCGGCGTCGGCCGCCAGGTCCAGACGGTACTGGCCAGGCCGCGTCCCTGCCGGACCCCAGTCCTTCAACCCGTCCAGCGCGAACCGCACGGCGGCGGCCGCGTCGTCGAGCACTCCCAGCAGCTGGTCCTCGTCCACGGGTTCCGCACCCTACCCCCGGCCCGGGACCGTTAGGCTCCCCCGTCTGTGGCAGCAATCGACGTCGCCGGCTATGTCGCCGACCTCAAGGACCACTCTGTCGACCACGGCTTCCACGTGCACGACGAGCGCCATTTCGTAGAGACCTACTCCCTCCGCCAGGTGTGGGAGGTCGATCTGCATCCCGAGGAAGGCTGCGGAGGGCCGCTCGACCTGCACCTCGCCCTCGACGTCGACCCTCGGGTCCTGCTCTCTTTCGAGGATGCCGTCGTCCTGCTCTCCGAGGACGAAGAGCCGCCGGACGAGTTCCACTTTCCCCTCACCTTCACCTGGGCCCTTCCCCCGCTGCCGAGCGGTCCCGACCTGCTGCGCCTCGCCATCGACCTGGCCGGGGTCGGTGGGATCGAGCTGCCCCTCGAGGTCTCAGCCATCGACTCCTTCGCCAGTGCGACGGACGGATCGGAGCGACGCCTCAGCATCGTGGCCCGCCACCCGGTGTCCTTGGCCCGGGTCCTTGGGGGCGAGGAGCTGCTCTGCGAGGTCTTCGACCGCGCGCTCGCGGTCAGCCGCTTCCTGCTCGAGTCGGCGGAAGCGTGGCTGGCCTGAGGTGGACCTGGCCCGCCGCCTCGGCCGACGTCGGGTCCTGGGGGCGGCGGCACTGAGCATCGCCACCTCGGCCGGGCTCATCAGCGCCTGCGGTGGACAGAGCGGCCAGGCTCTCGCCCAACAGGCTTGTGTCCACGTCCACCTCTCCGTCCAGGACTACGTGAAGTCCATCCGGGAGGGGACGCCGGCGGCGACCGTTGCCTTGCTCCAGAAAGAGGCGGACCAGGAGCTCCGGATCGCCCTCCCACTCGCCGCCGCCGCCAACTCGGCCGACGGCAGCTGGAACGCCCTGATGACCACCATCAGCGAAGGTGCCACCGTCGACGAACGCCATCTGGTCCCCTCGCTACGCGCCCAGTGCCTCACTGCCGACACGCAGGTCAACGTCAACCCGCAGTCACCCAACGTGAACCCGCAGTCACCCGGTCCCGGTCCCTGACCCTGATAACGGAACGGCCGTAGGAGGCGTCGTCGTCTCGGCCATCTGCGCCCGGCCTGCGGCCACGATCGGGGGCATCAGCTGACCCGCCAGCGCCGCGCCCGCATCATCGGTGAAGTGGACGCCGTCGGTACGGCGGACCACCACACCATGGATGGTGCTGGTGAACTCGTGGTGGGGACAGACGGCGCTGTACAGGTCCACGACCGAGTCGGTCTTCCGGTGCTCCGCTGCGACCTCACGCACCAGGCGGTTGTACACGGCGAGCCGGGCCGGGTTGTCCTCGGGCCATGGAGCCCCGTCAGGCTGCTCGCCCTCGTCCGTGCACGGCGCGGTCAAGAAGACGAGGCGCGCACCGGTGCTCGTCACCAGGCGCGACGTGTAGTTCAACTGGCTCTTCACGTACGCGGCGAACCTCGGGTTCAAGATATTGGTCCACGTGCCGTCGTACTCGCGGTCCACCACCTCCCAGCGCCCGGCCAATATCACCACGACGTTCGGCTTGACGATATTCATCGCGGCCGTCCACTGGACCGGCCACGGCTGCCTGTCCAGGGGCGTATTCGGGGCCACTGGCGAACCGTCGCACGCCGACGGCGTCAAGCCCCGCCCGCCCAGCAACTCGACCGCCGGGCCCATCACCACGCCGCAGCCGATGATCCCCTTGTCCGCGAGCAGGTACCCGTACTTGGCCTCCACCGCGGGTCCGCCGAGCCCGATCCCGAGGGTGAGGGCCACCGAGTCGCCGAAGAGCAACACCCGAACCGGCGGCTCGTGCCCCCGCGTCGCCGTCCCCGGGGTCGGGACCGTGGTCGGGCTCGTGGTCCGGGTGGACGACGACAGACCCGTCCCGATGGACCCGGGATACGTGGTGCTGGCCACTGCCGTGGTGCCGGTGGTGGCCGCCACCGTGGCCACCAGGACCACCACCACTGCCGAAGGCACGGCCACCCAGGCCCGCCACTGGCGTACGAAGGTCCCGCGACGGATCGGGCGTTCCACCAGGTGGAAGGAGGCGACCGACACGGCGAATGTGACGGCCAGCCGCACCAGGAACAGCGGCGTGCCGGAGAGGCCGGTGCGGGCGTGATCGACCCAGAGGAACAGCGGCCAGTGCCAGATGTAGAGCCCGTAGGAGATCTGGCCCACGTAGCGGATGGGGGGCAGGGACAAGAAGCGGGGAACAAGGCTCCGTGGCGCTCCGACCGCAGAGACGATGACGCCGGCCGTGGCGAGTCCGACGAGGAAGAACCCCCCGGAGTACGGGAAGCCCGTGGTGGAACTGTTGACGGACCACATGATGAGCGTGACCGACGCGCCGACGATTCCGGCCAGGGCGCAGAGCAGGCGAACCCGACCGTTGGCGGGCCGCCACAGCTCGTTCTGGGCGAGGCGACCGGCGGAGTGGCTGCGCTGAGAGAGCAGCACGAGGCCGACGGCGAGCGCGCAGCCGATGAAGAGGCATTGCGCGCGGGTGTCCGTTCCCAGGTACGCCCGGTTGATCGAGACGGCATGCCGCGACAACACGTACATCCAGACACCCGAAGCGACCGCGGCGATGCAACTCAGCACGAAGAGCGGCTCCAGGCGCCGGGTCAGGCGCAGGAGCCCGAGGACGACGAGCGGCCAAATCAGGTAGAACTGCTCCTCCACCGCGAGCGACCAGGTGTGGATCAGCGGCGATGCCGCCGCCGTCTCGTTGAAGTAGTTGTTCCCGACGAGGATGAAGTGCCAGTTGCTCACGTAGAGCAGGGTTGAGAGCGCGTCGAGCCGGAGCGCGCCGTACGTACCCTTCGGCACAATCACCGAGGCGAAGAACGCCACGAACAACAGCATCAGCAGCAGCGCCGGCAACAGCCGGCGCGCCCGGCGGCCCCAGAACGCGCCCAGCCTGATCGTCAGCGACTGCCGCCACTCTCCGACCAGGAGCGACGTGATGAGGAAGCCGGAGAGGACGAAGAAGACGTCCACCCCCATGAAGCCGCCAGTGAAGAACGAGAACCCGCCGTGGAACATCATCACCGCCAGCACGGCGAAGGCGCGCACGCCGTCGAGCGCGGGCAGGTAGGCGAGCCGCCGATGCGAGGCCTCGCTCTCGTCGTCCTGCACTGCGTCCCACCCCCTTGGGGAAATCGGCGCGGGCCGGCGCCTCGACGCGCGCCCTCCCGGGAGTCCGTCATTGTCGCAGACTGCGGACGTCCACCGGAGGTCGCTCCCCTGGGCGCTCCTTGAACGCGACCCGCCATCCCGGCCTTTCCCGCCGGCGCGGACGAAACGCCGGGTGCGCCACCGGCCTGTGGTCGCGGGCATGGCGGTCGCCGTCGCGTGGCCGTCCACATGGCTGAGCGCGGCCCGGCTCTCAGCCCGGATCGTGGCCGTCGCCGAGAGCCAGGTCGGCATCGGCGGACACCTCCTGAAACCGGTACAGCGTCTACTGGAACGCCCGGAATCGCGATTTCGGCGAACGGCAACCTCGACGAGGAGCGGCGTGCGGATTTCGCCGCCCGGGTGTGGGAGCAGGCCGCGCGTTGGTCGACTACCAGCTGGCGCCGCGTTACCGCCTGAGCTTCTCCGTCGGGGGCGGCGACCACGCGACGTGGCACCCCGCCGTATCCCGAGCCGGGCGCCGTCGCCGTCTATGAGCTCGACACGGCCTCGGACACTGCGGTCCACGTCGCGGTGGTCACGACGCCGCCGACGTCGTCAACGGGAGACGGCAACCAGACCCGGTTTCAGCGTCGTCGATGCAGGGCGACAGCAGGCCGACGCCGACGTCAAGGGCAACGGTGCGCCTCTGTCGGGCTACGTGTCGCCATCGCCATCGCCATCGCCATCCTGTTGGGCATCCGCAGCCTCATAGGACGCATCCTTGGCCTGCTGTGCGGCCATCGCGAGCACGACCGCCTCGAACACCTTCGACGCATCCTCCTCGATATGGGTCCGGGCCAGCATCAGACACCACGCCCCCAGGAAGGCGATCGGCAGAATGAGGAGGAAGGCCGTGCGGTAGTCGTCACCGAATTGGGCGGCGATGGCGGACGTGACGATCGGTGCCGCCGCCGCGCCGAAGACGACGGAGGCGAGGTTGAAGGCGCCGAATCCGGCCCCGCGCACCTGGGCCGGAGCCGCGTCGGAGAGGCCGGCACGCAGCGCAGGCACGCAGGCCGTGGCGGCGAGGAAGCCGAGCAGTTGGACCACGAACACGAGGGCGAAGGGCATCGGTACGAACGACACCATGAAGAGAGCCGCACTGATCATGATCAAGACCGCCGGGATCACGACCCTGGCGCCCAGTACGCGGTTCACCCACCGGTCGGCGATGCGCCCGCCCACGATCGTCCCGGGGATCCCGCCCAGGACGGCGAGCGCGCCGAAGGCTCCGTTGGAGGCTTGCTGCGAGAGGTGCAGCTGGTTCTGATAGAAGGTCGGCATCCAGGTCGCGATAGCGGTCACGACGAAGCCGACGGTCGACACACCCACCAGCGCATAGCGCATGGTCGGGATGCGCAGGATCGTCCCCACGTCGCGTCGCAGACCGTCGACCATGTCGCCCAGGAAGTGGCCGAACCCGTGCGGGAAGAGCGGCGGGCCGTCCCCGTCGGCCAGCTCCATCTCGTCGCTGTGGGTCACGTGCGCCCGGTCCGCCGTCCCCCGGCTCGGTTCGGGCAGCCGCCAGCACAGATAGGCGACCACCAGCCCCGGGAAGAGCGAGACGAAGAAGGCCACCCGCCAGCCGCGACCGTCGAACAACGGCCCGAGGGCGCCACCGATGGCGAGGCCCATGCCCAGCCCGACGTAGCTCAGGCACTGCTGAATGGAGAAGGCGCGACCGCGGCGCTCCGTCCCGTAGTAGTCGGCGATCACGCTCGAGCCCGACGGGTCGGTCACGGCCTGGCCGAAGCCCAGCGACGCCCTGACCACCACCAGCAGGCCGAAAGCCGCGGTCGGCACCAGCCCCCCGAGTGCGCTGATCACCGACCAGGCGACGATCGTCACCGCCATGGCGCGTGTCCGGTTCCAGCGGTCGGCCAGGTATCCGGCCGGCAGCGTCACGATGCCGTTGACCAGGATGAAGGCCGAGAACAACACGCCGATCGCCGTGTCGCCCACGCCGAAGGCGGCCTTGATCTGGTCGCTGCTCCCCCGGACGATGTACTGGTCCATCCCGTCGATGAACAGGGTGAACCCCACGACCCACATGGGCCACGTGGTCACCACCATGCGCCGCGACGACATGCGCTATCCCGGCTCGGAGGACCCCTCCCGGGTCAGACCCCTGGTGTGTACCCCGCCGGAAGGGCGATGGACTTCATCTCGAGGAAGCCCTCGAGACCCTCGGGTCCGAACTCCCGGCCGACACCGGACTCCTTGAAGCCGCCGAAAGGCGTCGAGAAGTCGATGGGCACCGGCGCGTTGAGCATGTAGGTCCCGGTGCGCACCTGCCGCGCCACGCCCAGCCCGCGGTCGTTGTCGCCCGTCCAGACCGAGCCGCACAAGCCGTAGTTGGAGTCGTTGGCGATCTCGACCGCGTTGTCGTCTCCGTCGTAGGGGATCACCACGAGAACGGGACCGAAGATCTCCTCCTGCGCGATGCGCATTTTGTTGTCGACGTCGGAGAAGACGGTCGGCTCCACGTACCAGCCCTTGGCGAACTCCGGACCGGAGGGGCGCCCCCCGCCCAGCGAGACGGTCGCGCCCTGCTCGCGCCCGGACTCGAGATACCCCTCGATCCGCGCGCGCTGACGCTCCGCCACCACCGGGCCGACCTCTGTGGCCGGGTCCATCGGATCGCCGACCTTCATCGCGGCCACCGAGGACACGACGGCGTCGACGACCTCGCCGTAGCGCGACCGGGGAGCGAGGATCCGGGTCTGGGCGATGCACGCCTGCCCGTTGTTCATGATTGCGTTGGGCAGGAGCTGCGGCATGGTCGCCGCCAGGTCGGCATCGTCGAGGATGATCGCGGCCGACTTCCCACCGAGCTCGAGCGTGCAGCGCTTCAGGCGCTCGCCGCAGAGCCCGCCGATCCGCTTCCCGCCGACGCCGGAGCCGGTGAACGAGATCTTGTCCACGCCCTCGTGGGTGACCAGGTGCTCGCTCACCTCGCGCCCGGCCGGGACGACGGAGAGCACGCCCTTGGGCAGGCCCGCCTCGGTGAAGATCTCGGCCAGCCGGAAGGCGTCGAAGGGCGTCTCCGGAGCGGGCTTGAAGACGACGGTGCAGCCGGCGGCGAGCGACGGCGCCAACTTGGCCGCGGCGATGAAGAGGGGCACGTTCCACGGTGCGATCGCCCCGACGACGCCGACGGGTTCCTTGGTCACGAGCACCTGCGGGTTGAGCATGCCGGACCGAACCTCGTCGAAGGCGTAGGTGGTGGCGAGATCGGCGTAGTAGTTGAAGATCATCGTCGGAGCGAGGACCTGGCCCAGGTTCGAGAACGTGATGGGCGAGCCCATCTCCCCGGTGATGATCTCCGCCATGTCGCCCATCTCGGCGGTGATCTGCGCGGCGACGGCCTTGAGCACCTCGCCCCGCTCGGCCGGTGCCATGCGCGGCCACGGGCCGTGGTCGAAGGCCCGGCGTGCCGTGGCCACCGCCTTGTCGATGTCCGCCTCGGTGCCCTCGGGGACCCGGCCGACGACCTCCTCGGTGACGGGCGAGATCACCTCGATCGTCCCCGTGCCCTCCGGGACCACCCAGTCGCCGCCGATGAACAGGCGGTCGTAGTCACGAATCGTCATGCGTCCTCCCCGGAGCTCTTCGGGGCGTCCGCCCCTCGCGCCCCAAGGGTAGCGGGCGTGCGACAGTTCACGCCCGAATGTCTCAGCCCGACTATCTCGGTGGATTCACGCCGGGTCTGGGTGGGGCTCGATATGGGCCAGGATGCCCCCGTCGGCTTCCACCCAGCCCTTTCCGGCGGCATACGCGCACATACCCGCGAAGCCCTCCTCCCACGCCGGGGTGGCCGCGGTCCCGGCCAGGGCACGCAAGGCGACCGGATCGACCGCGACGTGGCCTCCGTCATCGCTCACTCGACCGAGCCCGGATATGCGGACGAGCTGCCTGAGGTCACCGTCGCCCGCGACCTCGACCGAGAAGCGGGTGAAGTCGTCCGCCTCGCTCAGATGGACCCGGGACTCGGAGAGGTCGATCACAATGAGCATGCGCCGGCGACCCTATCCATCCGTCCCCCACGACTCCGCCTCGCTATATTCCGGACCCGTGCCCGACATCGACCAGCGTGACCCCGACCAGGTCGCCCACGAGCTCACCAGATGGTTGGCCACGAGGACCGACCAGCAGCTCCGGGTCTTCGACGTCCAAGCACCGGCCTCCAACGGGTTCTCCAACGAGACCATCTTGTGCCGGACCCGCTCCGCCGGTGGGGACGAGCGGCGGCTGGTGGTCCGGGTCGCACCGACGAAGCATCTCCTCTTCATGGACGCGCAGTTCTCGACGCAGTATCGGGTGATGAAGGCCCTGGCCGACGGCGCCAGCACCGTGCCGATCCCGACACTCGGCTGGTACGAGGAAGACCCGCAGTACCTGGGCGTCCCCTTCTTCACCATGGACCACGTCGAGGGCAAAGTGCCGCCGGACAACATCCCCTACACGATCGAAGGTTGGGTGATCGAGGCCTCGCCCGAGCAGCAGGAGCGCATGTGGTGGAGCGGGATCGAGGCCCTGGCCGCGGTGCACCGCACCGACTGGCGCACCATCGGGCTCAGTTGGCTGGACGATTCAAAGCGGGGGCGCCCCGGCATCGAGCAGCAGATGTCCTACTACCGCGACTACCTCGACTGGGCCACCAAGGGGATCGAAGTGCCGGTGATCGAGTCGACCTGGCAGTGGCTGGTCGACCACCAGCCCGTCGAGGAGGGCGAGATCGTCCTCAACTGGGGCGACAGCCGGATCGGCAACATCATCTGGGACGACTTCCGATGCGCGGCCGTGCTCGACTGGGAGATGGCCTCGCTCGGACAGCCGGAGATGGATCTGGGCTGGTTCCTCTACTTCGATCGCCAGTTCACCGAGCCGTTGGGGGTTCCACGCCCGTCGGGCTTCGGATCCCACGAGGACACGGTCGAGCGGTACGGAGAGCTCTTGGGCCGACCGATGAAGGACGTCTTCTTCTACGAGATCTTCTCAGGGTTCCGTTTCGCCGTGATCATGTACCGGCTCTCGGACCTGGTCTTCGGCCGCAACGTGGTGGCAGAGGAGCCCGACATGGCCACCAACAACCTGGCCACGCAGCTCCTGGCCACGATGCTCGACTTGGAGCCGCCCGGCTGAGATCGTCAGGCCCTCGTGTCGGGACCGTCGTCGACGATCACCTCGCCTGACGGTCCGACCGCGACACCGGCTGCTCGGAGCCGGTCGCCCAACCACTGGGCACCGTCGTCGCTGGTCATCTGCTCCTGCCAGCCCTCGAGGATCCGGTGCAGGTCGTCCTTGTCAGGCACCATCGCGATGACGTGCACCGTCATCTTGTGGTCATAGCCCGGCGGAGCCGAGACGTGCAGGCCACCGAAGGGATCCCCGGTGAGGTGCGGCGACGGCTCTCGCAGAACGTAGAGCTCCCCGGTGTCCTCCACGTAGTTGAGCTCGTGCCGGACGCCGTCCCGGTCCAGCCACTCGGAACCCAGCTCGAGCTCGGCAGAGGCTCTGCGGCGAGGATCGGCTTCGTAGAACTCGTCGATGTCCATCGAGCGGCACACTACTGCCGACCAGGTCAATCGCCACTGCCGACCAGGTCAATCGCCGCTCCGACGAGGGTTTATCCCTGGTGGGAGGGATCGGGGGAGCGGTGACCGTCACCCTCACGGCATGACCTCGAAACCCCGTGTCGCCCTCATCGAACAGATGGACGCCGAATGGCATTCGCTCGGCCGGACCCGCGCCGCCGTGCGTGCCCTGGAGTCGGTGGCAGGGCGAGATCCTCTGCTGGAACGGCTCGTGCTCGGGTCACCAGAGGCCCCTGCGCCGTGTCCGACCCCGCTCGACGTGCTCGCCCACATGCGGGCGGCTTCGGGACGCCAACCGCGTGAGGAGGCGGCTCACATCGTGCGCGTCCTCCTCCGGGAAGCGGGTGCCGACCCCTTCGTCAGCCGGATGCTGGTCCAGGCTCTTCTCCCCGGCCTGGTCACGGTGGCCGGAAAATTGCGATGGGGTCAAGGGGGGGACTGGCAGGACGCCACCGAATTTTTTGCGGAGTTGCTGACGACGACGTGGGTCGTCGTCCAGGAGTGGTCCGGGCAGGACCGGCCCTTCGCCGTCCTCGACCTCCTCTCTGCCGTCAGATGCCGTCAGCGTCGGCAGCTGTTTCGCACCAAGGATGCGTCCGAGCGCAACATGCCATGGGGGTCGGAGGACGCCGACGAACCGGCCGCAGCAGGCGAGACGGGCCTGGAGCAGCTCACGAAGACTCTGATCGATCTGCGTCTGGACGGGATGCATCTCGACGACGTCCAGGTCCTCTACGCCCACCACGTCCTCGGCTACTCCATCGCCGAGCTGGCGACCGTGACGGGCCGTGATCGCAGAGCTCTCTACGTCCGCCGCGACCGTGGCCGACGACGACTGTTCGCCGCGGCACAGGCGGGGTGACGCGTGCCTATGGTTTGGCCGTGGTGGGAGGCGGATCCGATCGTGACGCGCACCCGGATGCCCGGGGCCACACCAATTTGGCCCGGGTCCACCCCAACTGGTGGGTCATCCTGGCCGTGTCGCTCGCCCTCATGGCTCTCCTCGTCGCCACCTCTGGCGGCGAGCCGGCTGGCACCGGCCACAGAACCCTGACCGCAGCCACGGTCGGCGATCCCCACTCGCTTGACGGCAGCCACGCGCACGGCATCGAGCGACCAAGAGCTCCGGCCACGACGACCTCCACTACGACCACGACCACGAGGCCCACGACGACGACCACGACCACGACATCTCCGCGACCCGAAACGACCGTGCCGCCGGGTTCAGGTTCCGTGCTGACGGGAACGTCGAACGCCCCGGCGAATCCGGCGCCCACCACGACGACCACGACCGCGCCGGCGCCCGCCCAGGCGCCCGCGGCGCCGTCCGGCAGCACTCAGGAGCAGGGGTACCTCGACCCACCGATCGAAGCTTCGAACCAGTTCGGGTTCACCGGCAGCGGGGCCATGGTGATCTCTGTCGTGTGGGGCGGTGACACGTATCTGACCATGGCGGTGTCGTGCCCGAGCGGAAGCGACAACGCCGGTGGGGCCTCGGGCATGGAGGCGTCGCTCGACGCATCGGGGAGTTGCACCGCCACGGTGACCGAGCCGTCGTCCGAGTCGACCTCGCTGACGTACACCATCACGTTCGGGCCGGCGGGTGGATAGGTCGATCGGTGGGTAGGCCAGTCAGGGGGCGCGATCGCCGCCGAGTGCTCGACGCGCTGGGCGCCGCGATCGCCGCCGGGCTGGTGTTCGGCGCCGTCCCTGCCGTCCTCGTCCTTGTGGTCGGCAACCCGCTTCGCGGTGGTCTCGGTCACTCGTGGCGGCCTGACAGCAGGGATGCATTGTGCGCGCTCGTCCTGGCGGCCTGGGTGGCTTGGGCCTTCTGCGGCGCGCAGCTCGTGCGGGGCGTGGCCGTCCACGTGCGGCGCGGCTCGGTGGGCCTCCCTCTTGGGGCTTCGCTCATTGACCGGCTGGCCGCTCGGATCGCGCTCGGCATCCTGGCGCTCTCCAGCGTCGGCGCACCCCTGGTACTGACCTCGCCCGCCGGCGCCGACCCCACTTCAAGCGCCCATGCCGCGACGTATCGGCTCGACATGCGCGACCCCCGCTCGTCATCCGTGCACTTCGTGCAACCCGACGAGACCCTCTGGAGCATCGCCGACGCGCACTCGGGCGACGGCGGGGACTGGACCTCGGTCGCGGCCTTGAATCTCGGGGTCGACATGGCCGACGGGGCGCGCTTCGTGGACCCGGACCACATCCGAGCCGGCTGGCAGCTCCGCCTGGCGCCCGGGTCGCCCCGTGAGTCTCGCGGCGCAAACCTCGGCGAAGGACACGATCACCTGCCCGAACTGGTGACGCTGGGACTGGGCTCTCTGGTGTGCGCGGCACTGGCGAGGCGGGCCAGGCGGCGCCGGGAGGCGGCACGGCAGTCCGGCGTTCCCTGGCGACCTGGCTCAGACGCCGCGGCGGACACCGCGACACTGCTGGGGCGCTTCGAAGCCGTGCCGGCGCTCGAGTCCTTCGAAGCGGCCAACCGCCTGCTCGGTCGAGCCGTCAACGAATCCGGCACCGCAGCCAAGAAGTTCCGGGCCGTGTGTGTGGGTCCCGAGGGCGTCGCCTTCGTCCTCGCTGCGCCGGACCACGACGCACCGGAGGGTTTCGACCCGTCGGCCGACGGGACCCGATGGGTCGTCCGACACGGCAGGCTCGACGCGGTCGAGCCGTTCGATCCGGCCGTGCCCGTGGCCCTCCCGATCGGCACGGATGAGGACGGGACCTGGCTCGTCGCGCTCGGACCGGGCGAGGTCCTCCCCGTGCTCGGTGAATCGGCGAGCGCGCTCTGCCGGGCCGCCAGAGCCGGCCAGGAGGCGTGGTCGTGGTGCGACCTCGTCGTGGTGACCGACGACCCCGCCGACCCCGCGTTCGAGCGGGCGGAGCGGGCCGTGTTCTTCGGAGATCCCGCAGACCTGAATCCCCGGAGGCGCGGCACGACGGCCGTCGTCACCACCATCCCGGTCGCGCCGAGCGACCTCACCGTGCTGGTCGACCGTCACGGGGCCTCGATCCATCCCATCGGCAAGCTCGTCCGTCCCCAGCTCCTCGATGTTGAGACAGCCCGGACCATCCGCGAGCTGACGTCTCCCGATCCCGTCCCGGCCGTGGAAGAGCCGAAGCCGGTCCACCAATCCTCCGCCTTGTTCCCGGGCACGGTCGACGTGCGACTGCTCACCTCCTCGCCACGCCTCGACGGCCTGCGCGAAGAACTCCCGCCGAACCGAGCGCGGCGCTCCGTCGAGCTGGTGGCCTACCTTGCGCTCCACTACCCCGATGCGGTGACGAGCGACCGTTTGCGCACCCGTGTCCTGGGCTCGTCCGACGCCGACGCGGCGTCAAAGACCCTGTTCAACACCGCCCATGCGGCGAGGCGGGCGATGGGTTCGGACGGCAACGGCGAGCCGCTGTTCCCAGCGGCCACGCGCCTCGGCCTCTACCAATTGTCCGAAGACGTCAGCGTGGACGTGAATCGAGCTGCTGCTCTGGTCGACGAGGGAAAGCGCACCGAGGATCCCGAGCTCGCCATGGCGTACCTACGGGCTGCGCTCGAGCTCGTCGAGAGCGAGCCGCTGGCCCATGCGCTGGCGGGGTACGCCTGGTGGGAGGCCGAAGGCCATGGTGGTCGCGTCTCTGCGGTCCTCGTCGACGCCGCCTGCACCCTGGCCCGGCTGGCCACGCCGGCGGGCCTTTTCGAGCTGGCGCGTCGTGGGCTCGAGCGGGCCAGGCTCGTCGAGCCATACAGCGAGGCGCTCTCGCGGTCGGCGATGGAGGTCGCGGCGGCTGAAGGAGACGCCGAACGGTTGCGACTCGAGTGGTTGGATTGCCAGCGGCGCGTCGACGCCCTCGACCCCGGCAGCTCGCCGTCGCCCCGGACCGAGACCCTCTACGGCGAGCTCTCCTCACGGGTTCTGGTCGACGCTGATGGCAATTGACCCTCGAACGCCCCCACGACGTCCTCCAGCCGGGCCACCCTGCTCCCTTTGACCAGTACGGCGGCAGTGGGATCGGCGGAGAGGAGCAGCGCCACCGCCTCGTCGGTCCCGCCGACGGACGGGCCCCCGTACAGGTCGGTCTCGTACCCGACCACTTCGATTCCCAGCGCTGCGGCCACCGAGGCGATGCGGCGGTGCTCGGATGCCGTGGACGCGCCGAGCTCGGCCATGACGCCGAGCAGCGCCAGGCGGCCAGTTGCGGGCAGGGCGGCCAACGACCTCAACGCCGCCTCGGCGGACGCGGGGTTGGCGTTGTAGCAGTCGACCAACAAGGTGGGCCCGCCGGTGGGGTGCCGGACCTCCATCCGCAGCGGCGAGGCGGAGACATCGGCCAGTGACGCGACGACCGCCTCGAGGGGCACGCCGCACCACAACGCAGCAGACGCCGCGGCCAAAGCGTTGCCGACCTGCTGGATCCCGTGGAGCGAGAGGTGCACATCCGCCTTCCCCCACGGTGTCACCAACCGGAAGCTCGGCCGCAACTCGGGGTCGAGCGAAACGTTCTCGGCGTGCACCTGGGCATGGGCATCGGCGTTCATACCAACCGAGTAGCCGATCACCGGACATGGACTGAAGTCGGCCATGCGCGCCACGCGGACGTCGTCGAGATTGAGCACCGCCACGCCGGAGGGGGGGAGGCCTGCGACCAGCTCGCCCTTGGCCCGGGCCACGCCGTCGAGGTCGCCGAAATACTCGACATGGGCCAGGGCGATGCTCGTCACGATCCCGACCTCGGGACGGGCCACACCCAGCAATCGAGTGATGTGGCCGAAGCCGCGCGCTCCGATCTCGAGCACGACCCTCTGCACTCCTTCGGGTGCGTTGAGCAAGGTGAGCGGCAGGCCGAGCTCGTTGTTGAACGAGCGCGCGCTCGCAGCTGTCGAGAATGTCGACGCCAGGCACCGGGCCAGGATGTCCTTTGTCGTCGTCTTGCCGACCGACCCCGTGATGCCGATCACCCCGCCGCTGAGGCGTCCTCGGGCGAGCTCGCCCAGGCGCATGAGCGCAGCTGCCGTGTCCTCCACCACGACGGCCGTGGCACCGGCGGGGTCCCTCGATGTCAGGTAGGCCGGGCAACCGGCTGCGATCGCCGCCGCAATGAAGTCGTGCCCGTCGCGCTCGGCGACGATGGGTACGAAGAGTTGGCCGCGCTTCGCCGACCTCGTGTCGATGCTCGCCCCCTCGACGGCGACGTCGGGACCGACCATCGTCCCTCCGAGGTGGGCGGCGAGCTCGCCCGTCGTGAACCGCACACATCGATGATCCCACGTCGCCATGATCTCCGGAGACGGTTGGATAGCCTCGGTCGATGCCTCCCGCACGCGAATTGGTGGTCGTCTATGGAGGGCCCTCGGCCGAGCACGAGGTCTCGTGCATCTCGGCGCGTCGGATCGTCCACACGTCGCTCGACGCCGGGTGGTCGGTGAGAGCCGTCGGGCTCACCCACGACAAACGCTGGGTGGACGCCCGATCGGTCAAGGACGCGGCGGACGTCGAGGCCTTGCCGTCTCCTGACGACCTGGTCCGCGAAGACCCGGGCACCGAGCTGGCGCATCTCGACGAGGCGCTCGTTCCCGGCGCGGTCGTGTTCCCGGTCCTGCACGGTCCATTCGGTGAAGACGGCGTCGTCCAGGGCCACCTCGAGGGTCTCGGCGTTCCCTACGTCGGGTCCGGCGTCCTGGCATCGGCTGTGTGCATGGACAAGGGCATCGCGAAGTCGGTACTCCACGACCATGGTCTCCCCGTGGCCGCATGGCGTCTGGTGTCGCGGTCCGCGTGGTCGCTCGAGGTCATGGAAGAGGCGCTCGCCGCGTTGGGCCTTCCCCTCTTCGTCAAGCCGGCCAACCTCGGATCGTCGATCGGAGTGGCCAAGGTCTCCGACCCGGCTGCCCTCGGCGACGCCGTGCTTTCCGCGTTCGAGTTCGACGACCACGTCATCCTCGAGGAGTTCGTGGCGGGCCGTGAGCTGGAGCTGGCGATCATGGGCAACGAGGAGGTGCGCGTCTCGAGAGCAGGCGAGATCGTCGCCAGCCGTGAGTTCTACGACTACGAGGACAAGTACCTCCTCGGGGTGGCCGAGACGATCGCTCCCACCGATCTGACCCCACGACAGCTCGACCACACCCAACGCGTGGCGGCTGCCGCCTACCGGGCCCTGCGGGTCGAGGGCCTCGCCCGCGTGGACCTCTTCCTCGCTGAGGACGACGAGGTCTGGGTGAACGAGGTCAATACCATGCCCGGCTTCACCCCGATCTCCATGTTTCCCATGCTCTGGGAGGCCGAAGGCATGCCTTTCCGCGCCGTCATCGAAGAGCTGGTGGACCTCGCGTTGTCCAGGCACACCCGGCGCAGCCTGCTTCGCACCCATCGGCTGCTCTGATCAGTCGGCCGGCCTCACCGGACGACGCCGGGGGCGGGCGGCGCGGCGAGCCGCCTCGCGTTCTCGAATCCCCGGGAGAACCCGCAGGACGTAGAACGCACTGAGCGCCGCCGCGGCCGCGATGATGACGAGCGGCACAGGGTCGAACCTGTTCTGCACCGAGACCGATGCCGTCACGGCGAGCAGGCCGAAGACGGCGACGCCGACCGGACCGAGCACGCGCAGGCCGCGCACCCGGAACGGCCGCGGTGTATCGGGCTGTCTGGCGCGCAGACGCAGCGTGCAAAATCCGGCGACGGCGTAGACCATGGCCTCGAGGGCGGCGCCTACGGCGACGAGGACCTGCCACGACCGGGTGAGAGCGACGATCAGCGCCACCACGACAGAGACGCCACCGAGCAGCACGACCGGCACCCACGGCACGGCACGATCGTTGAGGGACGCCAACCGCCCCGGCAACGAGCCCTCGCGCGCGGTTCCGTAAATGAACCTCGAGGCCGTGATGAAGCCGCCGTTGAAGGTGTTGAGGGCGGTGACGGCGGTGACGGCGGCCATGACCCAGAGCCCGGAATGGCCGAGCGCGGCGATGCCGAGATACAGCTGCGGATAGGCCGAGGTGAGCTCCGCGTGGGTGAGCGTGTGGCTCATCGCCACCGCGGCCACGGCGCACACGACGCAGAGAATGCCGATGGCGATGAGCATGCCGCGTTGGATCGACTCGGGTTTGCGCACCTCTTCGGCTGAGGTCGTGACCCATTCGAACGCGCTGTAGAGGAAGACGCCGAGAGCGATCGCCTCCAGGAAGTCACCCCCGCCGTGGCCGTGGAGCGGTTGCAGCGGCGTGTGCAAACCATGGCCGCTCCGAGCCAGGGCCAGCACCCCGACAGCCAGCGTCGCCAGCACGACGACGGACGTCGCCGTGTCCTGGAGCAGGCCGGCCACCGTGATGCCCCGCAGATTGCAGAACACGGCAACCGCCAGCAAGCCGACGATGAAGAAGGACGCCACCCACGCCGGCTCGCCGAACGCATGGGCCAACGCGCTGCCGACGATGAAGGCGTCGGAGGCGATCACGAGCACGATCGTCGTCATGTAGGTGAACGTGATGATCAGAGCAGCCCGATCGTCCATGGCGCGCTTCATGTAGAGCCGAATGGCCGCCGCCGTCGGGTACATGCCGTTGAGCTCGCCGAAGAAGCCGTACGCCAGGAGCGCGAGAACTCCCGCGACGATGATGGGAATGTAGGCGGAGTCGCCTGACACGTAGGTCACCAGCCCGGCGGCGGCGAGGTACTCGAGCGCGGCGAAGGCCAGACCCGTCGAGGTGGTGACCACGGTGCGCAGGCCGAGCGCACGGCGGAGCGTCGCCATCAGGTGTCGAGGAAGGCGACCATCGAGATGGCGTCGATGCGCATCACGTCCTCTTGGGATCCCGCCAACGTGATCTCGCCGCTCATGTACTTCTCCGATGGGTTGAGATCGCCCCAGAACATGTCGCAGAAGTCCTCGCTCGACCCGGTGACGATGACATCGGGCTGGCCGACGTGGCCGACCTCGAGCTCGGACAGGTGCTGCGCCTCCACGCGCACGGTGTAGGCCTGATCGGTGTCGGTCGTGACGAAGTGGATGACGCGGTCCCAGCCCCTGACCATCTTGGTCAGGCGCGGGTTGCCGTTGGAGCGGGTGCGCCACTCGGCGTAGGCCTCGGTCAGCTCCTCAGTGCCGGCCAATCGGCTCTCCCTCCAGGGCCTCGATGACCTCGTCGGCGGCTCGGTGCCCCGACGAGAGCGCACCGTCGAGGTACCCGCACCACTCGGTGGCCGTCTCGGTGCCGGCCCAGTGGAGCGGGCCTATGGGTTCGCGTAGCGCCGGTCCGAGGGCGGTGAGTGCGCCGGGCGCGCCGAGGGCGACCGGGCCGCCCCGGGTGAACGGCTCGGCACACCACTGCTGCTCGACATACTCGATCGGGTGGCGGGCGGCGTCTCCGAAGGCGCGCCCGAGGTCGTCGAGGACGGCGGCGCGGCGGGCCTCGGGGCCGGCGGCCTCGGCGCGCCGGCACTCGTCGGCGGCGATGAAGCCGACGATGGCGCCGTGCGAGGTGTCCTCGGGCGAGTTGTCGAACGTGCTCTCCATGAGCGCGCCGGGGGCGACGATCTGCCCGTTGAGGCCCTCGTCGCGCCAGAACGGGCGGTCATACATGACGTGCACCTTGACGACCGCCCCCATGGGCATCCGCATGGCCAGCTGATCACGGCGACCCGGCAGGGCAGGCGTGTAGGTGAGGCGAGCGCTGAGGACAGGCGGCATGGCGAGAACGGCGCGGCGGGCCGAGACACGGATCGGCCGATATGTGTCTGCGGGGTCGTCCGGCGCGGGCACGAGGCGTGCGGTCATGGCGACGCGGTCGGGCATATGGGCGACGCCGTCGACGGGCGCGCCGAGGAGGACGCGGTCCCCCAGCTCCGCCGCCATGCGGTCGGCGAGTTGCTGGGAGCCGCCGACGAATCTCGCCTCCTGCGCCCCGCCGGTGGTGCGCGCGAGGTTGGTCAGGCCGCCGCCTGCGTGCAGGTAGAAGAGCGAGAACAGGAGCGAGAGCTCGCCCGATCCGGCGCCGAAGATGGCCTTGACGGCGACCTCGATGACGGCGCGGGCCGACGTCGACTCCAAGTTGGCGTCGAACCAGCTGGCGAGCGTGCAACCGTCGAGCGCGGCGGCGTTCGGAGCATCCCAGGGATGGTGGAGCGGGACGTCGAGGGCGGCGAGGTCCAGATTGAGCATGCAGGCAATCCCCTCGGCGGCCCCATGGCGGTCCGACGTCGGGATCATCCCCACGTAGGGCGAGCGCCGGCCGTCACGCAGTTCGATGCCCTGGCCGGCGGTATAGGTGGGGAAGGTCGCGATCTGGAGCTCTTCGGCCAGCGCGGCCAGGTGGTTCTGGTTCGGGCCGATCCACTGGCCGCCCCTGTCGATGGTGAAGCCGGCCTCCGTGACGTCGGTGAACGATCTCCCGCCGACCCGGTGGCGGGCCTCCATCACAATGACGTCGATGCCGGACCGTGCCAGCTGGCGGGCGGCGGCGAGGCCGGCGAATCCGGCGCCCACCACGACGACTTCGCATTCCCTATCGAGCTCGGACACCGTCGCCCTCCTCCGTGCGAGCCGCGCTTTGGATCCTGACTCCCTCCGGCGAGCGTGACGATACCGTCATCGCAGTCCGCCCTATCGGTCTGTCTCGAGTGGGTCCGGGGGACGCTGGCGGCGCCGGCACTCCCCCTGTGTTGGGCGGCGGGACGCCCCGGGTATTGGGCGTCGATCGTGCCTGCCGCGCACCTCCCCGGTACCCTGCGGGTGTGGCCACCACGCTCGACGGGGAGGCCTGGGAGGCCCTCCCGGGTGCCGGCCGGCTGACCCCGGCGCAGCGCGAAGCCATCGAGTCCGACGAGCGCCTTCTCTGCGTCGTCGCCGGGGCCGGGGCAGGCAAGACGCGGGTTCTCACGTTACGGGTGGCCCGGCGGGCGCGAGACGGGTCGATCGATGGCGATCGCACCCTCGTCACCACCTTCAGCCGCAAGGCCGCAGAAGAGTTGCGCACCCGTCTGTGGTCGCTGGGAGTGCCCGGTGTCAAAGCGGGAACCTTCCACCGGACGGCGCTCGGCCTGCTGCGCGAGCACCGCGAGCTGCGAGGGCGGCCCCTCCCCCAGCTCCTGCCGGATCGGCGGCGGCTGCTGGCCGACACGACGACGGGCGACGCCCGCCGGACCCGCACGCTCGACGGAGAGATCGGTTGGGCCAAGGCGCGCCTCGTCGCGCCGGCGGACTACGAAGCCGAGGCCAGGCGGCACCGGAGGCGGAGCGGTATCAGGCCCGAGCAGGTCGCGGACGCCTACGCCCGGTACGAGGCGGAGCGGTCGCGGCGGCGTCTGCTCGACTTCGACGATCTGATCGTGGCCTGCGCCGACGCCCTGGCCGGCGACTCGGGGTTCGCCGACGGCGTGCGCTGGCGGACCCGGCACCTCTTCGTCGACGAGATGCAGGATGTGAACCCGGCGCAGTTCCGCCTCCTCACCGCTCTGCTCGGCGACGAGCCGGACCTCTTCGTCGTCGGTGACCCGAACCAGTCCGTCTATGCGTTCAACGGTGCCGACCCGGCGTTGCTCCGGAATCTGCCGGACCTGTTGCGCGGCACGGTGGTCATCCGCCTCGACGAGAACCACCGATGCACGCCCCAGATCGTGGCGGTGGCGACCGCGGTGCTCCAGGACGGAGCCCACGCGGGCGAGGTGGTGGCTCCGGCCACGACGCGTGTCGACGGACCCGTGCCCGCCGTGGTGCATCACGCCGACGACGACGAGGAGGCGGCATGGGCGGCCAGACGCGCCAAGATGTCGCGTGCCCCGGGCCGACGCTGGTCGTCGATCGCCGTGCTGACCCGCACCAATGCGCAACTGGCCACGGTGCAGACGGCCATGGATGCGGCACGGGTGCCGAGCGCGATCGCCGGCTCCGACCTGGGTCCGGCGAGCGACCTGCGCGACGGCAAGCGGGACGATCTTCCGGAGCCCGGTGAGTTGCCGGGTGACGCGGTGGTGTTGAGCACCTTCCACCGCGCCAAGGGTCTGCAGTGGCCAACCGTCATCGTCCTCGGACTCGACGTCGGTCTCATGCCGATCGGCTCCGCGCTGACGCCGGCCGGTGTCGAAGAGGAGCGCCGCTTGCTCTACGTTGCGCTGACCCGCGCCGAAGAAGAGCTGTGGTGCAGCTGGTTCGAGAGCGCCGACGGCGTGACCCGCGGGCCGAGCCCGTGGCTCCAGCCGATTGAGCGGACGATCGCCCGCCTGGTGAAGGAAGCGGCGCCGACGGCAGCGGCCGAGGTGCCCGCTCGGGTGGCCGAGCTGCGCCGGCGCCTCGATGAGGGCGCGGAGCCCGACGGGCAGGACCGATAAGGTCGGGGCCACCCGTTCGAGAACCCGGGTGGTGGGGATGGCCATGTCGGAGCTCTTGGAGCAGCTGGGCAAAGCAGTCGGCGAGACGCATGTGCTGACGGGAGATGCGGTCCACACCGACTACACCCATGACGAGACGCTCGGCCTCGAACCCATCGCCCCGCTCACGGTGGTGCTCCCCGGGTCGACCGGTGAAGTGGCCGAGGTGCTCCGGGTCGCATCCGAACACGGTGTTCCCGTGGTGGTGCGAGGCAGCGGCACCGGGTTGTCCGGTGCGGCGAGGCCCGTGGCGGGCGGGATCCTGCTGGCGTTCGACCGCATGGACCGTATCCGTGAGATCGATGCCGACAATCAGGTTGCCGTGGTCGAGCCCGGCGTCACGCTGGAACAGCTGAACGCCGAACTGGCTCCGTTGGGACTCGTGTACCCCGTCTCGCCGGGCGAACAGACAGCGTCGCTCGGAGGCAACGTCGGGACAAACGCCGGAGGCATGCGTGCGGTGCGCTACGGGGTGACGCGCCACCACGTGTTGGGTCTCGAAGTGGTCCTGGCTGACGGGACGGTGCTGCGGACCGGCGGGAAGTTCGTCAAGTCGTCGAACGGCTACGACCTGACCCAGCTGTTGATCGGGTCGGAGGGAACGCTGGCCGTCACGACCGAGGTCACCGTGAAGGTGCAGCCACGTCTCACCGAAGCCGCGACCGTGCTGGTGCCGTTCGCCACGCTGACCGAGGTGACGAAGGCCGTGCCGCGGATCGTTGCCAGCGGAGTCGATCCGAGCATCCTCGAGTACGCGGACGCGCTGGTGTTGACCAGCATCACCCGGGCCGCGGGACTCGATCTGGGGATTCCCGAGTCGGTGCAGCAGGCGGCGCTGGCCTATCTGGTCGTCGTCTTGGAGGAATCCTCGGCGGCCCGCCTCGACGAGGACGTCGAGCAGCTCGGGACGCTGCTCGGTGAGCTGGGCGCCCTCGAGGTCTACGTGCTCCCTCCTCATGCCGGGTCGTCGCTCATCGCAGCCAGGGAACGCTTGTTCTTCGTGACCAAGGCATCAGGGGCGGACGACATCATCGACGCCGTGATCCCTCGGGCTGCCATCCCCGACTACCTCGCGGCGGTCTCTGAGCTGGCGGAGACGCATGGCTCTTTCGTGACCGGGTGCGGACATGTCGGAGACGGCAACGTCCACCTGGCCGTGTTCCAACCCGACGCCGAGAAGCGCAAGAACCTGAACCGCGAGATCTTCCGCACGGCAGTCGAGGCGGGCGGCGCGATCTCCGGCGAGCACGGGATCGGAACGGCGAAGATGTCGTACTTCATGGAGACGGTCGATCCTGCGCTGCTGGCCCTGATGCGTTCCATCAAAGAGGCTTTCGATCCCCACGGCATCCTCGGCCCCGGCCGGATGCCGGGAACGGCGCAGCTACCTGGCGCGGTGCGCTCATGAACGGCGCCCGGGCCATGCTCTCGACCCTGGTCGACTCCGGTGTCGACGTGTGTTTCGCCAATCCCGGCACCTCGGAGATGCACTTCGTCGCCGCGCTCGACGACGTGCCCGCCATGCGAGGCGTGCTTTGCCTCTTCGAGGGCGTGGCCACGGGCGCGGCCGACGGATACGCCCGCGTGACCGGACGGCCTGCCGCGACGCTGCTGCACCTCGGACCAGGACTGGGGAACGGTCTGGCCAATCTCCACAACGCGCGTCGGGCCCGGACGCCCGTGGTGAACGTGGTCGGCGACCACGCCACGTACCACGCCCAATATGACGCACCGCTCGAATCCGACATCGCCTCCGTCGCCCGTACCGTCTCGGGCTGGTACCGCCGGACGACGAGACCCGACGACGTCGCGGCGGACACCGCCGAGGCAGTCGCCGCGGCGTTCGGCCCGCCGGGATGTGTCGCCACCCTCGTCCTGCCCGCGGATGCTTCGTGGTCCGAATCAGTTCGGGGACCGGCGCCGCCCCGACCGCCGAGAAGTGCATATCCGGTACCGCCGGACGCGGTTGACGACGTGGCCAAAGCGCTCCGATCCGGTGAGAAGGCGGCATTGCTCTTGGGCGGCACCTCGTTGCGGGCGCGTGGACTCGAGGCTGCGAGCCGCGTGGCGGTCTGCTCGGGAGCGGCACTGCTCGCCGAGACCTTCCCGGCGAATCTCGAGCGTGGAGCGGGGCTCCCCGCGGTCGAGCGGCTCGGATACTTCGCCGAGATGGCACAGGCCGAGCTCGAGGGTGTTCGCCATTTGGTGCTGGTGGACGCGGCATCACCTGTCTCGTTCTTCGCCTATCCGGGGAAGGCAAGTGATCTGGTCCCCGAGGGCTGTACCGTCCACGCGCTGGCCCGTCCCGGCGAAGACGCAACCGCCGCACTCGAGTCTGTGGCCGGAGCGCTCGATGCTCCGCTTGATGCGGCGCTGCGGGTGAAGGCCAGCCGCCCCGAGCGACCGCGTGGCGAGCTCAATACGGAGACACTCGCTGCCGCGGTCGGAGCCACCCTTCCTGAGGGTACGGTCGTGGTCGACGAGGGAAACACCTCGGGTCTCTTCGTGGCCGCAGCAACCGCCGGCTGTCCGCGCCACGATTGGCTCACACTCACCGGCGGGGCGATCGGTCTCGGATTGCCGATGGCCACCGGCGCCGCCGTCGGCGCACCGGACCGGCCCGTGCTGTGCCTGCAGGCCGACGGGAGCGCGATGTACACCCTGCAGGCGCTCTGGACACAGGCCCGCGAGGCACTGAACGTGACGACCGTTGTCCTCTCGAACCGGAGCTATGCCATCTTGAACATCGAGCTTCACCGGGTGGGCGCCGACGCCGGCGGTCCGCGAGCGCGACGGCTGCTCGACCTCTCGGACCCGGACCTCGACTTCTGCGACTTGGCGCGAGGGATGGGAGTCCCGGCACGCAGGGTTGAGAATGCAGACGACCTGTGTGACGCGCTCGACACGGCATACGCGTCGCCGGGCCCGAACCTGATAGAGGTGCCACTGGCCTGAGCCGAGATTCGGACCACCTCATATCACGAACCCCCCGGAGCGACGAGTCGCACGCTGTGACCCGTCTGATGGGCTGAGGCGATCGAGGCCCGCCGGCTACCTGCCGGGTCCGTGATGCTCTCTCGAGCGGGTACGTTTCGTCGGGTTCCGAGTCGCGCACACGCGGTTCGGCCGGCTTGCCGCGCCGACGACAAGTCGATTGAGACGGGAGGGCTATGGGCGCACGACGGGTGGTAACAGGACACGGGACCGACGGAAAGGCGGTCTTCGTGAGTGACGAGGTCGTAGCTCCGGTATCCGTCGGCCTGTTGCCAGGGATGGATTTCCACCTCTTGTGGGGTTCAGACACGACCGGGCACTTCCCGGACGACGGCTCAAGGCCGGATACGAGGCGCTACTTCCCCCCGGTGAGTGGCTCCAGGTTCGTGTTCTTCAGCATCCCGCCAACCGAAGGACCAAGCATCCCGGCCGATCTCGACCTCGGCGCGGCACTCGAGGAGTTCGAACAGAAGCTGCCCGGTTTGGTCGAGTACGTCGAGCCAGACCATCCGGGCATGCACACAACCGCGACGATCGACTACGGGGTCGTCGTGTCAGGGCACGCCACACTTGAACTCGACGACGGGGCCACAATCACGCTGCATCCGGGCGATACCTATGTGCAGAACGGGACACGCCACGCGTGGTCCAACGCGGGCGACGTGCCGGCCGTGATCGCGGTCGTACTCATCGGCGCGCAGCACGATACGGTGACGTGATCGTCGTTCAGGTTCGGTCTATTGGTCCCCGGTCGCCGCGTGTTCGGACCAGCGCACGCCTCATTCGGTGTCGACGACGCTGCGCCACAGCGGCGAGGGTCTCGAGGTCATGGTGATGCCGTTGGCAGCGACGAAGGTGAGCTCGACGTTGGCGTCGCCGCGCATGGACCAGCGTTTTGAGTGGATCTCGTGGTGGTGGTGCCGACACAGCGTGACCAAATTGTCGAGGTCGGTGCGCCCGCTTGGGGTCCACGCCTCGATGTGGTGGACGTTGGTGTAGGTGGCGTGGCTACAGCCTGGAAAACGGCAGTGCCGGTCGCGGCGCCAGAGCTCTCGGCGCTGGGTGTCGCTCGGGAAGCGCTGGGCCCGGCCCTCGTACATGGTGTGGCCGTCCTCGTCGTCGAGGGCGACGATCACGTCGGCGTCACAGGCCAGGCGCTCGAGCACCTCGGCGCTGATCAGCCCGGCGCGTTCGAGCTCGGCGCGCAGGCGGCGGTGGTGCTCGAGGAGGGCGACGAGGCCGACGTGGGCGACGAGGACCCGGCCCGGGGCACCGCCGTCTCCCTGGCTCGGGCCGCGCCGAGCCAGGCTGAGCAGGGCGAGCCCCATGCGCTCGTCGTGGCCGAGCTCGCTCTCGCGCCCGATCGTCGCCGCCATGGCCTCGAGGATGCCCTTGAGCTCGACGTAGTCGGCCACGGGCAGCTGGGCCGTCATGGTCATCGTGGTGTCGTTGCAGCGCAGCGTCGGGCGCTCGGGCCCGTCGCGCCTCCCGGGGCCAGGAGAGCCGGCGCCGCCGTCGGGCCCACGAGAACCGGCTGCGTCGTCGGGCCCAGGCGAGCCGGCGCCGCCGTCGGGGCCAGGCGAACCGGCGCCGCCGTCTGGCCCACCCTGATCATCGTCGGCTTCTTCTTCGGCTCGCGCCCTTCGGACCAGCTCGGCCAGGTCACGCACGCAAAGACCCTTGGCCCGAGCCACCCACTCGGCGTCGGACTCGGGGCGGGCCACGTCGACGACGCAGCGCACCTGGTCGAAGCTCAGCTCACCCGACGAGAGCGCTTCTTGGAGCGCGGGCAGATCGAAGAGGCGCTGGGCGACGTGGCCGAGCGCGCGTGCCGAGGCGCCGGAGCGCCCGAGGTGCCCGCACAGATACGCCTCGAGCGAGGTGGCGCCGAGGGCCCGGAAGGCCTCGCGCCGCGCGATCTCGCCCCCGAGCTGGGCCTCGCGCCCAGAGAGGGCCTCTTTGGCCCGAGCCGTTTGGGCCAGCTCGGCCAAGAGCCCGGTGTCGTTCATTCGGGCCAGCTCGGCGTTGGAGAGCGCTCCGGTACCGATGCCGATGGTCTCGGTGCTCTTGGGCTTGGCGGTGGCGGCCATCGGGGACGGAACGGTCGGCCCCGGGAGGCATCGCGTGCTCAAGCGCTCAGGACAAATCCTGGACCGAGGTCACCGCGCCGACGCATGAACTCCTCGTGGAGACGTCGTCTCCGGCCATCCCTGAACCAATAGCGAGACCGGTAGACCCAAGCCGTCGAACCGGTCGAACACGGCTTGGACGAGCCCGGGCGTCCAGCGAAATGGACTCAGCCCTCGGCGAAGTCGACCACCACCGGGGCATGGTCCGAAGGCTTCTTTCCCTTGCGGGCGTCACGGTCCCGGGAGGCCCCGGTGGCGCGTCCGGCAAGGTCGGCGCTGACAAGCACAAGGTCTATGCGCATTCCGCGGCCCTCATGAAAGTCGCCGGCCCGGTAGTCCCACCAGGTGAAGGTTCCGGGTTCGTTGAAGCGAGGGAATATGTCAGTGAGTCCCCACGCCTCGACGTTGCGCAGGGCGGCACGCTCGGGCTCGCTGACATGGGTGGCACCGACGTACGCCGCCGGATCCCAGACGTCTTCGTCGCCGGGAGCGACGTTGAAGTCCCCACACACAGCAATCGACGAGCCGGGCGGGCAGGTTTCGTCAAGGGTCTTCCGAAGCTGAGCCAGCCATTCGAGTTTCACGACGTAGAACTCGTTGTCCAAGGCGCGACCGTTCGGGACATACACGGAGAAAACGCGCACTCCACCGCACTCGGCCGACACGATGCGAGAACCGTGCTCGTCATGATCCGCGCCGAACCCCCGGCTGACGTCAGACAATCCCACTCTGCTCAGGATTGCGACCCCGTTCCAGCGTCCATCCCCATGGTGCGCCGACTCGTATCCGAGCTCAGCGAATTCCTCCACCGGGTACTTGTCGTCTGCCAGCTTCGTCTCCTGCATGCAGAGGACATCAGGTTGGTTGGACTGCAACCACTCGGTGACCCGCGGCATACGGGCTCCGAGCGAGTTGACGTTCCACGTGGCAAGACGCATCAGCCCGCTCCCCCGTCGACGATCACGAACAGCAATTCGGCATCACATGCGACCTGACCGCCGACAGAAGCGACACCACGCCCCTTCCCGGCGCGGGCCGAGAGCCGGTCCATCGAGACCTCGAGCTCCAGTGTCTCGCCCGGGACCACCTGGCGCCGGAAGCGAGCTCGCTCGATGCCACCGAAGAGCGGCAACTTGCCGGCGTAGCGGTCGTCGAGCAGAACGGCGATGCCGCCCAGTTGCGCCAGCGACTCCACCATGAGCACGCCCGGCAGCGTCGGACGGCCGGGGAAGTGGCCGAGGAAGAACGACTCGTCACCGAGCTCCCATGTACCACGAGCGGACACGCCGGGCTCGACCGCCAGAACCTCGGTCACGAAGAGAAACGGGGAGCGGTGCGGGAGCACGTCCGCCGGACGGGGCAAGTCCGTCATCAGCGGACGCTACTCAGCATTGCGGACCGCCTTCTTGGCCGCCTTCTTAGCCGGGGTCGAGCGCCTCACCGCCTTCTTGGCAGCGGTTTTCGCGGTTGACGATGGCTGTGATTTCTTGGCCGCGCCCGCTCGGCCGGTCGCCTTCTTGGCCGGGGTCGATGGGCCGGTCGCCTTCTGGGACGGACCCGGGTGTTCAGCCACTTTCTTGGTCGGACCCGTTTGTCCGGCCGCCCTCTTGGCGGGTGACGACGTCTTCGCCGGCTGTGATTTCTTGGCCGCGCCCGGTCGGCCGGTCGCCTTCTTGGCCGGACCCGGGTGTTCAGCCGCTTTCTTGGCCGGACCCGTTTGTTCGGCCGCCTTCTTGGCGTGTGACGACGTCTTCGCCCCGGCCTTCTTCTTCGTCGGTGACTCAACTGTGTCGGGCGCCGTAGCCTTGGCCGAAGCCTTCTTCATCGACGCCGACTTCTTGGGCGTGGCGGCCTTCTCGAGAGGAGCCGCCTTCTCGGACGCCGCTCTCGTCCGTTTCGCGGCGGTCGACTTCGATGCTTCCGCAACACCTTTCCTCGGACGCGCCGGTCTCTCGACGGATAGCGTCTCCACGACGCGCTTCGCTCCGATCGGCCTGTTCCCAACCGGCCCTTCGCCGACAGGTGCAGCAGCACCACCTTCGGACACCTGGTCGGAAGGTGCCCCGGCGACAGCCTCGGGCAGGGCCAGCTCGGCCACCCGGCGCGGAGGATCGAGACCAGCGAGCAGGAAGGGGCGGACCTGGCCCTTCTTGAGGACCTGGCGTGCCTTGGTCGGTGCAGGCGTGCCCATCGCAGTGAGGGGGATGTAGCAGTGCAACACCCCGCCTACGGGGAGCGGCACGTCGACCATCGCACCGTGGGACGTGAACGACACCACTTCACCTTCCATGGTGCTGCCGACGGCGAACGCCGCCACGAAGTTGATGAAGGCGAGCGGTTCGTTCACCGCAGGAGGCGGCGTAGCCCCGCGCTGCTTCTTCTTTCGGGATGCGGGGGTGCTCCCAGCGGACGGCTTCTTCCCAACGTCCTTCTTGGCCTTGCCGCCGACTTTCGGGGTGGCGGCCATCTCGTGCCTCGTCGCCTTCGGTCCGGGGGGGTGCAGGGCTTCTTCGACTGCCTCGTCGACCGCGCTCACGAACACCGGGTCGACCTTTGGCTGGACCGGGGGTGGCGTGGCCGGCACCAATGGCCAAGAGGTCGAGAGGGGCACTGAAGTCTTCGTCGCCTTCTTTGCCGACTTCGACCTCTTGGCCGCTTTCTTGGCCGCCCGGGCGAGCTCCGCGGCCTTCACGGCGGCGGAGTCATGGTCCTTCTTCGACCGGGCCTCAGCCGTCGCGGCGCGGCTCTTGGGGCCGCGGATGGGCAGCCTCGGCGTGAAGATCCAGCCCACGCCGGGTACTGGCTTCCCACCGATCAGACGTCCTTCGTCGAAGAGCCACGGATGCTCGCCGTGGAACTCCTGGAACGAATCATTGGAGAGGACCACGGCGTTGGTTCGTTCGGCGATGCGCAGGACGAAGGCATCGCCGCGCCCGATGGCGCCCGCAGGGGGCGACACCATGTCGCCGTCGAGCATCGCCTCGCGCACGGTCTCACGTTCGGATTCGGAGACACGGTGCTCGAACGTGGCGTCGACGACCACGATGATGCTCGAGCCAGGGTCCTCGGCCGCGTAGGACCGGACGGCCTCGTCGAGCTGGGCCAAGCTCGGAGAGGTTCGTCCTTCGGTGGCCAGGTTCGACCCGTCCACTACTACGTGATGCGGTTCAGCCAATGGCCCGCCGCAGAAGGTCGGCTTGCTCGAGCTGGTGCAGGGCAAGGCTCCCGATGGCCGGGCTGGCCGATTCCGGCCGGCTGACATGCCTGAGCCGGAGCCGCCCGGGGAGGGAGGAGTGCAAACGCCCGTGTACGAAGGACCACGCGCCCATGTTCTCGGGCTCCTCCTGAAGCCACACGACCTCCTCCGCCGCCGCGTACCGGTCGAAGACGGCGTTGAGGAACGCGGTGGGCCACGGGTACAGCAGTTCGACGCGGACCACCGCCAAGCGCGCGCCCTCCTCTGCGGGCAGTTCATCGCGGCGCTGCTCGGCCTCGTGAGCGACCTTGCCGCTGCACAGCACAATGCGGCGGACGGCGGCCGGATCGGTCGCCGCGTCGTCGATCACCGGGACGAACGCACCGGTTTCAAGATCGGCAAAGGACGAGCGTGACGCTCGGGCACGAAGCATCGACTTGGGTGTGACCACAATGAGCGGTCGCTGCGGCCTGCCTGATGCCTGCGACCGCAGCAGGTGGAAGTACTGAGCCGCGTTGGAGGGAACGGCGACACGGAGGTTGCCCCTCGCCCCGAGGGCAAGGAAGCGCTCGAAGCGAGACGAGGAGTGCTCCGGTCCCTGTCCCTCGTAGCCGTGCGGAAGCAACAAGACCAGCCCTGCCTGCTGGCCCCACTTGATCTCGGCGGCGACGAGGAAGTTGTCGATGATGATCTGGGCCCCGTTGACGAAGTCACCGAACTGCGCTTCCCAGGCGACAAGCGCATCGGGCGCCTCGACCGAGTAGCCGTACTCGAATCCCACGGCCGCGTACTCGGACAGGAGCGAGTCTCGCACCGTGAACGAGCCGAACGGCTCCGGTGGCTCGAGGTTGGCGGCCCCGACACGCTCGAGGCCCTGATGGAGATGCGCCAGGGGAACGAATTCCTCCGCGTTGGTGTAATCGACAAGGACGGCATGACGCTGGCTGAACGTGCCCCGGCGGGTGTCCTGCCCGGTCAGGCGGACGTCGACGCCCTCGTAGAGCAGCGACCCGAACGCGAGGGCCTCGGCCAACGCCCAGTCCACCTCTCCCGAAGCCACCATGTCGTCGCGCTGCGCGAATTGCCGTGCCAGTTTCGGATGGACGGTGAAGCCGTCGGGCACCGTGACCACAGCGGAGGCAAGCGCATGGAGGACGTCGTCGGAGACACC